>NZ_JAGFEU010000010.1:0-11562 GCF_039655955.1 Acinetobacter sp. CWB-B33
CCCATTATAGCCACGTGCAAAGGCCTTCCAGTCTTTATTTTTAAGGGCATTCACCAGACCATTCCCTTGAATGTATCGACACATAGCATCTAATTGCGAGGCTTCATCTTTATACATGGCATTGATGAATACCTGAAGCGTTGCATACCCTAATACCTTCCAGTGATAACCCATCACCTGCCCAATACCCCAGCTGGCAGATTCCAGTGCTGATGAGCGATGATACTGCGCCGCGGCATTCAATCGACCGTGCTGGGCTGAGTACAAACCGTAGCTGCCTGCACTTTTACTGCATAGATCCGGCCGCTTAATCATCATTTGATCAGAAATTTTTGATTGACCATTCTGCAGTAGCCGCTGTCGCATGATATGGCGCTCGAATAGAATCACAGGAGTATTATCTGCATTAAAGCCTGTGCCCTTGCATTCGACTTCGATCACAGCTTTAAGCGCAGCGGCTTCAATGCCGAGCGCCCGAGCTTGTGACTGAATCTGATCTTCAGTCAATTTTTTCATGTTCTTCTCCATGCAATTCTGGCTGCTGTTTCAAACGCGCCAGCACCATCGCAACGCCAACAAAACAGCCAATCCATTCGCCAACATTTTCAGGAATCTTGTTTTTCAGCTCCTGAGGAATGACATTCCAAACACTTAAAAACTGCTCCGAAAGTAAAATCAGGGCATAAAAAAAGGCGCTTGCTGCGCCTACTTGTACTGACTTGAGCTTCCAAGCCTGTTTCCAATCATCGATTAATTTCATCTCACTTTCCTTTAGACATAAAAAAACCGCCGAAATGGCGGTATAAATGGATTTGTTGTGTCACGCTAAGCAATTGACCATAGGTGATAATATTCTTGAATCTCTGAATTTAAAAACTCATCATTTTCAGGATCATAATGAAATTGCTTACCTTCCAGAAGTTCTGCATCACCGAAAGATTTAAGGTATTTTTTTAAGAAATTCTTAAATAATTCAACCTTTGCAGGAAATATACTTTCGCCATCCCATAAAATTGCATTCATCAATAAGACCTACTTAAAAATACCAAGTGCAAATATTATTGCCAATTAGTACCATATTCAATAGATATTGTGATTAATATCACATATTTTTTGTAACCTTATTAATCCAAGTCATTCTTTGCATTTTTAAGTTCTTTCACAACTTCAACAATCGTTTTTCCTTCCTGCTTGTTGATGAAGTTAAACGTCCACCGCACAACGGCCCACCCCGGCAGCCCGCACACAAAGAAGAAACCGCCCAAGGCAATCATCCCCCATATATCCGTCACCCACTCATGCAGGCCCCATTTCACGATAATGAATGCACCGCCGGTGAGGCTTGAGACGACTGTGCAAATCAAACCCACGGCCCATTCCTGCGGCGAACGCGGCAGGCGCATCATGATGACAACTGTGGCAACCAAGCAGATGGCCAGTGTGACAGCCACTGCAGCACCATAAAACTTTAAAAATGCGGCAAAACCGCTTGTAGAGACTGGCTCCATTAATTTCCCCTATTTTTTGACAATAAAAAAGCACCCGAAGGTGCTATGCTGTTATTTAAATAAGCTCACTAATAAAATAAATTACATAAAATGACAGTAACCATTACTTTTCTCCTTAAAGCTACATATAAGTTGATAATAAAATATAAATAAACTCGGACTCATGAAACTATTGCTATGAATAAACTACTAATTTTTAAAACTCTAATTTTAGGATTAGCAATTACTACTCACGCGAATGCATTTGAGGTATATCAGTTTTTACGCTGGGGTAATTACACCACAGCAAATCAAAAGCTTGTCCAAACAAAAAACACTGATGAGTTTAATAATTATTTAAAAACTAAAAACATCAAGCCTATTAAAGTTGTAACTATGGGATTTATATTAAGCAATAATCAAGCAGATCCTAAAAAAATAAAGCGGATTGCTGATGAGTCCAAACTCAATCCTCAGACACCTATTTGCTTTGATATTGAGCCCCCATTTCGTCATGATCCCAAAAGAAATCTTCCAGTCATTCTTGATGCATTAAAGTTCTATCATCAATTTGGAGGGGCCGCACCAATTGGAGTGTATGGAGTATTGCCTCAATTAACTCCTAATGCTTATTTAAGCGCAGATAAAAAAGCATCATTTTCAAAATTAAATGACCAATATGCTGAAATAGCCAACCATGTAAATATCTTATATCCAACTCTTTATTACTATAACTTAACTGATATGAATGTCTGGAATGACAAAGCAAAATTCAATATCAAAGAAGCACAACGGTTTGCGAATCAAAGAAATCTTAAAATCATTCCATTTCTATCAACTAGTAATTGGAAAATATCAAGTCCGGATACTATGCATATTACCCCTCTATCCGAGCAAGATATGTATCATAGCTTGTCATATATAAAAGAATTAGGGGCTGATGGGGTTGTTCTTTGGGAAAAAGCTAAGGCAAAACAAGCGAGTGACAATAAACCAGCTGTATTCGACATTCAAAACAATGCATATAAGGCCATTGTTAAATTTTCCATAGAACAAGCAAAATAAGCACCTAACGACAGTATTTGTATAACAATTTATAGAAAACAGCATCAGCAAGCATTGCGTAGCCAGTCGCGTTTGGATGAACATGATCTGCTACGCCACTTACTGATAGTGTTGATCGTGAATTCAGTAAAAAATCTGCTTTGTTATAGCCAATTTCACTGTTGAATACACAGCCAATTTGCAAGAAGTCAACATTCGTTTTTCTTGCAATCATTGCTTTGTATTCGTCATTGAATTGCTTAATTGATTCAAAAACGTCGCGTTTAGAAATGAATCGATTGCCTGTAAATGATTTGAAATTAATTTCAGGCGATTGATTTAAGCCTAAGCAGATAATATCTGTATTCAGATGTGTTGAACGGATCTTATCAATCAGCAATCCAAGATCTGTGGCTGCTTGTTTAGCTGTTGAGTTGTAAACATCATTCCAGCCAAGCAATATAACAACGGTTAAGTTTGATCCGGTCGCATCTACGCCATTGAATCCGTTTTGGGATAAGTAATAACTCATGTCAAACTGCGATGTTGCTGGATTCCAAAACGCATTCGTTTGTGTTGTAACAGATGCATTATTTAGATAGTGGCTTGCGCGCCAGCCGCCCCGCCCCTCATGCTTTACAACTTTGTCACCTAGGGTGCCGATAAATTCTAAGTTAGTCATTGCAAGCGGTACTGGGCTCAGTTCGGTAGATAAAATTTGAAACCCTATTCCGCTTAAACGGCGGCTGCATTCATTCGGCCACGCGCCTTTGATTCCTGAATTTGCCACACTGTCCGTCAGTGAATCACCTAAGGCGATGATGTAGCGTTTAACTGCAGGGTTTACAGGCGTATCCGTTACAACAACATTGAATGATGCAAGCATTTTTTTTGCATTTAGATCCTCTGTTGTTTGAAGTTGCACGGGTATTGATGCTGCTGTTGTCGGCAAGACTTTACAGACTTTTTGATTAGATTCGGAAATGTTCCAGGCGACATTATCCGTATTACCCACGATTCCGTCAGCATATAGATAAATCGGCTCATTTTTAAGCGCATACACTTCTGCCGGCACAATTGTTGAGTATTGCTTGCTTGTACTTTTAGCCAGCTCAATACCAGTAAATTTGTGCGTGTAGGTTGTCTGTGTTGAAGCGCGAACAAAGCGGGCATTCGCATTTGCAATTGTAAAATTTACATTTGTGACTGCTGACGCATTCGTATAAATCGACTCTAAAAACTTACCTTCTTTATCATATAAGGCAACACTTGAAACAGTAGCCCCGCCGCGGCCGCTATAAGTAAAAACCTGATTTAATTTACATGGGACAAGCGGCGTAGCTGTCCAATTGGCACTCGCAACAAAACCGCCAGTTAAGTTTACATAACCATTCTGAATATCAGCTGCATCAAAGAAATCACTGTTAAAAATATCCAGCGCTTTCACCTGGTCGTTCAGATTCACTGCAGCTTGAGTTTGAATATAAACGGCATAAGCTACAGAGGATGGACTTGCTACAGATACTCGAATAAATTTTACAGCTGGAAATTTACGGCCGATCTTAAGTTTTTCAGCACGATCAATGTTTTGAATATAGCCGAGAAAAACTTTATTCACATCAAAGCAAGCTACTGGGGCTACCGCAGAAGATGTCGCAACTGGATCTGCATCACGAGTCACGATGCTTGTTGCATCTACAGAGATGTAATCAGTAATTCCCCAGCCAGCTAGCGCGACAAATGAGCCGTCCGTTTTTGTTGCATAACCAACAGTCATTCCTCCTGCAACGTTGGTGGGCTTCCCAATATACGGAGTCACATAGTCATCAATAAAAGAGGTTGCTAATGGCTCATACACATAAATCTTTGTCGTGCTGGCTGCTTGAAAGCCTAGACGAACAAATTTCGTTGCCGCATATAAATCTGCAGGATTGATGCTGAACATTGCTGCTGTGTCAACGTAATAACCCAGAAATACTTTATTTTCGTCATAGCATGCAAGTGAGCATCCGCTTGATGTATCACCCACAATCACACCATCCCTTACTATTTTGGTCGTTGATGTGACTGCAATATAATCGGTTGAATACCAGCTTGCATTTGCAACTAATGTCCCTGAAGCCTTTGAAATATAGCCTGTATTTTTTTTATTTGCATAGTCTCTATAGCGGCTTGAATGAGCTGCTTGAGCATATAAAGAGCTAATATTTTCACCAAGTGTGAACACTTTTGCCTGATCCAGTTCGCTTAGACCTGTATCCACCCATGCGCTGCCATTCCAGTACCAAATTTTCTTAGTATCCATGGCCTTTGCGGCTTTTTTGGCTACGGTAGGTACAGATGCTTTTAATTCAGTCTCGGTTGCAAATGGCTCAAAGCCGCCTGTGGCCATAATCTGGTAAACGGCATTTGCTAAAGTCGGGTACTCAACATTAAGTCGAGTTTTGACAATTTCAGTTTTACCGCCACTGATAAACTTCTCAAGCGACACTGTGTTTTCTTGAGCTTCAATCAACTCTTTTTTAGAAATAGGTTTATCGCCCATTGCCTAAACTCCATAAAAAAAGCGCCCAATTAGGCGCCTGCAGTTAAATCTAAATTAAAAAAACTCGTGGTCTTTTTCGTAATAGCGTGGCGTGTAGTTCACACACGTCAATGAATTGGTCATCTTGCCCTGCGGCTTTAGCTCAGTCATCATGAATGCGCTATGCGCCTCATCTTCTGCCTGCATAACGATATATCCCGTTTTTAAATAGCGGTCCTGATCAACAACAAGCGGCTGCACTGGCGCACGCTGCAGAATCACTTCATTGGTCATTGCACCAGGTGCAATTTGGATTGAATCCACTGAGCCGTCTGGCATCTGCAGGTAAATGAAATAAATTTCTCCAGCATTGAACTCAACATCCTGAGACAGCGTCAGCATTAAGCCATCCACCGCTTTGACTTCGCCATCTTGCGTATCGGTCCGAGTTTGATTGGCAACTAAAATTTTGTCATTTCTGCGCAAAATTTCAGACTCATCCAGCGCATCAAACTGGCAGCTGATGTGCTGATGCTTGATCTTGTTCCATTCGCGCCAAGCGCGTGTTTTTGCCTGCGCGTCATTGCGGATGCCGCTGGATTTAATCTCTTTCACGTTTTTAGGTGACTCTGAATCTGATGCGACATATGTAATACGCGCATCATCTTCAGGAGATGTGTACTCAAGCTGCACACCGTCATAGGCATTTTTTACACCCAGTGAAAATGAGCGCTTTTCTGTTTTTGGCACTTTGTTGCGATGATTAAAAAGCAAAACCGCATTTTCTTGCGGCTTCTCAAAATTAATCTGCAGCTTACTGCCGAAGCGGTGCGCTTCACAAAACATAGCACTGGCCAGCATGCCTGCTGTTTCTTCAAAACTCAGGTTTGAATCATCTAGAGTTCCTGAAAACTCAGCTGCCGCAGCACTTCCAAAATATGAAACTGAAGAAGCCTCCATATTCAAAATCTGCTGAGTATCAACTTCATATTGACTGCGGCGGCCAATGAACTCATCCAGCGCGCAATGAATCAAAGCCTGCGCAGCTGACTTGGTTGCAGTTAATGCGCCGGTGCCATTTAACTTCAACATACGCGTCACTAAAAAGTTCAATTTGCGTTCTTTCAGAGATAATGCCCCGTCTGTTCCCAGTGTTTTGCTGCGCACCACGGTCACACCTGGATAAACCAGCTTTGCGCTTTTCTGAATTGCATAAACATCTTTGATTTTGCACAAGTCCTGCGTTTTATCATTCTTGGTCGGTGTAGTCCGGGCAACTCGAAAGCGGACACGACCCACATTATCCAAATCGATTGATTTAGTTCGGCCAAAGGGTGATTTATTGCTAGCACTCATCGGCACGTATTCAGAATATGTCGGCCCAAATGGGGTGTTGTCAGCATCCAAATACTGATACTCAATCAAAACAGTCATGCTGTCCGCCCAAACACCACCTTTGGAGTCCTGGTAAAACAAACCATTCTGAAAGAAAAAGTTGAAGACCAGCTGCTCAGTGCCATCGATTGCAATATTGAACCAGCCGACCCACTGCTCTGAAATACGGTCTAGGCGGATTGACAGCGGCTGCGCTGCAGTGCTGTTATTCGGCTGCAATATCAACTTATCCCAGTCATCATTGACCAGATTTGGATTGTTTAATGTGACTGTATTTGCTGAAACTGCGCTCACGATATACGTGCCATTCAGATTCATTGCGCTGGCATTTTTATTTAAAACAAGCCCGGCATTGACTGTGTAATCTTCTGAAATATAGGCCCAGTTCGGATTCGTCTGTGATGCACTGGACAGATGAATTTCATATTTAAATCCGCCTGCAACTGCAGTTTTGGCCACTGTCGAAACAGCATACTGTCCAGATAAATCCCGATAGTTCGTCACGTATGTTGGCTCAGTCTCGGGCGGTACAGGCAGAATTTCTGAAATAACAGGAATCAATGCTGCCGTCACTTGCACGCCTTTAAATGCTTCAGCTACCTCAATATCAGTTGCAGAAGCAACAACAAGCACGCGAGTGCTTTTAAACGTCACTGCGCCTGATAAATTCACATCATCAACAGCAAATTCAGCACCGTACACTCCAATGCTATCGTTCACAGCAAACATAGAAATAAGGTTATACGCCGGGTTGCTGGTTTTGATTAAATTCGGATATTCAAAATAGATACTGTCTGATTCAAGCTTCTGATCATTCGGCATATTCAATGTCTGGCCATTGATTGACTTTGACTTAAACGCTAAGGTCGGCGGCTCCGCAAAGTCTTCACCAATTTTAAATTTTGGTGTACCGATGATACTGATACTAGGATCAAAGACCGAAACGCTCGCGCCCTGGATATCTTGCACCAATGTTAAGTCGTCGCGGCAGTCATGGATCTGATAATAGCCGCGGCCGATTACCATAAGGTTTTCTTCAATCTCGCGGTCATATTCATCATAGTAAGTATATGAAGGCGCAATCAGATCTGGCGTCGATCGCAAGGTGCCAAAAATATCCGGCACTCGGCCGTTCATGCGTGCGCGGTTCTGACGTTCAGCCAAATCGTTATTGGCAGACTGCGCAGCGCTGACCTGCGGCTTTGGCATTGTCATGTACGTATATACACTGAATGCTAAAGTAATCGCAGCAACAATCAGGTATGCGATAGTGAATGGGTCATATACAGGCCAGACAACCACGTAGATATCACCATCAAGCACCTGCAGCTGCTGAATTGCCAATTCACTTGCGGGCGTTACATCGTTCGAATGTGAAACAGCTTTGTGATAAATGCGGGCATTTTCTGGAAACACTTCAAATTGTGTTGCCAAATATTTGCAGACATCTTCAACTTCTGCAGAAGTCCAAGTATTTTTATCAAATGGATCTCTGCGTATATGGACACGCTTCATTTATAAAATCTCACTTCTTTAAAAGTCGTCATCAGCAGATCCAGAGGTGCATATTGCGCACCGCGAAACCCCAAATGCAAAATGCGGCCATCAATAAAAAGCCCGACATGGGTCGGGCTGTTATCATTCCTATAGTAGAAGGCAATGCAAGGAGATTCTGGCGTATCAATTGGAACAAATGTACCAGTACCGTTTAAAAAGTCCTGCATGCGCTCAGTGAGATTTTCATCAGCAATGTGCTGCCAAGCTTCACATGCAAATTCATAACATGTATATCCAGGCTGATAGGTTTTACTTAGCAAATGATCAAAATTCACAGCAAAGCCCTCAGCATAGGATAATCTTCAATTGAATACACAAGCCCTGTTTTAACATCATTCAAACCTTCGGCTTTTGCATCAAAGGTCACAATGCCAAAACTGTCATTATTGACACTGATTACTTGCAGCATTTCCAGCACAATCATCGGCATACTTAAATCATCATCACGATATGCGCGATATTTGAAAGTTGCCGGCAGTGTGTAATCTGCAGATTCAATTTCAAATTTCAGCTCATCTTTATAATCTGCAAAAGTGATCTGAACTGTTTGATCTAAATCGGCAGTGACATTTGAACGGTTTAATTCAAAGACTTCATGCGTGTACTGATAGTCCAATCCATCTTCATGCTTGACTAAAATACCATCGCGCACGTTACGCACAAAACGGAATACTTTAGAAAAGCTTGGGTGGCTGATTTCAATACAGTCAATACGCAAAAGACCGCCCTTTGCGTTGAGAAAAAATGAAGTGTAATCAGACATTCAAATCCTCCAAAGCATCGGACAAGTCTTCATTCACCAGCTTTTCCAGCGGATCAAAAATATCAGATGCATTACTATTGCCAAGCATCACAATCGCATCATCCGTCGCGTCATTCCGCGGTTTTGCAGTGACTTCGAGTGTTGCTGAAACTGTATAAATCAGACCGTTTTTAGAATCTAAGCGGAAACCGCCATTTCTAAAAAAGCATTCATACTCATCCAGATCAGCATCATCAATAATAAGATTCGCTAAAAATGGCTGTGATGGATTACGTTGCCAGACATTAAAAAAGGCCATCATGTACTGATAGCCTTTTTTACTGACAACCCAAGTTGAATTGACGTAATGCACATTGTTTTTTGAATCTACACGATAGCGGGATGGCCCGCCTTCAAGCTCTTGAACAATGACATTGGTGCCAAAATCAACTGTATAGCCGGACTGCTGGACGCAATATGCCAGCTTATTCAGTTCTGTCATATTTGCCCCTAGCGTCTTTGTGCTACATTAAAATTTCGCTTCATGGCTGAACTTGTTTCACTATTTGAATTTGATAGCTGTTCGTTTAAATACTCACCAGTAATTTTACGAATGCGCACATCAAGACTACCATCAGCATTTGTAGATACATCTGCTGTTGATCCAGGTAATGTGTAAATATTAACTTTCGGCGCTACAGTTACTTGCTTGGTCACCGCTTGATTCGCTTGCACAGCATCTACAGTTCCCATGCCAATACGGTATGTATCTTGAGGCGTGACAAGTCCGCCGTCCGAATACCCTTTAGGCGGCTGAGATGTACGCATTGCTTCAACAACATTCACACCACCCCAACGCTTAATATCCTCTTGCGACCATACTACTTCGCCTTTATGAACAATGCCGGCTGGATCAAACTTGCCACCGATACCGGTGAAGCCGCCTGTTGCGAAACCTGACATCGAGACATTCTTAATACTCGCAGCCTGAACCACCTGCAATGCAGCTGCGGCAGCACCGATTGCTGGGGCAATGTATGGACCAACATAAGGAGTGCCCACCACAGCATCATAGGCTTTTGAGTATGCTGCAGGAATATTCAGCATAGCTTGGGCAACCGCAAATGCCTTCTGGGCTGCAAACAGCACAGCATAAGTTTTTGAATTTTCGTCTACCAATTCAGCAAAGCCACCAAACATACCTTCTATATAACTTGCAGTTGATTTTGCCTGCAACTGCAACTTGGCACTTTGATATTCCTCCTCATTTATCAGATCGTTTTCACGAGCTTTTTGAAGCACTTCAAATTGCTGGATTAATGGATTTTCCTCAAAGCCCATTACCCCCATATATTCTTGAGTTAGAGATTTGGTTAAATCCGTCTCTTCTTTCTTTTGATTAAATTGAGAGGCAGATAATCTTCGAACTTTTTCATCATCTGAGATGTTGGCTGTCTTAGCGATTTCCTCACGTTCAAGTCGATAGCGCTCCTGCATAGCCTGCATTTCAGTCATCATGGCTTGTTCGGCTTGGAAGATGCGCTGTTCTTTGGCGAGTTTAATTAGGCCAAGTTCGTGGAGATACTCCTCATCAAGATACTTGACGGCTTGATCACGCTGGCCTTTGGATAATTCGATGTCGCGTGCTGCATAAAACTTTTTCTGATCAAAGCTGTCTTTAAGCAACTCATCTTCGGTTTTCTTGAATGATGAATACTCATCCAACTTTGTTTTAAGTGCATATTCAGCAATAGCAATATCATTGTCAGCACGTGATTGATATTCGGCTTTTAATTCCTTGGTACGCTCAGGAGAAAAACCGGCTTTATCAATATCAATCAGCTTGTCTTTTAAATTTTCTCGAATTCGCGTGACTTCAGTGGCTACCTCTAATTCCAACGCCTTGCGCGAATTGGCTTGTTCTTCTAAAAGTTTTGCAGACTCTTCAAGCATGCGATTAAAGTCTTTGGCTGTAATATCACCAGCAGAATAGCCATTTGATCCTGCCATATAGCCTTGATATTTTTTCCAATAATCATTGTTATATTTCCCAATATTGGTGCCTTTCAGAACATTACCTTCGCCAGCATGGTATGCGCGAACCGCCTTTTCTAGGTCTCCTTTGAATAACTTCAACAGATACGCCATATGTTTTCCAGCGCCTTCAGCAGATTGGCCTAGATCTGTACGGTCATGTACTCCGTATTGTTTTGCTGTGCCAGATAGAAACTGAAAACCACCAGTTGCTCCAGTTGAATTATTAACTTGATTTGTTTTCCCGGTATTTCCCGTTTCGATGGCGTGAAGTGCTGATAATGTACCTTTAGGCAAGTTGTATTTGGACTCAATTCCGCCAAAGTTGAATTTAGCAGCATTGGCCTGTACAGCCGCACTCGCCTGAATGACTTTCTGCTGTTTGCTAAGCTCGTTTGTATTCTCTTTCAAAACCTTGTTTCTGGCTTCAATTACCGAGTTGTTTTGCTGCTCAATGTTACTAATTTTTAAGAGATACTGTACTTGCTCTGAAGTTATCGATTTACCTTCTTTTTGGAGTTTGAGTGCATGCTCAGTGATCAAATTGATTTGATCCGCACTGTATCCCTGTGCAAGCATGGCCTTTGTTAGATTTGCGCTAAATTCTCGGTCAAATACAGACTTCTTGAAGTCTGATTGTGCTTGAGCTGCTGCCAGTGCGGCGGTTTTATTTTCTTTAAGGGCTTTAGTATTCCCATCAACACCGAATACAGCGGTTTGCGCTTTTCTGCCAGACAATTCGACTTCCACACCAAATAAATTTAATTTCGACTTGGTAT
>NZ_JAGFEU010000011.1:0-8618 GCF_039655955.1 Acinetobacter sp. CWB-B33
CTCGTGATAAAGCTTGTCTTCATGTGCTGCAGTCGATACGTTATAGCCCTTGGCCGCAACTTGATTCTGCGCGCGTTCAAGCGCGACCTTGTAAGGCTTGTAAGCCTCACCGCGAATCTTAAACTCTGCCAGCACATTGCCTTCCGAATCTTCAAAGTCTTTCCACAAAGAGATACTTTTGCTCTTTTCAATTTCAACAACTAAGGCCATATTCTTTTCCTAAAATTAAGCCCCTTTCGGGCCATTAACCAAATACGCTTTTATATGCAAAACCTAATGCACTGATTAGCGCCGATGTGCCGAATAGAATGGCGGCTATCTTTGCTGCATTTGCAAGCGTAATACCTGCTTTATCTGCGCCTTGCTCACTCATCTCTCCATCTACCTTAACTTGATGTTTAGAGTTATAATTCAAATATGGTTTTCCTCTTAATCTGACTAAGTGGCGAACACAAAAAAGCCCATGATTACGAGTCACGGGCTTTTTGCTTTTCTGGATTTAATTAAGCTGTTGTACGCGTAATCGTTGGCGCTTCTTTTACGTGGCGGAATTCCATGGCCATGGTGTGATCATCATTTTTATTGGTATCTGACAAGCCATCATTGTCCAGTTCCAGCTTTGTGAAGTTGAAACCGTAAGCATTACCCAATGTATCTTCCATGCCGATTTCAGCTGTCATCGTTTCGCGTGATTCAACGTATGGAATCCACGCTTTAGAAGTAGTGGTTAATGCCAGCGTCACTTTCAACGTGATTGAGACATTGCCTTCTGTATAGCGGTTCGGGATCAGGCTGCCGTTGCCAAGGCATGGTTTTGCAGTCAGGTTGTTATTAATTGAAATTGTGAATGACTCTGCGCAGGCCGTGCCTACCGTAGACACGCCATTGATCTTGAATGCATTCACATTGATAGATGACATGAATGGCGTAGCAGTAGCAGCCAAAGGATTAGCTACAGGTGATGCAACTGGTGTTGCGTAGCCTGTAGCGCTAATAGATGCACTGCCGGTGATCTTTCCTTCTGTATTACCTTGGATGGTTAGTTCGCCAATACGGCAGCCTGAGAATACCTGGATAAAGCCGACTTTCTTGTCATGCTTAACTACAGTGTATGTCGGCAGCGTATCACCGCCAATTTCCAATGTAGAAACACTTGCCGTGCCTGAGTCTACAAACATGTTGCCGGCAACACCTTCGAAGAACATATCTTGGCTTAAAGCCGACAATTCATACTCAATATTACCAACAGCTTCCGCCGACCCAGCAACTGATCCTTGCTCAAAGCGTGAATCTACAATTTCATCCGACTGTGTCAGTGTGACTGTCTTTTTCAATGAATCTGAATTGCGGCGCAGCGTATGCCATTCAGGCACTGCAGGTAGAGTATTCGGCGTTTCTTCTTTCGCAACGTGGATGACCACATCAGTGCCTTTGGACATGGCTGTCTCCTATGATTAGGCGTAAAAAAACCGCCTTTTGGCGGTGTGATATGTTTGTGGCTCTTAGTAAATAAGAGCCAAATTTTTAAATCTCATCACAATTCTTTAGATAAATGCAACCCACTGTAGTTATTACATTTTCCAGATATAAACACAGATAATTAAAGTTAATAAAATTAAAATGAATCGCCATGCTGGCATTTCGCGTAACTCCATTAGACACCAATTGACCAATTTGATAAAATCTTCCATACGTAATGTTTCTCCTCTTACTTTTGTCGGTGGGTTGAGATTTAAAAAGCTCATGATTTGCCGTCATGGGCTTTTTGCTTTTTTGGATTATGCAATCCTAATTTTTTCGCTTATTTTTTTGTTCCAACTACATTAATTTTTTTAAAATAATTTTTATTAATTAAATTTCAATTACTTAAACAAAATTATGTAAAAATTAGTCACTTTTCATTGTGCAAATAAGTTAAAAAATACTTAGAAATAGCTAATTTTATTTTTTTATCGGAACAAAAATTTTATGTGCTTTTCATTTCTGCTATGCCTTTAAAAACTTAAGATAAAATTCAGGCACAAAAAAACCACCTCGAAAGGTGGTTTAGATTTTCTTAACAGTCCGCATAGTTTTTCTATAAAAACTAACTATTTGCACAACTATTCAGTGTGATAAAAACTAACCCAAAACTGTATCAGCAGTCAAGACTTTAAACTATGACTTAATTAGGCTGCATTCCAATAAAGCCTTATAACCCAGCCCGCCTTTATGCCAGTCATGTCGTTGCGCCAATTCAAATATAGGCATATAGACTTCACGACCTACTATTTGTTTTGCATCTTCCGCTGCAAAGGTGAAATGGTCATGTATGCCATGCCCCATTGCTGGACTTATCTTGCGGATTGATCCGCCAAACTCAGACCACCAATGATTCAGCCAAAGTGCATGCCTTGCTAATGACTCGATATGTTTGGAATCAAACTGCTGTTTCTTATCTGCATTGCTATATAAAGCAATTAGGTGATGTACGTATTCTACTGCTACGGGAATAGCATCAAATGGTATGTCTTCAAGATGCTGTACATTAAATCTTTGGTGAACCAGTTTGTAGGCATCACTAAAGTTTAGATGTTTGGTTTTGGCCACAAGCATATTTACGGCGTTGGTCAACGGCTCACGCTCTGATTTGTGCGTTTTGGCTAAAATTTCCTTGCGATGGAAATAGCAGTCTTCTAGTTGTTCAAATACATCCCAAGCTTGGTCTGTATCGAGCATTTTCGCGTGGCGGGCTGCACCTCGTTCTGTCCATAGCGTTAAAACTCGGGTTTTAGGTGAAATTTGCGCGTGAACATTATTCACAAGCAAATCATTTGCAACTGACTTTAAGTCAGTCACAAATTCCTTAAGTTCTTGACCAATAATTTTGAAAAAATGCTTACCCTCAATAAAACGAGATTTATTATTTGAGTAATTTTTACGAATATTAGTTGGATCTGTACCATAAAAATCAGCCAACATTTCACTCGTAACAACAGGAATTGATTTGAAATTGATGATTGATATTTCTGTGTCTTTGATCTGTGCTATATTTGGCATGTCAGTATTCCTCATAGAACATTGATAAATCGCCCCGTGATCCGCCAAGATTTTTCGGGGCGTTTTAATATCCCTGCTAGGGATGTTTTATAATTTATTCTTATGAAAATATATTGTCAATCCCTGCTAGGGACATTACTATTAATTTAATCAAACTAATTTTATTCTGAGAAATAGATATGGGTCGCAATCTAGCAGACGTTGAATACAAAATGCGCATGACGCAGGATCTCAAAGAAAAGATTGTTGTTTCAGCAAAAGAACATAACCGTTCTATGAATGCGGATATTGTTGCTCGTCTAGAGGAAAGCTTTGAAAAAGATGATGCTGCGGAATTTGATAAAGGGTTTGTCTTGCATGTAATAGAAAGCCAGCAAGATCAAATCAACCAACTCCAAAAGATGATTCAGGACCTAATGACTCAGTTACGTGGGTCACAAGAATAAAGCTATAAAAAAAGCACCCTATGGTGCTTTTGGGGAATCAATCATCATTATCATCGTCAATTTGTTTATGTGTATCAACAATACCCTTTAAACCTAGTGAAGCTGCCATTTCTTTGCGAGCATCTCCCCCTAAAGTAGCTTCCATCGCTTTCTTAGTACCTATTCCCAAAACAGATGCTAATTCTTGCTGAGAATTTGGTCCAAAGGCAGCTTTCACAATTTTATGAGCATTTAATCCTAAGGCAGTCTCAATAATCTTCCGAGTCTCTATATCTAATCCTAAAGCTGAGTCTATTGCTTTACGATAACTATCCGTTCCCCCAATCACCTCTCTATTCTCCAAATCTAAGCCTAAAGCTGATGCGAATAGCTTAGCCTTATTACCACTCGGTACCTGAGAACTTGATTTTTGGAATGCAGCAACCTCTTGTTCAATCTGATCCTTTTGCGCCTTCGCATCTTTCAAAGAATTATACGCTGCTTCAATATCTTGTAATTCTGCTTTTTCTTTAAATAGTTTCTCTATTTTCTCTTCATACTTACGAATTTCATTCTCATGAACTTGGACTGTTAATTTTTTACTTTCTTCAAGGACTACATTTAACTTAATCAATTCACGTAATGAATTAACGAAACTTCCCATTTCATCAGCACTACCCGAAATTCGATTAAAAATATCTAGGAATTCTTGTAAATACGGATTATCAGAGAAACTTGGATAACGAACTTTATGATCTATTTCACTCCACCCTTCTTCAAAAATAGTTCTTGTTTGGATTTCACATTTCACTTGCTGACCGTCAATTTTGGTAGCTGGAATGATGTAATGAATTGAACGATAACCTTTATCATGTTCTTCAGTCGCGCAATCTTTATAATTTTCATATTTAGTTAAATCATCGCCATTACGATAATAAATAACTACAGGCTCTTGTTGCTCCCATCTAGACAAAATATGCGTATGCACAAGTTCCCAATCCTTTTTAAATAAGTAAATTGCTCGCACGCCAATTAAATCTGAAATGATACTTTTATAAGTATTTTTCGAAATCGTATCGTACTTCTCAGCAACGTTTTCACATTCCCATTTACGAATAATTTTTTCAATTACATGGCTCGTATCTTTGATACGTGAACGTACCGTATGTACACCTTCACAGCGTTGAAGCTTATTCGCAACATAACTTGCTTCATCTAAGAGATCATTTTTGTGAATTTCATAGTCTTCAGCTATTTCTACAAGAACTTGCGCATCTCTGCCTAACTTTTTAAAACGCTCTGGCAGAATCCCCATATCAACTAAAAATTCTTCATGTTCTTTCGATAAGCTCATTATTCTTTCAACATATTGTGATTTAAAGCAAATATTGCCAATTTAACTGCAAACTATCAAGCCAATCCTATATAAAAACTTGCAACACGAATCAAGAACTTAATAAACATGATGAACCCAATAATTAGCGCTATATGCCAAAATATTTTGATAAAACTTTCGGGCTTTAAATTCATTGCTTCCATTGTCGCTCCTAGAAACCTAAATGAAAATTTGTTATCTTTACTCAATGTTCTATTCCTTACTTTTTCTAAGGTGTGGAAACAAAAAAGCCAAGAATTGCGAGTTCTTGGCTTTTTGCTATTTGTGCAATGCAAAACGCCATGAACTTATTAAGGCCCACGGCGTCTTGCGGTTTGTTGTGTAATATCGGCTAGTTTTAGCCTGCTTAATATCTAATTCACTATGTAAGAAATATTTACGTTGTATTGATAGAAGCTCATGCTTGACGGATCACCAATTGCACTGGAATGGCCCGCATCGAGAATATTTGCTTCACGCAATTCCAAATCACCAGTTTTGTAAAACTGCATGTGCGAAGCCCATTTGTCCGCCATCTGCGATAGCCCATCAGTGCCAGTATTCAGCGGCGCAAATAATTGAATGAAAATAATGCCAGTTGTTCGAGTACTGGGCTGTTCACCAATCTCGGCAATGAATGACCCTGCATTTTTAACAGTGACTTTGGCCCATATCTCATTCTCAGGTGGCTCAAATGGCTTGCCATCCACAAGCGGGTTGTTTGCCAACTGTATGTTTTCCTTTGCCATCTCAGTGAATGCACCTACACGGGCCAAGATGGCCCGCAAAGCTTGAGTGTTCGTCATCATTTGTATTTCTCACAGACATACTGGAATGAAAGCGCATAAACGCCATTAGGTGCCTGCTGGCTGTGGCCATTTTCCAATGCCATACCATAAGGACTATTGGACTGGATATAGATCAGGCCACCAAACTGGGCTGCTGCCGCTACTTTGAGGCCTTCCGATAGGGTTGTCGCACCAGAGTCATCAAAATCTTTTTGGTATGAGTTATCGGGTGAATCAAGCGTAACTTTGTGGGAAGCGCGGAACTCACCATCCATTACCGGCGATCTTAGGACGACTTGCTGCAGAACCTCAGCTGTGATCTTTTTTACATGCTGATCGGCATCTTTAAGTGCCCGCGCAATAAAGCCACTCGGTTTGTTTTTCCAGCCCATATTTCACCCATTAAAAAATCCACCGAGGTGGGAAATTTTTACTTGTATTTAAAGGTTTTTCTATAGGTAGAATACAACTTAAGTTCGTCAATTAATTTTTCACAAACTTCGCCATATTCTCTACATAAGGACTCAGGAATAGCATTGGTTATAAAGCCTTCATGATTAATAGGATCGGTGAATAATTCAAACCTGATAGCAGTCTTACCAGAAACCTTATTGAATATTTTTATGAGTTCATTTAATTCTTTATCATCTAGACATTCTGCGAGAAAAGCCAAATTCCTAAAATTTTGATGATCTAATTCCACAAATTTATCAATGAGTTTTTCAATATTTTCTAAGTCATTTGGTGGTTTAAAAGTCAGTATTGTTAATGTGGTTAAGGCCTCAAGGAGATTGATTGTCGCTTCTTTCGCTAAATTTGAAATCACCTCCTTCCCTTTTTGATTGTGCCAAACGCGATATACAATAAAAGCAATAATAAAAGGTGTTAATATTTTTATTAGCTCAGTCCAATCAATAGCACAGAATTCCATAAATCCCCAAAATTCAGAAAGATTTTAATTTACACTTTCAAATTAACCAAAAGATGTGGGAATTAAGTTTATCTCCCAATCCTCAATAAACCTTTCACTCAAATAGTTTTTGATTTCTAATTCATCTTTTTGGTAAGTTTGTTCTGTGTATATACATACATTTCTTCCGCCCGTAATGCTCCATCTCTCAATTCCATTCAGGCAATCATTAGCAGTAGTTTTTCTTGCCAGATAAACTTTAGCTTTACCATTTGAGATTAATTTATCTCTACCACGGATGGTTTTTGGGCATTTTGTTTCAGGAATTGTTATTTCAACTACATAGGCTTGTTTTTGCATGGCTTAAATTCATTATTGTAAAATAATTAATGTTTTATAAGTCCTTGGACCAAATAATTCAATAACTTTTAAACTTTCCGCAACTGGCAAACCCAAATACTACCTGTTGGATCTTGTCCAATATTCACCAACTTAAATCGCCCTTTTGATGTAGTCCACACATCGCCAATCTGTGGAACCTGAGTTACTTCATTTTGCAATACGGTGGCCTTTGAATCTGTGACTTGGTAATCGATAGGCTTTACCATATCGCGCTTATATGAGCCAAAGAGAACGCCACGGCCTTGGTAAGCTTCCACGGTTATTGTTGGGTAGGTCTGCGTTTCAAAATCAAGTGCTCCGCTTTGAATCGTCTTGGAGCATGTGAACGCTTCAACCGCATCTATAAGCTTGCTATCAAATGCCTTAGCAACTTTGGATTGGATTTTGTTTTTGATCATGGCTTTCGCTTGCCTCATACATATCAAATAGGTCTTGAGCTATACGCTGTATTGAATATGCTTCAAATTCGAAGCTGGGCTCTTTTTCACCCATCAGATGTTTTGTGCGCTGCCAAATGTGTACAGCTTCATGCAGCAACAGGCCATGAATAGTGATCAGTGATTTATGTTGAGTTTCCCCAAGTTGAACAATGCAATGTTTTCCGCCATCGTAATAATCCACCTGCGCAGGACAACCCATAGATAGAAATTCATCTGAATCATCCATGTCATCAAACAGAAGATCCATATGAATCTGATTGCGGGCCAATGTGTACTTCGAATGTTCAAAAGGCGTGATATACCATTCGGGAACATAGTCTGTATTAATCATGCCCGAAACACCTCAAACCCAAACCCTTTAGGCTTTAAATCCAATGAATCAATCAAAGCTTTGGCAATTTGCTCATACTCTGAGATTGCTACACTGCCCTCAGCAAATGATTCTTCAACTTCAACCGTATCAGCTTTTACACGTTCGCTTGTAGTCTGTCGGTCGATGCCTGCATAAATTACCTTGGCAATAATGCCTTTAATGATTTCGCATGCCGCAGTCTTAAGCTCATCTGCAATTTCATTCGGCACATGGCCAACGTGGTTCTTCATCCAGGTATTAGCCAATAAAATGAGCCGAGCTTTATCACCAGCTGGTGCAAAGTCTGCCCCGAGAATCTGCTCAGCTTGTTCTTGGGTAATAAAGCTCATGGGTTATTCCTTTGGTTGTTCTGCTTTAGCCGCTTCTTCTGCGGCTTTAGCGGCTTTTACTTCTGCAGCGGTTAGCTTTTTAATTGCTGGCTGCAGTTCATCAATACGCGCCTGCATTGCAGCAATATCGTTTTTAAATGCGATTAGTTCGCTTTGGGCTGTAGCCAATTGCTCTTTTGTTTTTGCTAAATCAAGTGCGACTAAATCAAATTGTTCACTAGCAACTAAACCATTCAATTCCGCAGGCTCTGTTAAAAGCTTTTCACCTTCACAAAGTTCATGTTGCCCAACTTTAAAATCAGACATATTGATGATGCGAAACCCTGTACCATCTTTGATTTTAACTGTCTCTGTATGTGACATATTTACTCCTGTAAAGGGCGATTTCCCGCCCTTCATAATTAGCCTAACAATAACCCAATATGACGTGATGCTATCGCCTTCACGCCCCATGCAAGGCTGACTTCGTATACGACTTGTTTGTATTGACGATACACGGCGATTTCAAAAGCGAGCCCAGTAACTGGATCAACAATT
>NZ_JAGFEU010000012.1:0-8062 GCF_039655955.1 Acinetobacter sp. CWB-B33
TACTTTCGCCATCCCATAAAATTGCATTCATCAATAAGACCTACTTAAAAATACCAAGTGCAAATATTATTGCCAATTAGTACCATATTCAATAGATATTGTGATTAATATCACATATTTTTTTGTAACCTTATTAATCCAAGTCATTCTTTGCATTTTTAAGTTCTTTCACAACTTCAACAATTGTTTTTCCTTCCTGCTTGTTGATGAAGTTAAACGTCCACCGCACAACGGCCCACCCCGGCAGCCCGCAAATAAAGAAGAAACCGCCCAAGGCGATCATTCCCCAAATATCGGTTACCCATTCATGCAGGCCCCATTTCACGATAATGAATGCACCGCCGGTGAGGCTTGAGACGACTGTGCAAATTAGGCCAACAGCCCACTCCTGCGGCGAACGCGGCAGCCTCATCATGATGACAACTGTTGCAACCAAGCAGATGGCCAGTGTGACAGCTACTGCAGCACCATAAAACTTTAAAAATGCGGCAAACCCGCTTGTAGAGACTGGCTCCATTAATTTCCCCTAATTTCTGGCAATAAAAAAACACCCGAAGGTGCTATAAAACTTGTTTTGCAAAACCTAATCTTCTAATCCAGCCTTTAAAATCATAACTGGCGTTTCTTGACCCAATTTGCGCGCCCACACCAATTTTGGTTTTTTGCGTAAAGTTTCTTTTATCTGTGTATGTACCCACTGAAACACCATCGACAGATAGCGTGTTTGTTGAGCCGCTGCGTGTCCATTTGACTTTATGCCAGTTGCCGTCGCTATATGAATTGGCAGATACGATAGCCTCAATATTCGGTGTGTTTAGATATAAAAAAACTTTGCCAGTTGACTTCAGTGCTATTTGCCAGCCGCCACTGCCATTAACGAAATTATCAACCAGGACTTGGTCTGATGTGTGCGTACCAATGCGTTCGCATTTAAACTCGCATTCGACGGTGAGATCACCGGTCGCAAAAGTTGTCGCGCTTGCGTCTGCACGCTGCAACCAGTCTCCGGCACCATCAAAATAGGCTGCAAGGTTATCAATTTTTGCATTACCAACTGCTGTTAAACTCTCACCTTCCTTTTTATCAAAAAAATCAATAAGTCTGAAATAAGCTGTGTATTTGCTGTAATCCTTCGCATCAAGAATGATCTGTTCACCAACTTTTTCCGTCCCATTTTTTACAGCGCTGACGCGTATAAAATACTGCCGATTAGCAACAATATCTGTATCCGTATACATTCTTGCACTGCCCGCCAAAACAGCCTTTGGCGCGGGCAAATTATTCACATCAATCGGCGTATCAGAGCAGTAGTAGCGCTGCTCATCTACAAAGCCGTCCAGTTTCCAATTTAGTTCAAGTCTATTAGTCATTTTTAAACTCAACTGTTAAATCATACGGTGCTGAGAAGAATTGAGACAATTCAACCGTGTGTTTAAATGATTGAAAAGACTCATATCCATCTCTCAATGACTTCAAAATAATCTCTATCGAACGCGTATTCACATTCATTGCTGCCGTTGAAAACGTATATGTATTTAAAGTTCCCAGGCTTAAATTTTGCGTCTGCACTTCAACCCCATTTTCATCCCGCTCAGTCAGAATCAATTGATAAGAGACCCCGCCTTCAAGCGTTATGCCTGCATCAAACCAGCTCAGAATCTCACCGCCTGTTTGCTGCAGCCGGTTGCGGTCTACCCAGGTCAGCACAAGATCCGTTTCAATTTCTGCTGGCCAGTATTCATCATTAATTTTCACATTTGCAGGCGGATAAGGCCGGTACGCCTCGCCATTCAATGTGATCGAATTAGCAGTGGCCAGCGCTAACGCAAGCTGTGCAGAACTGGTTTTTGTCAGTACTTTCGCATTCACGCTTTCGCCCGCGTAGTAATCTGTATTATCAACAGCTAGCCACTGATCACAGAAATACAGCTGGGCTTCAGCAGCATGCACTGCAGGCTGAGTGCCAAGCACACCGCGCTTCACTGTGACTGTATTTGCAACAAGATCAACCGCAGTGACAGCCAGTTTTTCATCATCAAGCAGCAGCCATTCATTCATCTCAACAAGATTAAGATCAGTGCCGTCTTTGATTGAAAGCACAGTCTGCATGCGGTCAATGCCAGCGCTAAGTACAGCAGATGGACAATAATCTAAAATGGCTTTTGAGCTATAGCTACCTTGCCCAGTCTGCACATCAGCGTTGATTGAATTGCGCTGAAAGCGTGAGGCAATCACAGCCGCTTTAGATAAAGTTGGATCGGCTTCGAGTTCAGCATTCACTTCCGATTCACTTGCCAGCTGCACAGCATCGTAATACGGCAGTTCAATCACACGAACAGTCGGATTATCCACAGGTGCCTGGTTCATTGGGTTTTCATACGGTGGCACATACGGTGCGACTGAATTCATTGGCGTACTAAACACGTCTTCAATCGCTTCAACTTTCACACTTAAATCATGTGCATCACCGTAATCAATCGATTTTACGCGCATGATTGCGCCTGCAACACCGTGAATACCCCAGTTCCATGTAAAAGCATCGCCGACTGACAGTTTGCGGCCAAAATCCGGATGAACTTCATTCAATGTGACCACTTTCAGCGGGCTGGAAAGCGCGTGCAAATCACGCTCTGCAGCGCGGTATGCAGTGTCTGCATTGGTAAAGCCGTCATACTCAACAGGTTTATTGACTAAGCCATTTTGCGCGATGCGCGCTGGATCTTGAGCTGTAGACGTCGCGTTTTTGCCGGTTTCTTTATTCCAATACGTCACCGTAACCTGATTCACTTGTTCTGCAGCAGTTCGGATTTCATAATCTGAAATCGAACGCACATTTGATTCATCAAGCACAACCAAAGACTCTGCTTTATAGTCATTGCGAATCAGCTTTAAGGTCCATTTATTTGTCTTTTTATCAACAAAGCAAGACGCGTCAATGTGCTCACAAATCAGGTTGATAATGTTTTGAATCTGGCCTTCATCGTCAAAGACAATAGACATATACATATCTTCTTGATTCAGCACGCGCCAGGCTTCAAGAAATGAATCTTTATCTAGCATCGATTCAGGCTGACCCAATCCCCACTGCGCATTCGTGATGCATAGCCATAGCATATCCGCTGGGTTCATGTCTGGTTCACCCGTGCGGATACCGAACCATGCCTCTTCATTAATTAAAGCCGAACCGTCATCCGTCCAAATCCAAGGGCATAATAAGCCACCGCCGAGCTTTAAATCTTCACGCCACCAGTTGTCCTCTGGCGTATTATCTAGGCTTGAAAGTGCAATATGATCAGGTAAGTCTGCATTACTGTTGTCTTTAATAAATTGCGTATAAAGACAAAAGTGATTAACTGTACTGAAATGACTTTGTGCTGTAGCAGTATGCGAAGCCCTAACATCCTCACCATCAGCAACAATCACAAACGTATTCCGGGTTGCACTTGGGTTTGAAGCAAAAAATGCGTAGCCGGTGCTCATCATTTGAGTAAATGATGAGCCGCTGACTTGCTTTTTATTATTGATAAAATCACCGAATGCACCTGCATCACTGACTTGGAAATCAATAAAATCTTTGAATGTGACCGTCGCATCAAATGCAATCAAACGCAAATTCATCACACAGTTGAAATACGTCTCTTTAAAAAACACAAGCGTATTCACAATGCTAGATAATGTATTTTTCATTCTCACAAAATCATTTGGACCAAGTGACATTGAACAGTCAAAAGCAAAAACAAAATTGGATGGCGTATTGGTTACATTTGAGTTAATCCCGTTCACATACGAAACGCGGTATTTCCAGTCTTTCATGTAATTCTGGTTGCCGATATAGCCTTGCTTCCAGACAAAAGAACTGACACCTCGGTATGCCGGCACATTGCCAACCCCTAGGTTTTTTTCTAAATATAGATCAGGTAATTGATCCGGTGTGCCAATGTAATAATTAAAATCACCTGATACACCGCCGCCCGAATCATCACCGCCAAATAATTCATTTTTTGAGATGCGGCTCGACTCATTACCCACACCGCCATACCAGGCTTCTTTGTCTTCAATCCAAATTCTGCGCAGATAAACACCGGCCTGCGCTAGAACTGCGTGAAACCCGACAAAATATTTATAACCGACTACTTGCTTCTTTCCGCCGCTCATCTTCTTCTGCCTGTGCAATATTTACAATTTTTAGGGCCATCGCATCATTGGTTTTCTTAACAATATCGGCATCAATTCCGTTTGCTAAAAAGTCTGGCCAGTCCCATTTTTGGGCATCAAAAAAGGGCTTAACGCCCTCTTTTCTGCAGTACCCCGCTGCCCGAATATGCCGAATATAAATTTTCATTTTTTTATCGCCTGTGTTGCTTGATCGCCGAACCACACGACACTGGCTTTTATATCCCGCGTGCCGAGTACCACTTTATTGGTTACACCCTCTTCTGCGGTCGTAACCTCTACATCCTGCGCTGAAATTTTATTTTGCTGGCTGCGCGCCATTGAGTAGCTGACAATCAGCGAAACGACAATAGCGACTACTGCATAAATCAGCATTTCCATATCAGATCACCTGTTTTTCCAAAGGATTGTCGGTCGGCACAAAAGGGAAGCCGCCATAATTCGGCATGTTTCCGTAGGCTTTACATGCAGTTGGGGTTCGCATGCAGCCTGGATAAAGTGTCACGTGCGGGATTGCGTCTTTTGCGGCTTGTAATTCGGTTTCAGCCACAGAAAGCGTTGCAGTTTTGTCTGAAACTACCGTTTCGGCTTGCAGTTTTTCAGCTTGCGCCAGTGCTAGCGCATCTATCAAATCTTGATAATTTGGATCATCAGGACTAGCGTTATCAACTACGGTTTGTGCGTCAATTTCAGCTTGTGTTTTGATTACTAAATCTGCTTGTGCGTTAATCAATTCAGTTTGAGCCGTATCAAAAGCCAATTGTTTTTCATCGATGGTTGCAAACAAAGCTGCAAGCTGAACATCTTCGATCACATATTTAGAGAAACTGTCATAGCGGCGCTTCAGAATCAGTAAATTCTGCTTGCTTTCATCAATGGTGATCAAGACACCGGTTGGATCTTCAATCATTCCAATCTTGAAGTAATTGTCTGCGTACGACTCAAGATCACGCAGCACAACACTCAACTTATCAATGCTTTTGATCGTAGTTTTTACTGCATAATCATCTTTATTCAGTCGACACTCATCACTGAATACGCGATACGGACATGGCCCTTGAATTTTACGTGTAACAGCATTTCGACCCACTTTTGTGTATTCAGTTTCAAACTGCAGCGTAATACCGTCACTTTTTGGCTTCACTTTGACTAAGCGGCCAGACCAGAACTGATTAAATTGCGTGCCTTCATACGCAAACATTTCAACAGTCGTCAACTCTTCAAGTTCAGAGCGTGAGAGATTTTGTGCAAGCTCTGACTGTAGAGAAAATTCAATATCCATGACTTCTTTTTCAAGTGTTGTGCCCGATTTGTGCCGCCCGCGCTTCAGCACATGTGGCTCAAACGAATATCCCAAATGCTCAACAAATGCGTCACCGTTTGTGTATGCTCGAACGACTGAACCGGTTTTAAAAAGATACAGCTCACGCCGAGCAATCGTTTCGCGGCCATTGCCAAGAACACGCTTAAAAAATTGCATCATGGCTCTATCTCCAAAATTGAAACTGAGGATTCAGTAATATTTCTGCCTTTGTACTGAATATCTGTAGAGTCATTATTCAGCCTGTGCAGGCCTAAATAGCTGATCATTTGAATGCTTGCCGCAGGCTTATTTAATGCCGGTGAAATCGTCAGCCGGGTATTGACGCCATTTTTCACTGCAGCTGTGATTGTATGCGCAGACCAGACATTATTGGCTTTGATTGCGATATGCTTGCGGTGCGCGGCAAGCTCTAAATACTGATTTGATTCAACATCCAGCACAGCAGCTACATTGCCTGTGCTTGTTACATAGAAATTGCGCTCAAAAGTCGGCATCCAATACGGCCGGTACATGCCGAGCCGGCGGAACAGGAATTGCCGGTATTCAAATAAGTCTTGCTGGGTTTTCATCAATGAGCGCATCGGCTTGCCGTATTTGGCATGCAGCCAATCTGTATGCTGATCAATTGGGCCAAGGCCAAAATCAACAACTGTTTGTTGCTGGAGTACTGTCACATTCAAAGCACCACCATCCAATAACAATCGTTTGAAATAAAGGTCCTGCCCTAAAAATTGTGCGGGCTCTGGCGAACTCATATACGGCGCATCCAGCACTTGAAACTGCAGTTTCGGTTGCCCCCAAATTGCATTGATTGATGAGGAAACATCACCCAAAATAAAGCCCACTCGTAGTGGGCATATGGTGAAGTTCTGTAGATCTACGGACTGATAGAGTTTAAGCCCATCACTACGTACTTCCTTAATTTCAACGACAAACCGCTCGCTGGCTTTTTTGATTAATGCCAGGGAATCATGCCGGTAATCATAAATTGCCGTGTTGCAGGCAATAAAATCACCCGATGCGGCGGCAACGCGCTGCCATTCAATATCGACCGGAACAGCCCACTTTAAGCGCAACCCGCCATGCAGCACATTGAAATTTTGCCCCATGGCTTTTCGTACAGTCACATAATCAATATTCAGAACTTGTGACGCTGTTTCACGCAACGCGGTGCGCTGCTCTGTGCCGTTGTGCGATTCAAACATATAAGTACTGAAAGCTAGTGATTCGGATGACCCAACCAGCGTGCATTCATTGAGCAATACAAGTTCGCCAAAAAGTTCCGTTTGGATTTTCATATTGCTCCTTAAAATCAGTTAGAAAAAAAGCCCACCGAAGTGAGCTTATGGTATGCCGAGTGCGGCTTTAAAGTCAGAAGGGTTAGCCTTAATTTGATTAATTAAAATCTGCCCGCCCACAGCTCCACGCATATAATTACCAACCAAATCATCCTGTTCAATTTGATTGATGATAGTGAGTGGCTGGGCCTGCTGGGTTGCTGTATTGGATTTAGCAATCGCCTGCGCCTGCCGTTCGGCCTGAACATCAGCACCTCGGTTAATCGCATCCACAGTTCCCATACCTACGCGATATGTGTCCTTTGGTGTTACAAGTCCGCCATCAGCATAAGCATTAGGGAACTTACCGGTAACGTTCATATAATTCAGAGCATCAAGGCCTAAACTTTTAACCGCTGCTGCTTTAAACATGAACTCACCATTAGAGGCCATAATCGGAATCTCATCACTCGTCCCTGTGCCTTTTCCAGTAATATGACCGCCTGCAGCATAACCAGTAGGCGCCTGAATATTAGCTAGCATCGCTGCTATCTGCGCTCCCTGCCCTATAGCCCCTACAATCATCGGGATGTTTTGAGGAAAACCGATTTCAGATGCTTTAGCAATGTTGGTGATCAGTGATAAAGCCGCTTGCGAGGCAGCAAATCCCTCTGATATTGCGTACATTACTTGATAGCCTCTAGACTGCTCACCGCCCATGGCTTTCATAATAGTAGCCATGGAGCTTGTAATGCTCTCACCATAGCTCAACTGCAGCTGCATTGATGAAACCTGATAGGCACTTTCAATAGAGTTCATGCGATCTGCATGAGCCTGATATGCCTGCTCTTTCAATGCGTAGTTTTCACCTGCCAGTGCCAACTCAGCGTCAAATAATGCTTGGGATGCATCTAGACGATCAAAGCGCTCTTTTTCAAGATTGAACTGCTCGGTTGTGCCGGTCATATCCGCATTGATGCTGTTCCACTGTTTTACTGCGGTACTAAAGTTGCCTTGCTTTTCCTCTGCTTGCAATACATTGGCAATTGCCAGTTGCCGATTGCGTTCATCAAGGTCTTTTACATTCAGCTCAATGCGCTGGCGCTCAAGCTCCCAATAGCGCTCAGATTGAGCATTAGCATTCATTAGACCTTGCTGCATTTGAAAGATGCGCTGTTCTTTGGCGAGTTTAATTAGGCCAAGTTCGTGGAGATACTCCTCATCAAGATACTTGACGGCTTGATCACGCTGGCCTTTGGATAATTCGATGTCGCGTGCTGCATAAAAC
>NZ_JAGFEU010000013.1:0-1807 GCF_039655955.1 Acinetobacter sp. CWB-B33
AACCCAATATGACGTGATGCTATCGCCTTCACGCCCCATGCAAGGCTGACTTCGTATACGACTTGTTTGTATTGACGATACACGGCGATTTCAAAAGCGAGCCCAGTAACTGGATCAACAATTTGTGTACGATCATCTGCACTATCACCACCATCAGGTAATGCTGGTGCACGAGTAGCAAGAGCAATAGCTGAGCGAGAAAACACAACGTTAGGTACATATGTACCGCCAAGCGTGATAGATGCATTGTCTTCAGGCGGAAGCAATAACCCACCATTTAAGGTAAGGTTTGAACCTACCAAACCGCCAGATACATATTTCGTAGTATCCCCAGCGACAGTGAGCACATCACCTTTCAAAACAGAGCCTGTACCGCCATCCACAACAATTGACTTATCGCCAATATTTGGACTGCCATTAACCAAATACCCAGCACCATCACCTTTAAGATGAACACCCACTGCATGAGAGTGACGGATAGCAAAGCTCATGATTCGGTCTGTCATGCCATTTCGAAGCATATCTTCACGGCCAGCTTCGTTTACTTTAAATAGCCCTGACTGCTTACCACGTAAATTGCCAATTGCGGAATGGCCTAAAACCATTTGCAGGTCATTTCGAGGTGCACCATTTCTTTCCAGAATACCCAATGTGCCGGCAAAATCAGTCATATCTGCTGCAATTCCAAATGGCGTTTGGCCTGCAGTACCATAAGCGATAGAAGCATTTTTATAAGCTTCCATCCAGCAATCGGCTTCAACTTCGTTTACAAGTGTGCGCATGGCTTGTGCAAAACGATCTGTTTGAATCTGTCCAAATGTTCCAGCATTTTGAAGTGAACGGGTCTCTTCACCATTCCAACGAATGGGAACATTTCGAGATTTAGTGATCTTTGCAACTACATGGCTCACTTCGCCATCACCTGCATCAGGAGCATTGGCACTTGGTTTTGTATCTTGCGCTTCAGCCACAGTCGTCACTGGGATTTTCACATCATCACCCACAGCCGCGCGTTCAATACCTGTATCACGTGTCACAGCGGGGATAAAACCCGTAATTTCACGAGATACGATATCCAATGCGGCGTAAAGCGTCGGTAATAAACCATTTAAATTATTAGCCATTTTCTAATCTCCAATTAATTATCTGAAAGTTGACCGCCATCTTTCATAAAAGATGCTTTTTCTGCGGGATTTAGTTGTTCAAAACTTTGACGTGACATTGACTTCCCGCCGCCATTTCCACCGTTATTATTCTGGTAACCTCCGCCACCAGCTTGACTGCCCTTCATGATTGAATCTTTGTGCTGATATCCTCCAACTAGGATTTCCAAAGCTTCATCAAAACCTGCTTCATCACCATGATTCGTACGGGAATAAATCTTTTGCCCTTTATCGTCGTATGCGACTGGCTTACCATTTTCGACTTTGAAATATTTGCCAAACATGGCTTGGACCATATCAGCGGGAACAGCCAGCTTTTCATTTGCAAATTGTGATCGTGAAAAGCCACCGCCAATCAATTCGCCATGTAATTGCTGCTGATAGGTATCTCGCTCTTGAGAAATCTGGCCTAGTTGTGCTTCGTAGCTCTGCTTAACAGATTCAATGGCTTCAGTCCGTACACGCTCAGCTTCGCCAGAATCAATGAGCTTTTTGGCATCCAGATTAATCATTGTTTCTAATGCTGAGCGCGCCTTTCCAGCATCCAAACCATCAAATGCCTTTAAACTTGCCTCTGCGGCTTCTTTGGCTTCAAGATGAGATTTAGCTTCCGAATTTAAGGAGCTGATCTTTTGTACAGCATG
>NZ_JAGFEU010000013.1:1907-6814 GCF_039655955.1 Acinetobacter sp. CWB-B33
TTTGAAATTTTATTTAAAGGCCTATAGCCTCAAAAGTTTTCTGATCCAAAGCTCTCATCTCCGCTAATGTATAACCGCGCTTATTCAGCGGATCGGCAAACTTATCAATGCTGTACTCGCCTTTCTTGTAAAGCTCATACTTCGATTTACCCAACCAAGTACGCTGAAAGAACTCATCAGATTGTTCAAAGAACTCTTTAAAAGAGGTATTCGCATCCAGCTGGCTAATCAGATGCTTGCGCTCTTCCTTTGGAATATCCTTGACCTTACGTTCATCCATCACAAATGGCCGAAGCCCAGCTATTTCGCCATCCTTATCGCATGGCGCATAAGTCGTCCGGTTATTGGGATGCACTGGAAATCTTGGCCGCGCTGGATCATCGATAGCAAACACATCTCCATCAATTGATGCACAGTACTTGCAAGTGCGCCCATCCAAAGTGGCCACAACTTTCACATACTGAATACCAAGTGCTTTGTAAGTATCGATATAAGTTGCAGTACTAATATGGCTGCGGGCTGTTCTTACCTGGCGCTCTATCGAGCTTCGGCTAGATTCAATCAGACCGTCTTTATAATCATTGGCTTTTCGGCCTTTGATCCGCTGCACAATCTGCTGATTCGTCTGTCCACTGCTAATGCCATCCCTAATGACATATTCCACTTTTTTGCGCAGTGACGCAGCAATATCGGCAAACAGATAATCAACCAACTGCCCGCCGGCATACGGCGCTTTCTTGGCTGCCTTATAAATCTTCTCAGCATTGACAACCGCAGCCGCTCCCGCAACCAGCTGAGCAGAATATGAAGCTTCATAGACAGCTAATTGCAAAGCAGATTTATCAAACTGCTCAAATAGATCAGCATCAATTGATTTAAACCACTCATTCAGAATGGCCTTAATTTCCTCAAGGTTTTTGCTGGCTTTGGCTTTGCTTGAAAAGTTCAGACTCTGCAGCGCGTGACGTTCTGAATCTGATAATTCATTCAGCAATTCTGCAAGCCGACTTAATTGACGTTCAGAAAGCTTGTTAAATTGAGCTGTCAGCTCATTTACGCTTTGAGATGATGCACGATAAAGATACGCAGAATGTTGGCTCAGCGCATGAATTAAGGCTTTCTGCGCTGTTACATTCATACCTTATTCCTCATCGTCAGGCGGATTATCAAGCCCGCCATCATCCCACTTTTCGATTTTCTTCACGATGTCTTCCCACTTGTCTTCCGGGAACGTTCCAGTCTGCTCGTAGTGATACCAAACATACATTGGCAATTCACCAGCAAGGCAGGCTTCGTAAATCAATTTAGAGCGCGTCGAATCGTATTTCGGCTTATTGAAATCCTGAGCAATCGTAAAGCTCAGCTCATCCACTTTGAAATCATGCTCAGGCATGGCGAACTTTGCACACCAGCGCACCGCATTGGTGAAAGCCTCTGACACATTGGCCACAACCAGCGACAGCACAGAATGCTGTACAGAGCTTTCGTTATCAGCTTGCGTGGCTGTCTTGTTGGCAGATCCAACCTCGATCAGGCGCGCGCCAAGCTCTTTCATTTGATTCCATTTGTCGTTCATCCGCTCATATGCAAGGCCATTCTTTTCAGCCTGGACCATTTTGGCATCCGTTGGGATTCCTGAGCGACTGCCGACACTCGCGCCAGATTCTTTCAGCCACTGGTATTGTTCTGTTGTAATATTCGGAAAGCACAAAGTAGGCTGACCCACAATAAATGCCGACTCTTCCACATCTGCAGAACTGCAATAGTATGAAAGCTCCATCGAAGCCAACTCATACAGCGGGGCTGTGCCAATTTCATCCGAATTATCTACCGCGCCGCAAAAAGTGAATGGGATGTAATCCCATGGTTTACCGTGGTAATCCGTTGGAATGTACTTCTCGCCTTCAACCCATTCACCTTTATCATTTTTGGTAAGGATTTGAACTGAATATACGTGGCTGCCGCTGACATCATTGAGCGCCAAAATCCGGTATTGGTCTTTGGTTTCAACTGTATAGCCATTCCGAACTTTCACAGTCTCAAACAGCTTCACAAAGCTCAGCTTCTTTTGATTGCCAACGATGATGTAATCCCAATCCTTAATAGCGTCAGCCTTGATGATATGAATCATCGGATATGCGCCTTTGCTCTTTTCATCAGCTTTGCTTTTGCTCGGCTCCACGTTAGGGAAATCAACATAAATACCGCAGCGGTAATTGCGATTGATTAAACGTGTCGCGCGCTGTGAACATTGATAAATTGAGCGTCCTGCACCATCAGCATTACGCTCTAAGTATTCCAATTCACTTGGGTGATTAAAAACAGGGGTTTTGCCAAAGGCCAATCCAATGTGACTTGCCAAAGTACGGCTTGTCACGCCCGGAAAGATTGCCCGCATTTTATATTCTGCATAACGTGCCTTTCCATCAGGATCTTTTGTGGATGTGAACATCGATGGCTTTGGCAGATATTTTTCATTTGCCGCTTTAATGATTTCCTGACCACCGCAAACATCATCCAGCTTATTCCAAGTCTCAATGTGCTTATCATAGTCAGCATGTGTTGCTGTAATGCTCATATTAGAATCCAAACATTGGTATATCGATGCTCTTCACCTGCTCATTGATTGGGAACAAGTATGCAATCGGGTATGTGCCTGCATCATTCATATGGTCAAAGCCGGATTTTTTATCCGGCTGTCCATTTTCATCATAGATTTGGCGCTCTTGGCATTTAGCAAAGTGTGGACACTTGGCAGCATTCACAAATAGCCTGCGCTCACTGAAGGTATTGCAGAGCATCCCATTCATAGAGTTAATACGGTCTTTTACAGCTGGGTTTCTTGAATTTACAAAGACCTTAAATCCTGCTTTCCGCAATAACGCCAAATCTGTTTCGCTGGCATTATTTGATTTTCGATTTTCACCTGAAGCATCTGGATAAACCCCAACTTCTTCATACCCCGGATAACGCTCTTTAATCGCCTCAATCATTGCTGGCGTATCAAATAGATTCACAAACTCATCTACCGCATGCATGGTTTCACCACGGCGCACATAAACCACGGCAGCCATTTTGGTGACGTTAAAGTCCATGCCGATGTGAAGCACATCATTTGGTTGAACCGTTTCACTCGATCCATTCAGTACCCGGTTAAAGCAGTAATAAATAACACCCTGGTAACTCTCAAAGCTGGCTTCATATTCCTGGCTGAATGTTTTCGGGTCCATCTTGCGCTTGGCAACAATGATTTCCGATTCAGGAATATTCCCACCCTGCAAAGAAGTATAAGAAAAGCTACGGCAATCCGGTTCATGACCGGGCTGCCCATCCATAAATGTGTCATAACAATGGTTAAAGCCCTTAGGTGTTCCAATCCTTAAGACATGACCACCAACACGCTGAATACCATTGATGATGTACTTACAGGTTGAAAGCATTGGGCGAAGTACTTCCTCCCATGCTGCCCACTTGCAATCAGCCCACTCATCAATAATTAGGAAGAATAAGCCAGATCCACGAAGGTCATCATAGTTATCAAGACCAACTACACGCATGACATGACCACTTTTTAATGTGATCGTGCACTCCGTTTCATTAGGCTTTCCTGCACGCCATGACGGTGGAATAGCTTGTTTTAAGCGCTTCCAGAAAACTCGCTTAGCCTGCTTAAATGTGGGTGCTGCATACCAAATTTCATCCTCAACCGACACATTCCACTTTGCTGCCAGTCTTGCAGCTCGACGCATTTCAGCTTTAGCCAAAAAGGTTTTACCAAAACGTCGACCACATACAGCATCACGGAAGCGAGCTTCAGGCTGCCATCCCCACAAATAGATATTTGCTTGCTTGGGTGTAAGAGTTACTGCACCTTCTGGTGGTTCAAAGAATTGGCTCATTTGGAATTTCCTCATCAGGGTTCAGGCTGATTTTGTAATCTTCCTCAGGAGGTCTGGTTTCTGGTGGATTTACTTCACGCTTGAGTTTTTCCAATTCCAAACGCTTCATTTCAATTTCAATCTGTTCTTTTTCAGATAGACCACTCGGACCAGCATTACCCATTTGGATTAATCCTTGGGCTTGCTTTAAGACCTTAGCTTTCATGACCTTATTTTTTGTATAGTCGCCATACATCTGCTGGAGTTCTTTAAAGTGAAAGGCTTTATTTGCAATCGGAATATCTTCAATATTTTCTTTGAAGTCTTTTCGGGTGCGGTCAAAAAGATCTCTTAACTTTTTACTTAAATTACGTCCACCGTACTTGGTAGGATCGTAATTTTCACATTGCTGCCTTTCTAATTCGATGCCAAATCTTTGCTTGACAGCGTCAGCAACTTGTTGAGGTGTATCGAAGCAAGCAAGAGACTGAACTATAAAGATTTTTACAGGCTCTTTAAGTGCCGCCATACCTACCCCTTTGTCAAGCTACGTCAAGCAAGATAGCCAAAAAAAAAGAGCCTGTAGGCTCAATTAATCACACACGTTCCACAACACGCAGCAATATTTGTTTCCGATACGAACGGCGCCTGCTTCGCAATCTCAACCAGACGCTTAACATTTTCATCAGCACCCCAGCGTTTTGTTTCACCGAAGAACACTTCAACATCATGGCCTGCCAAGTAATGCTTAGGTAAGCCAGTGCTATCGCTATACATAGGTTCGCCATCCGCATCGCGCTCAACACCAATGTGATAAAGCTCATGCTCAATGAGACGGCAGAATTCACGGTCAGTTGTATTTTCGCAATAAGCAGCATCAATCGTAATGAGATAAACCGGTACGGCGCCGAACCAGTCGCGCATCTGCTGCTCTTGCCGCGCCTTTTTCCACCCACCTTGGTTAAACATCACTTTTTCACACTGGCCCAAGACCATCCGTTTTTTAGCCATAGCTGCCGATGAAGCCCA
>NZ_JAGFEU010000014.1:0-5279 GCF_039655955.1 Acinetobacter sp. CWB-B33
AAGAAGATCATTAAGAGATTATGAAGAACAACTTGTGTGGATTTTTACTGGTTGATTGATCGAAATTATTTTCATTGATTGATGGTAGAAATTACTCGAAGTTTATTTGAGAAATTAATGTCAGAAAATTGATGAGCCAGATTTGGTGTTTTGAATAAAGCACTATTGATTTTAAACTGAAGAGTTTGATCATGGCTCAGATTGAACGCTGGCGGCAGGCTTAACACATGCAAGTCGAGCGGGGAAGGGTAGCTTGCTACCTAACCTAGCGGCGGACGGGTGAGTAATGCTTAGGAATCTGCCTATTAGTGGGGGACAACGTTTCGAAAGGAACGCTAATACCGCATACGCCCTACGGGGGAAAGCAGGGGATCTTCGGACCTTGCGCTAATAGATGAGCCTAAGTCAGATTAGCTAGTTGGTGGGGTAAAGGCCTACCAAGGCGACGATCTGTAGCGGGTCTGAGAGGATGATCCGCCACACTGGGACTGAGACACGGCCCAGACTCCTACGGGAGGCAGCAGTGGGGAATATTGGACAATGGGGGGAACCCTGATCCAGCCATGCCGCGTGTGTGAAGAAGGCCTTTTGGTTGTAAAGCACTTTAAGCGAGGAGGAGGCTCTTCTAGTTAATACCTAGGATGAGTGGACGTTACTCGCAGAATAAGCACCGGCTAACTCTGTGCCAGCAGCCGCGGTAATACAGAGGGTGCGAGCGTTAATCGGATTTACTGGGCGTAAAGCGTACGTAGGCGGCTTTTTAAGTCGGATGTGAAATCCCTGAGCTTAACTTAGGAATTGCATTCGATACTGGGAAGCTAGAGTATGGGAGAGGATGGTAGAATTCCAGGTGTAGCGGTGAAATGCGTAGAGATCTGGAGGAATACCGATGGCGAAGGCAGCCATCTGGCCTAATACTGACGCTGAGGTACGAAAGCATGGGGAGCAAACAGGATTAGATACCCTGGTAGTCCATGCCGTAAACGATGTCTACTAGCCGTTGGGGCCTTTGAGGCTTTAGTGGCGCAGCTAACGCGATAAGTAGACCGCCTGGGGAGTACGGTCGCAAGACTAAAACTCAAATGAATTGACGGGGGCCCGCACAAGCGGTGGAGCATGTGGTTTAATTCGATGCAACGCGAAGAACCTTACCTGGTCTTGACATAGTAAGAACTTTCCAGAGATGGATTGGTGCCTTCGGGAACTTACATACAGGTGCTGCATGGCTGTCGTCAGCTCGTGTCGTGAGATGTTGGGTTAAGTCCCGCAACGAGCGCAACCCTTTTCCTTATTTGCCAGCGGGTTAAGCCGGGAACTTTAAGGATACTGCCAGTGACAAACTGGAGGAAGGCGGGGACGACGTCAAGTCATCATGGCCCTTACGACCAGGGCTACACACGTGCTACAATGGTCGGTACAAAGGGTTGCTACCTAGCGATAGGATGCTAATCTCAAAAAGCCGATCGTAGTCCGGATTGGAGTCTGCAACTCGACTCCATGAAGTCGGAATCGCTAGTAATCGCGGATCAGAATGCCGCGGTGAATACGTTCCCGGGCCTTGTACACACCGCCCGTCACACCATGGGAATTTGTTGCACCAGAAGTAGGTAGTCTAACCGCAAGGAGGACGCTTACCACGGTGTGGCCGATGACTGGGGTGAAGTCGTAACAAGGTAGCCGTAGGGGAACCTGCGGCTGGATCACCTCCTTAACGAAAGATTGACGATTGGTAAGAATCCACAACAAGTTGTTCTTCATTGATGTATCTGAGGGTCTGTAGCTCAGTTGGTTAGAGCACACGCTTGATAAGCGTGGGGTCACAAGTTCAAGTCTTGTCAGACCCACCATTCTGACTAGCTGTACAGAAAGAAGATGCATTGAATCTAGATGATAAGCTGGGGACTTAGCTTAGTTGGTAGAGCGCCTGCTTTGCACGCAGGAGGTCAGGAGTTCGACTCTCCTAGTCTCCACCATATATCGCTTTGCGATATGGTTAAGTTAATAAATGAACAGTCAAAAGGTTGTTAGTTTAGTCCTTAAGCAAACGAAGTTTTAGATCCTAGAGATTAGCAAGTATAAGCGTTATGATACGCGGACTTGATAATCTCTGTGATTTATCACGGTTTCCTGACCTGACGAAGGCTGGAAAAATCATTAACAGAATATATTTGAGTTGAAATAATTTGTTCATACTCGTTTTAGTTAGCTTAACAAGCAATTGTTAATGTTGAATGAAATGAGTTACTAGCGAAATTAACTGAATCAAGCGTTTTGGTATATGAATCTAATTGAAGCTGTACAGTGATTAAGTTCACAGAACTCTGAACTAAAATGTTGAAGATGCTACTTGTAGGCATCGTCGGCTGTTTGGGGTTGTATAGTCAAGTAATTAAGTGCATGTGGTGGATGCCTTGGCAGTCAGAGGCGATGAAAGACGTAATAGCCTGCGATAAGCTCCGGGGAGGCGGCAAATATCCTGTGATCCGGAGATTTCTGAATGGGGAAACCCACCTGTCATAAGGCAGGTATCATACACTGAATACATAGGTGTATGAGGCGAACGAGGGGAAGTGAAACATCTCAGTACCCTTAGGAAAAGAAATCAATTGAGATTCCCTCAGTAGCGGCGAGCGAACGGGGAACAGCCCATTAAGTCATATAAGTTCTAGTGGAATGCTCTGGGAAGTGCAACCATAGTGGGTGATAGTCCTGTACACGAAAGGGCTTATATGATGATGTCGAGTAGGGCGAGGCACGTGAAACCTTGTCTGAATATGGGGGGACCATCCTCCAAGGCTAAATACTCCTGACTGACCGATAGTGAACCAGTACCGTGAGGGAAAGGCGAAAAGAACCCCTGTGAGGGGAGTGAAATAGATCCTGAAACCGCATGCATACAAGCAGTGGGAGCCGGCTTAGTCCGGTGACTGCGTACCTTTTGTATAATGGGTCAGCGACTTACATTCAGTAGCGAGGTTAACCGAATAGGGGAGCCGTAGAGAAATCGAGTCTTAATAGGGCGTTTAGTTGCTGGGTGTAGACCCGAAACCGGGTGATCTATCCATGAGCAGGTTGAAGGTTGGGTAACACTAACTGGAGGACCGAACCCACTGTCGTTGAAAAGCCAGGGGATGACTTGTGGATAGGGGTGAAAGGCTAATCAAACTCGGTGATAGCTGGTTCTCCCCGAAAGCTATTTAGGTAGCGCCTCGGACGAATACCATTGGGGGTAGAGCACTGTTTCGGCTAGGGGGTCATCCCGACTTACCAAACCGATGCAAACTCCGAATACCAATGAGTACTATCCGGGAGACAGACTGCGGGTGCTAACGTCCGTAGTCAAGAGGAAAACAATCCAGACCGCCAGCTAAGGCCCCAAAATTATAGTTAAGTGGGAAACGATGTGGGAAGGCATAGACAGCTAGGAGGTTGGCTTAGAAGCAGCCACCCTTTAAAGAAAGCGTAATAGCTCACTAGTCGAGTCGGCCTGCGCGGAAGATGTAACGGGGCTAAAACTATATGCCGAAGCTGCGGATTTGCAATTTATTGCAAGTGGTAGGGGAGCGTTCTGTAAGCCGATGAAGGTGGATTGAGAAGTCTGCTGGAGGTATCAGAAGTGCGAATGCTGACGTGAGTAACGACAAAACGGGTGAAAAACCCGTTCGCTGAAAGACCAAGGGTTCCAGTCCAACGTTAATCGGGGCTGGGTGAGTCGACCCCTAAGGCGAGGCCGAGAGGCGTAGTCGATGGGAAATTGGTTAATATTCCAATACTTCTGTGTAATGCGATGAGAGGACGGAGTAAGTTAAGTCAGCCTGGCGTTGGTTGTCCAGGTGAAAGGATGTAGGCATGTATCTTAGGCAAATCCGGGGTACTCTATGCTGAGATCTGATAGCAAGCTGTACTTGTACAGTAAAGTGGCTGATACTATGCTTCCAGGAAAAGTCTCTAAGCTTCAGTTGCACAGGAATCGTACCCGAAACCGACACAGGTGGTCAGGTCGAGTAGACCAAAGCGCTTGAGAGAACTCTGCTGAAGGAACTAGGCAAAATGGTACCGTAACTTCGGGAGAAGGTACGCTGCCGGCGGTGATAGAACTTGCTTCTTGAGCTGCTGGCAGCCACAGAAACCAGGCCCCTGCAACTGTTTATTAAAAACATAGCACTCTGCAAACACGAAAGTGGACGTATAGGGTGTGATGCCTGCCCGGTGCTGGAAGGTTAATTGATGGGGTTAGCGTAAGCGAAGCTCTTGATCGAAGCCCCAGTAAACGGCGGCCGTAACTATAACGGTCCTAAGGTAGCGAAATTCCTTGTCGGGTAAGTTCCGACCTGCACGAATGGCATAATGATGGGGGCGCTGTCTCCAGCAGAGGCTCAGTGAAATCGAAATCGCCGTGAAGATGCGGTGTACCCGCGGCTAGACGGAAAGACCCCGTGAACCTTTACTGCAGCTTGACATTGAACTTTGATCTTACTTGTGTAGGATAGGTGGGAGGCTTTGAAACCGCGACGCTAGTTGCGGTGGAGCCAATCTTGAAATACCACCCTGGTAATATTGAGGTTCTAACTCTGCTCCATAATCTGGAGCGAGGACCATGTCTGGTGGGTAGTTTGACTGGGGCGGTCTCCTCCTAAAGAGTAACGGAGGAGTACGAAGGTGCGCTCAGCGTGGTCGGAAATCACGCGTAGAGTATAAAGGCAAAAGCGCGCTTAACTGCGAGACCCACAAGTCGAGCAGGTACGAAAGTAGGTCTTAGTGATCCGGTGGTTCTGTATGGAAGGGCCATCGCTCAACGGATAAAAGGTACTCTGGGGATAACAGGCTGATACCGCCCAAGAGTTCATATCGACGGCGGTGTTTGGCACCTCGATGTCGGCTCATCTCATCCTGGGGCTGAAGCAGGTCCCAAGGGTATGGCTGTTCGCCATTTAAAGAGGTACGCGAGCTGGGTTTAGAACGTCGTGAGACAGTTCGGTCCCTATCTACCGTGGGCGCTGGAAATTTGAGAGGATCTGCTCCTAGTACGAGAGGACCAGAGTGGACGAACCTCTGGTGTACCGGTTGTGACGCCAGTCGCATCGCCGGGTAGCTATGTTCGGAAGGGATAACCGCTGAAAGCATCTAAGCGGGAAGCCTACCTCAAGATAAGATTTCCCTAGGACTTTATGTCCTCTAAAGAGCCGTTGAAGACTACGACGTTGATAGGCTGGATGTGGAAGTGCGGTGACGCATGAAGCTGACCAGTACTAATTGCTCGTGAGGCTTGACTATACAAC
>NZ_JAGFEU010000015.1:0-4034 GCF_039655955.1 Acinetobacter sp. CWB-B33
TGTCTGATTTTAAAGTTGGGCAACATGAACTTTGTGAAGGTGAAAAGCTTTTAACAGAGCCTGCGGAATTGAATGGTTTAGTTGCTAGTGAACAATTTGATTTAGTCGCACTTGATTTAGCAAGCACAAAAGAGCAATTGGCCACAGCCCAAAGCGAACTAATCGCATTTAAAAACGATATTGCTGCAATGCAGGCGCGAATTGATGAACTACAGCCAGCAGCCAAAAAGCTAACCGCTGCAGAAGTAAAAGCCGCTAAAGCCGCAGAAGAGGCGGCTAAAGCAGAAAAACCAAAGGAATAATCTATGAGCTTTATTACCCAAGAGCAGGCTGAGCAGATTTTAGGGGCAGACTTTGCGCCAGCTGGTGATAAGGCTCGCCTCATTAAATTAGCTAATACGTGGATGAAGAACGAAGTTGGATATGTTCCTGATCCAATTGATCCAATCCTGATTGACGCTGCATGCGAGATTATCAAAGGCATTATTGTAGGTGTGATTTATGCTGGCATTGCTCGTCAAACTACAAGTGAGAGTGTCAAGGCTGACACAGTGCAGGTTACTGAAAGTTATGCTGAGGGCAGTGTGGAAATATCAGAATTTGAGCAGATTGCTCGGGCCTTTATTGATTCACTGGATTTAAAAACCAAAGGCTTTGGGTTTGAGGTGTTCCGAGCATGATCAAAAACAAAATTCAATCCAAAGTAGCAAAAGCTTTTGATAAGAAATTAGCTGATGCAGTTGATACATTCACGTGCACAAAGACAATTCAAAGCGGTGACTTTGATTTTGAAACACAGACCTATCCAACCACTACTGTTGAAGCATATAGCGGGCGTGGTGTTCTGTTTGGCTCTTATTTGAAAGATATGCTTAAGCCTACGGATTACCAAGCCACAGATTCAAAGGCCACTGTCTTGCAGAATGAGGTGAGTCAGGTGCCGCAGATTAGCGATGTTTGGGCTACACCCAAAGGCCGTTTTAAAGTGGTGAATATTGGTGCTGATCCAACGGGAAGTATTTGGGTTTGCCAGTTGAGGAAATAATCAAGTATTTGTTTTTGATTTTATTATTGAAATTGAGCGGAAAGACATCATATTTAAATTTTGTTGATCAACCACCATCACAATAGTGAGTAACTTAAATGCTTAATCCACACCAAAGTTTGAAAGATTGGCTTAACTCAATGAATACTGAAGAATTAGGAAACTTGCCGATTACTTTCTCAAGCAATCCTTATTTCTCAAGTGTTGAAATCATTTCTTCACAGCGAGATCATGGGATGGGTTTGTTTTGGCAAACTATCGATAAATATAGTGAGCCAAATCTTGAGAGTGTTGATTTTTTTGTGGTTTTTAAAGCTTTAATTGATTTTCATTATGAAAAGTTTCTTAATGGAAAGGCTTGGGGGAAAATTGAGAATAATCATAAAAAATTGCTTGACCATCCTGATTGCTCACCAGATATGGAGGTTGTTTCTAATAAGATATTGTCCTCTTTACCTGAGCAAAAAGAGCACTGGAAGAAATTATCTAAAAGTTGGGAAGAGTTAAAAATGAATAGTTTATCCAATGATAATTTAGAAAATTGGAGACTAGAAGCACTTTGTAACTCAACAAGTACAACTAATTAGAGTGTAAGATATCAAAGACCCACCTCGGTGGGTTTTTTAATGGGTGAAATATGGGCTGGAAAAATAAACCAACAAGTTTTGCTACGCAGATCCAAGCTGATGGAGACCAGTATCTAAGAAAGATTAGTGCTGAGATGCTGCAAGGTGTCATTACTGGAAGCCCTGTAATGGATGGTACATTTCGCTCAAACCATCGTGTCACCGTGGACTCAACAGTTATGGATTCAATTGATGGAACAGGAAATAACTCCCCAATAGGCAATTTGGATCAAGTGACCTTCAACGAAGGCGCGAAAGAAATTCTGAAAGCTCATATTGGTTCATGTGTGTACATTCAAAACAACCTCCCGTATGCGGTTGCATTGGAGAATGGTTATTCAGATCAAGCCTCCAGTGGTGTATATGCGCTGACTTTTCAATACGTGTGCGAGAAATACAAATGATGACGAATACTCAAGCCTTGAGGGCCATTTTGGCGCGTGTGGGTACTTTCACTGGAATGCCTAAAGTGAATATCCAGTTGGCAAACAACCCGCTTGTAGATGGTAAACCATTTGAACCGCCTGAGAATGAGATATGGGCCAAAGTGACAGTTAAAAATGGCGGATCTTTTATTGCAGAGATTGGTGAACAGCCCAATATTCGCACAACGGGTATTATTTTCATTCAGCTATTTGCGCCGCTTAATACCGGAACTGATGGACTGTCGCAGATGGCGGACAAATGGGTTGAACATTTACAGTTTTACAAAACTGGTGATTTGGAGTTACGTGAAGCAAATATTCTTGATGCGGGCCATTCCAGCGCAATTGGCGATCCATCAAGCATGAGTTACTACCAATATAATGTGAATTCGGCTTATGTAGCAAATTGACTGCTATCATTATTAGCACAAAATTGCAATTTTTTTAACTTTATGTTACAATAAAGCCATATTGTGGTTTAATTGGAGAATAAAAAATGAAATTAATTTTTAATAAAAATAATAAAAAACAATATCTTGTGGCTTTTGAAGTTTGTGTAAGTGAGTTTATAGATAAGAAATATGCTTTGAGTGCTATATCGAAAATACCTGTTGGCGGGGCTGGCTGGTTTTTACCCCAATATGATATAGATATTTTGAAAAAGACGTCATCAAATCTGCCCGTTAAGTTTGATAACAAAAGTGTGTTTGTTGATGATTATGTGTCAATTTATTTAATTATAAATGCATATATAGAGTTAGCAAATTCTATTGGCCTAATAGTTGTTTCATACGAAAGTGATGACAACGATGGGCTGGATAAAGAGATTTTGGCTGATTTGTTTGGTCACCTAAAAGTTTAACTAATTAACAAAAGCCACAATATAGCCACCCGTTCGGGTGGTTTTTTTACGCCTAAATATAGGAGACAGCTATGTCCAAAGGCACTGATGTGGTAATCCACATTGCGAAAGAAGAAACACCGAATACTCTACCTGCAGTGACTGTATGGCATACTCTGCGCCGTAACTCGGATTCACTCAAAAAGACAGTCACATTGACACAGTCGGATGAAATTGTAGATTCACGCTTTGAGCAAGGATCAGTGGCTGGATCAGCTGAAGCTGTCGGTAACATTGAATATGAATTATCTGCTTTAAGCCAAGATATGTTCTTCGAAGGTGTTGCCGGCAACATGTTTGTCGACTCAGGCACGGCAAGTGTTTCTACATTGGAAATTGGCGGTGATACGCTGCCGACATACACTGTCGTTAAGCATGACAAGAAAGTCGGTTTTATCCAGGTATTCTCAGGCTGCCGTATTGGCGAATTAACCATCCAAGGTAATACAGAAGGCAAGATCACCGGCAGCGCATCTATCAGCGCGACAGGCTACTCAACACCAGTTGCAACACCTGTAGCTAATCCGTTGGCTGCTACCGCTACGCCATTCATGTCATCGATCAACGTCAATGCATTCAAGATCAATGGTGTGTCAACCGTAGGCACGGCTTGCGCAGAATCATTCACAATTACCATTAATAACAACCTAACTGCAAAACCATGTCTAGGCAACGGCAGCTTGATCCCGAACCGCTATACAGAAGGCAATGTCTCAATCACACTGAAAGTGACGCTGGCATTAACCACCACTTCGAAAGCGTGGATTCCATATGTTGAATCACGCGAAACAATGACAGCTGAAATCGGTATGGAGGACACATTGGGTAATGCCTACGGTTTCAACTTCACAAAGTTGGAACTGGACAATGATGGCCTGTCAGACACAAATAAAAACGATGATCACACTATGGCGATGGAATTCCGCCACGTAAAAGAAGCGCCAACGATTACGCGTACAACAGCTTAATTAAATCCAGAAAAGCAAAAAGCCCGTGACTCGTAATCATGGGCTTTTTTGTGTTCGCCACTTAGTCAG
>NZ_JAGFEU010000016.1:0-2032 GCF_039655955.1 Acinetobacter sp. CWB-B33
AGTCATCTGATGAGGAGTTGTTCTTCATAAAAAGCCTAAATAGCAAAAAATTAAAAATATAACTTTCATATTATAAAACTGATTTATGTGAAAAACCACTTCATATGATTTTATGGAATATTTGGGAAATTAATTAACCATTCTCTGGGGCGGTTTTTCTTTTAGTTGTATATACTTTTTTTAATAAATTGAGTAATTTATCACCTTTATTTAGGGGGTAACATGAAAAAATTATTAGCAGTTGGGGTTTTAGGGTTAGTTTCAAATTTGGCTTTGGCAAACAAACCTTTGTTGATTCAGCAAGGCACTCCCGAACCAATGAGTGGCTACGAAACCCCAGTAGCAGAAACACAGTACAAACCTTTACAACCAACAAGTTATAAAAACGAGACAGCGCTCAATGCTTCGCTAATGCTTGAGTATTCAGCTCAGAAAGGCAAATTTGCAAATGATATTGATGAAGACCTAAAGGGTTTTGGTATCGGGATTTCATCAACTCCACACCGAAATGGTTATTGGGGTAAGTTTGAATATCAGCAAAGTGATAATTATGATGGCAGCGCTTACGAATTTTCATTCGGTGGCCACTTAAATTTAATCAATGCCAATGGTTTTTATGCGCTAGCAACTCTGGGTACTGGAGTAAGTATCTTAGAAGCTGATGGCTTTGATAACTCGACTTTTTGGACGCTGCCAGTTGGTTTAGAGTTGGGATACACACCTATTCCAAATCTTTCTGTATATGGTGGTATCGGATATAAGTGGTCTTGGGATATCTCATCTGATACAACTTGTGAAAATGGTACCCAAAGCAACAGTACAGGAAGCGGAACTTGCTCGTGGAATGGCGGCATTGATCACTACAATTACACCATAGGGGATTTTGACGGCATGACCTACAAAGCGGGTGTTCGTTATAACTTCTAAAGAGTGACCGCCCAAGTGGCGGTTTCTTTTTGCCTGCAAAATTAGTATCTTGTTCTAAATTATAAATTTAGGGCGGGTATGAAAACAGTATTAATATTAATCTTTTCTTTATTGGGTTTTACGGTTTCTGCTCAAACAATATATGTCTCAAATGATGTTAGTGATAACGCAACATCAAGCGAAGGAAATGCCGTAAAGCTAAAATATGAAACTTATTATCCAAAGCTGTCGCCATCAGATTGGGATTATAACTGCTCAAAGGATAAGTTTAACGGCCAAAAAAGTTGCTCTTTAAACAAATCAAACAGTAAGATAATGGTGAGTATTTTTGATGGTCGCTATAGTGTTTATATTGGGCGAAATCACTTTCCACACACTCAAAGCGCCATAAAAATTGATAACAATACACCGATTTATGGCTATGAAGGCTCAAGCAATACACCTCAAAAAGTTATTGAGCAAATGAAAAAAGGCAAAGTTGCTTACACTCGATATAAAGAATGGCCTTATGAATATAATCAAGATGGTGAAACTGATCTAACCGGATTTTCTGAAAAATACAATGAAATGCTAGAGGGGTACAAAAAACTCTAGTCAATACAATCAAATCAACCTCGCTTTGTGCGGGGTTTTTTATTGCCTGCAGGAAAGTGAAATGACCACACAAACCAGCCGTTTAGTAATTGAAATTGATTCGCGTAATGCCGAAAGAAACACGCGTGCTGTAGCAAATGAGCTTGAAAACCTAACAGCAAAAGGCTACAAGGCCGATGCTCAAATGACTGAAATGTCGGGCTCAATCAAGACCCTTGTTGGCTTTATGGGTGGTTTGCTGACAATTAATAAAGCCATTGCTATGGCAGACGGTTATACACAAATGGCCGCGCGCATCCGCAATGCAACGGCTAGCGCTGAAGAATATGATCTAGTGCAAAACCGAGTGCTGGCAACTGCAAATACGACTTATCGCTCATTCAGTGAAGCGCAGGAGGTGTATTTGAGTTTGTCGGGCGGCATGAAGTCTTTAGGTAAAACAACAACCCAGACATTAGACCTTGTGGATTCGCTTTCATTTAGCTTTACGCACAATGCCACCCGCACCGAC
>NZ_JAGFEU010000017.1:0-1504 GCF_039655955.1 Acinetobacter sp. CWB-B33
AAATATTCCATAAAATCATATGAAGTGGTTTTTCACATAAATCAGTTTTATAATATGAAAGTTATATTTTTAATTTTTTGCTATTTAGGCTTTTTATGAAGAACAACTCCTCATCAGATGACTTAGAGTCAACTACATTAGGCTGGAAATTCGTTGCCATTGTTGCAGTTATAACCACTATATTTTTTACTTTTCTATATTTAGCTATGACCAGCGACCCAGACTATATGCCTAACCGCAAACCAAAAGTAACTGTCCAGCAGGATGCCCCAGCCAGCACACCACAGCCGGCAGAAAAATCATCATCTGAGTAATTGTGAGCATAAATGACAAAACCTCCTTTGGGAGGTTTTGTGGAAATATTAATTATGCACTTTCAATTTCCATAGGATCGTCATCAATATAATTAACTTGAACAGCTTTTCCTTCTGCAAGTAATTTGGCGTCACTTAAGGTTTTAACAGTCATATATGAGTGTGTTAATTCAGTCTCATCTCCAGGCGGGTCATTTTCACCTAGTGGAGCTTCATTAAAAATATTTTTAATTTTGCGTACACCAAGACAGTATTCTTTTGCTGGCATCCCGTAATAGGTAACACCTTCGGCGCCAGCTGCATCGATAAGATCAATTTGTTCCTGAATTTTTTGGTTTAGTTCATCTTGAGTATCAAAATTCAAAAGAACAAAAGTCTCTTCAATTGGGAATTCAGTTTGTTCACCCTCTAATACCTCGGTTACCCGAATAATACTAACTACAACCCAAGTCATAAAAATTCTCCTTTTATTTTTTATCAAACCGATTTTTGCCATCACAATTGTAAAACTTTTCAGCTATTTTATTTTCAGCTTAATTTGTTTATTTGTTTCCGCACCTCATCCAAAAACAGATTATCCAAAGCAAACACACACTCAACAAAGATATGCAGCTCACAAGGCGCCTCATACAGCTCAAGATATGCATTGATGTGACTGCCATCCAACGGCATGGCCACTGGATGATATGAGCGCCCACGAGCAATCACATTGAATGCCATTAGAATGGAATGTGCCACATAGCTGAACTCAGGCGCATCATCCAATTTGCGCCCGAGTTTGTCACGTATCTTCTTCTGATGATCTGTTAAGCCCCCGTCTCCGGCATGCCATTGGTAGAGCTTTGTGACTTTCCCAAAGTTTCAGCTTTCACCTGGTCTGCTTCCGCTTGGATTTGCTCAGCATTGGCTTTAATGAAGGCCCACACAGTCACGCCTGATTTGCCCATATTGAATAGCTTGGTGGCATTCTCTGGTGAATACGGCTGTTCAGTTTCTTTGCCATTTTCAAGGAATGACACGCCTTTCCAGTCTTCAATCAAATGACATGCAGCAGCTTCAAGCAACAGCTCGTGATAAAGCTTGTCTTCATGTGCTGCAGTCGATACGTTATAGCCCTTGGCCGCAACTTGATTCTGCGCGCGTTCAAGCGCGACCTTGTAAGGCTTGTAAGCCTCACCGCGAATCTTAAA
>NZ_JAGFEU010000018.1:0-1453 GCF_039655955.1 Acinetobacter sp. CWB-B33
GTGCGGCGGTTTTATTTTCTTTAAGGGCTTTAGTATTCCCATCAACACCGAATACAGCGGTTTGCGCTTTTCTGCCAGACAATTCGACTTCCACACCAAATAAATTTAATTTCGACTTGGTATTTACAGCCTCTTTAGCATTCTTTTCAAATTCAGCGGTGTTGGCTTTTATGGACTCATACACTTCTTTACTAATGCGCAGCTCATTAAAACGCTGGACAGCATCAGTCATGCTTATTGTGCCGTTCCGTGCATCTTGAACAACCTGAACGACTTCTTTATTCCCTTTGTAAAGTTGCTCAATTGCATTAAGTTGCATGTTAATTTTGCTGCTGGATTCAGACAACGCTCTATTTTGGCGCTCAAAAGCAGCGGCCATGTCATTAATAGCTCCATCTTTCTCAAGCCCTTTTAAAGCCAGTAACTCTTCTTTTGCTTTTTTTGCTACAGCAGCTTGTTCTTCGAGTTTTGCATTGGCCTCAGCGGCTCGACTACTGAAATACATATATCCAGCAGCCAAAGCAGTAACACCCAAAGTGATTGCGCCAATAGGTCCGCCAATTAGATTGTATAAAGCTGCTGCTCGTGAGCGCGCTTTATTATTTACCTCTTGCGCAATGGTATCCGCAACTGTTGCAGCAGTGTGTGCTGCAGTTGCTTGGGTTGCTTTCGCTTCAAGTGGAATGACTGTAGTTTGAATATAGGACAGTCGCTGCAAACCAGTCATTCGCGCCGCTGTCGCTTTAGCATCCGCAAGCTGCATTGTGGTGTATTGGGCAATAGCACCAGTTTTTCGAGCTTCTGAAGCTGTTAATGCAGCATTCGTGCTAATTTCGCTTAAATTTGCTGCATTCTTTTTAAAAGATTCAGCAACTGATCCGCGAATAGCAACAGTCTGAGCAAGAATTGTTTTTGTTAAATAAGCCACCCCACCCAGCATTGCGACATTTGCGACCGACTCCAAATTATGGGCTAGCTCACCCAGCGCACCAGCCATGATGCCGGTTGCGGAAGTTGATTCATTAGCCTTGCCTAGATAGACAGTCACCGCATTTGAGAGTGATGTAAAACCATCTGCCAAGCTGTTTTCCATGTTGTTGGCTAGCTTTTCATTTTCCTCCCGAGTGGCTATCAATGTCTTGATTAGGTCTTCAAGTGATGCTTTCCCTTCAGCACCCAATTTACGGATTTCAGCTTCAGTTTTGCCTGTGGTTTTAGCCATATCGGCAATGATGTTATCCGCGCCTGTAACAATTGAAATCCACGCGTCTGCATCAATTTTTCCTTTGGCCATAGATTTAGACAGTGAGTCCATTGCGGATTGGGCTTGGTCGGTGCGGGTGGCATTGTGCGTAAAGCTAAATGAAAGCGAATCCACAAGGTCTAATGTCTGGGTTGTTGTTTTACCTAAAGACTTCATGCCGCCCGACAAACTCAAATACACCTCCTGCGC
>NZ_JAGFEU010000019.1:0-1437 GCF_039655955.1 Acinetobacter sp. CWB-B33
AGTCATCTGATGAGGAGTTGTTCTTCATAAAAAGCCTAAATAGCAAAAAATTAAAAATATAACTTTCATATTATAAAACTGATTTATGTGAAAAACCACTTCATATGATTTTATGGAATATTTAGAAAATTAAATAACCATTCTCTGGGGCGGTTTTTCTTTTAGCTATATATACTTTTTTCAATAGATTGAGTAATTTATCACCTTAATTTAAGGGGGAAGCATGAAAAAATTATTAGCTGTTGGGGTTTTTGGGTTTGGGTTGGCTTTGGGTGGGTGTACTACGACTCCACAGCAACCAGTGGAACCGGTTAAATTTGAAAAAATTTACCCAATGGGTGAGTTAAAACAAGCTCAAGTTTATGATGGTGCTAGACAATGGTTCGCTACAGCATTCAGATCAGCTAATGCTGTAATTCAGTATGAGGACAAGGCTACAGGTTCAATTATCGGCAAGGGTAATATGCAGTACCGCTGTGCAGGTTTTGCTGACTGTATGACTGTGACAGGTTCTGATCGTGTTGATTTTACAGTTCGTGTTGATACCAAGGATGGTCGCATGCGTATTAGCTATGACAACTTGACGCATTACAAGCCAGCACAGGTAATCAGTGGTGTTCGATATGCTGAAACAAATAGGCTTATTACCGTTAATTATCCATCAGCTAAGGTAATTGTTGATGAGTTAAATAAGTCATCTGATGTGATGGCGGAGAAGATTAAAACACAGCAAAAAGTTAATGCTGACTGGTAATGTAATATTCCAAGTTTCATTGAAGAACGACCTCCTTAGGGAGGTTTTTTTAATAGTGCTACCCGTATAAGAGAGAAGTAATCAACCATCGTTCGCGGTGGTTTTTTTACACCCAAAGAAAAACCCCGATAGTACTAACTGTCGGGGTTTTTATATTCAAAAAAGCAAAAAGCCCGTGACTCGTAATCATGGGCTTTTTTGTGTTCACAAACCTTAGTGAGAAGGAAGTAAACCATAGATGAATTTTAACCTAGATTTAAAGGTTGATAAAGCAATGAATAAGTTATCAGAAAGCGAAACTCTGAGACGATGGACCTATAACATAGGATTTATGATTTTAGCAGGGCTAGCAATCTGGCAATCAGCTCCAATACTTAACGCCTTAGCTAAAATAATTGAACTCATAATCAAATAAACCGACCCAAAGCGGGGTCGGTTTTTTTTATGTCTGCGCGCCTAAAGGCGCTTTTTTATGCCTAGAGGAAAGTGAGATGACTACACAAACCAGCCGTTTAGTTATTGAAATTGATTCGCGCAATGCTGAAAGAAACACGCGTGCCGTAGCAAATGAGCTTGAAAACCTAACAGCAAAAGGCTACAAGGCCGATGCTCAAATGACTGAAATGTCGGGCTCAATCAAGACCCTTGTTGGCTTTATGGGTGGTTTGCTGACAATTAATAAA
>NZ_JAGFEU010000002.1:0-652130 GCF_039655955.1 Acinetobacter sp. CWB-B33
CTCAGAAGTGAAACCTCTTAGCGCTGATGGTAGTGTGGGGTTACCCATGTGAGAGTAAGTCATCGCCAGCTCATTATTCGAAAAACACCCCTAACTCAAGCAGTTAGGGGTGTTTTTTTATGCGTGGGAAATAGCTTTAAAAGGGGGAATCTATTCGTTAAATCAGTTCTAAATCGGCTGATTTAATAGCATGAGTTGTCTTTTTAATAGCATATAAGAGCTGTCCCAATAAAACATCTTTATCTGCCATAGCAACAATAATCATTGGATGATTTTTTGCAGGTATCGCGGAAAGTACGACTTTACCATTTTCGGCATCTAATGTAATGGATTGACAGCCTGTTAGGTGAATTTCTTGCGTAAATGCCGTAACCATCGCCAAAATTGAGCTGCTGACAGCAGCCAGTTTGCCTTTATTGTAAATATCTCTTTTATAAAGGCTGGCAAGTTCAAAGCCATCAGTTGAACAAACCATAACAAAATTGACACCGCGCACATTGGATATGATGTCTTGCAGTTCTTGCTTTGCTTTGTCGATCAATTCAGCTGAAGCAGCTCGTTTTTCTTTAATATTGAACATATATGCTCCTTAAGCGCTAATGTTGTGATTGACTTCTACAGCTGTAATAAGGGCTTCAAGCAAAAGCAAAGCATCTTCTTTTTTTCGGGCATCTATAAAAAATAAAGGGCAGAATAAATCTTGCCCAATTAGCCATTCTTTATAAATGGACAATGAGTGATGGTTGCTATTAACATCAACGTGTGTAATGCCAATCGCAAAATTATCCGTATAGTTTTGGAAAGTTTCTAAAAAGGTTTCAAGCTCTTGCAATGGCGCATCACAATTATGGTCTATTAAAATAATTGCGCCTATCGCGCCTTGGCAAATGACAGGCCAAATAAAATCAAAACGGCTTTGCCCAGGGGTGCCGTATAAGCCAATTTTAACGCCATCTTCTAGCGTTACTTCGCCATAATCAATGCCGACAGTGGTTTCCATTTTTGCATGGCTTTCTTGATCTGTATTAAATGCTTCAGTAAGAAGCACTGGTATGTCTGAAAGCGAACGGATGGCCTCTGTTTTTCCAGCGCCCATTGTTCCTGCAAATACTATTTTGTATTGCTGTAAAATCATGCAACTTCTCCTGTCGCTAGAAACCGAATTTTCTGCGTAATTTTCCAAAAAAGCTTGCAATCATGTTTTCTTCGGAATGAGTGTCTGCTTTTTCAGGGGGAGTGTAATGGTTATCCCAAAGATTGATTTTGCTGATATTTCCAGCAGCCATATTGGCGGCGATAAATTGGCGCACCATTTCTATTGGAATATTGTGCTGCTCTGCAATTTTTGAGATTTTAGCGCCTTGCACAAAACACGCAGACATCTGGAATATTTTTTTACGGTGCTTTGTATCATAAGGCTTAGGCCAAAAATGGATGCGGTAGTGGCCATCATCCGGCGCTATTTGATAAAAATTAGGCGATTTCCAGAATAAGTTCCAAATCCAATCTTGAAGAATGTGGCTGTTTTTTCTAGATACTTTAGTCAGATCTGTCGTTGATGCGAAATCATAATTAAAACTGAAATCTGTATGATTTAAAGTTCTTTCTGGATTGCTGTAAGCTAGATTGTTTGCAATATCGATGACGCCGAGTGATCCGTGCGTGTCAAAAATGTGCAATTTGTTATGCGCTTCAGCATTATGCATTTCTTTAAAATAGCTTTCAGAGAAATGGTGGTCTTCAGGCAATACTGTATAGAGATGCTGATTAGCTATATGTTTTGCCTCATCATCTATTGGCTGATTGTTTTGAACAATATAGTTTTTAATCCATTCATCTAATTCTACTGAATCAAGCAACGGCAAATACAAGGTATTATTTCTTAATTTTCCGCAAAGGGAGTCATCTTTGGCAACTTTAAGCCATGGAAATTTACGGTTGTTCAGAACTCGTTGTATTCCCTCGGTTTCGAAGAAATTTTCATGAATAAATAAGCAGTCTAAATTAATGTCTGAAGCTGTTTTCCATTGGATGGAGAATTTTTCATTAATAATATTGCCAAGCTGGGATTTCAGCTCCTCCGCATCATGGATACTTAAACCTGATATTGCAATATTAATATATTGCTTACTCATTGTTATCTCTCTATCTGCTTGTGGAATTTTGTGTAGGCCAATTAAAAATTCCCTGCATATTTTGATATGCAGGGAATTTAAGGTATTTAGCTAAAGTCTAATTCTTTTTCATAAGCTTTGAGCTCATGCCTAGCCATTGCGAGGTTCGACTTAGAGCGGTCAAGAACCAGATACAGGAAGACATTTGCATTTTGTTCCAATGGACGGATCAAATGGTATTGTTTACCGAGCGTAATCAGAATATCTTCGATATGGTCATTTAAGTTCAATGATTGAGCTACACGGCGCTTTGAGCGTACGACTTCAGTATTCCCCGCCGCCGCCAGCTCTAAATCAATTCCGCCTCCGCCTTGTGTTGCAAGCGCTAGCCCGCTTTCCCCATCAACAAGCGCTGCCGCAATAAAACCATCAATATTGGTAAGTGAATCTAATGAAACTTTAGCCATGATTTTTTCCCTCTTACTGGTTTTGTAAATGATTATTTATTGTGTTGAAGCCGGTAATTAAAGACTTTGTTAATTACTTAATTTAATTATAGGAGGGGGGCATGACATTTCAATAAAATAATTTTGATGCGTTAATTTGCTTGTATTTTTGTCTTTTTTTTTTACAAATGGCCTGATGCTAAGCGTGATGGAAGTATCGATTATTTTGTTTTTTAGTGTTTGAACGCTCTTTTTTTTACTGCCTTAAATTTGTGTAAAGAAATGTAATTCGGTAAAAATATATGCGAAATGTTCATCATTATTTTCATTTTTTTACAAAAGTATACATTGTTGATAAATTTAGTCGGTATTCTGAAATATTGACATAAAAAAAGATCAGTATTTACTGATCTTTTTTTATGTTTTCTTTTAAGCAAATATATTGCAAACAGCAGAATAAAGTACCCATAAAATAACAACGGCTACAAGAGGTTCTGCGACTTTTGACCATGCTGGAATGATCGGGGCAGTTTCTTCCTGTTCGTGGCCTGTGTGCTGATTCACCATTTGATTGAACTCCTTCATTGATTCCTCTAATGATAGCTCATCTGCAATTATAGGTTTGGAACCTTTTAATTCTAAAAGGTTGTTTGTTGACCAAACCCAATTGTCGGCTTGCCCGGATAAATGCTCGATTTGGCCAAGCAGCAGTTCGCGGATGCTCTGCAGAGTGTGATTGCCTGTATCATGCAGCTGTTTCAGTTCGGTGAGCTGGCGCTTGAATATTGCAGCGGTTAATTCCTCGAGCTCCGTACGGGGAAGGCTGGAGGCGTTTTCTTTAGAGGTTGTTAAATGCCGTGCAACTTCCTGCACGTATAAATCATCTGGAGAAGTAATTTCTTGATAAACTTTTTTGTCATTTAAGCGCCATTGGCTAATGAGCTCACCGAGCGTTAAAGCATTTATTTCAGCAATATGGCTCCGCTTATCTTCCTTGGAGAGATGGGGGAGAAGCTCAGGCTTTTGAGTCTCTAATTGTTCTGCAAAGTACTGTACTAAGTCAAAAGCCATTTTACTGCTCCATATTTTTAATCTAATAGCCTTAAGCTAGGTTTTTTCTTTGGCGGTTCATTTTTTTGTTCAGTGTCTGATTTTAAAGCATCTTCGCTATTTTGGATATGCTGATATTCAGTTGGATCAAAGAATAAGCCTTGGCCATTTTCACGGGCATAGATGCCAAGCACCGCTGAAAACGGTACGTACAAATCACGTGAAACACCGCCAAAACGTGCAGAGAAGGTGATTGCATCATTGCTCATGTTTAAGGCGTGTACTGCATGCGGTACAAGATTTAAAGTGATTTGGCCGTCTTGAATAAACTGCTCTGGCACCATGGTATTGGGCTGCGTTGCATCCACAAGCAGGTAAGGTGTGAGCTGATTATCGCAAATCCATTCATAAATGGCGCGGGCCATGTAAGGGCGGGTTGGGCTGAGGTTTAATTCTTGTTCAGACATATGGGGCTCGATTAATTCGACAATAATTCACTGTAACGGTTTTTTTCCTGCAATGTCATGGATTTTACAAAAGCAGGACGGTTGAAAATGCGCTGGCAATACAGGTGGATCGGACGGCAGTGCTGTTGAGGCAGAATAATTCCCATCGTTTTTAAGCGTAAAAAAATGGGCGCCAGCATGCAGTCCAGGATACTGAAATGCTCTGACATGAAAAAGGGAAAATGCTGAAATAATGGGGTGAGTGAGACCAGTGTATCCCGCAGTTTGCTTTGCGCTTTTTTTTGAGCATTGATATCCAATGAATCTGCATGGCGCAGCATGATATCGGCAAGATTGAGCCAGTCCTGCTCAAAGCGCCAAATATACTGGCGCTGTTCTGCGCGCGGCGCTGGAGCATCGGCATACAGCTTATTTTGACGGTAACGGTCGTCGATATATTCAGAAATGATGCTGGCTTTAAACAGCTTCAGTTCATTTTCTACCAGCATGGGCAGCTGATTGTAAGGATTTAAGCTGGCGAGATCTTCGTCATCTTCATCGGTCAAAACCAGATTGTACTTGATTTGCTTTTCCGCAAGGACATAGCGGATCCAGTGGGATCGAAAATCATCTGCATGGCTATACAGCGTGATTCCTTGAGGAGGGGCATTCTCGAGTGACATAAATCCTGAACAATCTGTTTTGAATGAGATAGGATACTAAAAAACACCCATAAAATCACGAAACAGTTTGAATTAATCGATGTTGCCTGATCTTGGAATTTGACAGCACTTCTCTTTGCACGGCGCGGCATTCTTTTTTGGATGATCAGCTGGTTGCGGCCGGATCAAGCTATCCTGCTTCTTATTTTGAGGCTGATGCTGACCTCATTGTAAAAACTATTGAAGACGGTGTTATTGGTCTGCTCTTTGGGGAGGGGCTAATGATGTCACGTCAATGTTTTATACGCTGTTTTGCTTGATTGATGGAATAAAAAAAGCCTTGGATAATCCAAGGCTTTTTTGTCCGATTCGGTAAACGAATTAACGTTTAGAGAATTGAGGACGTTTACGCGCTTTACGTAAACCAAGTTTCTTACGTTCAACTTCACGAGCATCGCGAGTAACGAAACCAGCTTGACGAAGAGCAGGCTTAAGCGTTTCGTCAGAAGCGATCAATGCGCGAGTAATACCGTGACGGATTGCGCCAGCTTGACCGCCAATACCACCACCAGCAACAGTGATGTAAAGGTCATATTTTTCAGTAGCTTCTAAAAGCTCTAGAGGTTGATTTACAACCATGCGAGCAGTTTCACGACCGAAATACTGTTCAAGAGTACGGTTGTTGATTACGAGTTTGCCTGTACCAGCTGACAAGAAAACACGTGCAGTTGCGGTCTTACGGCGACCTGTACCATAATTAGTAGCCATGTGCTGTTATCCCTTAGATGTCCAAAACTTGTGGCTGTTGAGCAGCATGTGGATGCTCTGTACCTGCATACACTTTCATTTTCTTGATCATTGCATAACCAAGAGGACCTTTTGGCAACATACCTTTAACAGCTTTTTCTAAAACTGCTTCTGGTTTGTGAGCGATTAACTTTTCAAAGTTAGTCTCACGGATACCACCAGGGAAACCAGTGTGGCGATAGTATTTCTTATCGTGAGCTTTTTTACCAGTCACAGTAATTTCTTCAGCATTGATTACAACGATATAATCGCCAGTGTCAACGTGAGGAGTATAAGAAGTTTTGTGCTTACCGCGTAAACGACGAGCGATTTCAGTCGCAAGGCGACCTAAAGTTTTGCCAGAAGCATCAACAACGTACCAGTCGTGTTGAACTTCAGCTGGCTTAGCGCTGAGAGTTTTCATTAAACCACTACCTATTATAGTTGGTTTGGACTATGGAATCTGTCCAAACAAAAGGAGACGCGATTCTAAACGAAAACGTGAAGAATCACAAATGAAAATATTAAATTTCAAGCGCTGTATTTTATACCACTTTAAATGAAAAACCTAGCATGCGGTTTAAAAAATAAGCTAAAAAGATACATAGCGCCAGACAGGCGGAATTTAACAGGTTTTTTGGTTTGCGCTGCAGCTGCGGAGAATGCCCTTTATTGCTTTCAGGGTGAACCTAAAATTACGCAGCAATGCTGTATAAGCTTTTTAGGCTGTAAATTTGTACTAAAATAGGAGCAATTGATAATGCAGAAGAACCTCATGCTTCCTTTATATGTGACCAGCGGTGAACCTGCTGGAATTGGCCCGGATATTTGTTTGAGTTTGGCAGAACGTATTGATGAACGTCCAATTGTGGTGCTGGCAGACATCAACATGCTGCGTGATCGTGCCAATATGCTGAAACAAGATATTCAAATCATTGAATATATGGGGCAAACAGAAACGTCTGCACAAGGTCAACTTTATGTAGAGCATGTGCCTTTAGCTAATCCTGTGGTGATGGGGCAGCTGGATGTCAAGAATGCGGCCTATGTGCTGGAGCAGCTGCGCCGTTCTGCGGATTATGCAATGTCGGGAAAAAGTGTGGGCGTTGCGACTGCGCCTGTGCAAAAGTCGATTATTAATGAAGCTGGGATGCATTTCAGCGGCCATACCGAATATTACCAAGAGTTTGCGGGTGCAGAACGGGTGGTGATGATGCTGGCAACTCAAACTTTACGTGTGGCTCTGGCAACAACGCATTTGGCTTTGCGTGATGTGCCGGATGCCATTACGCAAGAGCGCCTGCATCAAGTGATTGATATCCTTATTCATGATTTGAAAACCAAATTCAAAATTGAACATCCGCATATTTTGGTCTGCGGCCTTAATCCGCATGCCGGCGAGGGCGGTTATCTGGGCATGGAAGAAATTGACGTGATTAATCCTGTACTGGAAAGCTACCGCGCTCAAGGTGTGAATATGAGTTTAAGCTTGCCGGCCGATACTTTATTTACCCCAGAAAATTTAAAAGATGCGGATGCCGTTTTGGCGATGTATCACGATCAGGGTTTACCTGTGTTAAAATCGCAAGGCTTCGGTGAAGCCATTAATATTACTTTAGGTTTGCCTTTTATCCGCACTTCTGTAGATCATGGCACAGCGCTCTCCCTTGCGGGTACAGGACTGGCAAAAAGTTCAAGCTTGCATGCCGCTGTTGATTTAGCCCTCGATTTGGCTCGCCGCTGATTTTTACCCATTACTCACGTTGGAAATGTTTTTATGTATCAAATTAATGCCTTAAACCCAAAAGATGAAGGGCATCACACGCGCAAGCGTTTTGGTCAAAACTTCTTACATGACCAACGTGTCATTGCAAAAATAGTCCGTTCAGTTAATCCTCGCGCCGGCGATAATGTCGTGGAAATTGGCCCGGGTTTAGCCGCTTTAACGTCACCTTTAATTGGCGAATGTGACGCTTTGACTGTGGTCGAGCTTGACCGTGATTTGGCTGCCGGCCTGCCGGGGCGTGTTCCGCATCCAGAGCGTCTGACCATTGTTGAGACGGATGCGCTGAAGTATGACTTTACTGAATTATTTCAGGATGGCCGCCCGCTGCGCGTAGTCGGCAACTTGCCATACAACATCTCGACGCCATTGCTGTTCCATCTCTTGGAATTTGGCGACAAAGTGAAAGACATGCATTTCATGCTGCAAAAAGAAGTCGTGGATCGTATTACGGCATCGCCGAACACCAAAGAATATGGCCGCCTGTCCGTCATGATTCAGTATTTCTGCAAACCGACCTTTTTGTTTGAAGTGCCGCCTGGCTCATTTAACCCGCCGCCAAAAGTGACTTCGGCCGTTTTTCGTTTAGAGCCTTATGCAGTGAAGCCGATTGTGGCGAAAAATGAAAAAGCCTTGGCGCGCTTGGTCTCGCATGTCTTTACGCAGCGCCGCAAAACATTGCGCAACAGCTTAAAAGGCATGCTGGCGGAAGATGGTTTCGAGAGTGCTGGCGTTGATCCGATGGCGCGTCCTGAAACTTTAACCCTAGCGCAATTTGTCGCTTTGGCGGATCAGATGGTGGATGCATAAGATGGCGCGCTATAACTATGTTATTGGTGATGTGCAGGGCTGTTTTGAAGCTTTAAAAGCATTGCTGAAGCATATTCAATTTGATGCGGATCAGGATTTTATCTGGTTTGCTGGCGATTTGGTGGCGCGCGGTGAAAACTCAATTGGCGCATTGCGTTTTATTAAAAAGCTGGTGGACTGCGGTGCAGCCGCCACGGTGCTGGGCAATCATGACCTTAATTTGCTGGCTGTTGCGCGCGGCATCAAAGAAATCAAGGAACAGGACAATACCCAAGACGTGATTAATGCCTTGGAAAGTGATGATTTGATTGACTGGCTGCGCAAGCAGCCTTTGTGCTTGCTCCCGGATGACGGTACGGTGCTGACGCATGCCGGCATTCCCTGCAATTGGACTGCAGCGCAGGCTGTGGCCTTAGCCAAAGAAGTTGAGGCGGTGATAGGCCATGATGACCTTGCTGTGCTCGATAGCTTTTTAAAAGAGATGTATGGTAAAAAACCAGCGCTTTGGTCGGATGAGCTGCAAGGCAATGAGCGCTTGCGCTGCATTACCAATTATTTGACCCGCATGCGCCTCACAGATGCTGAAGGCCGCATGGAATTCAGCTTCAAAGATGCTTTGGATGAGCCGATGCCCGAGGGCTTCCGGCCGTGGTTTGAATTTGAATCGCAGGCTGCAAAAACCCACCGAATTTTCTTTGGCCATTGGGCGGCATTGCAGGGAAGAACAATCTCTGACCGCATACAGAATGTCGATGGCGGCTGCGTCTGGGGCAATCAGCTGATTGCCTGCCGTTTGGAGGATCAGGAAATATTCCGTGTGGATAATCCGATGTTCTAAAATGATTCTTCTGTAAAAGCAGAAACAATAAAAAAGCCGCAAATAATTGCGGCTTTTTTTCGAAATAAAATTAATCAATGCGCAGCCAAGTCTGATTGCGGCCTAAGGTTGAAACCCCCATATAGGCGCGTAAAGTGAGGCGTTTGCCGGTCGCATTCAGTTTTACTTTTGCGTTATACACTTTTCCTGCAAGCGGATCGATGACACGGCCCTTTTCATAATTGCCGGTGCCGTCAACATATTTTAAGCCCTTGAGAATCTCCATGCCTAAAATAGGCTGATTCTTGTAAGGCGCTGGACAGTCATTGCATGTCTTTTGAGGTGTGTAGCCCGGTCGAGGCGTAATTTTGACAATTTTACCGGTGTAGGTGCCATTATCTTCTTTACGGATTTCAATAACCGCTTTTGGCGACCCTGTTTTATCATCAATAGATTGCCAAGTGCCTGTTAAGTCCTGCGCTAATGCTGAACCGCTAAATGCGGCGCCAAGCAAAAGGAGCCCCAATTTCAAATTCCGCTTCATAAAACCCCTAAATGATTCGTCACAAAATAAACAGATATGGATATAAAACTTTAATCTTGGCGAATCCATGTCTGTGTACGGCCAATCGCGGATATGCCAATATATCCTCTTAAAAGCAAGCGTTTACCGTTAGCTGACTGCTTGCCTTTCAAATTGTAAATTTTACCTGAAAGCGGATCAAGGATTTTCCCTCCAGAGTACACATTTTCACCGTCAGATTTTAAATTCTTAAAAACATCTAAGCCAAGAATAGGCTGGTTGGTATAAGGGGAAGGGCAATCGACACATTTTTCACGCGGAGTATAGCCGGGACGCGGCGTGATTTTGGTGATTTTTCCGGTAAATGTCCCGTTTTGTTCTTTGCGGATATCAATCAGCGCCTTAGGGGATCCTGTTTTGTCATCAATCTGCTGCCAAATTCCCGTAAGATCTTGGGCAAAGAGTGTAGAACTGAATGAAAGCAAACCTGCGAATGAAGCCCATATAATATTTCTCTGCATTTTTATTCTTCCTTTTTATCGCCTGAAATCCAATTTCTGAATCTAATTTTATGCTATGCAAGGTGAAGCTATTATGCAACTGAGCTTTAGAAAAATATTTTAAAACAGCATTTTAATAAAAAACAGCTGCGCGGTTGCGGTTAATCCTGACGTATCCATGTTTGGCTGCGGCCTAATGCTGAAACTCCGACATAGCCGCGCAGAGTTATACGCTTGCCATTTGGGCTTAATTTCGCTTTGGTGCTGTAAAGCTTTCCTGAAAGCGGGTCGAGAATTTTCCCGCCGGAATAGTTGTTCTCACCGCTTGGCTTTAACCCAGTCAATACATCTAAGCCGAGAATCGGTTTGTTGGTATAGGGTGAAGGGCAGTTTACGCAGGTTTCTTTAGGCGTATAGCCTGGGCGCGGCGTGACTTTGATAATTTTAGCCGTATAAGTGCCGTTAGATTCTTGGCGGATTTCCAGGACTGCTTTTGAAGAGCCCGTTTTGTCATCAATATTTTTCCATAGCCCCGAAATATCACTGGCCCAAAGCATGCTTGAAAAACTGCTCAGCATTAGCGCAGCGGTCAATTGAAATTTTCCCATCAAAATCATCCTTTTTTAATATGAAAAACGTCTCTTGATCATATGCTGGATTTTTAGGCAAAACAATTGTTTAAAAATGATTGTTCAGTCACATTTTTTGCAGGAAAAAGATAAATGAGGGCAGCCAAACAGCGGTAAAGACCGCATTCACGGCCATGCCAAACGCGGCGTAGCGTCCAGCCACACTGCCGCGCTGCCATGCCTGAGCTGTGCCGATGGCGTGCGCAGCCAGTCCCAGCGCTAAGCCGGAAGCGCGTTCATCGTTGATATGCCGTAAAATTAAAGGGGAAAAAGCAGCGCCAATTACGCCGGAAAGAATCACAATTAAGATGACCAGCGGCACGGGCGAATGCAGCAGCGCGGCGATGTTAATGGCAATCGGGGTGGTCACTGCCCGGGTTGCAAAAGCCATAATGGTCGGATCAGATAAGTGAAGCAGGTACGCCAATCCCATCGGCAAGGCAACAGCGCTGATGCTGGCAAAGACTAAAATGCCGCCTACCGCCTTTAATGGCAAATCATCATAGCGCATTGCCGCTAAAGGAATCGCCAAGGCCACCGTGACATAACCCAGTAAGGTGTTGAACAGCGGGTTCACTTGCGCCATGTAGTTTTCATAAGGGATGCCAAAGAGATACAGCATGCCGATCACAAAAAACATGCCAATCACAATGACTGGAATTTGCGGTAATTTTTTATTAATCGGTTTGGCCGCAAGATAGGCAATCAATGTGATGAAGAATGCGGAAATTATTGCAAGCATGTTGATTCTCCTACAGCCACTTCTTGGACATTTTTGCATACACCCAAAGCGGGATGAGGGTGCTGACGAACAGGACGATTAAGAACATCGGCGTTTCATCGCCTAAATGCATCATCATCAGCAGTGAGCCTGCGCTGATCGGCAGAAAGGCAAACGCGCTTTCTTTCATAATCTTGTTGTTGGTATCGACTAAACTCGCTGGAATTTTCTTGAATTTTCTCCACAAAGCAAGCACCGACAGCAGGCTGATGAGGCCGGCTAAATTGCCCAGTTCCGGGTGGCCGAATTGTTTCATAACCCAGACGGCACCTTCACGGAAGATGATAATTAAAGCAATTGTACCTATCCATGCTTTCCAGTCGATGCGCTTGATCCAGTCCATTTTGATCTTTCATTAAAATTTAACTAATCACGTTTTAACCGATTTAGTCTTTGATTTCAAATTCTTCAAGCGGTTTTTGAAATAGGCGGGCGCGGTCGCCTAAAATTTCAGAGATAGGCAAATGCGCCTGTTTAATCAGCTGTTCTAATTTATGCGGCGCCATGATGACATGCAGATGCAGATTGCCTTGATCATCATATTGTTCAGACTGAATCACATTCAGTTCATACAGCTGATTGCGCAGCTTGCCGTACGCGGGTTTTAAGTTCAGTTCAAAACTTTGGATATTGCCCATCAGGCATTCATGCACGGCTTGCCTGAGAAGGTCGAGCCCCTGCTGCGTATGCGCCGAGATATAGACACGGCCGGGCTGGTGCGGCGCCGTATAAATGATTTTGGCCTGCTCGCCCGTGGCATCAATTTTGTTGTACACCTGAAGCACAGGCACGTCTGCGCCAATTTCTTTCAGCACTTTTTCGACCGCTTCAATCTGTTCCAGCATGTCTGGGCTGCTGGAATCAATCACATGCAGCAGTAAAGTCGCTTCAACGGTTTCTTCCAGCGTCGCTTTAAAAGACTCCACTAAAGAGTGCGACAGGTTGCGGACAAAGCCCACCGTATCGGCCAAAACTAAATTGCCGATGCCATCCCAATTCAAGCGCCGTAGCGTCGGATCCAGCGTTGCAAACAGCTGATCTGCCGCATAGACATCACTGTCTGCCAGAATGTTGAATAGGGTTGATTTTCCGGCATTGGTATAGCCGACTAAAGACACCGTTGGAACAGCGGCTTTTTGACGGGCGACACGGCCTTGCGTACGGGTCTGTTTGACTTTCTCGATTTTAGCTTTCAGCTGCCCCATGCGGATGCGCAATAGGCGGCGGTCTGTTTCTAAAACCGTTTCACCCGGCCCGCGCAAGCCGATGCCGCCTTTTTGACTGTCTAAGTCGCCGCGGCTGCGGATTAAGCGGGAAGACAGATGCTGCAGCTGCGCCAGTTCAACCTGAAGCTTGCCTTCATAGGTGCGCGCGCGCTGTGCAAAGATATCTAAAATCAATTCGGTGCGGTCAACCACGCGGCAATGCATGATTTTTTCCAGATTGCGCGCTTGGGCCGGGGTCAGCGCATGGTCAAAAATCACCAGATCCGCTTCATGCTGTTCTGCAAGGGCTGCAATTTCTTCGGCTTTGCCGGAACCAATAAACAGTTTGGCATCGGGTCTGATGCGCTGCGCATGAACGTGCTCTAGAATTTCAGCGCCTGCAGACTGTGCAAGCAAATGAAATTCTTCGGCATCCAAATCTTCCAGCATTTGTACCGAAACACTGACCAAGATAACCTTTTCACCGCGCTGCTGCTTTAAATGATCCAATCTGCAAAACCTCCTGACTAAAACACTATTCTAGGCGAAAATGAGCTGGAGCGGGGGAATGCTGAATTTAAATTGTGCTGTAAAAGCCATGCGCAAAAATAATTATCAGCGCGCTGTATATGGTGGATGCGGCGCCGATGAACATTAATACAGCCCAATAAGGCGCTGCCGTTTTACTGCTGTGCTGATCATTCATAGGGGCTTTCTATTTGTAAAAACGATAATAATATTTTTAAATATTTATATAATCGATGGAAATGGGAAATGCTGATGCCCAGTTTCGGTTTTTATGATCAATGCAAAGTGACGCGCTTCGGTATAGTATGCTATGCAGATTGTGGTTAAAAATTTAGCCGTTTTGTGACTAGTGATAACTGTATGAATGAATCTGCTGCACCGACATCGTCAAATTTAAAAGGGTTCTCTCGCTTTTCCCTGTATGTGCGCAAGGTGATTGCGTCGATTGGCGCGATAGCCGAAGGTTTTTATCTGGTGTATTACTATCAGCTGTATAAAGATCCGAATAATCCTGCCAATACGCGTTATGTGCAGTTTTTTTGCCGCAAACTGTGCAAGGTCTTCAATATTGAAGTTGAAGTGCATGGCGAGATCCCGCGCCGTCCGGCATTATGGGTCAGCAATCATATTTCCTGGCTAGATGTCGCCGTATTGGGCTCGGGCGCGCGGGTGTTCTTTTTGGCCAAAGCTGAAATAGAAAAATGGCCTTTGCTGGGCAAGCTGGCGAAAGGCGGCGGGACGTTATTCATTAAGCGCGGTTCTGGCGATTCCATTAAAATCCGTGAGCAAATGACGGCTTTTTTAAAGCAGGACAGCCCCGTGCTGTTTTTTCCAGAAGCGACGACATCGGATGGCACGCGGATAAAAAAAGTGCATGGACGCCTGCTTGGGGCGGCGATTGAAGCCCAGCGGCCTGTGCAGATTTGCCTGATTTGCTATGTGAATCAGCAGGGGCAGCTGGATATGATTGCGCCGTATGTCGATGAAGTTTCTTTCGCCAAGCATGTGCAGAGCGTGCTGGAAATGCCGAAAGTCACAGCGCATTTGATGGCGCTGCCGGCGATTGATACGGCTGGGCACACCGTGGAGAGCTTGACTCAGGAGGTTCAGCTGAAAATGACTGAAGGTTTGGTGAAATTGCATGCGCAGGTGCTGAATCAGCCTGCAGGATAGGCAGCGTTTGCTATTGTTTTAATGCAAGATAAAAGGCTTACATAAAGCCTTCTGCCGGCAGCCAGGAGATGATTTTCATGCCGGCGCGCTGCCACCATTTCATTTTGGGTTCTTTATAGTAAGTACGGGTTTGACCGTTTTCCAGCTTAATTTTCCAGTTGATGTGCTGATTGGCGTCCAAAACCAGCTTATAGGCATATTTGCTGAGGTTCTGATCCATCGTGGTATGAACTGCGCGCGCCAAAGACGGGCTGTTCAGCAGTACGCCGATTTCGGTATTTAAATAGGCCGAGCGCGGATCGAAGTTAAAAGAACCGATAAACACCTGTTTTTCATCCAGCGCCATCAGTTTTGCATGCAGGCTGGAACGGCTCAGGCCTTTTATGCTGACTTTGGCTTTGCTGGCCAGTTCATCGGTATTGATATTCAAATTTTCCGCGTTGGGATTGGACAGAAACTCATACAGCTGCACATCATTTTCTAATAAATTCTGACGGTATTTTTGATAAAAAGCGTGTACCAGCGGGACATCATTGGCCTTGTATGAGTTGGTCAGGACACGAACCTGCACGCCGTTCTGACTTAAGTCATTCAGCTTTTTTGCACCATGCTTTTCCGGCACAAAGTAGGCCGACACAATATCCACACTCTGTTCTGGATTGCTTAAGTGGTTCAGCAGCTGAAAGTTGAGATGTTCTTCCTTTTTGGCTTTGGCTTTAATTTTGCTTGGCGAGTCTTTGACGACTTCGGCTTTGACCCAGTCGAACTGAATTTGGTTATTCAGCCATTTGTCAAAGGCATGCGACCGGTTGGCCAAGTCGAGGTAGTTTTGTACCGTAATTTCCTGATTGAAATCATTCAGCTGCTGCTTCAGCCCGTCAAAACGCAGGGTATAGTGGCGCGGATTGACCAGCTGCTTGACTGGAAATGCATAGTCATCATTCCAGTATTCATCAAAAGAATGAATGATTTCGTCTGAAGCCGCGCCGACCAGCATGACATCGACATCTGAAAACTGATAATTGTCGCTGAAATTGTAATATTGATTGCTCATATTGCGCCCGCCAATCAAGGCAATCTGATTGTCAGCAATAAAGCTTTTATTGTGCATGCGGCGGTTGATGCGCTTTAAGTTTAAGAGCATATCCATCGCGCGGTAATGCCTGAAGCGGTAAGGATTATAGAGTTTGACTTCGATATTGGCATGCTGATCCAGCGCCAGATAAATGCCTTCCATTTTTTTTGCATTGTTGTCATCAATCAGCAGGCGGACTTTGACCCCGCGGTCTGCGGCTTGAATAATGGAATGCAGGGCCATCGAGCCGATTTTGTCATTGTCCCAAATATAATATTGCAGATCTAATGATTTTTCGGCTTTATTGATCAGCTCCATACGGGCCGCCAGCGCTTCCAGCGGGTCGTAAAGCACATGATAGCCTGTTAAGCCCGGATTGGCATCGCGCAGCGGCAGGACAATTTTTGCCAAGGCGGTCGCTTCAGTGGGGGTGCTGAAGGCATATTCCATAGGCTGCACGGTTTGCTTGGGCAACGTCGAGCATGCAGGAAGCCCTAAAATCAAGCTGAAACCGAGTGCAGCCGCTGCTGATTTAGAATAATTCAGCGGCTTTACAGCGCCCGTAATGCCATGTGCGGTATTGATCATGCGTGCAGAAAATCAAAAAATTAGAATTGAGTATAATTGCGAGCTATGAAAAGATAAATATAAGGTCGGTGAATTCCAGCTGGTCAATTTGTTGAGTATTCGTATGTGGGATCAAAATTCCGTTGTGATTTATTTTTATATTGGTATGGGGCTGCTGGCGCTCTGGGGGATTTCTCAGGCGTGGCTGAGCCAATTGCGCACGGAAACCATTCATCCCTTTAAAGCTTTTGTGCATTTGCTGGCTTTTTATCTGTCCTATTTGCTGATTCCTTTGTTCTTTTTCAGCATATATGCAGGCTGGAGCGGTTACTACTTTCCGCATGAAGCGGTTTTTGTATTTTTAGTCAGCGGCGTGCTGTGCTATGCGCGCTTTATAGAACCGCATCTTATTCAGCTGAAAACAACACGCTATCAGCTGCATGACGATAAAGCGATGCTGAAGCCTGTGAAAATCGCTTTGGTTGCCGATCTGCATATCGGCTTATTTTCAGGCCATGAGCGCCAGTTAAAGCTGATTGTGAAAAAGCTGAATAAGGCCCAGCCGGATTTGGTGGTGGTGGCCGGGGATTGGACCTATGAACCTGAAAATAAACTGGCGGAAGAGCTGGCGGTGCTCAAAGAGATTCAGGCGCCCGTATACTCTGTGAATGGCAATCATGATGAGCAGTATCCTGGACCGCCTATTCAGCAATTATTGCAAGGCGCGCTGCAGCAGAACAATGTCATGGATATTGAAGGGCAGGTGGTTGAATTCAATGAATTCAGACTGATTGGCATTGGCGACCTGTGGGCGGGCAAGGCGGATATGCGCTTTATGCCGGAATTGCCGCAGGATAAGCCATGGATTATTTTGTCGCATAACCCGGATACTGTAGATATGGTGCCTGCGCTTCCGACCCGGCCGTTAATGCTGTCAGGGCATACGCATGGCGGGCAAGTTGAGCTGCCGTGGCTAACCGACTTTGTGATGAAAAAGGTCTCTATTTTGGGCCATAAAAAAGGGCTGTATCAGCATGAGCATGCGGATGTCTTTGTGACCGTGGGCACCGGCATGGTTGGCGTGCCTTTCCGATTCAGGGTGCCGCCGACAATTGATATTATTGAATTAATCTGATTTTTTAGCTTGTTATGTAGACGTATTTCACATTATATTAAAATAGTTAAACGCAAAGTTTAAATGAAGCGGCAGCAAGGCATTGCCTTAAAAGCGTGCATATCTGCTGATTCTGAAGCTCCGGCTTTAACACAAAGCATAGTGAATAATAAGAGTAGAACAATATGTCAGAATTTCATAAGGAAGTTGGAACGTTATTTGGACTCTCTGAGCAGCAGTCAGCACAGCTGGAGCAGGGGTTAAATCAGCTGGTACAGGACTTTTCCACAGCTGCTCAAGTCGAAAATCAATCTTTTTCTGCTGATTTTTATCAAAAATTTCAGCAGCTGGCTGCGCAAAATGGCTTGTCTGAAGCAGACATTGAACCCTTGGTGAATGTCTTGTATTTCACTGAGGATCATCAGCAGGCGGTGACCTATATTGTGCCGAGTTTCTATAATTCAGGGGGCGACCGGGAAGTATTTTCAGATACTTATCAGCTGATGATGGAGGATCTGCAGCAGTCACTATAAGCTGTTCAATAGGCCAGCCCAGCAATAAAAAAAAGCCGATGCATTTTGCATCGGCTTTTTTTATTGCATGCTGAAACAAGCTTTAGATTTGATTGTTTACATCATCGTTTTTGGTTTCACGGATTGCCAGGAAGGCAAGAAGTGAAAGGAGTGATGCCGCGGTGAGATAGTAGCCAACCGCATATAGGCCATATTCAGTGGCAAGCTTGGTTGCAATTAAAGGTGCAAATGAAGCGCCGAAAATGCCTGCTAAGTTAAAAGTCAAAGCGGAACCTGTGTAGCGTACTGATGTTGGGAAAATTTCAGACAGTACGGTGCCGATTGGGCCATAGGTCAAGCCCATGATGGATAAGCCAATACACAGAAATAGGAACACCACAACGGTACTGCCAGATTCAAGCATCGAAGAGAACACTAAGCCGAATAATGCAGAAACAATACAAACCGCGATAGAGGTGGTTTTACGGCCAAATTTTTCCGCCAATATTGCAGAAAGCGGAATAAAGGCAGCAAAGCAAAGCGTTGCAAGCAATTGCAGTTCTAAGAACTCAGCGCGTGAATAGCCAAGTTTGGTTGTTCCCCAGTTTAAGGCAAAAACGGTGGTTAAATAGAACACCACGAAGGTACAAATCGCGGCGATTGTACCCAGAATCAGCATGCCCCAATGTTTGGTCATGACTTCTTTAAACGGGATGTTTACTTCTTTTTGCTTGTTTAACACGTTTTGGAATGCAGGGGTTTCATGCAGCTTCAAGCGGATCCATAAACCCACAATCACTAATAGTGAACTGGCAATGAATGGAATACGCCAGCCCCATTGCATAAAGTCTTCTTCAGACATGAATGCGCCAAGGGTCAGGAATGAGCCTGTCGCTAAAATAAAACCAATCGGCGCACCCAATTGCGGGAACATCCCATACCAGGCGCGTTTGCCTTCAGGCGCATTTTCAGTTGCAAGCAGGACAGCGCCAGACCATTCACCGCCTAATCCGAGCCCTTGGCCTAAGCGGCAAAGTGCAAGCAATAACGGCGCAGCAATGCCAATTTGCGCGTAGGTTGGAAGCAAGCCAATACTGACGGTCGATATGCCCATAGTCAGCAGAGCGGCAACCAAAGTGGCTTTACGTCCAATACGGTCGCCTAAATGGCCGAAGAATGCTGCGCCAATCGGGCGGGCAATAAAGGCAATCGCGAATGTCGCTAAAGACTGAATGGTGGCAGTTGTAGGATCTGTGCTTGCAGGGAAGAACAAATGCGGGAAGATCAGCACAGCGGCTGTTGCATAAATATAAAAATCGAAGAATTCGATTGTTGTACCTACAAGGCTGGCTGTAAGTACGCGGAATTTTGAATTGGCTGCCGGCTCTTGAGCTGCAGCTGTATTTGTTGACGCCATGATAGACCTTACACTTACTAAAAATAAAAAAGCTTAGTTTTAAAAGCGCAATCTTTTTAAAAAAGGCGTAATTTCTTAAAAAAACAACAGCAATCGCCTCTATTCCGCTCGCTCAGGGTCGCTGAAATGAAGAATGAGATGATTAAATCACGTATAGATAGATAGACAGGAAGTGTGATCCTGCTCCTATCAGTACAAAAATGTGCCAGATAGCGTGGGTATATCTTACTCTTTTTAATGCATAAAACAATGCGCCGACGGTGTAAGAAAGCCCGCCAATGATGAGGTAGGTTAAAGCTTGAGCGCTTAGGAAGCGCTGCATATCATCAATGACCAGTATCGCCAGCCAGCCCATGAGCAAATAAGCGATCAGTGAAATTTTATGGAAAGAGTTAATGAATATTAACTTGAATAGTGTGCCAATTAGAGCAATGACCCATAAGGCAATCAGCAAATAGTGGGCTTTTGCCGTTGGAATGGCAATCGCCAGAAAGGGCGTGTAGGTGCCTGCAATTAAATAATAGATGGCGGTATGGTCTAGTTTTTTATAAAAGTAGCGGCGGTCAGCGGTGGTTGCCATATGGTAGAGCGTTGATGCAGAGAACAGCAGAATCATGCTCAACGCATAGACCCACAGCCCAAACCATTGCCCAGCAGGCAGGTATGATCCCTTTATAATCAATAAAATACCTGCAATGATGGATAATACTGCGCCAAGGCCGTGGCTGAGAAAGTTCAAGCGTTCTTCAAACTGGTCATAGTCTTGAACAAGCGGAGCGTTATTCGTCATTTAATGTCGCTCATATTTAAATATACATATGTATAGTAATTCAATTTTGCTTTTCGTGTAAGAAGATTTAAACTTTAACAGCAATTCTTTTTAGGTTTTATATATGTCTGCTTCGGCTTCGATCTTCCCACAGGAACAGCAATTCCTCGATGCGTTTCAGCAAGCCGTTGATGCACAGCGTTTTGAGCGCTTAATCCTGAGTCAGTATAAGGGTGAACTCGCACAATTGGAAAAAATAACCTTGCGGGCTATTTCTTTGCAAAATGAGCCGGCATTGAGCTGCCTGTATCGCTATAAAACCCAGGACGTCACTAAAAACTACCCTTTAAGGGAGGCTTCGGCACAGGTGGCCGCTTTACTTCAGCATTGCAAACAGGCGAATTTATTGACTCTAGATGAAGAACTGCAGCTGAAGAAAAATAAGAAAAAAGCCATGCTGACCCTCAGTAAAAATAAATCGGCATCTAAAGATGCGGCGGAACAGCAGGGGCACGACCGAATTAAACAGCGTTATGTCGATCAAGACAGCCAATTTTTGCAGCCGCTGGGCATTACCGATGCCAAAGCGCAGATTATTCCAAGCATGGCGCGCAAGTGGAAGCAGATTAATAAGTTTGTTGAAATTTGCGCGGGGGCTTTAGAACAGATTCAGCCGGCCGAAAAGCCTTTGCACATAGTGGATTTCGGTTCCGGCAAAGGCTATTTAACCTTTGCCTTATATGATTATCTGGCCAAACACGGCCAAGTTCCATTTGTCACAGGGGTGGAACTCAATCCTAAAATGGTGGAGTTTTGCCAGCACGTTGCGGCTGAAGCGGCCTTCACGCAGTTGGATTTCTTTCAGGGCGATGTGCGGACCTATAATCCAGAACAGCTGGACGTGATGATTGCCCTGCACGCCTGTGATGTGGCCACTGACTTTGCCATTCATACCGGTATCCGCTTAAATGCGCAAATGATCATGTGCGCGCCGTGCTGCCATAAAGAATTGCGCCCGCAGCTGTACAGTCCTGACGTGCTGAAGCCGATGCTGCAATTCGGCATTCATGCCGGACAGCAGGCAGAAATGCTGACCGATACCATTCGTGCACTTTTGCTCAAAGCTTATGGCTATGACACCAAAGTCTTTGAATTTGTGGCACTGGAACATACCAGTAAAAATAAGATGATTCTGGCCACCAAGCGTCAAGATTATCAAGCGCCGGATCAGCAGGTTTTGGCGCAAATTCAGGCCTTGAAACAGATGTACGGCATTCAGAAGCATTCTTTAGAGCTGCTGCTGCAGGATCAATGGGATCAGCAGGATATTGGCTGCAAGTGCTGAGGAATGAAAATGAGCCAATTTAAGATTGTTTCGGGATCATGGGCTGACTTGCAGCAGGCGATTAAGCCGATTCGAGAGGCGGTGTTTATTCAGGAGCAGCAGATTGCCCCGGAGGATGAATGGGATGCAGAAGACGCCGTATCCCTGCAATTTGCGGTTTATGATCAGCATCAGCCCATTGCGACTGCACGATTATTGCAAAATAACAGCATTGGCCGGGTAGCGGTATTGAAGTCACACCGCGGTTTGGGCATTGGCAAATTGCTGATGCACGCCATTATCCAGCAGGCGAAATCTGAACAGCGTGAATTTTTAAAACTGTCATCGCAAGTGCACGCCATACAGTTTTATGCAGGTCTGGGTTTTCAGGTGGAGGGCGATGAATATATGGACTGCGGCATTGCGCATATTGAGATGTATTTGAAACTCTGATCATCCGCGCATCACAGTGGCTAAGCATCAGTCCGATGCTGCTGTACTGATTGGGCGATCAGATCAATGGTGATGCGGATGCGTAAAGGCAAAAAATGCGGCTGTTTCCAGTTCAAGAGACGGCATTCTCAAGGTTTGGCTGCAGATGCCGTCACGCCGTATTGGACTGCTGTATTGGAACTGGTCGGTATTGATGATATCGGTTGTATTGATGCAGAAGGCATCGATCCGCAGCCGAAGGGTAAAGCCAAAGCAATGCAGTCTGCGATGCAGCAAATGAAGGCATCTTTGTTAAAGCAAAAATGAGCCTCCTGCTGCTGATCAAGGGCTGAAAATAAAAAAGCACTGAATGAACAGTGCTTTTTTATTGAATTTTATTTACAGCTTAGTGAGCATGGCTAGGCGCAGTTTCGTGCAGCATATCATCCATATGCGCATGTTCACCTTCAGTCATGTTCATGTCCGCTGCTGACTGTTTTTGAGCTGCTTCACGGGCTTCTTTCTGCTGCTGCGCTTCAGCCATTTGTTCCTGAGACATTGCAGGCGCATTCTTGAATGCATGCTGCTGAGTATTGTCTTTCTTCTGCTGACTTGGCATATAGTCTGGTTCATTGCTGACCGCCAGCCAAAAGAAACCCATGAATACTGCACCTAAAATACAGGCAATAATGAGCGCTTTCCAGCCCCAAGGTGATTTTTCAGGAGATGATTGATCTGTCATAACAGCCTACTCAGTCAAAATAAAAAGAATAAATATTTGTTACTTTATAACATGGATTGGCGCATGATGGGGAATTATCAGATAACCATGATTTCTTTATGGGTTTCACTTAGCCTTTGAATACGGTGCGTATTTTTATTTAGTGCATCAAGCGGGAACCTTCTAAAAAAATGCCGCTGCAGGCAAACCCAGCCATGATGAGCGCTGTTCCTCTGAGCAAAATGCGCAGGGCGCTTGGACTGCGCAGCAAATCCTTCATTTTGACCGCACTGAAAATGTACAGGCTGCCGGCAGCCAATAAGGTCACAACGGTCAGCAGCACCACTGCGCTCAGCACCGCGCGCTGCAGTATAGCCGTGCCTAAAATGGATGGAACCAGCGCTAAATAAAAGGAGATGGTTTTGGGGTTGGCCAGCGTAATCTGCAAGCCTTCTTTATAGCTGGATGACCTATTGGAAGATTCCCCCTGCATATCAAAAAACAGCGCTGTATTCCAAAAACGGTAAGCCAAATACAGCAGATAGGCGCATGCGCAAAGGATCAGCGCAGATGCAAATATGCTGTTTAATGCATGTCCCAGCCAGCTGAGTCCGGATAAAACCAGCATCAGATAGAGAAGGTCCCCAGTGACCAGCCCAGCCAGCATTTTGAGGCCATGGCTTGAGCCGCGGCTCAGGGTTTTAAACAGCAGCCCAGTCATGCCGGGCCCGGGAATGAGCGCCGCCAGCGCTAAAGTAAACGTATAGCTGCCGAGCAGCATCAGTAAATTCATGGGCTTTATTCCAGTGTGCAAACAGCTCTATTGTTCGGCAAACAGACAGGTGGAATTGATCTATTTATTTTAAAATTTAATGCTTTTAGGGTATAAATTATTTATAAATTAAATAAAAAAGGCAGGTTGTTCCCTAAATGAAAATAGACCGCACCGATGAAAAAATACTGCGCCTTTTACAGCAGGATTCCCGCACCAGCAATCAGCAGCTGTCTGAGCAGATTAGTATGTCTGCTTCACCGTGCTGGCGCAGAGTCAAGCGCTTGGAAGACGAGCAGGTGATCCGCGGTTATGGCGTCTTGCTTGACCGCAAAAAATTAGGCCTAGGCGTCATGGTGTTTATCCGCGTCAGCATCGACAGCCATAGTGAAGCTGAAGCGCGGAAATTTGAGGAAAAAGTCGCTGAGCTGGAGAATGTAGTGGCATGTTACAGCGTGGGCGGAGATGCTGACTTTTTGCTGCAGGTGGTGTCGCCTGATTTAGACACTTATGCCGAGTTTTCGATGTCGGTGATTCGGCGCTTGTCAGGCATTAAGGAAATGCAAAGCATGTTTATTTTAAAAGAGCTGAAACCGTTTGCGGGTTTCCCCGTCAAGCAAAATAAGTTTTAAGTCACTCAAATGCTTTCGCGTTTTAAGTATAGTCCCGTGGTCTTTTTGCGCTGATTTGCGGGGGACGGCGCAGGCATCTTTTCTTAGAATAAAATACGAAAAAAAGGAGCCGCAGCTCCTTTTTGAATCTGATTTTGAATGCAGAGATGCGTGGATTAAATCAGCTCAGCTTTACCGATTTTATCTTTCAGCAATTGCGACGCTTTAAAGCGTTCGCCGTATTTCGCTTCAAGCGTATTGGCGCGGACGAAAGCTTTTTCTAAACCGTATTGGTTCAGGAACTGCAAAGCGCCGCCTGTCCAAGGCGCGAAGCCAATGCCGAAGATTGAACCGACATTGCCATCGACAGTCGATTCTAAAACACCCTCTTCAAGACAGCGCAAAGTATCCAGTGACTGTACAAACAGGAAGCGGTCAATCATTTCCTGTTCTGAAATGTCATTGTCTTTCTGCCATTTGCTTAAGCCATCCCAAAGATGCTTTTTGCCGCCTTCCGGATAGTCATAAAAACCCGCACCGGCAGCTTTGCCTTTGCGGCCAAATTCATGAATCATGCTTTGAATCACGTCATCAGCACCTGAGCGCGGCAGGTCTTTGCCTTCGGCTTGCAGGGCCTTACGGGTCTCGTTTGCCACATGCTCCGAAAGCGTCAGTGACACTTCATCCTGAATCGCCAGCGGGCCAACCGGCATGCCGGCTTTCAGCGCTGCCATTTCAATGCGCGCAGGATGCACGCCCTCTGCCAGCAGGCGCAAGCCTTCCTGTACAAAGGTGCCGAACACGCGGCTGGTAAAGAAACCGCGGCTGTCATTCACCACAATTGGGTTTTTGCCAATTTGCTGCACATAGTCATAGGCTTTGGCCAGTGTTTCAGCAGAGGTGTTTTTGCCTTTAATAATTTCCACCAGCTGCATTTTATCCACTGGGCTGAAGAAATGCAGGCCAATAAATTTGGCTTGATCTTTCGATGCCTGTGCCAGTCCTGAAATGGGTAAAGTAGAAGTATTTGAAGCGAAAATACCACTTGCGGCCAGATGCGGTTCAGCTTCTTGAGTGACTTTGGCTTTCAGTTCCTGATTTTCAAATACTGCTTCAATGATTAAGTCACAGCCTTGCAAATCGGCAGCGTCAGCTGTGGCATGGATCAGCGCTAAAACTTGATCACGCTTTTCTGCGCTTAAACGGCCTTGCGAGACTTTCTTATCCAGCAGTTTTTGGCTATAGGCTTTGCCTTTTTCAGCAACTTCAATAGACACATCTTTGAGCACCACAGCAATGCCTTTAGATGCCGTCGCATAAGCAATACCTGCACCCATCATGCCTGCACCCAAAATGCCGACTTTAGTCGCTTGCCATTTCGCCACGTCTTTTGGACGGCTTGCACCTGACTTAATGGCGTTGAGACCATGCCAGAAAGTGCCGATCATATTTTTAGAAATTTGACCTGTTGCCAAATAGGTAAAATAACGTGATTCAATGGTGAGCGCCGTATCCACATCGACTTGAGCACCTTCTACAGCCGCTGACATAATGGCTTCAGGCGCAGGGTAACAGCCCTTGGTTTTATCACGCAGCATCGCGGGGGCAATCGCCAGCATTTGCGCGACCGCTGGGGTGGAAGGCGTGCCGCCTGGAATTTTGTAGCCTTTCACATCAAAGGGCTGCTGTGACTTAGGATTGGCTTTGACCCAGGCAATGGCTTTATCCATCAGCTCTTGTTCAGATTCTACTGTGTCTTGAATCAGACCAAGTGATTTGGCTTTTTCGACACCAATTTGCTTGCCTTCCATTAAAAGTGGAAATGCATTCTGTAGACCCAATAAACGCACCATGCGCACAATACCGCCGCCGCCCGGCAGCAAGCCTAAAGTCACTTCAGGCAGGCCAAATTTAGCCTTGGCATCATTGAGTGCGACACGGTAATGACAGCCCAGCGCCAGCTCCCAGCCGCCGCCCAACGCCGTGCCATTCAGTGCTGCCGCTACGGGGATGCCGCGGGTTTCGATATAGCGCAGTTTGGACTTCATGTCTTCAATCATGTTGAAGAATGCTGTGGCATGTTCTGGCGTGGCTTGAATCAGTTCATCAAGGTCACCGCCGGCAAAGAAGGTTTTTTTGTTCGAGCGGAAAATAATCCCTGCGATATTTTCGTCTGCTTGCAGTTTTTCTACCGTTTCTGCCAGTGCAGTGCGGAAGTCGGCATTCATGGTGTTGGCCGACTGGTTTGGAGAATCCAGCGTCAAGATAACGATATTGTCGGTATTTTTTTCAAATTGAATTGCGCCCATTTTTCTTCTCCTTATACCAATTCAATAATTGTAGCGATGCCCATCCCGCCGCCGACACATAAAGTGGCTAAGCCGCGCTTTTTGCCTTGACGTTCCAGTTCATCCAGCAGCGTGCCCAAGATCATCGCGCCCGTTGCACCGAGTGGGTGGCCTAGAGCAATGGCGCCGCCATTCACATTGACCTTGGCAGGGTCAATCTTGAGCTCAGTAATAAAGCGCATCACCACGGCAGCAAAGGCTTCATTGACTTCAAACAGGTCAATGTCATCAATCGTCAGGCCTGCTTTGGCTAAAGCTTTACGGGCAGCCGGCGCAGGGCCGGTCAGCATGATGGTTGGGTCTGTACCGACCAAAGCTGTTGCCAGCACTTTGGCGCGCGGTTTGAGGCCTTGCTCTTTGACTGCCTTTTCAGAAGCCAGCAGCACCACCGCAGCGCCGTCGACAATCCCTGATGAGTTGCCTGCATGATGCACATGATTGACTGCACCCACTTCAGGATATTTTTGCAGGGCGATGGCATCGAAGCCCATTTGCCCCATCATGGCGAAACTTGGATTGAGTTTGCCCAAGCCCTCAGCTGTCGTGGCCGGTTTAATAAATTCGTCTTTGGCTAAAATGGTCACGCCCGCTTTGTCCTGTACAGGCACAACGGAACGGTCAAAGTAGCCATTGGCTTGGGCTGCAGCGGCTTTCTTTTGCGAGCCTGCTGCAAAGGCATCCACATCGGCACGCGTATAGCCGTCAATCGTAGCAATCAGGTCGGCGCCAATCCCTTGCGGAATAAAATCACAGGCCATATTGGTTTCAGGATCCAGCGCCCAAGGGCCGCCGTCTGAGCCCATCGGCACGCGGGACATCGACTCGACGCCGCCGGCAACCACGAGATCTTCCCAGCCAGAACGGACTTTTTGCGCCGCTAAATTCACAGCTTCTAAGCCTGATGCGCAGAAACGGTTAATCTGAACACCAGCAACATCATTGTCCCAGCCGGCAGCAATAGCCGCGGTTTTGGCAATATCGGCCCCCTGATCGCCAATCGGCGTGACGCAGCCCAAAACAATGTCATCGACGGCGGCGGTATCAAATTGATGGCGGTCTTTGAGTTCATTGAGCAACCCCGTTAATAAACTGATGGGTTTTACTTCATGCAATGAACCGTCTTTTTTCCCTTTGCCGCGCGGTGTGCGGATGGCATCAATGATGTAAGCCTCACTCATAATTTATCCTTAATTGCTGCATTAAAATTTTTATGTGCTTTTGAGTGTAATGATTAATTAATGAAGTGCAATGACGAGAACGGCTCAGATCACTTGAGATTTTTTGCCACTTTCATCCTGAGCAGATGGCTTAAATAAAATAAAGTGCAAGACCTCAAAAATGATGTTTTAAGCCTCTCTTTGATGCGCGTGCTAAGCTATGCCGAATGGAGAAAGGGGATAAACATGAAAAATATACGGGGTAAAGCGGTGTGTTTATTTCGACACCATGGACGCGTACTTTTAACTCAAGGTTTTGATTCTGCAAAGAATGAGCATTATTTAATGCCGATTGGCGGCGGTATAGAGTTTGGAGAGCTTGCGGTTGATGCAATTCGGCGTGAAGTGCGGGAAGAAATTCAGCAAGAGATTCATCACGTGCAGCAGCTTCAGGTGCTGGAGAATATTTTCAGTTTTGATGGGCAGCAGGGGCATGAGATTGTATTCGTGTATGCTGCCGAATTTTCTGACCGTCACATTTATGCCATGCAGGAGATTATGGGCCAAGAGTCGGATGGTTCCGTATACCAAGCTGCATGGTACTGTGCGCAAGAGCTGGAGGCATTGAAACTGCCAATTTATCCGCAAGGGATAGAATCTTTATTGCTTCAGCCTTTGCCATGCGGCATAGCGCTAAACAGCTGAAAAAGCATAAAAAAGCCCAAGCATGTTGCTTGGGCGAGGATAGTTGCTCTGTAAAAAAAACTATCTTCAGTGGATAAGTCAAAAATTATCCACAGTTTGGCTTAATGATAACCATGCAGCTGGCGGTATAGGCCTGGGGTTACCCCAGTCCATTTTTTAAATGCGCGGTGGAAGGTGCTGGTTTCACTGAAACCGACTTGCTGCGCCACATCTTCCAAAGTCAATGCTGGATTGAGTAATAAATGAATGGCGGCGTCGCGGCGCAAGGCATCTTTCACGCCTTGATAGCTTTTGCCTTCAGCAGCCAAGCGGCGGCGCAGTGTTTGCGGCGACAGATACAGCATCGATGCAACATCATTCAGTGTCGGCATTTCTTCACCAATTTGGCTCTTTAACACTTCGCGGATGCGAGACGTTAATGAATTGGTATTTTTAAATTTCACCAGCAATTGCGCAGGCGCTGCTTTTAGGAATTCTTCTAAAGACTCTTCGTTCTGACGGATTGGCAGATCTAAATAATCCGCTGCAAAAGTAATTTCGGTACGCGGCGCATCAAACTGCATTACCGGTGCAAAAAACAGTGCATCGTATTCGTCGGCATGCTCTGGACGGCTGTAGCCGAAATGCACACGCTCCAGCGGCAAGCGGCGTTCAATCAGCCAAGACGCTAAGCCATGCCAAATCATCAGCATGCTTTCTGTAATGAAATGATCCGGGTCCATGGATTTTGGAATTAAGGGCACTAAGCGCGCTTCGTGCTTATCGCGCTCCAGTGAAACAGACCATTCATCGCCAAATAATTTATAAAACTGCGAGGACAGCTCCAGTGCATCACCTAATGTTTTTGCATGAATAATCAACTGGCACATAATGGCAAAAGTGCCCAAACGGCGCGGCTGAATATCAAAACCGACGTGTTCATCCTGCGTCACCATCCACAGCATCTTAATGAAGCGGGTGTACTGTTCAGGTGAAATACGCGCTTTAGGCTGACGCAGAAGCTCTGCCTCGATGCCAACGTGAGACAATAAAGTTTCGACATCCATGCCAAGGCGCTTTACACCAGACAGGGCGGCGTTGACGAAATGGATACTGATCGTATCGCGACTCATGTTAATTCCTTCAGTCTCTTTAATGTTCACTATTGCTTGACCTAAATGACGCTAAAAAATGTATGTATGGCAATTTACAACAGTAAATTTACCATTTTCACATGTTAAATTGCCGAAACTATCAAGGTAAATGGCTGAACATGACATTGTGTTGAATCTTTTATATTTCTAATATGCCTGAAAATGCAACATAAATAGAGTAAAAACCCAATGAATTATCCGCTAAACGGTTTGAAAGTCCTTGATTTTTCCACTCTGCTGCCAGGCCCATTCGCCACAATGTATTTGGCGGATATGGGCGCCGAAGTTGTGCATATTGAATCACCGACACGCCCCGATCTTGTACGCCTGATGCCGCCGTATTCCAATGGGCAGGCCGCATCGCACAATTACTTAAACCGCAATAAGCGGTCCGTGGCTTTGGATTTAAAAGACCCTGACAGTATTGCATTGCTGAAATCCAGAATTTCTGAATACGACATTGTTGTTGAGCAATTCAGGCCAGGGGTCATGCAGCGCTTAGGCCTAGATTATCAAACACTTGCCGAAATTCATCCGCAATTAATTTACTGCTCGGTGACCGGCTATGGTCAAACGGGCAGCTATAAAGACCGCGCCGGGCATGACATTAATTATCTGGCGTTATCGGGCATTGCTGGGCACAGCGGCCGTCAGGACAGCGGGCCGCCTCCGCTGGGCATTCAGGTTGCAGATGTTGCCGGCGGTTCGCTGCATGCCGTGATTGCTATTTTGAGCGCAGTCATTGAGCGCAGCCAAAGCGGTCAAGGCCAGTATATTGATATCTCCATGACGGATTGCGCCGTGGCCTTAAACAATATGGCGGCGGCTGCGGAAATCGCAGGCAATGAGCGGCAGCAGCCAGAGCATTCACATTTAAATGGCGGCACATTTTATGATTATTACCAAACCCGCGATGGGCGCTATTTATCCATCGGCAGTTTAGAACCGCAATTTATGCTGGGTTTGGCGCAGATTTTAGAGCTTCCGATCGTGGCTGAAAAAGGCGCATCCTTTGCTCCAGAAGACCGGACAGCTGTTAAGCGGGCGATTCAGGAAAAGATGCTGACTAAAGATTTTTCTGAATGGAATGAATTGTTTAGAACACAGGATGTGTGTGTTGAGCCTGTACTCAGTTTGCATGAGGCTTTGCATTCCGCGCTTGCGGATGAACGGGACTGGCTGGTTGATGTGCCGCTGCACGAGGGGAGTACAAAAAACGAACAACAATTAGCTTGTCCGATTAAGTTTTCACGATCCAAAATAAGGTACGAATTTATAGGAAAATCATTAGGCTATGATTTATTGTAAAATCTCTTATTATGATAATTGGTGTGGCTTAGTGGCTTTTAAATAACAAAAACATGCGATTTTATACGAATTAAGCGTATTGTTCACATGAGTCAAAAGATATAAAAGGTCACCAATTATGAATAGATTAAGAAACAGTTGGTGTTTTTGTCTCAGCCTTTGCGCCTTAAGTCTAGGAGTGCAAAGTGTTTCTGCAGCCGAAGCGTTCAGCGCTGAAAGTCCTTGGATGTTTGGCGATTGGAATGGTCAGCGCAGTGATTTGCAGCAAAAAGGCTATGATTTCAGCTTCGGATATACCGGAGAAATGGTCACATTGCTGGATGCAAAACATTCATCCAGCCATGGCACTGAATATGCCGATCAATTCGCAATTGGCGCTCATCTGGATTTAGAAAAAATTCTCGGCTGGCAAGACACTGAAGCGCAAATCACCGTGACGGAGCGTAACGGCCATTCATTATCGCAAACTTCTGATGCGCTGAACGGGCATTTAAGCTCAGTTCAAGAAGTGTGGGGCCGCGGTCAAACTTGGCGCTTAACTGATTTTTGGATCAAGAAAAAATTCCTCGATCAAAAACTGGATGTAAAGGCCGGCCGGTTTGGTGAAGGCGAGGATTTCAACAGCTTTGACTGTGATTTTCAAAATTTGGCGCTCTGCGGTTCGCAAGTCGGCAACTGGGTCGGTGATCAATGGTACAACTGGCCGGTCAGCCAATGGGCGGCTCGGATAAAATACAGCATCCGTCCAGATTTATTTGCGCAAGTGGGAGTGTATGAATACAACCCTGAAAATCTGGAGCGCGGTAAAGGCTGGAACTTAAGCACCGATGGCTCACATGGCGCAATCATTCCGGCAGAAGTAGTTTGGTCGCCTAAAGCCGGCGCTGCAGCGCTTCCGGGTGAATACCGCGCCGGCTATTACTACAGCACGGCGGATGCAGATGTCATTCACAGCGCTGTCAATGCAAAAGATCATCATCAAGGCGGCTGGATTGTCGCGAAGCAGCAGCTGACGGCGCATAAAGATGATGCGTCACGTGGTTTAAGCGGTTTTGCTAACCTGACTGTGCATGATGCTGATACCAACCGCGTCAGGGATATGCAGAATATCGGCCTGGTTTACAAAGGCGCTTTCGATGCCCGCCCGCAGGATGAAATAGCCATTGGACTCGGGCGCATCAGTATTAATGATGATGTGAATGACGCCAATATTGCCAATAGCACAGTCGATGCGCGCGGCCTGCAAAGTGAAGAATACGACGCTGAAATTTATTATGGCATTCATGCAGCCCATTGGCTGACAGTGCGCCCCAATATTCAATATATCCGCCATGTTGGCGCATATAAAAATGGTGAAAATGCATGGGTCGGCGGAATTAAATTCCAGACCGCATTTTAGTTTCTAGATCCGTAAGTATTTGCCAGGCATCAGCGGCAAATACTGGATTCATTTGACTTGAAAACAATAAAGCTGTTCATGCTCAGCATTTTGACCTGTGGGCTGAAATGGCTTGGCAGATACTTAAAATCTAAAAACTATTCAGGCGCTCAGCTCTGTTTTCACAAAGGATGAGCTTAAAAAGAATCTAAGAAAAAGGTGGCTTATATGGGTACTCCGTCTTCGGGTTCAGGATTTAAAACTTTCACCGCGGCCATAGCCGCGCTGTTTGGTTTGATTCTGCTGATAGGAGGGATATACCTTGCAGTGCTGGGCGGGTCTTGGTACTACATCATTGCAGGTTTACTCTTCATTGCGACTGCAGTCTTGCTGCAGAAATTAAAAAGTTCAGCATTGATCGTCTATGCGGCACTGGTTTTAGGAACCGTTGTCTGGGGCTTATGGGAAGTCGGTTCAGACTTTTTCGCTCTGGCGCCGCGCCTCGATATTTTAGGCGTATTTGGTTTGTGGCTGCTGATTCCTGCAGTCACCCGCGGTTTTGACCATAGCAAAGGCGCAAAAATAGCGCTGATAGGCGCATTGGCGATTACCATTGCTGTGATGATCTATTCTGTATTTAACGATCCTCAGGAAATCCGCGGCGAGTTAAGCACCAAACAGCCTGCCGTATCACAGCCGATTCCGGGTGTTGCGGATGAAGACTGGCCGGCGTATGGCCGTACGCAGTCAGGCTTGCGTTATTCTCCGTTAAAGCAAATTAACTCGGATAACGTCAAAAACCTTGAAGTGGCTTGGGAGTATCATACGGGCGAATTTAAAACGGAGAATGATTCTGGCGAGACCACTAATCAGGTGACGCCAATTAAAGTGGGCGACAACATGTACATCTGTACAACCCACCAAAAATTGACTGCGCTTGATCCCGTTACCGGTAAGGCGAAATGGACCTTTGATCCGAAGCTGAAAGCCGATAATACCTATCAGCATTTAACTTGCCGCGGCGTTTCTTACTATGATGCAAACAACACCGCAGGTTTTGAAGCCAGTTTGGCAGCTAAAAAAACGGCTTCTGCTGAATGCCCTCAAAAAGTCATTCTTCCGGTTAATGACGGCCGTTTAGTTGCGGTGAATCCACATACCGGCAAGCCATGTTCAGACTTCGGACATAGCGGTGAAGTGGATCTGCAAAAAGATATGCCATTCCCTTATCCTGGCGGCTATATCCCGACTTCTCCGCCCGTGGTGACAGGAACCACCATCATTGTTGGCGGCTCAACCACTGATAACTATTCTACCGAAGAGCCATCCGGTGTGATTCGCGGCTATGATGTCAATACCGGTGAACTGCTTTGGGTCTTTGATACGGGTGCAGAAGATCCGAATGCGATTCCGGCGCCGGGTCAAAAATTTGTGCATAATTCACCTAATGCATGGGCGCCTTTGGCTTATGATGCCAAACTGGATATCGTGTATGTGCCAACCGGTGTCGGCACACCGGACATCTGGGGCGGCAACCGCACTGAATTGGATGAGCGCTATGCCAACTCAATGCTGGCATTGAATGCGACGACAGGTAAGCTGATCTGGAATTTCCAAACCACGCATCATGATCTATGGGATATGGATGTGCCGTCACAGCCGACTTTAGCGGACATTAAAGATAAATCAGGCAATATGGTTCCTGCGATCTACGTTTTAACTAAAACAGGCAATGCCTTTGTTTTAGACCGCCGTACAGGTAAAGCGGTTGTGCCGATTACCGAGCGTCCAGTACCGCAAACGGTAAAACGCGGTCCGCAGACCAAAGGCGAGCGCTATTCTCCAACACAGCCATTCTCTGATTTTGATATGGCGCCGAAAGACAAATTGACAGATAAGCAAATGTGGGGCGCAACCATGTTTGACCAAATGATCTGCCGTGTGTCATTTAAAAAACTGAACTATGACGGTATTTACACACCGCCTTCAGAAAACGGCACATTGGTGTTTCCAGGCAACTTAGGCGTGTTTGAATGGGGCGGCATGTCGGTGAACCCGGACCGTCAAATCGCAGTGATGAATCCGATTGGCCTGCCATTTGTGTCTAGGCTTATTCCTGAAGATCCAAACCGGCCTAAAACGGCCAAAGGCGCAGGCACCGAAGCTGGCGTGCAGCCGATGTACGGCGTGCCTTATGGTGTTGAAATCAGCGCGTTCTTGTCTCCGTTTGGCTTGCCGTGCAAACAGCCTGCTTGGGGCTATGTTGCCGGTGTCGATTTGAATACCCATGAAACAGCTTGGAAACGACGCATCGGCACGATCCGTGACAGTATGCCGGGCATTCCATTGCCGCCATTTAAAATGGGTGTGCCAATGCTCGGCGGCTCAATCTCAACTGCGGGCAACGTCATGTTCATTGGCGCCACTCAGGATAATTATATCCGCGCGATCAATGTGACCAATGGTGATGAGCTGTGGAAAGGCCGTTTGCCGGCTGGCGGTCAAGCGACGCCAATGACTTATGAAGCCAACGGCAAGCAGTATGTCGTGATCATGGCGGGCGGTCACGGTTCATTCGGCACCAAGATGGGCGACTCAATTGTGGCCTATGCATTGCCGGATAAAAAATAAGCATTGAACTCATATTGAAAAAAGCCTGATCCGTCAGGCTTTTTTGTTATGAAAAAAAATGCTAAAGAATGAATAAAATAATCAATATTGATGAAAATAGAATGAAAAGCGCCGAAAGGCTTTATATCAGTGAAATCCCTATATCCTTATCAATAAAACCGCTATGAAATATGTAAAAAACGCATTTTCTTGATAGATCAAATCTCGTTATGCTGTGCATCGTTATAATAGAAATTACTAGCTGTACGCCATGTATTTATATACTGATTTTGACCAGCAACTGGTTAATGAACGTGTTGCACAGTTCCGCGATCAAACGGAACGTTATTTAGCAGGAAAATTGACGGAAGATGAATACCGTCCGCTGCGCCTTCAAAATGGCTTATATGTTCAGCGCTATGCGCCGATGCTGCGGATTGCAGTGCCTTATGGTCTAATGAATTCACAGCAGCTGCGTAAAGTTGCATCGCTGGCAAAAGACTATGACCGCGGTTATGCGCACGTATCTACGCGTCAAAATATTCAGTTTAACTGGCCTGCACTGGAAAATGTGCCGGACATGCTGCAAGAGCTTGCATCGGTTCAAATGCATGCCATTCAAACGTCGGGCAACTGTATCCGCAACACCACGACTGACCAGTATGCGGGTGTAGTGGCGGGTGAAATTGCTGATCCGCGTCCAACCTGTGAATTGATCCGTCAATGGTCGACATTCCACCCAGAATTCGCTTTCCTGCCGCGTAAGTTCAAAATTGCGGTGTCTGCATTAGAAGAAATTGACCGCGCTGCAACGTCATTCCACGATATCGGTGTTTACATCGTGCGCAATGAAGCTGGCGAAATGGGCTATAAAATTAAAGTCGGCGGCGGCTTAGGCCGTACGCCTGTAATCGGCAGCTTTATCCGTGACTTCTTGCCGCGTGAAGATTTAATCGCCTATTTAGAAGCGGTGCTTCGCGTCTATAATTTGCATGGCCGCCGCGACAACAAATACAAAGCGCGCATCAAGATTTTAGTGAAAGCGTTAACGCCTGCGGTATTTGCTGAAAAAGTCGAAGCTGAATTTGCGCATACTATCAAAACCTTAAAAATTGATGCCGATACCTTGAAGAAAATGGATGAAAATTTCACGCCATTTGACTATCAAAATTATGCAGACGAAGACTTTGCTGCGCAGTTTGCGGCTGAGCCGAAATTCAAGCAATGGTTCAACATCAATACCAATGCGCACAAAGTTTCAGGCTACCGTATCGTTACGATTTCTTTGAAACGCGCAGGTGTTGCGCCAGGCGACATGACGGTTGAAGAAATGAACCTGATTGCGGACCTTGCAGACAAATACACCTTTGGCGAATTGCGCACCACGCATGAACAGAATATTTCTCTGGTGGATGTGCCGCAAAAAGACCTGTTTGAATTGTGGCAAATTCTTGAAAAGAACAACCTGGCCCGTGCGCATATCGGCTTCATTACCGATATCATCTGCTGCCCAGGCGGTGACTTCTGCTCATTGGCGAATGCAAAATCGATTCCAATTTCGGAAGCGATTTCACGCCGTTTTGATGATCTGGATACGGTGTACAACCTTGGCCACATTGACCTGAATATCTCAGGCTGCATGAATGCCTGCGGCCATCACCATGTCGGCAACATCGGTATTTTAGGCGTCGATAAAAAAGGCGCTGAGTTCTACCAAATCACTTTGGGCGGCAATGCAGACCATGATGCATCGATTGGTGACATCCTTGGGCCATCATTTGCGGCTGAAGTGGTTCCAGACATCATCGAAGAAATCCTGAATACGTATTTAGATTTGCGTACAGAAGGCGAAGAGTTCATTGAAACTTACCGCCGTGTCGGCATTCAGCCATTTAAGGAGCGTGCATATGCTTAATACAGCACTTCAAGTCCTCTCTAAAGATGGCTCTGTTGCAGACAATACTTATCAAGTGATTGGTAAAGATGGCGCGTTGCCGCAAGGCGATGTGGTTTTGACGGTAGCGCAATTGGATCAGCTGCCGAATATAACGGGTAAAAAAGGCCTGTTCGTCACTGTTGATACTTCACCTGAAGATCATCAGTTCCCGCTGGATCAGTTAGATACCATCTTTATTGATTTTGCAGGTTTTAATGATGGCCGCGGTTATTCATTTGCTGCTCTGTTGCGCCGTCAAGGCTACCAAGGTGAGCTTTGCGCAACGGGCGATGTGTTTAAAGATGTATTGAACTACATGAAGCGTTCCGGCTTTGACAGCTTTATTGTGAAAGAAGGTAAGGACATTCAGGAAGCCGCTGCAGGTTTAGGTGATTTTACTAACCCTTACCAAGCATCGACTGCTGTGCCTCAAGCGCATTATCAAACGGGCACTTAAGCATAAAAGCTGAGTACAAAAAAGCCTCCATCAGGAGGCTTTTTATTTTGTGAAATCAGCGTTCTTCCAGCTGGCAGTTGATCATCCATTTAATGCCGAATTGATCGGTAAATGCGCCGTACAGTGCGCCCCAAAAGGTTTTATCCAGCTGCATTTCTATCGAACCGCCTTTTGACAGCGCATCAAACAGCTGCTTCACTTTATCCTGTTCACTGCTGTCTAAATTGATCGAAATATAGTGATTGGTGCCCACGGTAAAGGGCTGGTTGGTTTGAGCGCAGAATTGATCATTGACGTCTGAGGCCATCAGCACGGTAAATTCATTAATCGGCAGGGAGACATGCATAATCTTCTGCTGATCATCATCAGAGAGGGACATGCCTTCCTGAGCAGGCATGTCGCCATAACGCATCAGCGCGGAAAACTCTCCTCCAAACACGGATTTATAAAAGTTAAAGGCGGCTTCAGTATCGCCTTTAAAGTTCAGATAGTGATTCAGCTGCATGGTGAACATCCATTTTTGTTATTGTTTCCCTTCAATTCTAGGACGATTTTCTGAACTTTAAATGATGAATCTATTAAAAAATGTAAGCATAAAAAATCCCTCTTACAGAGGGATTTTCAGTCTCCCTCCTTTATTTTTATTAAAGGAGGGGTTAGGGGGGGTTAAAGAATAATCCCTCTAAATAGCCCTTTACTCAGGAAGGCTATAAAGCATTAAAGCACTTCAATCGCAACTGCAGTCGCTTCACCGCCGCCAATACATAGGGCTGCAATACCGCGTTTGCCACCAGTGCGTTTAAGTGCGTGAATCAGTGTCAAAATAATACGTGAACCTGTCGAACCGACTGGGTGGCCCAATGCGCATGCGCCGCCATTGATGTTGACTTTGTCGGCATCCAGTTTGAACACGTCCATTGGGCACATGGTAACCATAGCAAAAGCTTCGTTAATTTCCCAAAGATCCACATCTGCGGCAGACCAGCCAGTTTGATTTAACACTTTTTGAATCGCGCCAACCGGTGCAATGGTAAATTCAGAAGGGTGCTGCGAGTTAGATGCATAAGCTGCAATTTTAGCCAACGGCGCTAAACCTTTGGCGGCTGCATGGTCAGCAGAGGTTAATACCAAAGCCGAAGCGCCGTCTGAAATTGAGCTGGCGTTGGCTGCCGTAATGGTACCGTCTTTGGCAAAAGCAGGGCGCAGAGTCGGAATTTTGTCGATGTTGGCATTGAACGGCTGTTCATCTTTATCTACAACGACATCGCCTTTGCGCGAAGAAACGGTTACAGGCACGATTTCATCGGCGAAATAGCCTTCTGTAATTGCGGTTTGCGCGCGTTTTAAAGAGCGGATGGCAAAAGCATCCATTTGTTCGCGGGTGTAGCCTTTGGTATTTGCCATATCTTGCGCAAAAGAACCCATTAAACGGCCTGTTTCAGCGTCTTCCAGTCCATCCAGGAACATATGATCTTTGATTTCGCCATGGCCCATGCGGTAGCCTGCACGGGCTTTGGTTAATACGTAAGGCGCATTGGTCATAGATTCCATGCCGCCGGCAACAGCAATAGAGGCGGAACCTGCTTTAATCATATCGGCTGCCTGCATGACGGCTTTCATGCCTGAACCGCACAGCTTATTAATGGTGACTGCGCCTGTAGAATCTGGCAGGCCAGCCAGACGCATCGCCTGGCGCGCTGGGCCCTGTTTTAAGCCGGCAGGAAGGACACAGCCCATAATGACTTCTTCAACATCGTTCGGCTGCAAGCCTGCACGAGAAACAGCTTCTTTAATTGCCGCAGCGCCTAATTGAGGCGCTGTTAAACCAGAAAGGCTGCCTTGAAAACCGCCCATAGCCGTACGTGCGCCATTTACAATTACGATGTCCGTCATTGTTATTTCTCCTAAATTTTTTAATTAAAAAATATCCTAACCCGAGCAGTATATTGAAAAATCTCACAGAATAAAGCGCAATTGGTGTGCAGAATGAAACCCATGAGTTCTAGCAGGCACTGATATTTTCAATTCGTGTATGTCCCATTTTACTGAGATTTAATTTTTGATGAGGCAGCCCCATCAATGAGCAGTAATAAAAGCCGCCATTTGAACCAATCGGCAAACCGGATAGGGCTTGAAAGGTAAGGCTGGGGATGCTGAGCGTTCCTTTCCAGTCCAGAGAGCCATATTTCAGATTGAGCACTTCGGTTTGTAAAACCTTTTCCGCGCTGTCTACGAGCCGGTTCTTATTGATATCGATAAATACAATGAAGCCGCTGTTCCAGTTTGCAGGTTCGCATTGCGTCAATGTTTTGCTTGGACAAATCACAATATTGGCGCGATGCACAAGCGCTAAATTTTTTGCAGACCTGTTTGCTAAGGCTAGTTTGGAAAGAGTTGACTTAACTTCTTGTTCGGCCATGAGCTGTTGAAAATGCGGCAAAGCGATTGTAGTGATGATGGCTAAAACAGCAATTGAAATTATGAGCTCAAATAATGTAAAGCCATTTTTTATTAGAGAAAACATGAAATTAGACCTGTTGTTATATATTGTTTTTATAAAAATCGTGGTATTAGTAAAGGGTTTTGATGCTTGCTTATACAGAGCAGTTAATTTTATTACTCAAGAATTGATAAAACTGCTAAAATAAAGGCAAGTGACAATAGGCGATTCACAAGAATAAATTGAGTAAAAAATTACCGAATTACAACGGAAATTGTAAGTAATTTTGTCAATAATTTACTTGATTAGATTAATCAAGCACTTGGAAAAAGAATAAAGTGTTTGTATGATTCAACGTGAATAGCTTAAAAATAAAACTGGGGTATTAGAAAGCCTATCTCAGGATAGCCAAATTTATTTAGGCTTAAGCTTGAACAACAATTTTTATCTCTGGAGGATAAATCCATGAAAATGAGTCGTATTGCATTAGCAATGCTCGTAGCTGCTCCTTTAGCAGCTGCAAACGCAGGCGTAACTGTTACTCCATTAATGCTTGGTTACACTTTCCAAGATTCTGAGCACAACAACAGCCGTGGCAACTTGACTAATGGCGGCCAAGAGCTTCAAGACGACTTGTTCGTTGGCGCTGCGCTTGGTGTTGAACTAACTCCATGGTTAGGCTTTGAAGCTGAATACAACCAAGTAAAAGGTGATTCAGATCAAAACCAAGGCGAATACAAACAAACTCAAATCAACGGTAACTTCTATGCTACTTCTGATTTGATCACTAAAAACTACGACAGCAAAATCAAGCCATACGTATTATTAGGTGCTGGTCACTACAAATACGAACTTGATTCAGCTGCTGGCCGTGATACTCGCGGTTTAGAGGAAGAAGGTACTTTAGGTAATGCTGGCCTAGGTGCTTTCTGGCGCTTAAACGATGCTTTGTCTCTACGTACTGAAGCTCGCGCGACTTACAATATCGACGAAGATTTCTGGAACTACACTGCTTTGGCAGGTCTTAACGTAGTTCTTGGCGGTCACTTGAAACCAGCTGCTCCAGTGGTAGAAGTTGCTCCTGTAGCTCCAGCTCCTGTAGCTCCAGCTCCACAAGAGTTGACTGAAGATCTGAACATGGAACTTCGTGTGTTCTTTGATACAAACAAATCAAACATCAAAGATCAATACAAGCCAGAAATCGCTAAAGTTGCTGAGAAGTTAGTTGAATATCCAAACGCTACTGCTCGCATCGAAGGCCACACAGATAACACTGGTCCACGCGCATTGAACGAACGTTTGTCATTGGCTCGTGCTAACTCTGTTAAATCTGCACTTGTAAATGAATACAACGTTGATGCATCTCGTTTGACTACTCAAGGTTTCGCTTGGGATCAACCGATTGCTGACAACAACACTAAAGAAGGCCGTGCTATGAACCGTCGTGTATTCGCGACTATCTCTGGCAGCCGTACAGTTGTTGTAGAAGGTCAACAAGCTCAATAATTTATTATTGAACTGATCTAAAAAGCAGCCGTAAGGCTGCTTTTTTATTGCTTATTATTTTTAGAATGATTTTAGCCGTTGTCATTGAACAGGCAGGTTGAGTGTGAGTTTAGCGCTGGCTAAACCTTTACAGGACTAGTCTCTAACTGCGGGCTTTTTGCTGTGCAGATGATTTTTCAGCATGGCTTCATCAATATGGCGTTTAAACAGCGAAACAAAGCGGCAAACTAGATGCAGATGCATTGCTTCTCGGCAAATACAGCATGCAGAAGAAGGCGTTGTAATTATGCCTCGAGGCATTTTTTTGATTCAGCTGGCAATCACTCATGGATTGACGCAATAGATGAACGCGTGATTTGTAATTTGATCGTTTTTGATGCTGTGCCAGCGGCGGTATTAAAACTGTAGTGAAGTGTCAAAAAGCAATCTATTGGCTGGCCATTGTTATCGATGATCAAGGTTTCTGTTGGTACTGTAGCTGAATCAATCAGTCAGCAGGTTATGCTCTTACAGAGTGCAGATCGATTATGCTGTACATAAAAAAACAGCCCGAAGACTGTTTTTTTATAAGCGCTAAGCGTAATCCGGGAATGGAATTACTCGCGGTCAATGTTCATTGGGCGAACATCCATCGCTTGGTAAGACACCAGTTTGGCTTTGTATTTCCACTTGTAGCCTAGCCAAATCGCTAAGAATAAGAAGATGCCGATGTATGTTGAAATGACACCTAATAAATCGCCATTCAGAACGGCTTGATAGTTTTGGCCCAATACCACAATGGCACAAAGAATAAAGGCAAACCAAGGCGCGAAAGGGAAGAATTTCGCACGGTATGCAAGATCTTCCAGTTTATGGCCTTGCGCTAAATATCCTTTGCGGAAGCGGTAATGCGATACGGCAATCCCCAGCCACACAATAAAGCCGCACATGCCGGACATGTTCAGAAGCCAGTTAAAGACCGCTTGTTCGCCAATGAAGGTGGTTAAGAAGCAAAGCGCCGCAATTACCGTGGTTGCATATAACGCATTCATTGGAACGCCGCGGGCATTTAATTTGGAGAAAATTTTGGGCGCGCTGCCGTTTTTCGCCATATCAAACAGCATGCGGGTAGAGGAATACATGCCTGAGTTACCGGCAGATAAAATTGCAGTTAAAATCACGGCATTCATCAGCCCGGCGGCAAAGGCAAAACCGGCTTTTTCATACAGCAGCGTGAAAGGCGACAGCGCAATATTTTCACTGGATGCGGCTTGCAATAAGCGCGGATCATCATATGCAATCAGTGTGCCGATAATGAAAATACACACCACATAGAACAAGAGGATGCGCCAGAAAATCTGTTTGATCGCAATAGGAATGGTTTTTTGCGGGTCTTTAGATTCACCAGCCGCCACGCCGACCATTTCGGTGCCCTGAAAAGAGAAACCGGCAATCATGGCGACACCAATGAGGGCGGATAAGCCGCCAACAAAAGGCGCTTCGCCTTTGGTCCAGTTTGCAAAAACGCTGACATTAGGCGTCATCATGATTTTAAAAATCATAAAAATGCCAATCACAATAAAAATGATAATCGCCAGGACTTTAACTAAGGAGAAAAGGAACTCGCTCTCGCCAAAACCTCTTACCGACAACGCATTGATGCCAAACACGACAGCAAGGAAGATGGCGCTCCAATAGAAACCTGGAATATCGGGGAACCAGAATTTCATAATGAACTGTACCGCAACCAGTTCAAAAGCCACGGTAATAGCCCAGTTGTACCAGTAGTTCCAGCCCAGCGCAAAACCGAAGCCGCTTTCAACATACTTTGTGCCGTAAGTGAAGAAAGCGCCAGAAGTCGGGTTGTGTGTCGCCAATTCGCCCAAACTGGTCATGAGGAAGTAAATCATCACGCCAATGAGGCAGTACGCCAATAAAGCGCCGCCTGGGCCGGCATTCGCAATGGTTGCACCTGAAGCAAGGAATAAACCTGTACCGATAGAACCGCCGATTGCGATCATATTCAGATGGCGGGCGCCAAGCTTACGCTGAAGATGCGCCGGTTGAGAGGTTTCGCTCATCGTTGTTCCTTAAGATTTTTTTGAGTGCTGGCGAAGAGCACTTTGAAGCCTTGCTGATCCGTTTTTGTAATGCACTGACCAAAATTTTGCTCAATTAATACAGGATAATTTAAAAAACGGTTTGCAACGATCCACAGCTCACCGCCTGATTTCAGGTGGCGGCGCGAGGTCTTGCATAAATTTTCACTGGCATTGTAATCGGTATGTATGCCTTGATGGAATGGGGGATTGCTGACGATGGCATGCAAAAATAGCGGCGCATCTTCAATGCCGCTGACTGCCTTAATCTCAAGCTGTTCTGGCAAAAGATTATTTTTCTCAAAAGTCAGCTGTGTAGAGGCTAAAGCAAATGCATCCACATCGAGTGCGAAAATGCGGTTTTTCGGATTCAGTTTGGCTAGATAGGCGCTGATGACCCCTGCACCGCAGCCAAAATCAGCAATTTTCCCTGACGTTACTTTTGAAAGGTAAGGCAAAAGAACAGCTGTGCCGACATCCAATTTATTTTGACTGAAGACACCCGGCAGTGCGCAAATGCTCAAATCGCCATTTGGGGTAGGGACTGTATATTCCTGCACCCAGCTTGCAAGCGGCTTCAGTTCTGTACGGATGCTGCTGGTCAATTGCCACATTTGGCAATGGCGCGCGCTGTCCAGTTTAATGGCGCTGCCATAAGGCAGCAGCTGTTTAGCTGCGCGTTCCACACCGCCTTTTTTCTCACCGACTAAAAAAACAGATGAGCCAATTTTCAAACGGCTGAGCACATTATGCAGCACATAATTCAGCAGTTCTTTTGATTTGGGAACAAAGATGACCGCCTGTTCAAAATCGGCTTCAGGCAGTTCGATGCCAAAATGAATAGGGGCCTGCTGCTTCTGAAAGTACAGGGATTCGTTGTAATTCCATGTCCAAAACTGGGCATCGACCTGTGAAGGCAAATGCGCTTGCAATTCATCGCATGGCGCATTGACAAAAAGTACAGAACCCGTCAGATAATCCTGCTGCCGAAGAACCACTTCACTTCTTGGATCCATTGATTGTTACTCCTAAGTAAAAACGATGCCCAGACAATGCTGGGCGCCGTGCATACTGAAATGAAATTATTTCTTCGTTTCAGGAAGGATAATATTTAATAGCAAGGCTGCAATGCCGCCAGTAGCGACGCCGGAGCTGAAGATATTGCGGAACAGTTCAGGCAAGTGTTCTAGAATTTGCGGCACTTGCGCAACACCCAAGCCTAACGCTAATGAAATCGCAATGATCAGCAGAGCGCGGCGGTCTAAATGGATGCCTGAAAGAATATTAATGCCTGAAGCAGCCACTGCGCCAAACATCACCATGACGGCGCCGCCCAGCACTGCTTGCGGCACAGCCTGAATCACGCCTGCAACGGCTGGCAATAAGCCAAGAATGACCAGCAGCGCTGCAATCCAAATGCCGACATAGCGGCTGGCAACACCAGTCAATTGAATCACGCCATTGTTTTGCGCAAATACAGAACTTGGAAACGTATTGAATAAACCGGCAAGCAAAGAGTTTGCACCATTCACCAAGACGCCTCCTTTAATGCGCTGCATCCATTCTGGGCCATCTACAGGCTGGTTTGACAGTTTAGAAGTCGCTGTAATGTCGCCAATGGCTTCCAAAGAGGTGACCAGATAGATGAATGCCATGGGAATGAATAAGCTCCAAGAGAAGCTTAAGCCAAAGTGCATTGGTGTTGGAATTTGCACCAGCGGCGCATCTTCTAAGCCTGAGAAATTTAGATGCCCCATAAAGCCCGCAAGAACATAACCGACAATTAAAGCGATTAAGATAGCGGAGCTTTTTACCCAAGTGATGCGCACACGGTTTAGGATGATAATTAATGCTAAAACCGTACAGGACATAATTAAATTGTCTGTATTGGCGAAGGTTTTATCGCTCATGGCCTGATAGCCGCCGCCCATGCTGATGAGGCCTTCCTTAATCAGGGTCAAGCCGATTAACAGCACAACAATGCCCGTAACCAGCGGTGTAATGAGTTTCTTCACCCAGGGAAGAATGCGCGAAACACCCATTTCAATAAATGAGCCCGCAATCACTACGCCAAAAATAGAGGCCATGACAGCTTCAACAGGCGTGCCTGCCGCAACCATCGCTGAACCGATGCCAATAATTGGGCCGATAAAGTTAAAGCTGGTGCCTTGAACGATCAGCAGGCCTGCGCCAAAGGGGCCGACCTTTTTGCATTGCAAAAAAGTGGCAATGCCTGAGATCACCAATGACATGGAAAGAATCATATTGGTGTCTTCTTTGGACACGCCTAAAGCTAAACAGATCAGCAGGCCAGGCGTGACGATGGGTACAATGATCGCCAATAAGTGCTGAAATGCAGCAAGAAATGCAACAAGAGGTTTCGGACGGTCATTCAGTCCATAGACTAAATCAAGTTGATCTTTGGGGCTGGGAGATTGATTTAAATCAGACATGTGCAGGGCAAATTAAGGCAAGGTGGCGCTATTCTAATCTGATTACACAGCTTTACAAACCCAAAAAACATGCTGCTGGTCAAAAAAATGAGTCTGTCAATAAACTGTCACTACTAAAATTTATATTTTTTCTGTATAATTTGCCCTCAAACTTTAGGCGTATCGAATTTACATGTCAGATATCAAAACTCTCCGTAACATTGCCATTATTGCGCACGTCGATCATGGTAAGACGACTCTTGTAGACAAACTTTTACAGCAATCAGGTGCTCTTGGTGATCGCGCAGGCGAGATCGAACGTGTAATGGATTCGGGCGCTATTGAAAGTGAACGCGGTATTACCATTCTTGCAAAAAACACTGCGATCAAATGGTTAGATAAGCGTACTGATACTGAATACCGCATCAACATCGTGGACACCCCGGGACATGCTGACTTCGGCGGTGAAGTAGAACGTGTAATGTCGATGGTTGACTGCGTACTTCTTCTTGTCGATTCTCAAGAAGGCCCAATGCCGCAAACGCGTTTCGTAACGCAAAAAGCGTTCGCGCGCGGTTTGAAGCCAATCGTGATTATCAACAAAGTCGACAAGCCAAGCGCGCGTCCAGACTGGGTAATCGATCAAGTATTCGATTTGTTTGATAACTTAGGCGGTACTGACGAACAGTTAGACTTCCCGGTTGTTTATGCATCAGGCCTTCGCGGTGTTGCTGGTCCTTCTCCAGAAGAACTTGCAGATGACATGACGCCATTGTTCCAAACAATCGTAGACATTGTTGAACCGCCAGCAGTTGATGTTGATGGTCCATTCCAAATGCAGATTTCTTCATTAGACTATAACAGCTTCGTAGGCGTTATCGGTGTTGGCCGTATTCAGCGCGGTTCAGTTGGCTTGAATACACCTGTAACAGTGATTGATAAAGACGGCAAGACTCGTAACGGCCGTATCTTAAAAATCATGGGCTATCATGGTTTAGAGCGTATTGATGTAGATTCTGCTCAAGCAGGCGACATCGTATGTGTAACTGGTATTGATGAACTTCATATCTCTGACACCATTTGTGATCCGAAAAATGTTGAAGCATTGCCGCCACTTTCTGTAGATGAACCTACAGTATCGATGACTTTCCAAGTAAACAACTCACCGTTTGCCGGTAAAGAAGGTAAATTCGTAACTTCACGCAACATCCGTGAACGTCTAGACCGTGAATTGATTCATAACGTTGCATTGCGTGTAGAAGATACTGACAGTCCAGACCGTTTCAAAGTGTCTGGCCGCGGCGAACTTCATCTTTCAGTTCTGATTGAAAACATGCGTCGTGAAGGTTTCGAAATGGGCGTATCTCGTCCACAAGTAATCTTGAAAGAAGTCGACGGTCAAATGCAAGAACCGTACGAAAACGTAACATTTGACGTTGAAGAACAGCACCAAGGTTCTGTAATGGAACAAATGGGTCACCGTAAAGGCGAAATGACCAATATGGAAGTTGACGGTAAAGGCCGTATCCGTATTGAAGCAACTGTTCCTTCACGCGGCTTGATTGGTTTCCGTTCTGAATTCCTGACCATGACTTCTGGTACTGGTATCATGACGTCAAGCTTCTCGCATTACGGTCCAATGAAACAAGGTACTGTTGCGAAGCGTCAAAACGGCGTGCTGATTTCTATGGTTCAAGGTACTTGCCTGGGCTATGCATTGTTCACACTTCAAGACCGCGGCCGTCTATTCGCTAAACCGCAGTTAGAAGTTTATGAAGGCATGATCGTGGGTATTAACTCTCGTTCTGACGACATGACTGTGAACCCAACGAAAGCGAAACAGTTAACAAACGTACGTGCGTCTGGTACTGATGATGCGTTGACTCTTGTTCCTGCGGTTGAATATACGCTTGAACAAGCGCTTGAATTTATTGAAGATGATGAATTAGTTGAAGTAACACCGAAGTCAATCCGTATCCGTAAGCGTTACTTGACTGAAAACGAACGTAAGCGTAACCGTTCTGGTAAATAAGATTTAAAAGTGAAACTGCGCTTAAGAGCGCAGCATCATTAAAAAAAAGCCATCAAGTGATTGATGGCTTTTTTTGTTTAGAATTCGCAAAGCTGTATATTAAAGCGGATATTTTCCGAGTAAATTACAAGGAATTAAATATGCTTATACATTACAATTGGTGATGTAAATCACTTAAAAAATTTAATAAAGAATAGCATCGAATGTTGGCTGGAGATAAAGATGAGTATTGTTCAAGAATTTAAAGAATTTGCCGTAAAAGGCAATGTGATGGATTTAGCTGTCGGTGTGATCATTGGCGGCGCATTCGGCAAGATTATTGATTCCATGGTGAAAGATATCATCATGCCTGTGATCTCTTGGATACTTGGCGGTGATGTGGATTATTCAAACTGGTTCTTGGTATTGGGCGATAATCCCAATAACCTGAATACATTAAAAGCAGCGCAAGACGCAGGCTTGAATGTTTTAGCCTACGGTAATTTCTTGACCATCTTAATCAACTTCCTGCTTTTGGCTTGGGTGGTGTTCCTGCTGGTGAAAATTATGAACAAAATGCGCCGTCAGCAGCCTGCAGAGCCTGAAGCGCCAGCAGCTACGCCAGAAGATATTGAACTGCTTCGTGAAATCCGTGATGAATTGAAAAAACGTCAGTAATTGTAAATAGACAAATGCCAAACGGCACTTTATGTGCCGTTTGGCATTTTGTCAGATGCATAAACCTGATTCAAAGATATATGTTTCAGCGGCATCTAGAAATAATGCAAACTGACCTGATGGAAAGGTAACTTTTAATGCGGCGCCAATACTTTCAAATTCAGGGAATAATGTATCCAAATGATCAAAAATTACTTCGCTGTTAAAAAAAACAGTCTTTCTATCAAGTCCTGTTTTCGCATCATCCAAAGAATCGTAATATTTAAATGGAATGATGATGATTGTATTGTTTTCAAACTGTTGTTGAATCACCTGAGCTAAAAAATCATTTTTATCTTTAAAAAGTATGACAGCATCGGATAGAAATAAATACCATGCGCTCGTCTTTATATTGCCGACGACAATATCATCTGTACCTTGTTTCCGTTCCAAATATTGATTTGTTCCTTTATGAAATAAAATAAAATTTTCATTGCTTTTATATCTGTCATTTACTTCAGAGAATCCTAAAACAAATTTTAACTCAGGGTATTTTTTACTAAAAGTCGTTAAATGCAATGAATAGTTATTCCATTTAGTCTCTTGTTCTGTTTGCCCATCTAATGTGATAGCTTGCATCATTTCTTTAAATGGATCTATTAGTGGATCATCATACATTTCCTGAATAATCTTTTGTTTTTCTCTAACAGGTATTGCAAAGCGCTCCCCGAGTATTCCCAGACGATAATTATAGTAGTTTCCCATGAGTTTTTCCTATTTAGATTTTATTGTGATTGATGTTTGAATACAAAAGTGATGGTAATAGTATTTTATATATTTGTAAGTCTTAAATATATATTTAAAAAAAATAGCAATATTTATGACCGATGAGAAAGCATTCCGGCAGCATTAGTCATTAAGGATTATTGTTTCAGTACGGAAAAACTAAAGCAGCACTGGGATGCTTTGGATGAGTTTGAAGGCATGCAGTATCAGCGGGTGCAGGTGATGATTCAGCTGGAGTCCGGCGAACAGAAATCCGCATGGGTTTATGAAATGAAAAACGCAGCTTAATTGCTGCGTTGGTTTTTTTTAAGCATCGTGTTTTGACGTTTTTAAAAATATTCGGTTTGAACCGCTGAATTAATCCATTCTGAACTTAATTTCCAGCAAATGCCAGCCAAACTGGCTTTTGATTGGACCATGCAGCTCGCGTTCAGGCAGGGTAAAAACCGCTTTATCAATTGGGCCGACCAGCTGGCCTTTTTTAATGTCGCCGAGCTCGCCGCCTTTTTTACCCGAAGGACATGTCGAATGCTGTTTGGCGATTTTGGCAAAGTCAGCGCCGGCTTTGATTTTCTTTTTCAGCTGTTCACACAGGTCTTTGTCTTTGACCAAGATGTGACGGACAATCGCAGACTTCATGCTTTGCTTCCTTTCAGGGTTTTCTTGCTGGCTATTTTAACCTTTTTTAAAGGCTGGCATTGCGGACAAAATACCGATGCGCGCTGTCCAAGCTTTAAATTTTCTAAAGCCGTTTCACAGTTGATGCACATTTCACCCGCGCGGCCGTAGGCCAATAGGGTTTGCTGGAAATAGCCATTTTCGCCCATGGCGTTGCTGTAATCACGCAAGGTTGAACCGCCTAAATCAATAGCCTGTTTTAAGATGCGTTTAATCTCAATCACCATTTTTTCAACTTGCGCAAAACTTAAAGTTGAGGCAGGCTGCGCCGGATGAATGCCTAAATTGAACAGGCTTTCAGTCGCGTAAATATTGCCGACGCCGACCACAATGTGATTGTCCATCATAGCGACTTTAACGGCGGTATTTTTAGTTTTGAATTTGCTGAATAAATATTCGGCATTAAAGTCATCGCTTAAGGGCTCTGGCCCTAAGGTGTCAATGAGTTTGACCTGTGAGTCTGCATTCAGCCAAAGAATGCAGCCAAAACGCCGAGGGTCATGATAGCGCAGCTGCAAATCTTCAAACTGGATAATCAAATGGTCATGCTTGCGCAGTTCTTCATGACCGTCGCAAATTCTAAAGCTGCCGGACATACCTAAATGCCAAAGCATGCTGTCCTGCTCAAATTCAGCCAAAATGTATTTAGAGCGCCGCGTCAGCTTCAGCAGCTTTTGCCCAGCCAGCTTTTGAATATCTTCTGGAATGGGCCAGCGCAGGCTGGGCTGGCGAACCTCCACCTTTAAAACTTTTTGATCAAGCAAAGGCAGCAGGCTGGTTTTGGTGGTTTCAACTTCGGGTAATTCAGGCATTGGGTGGACAGAGCTGTGGTGGATACGCTTAATATCGGGCTGAATGGCAGGGATTGCAAGCTTCGAAATGGATGTAAAAGCTAGTGCTTTTTTGTTTTTCCTAAAAAAATAGTCTGCATAGTTAATTTTTAAAAGATATGATTGCGGCGGCTCTGAGCGACTAAAAAAATAGGAGGATAATAAGTTTCTGATAAATATTAAAATTAATAGATAGCACTTAATATTAAGTTATTAAAATTAAGAAAGTAATAACTAAAAGTTTAGCAAATGATAAAAATTTTGCAGATTAAAAATTTAACAATTATGTAATTATTCATTTAATTTCAATTTATTGAATTGAAAACATTAAGTTATTGCATTCAGGTTTTTCCAATGAACAAGTTCAGTCTAGCTCTATTGCCGGCATTTTTAATGGCAGCCATGACCCAAACTCAAGCGGCGCAGCAGCCTTTCGACACCAAAGGCCAGTATATGCTGGGCGATTGGGACGGCAAACGCAGCGAATTAGCGCAGCAAGGCGTGAAATTTGAAGCCAATATCGCAGCTGATGCGGCGTATTTGGCGGATGGCGGCCGCAACGCAGGGCATTCTGCAACAGTGGCCAGCCAGTTGTGGTTAGGCACTCAATTCGATATGGAAAAACTGGCGGGCTGGAATGGCGTGACTGTACGCGCCGTGATGACGGCGCGCCAAGGCCAAAGCACCACATTGGATGATTTGCAGGATCCTTCGGCGCCGCAGTGGGCCAATGTGCAAGCCAATTTTGGCCGCGGCAATCAAAAAAGCCGCCTGTCTGAACTGTCCATTGAAAAGAACTTTAAGGAACAAGGCATCAGCATTAAAGCCGGCCGCCTAGGTTTGGGCATGGACTTTAATGTCATGGCCTGTGATTTCCAAAGCAATGCATTTTGCGCGGCGCAAATGGGCAAATGGCAAGGCAATATCTGGATGAATACGCCGGTTTCTCAATGGGGCGGACGCGTGAAATATCAAGCGGCTCCTGAAGTGGCTGCGCAAGTGGGGGTTTATGAATACAACCCGGAAAATGCATTGGAACGCCACGGCTGGAATTTAGATACCAAAAATGCAGACGGTGTAACGATTCCTGTGGAATTGATTTGGACACCGAAATCCTTTGTGAATGGCCTGCCGGGCAGCTACCGTGTCGGCGGCATGTACAATACCGCCGATGAAGTTAAAAACCAAAAAGACATTCAAACCGGCGAGCAGCAAGACCGTACGTTTGCCGGCTGGCTGGCAGTGGAACAGCAGCTGACTTCAACGGGCGCAGGCAAACAGGGGCTGCATAGCTTTGCAAACTTTACTTGGCATGACCGCATCACCAATAAGGTGGATAATTCACAGCAAATTGGCTTGAAATATGTGGGCCTGTTTGCAGCATTGCCAAATGACTATATTGGCTTGGGCCTAAACCGTGTGCATGTGAATGACCGTTTTTCTGAAGGCAAAGCGCAATATGACGCGCATGCTGAATACAATATTGAACTGAATTACAGCTACAACCCAGCTAAATGGCTCATGCTGCGTCCAAATTTACAGTATGTGGTTAACCCAGGTTCTACAAACAAAGTTGATGATGCCTTCTTAATTGGTTTAAGCTCTAAAGTTACATTTTAATGAGCTGAAAAGCAGGTGACCTGATGACAAGTAAAGCGTTGAATCTTCCTATGCAAATGACTTTACTTGGACTGACGGCAAGCATCTGCCAAAGCCTATATGCAGAAACAGGTTCTACGGAACCTGTTTTGCTTCCCGTCATTAAAATAGAAGCTGCCCGGACAGACACCGCTTGGCTGAATACACCGGCTTCTGTTTACCGCATAGAGCAAAAGAATCATCAAAATAATATCGGCGTAAATTTAACCGAAACCCTGCAAGGTGTTCCGGGACTGCAATTAAACAACCGTGAAAATTATGCGCAGGACCTGCAGCTGTCTATGCGCGGCTATGGCGCGCGCTCTACCTTTGGCGTACGCGGCATCCGCTTATATGTCGACGGCATTCCAGCGACCATGCCGGACGGCCAGGGACAGACTTCAAATATTGACCTCAGCAGCCTGGATCATATAGAGGTGCTGGGCGGGCCGTTTTCGTCGCTGTATGGCAATTCTTCCGGCGGGGCGATTTTGACCAGTACGAAGCAGGGTGAAGGCAAAGACTCGATTGAGCTGGGCTATTCCGGCGGCAGCCACAATAAAAGCCGCGTGGATGTGGTCGCGCAAGGCGGCGCAGACAAGGCCAATGAGCCGAGCTATGTGGTCAGTTCATCATATTTTGATACGGACGGCTACCGTGAACACAGTGCCGCTCAAAAAGTCTTGAGCAATGCCAAACTCACGTGGGACTTGGAAGATGGCTCTAAGGTTAACTGGATTGTCAACCATGTGGATATTCATGCCGATGATCCGCAGGGCTTGACCCGCGCGCAGTGGCAGGAAAATCCGAAACAGCAAGTGCCCTTTTTAAAGCAGTTTGATGTGCGCAAGGACATTACTCAGACGCAGACAGGCTTGATCTGGAGCAAGCTGCTGAATGATCAAAATGAGCTGTATGCCATGGCCTATGCTGGGCAGCGGGATGTGGTCCAGTATCAGTCAATTCCCAGCAGCACACAGGCCAATCTGCGCCATGCGGGCGGTGTGATTGATTTTAGCCGTGATTACTACGGGGCAGATCTGCGCTGGACGGGCAAAGAACTCCTGCCGAATACCCGCTTTACTGCGGGTTTGGCTTTTGACTCTATGGATGAAGACCGCAAAGGCTATGAAAACTTTGATGCCGGCGGAAATTATGGTGTGAAGGGCAATTTGCGCCGTGATGAAAATAATACCCTATGGAATCTAGATCCATACCTGCAAGCCTCGTGGAACTTCCTGCCGGCTTGGACTTTAGATGCCGGCCTGCGCTACAGCAATGTGCATTATGAATCAAAGGATCATTATATTAAGGCCGGCAACGGTGATGACAGCGGCAAAACCGACTATGACAAAGTCTTGCCGTCGGCAGCTTTAAACTGGGCCATCACACCCAATGTCAGCAGCTATATCAGCTATGCCAAAGGCTTTGAAACGCCCACCTTTACGGAGATGGCTTATTCAGCCAACGATGGTATGAATTTCAATTTGCTGCCTGCCAGCAGTGACAATTATGAATGGGGTGTTAAAGCGCAAAATGCATGGGGCAATTTCACGGCGGCGGTTTTCCAAAGCAAAACACAGAATGATATTGTTTCCGCAGGCACGATTGATGGCCGCGCCACATTTAAAAATGCCGACAGGACTTTGCGTGAAGGGGCAGAGCTGTCTTGGAATAAAACCCTTTGGCGTGATTTGAGTACACAAGCCAGCTACAGCTACATTAATGCTGAATTTGACGGCAATACTGCCGGTATTCAATCCGGCGCTAAAATTCCCGGCATTGCCAAAAACCAAGCGTTCGCTACATTAGGCTGGCAGCCGGAAACAGGATTTAACGCAGGCGTAGATGTGCGCTATATGGATAAAGTCTATGTCGATGATGCCAACAGTGACGCTGCGCCAAGCTATACCGTAGTTTCCGCCAATGCCGGCTATGTGTGGAAGCAAGCGGATTGGAAAGTGCGGACGTATGTAAGGGCTGACAATTTATTTGATGAAACCTATGTCGGCTCTGTCATTGTGAATGACGGCAATGGGCGCTTTTTTGAACCTGCGGATGGATTGAACTGGAGCGCAGGATTGAGTGTCACCAAAGCATTTTAATTAAAAACAGCACTAAAGATTAGATCAAGCAGGGCAGTAAGGAGATTTGCATGGCGTTATTATTTCAGCCTATTCAATTTGGCCAGTTGCAATTGAGCAATAAAATTGTGATTGCGCCGATGTGTCAATACTCTGCCAATGAACAGGGTGAGCTGACGTATTGGCATGAGCAGCAATGGGCGAATTATGCGCTGTCCGGTGCCGGGCTGTGCATTGTAGAAGCGACTGCAGTGCAGCCGGAAGGGCGCATCAGTTATGCAGATTTGGGCCTGTGGAATGATTTGCAGCGTGCGCAGATGAAAGCGCTGCTGGCGAAAGTGAAAAGCCTTTCACCGATGCCGTTCGGCATTCAGCTGGCGCATGCAGGGCGCAAAGCCTCGACCGATAAGCCTTGGGATGGCCGCGGCCAGCTGGCGCCTGAACACACGCAGGGCTGGCAAACAGTTTCCGCCAGCAATCTGCCGTTTCATCCGGCGGATCATGCGCCGCATGCGCTGACGGCAGATGAAATTAAGACAGTCATTGCTGATTTTGCAGAGTCTGCCAAGCGGGCTGTAGATGCCGGTTTTGATTTGATTGAATTGCATGCAGCGCATGGCTATTTGCTGCATCAATTTATGTCGCCGCTGTCAAATCAGCGCAGCGATGAGTATGGCGGCAGCTTTGAAAACCGCATCCGTTTGACGCTGGAGGTATTTCAGGCCATGCAAGACGCGGTGCCTGCCGGCTATCCCATTGGTGTGCGTTTATCTGCGACAGACTGGATAGATGATGCGGACAGCTGGGATGTCGAGTCTACCGTGGGCTTATCGAAAGCTTTGGAACAATTCGGTGCAGCGTATATTCATGTGTCCAGCGGCGGGCTGCATATTAAGCAGAAAATTGATCTGCATGCAGGCTATCAAGTGCCATTTGCCGCCGCGGTTAAACAAGAGCTCAGCATTCCAGTCATTGCTGTAGGCTTGATTACGGACGCTTTGCAGGCGGAAGGCATTCTGCATTATGAGCAGGCGGATGCCATCGGCCTTGCCCGCGCAATCCTGTATGATCCGCGCTGGCCTTGGCATGCCGCTGCCGAACTGGGAGAAACAGTTGCAGTGGCGCCGCAGTATTTACGCTGTCAGCCGCATGGACTGCGCGATTTATTTAAGCCTTTTGAGCGCTAAGATGTTTTGAACACTCAATTTCTTTTTATGCCGCTTTTGAGTGCCCGCTATCGCGGGAAAAAGTGGCTGTTCAAAATGATCAAAGCCGCTGAGCGGTGATTAATTACACGTTATAAGGAAGATGCCGTGCTGGCGAATGTGCTGTTGCCAATTTGCTTGATTGCGCTGCTGGGGTACTGGGCGGTCAGAAGCGGATTTATCGCCTCAGGGCATATTCAGCCGCTGAGCCAGTTTGTTATGAAGGTGTCTTTGCCGGCTTTTTTGGTGCAGGCGCTGGCCAGCAAAAACTTAGCGGAAATTTGGCATCCGGCCTATTTCATTGGCTATGGCGGCGGTTCTTTGCTGATGTTTGTGCTGACATACCTGCTGTACCGGAAATTTTTCATCCAGTCGATGACCCATGCCAGTGTCTTGGCCATGGGCGCATCCATGTCCAATACCGGTTTTATCGGTACCGCGATTTTGACCCTGCTGCTGGGCAGCCATTCCGCTGTTTATCTCTCCTTAACTTTAATTATTGAAAACCTGCTGATTTTGACCTTGATGCTGCTTTTGGCAGAAAGAGGGCAGCACCTGAGTTTGCCTCAGCAAGGCGCTGTATTTAAAATTCTGCTGAAACGGCTGCTGCAGAATCCTGTGATCCTTGCGATTTTAATCGGCCTTGGCTGTGTCTTGCTGCAGCTGAAATTGCCCAGCGCTGTTGTCCAAGCGCTGGAAATGCTGGGAAAAACAGCTTCGCCTTTGGCGCTGTTTGTCATTGGCGGCAGTTTAGCCGGCATGAAGCTGAATGCGATAAATCTGCAAAGCATGGCTTTGGCAGCTTTGAAAGTCGTGCTGATGCCATTGATGATTTTCAGCCTGCTGCGGCTGCTGAATGCCAGCTCAGAAATGCTCTTTGTCGGCACATTGCTGGCGGCGCTTCCCATGCCAGTCGCTTTCGGCATCTTCGCGCAGCATTACGGTTTAGGAGAAAAGGCTTTAGCGCCGCTGGTGCTCAGCACGATTATGGGGTTTATTGCCGTTGCCGTGCTGCTGTCGCAGTCTGCACGGTTTATTCCGCTGTGATGCTGCGTGCAGATTTAACCTCCGCAGCCTGTCCCTTGCATAAAAAAGCCAAACGTTAAATGTTTGGCTTTTTACTGCTTAGGATTGAAAAAGAAGGCTGATCAGCTCTTTTTTGCCGCTGGCTTAGGGGCCTTGGCTTGCTCTGCAATCATTTTGTTGACGGTTGCTAAAGACTCTTTGGCTTGCGGCACATTCTCTTTGGCTAAAGCGGTGAAGATTTTTTGCGCTTCCGTTAAGTTCTGCGGAATGATATTGCCGTTGGCAAACATATTGCCCACTGCCATCAGCGCAGGGATGTAGCCTTTTTTAGCCAAATCCTGAATGCTGTTCAGGCCTTGCTGAATGGGCTTTTCATCTTTGTTTTTAAAGCCGGTGCTGATGTCATATAGCGCTTTGGCATGTATCGCTTGAAAGTTGCCTTTTTTCACTAAAGGATCGAGTTTCGCCAAGCCGGCTTTGTCGGATTCAGGCTTGTTTTCAGAGAACAGCAGCACGGCTAAATCGATGCTGGCATCATCAAAGCCTTGTGAAGAAGCCTTTTCAAGATATTGTTTAGCTTTGACAGGATCAGCCTTTAAGCCCATTGAACCTGCAATATAGTTTTTGCCTAAAACATAGTTTGCTACCGGGTAGCCTTTGTTTGCAGCTTGCTCGTACAGCTCAATCGCTTTCTTCTCGCTTTTGGCTGTGCCTTGGCCCGTTTGCGTTAAGTAACCTAGATTATAAATCGCTTGCGCATTGCCTTGCTTTGCCAATTTTTCTAAAGCTTGGTAAGCGCCGGTCAGATTCTTTGCTTTCACCATCGCTTCAATTTTGGCAAATTCAGGATCAGTGCTGTTGGCTGGTGCTTCAGCTAAAGCAAATTGAGAAGAGAGTGCAATTAAGCCTGCGAATAGAATTTTTTTCATTTTAAACCTTTTTAATACAGCAGCATAAATCCATTTATGTGTCTGAGCATATTCATGTGTAGTAACCGTATATCTCATCATAATTAGAATTATGTGAAAGTAAATATGCCTTTTGTGAAATATTCCAAGCGGTCAGCCATTGTGCAAGCATGCTGATCAAAAAAATGCATGATCAATGCAAAATCTTCAGGCATTGGCATGCAGGCTGTGCAGATGGCTTGAAATGCAGTCCGATGGAATATGAACCTTGGCATTTTCAATGTAAAGCCCGAGGATGAGCTGATTATGAATTTTTACGTTTTATTTTAAACGGATTTGCTTTTCATTGTGTTTTGAGGTAAATCTGCGCTGCATTAAATGAAAGAGCAGATGAATGTTTATTAAAGGCATTAAACGCAATTATGACAAAATCAATCAAGATGACAGCATTGCGCATGAAGATAAGATTGATGCTTTGCTGATGAAGCTTGGCGGCGAGTATTTGGTGAGCAAGGAAGACCGCGTGTATATCTTTGAAAAAGAGGGCGTGACGGCAAAATTTGACGCCAAGCATGCGCGGGATTATTCATTTAAAGATTATTTATGCAAAGACATGAATAAGCTGTTTCATGGGTTTTAATTAAACCTGACTTGAAAGATGGCGACTGAATATTTCGCGTCAACATCATTTTATAGATTTAATCGAGATAATGCTGCATGGATTGTTTGAGTATTTCGATTAAGTCTTCATCCATATATTGATAGTCATCAGGAATATCTAAAACAATAATTTTCTTATATGACAGCTCTTTATGAAACTTTTCTTTGATCCATGTTTTATGTTTCTGTTCCATGACACAAATACAATCTGCCCAGGCAATATCTTTAACGGTTAAGCTATGTTTTGCATGACGGCTTGTCCCCGCAGAACGCGTATGAATACCGTAACCTGCTGCAAAAATACGCTCTGCTGTTGGACTGCGCCATTGGTTGCGGCTGCAAATAAAAAGATAGTTAATACTGATTTCTCACAATTTATTGTTTGTTGATGATTATTTTTAAATATATTTCAGCCAAAAAAGATTTAATTTATATAACATAAATAGAAGCTATTTTCATAAGATGAATCGAGACGGATCTAAAATGATAAAAATACTGTCAGCTTTATTCTTAAGTTTAGCCTGCTCAATGGCAGGTTTGGCAGGGCAGCCAAAACTTGTTCCTCATCCAATACACTTGAAAAATGGAAAGCAATTTTCTTTCAATCTTCCATCCAATTATGACATCATTCCTGCGGCTGAAGGCCTAAAACGAGTGCGTTTTTTTGCTAAAGCGCCGGATGGCAGAATGTTTGTCACGGATATGCATGATTTGTCCGACAACGAAAAAGGCAGTGTTTATATTTTGGATGAATGGAATGCTGAAACCGGAAAATTCGGTAAAATCATTCCTTATATGACGGGGTTGAAGAACCCAAATTCAGTGCAGTTTTATACAGATGCCCAAGGGCAAGATTGGCTATATTTAGCTGAGACTCATCAGCTTACCCGGCGGAAATTTAGCCAAGGTGAAACTAAACCCGCGGCCAAAGCTGAAGTTTTAGCCAATTTCCCTGATTATGGCCTCAGTTATAAATATGGCGGCTGGCATCTCACACGAACCATTGCAGTGGGCGGAAACGGCAAGATTTATGTATCCGTGGGTTCAAGCTGCAATGCGTGTGCCGAGAAAGAACAAGTTCGTGCGGCTGTTTTGGAAATGAATCCGGATGGTTCGGAACAAAAGATTTACGCCACAGGCTTGCGCAATGCCGTCGGTTTGAAATGGATTGGAAAGTTTTTATTTGCGACCAATCAGGGATCAGATCATTTAGGTAAAAGTAAGCCTGATGAAACGTTTTATGCGCTGAAGCGTGATGCCGATTATGGCTGGCCGTCCTGCTATTCATCCAATGGCAAGATTTTTGCTGATCCTAAATTCAAACGCGCCTCAGGCTGTAAAAATGTGCCAGCTCCCTATGCCTATTTTCCATCACATTCATCAGCGCTCGGTTTTGATTATTTTGACCATCCAGACACAGATGAGGTCATCAAAAATTCTTTTTTAGTGGCTTTGCATGGTTCTACGGATGAAGCAATTGGGCATGGCTATAAAATTGCGATTATGCGCAAAGGGCAAAAACTTGAAACTTTTATGGATGGTTTTTTAGCGGGTAAAAAAGTCAATGGACGCCCTGTAGATATTTACCGGATTGATGCAAACTCCTTTTATTTTTCGGATGATCGGGGTGGTGTGGTTTATTATGTGAGGAAGAAGGTGCCTTTCTAACTTTTTGAGTTTTTCTAAAAATTCAGGAGAAAGAGCATGGCTGCAGATGCGAATAGTCAGGTGAAATGGAGTGGTATGAGATGCTGATCCATGGTTCTATTGAGCAGTTGTATTGTTATGTTTATTCCACTATTTATATCAGGCATAAATAAAATTAAGAATTTATGTTCTCAAATTTTATAGGGCATTTCCCTTCAAAAACACCCTATAAATTATGTATTAATTTAATTGTACTTTTTTGGGGGTAATAAATTCTTCGAATTCTTCTTCAGTCTCAAGACCCGCCATTCGCTGCCCGAGTGAATTAAAAACAGTGGGGGTAATTGAGATATTCAGTTTTTTAGCCAAATCCATATTTTGATCAATTGGATTGCTGCAATCAGTAGATTGCTGTTTTGGTTTTTTCTCCTCAATTAAATACTCTTTCCATACTTTTAAAGGCTCTTTAGAGCACCAGATTTTTTTTGCCGTTGTTAATGCGGTTGGGTGCAGGTGAGTTAATGCAAATGGAAAAGTGTAAATAGTCATATTATCCATTTCTTCGAAAGCACTTTGAAATGCTTGGCAAGCAGGGCAGTCCGGATCTGCAAAAACATAAATGACATGTTTCCCATTTCCCTTTACTTCTTTAAAAGCTTGATTCAGCGGGAGTTGCTTGGGGTTTATTGCATAGTGTTTTTGATAAATGGCATTGGTAATGTTCGATTGATTATTGATATCTAAAATTTTTCCTTTAATCAAATATTTGCTTTTAGCATCCATCATAAATGTGCCCCGGGCATTCGATAAGGCATACAGTCCTTCAACTGGGGTCTGATCGATAAACTCAGGCTTTAATTCTCTAGGAAATTGTTGAGCAGCTTGATTCATTTTGTCGAGATCATCTGCAAAGCTGACTGAACTGCCTAAAACCAGCCAAGTCAGGATTGGTGCTAAAATAGTTAATTTTTTCATAATGTTTAATTGTTGATATTTTTATAAATATTTACAGAGTTGATAACAAAGTACAAGCTGCATTGAAAAGATTTAGTCATTAAAAAAGCCCCTAAACTTAGAGGCTAATCTATCACAACAGTCTAAAATTTATAGACTTAAGCAGGTCGAGCCACATCACCGCTCAAATACTCAGGCAATGCTAAAACAGTTACGCCTAACTCTTTCAAAGCGTCAGGACGGGCAACCGCAAGTGCAATAAAACCGCCCTCAAAAGCCGCGCTATTCACCACTTGAACGCCTTTATTCAACTGCTCACCCAAAGCAGGCACATCGCCTGAACCCTGAATTGCATGCAGCCATGCTTTCGGTTTGGCTTTAAACCATAAACGCGCAATGACTTCCTGACCCAGATAGCAGCCTTTGTCATAGTGAACGCCTTCACGCTGATGCAGGCGCAGTTCTTGCGGCTGGAACATGCCTTCAGTTTTTTGGCTGATGAATGCTTGACCGTTTTGAATGGCAGACACTTCCCAAGCAGTAATATCAGTCGTTTCTGCTGAAAAAGCAGTCGTATCGTCAATCAGTGCCGGGAAAACTGAACCCGCGGGTTCAAGCTTCATTTTAGAGAACGCGCCGTACTTTTTAATGTGCTTGGAAAACTCGTCGGCCTGATCGGCAGTAGTGACAATTTCAAAATGTTCTGGATTGACCTTTTTTAGCCACAAACCGAAGTGAATGCGGCCTTTCAGGTCACAAATTGCGGTATAGCGCGTGGTATTTTCGGCCAATGCTTCGGTATTTAAAGTGACTTGTCCCTGCAGGAATTTTTGCGCATCGGCACCGATTAAAGTGAATGAGGAGAAGGCTAAATCGCTCATGAATTGCTCGCTTATCTATCATCTAATACTAAAGAATTAGGCCTATTTTCCGCTATTTTTCAAAAAAAATCATATTTAGAGCAAATATCCCAAAGTTAATGTAACTAAATATTTCAAAACCCCCTATTTTTATATCTAAGTTTATGAAATTTAAACGATTTGGGAAATGGCTTTTCGGCAGTGTAGTATTCAGAGCATTAGACATGCAGAACAAAATGATGCAAGAGGCACAGCGCAATGAATAACAACTACCGTAAACCCCTGTCAGGCACCCAGCTCGAATACTTCGATGTGCGTCAAGCCGTAGAAGACATCCAGCCAGGCGCATACGCAAAACTTCCTTACACCTCAAAAGTATTGGCTGAACAATTGGTGCGCCGCTGTGACCCAGCCATCCTCGAACAGTCTTTAAAAGAATTGATTAACCGCAAGCAAGACCACGATTTCCCTTGGTATCCTGCACGCGTAGTGTGCCATGACATCTTGGGGCAAACAGCGCTGGTCGACCTTGCCGGTTTGCGTGATGCGATTGCAGACCAAGGCGGAGACCCTTCGAAAGTCAATCCCGTGGTGCCAACGCAGCTGATCGTTGACCATTCTCTTGCTGTCGAGTTCGGCGGTTATGACCCAGATGCCTTTGAGAAAAACCGCGCCATTGAAGACCGCCGCAATGAAGACCGTTTTCACTTCATCGAATGGACCAAAACAGCCTTTGAAAATGTCGATGTGATCCCTGCTGGCAACGGCATTATGCACCAAATCAACTTGGAGAAAATGTCTCCAGTGATTCAAAACCGTGGCGGCATTGCATATCCAGATACCTGTGTCGGAACAGATTCACACACACCGCATACCGATGCATTGGGTGTGATCTCGATTGGTGTCGGCGGTTTAGAAGCTGAAAATGTCATGCTCGGCCGTGCGTCTTGGATGCGCCTGCCAGATATCATTGGTGTGGAATTTGTCGGTCAGCGTCAAGCAGGCATTACCGCAACAGATATCGTTTTGGCATTGACTGAATTCTTGCGTAAGGAGCGCGTAGTCGGTGCATATTTAGAATTCTTCGGTGAAGGCGCAGACAGCATGTCGGTGGGGGATCGTGCGACGATTTCCAACATGACGCCTGAATATGGCGCAACTGCGGCAATGTTCTATATTGACCAAAACACCATTGATTATTTAACGCTGACTGGCCGTGAAGCGGATCAGGTGAAACTGGTTGAACGCTATGCCAAAGAGATCGGTCTTTGGGCGTCCGACATGACCCAAGCGGAATATCCGCGTGTACTCCGTTTCGATCTTTCAACGGTAACACGCAACATTGCAGGGCCATCCAACCCGCATGCGCGTGTATCAACGGCTGACTTAAAAGCCAAAGGCATTGCTGGCAATTTAGACGCGGCACTTGCGCAAGAAGCGGAAGGCCTCATGCCAGATGGCGCCATCATCATTGCCGCCATTACTTCTTGCACCAATACCTCTAACCCGCGTAATACTGTGGCAGCAGGCTTGCTGGCGCGTAAGGCGAATGAGCTGGGTCTAGTGCGCAAGCCATGGGTGAAAACGTCATTTGCACCGGGTTCTAAAGCGGCAGCGCTGTATTTGGAAGAAGCAGGCGTACTGCATGATTTAGAAAAACTCGGCTTTGGCATCGTGGCGTATGCATGTACCACGTGTAACGGGATGTCAGGCGCGTTAGATCCAAAAATTCAGCAAGAAATTATTGACCGTGACCTGTACGCAACTGCGGTGCTTTCAGGCAACCGCAACTTTGATGGCCGTATCCATCCTTATGCAAAACAAGCGTTCTTGGCTTCACCACCATTGGTTGTGGCCTATGCCATTGCAGGGACAATCCGTTTTGATATCGAAACAGATGCATTGGGCAATGACAAAGACGGCAACCCTATTTACCTGAAAGACATTTGGCCGTCTGATGAAGAAATTGATGCTTTGGTCAAAGTTGCGGTTAAGCCAGAACAGTTCAAAAAAATCTACATTCCAATGTTTGATTTGGGCGTGAATGAAAAAGCTGCGAGCCCGCTGTATGACTGGCGCCCGAAAAGTACATATATCCGCCGTCCGCCGTATTGGGAAGGGGCTTTGGCTGCACCGCGCACATTGGCCAATATGCGTCCGCTGGCGATCTTGGGCGACAACATCACTACGGATCATTTGTCACCTTCGAATGCGATTGTGTTAGACAGCGCTTCGGGTGAATACCTGAAAAAAATGGGCGTGCCAGAAGAAGACTTCAACTCTTACGCAACGCACCGCGGTGACCACTTGACCACACAGCGTGCGACATTTGCCAACCCGAAACTGTTTAATGAAATGGTGGTTCGTGCTGACGGTACGGTTAAGCAGGGTTCTAAGGCGCGTGTTGAGCCTGAGGGCGAAGTGATGCGCATGTGGGAAGCGATTGAAACCTATATGAACCGCAAGCAGCCGCTGATCATCATTGCCGGTAAAGACTATGGTCAGGGTTCAAGCCGTGACTGGGCTGCTAAAGGTGTGCGCCTTGCAGGCGTTGAAGCGATTGTGGCGGAAGGTTTTGAGCGTATTCACCGTACCAACTTAGTGGGTATGGGTGTGCTGCCGCTTGAGTTTAAAGCAGGCACTGACCGTAAAACTTTAGGTTTAGATGGTACTGAGCTGTATAGCGTGATTGGCAATATCGCGCCGCGTTCGACTTTAACTTTAGTGATTGAGCGTGCGACGGAAGACGGTAAGAGTGAAATTGTTGAAGTGCCTGTAACCTGCCGTCTAGATACGGAAGAAGAAGTGTCTGTATATGAAGCGGGGGGGGTATTGCAACGCTTTGCACAGGACTTTTTGGAAGGGAATGTGGCTTGATGTAATTCTTTAAATCCACCCCAACCCTCCTTTCTTAAAGGAGGGAGTTCCCCTCTTTTTAAAGAGGGGCTAGGGGAGATTAAAGTTGTTGAATTTGATTAAAAAACGCTCTAATGTGGATTGGGGCGTTTTTTTATTTAGGGGTATTATGGAAATTTATAAAGATATTAATAATGATTCTAATGTAACGCATTACGAGGTTGGAGATATTTACATTAGAGTCAAATTTAATGGAACAGCTAAAATTTATACTTACAGTTATTATGGAAAGGCAGGAAAGTTTCACGTAGATAGAATGAAAATTTTAGCTTCATCAGGAGATGGGTTAAATTCTTATATTAATCGAAATGTTAAATACTTATATGATTGAAATAAAAGAGAAAACGATTAATGGATGATAAAAACTTTGGAACATGGCTAAATAATCTTACAGAAGCTCAAATTAAAGAAATTAATGATAAACAACACGAAGAGCACATACGTCAAGTGAGTGCTTTTAAAGCTGGTTATCAGAATGAACAATGTTATTTATGTGGTAAAGATTTTAAAACAATTAGTAAAGAGCAGGCGTGTCTACATTGGTTATTACGTCGAGGTAAATTTAAAAAAATGATTTCAAATTGATTTATACAAAATTTGGTTATCATAATATTGCATCTTTTTTAAGATAGTGCGCGAATCAAGAAAAATTATTATCTAATATTAATGATTTAGAAAGCGAAAGATCCGATAGGAAAGTTTTATTATCGACTATTAAATGGAAAAATATTGAATGGACATTTGATTGTTCACAAAATGATGCTAAAGGGCATAAAGGCAGCCAAATTGAATATCCACATTATCATTTTCAAATGAGAATTGATGGCAGGCCATTTATAAATTTTAATGAATTTCATGTGCCATTTTCAGAAGAAGATTTGGCAATATTAGATTTAAGAGAGAATCATAAAGTTGTGCAAAATTTTGGTGCAGCAGGTTCTGGTATGCAAGATGCTGTAACTGTTGATCCTGAGAAAGTCGTTGAATTAGCATCTCCTACAGAAAGTGAAGAAGATGCAACCTATCACTTTTCTACTTTGGTTGATATGAGTGAGCATCCAATTTCAGGAGATGAGCTTTATGACATTCAGATGGAAGCTAAAGCACAAGGAAAATCTTTTACTTACATGTTGAAGAAAAAATTAGGTGACCGAGTGAAAATACAAACTGTTATTAGTCCGGCAGAATCGATTCCAGATATTGCTGTAAGAACAGAGCATAAAAGAAGGTAGGGTATGCATGAAGACATGCTGGCTTATATTTATAGAAAAAAAATACTCAAAAATACCTATCATAGTATATATATCAAAACTGCTGGAGTAGTACTTTGACTACCGCAAAAGTTTTTATGAAAGGTGCAGTCAAGCCATTTGTTTACCTAAAGAATTTCGCTTTGAAGGAAAAGAAGTTGAAATTTTCGCAGTAGTGATGAAGTTATACTGCGTGAAAAACCTGTCACAGCAAATCAGCTATTTAAAGTTTTGGCGCAAATGCCAGAAGACTTTTATGCAGAAAGAAGAGTGGATGAACCACTGCAGGAACGGGAAGAGTTCTGAAACAGATAAAAAAGTATTTCTACGCGTCGAAGGGCTGCAAGTAGAAAACTGACTCACCAAATCTCTGTAGAGTAGCCAAAATTTCCATTCGAAATTATTTATTGCAATTATGCCATTATCATTTGTCGAAATGATCAATAGACAATCATCATAAGAGGGTTATACTGGTTCTACCATTTCTAAAACACATGGAGAACAAAAATGGTTACTGCAGGCTCTATCCCTGGAACAGGCTTCTATTTTTGTGTTCAGTGCGGCAAACGCACATACTTAGAAATTGGTACAGACCGTTTACCCCCGTGTACCAAATGCCATGGCACTGAATTTAAAAAATAAATTTGCCAAAGCAATATATTTAAAACAGATAATCCTGTTTTAAATATAAGCCCCGTCACAAGATGGGGCTTTTTTGTTGGTGAAAAACTAAAGAACTTACACTAACACTTTGTTATATTAAATATTATTAAAAAATAAATCTTAAAGTAGTATGACAGAAAACTTAGAAAATGCTTTGACAACAGCTTTTCAACTGGCAAAAAAGAAATGTGATAAGCATGAGAACAAATGTTTCAGTCTAAATATGTCTGATGGAAAAAAGCATAATGACCGGAGTAAGGCTTGGATAAAATTCTTAGCAAGAGAGCTTTTGAAAATGACTCAGGCATCCCATCCAATTACAGATGAAGATATCTTATTTCGAAGTTTTTATCGAAATAATTCTAACAAAGTGACAGCTGAAATTTTTAATCTAAACGAATTTCTTTTCGATATTGTAATTGCGCAAATGGTTGAAATAAATTCTGCAAGTCATTCAAAAGTAAAAAAACTTCAAGCAATTAAATATGGAAAATGGATCGTAGAGAGTGAATTTCAGATTAATAATTCAAGAGCTTTATCGCTAAATCTGAAAATAAGCTATTTATTATGAGTCATAGTAATAAAAATACGATGAAAAATTGGGTCATCAAAACAGCCAAGGAGCTTATGGATACAGAAAATGAAAATGTTTATTTGGCTGTTGTTCCGCACCCTCAAGATTGGACAATCAAAGATAAAATAGAAGTTGAAAAAATTACCTAAGGGAAAAATTGAAGTTTATGTAAGTGCCTTTTGCTAATTTAATCATCATAAATAACGATAAAATAAAAGCCAGACTGCTAGAGGACATCACATGGAAACAATACTCGGACTTTGTATCGGTATAGGCTTAAGCGCTGCCTGCGGCTTTCGTGTCTTTGTCCCACTCTTGGTCATGAGCATGGCATCACTTATGGGCTGGTTTGAGCCCATGAAAGGCTTTGAATGGCTGGCGATGCCATCGGTCTGCATTGCATTAGGCTTTGCGACATTGTGTGAAATTACCGCTTACTATATCCCTTGGGTAGACAATGCCTTAGACACCATTGCGACGCCTGCTGCGATGGTCGCAGGAACACTGACCACGATGGCGGTCAGCAGCGGGGAAATGTCGCAATTTGCCAGCTGGGCGGCAGCCATCATTGTCGGCGGGGGTACGGCAACGGCAGTGCAAATGAGTACCGTTGCCGTGCGTGGATTATCTACCGCAACCACAGGGGGCATTGCAAATCCAGTGGTTTCTACAGGAGAATGGATCAGCGCATTTTTACTGTCTATTTTATCGCTGATTGTCCCGGTGCTGGTGGTAATTGTGGTTTTAATCATGGTGGTGTGGGGCGTGCGCTGGCTTAGACGCAAAAAGCAAGAAAGCATCAGCCGTTCTACAGTCTAAAGCGCCATTTCAGGCTTAAGTATTTATTTCAACACGGATGACGATGTTAATAAAAACCATGAAACTTAAATTGATGACAGCAATGATTGGCCTTTCTGCTGCCTTGTTTGGTTCGCAAATCACCTTGGCTGCAGCAGAACCACCCACGGCAGAAGACATTCAACTGCAAAAAGATGCGATCAAATACAAAGCTTATATCCCTGCAAAATACGTGCTGTCTGACGCCATTCACGGTGACCTCAATAAAGACGGTGTTCAGGATTTAGCCTTAATCGTCAAAGCGACAGACCCAGCGCAGTGGGTCAATCATGAATATCGAGGAAAGCTTGACCGCAACCGCCGCGGCATTATTGTGTTGCTTCATGAAAAAGGCGGATATAAAAAATTGACGCAAAACCTCTCGGCGTTTTCTTCGGAAAATGAAGAAGGGGGCGTGTATTATGCGCCTGAATTATGGATAGAAATAAACAAAGGCTTGCTGAATGTTCACTATGGCCATGGGCGTTATGGCTATTGGAATTACAGCTTTAGACTGCACAATCAGGATTTGCGCTTAATTGGCTATGACAGCTCCAGCAATCATGGGCCATATATCAACAGTCAAACCAGCATCAACTTTTTGACCGCGAAAAAAGTCTATCGAGAGAACCAAAATGAAGATGTGGAAGCCGATCCGCGCTTTAAGGAAACATGGTCAAAGATAAAAACTCCGCCTATTTATCTTTCAAAAATTCAAGATTTTGATGAGCTGAGTTTCGAATAGTGCCCATTTGTTCAGATAGCTTGGAGTGTGCAGAAAGGCCGGTGAAATAAAACAGCAGCAGTGATTGATTTTTGTTCAATAAAGGCATAATTTTATTATGGAATTAAAACCATAATTTTTATATGGGTTTATTCGTTGCCGAACTTAAAAAAAATTAATATGGGGACTGCTGCATGATTAAATTTATTGTCGATGAAAACGCTTTGCCGAATGGCGCACACAAAATTCATAATGCCTCGCAGGGCTGTGAAGACCTGCCAAAATTTGATGACCAGATTTTAATTGGCTATTTTGCCGACTTTAAGCTGGCGTATAAGCGGGCCAGAATGAATTGGCCGGCCGAGAAAGTGGAAGGCTGCAGCAAGTGCTGCGAAGAATAGCAATATATTGAACATAGGCAATTAAAATTGGCCTGTGCTGATTAAAAAAATTCAGGAACGCACAGGCCAACCGGTGCAAGCGCCGATGTTGACGCAGGTTTTTTCAGGCTTCAATAATCTAAAGCAAAATCATGCTGAAGCTGAATCTCCAGAAAATCATCTAGCGCACAGCCGGCAGGCCCGTGCGGCGTTTGAAGGCTGTAAGAAAAAACAGCAGTCCCGGCATAAAAAGATTAAAATGACAGCAAGGATCTTCAGCGGAGAATTGCCATGAATATCACACAGCTCTGTGACTTTCTGCTGTATTGCATGCTGTTCAATTACATTATCTTAATGATTTGGTTTATCGCATTTATTTTTGCCAAAGACTGGATGAAACAGGTGCATGGGCAATGGTTTAAACTCAGCGATAGGCAGTTTGAAGCAATTCATTACGGCGGCATGGCGGTGTATAAAATCGGTATTTTATTGCTGAATCTTGCGCCGTATATCGCATTAAAATGGATGCAGTAAGGTGAAATTTATCCTCATCGGGTTTGAGCAGGGAATGGAATGAACGGGAAAACAGAATACCGGACGTGCTTGGTGTGCAAAAAGAATGATCTGTCAAAAAAGCTGATTCCGATGGGAACGGTGCGCAAAGTCATTACCGAGGAAATTGCCAAAGATTTTCCGGCTTGGAGCGTGCAGGACTATATTTGCCAGGCCGATTTGACCAAGTACCGCATGCAGTATGTGCAGTCTATTTTGACTTCGGAAGAGGGGGAGGTCTCCAATTTAGAATATGAAGTCATTCACAGCATGCAGCAGCATGACCTGATCAGTAAAAATGTTGAAAATAAGCTGGATCAGCGCTGGAGCTTTGGCGAGCGGCTGGCAGACAAAATAGCCACTTTTGGCGGCAGCTGGGCATTTTTAATGTGCTTCGGCGCCTTTTTGGTGCTGTGGATTTTGGTGAATACGGTCGCCATGGTCAATCATCCCGCAGATCCCTATCCTTTTATTTTGCTGAATTTAATATTGTCTTGTCTGGCGGCGATACAGGCGCCCATCATTATGATGAGTCAAAACCGTCAGGAAGCCAAAGACAGGATGCGTTCCGAAAATGATTATCAGGTCAATTTAAAGGCTGAGCTGGAAATCCGCAATCTGCATGAAAAAATTGACCATCTGCTGATGCACCAATGGGACAGGCTGGCCAAAATTCAGGAAATTCAGCTGGATTTGCTGTCAGAAATGAGCAAAAAGAAAGAGTAGCGGCAAGAAAGATGCAAACTGAGGCTGATTATTTGAAAAAAATTCCTGATAAATGGCCTTAGTGCGCAATAAAAGTCTGATAAAAATAGCCAAAAGGGAAAAAATACTTTGAATTGTACCTGCTGCGGAAAAAAATCCTAAAATTGATGGAAATTGCCGAATCTTCGGAAATTAATCCCTGATGGCATTGGCTACTATAGATCTCAAGGGTGTGACAGAGATCGAAAAGAGCAGCATGCTGTGCGGGCGCAAAACGCGAGAGCAGTACTTACCCAAAAGGTCTCGATTCGGCTTAGGACGCTATAGATCACAAGTTTATAGGCTATAAGATCATGACTTACCGAGTCAGGATAGTTGAAGTAAACGATTCCGTTTTCTCTTACACCGCCCTCAAAAATCCGCAAGACTGCAGAAAAAATAAATCTGCTTTTCCATTTTCAATGATCAATTCTTCTTTTCATGTGTGCCGATACGGCCATTCTTCCTGATGAGAAGCGCGCAGCGCTGCTTGTAAGCTAGTTCAACTGTAAACCTTTTGGTCTATCAATCTTTTTGAATTTAATGATATTTGTGTCACGCATTGTGCTTTTTTATTTTTATGGGTTTTTATTCATCATTTAAGAACAAAATGAGAGTGCCGTTAAAACTATTGGTAAAATTTAGACAGAACATCATACAGGCAGAATAATAATGACCGCATATGATTTGGAAATCAGGCACCCGCACCATCATTCGGATGATGAAGCAGAGTTTTTTGAAGAAATGTCTGCACAAGAAATCATGGAAAAATTTAATGCGATGAACTGGAAGCAGCTGCAGATTTTAATGCTGCAGATGCGGGGCGGGAAAGCCGAATTTACTGTCACAGACAATACGCAGAATTTGGCCGTTCAAATCAGCTTGATTGAAATGCCGGAAACTGAGGCGCTGACTTTTAATTTTGAAAGCGATATTGAGGTCAGCGTAGAGCAGTCTAATTTATTTGGCTTTTTAAAATACAGTAAAGCAGTTGATGTTGTATTTCAGGGTTTGAATTTAGCCGCTGCGCGTCATTTGCTGGATGCCTTTACGCATCAGGAACTGGATGTCATCCGCAAGCTTTATTTACAGCCTGACAAGACGTCCGCCGCTGAATAGGCTGCAATTAAGATATGGCTAGGCTGTTCGCCAAGGCGCTGAAAACTGTCATGGAGATTCAATTATTGCAGCTGATTTTCTAGAAGTCTGCATTGAATAAAATTCCTTTAATAGCTATGTATTTGCATAAAAAAAATGCTTTATAGCTTAATGTAGGAAATATTTTTCAATCTTTGGTGAAATCTGGGAAAAATTCTCATAATGCGCAGAAATTCTGCGGTTTCAGGGAAACAATCCCGCAGCCTGTTCATTACTATAGATCTCAAGGGTGTGACAGAGATCGAAAAGAGCAGCATGCTGTGCGGGCGCAAAACGCGAGAGCAGTACTTACCCAAAAGGTCTCGATTCGGCTTAGGACGCTATAGATCACAAGTTTATAGGCTATAAGATCATGACTTACCGAGTCAGGATAGTTGAAGTAAACGATTCCGTTTTCTCTTACACCGCCCTCAAAATTCCGTTCTAATAAAATAATAAAAACAATAAAGATAGCCGCTTTTTATTTCAATCCGCTCATCGTTTCATTTTCAGCCCAACTTAAAACCGCCGATCCAGCATTGCTGAATGCGGAATCTGTTCCAGACATTGACACATGAAAATGCAGTTGCTATGTTGCGCCAAAATTTTCCCAGTATTGCAGCGCTATGCCCTTAGACGACAATTTTATCTATATGCCTCCGCAACAGCCGCTGATGATTGTCTATGAAGATGATGATCTGGTGGTGATTGATAAGCCCGCAGGGCTGCTGTCTGTGCCGGGGCGGCTGCCTGAGCATCAGGACAGCGCTTATCTGCGCGTGGTGGAGAAATTTCCGAATGCTAAAATTACCCACCGCTTGGACATGGCAACCTCAGGCATACTGATGTTTGCCAAGCACCGCGATGCGGAAGTGGCGGTCAGCAAAATGTTTCAGGCGCGGACGGTGAAGAAGAATTATATTGCTTTAGTGCAAGGCCGGCTGGAAGGCGCAGGCAGCGTCAATGAGCCGTTAATTACGGATTGGGAAAACCGGCCGCGGCAAATGGTGCATTATGAATTGGGCAAGCCTGCGCAAACGCTGTATCAAGGGCTGAGCTATGATGATGCGCAAGCGGTCAGCCGTGTGCTGCTGACGCCGATTACAGGCAGATCGCATCAGCTGCGGGTGCATATGATGCATATTGGCCATCCTATTACAGGCGATAAAATTTATCATCCGAATGCTGCGCAGAGCCCTTTAAAGCGCATGGCGCTGCACGCCAGCTCTTTGGCTTTTATTCAGCCTTTGAGCGGGAAAGCCGTCGAAATTAATGGCAATGTACCGTTTTAAGAACAGTGGAAATTATTCAGGCTTCAGCTGCGCAGTTTGCCTTGGCGAATGCGCCGAGAACGGCAGACGGCAGGCGCTTGGAATGATTGTGTTGCTGGCGCGGCCCAGCAGGCAGTTGGATGCCTGATCCTGCTGCCGCGCAGAAAATAACACTAAAAATGAAAGACAATTAAAATGAAAACTTGGCTAATATCAAATATTTATAAAATCAGTTTTTGTTTTTCAAAATATTTCCACTTAAACAAAGCAGCTTCAGCAATAATAAAAAAGACAATAAAAAAGATACGCTTATTTAAGAATCATGGCGCTTGTCCGCTAATCGTATTTTACCGCTCAGCTGTTGAAAGCTTATTCAGGATCGCCTATTCATTATAAAGAAAAGATCATCTGCATAAATGAACGCAAGAGGGTGAAATTCCTCATGCTGAGGAGCAGCGATGCCGTATCCGTATATTATGTTCATTGCACTGCTGGCTGTGCTGACAGCATTATTGCTGTTCACTTGGCAGCAGCTGAAAAAAAGCCGTCAATTATCAAATGCCTTGCAGGACAATTTAGCGCATGCCCGCAATGAGCTGAACCTGCATGAGCAGCAGGCCAATGAGATGAAATATGATATGACGCAGCTGCGGATTCAGCTCAGCGGCTTAAAGGTTTCAGTCAATCAGCTCAGCCAGTATCAGCATGTATTAGATATCGAAAAATATGTGATCACCCGCCGCCTGCAGGCCGACAGCTTTATTGAGCTGACGAAAATGAACGCTGAAATCATGCTGAATGAGATCAAAGAGCAAATCGCGCAGGTCAAGGATTTTTTAACAGCGCATCAGCACACAACCCAAGCCTATATCGAGCAAAAAGCGCAGGAAAAACTCAAAGCCTATTGGGGGCAAGCGCAGGCGCTACAGGAGCGCGATGACATTATGCAGGCGCTGGAACGGAAAATTAACGGCTATCAGCAGCATTATTTTGCCCCCATTCAGCATTTGCAGAAACAGCTGATTGACGGCTACAGCGGCTCAGATGCCGCGCAGCATTTACTGCTGCTGCGCGCCCAAATTCAGGAAGCGAATCATGCCGGGCGGGTTGCCGAATGCCATTATCTGGATGAGAACCGCTGTCAGGCTGCGATCGCATTGGTTGCATTGGTGTTTAATGCAAAAGCGGATTTGTATTTGTCATTGCTGAATGGCGAAAATGTGGGCCAGCTGCTGCAGGAACTGCGGGATGATTATCAGCTGATCAACTTTCATGGCAATCATTTCAGCCATGTGCAGCTGCACGAGTCATATTTAAATTTAAGGCTGGAAGAGCTGAAGTTTATGGCCTTGATGCAGGAAGCGCCTGACCGCCAGACACTTGAGCAGGATGAAGCATGCTGATCGAAAAATGCTGCGCAATAAATCTCCAAACAGCAGCAAATTTCGGCTAATCTAAAAGCGGCACAACAAAAGCAGAATAAGGACAATATATGACACGCGATTACCAGCAATTCCCAGACGATGATAATGGCAATGTATTATGGCAAATGCTTGAAGATGGCGATGATCTGAGCGTAGCGCATGAAATTGAATATTCCATTGCCTTTCAGCATGAAGAGAAAGCTGACCAATGCGCCATTTACCTGCTGAAAGAAGAACAGAAAATCAGCCTGTTTGAAGATGAGGAATCGGGTGAATGGATCATTACCATTTATGTGTATATGGAACCCGAATATGCCGATATTGTCGATTTAGAAGAATGGTTTACTAAAATTGCAGGGCAGTTTTCGGGTGAATATGACGGCTGGGGCTGCATGGCTTATGTATATGACGATGATCTGGAAGAGGATGACGAAGACGCCGCATTCGATGCTGAAAATGCAGACGGAAAGCTGAATTAACCGTTGGCGCTGCAGTTAAATGAAAGCCTCGCGCTGAATCGCCAGGCTTTTTTTAATCTATCCTGCATCGGTAAAAGCGCAGCAGGCTCCTGTCTCCAGTCAGATGTAAAAAATGATTGCGGTTCAATTATCCTACAGAAAAGCGCTGGATCATTTTTAGGCAGGCGGATAAATTGATAGCAATAGCGCAAGCGCATGACATCATGAATATGATGACCGTGGAGAAAAACAATGAAAAATACCGTACAGCTGCATCGCGTTTTCAGTGCCCCGCCAGAGCGGGTGTTCCGTGCATTTACAGACCCAGACGCTTTAGTGAAATGGATGCCGCCGCATGGTTTCAGCGCGCATGTTGAGTATGCTGAAATATCGACAGGCGGCAGTTACCGGATGCATTTCACTAATTTTTCTACGGGAACCAAGCATTCCTTTCATGGCAAATACCATCAGGTGATACCAAATCAGCTTTTACGCTATACCGATCACTTTGACGCGCCCGAATTGGCGGGTGAAATTGAAGTGACTATTGAATTAAAAGAAGTCAGTGTGGGAACTGAAGTTAGAATTACCCAAACGGGGCTGCCTGACGTGATCCCGGCCGATGCCTGCTATTTAGGCTGGCAGGAGTCGCTGCAGCTGCTGTCTTTTTTAGTCAACCCTGCTATTCCGGATGAGTAAAGCGGTCTATGGATATACAGATTAAACGGATTTATGACCCTGCTGATGCCGCAGACGGCAAGCGGATCTTAATTGACCGCCTTTGGCCCAGAGGCATAAAAAAAGAACAGGCGCTGCTGGACGGCTGGCCTAAAACATTGACGCCCTCCAGCGAATTGCGCAAGTGGTATCACCAGGATATTGAACAGCGCTGGACCGAGTTTCAGCAGCGGTATGCGGCGGAACTGGCCGGACAGCACGAAGCCATGCAGCAGTTGCGTGATTTGGCGCGTCAGCATAAAGTGACGTTGCTGACAGCCGCTAAAAATGCTGGAAAAAGCCATGCCGATGTGCTGAAGAAAATATTAGAACAATAGGCAATCCTTTCGGCTCTATTGAGACAGCGTAGCACAGAGGAAAACCTCCCGTAAGCGGAATAAAACCTTAAAATATTTACGTGATTTAAGTGGCTGAAAATTAAAAGTGTTATAGTACGTGCTTTGAGCGCTGCGGCGGCTCTTTTTCTTTTTCCGTTTTTTCTTTTTTTGAGGTTGCCATGTCTTTACCCCTATGCCCAAAATGCCAGTCAGAATATGTCTACGAAGATGGTGATTTACTGATTTGCCCTGAATGTTCATATGAATGGAAAGAGGGCGAGGCCGCAGATGGCGATGCGCAAAGCGTGATCAGCGATGCCAATGGCAATGTGCTGGCTGACGGCGATACTGTGACTGTGATTAAAGATTTGAAAATTAAAGGCTCATCTTCTGTGGTTAAGGTGGGCACTAAAGTGAAAAATATCCGCCTGCTGACCGATGCTGCCGATGGCCATGACATTGACTGTAAAATTGACGGCATTGGCGCAATGAAATTGAAATCTGAGTATGTAAAAAAAGCGTAAGTGAAGTTTCAGCTGCATTGCTTTATAAATGCGCTGTTTGAAGCAAATCATTCAGCGCACACTGCTTTGGCAAGGCATAATAGCCTGAAACATTTAAGAGGACTGTGACCATGCCGCATATCCATTTGGAATATTCTGAGAACCTTCAGCCCTTTGACGCCAAGCCTGTTCTGACGGCTTTAAACCGCGCTTTTTTTGAATCTGGCCATGTCAGCGATTTATCCGACATTAAAAGCCGCGCAGTGTGCCAGCAAGCCTACGTGATTGGTTTGGGAGAAGACGTCGGTGAAGCGTATCTGCATGCGAAAGTTTCTTTATTGACTGGCCGGAGCATCGTGGTGCAGCAGGAAATTTCAGCGCTGTTGTTGCGGGTGCTGCAGCAGCAGGTGCCGGCCCGGGACAATTTGCGCATTCAGGCCTGTGTAGAAATGCTTGAAATAAATAAAGAAACGTACAGCAAGCATATTTTAAAATAAAAACAACAAAACAAATGCAGCATCTGCTGCATTTGTTTTGACTTATTTTTTTATTTAATTTTTTGAAAAATAACAATATTTGTGGGTTGTTCCTGACCGGTGTGAAATGCCTTGAGCTGAAATAAAAAGTATTGTTTTCTTTGATAAATTTCAATTATATTCATAAGAATAGAATAATTTTTAGACAATATAATTCTATCGAATATAAACTTTATAACGAAAAGAGGTGTGAGATGGCGGGGTGGTATGAACTTAGTCAGGCAAGTGACGGGCAGTTCCGTTTTGTGCTTAAAGCAGGCAACGGTGAAGTCATTTTGACCAGTGAATTGTATAAAGCCAAAGCTTCAGCGCACAATGGGATTGAATCTGTTCAGAAGAACAGTTCAGACGATAGCCGTTATGAACGTTTAGAGGCGAAAAACGGCAAGCCGTATTTTAATTTGAAAGCGGCCAATCATCAGATTATTGGCACCAGTCAATTCTACGGCAGTGAGCAGTCGCGGGATAAAGGCATTGAATCCGTTAAAAATAATGGCGGCAGTGAAACCATTAAGGATTTAATTGGTTAATCAATCGCTGTTGTGCAGGCAGGATGCAATCACATATCCTGTCTGTATGAACGTGAAAAAGCATGTTTCGGCATGCTTTTTTTTTGCATTATTGAGGGCAATGCTGGAGCCAATACAGAACATGAAAGCTTTAAAAATTGCACTTGCCGGCATGGTCATGGCCGCGCTCATCCTGTTTTTTGCTTCGCCTTATTGGGTGCTGTATCAAATGAATCGGGCGTATCAGCAGAATGATGCTGCCGGAATTGCCAAATACATTGATTTTGACCAAGTCAAAAAAGGTTTGAAACCGCAAATTGAGCAAAAACTGAATGCAGCAGCCGGACTGGAGCATTTGCCTGGCGCTTTGCAAAAGTGGGGCCTTCAATTGAGCAGTGCAATCAGTGCTCAAGCCGTCGATGCAGCGGTAAATGAGCGCACCATATTTTTATTAATGCAGGGCAAGGGGCTAAAAGAATCCTTGCAGCAAAGCCTGACGGAGAATTCTGCGGCAATGCCTGAATCAATCCGCAATCTGCTTGCGCAGCAGGCATCAGCAGCCAGCCAATTAGAAGAAATTGAGCAAGACCTTGCCCAGTCTGAAATTGATGCGCAAGGAGCAGCGGAACAGACCATCCCTGATGCTCAGGGAACACGGCCTAAACCCAAGATGAGAGCGCATTACACAGGCCTGAACCGTTTTGAAATCGCTGTGCCGAATGATGCGGGCAAGATAACGCATGTGGAAATGCGGCGTTCTAATCTCAGCTGGAAAATAGTGAATATCCGTTTGCCAAATTAATTTATAATATATTCGCAAGTTTAATATGCTTTTAAACTAAAAGTAATAATAGATCTACAATACAGCCAGATTTGGCAACTATTGCCAAAAAAACAGGAACTCTTTAAATATATGGGAGGGACAGAGTGAAAATAACGGGTGATCAACCTGCGGGACTTGAAATTCTAGCTGTCTTAAACAGTTGGGATAAAGCCATTTGCAGCTTAGATATGAATCAAATTGCGGAGCACTGCGCTGCAGAGGTCAATTTATTTGATGTGACGATGGAACTGCAAGGGCTTAGCTCTTATCAAAAGGTTTGGAGCTCATACGAGGACTATTTTAGAACTGGCCTGCGGGTCTTCCGTGATCAGCTGAATATACATGCTGAGCCGGATATGGCATTTGTGCATGGTTTTTGCAAAATTGATGTTGAAAGCGGTAAGCCGACTCCTGGCGTTGTCTGGTGCAGAACGACCATTTGCCTCAGGAAAAAAAGTGGAAAATGGAAAATTATTCATCAGCATGTTTCTTTGCCGCATCCTGTTGAATCGATAGTGTCGATGGAGTGGGATATCTAGACCGCGCAGCAGATTTTATCAGTTTAAAATTTCGGGCTTATCGGCCATGCGTTTGAGTCCGAATTGCGCATATCTCCTGTACATGTATTGCTGTTGGCGCACAGGGGATATGCGCGCCTCATTGATTGAGGACAGCTCAATGAATCATCAAAAACAAGCGGCATGAACATCCAGCAAAAATAAAGCCGCAGCCGAAAATACGGACTTCAACTTTCAGTTCCTTTCCTCACTGGCTGTGAATGGCCGCCAGCAAAATGCAAAAGTGCGGCTGCAGACTCCTGCCCAGCATATTCCGCTTCCAGAATAACAGCAGCATCGGCTTTGATGCAGGCCAGCTGCCGCACAGCACAGCGGGTTTAGCTTTGGAGAGTTTTGACGCGATCAATAAAATATCCATGTCATGAGCGAAAATGATTCAGCGCAGTTTAAGGCCTTGCTGCAGGTTTTAATGCTGATCGGGCTGGATGCCGCAAGGCTGAAACTGGAGCAGATGAAATAAATGCATGAATATCGGACAATGACAGGCTGGGTCTTGGGTTAAGTTGCAGAGGCAATGATGATGGGGTTTCATGATTTTTATCGAATGAGTGCGCATGCAGTCATTGTCAATGCGCAGCATCAGGTGCTTCTGCTCAAGGCGAATTATGCGGATCATGCGTGGGGCCTGCCTGGCGGCGGTCTAGATATGGGCGAGACCATTCATCAGGCGCTGCTGCGGGAGTGTCAGGAAGAATTAGGCTGTGCAGTCGATGTTGCTTATTTGTCCGGCGTTTATTTTCATGCCGCGGTTTGTTCACATGCCTTTATTTTCCGCTGCGTTTTGCCGGAAAATGCGCGGATTCAGCTGAGCGGAGAACATTCAGCCTGCCGCTGGTTTGTCTTGGATGAGTTAAGCGCGGTACAGCGCATCCGGGTGGACGATTGCTTGCAGTTTGATGGCGCGGTGCGCAGCAGGAGTTTTTAGCCAAAGTGTAAAATATGAATGCGTTGTATGGCAGGCGTCTGAAATTTTGTATTGAACTTTGATTGCAAGGCATTGTTCAGTATTCTGAGAGAATGTCCAAAAATTGAGGGTGCAGCCATGATGATACGCCATAAGCCTTTGCCGCTGCATCTTGCCCTGAGTTTTGCATTTTTCAGTCTGTACAGCGTCAGCCAACTCAGCGCTGCGGAAAGCATTTCAGGCATTCATTTTCTGCATAAGGATTGGGAGCTGGCCTGTGACAATACCGGCACTTGCCGTGCTGCGGGCTATCAGGCCGATGATCATTTAGAACGGCCAGTTTCTGTATTGCTGCAGCGGGCTGCTGGAGCAAATGCGCCAGTCACGGCTCGGGTAAAAATAGATTCAGCGCACTTGCCGGCACGCGGAACACGCTTGGCTGTGCGTATGCTGGGGCGCAGCTATGGCACAGTGGCAATTCATGAGCAGACTGGAGAAGGCAAGCTGTCTGCAGTGCAGACAGCCGCATTGCTTCAGGCTGTGCAAAACGCAGCGCCCATCATTTGGACAGCAGAGCAGACGGAATGGGCTTTGTCACCAGCGGGCGCCAGTGCGGCGCTGCTTAAAATGGATGATTATCAAAGGCGGATAGGTACTGCTTCTGCGCTGGTCCGCAAAGGTCAACAGTCCAATGCCGCGGTTTTAAAAATGCAGCTTTTGCCGCTGGTGCAAATTAAACGCTATAGTCCCAGCATCGCGAAACATTTGAGCGTAAATTCAGCGCAAGCCAAACAGCTGGCAGTACAGCTAAAAAAATCGGTCAATAAAGACAGCTGCTGGACGCTGTATGAGCAGAATTATTTGCCGGAAGATCAAATCACGATATATCCGCTGAACCGTCAAAATGTTGTGGTCGAAGCGCCGTGCTGGCGCGGCGCTTATAATTATGGATATGGCTATTGGGTGATGGACAGCGCATTGCAGCAAACCCGCCAGCTGGTGACAGCATCAGGCTCCAGTTTTAGCGAAGGGCAAATTTTTGCGGCGCAAAAAGGGCGCGGCCTGGCCGATTGCGGTTCGCAAGAAGAATGGGCGTGGAACGGCAGCCGTTTTGTGCAAACCTACAAAGCCATTCAGGCGCAATGCAAAGGCTTTGCGGGCGGCGCTTGGCAAATGCCTGTGTTTATTTCAAAAGGACAGGCTACACAATAAAAAAGCGCCCATTTGGGGCGCTTTTTTTGATTTGAGATGCAGCCAGCTATGCTTGGAGCTAAAAGCGCTTAGGAATTTTCTGCCCGTTTGGCACAGGTGTTTCAGCATGCTGCAATACGCCAAAAAGCCAGATTTCGGCATGATGCACGGCTGTTTTTACATCATCCCCTAAGGCCAGCCGTCCTGCAATATAGCTGGCCAGCGAGCAGCCGGAGCCATGGTATTCGCCGTCCAAACGCGGGCATTGGGTTTCCGACACCAACTCACTTTGAACATATAACGCATTGCGGATGAACTCGGGCGTATCTTCATGGCCGCCTTTGACCAATACGGCCTGAGCGCCCATGGCAAACAGTTTTTGGATTGCCCGCTGCAGATCCTGTTCACCGGTTAAAGCCCGCAGTTCGATGGTGTTGGGCGTAATCAGCGTGGCCAGCGGAATCAGTGCCGCAAAGGCTTTCACCAGAGTATCCTGATCGCCTAATGAGCCGCCGCTATTGGCCACTAAAACCGGGTCTAAGACATATAAATATTGCGGCTGTTCCTGCAAAAATTCTGCCAGCGCAGCAATATTGTCCGTGGTACCCAGCATGCCGGATTTCACGCATTTGATTGGCAAATCTTTCACGACGGCATGCGCCTGCGCCAGCAGCAGCTCTTTAGAGGTCGCGCTGAAGCCAAAAACCTGCTGTGAGTTTTGAATGGTCAATGCTGTACAGGCAATGGCGGCATGGGCGCCGCTTTGGCCAATGGCTTCAATATCCGCCTGCAGCCCAGCGCCGCCAGAGGGGTCTAAACCGGAAAAGCACAATACGGTTGGCCGCATAATGGAATCCTTCTGATGCAAAATTTGGGTTAGTATAGGCAAGTTTCAGGCAACACTCGAGTGCATTTTGCAGAGTGGCGAATAAGGTGCAGGGCGTGATTAAAAATATATTGATTGATTTGGATGGAACGTTGACAGACCCCAAAGTCGGCATTACTGCATCGGCGCGTTATGGGCTGGAAAAAGTGGGGCATCCGATTAATGAGCATATCAATATCGACTGGATTATTGGCCCGCCGCTGAAAGCATCACTGGCGAAAATTCTTAATGTGGCGCTCGATGATAACTTGGCTGAGCAGGCTTTGCTGGGGTATAGAGAGCGCTTTTCGGTCACCGGCCTGTTTGAAAATCAGGTCTATCCGCACGTGCCGGAAACACTGGAAGCCTTAAAGCAGCAAGGCTTTAAACTGTATGTCGCGACAGCGAAACCAACCGTCTATGCCAAGCGGATCTTAGAGCATTTTCAATTAGCGCCGTATTTCAGCCGGATTTACGGCAGCGAGCTGTCGGGTGAGCGCACCAATAAGGCAGAGCTGATTGCCTATATTTTAGAGCAGGAACAGCTGGCCGCCGCAGAATGCCTGATGGTCGGAGACCGTGAATATGATGTTTTAGGCGCGCGCCATAACGGCATCGACAGTATAGCTGTGACTTATGGTTACGGCAGCGCCGCGGAATTGGCGCATGCGCAGCCGAAAAAGCAGATTGAGTCCTTTGCCGATTTAGCCGCGGTGATTCCACTGTTTTGCAGCCAGCCGGTTTAAAGCGAGGGACTGGTTTTTTCAAGTGACAGTACGGCAGCCAGTGCAATCAGATACAGCACAATCAGTCCGATCATCATCATGCGGAACGTGCGTGACGCCTTTACGGGCAGCTTTTCATGCGCTAAAGCTTCACCATTTTTGAAAAATATTTGCACCATGCGGGCATTGGCGCTTAATGCAATTTCACGGATGGCTTGAATTTCAATGCCATCCAGCTGTGCTTCTGTCCGGTCCATCAGCTGAATAAAGACAATCGGCTGTCCAAATTCATTCCATTTTAAATTGGCCTGCTGCAGGAGCTGTGCAAAATGATGTTCAGCAACGGGGTAATTCACGGCAAAACTGTCTAGGCTGTCAAAGGAAATGGGGCACATTTCTTGCGCAAGCAGGGTTTGGCTGGGCGACAGCAGCGACATCTGCTGCTGTGCAATCTGTACCCAAAGCGCCTGCGGATACAGTTCTAAATAATCTTGAATCATTTATTATGGAATTGGTTTTTATTTTAAAGCAGTATGTCACTGATTTTTTGATAAAAGAAGTTATTTTAAGTAAAGCTGCCTTAATTGGATTGCCTTTGCAGCCAGCAGTGTGAAGAGCAGGCAGCAATTGGAACAGAAAAAACTATTTATTTTGTAAGCCTGCTTGTTTCTTCGAATTTAATTTGAAAAAATTTGCCTGAATCCATGAATCGTCAGAATAACAAATGCCAAATTTTTTTTCATTCGCTCATGCATGGCTCAAGCCGATTGCGCCGCGTGACCCGCATGAGAAGCACCGAGTCGCAACTTCTTTAGAGCTGCTGTTTGATTTAATTTTTGTTGTGGCGATTGCGACTGCAGGGCAGCAGCTGCATCATGCCATCATTGAAAATCATTTGGCGCATGGCCTGACTTTGTATGGCATGGTGTTTTTTGCACTGTGGTGGGCGTGGATGAATTTCAGCTGGTTTGCTTCAGCTTATGACAATGATGATGCGCTGTACCGAATTTTAACCTTTATACAGATTATAGGCTCGCTGGTGATTGCTGCAGGCATTCCCAGCGCATTTCAGCAGCAGGACTTTGATGTCATTATCATCGGCTATGCCATTATGCGGCTGAGCTTAGTCACGCAATGGCTCCGTGTTGCAAAACATGATGCTGAACGGCGTCAAACGGCGCTGCGTTATGCTTTCGGCATTATTCTGGTGCAGTGCGGCTGGCTGCTGTTTCACTTTTCGCCGATACAGTTCACGGTCTATTTATTTGCGCTGCTGGCGGCCGCCGAGCTGTGTGTGCCTGTTTTTGCCGAAGCGGCCAGCCGCACGCCGTGGCATGCGCATCATATTGCTGAACGCTATGCGCTGCTGACGATTATCGTGCTGGGGGAGTCGATTGTCGGCTGTTCAATCGCCATTACCGATGCCTTGAATAATCAGCGTTTCAGTACCGAACTGATTTTTCTGATGATTGGCGGTCTGGTCATGATGTTCACCATGTGGTGGGCCTATTTTGACAGTGAGATTGCAGAAAGGCTGAACAGCCGAAAAATGGCCTTTGCGTGGGGCTATGGGCATTTTTTTGTGTTCATCAGCATTGCGGCCATTGGCGCAGGGCTGGCTGCCGCCGTCGATGTCGTGTCGCATGAGGCCCTGATCAGCTCTATGCATGAAAGCTATTTCGTGGCGATCAGCCTGATTGTGTATACCTCTAGTCTGTACATTCTGCATGAAGCGCATCATCAAAGCGGTTTGAAGAAATGGCTTTATCCGCTGACAGTGGTGATTGTGCTGTGTATTCCGCAGTTTATTGAGCCTGCGGGATATGCCATTTTTGCCATGGCGGCGGTATATGCGCTAAGGCTGATTTTATCTAAATGCTATTTGAAACGCTAAACAGATAGACGTATTTGCTTTATTTTGAGTTTGAGGATTTCATGGCATAATATTGAATACAAACATAAAAATGAAAAAATATTGAGGGTTAATATGAAAGGGCAAATATTAGATTTCTCCATTCAAAGTAATACAGGTGTGATTAGTGGCGATGATCAAAATCGTTACCAATTTTCGGGTAGCGATTGGAAGGGGCAGAGTCATCCTGCTCGAGGACAGTTTGTAGACTTTGAAATTAGAGGCTTAGGGCAAGCGGCTAATATTTACCAAATATCTGTTCCTTCTGCACTAGGTGCTCAATATGGTCAAAAAAGCCGAATTGCCGCAGCAATTTTGGCTTTTTTTCTTGGTGGATTTGGGATTCATAAATTTTATTTAGGTCAAATAGGCTGGGGAATTATTTATCTGCTTTTCTGTTGGACTTTTATCCCTTCAATCGTTGCTTTCATTGAATTCATTATTTACTTATGTACGTCAGATGAAGATTTTGCCCGTAAATATGGTTAAGTTGATAAACAATAAAAAGGCGCTAAGTGCGCCTTTTTATTGTTTAAGACCTTGGACTGGCTGTCCCTCTTGGTTCATATTGGCTTTGGTATTTGTTGCTTACCAAATAAATAAGAGGAGGTGATACTGATGCTGCTAAATTTGGAATAAGTAAAAAAATACTGCAGATATTTTCTAATCGATGAGCGCTAATGATTTGTACTTACTTTGCAGGTTGTCCCCATTGATTAGGTTCAGGTTTTGTTTCAGTTGCAAACCAGACAATCAGTAAAATTCCTCCAATTAATGGAATTAAAGCAATTAGATACCACCAGCCAGATTTATTAATATCATGCAGTCGACGAACTGATACGGCTAAACTTGGAATAAATAGTGCCAATGCGACCAATCCATACAATACAAAATCAGTTCCAATAATTGAGTCAATAATTTGAGCAATAATGAGTATGATGAATTGAACTAATGCAAAAAACCAAAATTCTTTACGGCGTGCACGCCCTGTGAAATTAGCATAATTTTTCAGGCATTTTACAAACCAATCAATCATATTAAATTCTGATTCGGACTGATCTTGATTGGAAATTTTATCAAGCTGTTGTGAAAAGTTTTGTATTGGATTGGTGCTGCCTAGTGCAGTAAATATTTGAACAGCTTTGCCTTCGGGGTTAATGTCAAAATCTACGCGGTCACCCCGTTTAGGTACATTTTGTCCTCGCCACTCAGCTCCTATAAACTCATATCGGTTTTGATCATCGGCACTGATAATGCCTGTATTGGTTTGAATCGAATAATCTAGAATCTGACCTTTCATTTTCACCTCTATTATTATGCGGTTTTTTTAAATTGATGTATTTTTAAACTGTTTTATATTATCAGAATAGTTTTAACTTAAACTGATATATTCATAACTAAATGTATTTCTAATGTTTTTATATAAAAAAAGCGGAACCAAAACGTTCCGCTTTTATTTTCACTGAAGTGATTTCCTACCAGCTCAACGCGCCGCCAGTCTGATAGTCTGTTACGCGAGTTTCGAAGAAGTTCTTCTCTTTGCGCAAGTCCATCATTTCTGACATCCATTGGAATGGGTTGTTCACGCCGGCAAACTGTTCAGGCAAGCCCAGCTGAGCCAAGCGGCGGTTACAGATGAATTTCAAATATTCTTCCATCATGGCCGCGTTCATGCCCAATACGCCGCGCGGCATAGTATCGCGTGCGTATTCAATTTCAAGCATGGTCCCTTCAAGAATCATTTGAATGATTTCTTGCTGGAATTCAGCTGTCCATAAACCTGGGTTTTCGATTTTGATCTGGTTGATCATGTCGATACCGAAGTTCAAGTGCATCGACTCATCGCGTAAAATGTACTGGAACTGCTCAGCAACACCATTCATTTTGTTGCGGCGGCCCATCGATAGGATTTGGCTGAAACCGCAGTAGAAGAAGATGCCTTCAAGCACACAGTAGAACGCGATCAAGTTGCGAAGCAGGATTTGGTCGTTTTCAGGTGTACCGGTTTGGAAAGTAGGATCGCTTAAAGACTGCGTATACTTCAAGCCCCATGCCGCTTTGCGCGCAACGCTTGGTACTTCACGGTACATGTTGAAGACTTCGCCTTCATCCATACCCAAAGATTCGATGCAGTACTGGTAAGCATGTGTATGAATCGCTTCTTCAAATGCTTGACGCAAGATGTACTGGCGGCATTCTGGGTTGGTGATGTGGCGGTAAATAGCCAAGACCAGGTTGTTTGCAACCAAAGAATCCGCAGTCGAGAAGAAACCCAGTGAACGCATAACAATAGTACGCTCATCCTCAGTTAAGCCATTTTCAGACTTCCAAAGCGCGATGTCATGGTTCATGTTGACTTCTTGCGGCATCCAGTGGTTTGCGCATCCGTCAAGATATTTCTGCCAAGCCCATTCGTATTTGAACGGAACCAGCTGGTTTAAGTCAGCGCGGCAGTTGATCATTGCTTTGTCGTCAACCTGTACACGCTGCGCGCCCATTTCCAGCTCTTCCAAGCCTGGTGCGGCATCCAGCTGTTCTAAGGCAGCAGATGCTCTTTCCATTGAATTGGTTGGATTTGATCCGCGACTTCCAGCGGTTCGAGCGGGTTGTGCAGCTGCCAGATTCGGCGATGATTGCTGTGCATCAGATACCACTTGCGAATCAACCGTTTTTTTCGGCTCGACGGGCGCAGGCTGGTGAGCTTGTGCAGCTTGTTTCGGTTCATCATCTTCGAAATCGTCCCAACTTAGGATAGACATAACAGTTCTCTCTTCGTTGCTTTATATCTTTTATGAGACATCCAGCTGTTGAAGCTAAGACATCCTACTATACGCTCATTCTGTGTAAGCAAAATTAAGTTTTGCCGATGGATGCTCTAATTTTATGCGGAAGAGCAAATATCCTCACGACTTATTTTGATTACGCTGCTGTTCCCGTATTTTGACCCATGCATAAGTCAACGGTACGTAAAAACAAACAATAAAGGAAACCACCAAGGCAACAAGTCCTAACAAGTAGTTATGGGTCATATGCGGCATGGTGGGTTCCTTTATTTATCTTTTATTTTTCAATCCTCCCTAACCCTCCTTTGAAAAAGGAGGGAACTCCAACTCTCAAAAGTATAGGAGTCTCCCTTTAAAAAGGGGGATTTAGGGGGATTAAAAACCTGTCAGCTTACTGACAAGCTTCACAATCAGGATTATCAATTGAACATGCCATTGGCACTGGTGCCGCATTTGCGAAACCATCTTCTTCAACCGCTTCAGGTTTTTTCGCTTCAACAACAGGAGCCGCTGCGGCAACAGGTGCTGCAGCTGCAGTCGCTTTAACTGCATTCAATGCGCCGGTGTTAATGGTCGATTTCTCTGCAGAAGTCGCGCCCAATGCACGCAGGTAATACGTGGTTTTCAGGCCGCGCAGCCATGCCATTTTGTATGTCATGTCCAGTTTCTTGCCGTTTGCACCAGAGATGTAAAGGTTCAGAGACTGAGCTTGGTCGATCCATTTTTGACGGCGTGATGCTGCGTCCACAATCCAGCGCGGCTCAACTTCAAACGCAGTCGCGAAGATCGCTTTCAGCTCTTCAGGAATACGTGCGATTTTTTGAACAGAACCTTCAAAATGTTTCAGGTCGTTGACCATCACAGAATCCCAAAGCCCGCGTTCTTTCAATGCACGTACCAAGTACGGGTTGATCACTGTGAATTCGCCAGAAAGGTTAGATTTCACATACAGGTTTTGGAATGTCGGTTCGATTGACTGAGACACGCCGCAAATGTTTGAAATGGTTGCAGTCGGTGCAATTGCCATCACGTTCGAGTTGCGCATGCCGTCTTTTTGAACTTTGGCACGCAGAGTGTCCCAGTCCAAACGCTGTGTGCGGTCAACTTCAAACATGCGTTCAGGGCGTGATTTTGCAACCAGATCTAAAGAGTCAATTGGCAGGATGCCTTGATCCCACAATGAACCTTTAAATGTTTCATAGGTGCCGCGTTCAAGTGCGAGATCGCTCGACGTTTGAATCGCGTAGTAAGAAATCACTTCCATCGATTCATCGGCAAAATCAACAGCAGCTTCTGAACCGTAAGCCAATTGCATTTCATACAGCGCATCCTGGAAGCCCATGATGCCCATGCCGACTGGACGGTGTTTCAAGTTCGAATTGCGCGCTTGAGGAACCGCATAGTAGTTGATGTCGATCACGTTATCGAGCATGCGGACTGCAGTTTTTACGGTACGCGCCAGTTTTTCACGGTCAAGAACACCGCCTTGAACGTGCTGCACAAGGTTGATTGAACCTAAGTTGCAGACTGCAATTTCATCGGCATTGGTGTTCAGCGTAATTTCTGTACACAAGTTCGATGAATGCACTACGCCAACGTGCTGCTGCGGAGAACGCAGGTTGCAGACGTCTTTGAATGTAATCCAAGGGTGGCCAGTTTCAAACAGCATAGACAGCATTTTGCGCCACAAATCTTTTGCACGGATTTTTTTGTGCAATAAGTTTTGTTCTTTGGCAATGCCTTCGTAGTACGCATAGCGTTCAGCGAATTCTGCGCCAGTCAAATCATGCAGGTCTGGCGTTTCAGACGGCGTGAACAGTGTCCATTCCGCATCTTCAAATACACGCTGCATGAACAAGTCTGGAACCCAGTTTGCTGTGTTCATGTCGTGGGTGCGGCGGCGGTCATCGCCTGTGTTTTTACGCAGCTCTAGGAATTCTTCGATGTCCAAGTGCCAAGTTTCAAGGTATGCACAGACTGCGCCTTTGCGCTTGCCGCCTTGGTTCACTGCTACAGCGGTATCGTTAGCAACTTTCAGGAAAGGCACAACACCTTGAGACTTGCCGTTTGTGCCTTTGATATATGAGTTCAAAGCGCGAACAGGAGTCCAGTCATTGCCTAAGCCGCCAGCCCATTTAGACAGCATCGCGTTGTCACGCATTGCGCCATAGATGTTGTACAGGTCATCGCCAATGGTGGTTAAGTAGCAGCTCGACAATTGCGGACGCAATGTGCCTGAGTTGAACAGGGTAGGCGTAGACGCCATGTAATCGAAGCTGGACAATAAGTTGTAGAATTCGATTGCACGGTCTTCACGGTTTTCTTCATTGAGCGATAGGCCCATTGAAACACGCATGAAGAACAATTGCGGCAATTCAAAGCGCACGCCATCTGAATGGATGAAGTAACGGTCAAATAAGGTTTGCAGGCCTAAGTAGGTAAATTGGTTTGAGCGTTCAGGCTGAATCGCAGCGGCCAATTTAGCCAAGTCAAAGTTAAGCAGCTCTGGTGAAAGCAGATCAAGTTCAATCCCTTTTTTCAGGAATGTCTCTAAAGCATCGCCTTCATTGGTTTCTGCAGCCAGACCCAGGAACTCCAAACCGGTCGCAACCAGGTTGTCACGAAGCAAACGCGCAGTCACGTAAGTATAGTTGGGTTCTTGTTCAATGCGGGTACGGGTCGCCATCATCATTGTGGTTGCAATGTCTGACTCTTTTACGCCGTTGTATAAGTTTTTAACGGTTTCATCGATAATGGCCTGAACGTCGATGCCTTCCAGTCCTTCAGCTGCTTTCGCAATGTGCGCTTCAAGCGCGCCAAGATCCAGCGGGCGAAGCTGGCCGTCTGCAGTGGTAACCTGCAGGGTCGGGTGGTGATTGGCGCCAGTCAGCTTGCGCGCTTCAGCGCGCTGTTCACGGTAAATCACATAAGAACGGGCAACTTTCTGTTCGCCTGTGCGCATCAGCGCAAGTTCAACTTGATCTTGAATTTCTTCAATGTGGATTGTGCCGCCAGACGGTAAACGGCGCTGGAACGTATTTAATACCATCTCGGTAAGTTGAGAAATACGATCGTGGATACGGCTAGAGTCAGCGCTTTGCTGGCCTTCAACAGCCAAGAACGCTTTGCCGATCGCTACAGAAATTTTTTCCGCATCAAAAACAGCAACATCACCGGTGCGCTTGATCACCTGCAATTGGCCTGGGGTAGACGTGATTACGCTCATGTCAGCATAGCTCCATTGTCATCTATTGTTATGTTTGTAGACCGTTTGAACCGGGCAAAAACTATGCCACAGTGTTTGAGGTTTAAACACAAGACTTAGTGGTTTAAAAATGAATTGGACACAAGATACGGGAAAATTTAGGTCAGATCAATATTGACATTTTATTAAATATTTTAATCTGTTTCGATGGAAATCCTTCTCGAAAAAATCCCTATTTTTTATCTTTCTTGTTTAAGCCTTATTGGACAAGGGCATAGCATAGCAAAGCTGAGTTTAAGTGCTTATAGATAACCTTGTGGATAAGTTGAAAAGCTAAAAACTTATTTGCGTCATGGTTCATCTGATTGCTGTAAATATAGGCATTGGTTATTTTTTATGCTTTTTGTAACTGAATAATTTGAGAAATGCCTGAAAAAGCGCGTATCGGAAAATACAGCGAATTCAATGCTTGAAAATTCTTAACAAATTGCGGTCTTGATGTATCAGTTTCGTGAACAGCATCTTGTTTACAATGTAAACGTGTGTATATTGCAAAATATATTGAATTGTATCTTTTGGATTTTTAAGGGATACGTCCAGTCAAATAAAGGGGCACTCTAATGAGCCAAGAAGAAAAGTTACCTAAAATTTTAATCGTTGAAGACGATGAGCGTCTTGCCCGCTTAACTCAAGAATACCTTATCCGCAATGGACTTGAGGTTGGGGTAGAGCCGGACGGCAACCGCGCAATCCGCCGCATTATTGCAGAACAGCCGGATATGGTGGTTTTGGATGTGATGCTGCCGGGTGCAGATGGCTTAACGATTTGCCGTGAAGTGCGTCCGCATTACCATCAGCCAATTTTAATGCTGACTGCGCGCACAGAAGACATGGATCAGGTGCTTGGCCTTGAAATGGGTGCAGATGACTATGTGGCAAAACCTGTGCAGCCGCGCGTATTGCTGGCGCGTATCCGCGCATTGCTGCGCCGTACAGATAAAGCGCCGGAAGATGAAGTAGCGCAGCGCATTGAGTTTGATGATCTGGTGATCGACAACGGCGGCCGTTCTGTGACGCTCAATGGCGAGTTGGTTGATTTTACCAGCGCCGAATATGACCTGCTGTGGCTGCTGGCGTCAAACGCTGGCCGTATTTTGTCGCGTGAAGATATTTTTGAGCGCCTGCGCGGTATTGAATATGACGGTCAAGACCGTTCGATTGATGTGCGCATTTCACGTATCCGTCCAAAAATCGGCGATGATCCGGAAAATCCAAAACGTATTAAAACTGTACGAAGCAAAGGCTATCTGTTTGTAAAAGAAACTAACGGCATCTAATTGATGCCGTCCCTTTGAGGCTGAAGCAGGACAGGTCTAAGTGTTAAAGCACAGTATTTTTTTGCGCATTTATGCAGGACTGGTCATCTTGGTGGTATTGGTGGCTTTGTTCGGCTATTTGCTGGTGCAAATCATCAATTATCAGCGCGCGCAGGAATACCGCGAGTCCCTGACGGACGGCATGGCTTATATCATCAGTGAAGGCATTGCCCGTCAGCCGAATGAACAGCAGCGCATGGATTGGATCTCCGATGCGTCCAATCTGCTGGAATTGCCCATCTATTATGTTAAAGCCGACAAGGTGGACTTAACCCGCGCCGAAGCGAAGCGCATTGAAGAGCGCAAAGCGGTTGTGCGCTGGGATGCGCAAACCAATGTGGCCTATATCATTATCGGCCTGAAAGATGATGCCAGTCACCTGCTGTATATCAAGGCTGAAAATATCACTGAACGGCAAATGAAGGCCCTGCCTGTGTTTGTGCTGGATTATTTGGTGTATTACCCGGGGCAGGAAAAAGAATATCTGCAGCGCATTCAGCATTATTTTGCTTATCCGATGCAAATTGAAGATGTTAAAAACCTGCCTTTGGATTCAGAACAGATCGGCCGCTTAAGGCTGGATCACAGCATTATCCTGTACCGCGACAGCGCAACAGTGCGCGGCACGACCATTTCTATTGTTTCGCCAATTCCAAGCTCAACCACTGAAGTGCTGGTGATGGGGCCTGTGCCGTTATTCAATTGGATGCCTTTTCAGCTGGCTGCTGGCATTACCTTGCTGAGCCTGTTTGTGTTAAGCCTTGGGGTGTATGGCCTGCTGGTGCCAATGCAGCGCAAGCTGCGCGCGGTGAATTATGCATTGAATAAAATGAAGACCGGTGACATGTCTGTGCGCCTGCCTGTGGAGAGCAGTGATGAAATGGGTTCACTGGCGTCCAGCTACAACTCGATGTCAGATCATATTCAGCGTTTGATTGAGGCGCAGCGTGAGCTGATGCGAGCTGTATCGCATGAATTGCGTACGCCTGTCGCCCGAATCCGTTTCGGCGTGGAAATGATGGCGGATGAAGAAGATTACGAATACCGCCAGCATCAGGTCGAACAGATTGATAAGGATATTGAGGCGCTCAATACCTTGATTGATGAAATCATGACCTATGCCAAGCTGGAGCAGGGCACGCCGTCATTGGATTTTGAGCAGATTATCCTGTTTGAAGTGCTGGATCAGGTGGTGATCGAGACTGAAGCGCTGAAAACCGGAAAAACTCTGGAACTGCAGGCGCCGCCGCTGACCGTTGTGGTGGATGCTGAACGCCGCTATCTGCACCGCGTTATTCAGAATTTGGTGGGCAATGCGGTGCGCTATTGCGACAATAAGGTGGTGATTAGCGGCGGGCTGGACGGCAAAGGCAATGCGTACATCTGTGTGGAAGATGACGGGCCTGGGATTCCTGAAGACGAGCGCAGCCGTATCTTTGAAGCGTTTGCCCGCTTGGATAACAGCCGTACCCGGGCATCAGGCGGTTATGGGCTAGGCTTGTCGATTGTCAGCCGCATTGCATATTGGTTTGGCGGTTCGGTGCATATTGATGAAAGCCCGAGATTGGGCGGCGCGCGTTTCATTATGCAGTGGCCTGCCAAGCGTTTTAAAGACAGTAAGCGCAAAGCTGGCGAGGCCGCGAAGGATTCGGACAGCGAAAGCTTGAACGTTAAATAAGGCGCTAAAGCCAAAAAAGCCATTCAATTGAATGGCTTTTTTTATTGCTTGAGTTTTTATTCGTGAACGGATGCGTCTGGCGCAATAATGTCTTTGCCGTTTTTTAATGCGGCCAGCGCATTGGTATTGAAATCAATCAGCAGTGAATTGTTTTTAGCATCAATAGCATAGCGGCTAATTAATTTTTCATCGCCATTCAGTGTTTCAACTTTGTATTCATCGGCAATATTCATGATGCCGTCTAGGTTGGTTGTTGCTGAGGCTTTGTCTTGACGGAACAATTCGTAGATATCACGCAAATCAAAAATGGCATTATCTGCGTCTGGGTGTTTTGCTACATAGTTTTCAATGTGACGGATAATGAGCTGGGCAAACAAAAAGTAGTCTGGCTTATGCGTAAACTCTAGATTCATGTATTGCTCCTTTTTCGAGTGATTTGATTGTTTTATATAGGAATAGCACAAAAAGAATTAAATGCAGATAGGCGGCTTAAATTTGCTGCAAAAAAATACAAAGCCGAATGAAATAAGTGCAGTTAATAGCGCGTGCCGACGCAGCGGGGGAGATTATTTTGCAATGCGGCAGCGCCGTTGCAAGAGGTAGGTAAAAAGTTGGCTGGCAGTTAAAAGTGCCAGAATGATAGATTTTTTATTGTTAAAATTATCATAATGTGAAAATTCAGTGAAAAAATAAATAAAAGCTAGGTTGCTGGTGAATTTCTCAATCATGCGGTGATATTTTGTGCTTTGAAGTTTGGAGGTGCGCTTTTGAAATGTGCTGAAAATAGAAAATTTGTAAAAATAATAATAGCTTAAAAATTTATTTGATAAGGCGGTAAATAGGAGTGAAATACGGCTTTAGTCGAGAGTTTTAAGAAAAATGCTTAAAAAATCATCCCAAAGACTAAGGCTTATAAGCTAGCAAGATACATCATCAATCAGGTACAATTGGCGGGATTAATTTTGTGTTTGGTGTATTTGAAGGCCAATACATGCATTCTTTGTTAATAAATTAGGCCTGCCAGGAGTTATCCCCGCATGAGTGCCATTACTCCATACGATTGGGCAATTATTGCCTTCGTGATCGGCGTTACATTTCTATGCGTCTTTATGCTCACAGTCCCGTTACTCCTAGGGGGTAAATCGTGGGGCCGTGCTAAGCAAGAGCAGTTTGAGTCAGGTGTTGTCGGTGCAGGCGGTGCGCGTATCCGCTTGTCTGCAAAGTTCTATTTAGTTGCAATTTTCTTCGTCGTTTTTGATATCGAAGCGCTCTACCTCTATGCATGGTCTACATCTGTGCGTGAAGCGGGCTGGTTCGGTTTTACGACGGTAGTCATCTTTGTGGTCGATTTATTGATTGCATTGGTTTATGCCGTGAAGGTTGGCGCGTTGAATTGGGCGCCAACAGATAAGCGTAAAACTGCCGGCCGAGAGCTGAAAATTGGTTCGCCAAACATGGACATTGCAGAAATTACCCGCTTTAACTCAATTGAAGAATTGGTACTTGACCCTACTGGTCAAATTCCAGCTCAATCATCTGGCCGTGTGAAAAAATCTGCGGCTGCATCATCTGATAAGGAGTAACCCGGGAATGAAATATACATTAACCCGTGCGAATCCGGATGCTGATCAATATCCGCTTCAAGAGCGTCAAATCGTGACAGATCCGCTTGAAGAAGAAGTGAATAAGAATGTATTCATGACCCGTTTAGAGGACTTGATGCATACAGCAGTAAACTGGGGCCGTAAAAACTCAGTTTGGCCGTTCAACTTTGGTACCTCTTGCTGCTACGTAGAGTATGCAACAACGTTAACTGGCGTGCATGACTTGTCGCGTTTCGGTGCCGAGGTTATCCGCGCTTCACCGCGTCAGGCGGATGTGATGATTGTGGCAGGAACCTGCTTCATGAAAATGGCGCCAGTCATTCAGCGTTTGTATGAGCAAATGCTTGAGCCGAAATGGGTAATTTCCATGGGCGCTTGTGCAAACTCAGGCGGCATGTACGACATTTATTCTGTTGTGCAAGGCGTGGATAAAATCATTCCTGTGGATGTGTACATCCCAGGCTGTCCGCCGCGTCCTGAAGCATTAATTCAAGCATTAATGTTATTGCAAGACCAAATTCAATTAGAGCGCCGCCCATTGTCAGCGGTTATCGGTGATGATCTTCAGCCAGTGTATAAGCCAAAGATGCAGCCGGAACGCGACCGCAAGCAAGCACAGCGCATTGCTGTGAAAAACCTGCGCTCTATGGATGAAATTAAATAATTTAAACGATGAATGTTTGATACACCCGGTCCGGGTGTAATTGTCGTTTAGGTTGACTGAATTTGTATTAAATAGGAAGCCAAGCCAATGGCTGAAACTGAAATTGCTATGCCAGAATCAACTCCCGTTGATTCACGCCCAGCATTTGCAATTGTAGAAGAGCTCAAAGCCAAATTTGGCGAGAACTTCTACGTGCAAACGACTTTTGAAGACTTTCCTACAGTCTGGGTTGAGCGCGCACGTGTGCAAGACGTTTTAATGTTCTTGCGTACAGTGTCACGCCCATACGTGATGCTGTTTGACTTGTCTGCAGTAGACGAGCGCCTGCGCACGCACCGTGACGGTTTGCCTGCATCAGACTTTACAGTGTTCTATCACTTGCTGTCTCTTGAGCGCAACAGCGACATCCGAATTAAAGTTGCATTGAGCGAGAATGATGTAAATCTGCCGACTGCAACCAATATTTGGCCAAATGCCAACTGGTACGAGCGTGAAGCTTACGATATGTTCGGGATCAATTTCGAGGGGCATCCAATGCTCCGCCGTATTTTGCTGCCGACTTACTGGGAAGGCCACCCGCTGCGTAAAGAATATTCTGCGCGCGCTACTGAATATACACCGTATATGCAGAACCAGGCGAAACAGGATTTCGAGCAGGAACACCTGCGCTTTGTGCCTGAAGATTGGGGCCTGAAACGCGGCAACGCCGATGAAGACTTCATGTTCCTGAACTTGGGTCCGAACCATCCGTCTGCGCACGGTGCATTCCGTGTGATCTTGCAGCTGGACGGCGAAGAAGTGAAAGACTGCGTGCCGGACATTGGCTATCACCACCGCGGTGTGGAAAAGATGGCTGAACGTCAAACTTGGCACTCATTCATTCCGTATACCGACCGTGTGGACTACTTGGGCGGCTGTGCGCAAAACATGCCTTACGTCATGGGCGTAGAGCAAATGGCGGGCATTACTGTGCCTGACCGTGCGCAATGCATCCGCGTCATGATGTCTGAATTGTTCCGCATCAATAACCACTTGCTGTTTATTGGTACAGCGATTCAGGATGCCGGCGGTATGACGCCGGTATTCTATATGTTCGCCGACCGTCAGAAAATCTATGACGCCATCGAAGCGATCACGGGTTACCGCATGCACCCAGCATGGTTCCGTATTGGCGGTACAGCGCATGACCTGCCAAATGGCTGGGAAAAGCTGATCCGTGAAATTTTAGACTGGATGCCGGGCCGCTTGAAAGAGTACTACACTGCAGCATTGAAAAACTCAGTGTTCATTGGCCGTACCCGCAATGTCGCTCAGTACGATGCAAAATCTGCATTGGCATGGGGTGTAACAGGTACGGGTCTGCGTGCGACAGGTATCGATTTTGACGTGCGTAAATACCGTCCTTACAGCGGTTATGAAAACTACGATTTCGATGTGCCTTTAGAGTACGAAGGCGATGCCTATGCGCGTGTGATTGTGCATTTCCGTGAAATTGAAGAATCGCTGAAAATCATTAAGCAATGTTTAGACAACATGCCTTCTGGCGCATACAAGGCGGATCATCCGCTGGCTGTTCCACCGCCGAAAGATAAAACATTGCAAGATATTGAAACTTTGATTACGCACTTCCTGAGCGTGTCATGGGGTCCTGTCATGCCTGCTGGTGAAGCATCTGTAATGGCGGAAGTGGTGAAAGGCGCGTCGAACTACTACTTGACTTCAGACAAGTCAACGATGAGTTACCGTACCCGTATTCGTACACCGACCTTCACGCATTTACAGCAAATGCCTTCTGTGATTAACGGCAGCTTAATGTCTGACTTAATCATTTATTTAGCGACCATTGACGTCGTAATGGCTGACGTGGATCGCTAAGGGGTAAACGCATTATGATGATTTTGACTGATAAAAAGCCGCGTGTGAATGTTGAAGGGATTTTGACTGCAGAAGAAATCCACGATATTCAGCATCACATTGAGCACTATCCGTATCCACGCGCTGCGTGTTTGGATGCGCTGAAATGTGTACAGCGCCGCAACGGCTGGGTAGATGACGCGCAGATGAATGCGATTGCTCAAATGCTGAGCATGAGCCTTGCAGACCTTGAAGGCGTGGCGACATTCTATAACCGCATTTACCGTCAGCCTGTTGGCCGCCATGTAATTTTATTATGTGACTCAATCGCTTGCTTCTTGATGGGCGCGGAAACTTTAGCTGAAGCATTTCAGCGTGAATTGAGCATTCAGTTTGGTCAAACGACTGCTGACGGCCGGTTCACATTGCTTCCGATCTGCTGCCTGGGCAACTGCGACAAAGGTCCAACTTTGATGATTGATGAAGATACTCACGGACTGGTTGAAGTGACATCAATTAAACAGTTATTGGAGAAGTATGTATGAATACTGAACCAAAACCAATTTACGGCGACGGCAACCCGGAAACTCATCCGCTGACATGGCGTTTGAGCAAACAGGCCAATGTTCGCAGCGCAGATGACTACGAAGCGCTTGAAGGCTACGCAGGCTTTAAAAAAGCATTGACCATGCCGCCAAAAGATGTGCTGGACGTGATCAAAGCTGCAACGGTCAAAGGCCGCGGCGGTGCAGGTTTCCCGGCAGGGATTAAATGGTCGCTGATGGCGCCGAATGACGGCGGTCCCCGTTACCTGATCTGTAATGCCGATGAAATGGAACCAGGCACCTTTAAAGACCGTTTGCTGATGGAAGATCTTCCTCACCAATTGATCGAAGGGATGCTGATTGCCGGTTATACCCTTGAAGCAACGCAAGGTTATATCTTTATCCGCGGTGAATACATCGAAGCGGCTGGCTACTTAAATGAAGCATTAGAGCAAATCCGCGCTAAAGGCTATTTGGGTGAAAACATCCTAGGCTCTGGCTGGAACTTTGAGCTGCACGTGCATACAGGCGCGGGCCGTTATATCTGCGGTGAAGAAACTGCATTGATTAACTCGCTTGAAGGCCGCCGCGCGAACCCGCGTACGAAACCGCCTTTCCCGCAAGTTGCTGGGGCATGGGGTCGTCCTACGATTGTCAACAACGTTGAAACTTATAACAACTTGCCGGCAATCATGCTTCGCGGCCCAGAATGGTATATCGGCTTATCTGCGGGCAAATCGAAAGATCCAGGCACTAAAATTTACGGCGCTTCAGGCAAAGTAAAATACCCAGGCCTTTGGGAACTTCCTTTCGGTACCACTGCGCGTGAAGTGATTGAAGACCACGCTGGCGGCATGCGTGATGGCTTAACGCTGAAAGCATGGCTTCCGGGCGGCGCATCTACAGACTTCTTGGCTGCAGAGCATATCGACCTTCCGATGGATGCTGAAAGCATCATGAAAGCAGGTTCGCGTTTAGGTACGTGCCTACTCATGGTGGTTGATGAAACGCAATGCATGGTTTCAGCAACACGTAACTTAGAAGAATTCTTTGCGCGTGAATCATGCGGTTTCTGTACGCCTTGCCGTGACGGTTTGCCATGGGCGGTTAAAGCGCTGAAAGCACTCGAAGACGGCACAGGCAAGAAAGAAGATATCGACCACTTGCAAGAACTGACTCGCAAGCTTTGGATTGGTAAAACTTTCTGTGCGCATGCTCCAGGTGCGATGGAACCATTAATGGGCGCACTTAAATATTTCCGTAGCGAGTTTGAAGCAAAAGTAGTTGATGCTGCTGCTAAAACTGGCAACGTAGAACAAGCTTAAGGAATTCGACTATGGCTACAATTCATGTCGATGGAAAATCGTATGAAGTCAACGGCTCAGAAAACTTGCTGCAAGCATGTTTAAGCCTTGGCATCGACATCCCATACTTTTGTTGGCATCCATCCTTAGGTTCTGTCGGTTCTTGCCGTCAATGTGCTGTAACTCAATACGCGAATCCAGAAGATACCCGCGGCCGTTTAGTTATGTCATGTATGACGCCTGCGTCTGACAATACCTATATCTCAGTTGAAGACAAAGAAGCAAAAGACTTCCGCGCTTCGATTGTTGAATTCTTGATGACCAACCACCCGCACGACTGTCCAGTCTGTGAAGAGGGCGGTCACTGTCATTTGCAAGATATGACGGTGATGACGCAGCATGACCGCCGCCGCTACCGCTTTACCAAGCGTACCCATTACAATCAGGAATTGGGTTCGTTCATTTCGCATGAAATGAACCGCTGTATCGCGTGCTACCGCTGTGTGCGTTACTACAAAGACTATGCCGGCGGCACAGACTTCGGCGTATATGCTAACGCATCGCGCGTTTACTTTGGCCGTCCAGAATCAGGTACTTTAGAGTCTGAATTCTCTGGCAACTTGACTGAAGTGTGCCCTACAGGCGTATTCACCGACAAAACTCACTCAGAACGCTACAACCGTAAGTGGGACATGCAGTATGCGCCTAGCGTATGCCAAGGCTGTTCTTCGGGCTGCAATATCTCTCCGGGTGAGCGTTATGGCGAGCTTCGCCGCGTAGAAAACCGCTTTAACGGTGATGTCAACCAATACTTCCTTTGCGACAAAGGCCGTTTCGGCACAGGTTATGTCAACCGTGAAGACCGTCCGCGTCAGCCGCAATTCCGTAATGGCGCAACTGTAGAAACAGTTTCTGTAGATACAGCGCTGGATACCGTGATTGCAAACATCCAAGGCAAAAAAGTTTTGGGTATTGGTTCGCCGCGCGCTTCACTTGAATCTAACTTCGCGCTTCGCGAGCTGGTAGGTCAAGAGAACTATTCAACAGGCATGTCTCAAAAAGAGCAAAACCTGGCTGAGCTGGCTGCATCAATCATGCAAACTGAGGGTGTATACAACCCGACGATGCGTGAAATTGAAAGCTATGACGCTGTATTGATCTTAGGTGAAGACCTGACTCAAACTGCGCCTCGCATGGCTTTATCTGTTCGCCAAGCGGCGAAAAACAAAGCCAAAGAGATGGCTGCGGAACGCCGTACTCAAGACTGGCTGGCCGAACCTGTGCAGCGTATTGCGCAAGATGCGAAATCGCCGATTTACATCTTGGCGGCAACGCAAACCCGTTTGGCTGATATTGCTGAAGGTGAAGTGGTTGCGTCTCCTAACGACATTGCGCGTTTAGGTTTTGCCGTTGCTGCTGCTGTTAAAGGTGAAACGGTTACTGGTCTTGCTGACGATGCGAAAGCATTTGCGCAAACCATTGCTGACACTTTAAAAGCGGCCAAAAAGCCATTGATCATCTCTGGTACAAGCCTGCAAGACGCATCAATCATGGAAGCTGCTGCGCAAGTTGCACAGAATCTGGGTTCAAATGCGGGCTTAACCTTGACGGTTCCTGAAGTGAACTCAATGGGCTTGGCAATCTTAGGCGGCCAAAGCTTAGAGCAAGCCTTTGCGCAAGACTATGACACGGTTGTGATCGTTGAAAATGATCTATTCCGCCGTTTGCCTGCGGGCCAAGTTGAAGCAGCGCTGGCGAAAGCGAAAGACGTGATTGTTTTGGATCATTCTGAAACTGAAACTGTGAAGAAAGCGGATATCGTGCTTTCTGCAGCTTCATTTGCTGAAGGCGACGGTACGGTTGTTTCTCAAGAAGGCCGTGCACAGCGTTTCTACCAAGTGTATGACCCGAGCTACTACAAGCCGGAACTGGCGATTAAAGAATCTTGGCGCTGGCTGCATGCCATTGAAACTGGCGTGAAAGGCAAAGCGATTTCTTGGACCTTGCTGGATGACGTGATCGAATCCGTTGCGAAAAACGTACCTGCACTTGAAGCGATTCAAGATGTTGCGCCAGATGCGGGCTTCCGTGTCCATGGCCTTAAAGTTGCGCGTGAACCGCGCCGCTATTCTGGCCGTACTGCAATGCGCGCGCCACTGTCTATTCACGAGCCTAAACAGCCTGTGGATACAGACTCTGCATTAACATTCTCTATGGAAGGTTATGTTGGCAGCGAAACACCGTCTCCGCTGGTTCCATTTGCATGGTCCGCTGGCTGGAACTCACCGCAGGCTTGGAACAAATTCCAAGACAACGTGGGCGGGCATTTAAAAGGCGGCGATTCAGGCATCCGTTTGTTCGACCGTTTGCCAAAACGTCCAGCGCGTACATTTGTTGCGCCTGAAACTGCTGCGGTCAACCCAGACAGCTTCCGCCTAGTGCCGATGCATCACATTTTCGCTTCTGGCGAGTTCACGGTGAAAACGCCTGCAATGGAAACCCGTATTCCTGATGCAGTGTTTGCAGTGGGTGAGCAGGATGCAGCGCGCTTGAATGTTCAAGACGGTCAAAAAATTACGATAAAAGCTGGCGAGACTTCAATTGTGCTTCCAGTTCAAGTGATTGAATATTTACCTACAGGTTATATTGGCTACCCAGTTGGCATCGCGCCGACGGTATCTCTTGCTGAGCCTGTTTCAGTCGCGGTAGGAGTGTAATTCATGCAACAAGAATTAATACGTCAAACGCCGCTGTGGGCTGAGAACTGGCCAATTGCCTATTCTGTGCTGCAAGCGATTGTCATCTTGCTGGTTGTTGTTTTAATTGCTGCGCTGATGTCGTTCATTGAACGCCGCCTGCTAGCATTATGGCAAGACCGTTACGGTCCGAACCGTGTCGGTCCGGGCGGTATGTTCCAGATTGTTGCCGACATGCTGAAAATCATGTTCAAAGAAGACTGGACGCCAAAATTTGCCGACAAACTGACTTTCCGCCTAGCGCCAGCAGTGGCGATGGGGACAGCGGTACTGTCATTCATGGTTATTCCGGTATCGCCTTATTTAGGCGTTTCGGACATGAGCATCGGCTTGCTGTTCTTTATGGCAATGGCGGGTATTGCCGTGTATGCCGTGCTGTTCGGCGGCTGGTCATCAAATAACAAATATGCATTATTAGGCGGCCTGCGTTCTGCTGCTCAAACCATTTCATATGAAGTGTTCTTGGGCATCTCGCTGATGGGTGTGGTGGCAATTGCCGGCTCATTCAACATGCGTGAAATTGTGGAAGCGCAGCGCGATGTGTGGTTTGTCGTTCCTCAATTCTTAGGTTTCCTGATTTTCGTGGTTGCAGGCGTTGCAGTAACGCACCGTCATCCATTTGACCAGCCGGAAGCGGAACAGGAATTGGCGGAAGGCTACCATGTAGAATACGGCGGCATGAAGTGGGGGATGTTCTTCGTTGCGGAATACGTCAACGTAGTGCTGATCTCTGCTCTGATCGTAACTTTATTCTTTGGTGGCTGGCTTGCGCCGTTCAACCTTGAAATTCCGTTTATTCCAGATGCGTTCTGGTTCATTATCAAAACAGCATTCTTTGTCATGATGTTTGTCTTGGCGCGCGGTTCATTAATGCGTCCGCGTTACGACCAAGTGATGAACTTTGGCTGGAAAATTTGCTTGCCTTTGGCGTTGGTTAACCTTTTGGTGACTGGTGCTGTGATTCTGATGAATCAGGCCTAAGACAGCAGGGAGAACAAAATGTTTAAGTTTCTAGCTGGATTTGGGTCAATTGTACGTTCACTGTGGATGGTTTTTTCACATGTGACACGTAAACGTGACACCATTTTATATCCGGAAGTGCCAGCCGAAGATATCGTACCGCCGCGTTTCCGTGGCCGTATCGTGCTGACGCGCGACCCAGATGGGGAAGAGCGCTGTGTGGCCTGCAACCTGTGTGCGGTTGCATGTCCAGTGGGCTGTATTTCACTGCAAAAAGCAGAACACGAAGATGGGCGCTGGTATCCGGAATTTTTCCGTATCAACTTCTCTCGCTGCATTTTCTGCGGTATGTGTGAAGAAGCATGTCCGACGACTGCAATTCAGTTAACACCTGATTTCGAGCTGTCAGAATACGTTCGTCAAGACCTTGTGTATGAGAAAGAACACTTGCTTATCTCAGGTCCTGGTAAATATCCTGATTACAACTTCTACCGCGTAACCGGTATGGCTGTGACAGGTAAAGACAAAGGCCAAGCGCAACGTGAAAGCGCGCCTGTTGATGTACGGAGTCTATTACCATGATGTGGCCGTTTTATTTGATGGCGCTTGTGGCCATCGTCTCTACGATTCGTGTTGTGACCAACACCAATCCAGTACACGCTTTACTCAGCTTGATCGTTTCATTGCTTGCCGTTGCAGGCATGTTCATGATCGTTGGCGCGCCGTTTGCCGGCGCGCTTGAGATCATCGTTTACGCCGGCGCGATCATGGTGCTATTCGTATTCGTGGTGATGATGCTGAACCTGGGCCAGCAAACTGTGGAACAGGAAAGCAAGTGGCTGACTTCATCTGCGTGGGCTTATCCTGCGCTGATGAGCTTCCTGATGGGCTTGGTGCTCGTATGGATGCTGGGCTCAGACTACACCAAAGCATCTTTGGTGATGGGCGCAGAAGTGGTTGGCCCGAAAGCTGTGGGTACAGCACTCTTTACTCAGTACTTATTATTGGTCGAAGTTGCCGCGATGCTATTGCTTGGTGCGCTTGTCGCAGCATTCCATCTGGGTAAACGCGAACCAAGTGCAGAAGAGGAAAAAGAATAATGGGCAACATTCCTTTAGAACATGGTTTGATCGTTGCAACCATTCTTTTTGCACTGGGTTTTTACGGTGTAATGGTGCGACGCAACTTACTCTTTATTTTGATGAGCCTTGAAATCATGATGAACGCCGCTGCTTTAGCGTTCGTTTTGGCGGGCAGCGCATGGGCGCAGCCTGATGGCCAGATCATGTTCATCCTGATTTTAACGCTTGCTGCGGCAGAGGCCTGTATCGGCCTTGCGATCGTCCTTCAGTTCTATCATCGCTTCCATCATTTGGATGTGGATGCTGCTAGTGAGATGCGCGGATGAGCTATTTATATTTAACAGTATTATTTCCGCTCATTGGTTTTATCCTTTTGGCGGCGGGACGCAACAATCTTCCTGAAAAAGTTGCAGCCATTATCGGGGCGGGTTCAGTTGGCCTTTCTGCATTATTTGCATTGATTGCCGGCTTAGATTTCGTAAATAACGGTTCTGTTGCGACAACCCAGCATCTTTGGACTTGGTTCAATGTAGGCGGTTTAGCGCCAGGCTTTTCGCTTCACCTTGACGGCTTATCATTATTGATGATGGGCATGGTGACAGGTGTCGGTTTCTTAATTCACATCTTCGCGACATGGTATATGCGCGGTGAAGAAGATTTTGCGCGTTTCTTCTCTTACTTCAACCTGTTTGTAACAAGCATGCTATTGCTGGTTCTAGGCGATAACTTAGCGTTATTGTTCTTAGGCTGGGAAGGTGTTGGTCTTTGTTCATACCTGTTGATCGGTTATTACTACCAAAACCCTGCAAACGGTTTTGCTGCCATCAAAGCATTTACAGTAACTCGTGTGGGTGATGTATTCCTGCTGATTGCATTGTTCTTAATCTACCAGCAGTTTGGTACTTTAAACATTGCAGAAGTGGTTGCAGCAGCGCCAACGGTTCTGGCTGAAAGTTCTTCAATTGCAATTTGGACTGCATTAATGCTGTTCCTGGGCGCTGCAGGTAAATCTGCACAAATCCCATTGCAAACATGGCTGGCGGATGCGATGGCAGGCCCTACGCCTGTATCTGCATTGATCCACGCGGCGACCATGGTAACCGCAGGTGTTTACCTGTGCTGCCGTATGTTCTCAGTGTTTGAGCAAGCGCCTGAAGTGATGGCGTTCATCTCGATTACAGGCGCGGTAACGCTTCTGGTTGCAGGTTTCGCGGCATTGGTGCAAACAGACATCAAACGTATCTTGGCTTACTCAACAATGAGTCAGTTAGGCTATATGTTTATGGCTGTGGGCGCTGAAGCATACCAAGCGGGCTTGTTCCACATGCTGACTCACGCATTCTTCAAGGCATTATTATTCTTGTCTTCAGGTGCGGTGATTCTGGCTTATCATCATGAACAAAACATTTTCAAAATGGGCGGCTTGTTCCATAAGAACAAATTCCTGTTTGCCTGTTTTGCGATTGGCGGCGGCGCATTGGCTGCAATCCCATTCATCACGATCGGCTTCTTCTCGAAAGATGCGATTTTGGGTGCTGTATGGGTGAAAGGCCAAGCGGTTGCTGTTTATGACTGCTTGTACTGGACTGGTGTTGCAGGTGCATTCTTAACGTCAATTTATACATTCCGCTTAATCTGGGTTGTATTCTTTGGCAAAGAAAATACGCCTTACCATGAAATTAAAGGCGTGACGTACTGGGGTCCTTTGGCGATTCTTGCAGTATTGTCGACTGGTTTAGCTTATGTATTAAAAGCGCCGGTAACCAATATTTTAAACGCTGCTAAAATTCCGGCATTCAATGTTCCTGAAGCATTGGAACACGGCATGCACAGCGCTGAATACACCGCTGTGGGCATTGCGCTTGCAGGCCTTGTGATTGGCGTGATTCTGTTTGCTTTCGCTTACAGTGCAGTAAAAGCATTTGCGAAAACTTCACTGGGCGCTGGCCTTGTGAATATCTGCCGCAATGCGCTTGGTTTCGATGCGCTGTATGACATCGTATTTGTGAAGCCATATTTGCTGATTGCGAAAATCTTAGGCCGTGATCCAATTGACGGCTTATGGCTGGTACTGCCTGCACTTGTAAAAGGCGGCAACAGCTTTACAAGTTCACGTCAAACAGGTTCATTGCGTGAATACGCATCAAGTATGGCATTCGGCACAGTTGTCTTGCTGATGATCTTGGTCGTGATTCAGGTCGTGGGGAAATAAAATGGAAACTAATAATTTAATTTTACCCGCTCTGGTTCTTATTCCGTTCATTGCAGGTTTTGCATGCTGGCTGGTCGATAAACTCGATCAGCACCTGCCGCGCTATATCGCACTGATCGGTATGCTGGTGACTTTGGTGTTGACCATTGTTCTTTGGCAAACGGGTACTTATAACTACGAACTTGGCAATGCTGCGCCAACATGGGCTGCTGAGTTTAAATTGCCTTGGATTCAAACCCTCGGCATTAACATTCACCTTGCGGTGGATGGCTTATCACTTCTTATGGTGGGGTTAACTGCACTCCTTGGTGTGCTGGCAGTGGGCTGTTCATGGGGTGAAATTCAGAAAAATGTCGGTTTCTTCCACTTAAACCTTCTATGGTCTTTAGGCGGCGTTATCGGTGTATTCCTTGCAATTGATTTGTTCCTGTTCTTCTTCTTCTGGGAGATGATGCTGGTTCCAATCTACTTCTTGATTGCACTTTGGGGCCATCGCGGCGCAGAAGGCAAGTCCCGCGTTTATGCTGCGACTAAGTTCTTCATCTATACGCAAGTTGCCGGCTTAATCATGCTGATCGGTATCCTTGGCCTTGTGGCTGTCGGATATTCGATGAATGGTGAAATCCGTTTTGACTACAACTATTTAATGGCTGTAGCGAATACCATTGATGCACAAGCTCCTGCTTTAGCTTATGCCTTCATGATCTGCATGTTCATCGGCTTTGCGGTAAAACTTCCAGTTTTCCCATTGCATGGCTGGCTTCCGGACGCGCATGCGCAAGCGCCGACAGCAGGTTCTGTTGACCTTGCAGGTATCCTGATTAAGACTGCGGCTTACGGTTTATTGCGTTTTGTGATTCCGTTCTTCCCGGCTGCATCTGCACAGTTTGCTGACATTGCGATCATCTTTGGTTTAATCGGTATTTTCTACGGCGCTTGGTGTGCTTTCCAGCAAACCGATATGAAGCGCCTGTTAGCGTATACGTCGATTTCACACATGGGCTTCATTTTGCTTGCAATCTATGCGGGCAACATTTTGACCTTCCAAGGCTTAATGATCATGATGCTGGCGCACGGCATCTCTTCGGCTGCCCTGTTTATTATGTGCGGTCAAGTTTATGAACGCCTGCATACACGTGATTTACGCCTGATGGGCGGTATCCGCGGCCAGTTCAAGTATCTTGCGTTCTTCCTGATGTTCTTTGTTGCTGCGCTTGTGGGTATTCCAGGTCTAGGCAACTTCATCGGTGAATTCCTGATCTTGATGGGCTCTTATGCTCGCTTCCCAGTGTTTACAATTCTTGCTGCGGTAAGTTTGGTATTTGCTGGCCTTTACGGCTTAATCCTGATCCATAAAGCATTATTTGGCACACCAAATGAAGAACAGCAAAAGCACTATTCAAATCCATTAAAAGATTTGAATGTACGTGAAATTGTGATTCTTTTAGTTTGTGCGCTGAGTCTGGTCTGGCTGGGTCTGTACCCGCAAACGTTCCTTGACGTTTCTAATTCAAGCATGGCGTGGTTAGCGAATAGCTACATTCCTGTTCAAGAAACAGTTGATACACTGCAGCAAGCTGTCGTTTCAGCTGAAAATGTGGAGATCCAATAAGTCATGAACTTCACAATGTCATTTGCAGAGCTGATGCCTATCGCGCCAGTCATGATCGTCGCTTTAACAGCGGTGGTGGTGATGCTGCTGGTAGCCATCAAGCGCAATCATAATTTAGCTGCAACAGCATCGGTTATCGGTTTAAACCTTGCTGCGCTTTACATCATTTTTGTTGTGTTTGCAGGGCAGTTTGCTCCTGCCAACGTAATGAATTTGTTCATCGTAGATCCGTTTACGATGCTGTACCAGTTTGTGATTATCGTCGCGGCGCTTGCGTGCTGCACGCTATCGCATGCCTATATTGAAACTTATAAAGACAACCGTGAAGAGCTTTATATCCTGATGCTGGCGTCTGTGACAGGCGCATTGCTGATGGTGGCAAGCACGCACTATGCATCGTTCTTTATCAGTCTTGAGTTGATGTCAATTCCAGTTTATGGCTTATTGGCTTATACGCATCAGCGTTCTCAATCGCTTGAAGCCGGTGTGAAATACCTTGTTCTTTCAGCAACCGCGTCTGCAATGCTGCTGATGGGTATGGCCTATATCTATGCTTACACAGGCACGCTGAACTTTGTCGCTGAACCGGGCAAACTGTTCACGACATTCAGTCAGCCAGCTGTGGTGCTGGGCCTGGCGTTAATCATCTTTGCAGTTGCATTCAAACTGTCTCTTGCGCCATTCCATAAATGGACGCCAGACGTGTATGCCGGTGCGCCGGCTCCAATCGCGACTTTCCTTGCAACTGTTGCCAAAGTGGCAATGATCGGCCTGTTTGTCCGCTATGTACTGTCTTCAGGCTTAATCCTGTCAGACAGCTTTGTGATCATTCTGACGATTCTTGCTGTGCTTTCTATCCTTGCAGGTAACTTGCTGGCGGTTCGCCAAGTGAATTTGAAACGCATTCTTGCGTATTCATCGATTGCTCACTTCGGTTACTTGCTGGTGGCGATTGTCAGCGCGCGCAATACAGACTTCCTTCAAGTGCAAGGTTTCGCGACGTTTGAATCTGTAAACGTGTATGTGATTACTTATGTGTTAACCACCATCGGCGCGTTCGGTGTTGTGACCTTAATGTCCAGCCCATACAACAATACAGATGAAGCAGGCAGCTTGGCAGAGTACCGCGGCTTATTCTGGCGCCGTCCAGTGTTAACTGCGACGTTGACCGTGATGATGCTTTCCCTTGCTGGCATTCCATTAACAGCGGGCTTTATCGGTAAGTTCCTCGTGATTAAAACTGCAGTTGCGGGCCAGTCATGGTTCTTGGCGGCAATGGTAATCATTGGTTCGGGTATCGGCCTGTACTACTATCTGCGTGTCATGGTAGTGATGTACATGACACCGCCTGAAAACCCGCGTATTGACGCTGTTGACCATTGGGGTCAAAAAGTCGGCGGTATTATGGTATTAGGCGCCGCAGCTCTTGTGCTGTTGATCGGTGTTTATCCAGATCCAATTATTGCGGTTTCTAAGGTGGCTTTCTTTGCGATTTCACCTGAATTGCAGCAATTCATTCTGGCATTGGTGCAAAGCGGTTTTAACTGATTAATGCTGAATTAATCCAGTTATTACAAAAAAGCCCTCGACTTAGAGGGCTTTTTTATTTTTATCATTTGTTAAATGCCTTTATAATACTAAGAATTTGATCTTAACCTTTTAGGTGTTCTCCCTTGGCTATCCATGAAATCCGTCATCCGCTCATCCGCCATAAACTTGGTTTATTGCGCCGTTCGGATATCAGTACTAAAAACTTCCGCGAACTTGCTCAAGAAGTCACCATGCTTCTGACCTATGAAGCGACTAAAGACTTGCCAATGTGCGATCATGAAATTGACGGCTGGGCTGGCAAAGTGACTGTAGACCGCATTGCGGGTAAAAAAATTACAGTAGTGCCTATTTTGCGTGCAGGCATTGGCATGCTGGAAGGTTTCTTAAATTTGATTCCAAGCGCAAAAGTTTCGGTATTGGGTTTAGAGCGCGATGAAGAAACGCTGGAAGCGCGCACATATTACAAAAAATTAGTGCCTGATGTGCAAAACCGTATTGCGATGATTATTGACCCGATGCTGGCAACAGGTTCTTCACTGGTGGCTGCGATTGATGTATTAAAAGCAAGCGGCTGTAAAGATATCCGTGTGATGGTCTTAGTTGCGGCGCCAGAAGGCATTAAACGTGTAGAAACAGCGCATCCTGATGTGACAATTTTCACTGCATCAGTTGATCAGGGCATTAATGAACATGGCTACATCGTGCCTGGCTTGGGCGATGCTGGCGACAAGATTTTCGGTTCAGTGCAAAAAGACTGATTTTAAGATTGAATAAGAAAGGGGCTTTTAAAGCCTCTTTTTTATATAATGCGCATAAGGCATTTTAAAAAATAGGGCGGCATCATGAAAGACGAAGTATATCAGGGTAAAATCAAGCAGTATGACCCTGCAAAAGGTTATGGTTTTATTGGTTCAGCTGAAGGAGATGTGTTCTTTCATATTTCTGATTTTCCTGCAGCGGAAGGTGAGCCAAAACGCAATGAGCGTGTGAAATTTAACGTGGTAGACAATGGCGGTAAATTTAAGGCGGTTAAAATTGAGCGTGCAGAAGACAATTCTGCGAAAGCCAAGAAGTCAAAAGTAGTTGCGAATAACACATCAATTACTTCTGCATTATTGTCAAATTTACGCAAATAAGAAAACTTAAAGAATTGATATTTCATGAAAATTGAATGAAATATGATGCAAAAAAGCGCCTAACGGCGCTTTTTCTATTACAATGATTAAAAATATAAAGATTGAGTGAATGATGTTTCAAGAGGGGAAAGTTAAGAATTATCAAGCAGAACGTGGCTTTGGTTTTATACAAGTGGACGGGGAATCTAGGGATCTATTTTTTCATATTAAGGATATGCCCAATCGGAATATTCAGCCGCAGATTGGTGAAAAGCTGAAGTTTCGGATTGTAGAAGAAAAGGGCAAATTTAAAGCAGATAATATTGTTCGTTTGGATATAAAAAACCAGTCTGAAACTTTTACGCCATCAGCAAGAGCAGTGATAAACCGTGGTAATCAGAAAAAATCTGGGCGTCAAAAGCAAAACAACCACGGCGGGGGAATCATCACAACTATTGTAGGGCTTATTCTAATTTGTTTATTGGCTTATTTTGTTTATGGAAAATATCAGCGCTATCAATTAGCACAGCAATCCCCAGCTGATGTACAGCCAATGGCTCAAGTGCCTGTAAACAGTAATCCGAATGGGTATCGTTGTGATGGGCGAATACATTGTTCGCAGATGAATTCACGTGAAGAAGCCCGTTGGTTTGTGCGTAATTGCCCAGGTACAAAAATGGATGGCAATAATGATGGTGAACCCTGTGAAAATGATTCACGGTGGTAATGGTTGAGATAAAAAAGCGCCATCAGGCGCTTTTTTATAGGCAGAAACCTATTATTTTTCACAGAATTTCATGAAAGCTTTTAAGCCCGGCCCTTGATATTTTTGACGGTGCACCAGCATGAACAGCGGGCGGGTCAATTGCCAGAAAGGGGTGTCTAAAATCACCAATTGGCCTTTTTCACGCAGCGGTTCAATGGCAAGTTTAGAAATGCATGACATGCCTAAACCGCCGGCAACAATTTTCAGAATTGCTTCATTATGGCCCAGAGTCAAGCGGATATTGGCATCCGGCAAATCCTGCAAAATTGCATTGTCAAAGACTTCGCGCGTGCCTGAACCTTCTTCACGCAATATCCATTCCACATTTTTAAAGTCATCTATGGTTAAAGGGCGGCCCAGCCGTGCCAGCGGATGATCGGGTGAACAGCATACCGCCAGTTCATCGTCGCGCCAGTGTATGCATTGCAGCTGCGGCAAATGGCAAGAGCCTTCGATTAAGGCTAAATCCAGCTGAAACTGATTGACCGCTTCAATCATCTGGCGGGTATTGCCGACTTGCAGCTGTAAATGGGCCTGCGGCTGGATTTGCAGAAAATCCGCCATCAGGTCAGGCATCAAATAATCGCTGATGGTTAAGGTGGCGCCTAAGCGTAAATCAATGCTTTGCAGTTCACCTTTGGCGGCTTGTTCGAATGATTCACAGCGGCCAAGGATTTCTAAGGCTTGAGGCAGTAAAAAACGGCCCAAGTCATTAAGCTGCAATCGTTTGCCTAGACGGTCAAACAGCGGCGCGCCCAAGCCATCTTCCAAGTCTGCTAAAGCCATACTCGCAGCGCTTTGCGTGAGTTTTACGGCATCACTGGCTTTGGTTACTGTACCTTCTTGAGCGACCGCTACAAAAACAGCCAACTGGCGTAAAGTCATGCGCATGAATAGAGCCTTAACATTTAAAAAATATTAATAAATTATGCCGTCATGCTAACATGAGCGCAGTCTTTCATGCCACGTTGAAATCATGTCAATTGAGAAATTTAGCTTAGAAAAAGTTCTATCTGTACATCGTTGGACCAATACTTTATTCAGCTTTACCATGACGCGGCCTGCTCATTTTAAATTCACTGCAGGCCAATTCGCACGCATTGGCTTAAAAGTGGGGGATGATTTGGTGGTGCGGGCTTATTCTGTCGTATCTTCGCCATTTGATGAAACTTTGGAATTTTTCTCGATTGTCGTGCCAGATGGCGCATTTACGTCTAATTTGCAGCATTTGCAGGTGGGGGATGAGCTGTATTTGGAAAAAATTCCGTACGGTTTCTTAACGCTGGCGCGCTATCAGCTGCCGCTGCCTCAGGATTTATGGTTATTGGGGACCGGCACAGGCTTGGCGCCATTTCTATCAATGCTGCAAGACTTTGAAACATGGCAGAAATATTCAAAAATCAACTTGGTTTACAGTGTGCGCACAGAAGCAGAATTGGCCTATGTGGAACGGATTAATGAAATCGCCGCAATGTTTGGCGAAGGGCATACGGGCTTTCAGTTTATTCCGATTATTACCCGTGACCCGAACGCGCCTTTGCATGACCGTTTACCGGTCTTGATCGCTAATGGCGAGCTGGAAAAAGCAGCAGGCATGGCGCTGAACCCTGCAACCAGCCATGTCATGCTCTGCGGCAACCCGCAGATGGTGGATGACACCAAAGATGCGCTGAAAGCGCGCGGCCTGACCATGAACCGCCGCGGCGAAGGCAATATTGCTGTTGAAAATTATTGGTAAGTACCCTCAGTACTCCTCCCTTTAAAAAAGGGAGGTTGGGAGGGATTAAAATTATAAAATTCTTCTCAAATCTTTGAATCCTCCCCAAGCCCCTCCTTTATTAAAGGAGGGGCTTTTTACAGATATAAAAAAACCTCCTAAATGGAGGTTTTTTATTTGAGCTGTATCAATGCAAACAGGCTTAATGCACAAACATATCCATGTATTCACGGATTTCCTGAATGGCTGTGTCGACATCTGCGGTCAGCCATGTCGGCTCAAAAAAGCCGGCATAATGATCCATGCGCTCTTGAGGCACAACTAAGCGTACCGGACAGTCTTCTTCCAGCAAGCGCCAAGGAATAATCGGCACTTCATTATCCAAATATGCTGTGACATTGCGGATATCAATCACCATGGCATTAATGCAGTCCGGAAACGGCATGACTGAGAATTCTTCCGTCCGGCGGCGGAAAAATTCTAAATCTCCCCATTTCAAGACATAGCTGGGCTTACTGAATTCAATAATGCCAATCAGATGCTGATCGCGGGTGTAATGTAAAGCACATTGATAAGTGACGTCAGTGTCAAGATCAAGCGTTACACTTTGCTGACGGTACGCCATATAGAATGAGTGCATGAAAAATGAGGTGCATAATTATAGCTCATTTATTGCTGCAAAGGCAGACTTTCATTTTTTCATCCATCCTGCATGCGATCATATTTAAAACAACAAGATAGCGTTTTGACTCGGCTTGAATGTGACTTAAAGATCTAATTTGGTATGGCTTATGCATAGCACTGAATGAGCAAAACTAAAAATTAGAGGTGCATATGTCAAATTCAGAAAGCGCTGCAGAGCTGCACGCGGCGGATACCGCTGCTGACGATTATTTTGCGCAGAGGCAATTAAAAAGCGGAGCGGTCGGCTGGCTGCTGCTGGTCGGGCTTGGCGTGGCTTATGTCATTTCAGGGGACTTTGCCGGCTGGAATTTTGGCTTAGCGCAGGGCGGATGGGGCGGCATGTTTATTGCCACCGTTGTGGTGGCCTTTATGTATTTATGCATGTGCCTCTGCATGTCTGAAATGTCGACGATGCTGCCGACTGCAGGCGGGGGCTACAGTTTTGCCCGCACAGCATTTGGCCCAATGGGCGGCTATTTGACAGGTACCGCTATTTTAATTGAATACGCTATCGCGCCTGCGGCGATTGCCTGCTTTATTGGCGCTTATTGTGAATCCTTATTCGGCATGGGCGGCTGGATGATTTATCTGGTGTGTTATCTGGTCTTTATGGGGATTCATTTGAAAGGCGCTGGCGAAGCGTTAAAGATCATGTTTGTGATTACTGCTGTGGCGGCTATGGCATTGATGGTGTTTATTTTTACTATGCTGCCTGCATTTGACAGCGCCAATTTATTTGATATTGCGGTAAATGCAGATGCGGCAGGCGCCAGCAGTTTCTTGCCAATGGGCTATCTTGGAATTTGGGCTGCTGTGCCTTATGCCATTTGGTTTTTCTTGGCGGTTGAGGGTGTGCCTCTGGCGGCGGAAGAAGCCAAAGAACCGCATAAATCTCTGCCGCGCGGCTTGATTGGCTCCATGCTGATTTTAGCTTTTTTTGCCTTGAGCATTTTATTTTTAGGGCCGGGCGCAGCAGGGGCAGAGGCATTGAAAGCATCAGGCGCGCCTTTGGTTGATGCTTTAAAAGCAGTATATGGCGCCAATACGTGGCTGGCGGGTTTTGTGAACTTTGTCGGCTTGGCAGGTTTAATCGCCAGCTTCTTCTCGATTATTTATGCCTATTCGCGGCAGATTTTTGCCCTGTCCCGCGCAGGCTATTTACCCAAATCCATGTCTTTAACCAATAAAAACCATGCGCCGCATTTGGCCATTATTATCCCCGGCATTATTGGCTTTTTGATGTCTTTGTCTGGCGAAGGCGACCTGCTGATCTTAATGGCGGTGTTCGGCGCGACAATTTCTTACGTACTGATGATGCTGTCTTATATTAAGCTGAAAACATCGAAAGCCAATTTGCCGCGCCCATACCAAGCGCCGGGCGGTGTAGTGACGGCCTATATTGCGCTGATACTGGCTGCGATTGCTGTAGTTGCAGGCTTCGTGGTGGATCCGAAAGTCTGGTTAGCGGCTGCCGCCATTTATGCCGCCTTTATTCTGTATTTCCTGCTGTACAGCCGGCATCATTTGGTGGCTGGCACACCAGAGGAGGAATTTGCCAATATTCAGCATGCAGAGCAAGAGCTGAAATAAGGCAAAAATAAGCGCAATAACAGAACAAGGATAAAAAGATGCTGTATCAAATCAATGTGGCGAATCATCATTATATTTTTCAGGATTTAAAAACCTTGATGGCCAAAGCCACGCCTGTGCGGACAGGGGATCAGCTGGCAGGCATCGCGGCGCGGGACGCCACAGAGCGTGTAGCGGCGCAAATGTGTCTGGCCGATGTGCCTTTAAAACAATTCCTGAATGAAGCGCTGATTGATTACGAGCGTGATGAAGTGACCCGGCTGATTATGGATGAGCATGATGCGGCCGCCTTTTATCCTATTGCGCATTTTACTGTAGGGGATTTTCGCAACTGGCTGCTGAGTGACGATGCCAGCACTGAAAAATTGCAGGCGCTGCAGGCCGGGCTGACGCCTGAAATGGCCGCTGCAGTCAGTAAAATCATGCGCAATCAGGATTTGATTTTGGTGGCGAAGAAATGCCGCGTAGTCACGCAATTCCGCAATACGATAGGCCTGGAAGGGCACTTGTCGACGCGCCTGCAGCCCAATCATCCAACCGATGATGTGCTGGGCATTTCCGCCAGTATTTTAGACGGCCTGATGTACGGCAATGGCGATGCGGTGATTGGCATTAACCCCGCCACCGACAATCTGCAGAATTTAACGGAGCTGTTGAAACTGCTGGATTATATTATCCATGAATATGAGATTCCAACGCAGTCCTGCGTGCTGACGCATATCAGTTCCGGCATTCAGCTGGCGGAAAAAAATGTGCCGATTGATTTGATGTTCCAGTCGGTTGCGGGTTCGCAGGATGCCAATAGCGCTTTCGGCATCAGCCTCGCTATGCTGCAGGAAGGCTATGAGGCCGCCTTAAGCCTGAAGCGCGGAACAGTGGGGCAGAATGTGATGTATTTTGAAACGGGGCAAGGCAGCGCGCTGTCGAGCAATGCGCATCATGGTGTGGATCAGCAGACTATGGAAACGCGCGCTTATGCTGTAGCGCGAAAATTTAATCCATTTTTGGTCAATACCGTGGTGGGTTTTATTGGGCCTGAATATTTATATAACGGCAAGCAGATTATCCGTGCAGGGCTGGAAGACCACTTTTGCGGCAAGCTGCTGGGCGTGCCGATGGGCTGTGATATTTGCTATACCAACCATGCCGATGCTGATCAGGACGATATGGATGTGCTGCTGACGCTGCTGGCCAATGCTGGGCTGAATTTTATGATGGGCATTCCCGGTTCAGACGATGTGATGCTGAATTATCAGACCACTTCATTTCACGACGCGCTGTATATCCGTCAGCTCTTGGGTCTGCAGCCTGCCCCTGAATTTGGCGCATGGCTGGAACAGCAGGGCATTTTAAAGCAGCATTCTCATCAGCTGCAGTGGCCTGCGCAAGTGCCGGACAGATTTTTCAGACTGCTGATGTCTTAGCGGAGATTTAATCAATGAAATTACATCAGGATGTGCAGTTTAAAACCCAAGCGAAAAAGAATGAATGGGAGCAGCTGAAGCAGTTTACCGATGCGCGCATTGCCTTGGGGCGGGCAGGCGGCAGTTTGCCGACACGGCCTGCTTTAGCATTTCAGCTGGCGCATGCCCAAGCCAAAGATGCGGTGCTGAAAGTGCTGGATTTAGATGCAATTCAAGCGCAGCTGGCGGTACTGCAGCATGAGGTGCTGCGGATTGAAAGCTGTGCAGTGGATAAGGCCCAGTATTTGCAACGTCCTGATTGGGGGCGGGAGCTGTCGGAATCCTCCAGGCAGCAGCTTAAGGATTATGTCCGGCAGCACAACGAAGCTTATGATGTAGTGATTGTCGCAGGAGATGGCTTGTCTGCCCGAGCAATTGAAGACAATGCGCCGTACTTTATCCAGCAGTTATATAAGGCGTGCATTGCTCAGGGCTGGCGGGTCGCTCCGCTGATTTTGGCAACTGGCAGCCGTGTGGCGCTGGGAGATGAAGCTGCGCAGATTTTGCAGGCCAAAATGCTGGTCGTACTGATTGGGGAGCGCCCCGGTTTAAGCTCACCTGACAGCATGGGAATTTATTACACGTGGCAGGCGCACGCAGGCTGCCGCGATGCTATGCGCAACTGCATTTCCAATGTGCGGCCAGCCGGACTTTCGATTCAGGTTGCGCTGCAGCGCTTAACCGCTTTAATGAAAAAATCGGCAGAGCTTGGACTGTCTGGCGTTCAGCTGAAAGATGAGCATGAAATGGCGGCGGTCACTGATCAGCTTCAGCGGCCAAAGCAGCTGTTTTAAATGCGCGGCTGTTTTTGGCTTGTATAATTCTTTTTACAACTTTACACCAACCAGCAATGCTTCTTCACACTTCATGAGATAAGGGTTTGATAGTATAAAAAAACAGCAATAGATAATAAAAGTGAGGGGAATTATGACACATGATTTTAATAAACCGCCCCATACTTCGAGTTCGGAAGAAACCACTCAGAAGAAACGCATACCTGTGTATATTTTGGTCTTAGTCGGCATTTTCTTTGTTGCGCTGATTATCTACATGTCAGCAGATATCAAGCCGAATGCAAGTGATGCGCCTCCAGGGCATCCGAACCCAGAAATGCAGTCAGCGGCGCCGAATAATACCGCTTCAGGCACCGCAGGGGATAAAGCGGCCGCAACGAACAGCAATACTGCCACCGCTTCTGATCACTGATTCAAATTTTCAAACAATGATCTATCAACCGCAAGCTCTGGCTTAGACGCTAGAGCTTTTTTGCAAGTGATTGTGCTCTTTTGTTGTAGTTCTGCAGTTCAAGGTTGAATAAAAAACACTCAAATCCTAAGGTGGATTGGAAAGTTCTAAGTATTTGAGCAGGCATTGCTATGCGCTGTGTCACATTAATACTTGTGTAAAGAAAAATAGATCAAGCAATAACAATGAGGGCGTATAAATGAATGATTATCCTGGAGGTTCAGGACGGTTTGATGCCATGTATTACTGGGATCAATTTCATCCTATCTTAAGTGCCGTTGCAATTCTTTTTATCGGCTGGATTGTGGCTTTGCTGGTTGCCGGCGGCATTAAAAAAGTGTTGGAAAAGCTGGGCACCAATCAAAAGCTTTCCAGCGCCACGGGTCACCGTTCCAATATTGAAAACATTGTTTCGCGCATTGTCTTTTGGATCATATTGATTATTGCGGTCATCGGCGCCTTGAATGTACTGAATTTAACCAGTGTCAGCGGGCCGTTCAGCAGTATGATCCAGCAATTCCTGCTGTTTATTCCGCAGCTGCTGGCTGCTGCAGCTGTAGGCTTTATCGGCTGGATCATTGCCAATTTAGTCAGAGTCGGCTCGCAAAAATTGCTGAGCAAAACCCAGCTGGATGAAAAACTCAGTTCTGAAGCGGGTGTCAGCCCCATCAGTGAAAATATCAGTGAAATTGCCTATTGGCTGATTCTGCTGCTGTTCCTGCCGATTGTACTGTCCATCTTAGGGCTGAACGGGCTGCTGTATCCTGTGCAGAATATGGTTAATGAAGCGGTGCTGTACTTGCCGAATATCTTCATTGCAGGCGTGATTGTTTTTGTCGGCTATATTTTGGCGAAAATTGTCCGGGGGATTATTGAAGGCCTGGTCAGCAGCCTCAATCTGCAGTCACAGGCGGAAAAACTAGGCCTGTTTAAAAATTCGAATTTACCGCATTTGCTGGGCTCATTCGTTTTTGCCGTGGTGATGATTACCGCGCTGATTGTGGCTTTTGAAGCCTTAGGCATTGAGGCTATTTCACAGCCGGCCACCGCCATGCTGCATGAAATCATGTTTGCCATTCCAAATATTATCGCTGCCGGCTTAATTTTAATTTTGGCATATGTGGTTTCGCGCTTTGTCGCCAAGCTGGTCACGGAGGTGGTGGCTGGAACTGGCGTAGACCGCATTCCTGAAAAAGTAGATGTACAGCGCTTTTTAGGCACAACCAAACTGTCCGATGTGGTTGGCTATTTGATTGTCTTTTTTACCATGCTGTTTGCGGTCTCCGAAGCGGCCAACCGTTTGGGCTTTGAGCAAATCAGCACATTGATTGCCATGTTCATCCAGTTTGGCGCCAATATTTTGCTGGGCGCAGTGATTTTGGTGATCGGGTTTTGGCTGGCCAATATTGTGGCCAATGTGGTGCAGCGCGGCGAATACAACAGTTCACGCTGGCTGGGCAATTTGGTTCGAGTGCTGATTATGGGCTTAGTGGTCGCCATGGGCCTGCGTGCTATGGGCATTGCAGATTCCATAGTGAACTTGGCTTTTGGCTTAACGCTGGGCGCAGTCGCGGTCGCTTTTGCCTTGGCCTTTGGTCTAGGCGGGCGTGCGCCAGCGGAACGTGTGCTGACCGATTTGATTGATAAAGCCAAAAAGGAAGGCTGTCAGCCTAATCCTGTAAAAGAACAGGCGCGCGCTTGCGGATTCGGAACTTCAGCTTCATCCGCAGCGGCTCAGCCTGATCCGCTTGATGACGGCTATACCGTGCAGCATCAGGAAGCGCCGGGGGTAGTGGAAAAAGAAACGGCAACGCCGGATCAATTAGATGTCGATCCCGCGCAGCAGCCTGTCAACAATCCATTTGGCTCCAAAGGTGAAAAAGAAGAGGGGGTTGATACACATGCGCCTCCAAAAAATGACCCCGAATAACCTGTTCAATGCATAATGAATCGGCCACTCTATCCATGGCCGATTCATTCTTTTAGAGAGGTGTAAAATGCAAAAAAAGGCGCCGAATAAAGTGCTTGCCCCAATTGTGATTGCGGGAATTACGATTGGCTTTTTAGCCAGCGCGTATAAATATATTTTTGCTGCCAAAAAGCGCACTGAAATAGAGCGCAATAAACAGCAGCTGCAAAATGACGCGCCAGATCAGAAAAAAAGTGTTTGAAATTTAAACTTTATTTGGTATTTTTTGATATATGCAAAACTAAGTTTATTTCATAAAAATATAAATGAAATAGAGCAATTTAGTTTTAATAATATGGAAATAAAGCTGTGCTGTAATCAGCTCAGGCTTAGTCAATGAATGGCTTATAAGGGGAATCAAAATGCTGAATAAATTTATTGCAACTTTAAATCATCAATTATCTGTCCGCACAGGACATCAGGCAGCAGCGCTGGCAAAAATGGAACAGGCGATGGGCCGTTTAGCGGCATCGAAAGGCATCTCATTGTTTAAGACTGATTATTTGGAATAATCACCTGATATCGCAATATTGCGGTTCGCGGTATAAGGTGTTGATGCGCGGAATTTCAAGCGCTTCAATCCCAATGAAACAGGAATAAAAAAGCGGCTGATATTGAATCAACCGCTTTTTTTATCCAGCTTTGCCGTACTTTTTAATGATTGCTACTTTGAATATTCTCTTGCTGTGGCATACAAAACAAACTTAGACGTATTCAGATGCTGCATGGGCAGACGCCCAAGCCCATTGAAAATTGAATCCGCCCAAATGGCCGGTAACATCCAGTATTTCGCCAATGAAGAATAGGCCTTTCTGCTTTTTGCTTTCCATGGTTTTTGATGAAACTTCGGCGGTATCGACACCGCCTAGGGTGACTTCAGCGGTACGGTAGCCTTCAGTTCCAGAAGGCTTTACTTCAAAGCCCGCTAGGCGCTGTGCAATTTTTTCCAGTTTTTCATCACTGATATTGCCAATCGCGGTATCTGCGCTGTCAGGCCAAATCAGGTTTTGCAGTTCAGTCACGACGCTTTTTGGCATGTGCTCAGTCAGCAAGGTGCGCAGCAAAACTTTGGGCTGGCTTTGCTTTTTGCTTTTAAAGAACGCTTCTAAATCTACACTCGGCAGAAAATCAATCTTAAAGCTTTGACCGACATCCCAATAGTTGGACAGCTGCAGCGAGCTTGGCCCGCTGAGTCCGCGGTGCGTAAACAGCAAAGCTTCGGTAAAGCTGTTCAAATTGTTGGATAAGGTCGCTTCTACCGCATTGCCGCTGAGGCGGGTGGTGATGTCTTTAAAGCTGTCGGAGAAGGTAAAGGGAACCAGACCGGCACGGGTTGGGTAAATATGGTGTCCAAATTGTTTGGCAATGTCATAGCCGATAGCAGAACCGCCCAGGGTTGGAATAGACAAACCGCCCGATGCAATCACCACAGACTCAGCTTCAAAATAGCCCAGTGATGTGGCGACTTGAAAACCTTGGCCTTCAACGGTATTTACAGCCTTGACTTCACAGCTGGTTTTAATATCGACCAAACCTGTTTTGTCACATTCTGCCAACAGCATCGACAGAATCTCTTTTGCACCATTTAGGGTAAACAGCTGTCCATGCTTGCGCTCTTCGTAGGCAATGCCATAGTCACAGACCATGCCAATGAAGTCCCAGTTGGTATAGCGCGAGAGGGCAGAAATGACAAAATGCGGATTATGGGAAATAAAATTTTCAGGCTCGACATACAGGTTGGTGAAGTTGCACTTGCCGCCGCCGGACATCAGAATTTTCTTGCCGACTTTGTTGGCTTTTTCAACCACCAGCACTTTGCGTCCGCGCTGCGCCGCTTTATATGCCAGCATCAAGCCTGATGCGCCTGCACCTATTACAACAACATCGTACAGATTTTTGGACATGAGCCAGCCTGCGGGAGAATGAAAAGAGGCGGATTATACTCTGTTTTGAACGAATTTTCAGGGAAAGCTTTGGGCTTCCGGCTGTAAGAATCAGCGCTGTATTTTCCCTTGCAGACCGCCGGTATGCAGGACCAGAATCCGCTGTTCGGGTTTGATTTCACCGCGCAGGATCATCTGCTGAATGCCGAACAGCATTTTGCCGGTATAAACCTGCTCCAGCGGGATGCTGTATGCAGCTTCAAACTCTTGAATAAACTGCATGAGTTCTAGCGTGGTTTTGGCATAGCCGCCCTGACAGAATTCATCGGTGATGCGCCAGTTGCGCCGAGCGGTCCATTGCTTCACGTCTTGCGTCAAAAAATCACCTTTCAGCGCCGAAAATCCGAGCACGTGCTGATGCGCAACGCTGGCTTCAATTAAGCCTGCAATGGTTCCGCCAGTGCCTGCGGCGCAGCAAATCAGGTCAAAATTTTCTAAATCGGCAGGGCTTAAAATTTCTGTACATCCTTGAATAGCAAGGGGATTGGTGCCGCCTTCAGGAATAATATAGCTGTTTGGAAATTCGGCTTGCAGCTGCTGGATAAAATCTGCTGACTGTTTTTGCCGATACATTTCACGGCTGACAAACTGCAGCTGCATGCCAAAGCCTTGCGCGGTTTGCATGGTCGGATTCAGCGCTTTAAGCGCCAGCTCTTCGCCGCGGATAATGCCAATGCTTTGCATGCCGAAAAGATGGGCTGCATAAGCCGTAGCGGCGATATGATTGGAATAGGCGCCGCCAAAGGTCAGCACCTGTTTGAGGCCTTGTTGCTGGGCCGCTGCAAAGTTGTATTTCAGCTTAAAGAATTTATTGCCTGAAATTTGCGGATGCACTGAATCCAGCCGCTTGATGGCCAGCGTCACGCCGTGCAGATGTACGGTGTTATAAGGAATGGCTTGGGCAAGGGCGTCAAACATAGACATGTGCATTCAGGCAAACAGAATCCGCTGTAGTGTAGCGGATTCCTGTTGATGAGCGCTATCTGCAGCTTAATGAGCTGAGCCGGTGTCGACTGACGCTACCACTGACATGCCGGGACGCAGGCGCTCCATGCCTTGTTGATTCGGGTCAATGGCAATGCGCACAGCAATGCGCTGCACCACTTTAGTAAAGTTGCCAGTGGTATTGTCGGCTTTCAGTACGCTGAATTCCGAACCGGCGGCGGGAGAAATCTGCTCGACTTTGCCGCTGAATTTTTGATGACTCATGGCATCCACCGTAAACCATGCATTTTGGCCAATTTGCATATTGGCAATCTGAGTTTCCTTAAAATTGGCAGTGACCCAGCGCTGCTGCGGAATCAGATACATCAGCTGTGTGCCTGCAGACACATACTGCCCAACGCGCGGACTCACTTCACCCAGCTGACCGTCCATCGGCGCGGCAATCAAGCTGTAGTCCTTGGTGGTCACGGCCTGATCACGCTGCGCTTGGGCATTCGTCACCTGCGCTTTTAAGCCGGTTTGCGCCACTTCCGCAGTTTTTAAGGCTTCGATCGCCACTTGAATATTCGCTTCAGCCTGATGCACGAGGGCCAAGTTGTTTTTCATATCAGCGCGCGCCTGATCCTGTTCAGTTTTAGAGGCTGCGCCGCTGTCCCCCAATTGCGCATAGCGCTGCAGCTGGGTCACAGACAGGCTATAGGCTGCCCGTGCCTGATCGGCTTTGGCTTCAGCCGCTGCAATATCGGCTTTGCGCTGCTGAATGGTTTGGCTCTGATTCGCCAAGCTGTTTTGCGCCTGCTCGACGCCAGATTCAGCCTGTGTGACTTTCTGATCGTAGGTGGTGGTATCGATATGCATCAAGGGCTGGCCTTTTTTTACCCATTCAAAATCAGTGACCAGCACATCTTTCACATAGCCATTAATCTGTGAAGACAAAATCGTGGTTTTGCCTTTGACATAGCTGTTTTCAGTGGATTCCACGGCCGAATGAAAAGGGCCGATTTTCCAGGCCCATAAAATTAAACTGATGCCCGCCAGCAGGACAAAGAACATCATCACTAAAACCCGCTTATCGGTGGGAATCAGCTTGCTGGACGGCTGCGGAGCCGCTGTATTTTCTGCTGGCTTTTCATGTTCTGACATGGGCTTCTCTAAATTTAATTGGGATTTAACGCTATCTATTCATTGGGAGATCTGTTCCTGAATCTTGGGTATTTCAGGCTGGATCCTCAGCTGGAATCTGGCCGCAGGCTTTGCTTATAGCTGCGGTAACGGTTGATGCTGATGATAAACAGGCCCCAAAACAGCAGCAGCACGGCAACGAGCTGATTGAGGAAAATCACATCGTTATAGGCGCGGACTTGCGCTTCTTTGGTGACGGCTTGATTTAAAGTGCGCAGCGCCTGATTTTGCTCCAGAGCTGGGTCTAGCGTGTAGCGTTGATTGCTTTGCGTATAGATTTGCAGGCGCTGAGCCACTTGCGGGCTGGTGCTGGGCAGATCTGCGCTAATTTCCGCTTGATAATGCTGCGTGCGCATTTGCTGATATGTTGAAAAAAAAGAAGACCCCATTAATCCGCCAAAAGTTTGACTGGCGGAGAACAGCACAATGAAGGTGACCATATGGTTGGGGCCGCGCTGCAGTGCATTGATAATGCCAGTCAGCAGCAGCGGGCCAATAAACATGCCGCTGGCAAAGCCGACAATAAACTGGCTGCGGAAAAAATTCTCAGGACGCACGTCGCTGGTCAGGTGATGATCCAGCGCGCAGGCAATAAAAATCAAGGCCACTGCGCCCAGCAAATGCCAAACGGCTTTGTCCTTAGAAAAGGTCAGGGCGCTGAAAATAGTGCCGCTGAGGATGCCGAAAAAGATCACCAGATAAAAGTTTACAAACTGATCCGGCCCCATGCCCATGGTTTTTAAAAAGCTCACGGCGGCATAGCTTTGTTCGGACATCACAAAACGGATGGCAAAAGCGCCCAAAATAAAACGCACAGTCGATGATGCGCCCAGCCATCGGGTAATGATCAGCGGGTTGACCCGGTAGTGTTCATAAGTCAGCCCCACGGTAATTAAAATCAGCGCGCCAATCAGCAGATAAGCCAGCCAGTCGGCATTCAGCCACCATTGAATAGGGCCTTGGGTCAATACAATGCATAAAAAGGCAAAGCCGGCAGCCAGCAGAATGAAAGTGAAAATATCTTGAAATTCGAAGACTTCTATCCGTAAGCTCCGCGGCAGTTTTAAGGAAACCACCATGGCCAGACAGCACAGCGCGAGCCCCAGTTCAAAGGTATACAGCAGCGCCCAGTCATTCACATCAACCAGATAAGGCGACATGATCCACGCCAGTGGAATGCCCAATTGCTGGAAACCCAAAGCCAAATATAAACCGCGCCCAAAATTGGCGCGGCTGAAAGCCTGCATAATGTAATACATGCCCAAAGAACTGAGCGGCGCAGCCACTAGGCCGCTGACCATGCGCACAAATACCGCCATTTCAAAGGTATGCACATACAGATGCAGCACCATCACTGCAATAAAAACCACAAGACCGATTTCGGAAAACAGCCTCAGTCCGTATTGTTGCCGCGCTTTAAATAGAATCAAGTTTGAACTGACATTCGCCATGACATAGGCCGCTGGAATCCATGCGGCTTCTGACGGGGTTAAGCCATATTCCCCTTGAATCAAGGGCAAATTCGCGGTGATGAAGCCATTGCTGAGGCTGCCTGAAATGGCAACAACTAAGCCAATCACAAAGTATAAAATACGCTTATAAGCCGGGTGCGCAATGGCCGCAGGTGAACCTGGCAAAGTCGGCTTTTCTTCTGCTGTCCAGTCCGGAGCCGGTTCCAGCAGGCGGGGAGGTTGAGCCATGCTGCTGCCTTGCTATGGGCGGATGCCGTTAAGCAGTAGATCTACGGCGCGGGCCGCTAAGATCTCCTGATCAGAATCTGTATAGCCCTGTAAAGCAGCCCTCAAAATTGAGGTGACCATGGAATAGTCGCGTGGACTAAAATCTGTGCGGCAAACGCCATTGGCAATCGCCGTATCAATCAGCGGCTGTAAGATTTGATCCCGGCGCTGGTAAATCAGCACCATGGCTGGATCATTGCGCTCAATCACCCGCCAATATTCCATTAATGCCGTGAGGTAGGGAATATTATGAATATGGTCTTGAATCAAGCGGATAAAGCCGTCTTCATATTGAGCGTGATTGCGCGCCCGATTTTCTAAACGGTCCAGCGCCTGTTCCATCAGCGCCAGCACCAGTTCACGCCGGTCTGAAAAGTTGCGGTAAAACGTTGCCCGCCCTACCTGCGCCTCATCAATAATCAGCTGCAGCGGCGCATTAATGCCGTGAGTACGGAAAATATTGATGGCTGCGGAAAGCAATTCTTCGCGGTTTTGCGCAGCGCGTTCTTGGCGTAGAGACATGCGGTTTTCTTATCAATAATCAGTTTTAGCAATAATTTAACGGACAAAAGTGTCCGATGTAAATATTGCAGATTGTGATATTTTGTAAACGTGATTGGTATTGCGTTTTAATATATTGAAATCGCAGTTTTTATTTAGAAAATTTATTCGGTTTGAGAGTGTATAAATGTGGTGTAATTTTATCCAGTAATGCTATGCTGAAGGCTATAACAATAAGCATGGAGGAGATAAGATGAAAATTTTATCTGCAGCCATAATGACCTGTCTGCTGCTGGGTATGGCAGGCTGTGATGCAAAGGATGATCTGAATAAGCCCCGTACCGAAGTGCGGACGATGATTATTGGCGGCGTGCCTGCGCATGATCAGGACTACCGCATCCCGAAAGACTCTGCTGTATTGGCTCAACAGCATCAGCAGTAAACCTGGCGCTGTGCTGTAAAGGGTGGGCATATTGTCAGCGCATGGTAGTGCATGGTGCAATGTAAGAAGTAAAAGATGCGTGGTGCTGCGTCAGAGAAGTGAAAAATTTGAAGCAGACGCTTTACTTCTTGCAAGCGTTTGTTGAATTAAAGCCTTACAAACGCGGAAAAGGCCTTGCACTCGCCCAATATGCCCGAACTGTGATGGATGGCTATCCAAATTTTAAATTAAATCGACTTGCCAGTTTGATGCTTGAATCTCTAAATTATTTTGACGCAGCTGCTTGCTGATGTCATCTGTCTGCTTTTGAATATCAGCAACAGAAATGGTTTTAATCCAGCGGATTTCACTGGAGCTGTAGCGTCCATTTTCACGCCGTGAATTGTCAATAGCCTGCTGTAAAATTCGGTGCTGGCTGGTTAACGCATCACGCTCAATAATTAATTCTAATAGTTTTTTACCGTTGCTGGCTGTGGCTTGCGCATTGGTGGCGTGTATGCGCTGAATTAAATCATGCAGTTCACGGTTCACGGCCAATGCTTCTTGAATCAGCTGATTTGGATCTTCGCTGGGCGTATCGCCTTCCTGCACTAAAATATTGCTGTTAATACGCTGCTGCAGTGAGGCCAGTTTGGTTTGCATGTCGCTGCGCAGCAGCAGCGCTTCCGCTAATTTCATAATTGTTAGATCTTTTATTGCTTAAGCCCGATCATGCAATAGATTTATGGGTCAATCAATAAAATAACAGTGAATTATTCGGTGATTTTGTCAAAGTCCTGTGAAAAATAGGGAGATATTCAGCGGTGATGCTTGTAAAATTGCCACGGAATTTATTTTATAGGTGTTGCCGTGGAATCATTTTGGATTTTGGGTTCGATTGCATTTGCTTTGATGTTAGGTGCAATGAGCCCCGGGCCTACTTCTATTTATGTGGCTAAAAATTCAATTGCGATTTCACGCAAGCATGGCTTATTTACAGCTTTAGGTACAGGTACTGGCGCAGCCGTCTTTGGTTTGCTGGCGGTATTAGGCTTGCAGGCCTTTTTATTGGCTGTGCCATCGGCGTATTTGGCATTAAAAATCTGCGGCGGGCTATATCTGCTTTGGATGGCCTACAAAATTATTAAGCATGCCAAAGAACCGATTAATGCAGATGAGGATGTGGCTGCACAAATGACCTTGCGCCGCGCCTTTATGACCGGTTTAATTACGCAGCTGTCAAATCCGAAAATTGCGATTATTTTAGCCAGTATTTTTACAGCCTTGCTGCCGAAAGAGATTCCCTTCTATTTTTATTTTGTGCTGCCTGTTTTGTGTTTCTTTATTGATGCAGGCTGGTGCTCGCTGGTGGCTGTTGCGCTGTCTGCCGAAAAGCCGCGCCGCGTGTATTTGAAGTTTAAAGCGGTTTTTGACCGGACTGCAGGCGCGGTAATGACGGCGCTGGGGCTGAAGCTGATTTTTGGGATGAAGTGATTTCAGTTACCTAACTGAATCAACACATAGAAAGAAGTTTTACTTAGGTTTGACATGACCAAAGTAATAAAACAGACGGCTCGCTTTTAGCATTTTTAGAGATTCCTAAATCATTTTGGCTATCTGTATTAGAAAAATAGTGCCAATCTGTATATTGACTTTATTGTGATGAAAAATATGAGTTTGTGTTTAAAATATTTTATAAATTAATGACTTGGAAATGTTTCACTTTTTGTTTAATACACGCTAACATGATGCAAATTGGCATATTTAGGTGGCGGTATGAGTTTCTGGAAAAAGAAAAATAAAGCGAGCTTTGTTTATTTTATTATCACGTCATATTCGTTGCTTGGCTTTGGAATTGGCTATGTGATTTGGGAGTTTGTGCTGTCCTAAGTTGTACATATAGCAAAAGCCTCTAGTGATAGGGGCTTTTTTGTGGCTGTGCTTTTGACTTGGTTTATTTGCTTGACTGTCTTTTAGAGGGAAATTCTGCCCTGCTTTACCTTTGCGGAACAGTGTTCCCTCCTTCTAAAAGGAGGACGTTTGTTATCAATTAATCCTTAAAATGCACAGGAATCCATTGATAGCTTTTCCCATCTGCAGAATAGATATGTCCAATAGCAGGGAATGGCAAGTGTGGTGCTGCAATGGTTTGCCCGCCTTTTGCATATTCAGCAAATTGCTTTAAGCGTGTTTGCACTGCTTTTTTCGGGTCGATATCATAATCGATTGCGGTTTCTGGCTTGTCGAATTGCACAGTATGAGAGTGCACAATGTCACCAATAAAGACCACCGTTTCGTCTTTGGTTTTCAATTCATAGCTAAAATGTCCGGGTGTATGCCCCGCTGTATTAATGACTTTAAAGCCTTGAACTTGATCGCCCAATTGATACGTTTTGAAGCGTTGTTTGGCTTGATAGGGGGCGATGGCTTGTTTAATTTTTTCAACAGTTCCTAAGTAACCGGCTTGTTTTTCTTTCGGGAGCTTATCGACTTGTTTCGGGTTTAGCCAATAGTTTGCTTCATCGTTCGAGACATAAACCGTCGCATTGGGAAAGTTTGTCACACCATTCTGGCTAATACCGCACACATGGTCTGGGTGCAGATGCGTCAGTAAGATGGTATCGACTTGTTCTGGTTGATAGCTTGATGCTTTTAAGTTGCTTAACACTGAACCCAAATGTGCGCCAAAACAGCTCGCAGCGCCGCTATCCACTAAAACCAGCGAATGACCTGTATTCACGAGGAAGGCATCGACTGAGGTTTGTACGCCTTTGGCTTGGTCGGCAGCGTATTTCTTTAAAATTTCATGTACTTCTTTTTCTGGGGTATTTTGAAAGAGTTTAGGTGACATGAAGTTAGTGCCATCGAGCAGGGCTGTAATTTGTACATCACCAGCTTGATATTGGTAATAGCCTGAGACTTGTTTTTGTTGGGGGATGGTGGATTCGGCAGCTTGGGTGGTGATGGCTGTTGTGCTTAGCGCTAGTGCTACGAATAGATTTTGTAAAGTTTTCATGGGATTCTTATAAGTTTTAAAGGGATAATTATTTTTATCATATTGATGATAAAAACGCATTTTTAGTGTAAGTCATTAGCTTCAAGTGCATAAATAAAACGGTGACTTTCTTTCTTAATTAAATGGTTTACCCATGCAATTTGACTAATATTTTCTGTTGATTCTAGCAAAATAGTTTTATTGATAGCAGTTATGCTGGAATTGATTTTGAAGCTTTCAATTAGACTATTGGTAACAGTCTTCGAATACATATTTTCTTTAACATGTAGATAAAATTTAGGTGAAATGGAGACAATATATTCGACTTCACTATTATTGGAGGAGTGGAATTTTGTATTTACAACTGGATTGTCCGAGGTAAGTAGGTTTAATGAAGTCTTATTTTCTACTATGTGTATTACATATAGAGAATTTACTAAAGCTGAATGAAGTTTTTGATCTAACAGTAAGCTTAGATATAAGAGCAGTGTTTTTGACTCTTTATGAGATAAATTAGGTAAGAATTGTTCAGTAATTTGCTGAGCTTCCGTACGTCGCTTTTGAGTACGCATGAATTGTGATGTTACGAAGAATAAAAGAATATCATAATCATCAATTGTGAGGCTGTAGCTTTCACCATAAATAATTTTTTTAATAATGACTGCAAACTTTTCTTCTAGAACACAATAATAGTTCTCTAAGGCATTAGTTTGAAAAATAGAATTTTCTTTAGCTAAGTCTGAAATTAATATAGGTTTTTTTAATTGATTAGAAAGTTCTTGAGTTGTATTTACTAAATTGTAAATATCTTGAATGGTTGTAATGATAAGTTTATATACAGGTGTGTCTAAGCTATTTGTTGATTTCGCAAAATTATGCAAAAAATTAAGAGACATGTCTGTTAATAAACAACTTTCATAAAAATAATTTGATAATGCAGTTTCGTTAGTTTTGACTAAAAAGGGTTTCTCATTTGTAGTTTTTTTCAGTGCATAGATTTTACTTGAGTTTGTACTCCAAGCTTTTAAGTAAAATTGACTAACAAAGTGATGCTTTTTCTTGATTTCTTCTTTATTCATGCTTCTGTATTGATTATTAATATTACTAAAGATAGCAAATTTAATTTTTAATGTCTAAAAAGACCTTGCCTTTCAGGAGAGGAGATTTTCTCAAATATTTTAAGTAATAGATTCACCCTTGCCCATAGTAGGGGGGGAAATAAAACAATAAAAAAGCCCCTACAATGTAGAGGCTTTTTTAAGAATTATTAAACCTTAAGAAACCTTATCGCCCGCTTTAGCGCCAGATTCAGGTGAAATCACCCAGACACCTTCGCCATTGCCAGCAGCTAAAACCATACCGTTTGAAATACCAAAACGCATTTTACGCGGTGCAAGGTTTGCTACCATCACTACCAATTTACCCTTAAGGTCTTCAGGTTGGTAATACTCACGAATACCGCTGAATACATTACGCGGTTCAGCTTCACCGACATTTAAAGTCAATTGAAGCAGTTTGTCAGAACCTTCAACCGTTGCAGCTTCTAAAACTTCCGCTACACGCAGGTCAACTTTCATAAAGTCTTCAATGCTAATAATTTCAGCTTCGCCTACTTTTGGCTCTGGCTTTTTCTCGGCTTTCCTTTCTTTCTTCTTTTCCACTTTTACAGGTTCAGCTACAGCCGCTAAAGAGTCTTTAGAAGCATCGACCATTGCCGCAACAGCTTTCGGGTCTACACGTTGCATTAAAGGTTGGAACAATGCAATTTCATGATCGACCAGTGCTGTTTGAGCAGAAGCAAAGTCAAAGCGGTCTAGTTTTAAGAACGCTTGCACTTGAGCTGCTAAAGTCGGAAGTACAGGCGCTAAGTATACAGCCAATTGACGGAACAGGTTAATCCCGACCGAACATACATCGTGTACTTGCTGTTCTTCGCCTTCAACTTTGGCTAAAGCCCACGGTTTTTTCTCATCGATATATTGGTTGGCTTTATCTGCAAGCGCCATGATTTCACGAATCGCGGCAGAGAACTCACGTGCTTCATAGGCTTTCGCAATTGACGCGCCTGCATCAATAAAGCTTTGTACCAATTCAGGCTCTGCACAAGTTGCAGACAATTTATTATCAAACTTGGTGTTGATGAATTTTGCACAGCGGCTGGCAATATTCACTACTTTACCGACTAGATCAGAGTTTACTTTCTGAACGAAATCATCCAAGTTCAAATCAGAGTCTTCAACTTTATCCGACAGTTTAGACGCGAAGTAGTAGCGTAAGTACTCAGGGTTTAAGTGCTCTAAATACGTTTCAGCTTTAATGAATGTACCGCGAGACTTCGACATCTTCTGACCGTTTACAGTCAAGAAACCATTGACGAATAAACCTGATGGCGTACGGTAGTTTGCACCTTCAAGCATTGCAGGCCAGAACAGCGCGTGGAAGTAAACGATGTCTTTACCGATGAAGTGATAGACTTCTTTGTCAGAGTCTTTTTTCCAAAAGTCGTCAAAACTTAAATCAGGACGCTTAGTCTTGATGTAGTTTTCAAAACTCGACATGTATCCAATCGGCGCGTCGACCCAAACATAGAAATACTTGTTGGGCGCATCTGGAATTTCAAAGCCGAAATACGGCGCATCACGTGAAATATCCCAGTCCGATAAGCCCGCTTCAAACCATTCATCCAGTTTATTGGCAATCGAAACCGGCAGGCGGCCTTGGTCACGGGTCCATTTTTGCAAATATTCTGAAAAATTCGGCAGTTTAAAGAAGTAGTGATCTGACGATTTCTCAACAGGCGTTGCGCCGCTCAACGTCGATTTCGGGTTTAACAGCTCAGTCGCGTTATAAGTGGTACCGCAGACTTCGCACGCGTCGCCATATTGATCTTCCGACTTACATTTCGGGCACGTGCCTTTAATGAAACGGTCTGATAAGAACATGCCTTTTTCAGGGTCAAACAGCTGGTTGACAGGACGGATGGCAATATTGCCGGCTTCGCGGTTTTTAATATAGATTTCTTCTGAACGCGCTTTGTTTTCGTCACTATTGGTTGAATCATAATGATCGAAATGCACGCCGAAACCGTCAAAGTCGCGGATGTGTTCTTTTTGCACATTGGCAATTTGCTGTTCTGGAGAAATGCCATTGGCTTCGGCACGCAGCATGATGGCTGTGCCGTGAGCATCATCCGCACATACATAAGTCACATCGTGTCCCATTGCACGCATGGCACGAACCCAAATATCTGCTTGGATATAACCGAGTAAGTGTCCCATATGGATGGGGCCATTGGCGTATGGCAGGGCGTTAGTGACTAAAATATTACGCACGGATATGACTCTCTCATTCGTATTTTATATAAGGTCAACGATTTTACCTTAGATAAGGAGCGGATGCACAAGGGAATCAGTGAATTCTTTTCAAAAGAGTTAAAAACAGCAGGCTGTTTGAATGGCGGCGTTCAGGTCAATTTGTCATGGCATCCGTTTGCCGATAGGCGATAGCCTTTGCTCATTCTAATCCATGTTCAGCTGCAGAATTTGCGCGCTTGCCTTCAATGACGGCGCTGCCCCGGTTATGCGCAGTGTACGTCATCTGTATACAAAAGATTAAAATCTTTGCAAAAACTGCGCACAGTTACACTTGATGCCTCTGAAAAAAAATCCATACACTGAACTCATCATTCTTTAAATCATCCAAAACCACTGGGACTGTAAGAATGCGCAGGAAAGGGGATGGCTATTTGCGGGATGCATTGCAAATATTGCGCTATGGCCTGACAGGCGTCATTGCGCTGGCGGGCATGCTGTGTCTGTGCGTGGTGTTTTTTATTGTGGCTGTATTGATCTTTGGCACATTCACGCAGCGGCAAGAATTTAAGCAGCAGCTGGACTATGCCTATGATCTAGATCAGCAGCAATTTGCTCAGCTAAATCATCCGGCATTTATTTTTTACCGCCGGCATTCACCGATGAAAGGCAATGTGGTGCTGGTCTATGCCATTGATAATGGCCTTCGAGCGGTCATTCTGCAAAAAGCTGCGCGCAGTTCGAGCCAGCGCGATGACGCGGTAGAGTGTGTGAAGCCGACAATAAAGAAACGCTGGCGCGGCTGGCATAAGACGCTGCATTTTGTGCAGCCGAGTCCGGAGTATTTAAGCCATCATGACTATATCAATCACGATTCTTACTATGTGCTGGGCTCGACTGAATATTTAAAGCAGGCTGTCAGCGCCTGCTATATGCCTTTTGTGCGCATTCCCGCCGCTGCCGCTGCTGAAAAATACCCGCATTTTAAGCACAGCTATTGGGCCTTAAGCGAAACCGAAAACCTTCTTTTTAGCGTGTACGATACCTGGCATTAATCTTTCTGCATCAGCATGCCCAAGATGCTGGAAGAAAATATGCGGGCAGAGTGTGATTTATCTGTATCGTCTGCACAAGAACAGCGATAATGCACAGATTCAGCCATTTTTAAGAGTACAAGCCCATGATCGATGATGATTTTGATTTCGACCAGCCCGTGACGCGCATTCCGCAAAATTCAGGCAGTCAACAGAAACTCGGCAATCAAATCTTAAAAATAGCAGCGCAATATTTGCAAACGATGGGTTCTGCATCTCACGCTCAACTGGTCGCTGAATTAAGGCAGCTTGCTGCGCAGGATACCTATTTTGATGTATTGGCCGATCAGATTGAATTTGAAAGCGATGCGCCTATTGCCAATGACGCGTTAAATCTGCTGTATTTTTGGAAATTAGCATCTGAAAAAGAAAGCGGAATGGCTAATTTTGCTTTGCCGGCGCTTATAGAACAAGACTATTTTCAGCATGAAATGCTGTCCGCTGTTGACGCTTTGCAGATTGGCGGCAACCTGCCGCTGCACCGTCAAGTCATTGAGCAGTGCTTCAAGATGTATGCACAAGAATGTTACGCAGGCTGCGTGACGGTGCTGTATGGGCAGATTGAAGGTATTTTGACGGAAGCATTGGCAGAGCGTGGCTATTTGCAGCTGAATCAAAGCAAATATATTGATGTCTATAAAATTGTGCCGGGGCTGAAAGGCCATGAAGTGAAAAGTTTATGGCATAAGGTGAAAATCGCCAGCGATATTAATCCCTACTTTTTAGAACTGCAGGCTTTGAAAATGGACAATAGTTCAACGGTGACTGCGACCCGCCATAATATTGTGCATGGTTCAGACGTAGAGCACTTCACACGCGCACGCAGTTTTATTCTGTTTATTTGGCTGTTTGCGGTGATCAGTTTTATCAGTACGGTGAAGAAGTAAACTCCTGTTTTATAGCTTGGGTTCGGCTGTGGTGAGGTTTATTTCAGTTTGTTATAAAGTGTATCGAAATGATGCTGCGGCTTTATTTAATCCGATGAGATGTTATATCTATTGTTAGACAATTCATATAATTAAGAGGGTATAAAGATGAGTAATTCACAGCTGGATGAACTGAAAAATAAAGCCGCTGAGCTGGACGAAAAAGTAAAGCATTCGGCGCAGGAAGCCAAGCTGCAGGGTGAAAAAGCGCTGGATGATTTAAAGCATACGGCTAAAGAAGCTAAACTGCATGCCGAAGCCAAGCTTGACGATTTAAAGCATGAAGCAAAGGCATTGCATGCCGAAGATAAAGCCGCGTTGCAGGAAAAGGCTGATGATTTGAAAGCTAAAGCTGAAGCGGCTAAAGCATCTGCACAGGAAAAATTTGACCATCTGAAAGAAGAAGCGGGTCAAAAGCTGGATGAGGCTAAGCTGAAGGCTGCAGAATTAAAGCAGGAAGCCTCTGTCAAGCTAGATGAGTTAAAAGTTCACGCCACAGAAAAGTTTGATGAGCTGAAAAAGAAAACCACAGAGACTTTAGGCAAGTTTAAAAAAGGCGATCAGGCATAATTTTATAATGCTGTAAGTGCAGGCTTGAAGAAGGCTGTTCTTGAATCAAAAAAAACCCATTGCCTAAGCAATGGGTTTTTTTTGATAAAGGATTCAGGTGTTGTGCAAATGCGGCCTTTGCATGGCCATATCATTTTCGACTTATTTATTCAGGTTTTCAGTTTGAATCTGGCTGATTTTTCCATTTACCACAGTAATGACATAGCGCATGTTTTCAATTTCATAGGTGTAATCAATTGCCAAGTCTTCTTTTTGATCTTTCTGCGGCAGTACGTATGAATTTACCGTGATGGGAGATGCTTTCATCCGCATCTGCATGTCTTCCACAGTATCCCCCAGCGTAATTGACTGGCGCTCTGCCGTGAGAAACGTCTCTACATTCATGCCGGCATGGCTTAAGCCTGCGGCGGCAAACCAAAGCATAAAGACTAATTTTTTCATTTTAATTCCCCCAATAATACATAAAATACATTTCCACACATCAATTCAGCCGGCAGATTCAGTCCATATTTTCTGGACGTTGCTGGACTATCACAGTTTTTTATACGTTTAATGCTGTGCGCATGCGTTAATCTATTGACAGTAAGGCCAGGCCTGCGGCAAATAAAAGCGTCTAGCGGCCAATGCTGAAATTTATATCAAAAAAACATTCGAACTGTATTGTTGAAATGTATCTGAAAGAGGAATAAAACCAAGCATATTACTTGGATTTTTAGCTTTATCCTGCATCTTCTTAAATCCGGTGCTTAACCTAGACTCTATTTGCCGTTAAACTATCAGTAATCTGCTGTATTTTCGCTTTTTTGGAGTAACTTTATGTCTTGGCTTTCTTCGCTTAAATCGGTCTTTTCACCCTCGCAGGAAGTTAAAGAAGATGAAATTCAGCACGTGCTGCAAAGCTATCTGCTGCCCAATTCAGCGCATGCATTAAAAGACCGGATTACCCAAATCAATGTGCAGGGGCAGGTCTTGCAAATCACGATTAATACCTTGCCCTCTGAAGCGGATGACCTGCAAAAAATTCATGATGATTTAGCCGATGCTTTGGAAAAATGCGGGATTACTGAATTAAACATGCATGTGATTCAGCAAAAAACCGGGCATAGCTCAGGCGGCTGCGGGCATAACCATGCAGAAGGCGAAAGCTGTTCCAGCCAGCCAAAAGCAGAAAATACAGCGCCCAAAAACAATCTGCCGCCAGTCGTCGATGCTTCGGCTTCAGCGCCTGAACAGCCTGCAGAAGCTGATCCAAACAATCCGCCTATTCAAAAAGCAGCGCCGCAGCAGCGCGATGTGCCAAAGCATCCGCGCATTCAAAATGTGATTTTAGTGTCATCAGGCAAAGGCGGCGTCGGCAAATCGACAACGACCGTCAATCTGGCTTTGGCGCTGCAAAAACTGGGTTTAAAAGTGGGGGTGTTAGATGCCGATATCTATGGCCCAAGCATTCCGACCATGCTGGGAAATGCCGGCAGAACGCCAATGATCGAAGCAGAGCACTTTGTGCCGCTGGATGCTTATGGACTTGCTGTGCTGTCCATCGGCCATTTAACGGGCGATCACAATACCCCAGTGGCATGGCGCGGCCCGAAAGCGACTGGCGCGCTGATGCAGCTGTTCAATCAAACTCTATGGCCTGATTTAGATGTGCTGATGATTGATATGCCGCCGGGTACAGGCGATATTCAGCTGACGCTGGCGCAGCGCATTCCAGTAACGGGCGCGGTGATTGTGACAACGCCGCAAAATGTGGCGCTGATGGATGCCACCAAAGGCATTGAGCTGTTTAACCGCGTGCAGATTCCTGTCATGGGCGTGGTGGAAAATATGTCGACTCATATCTGCTCAAATTGCGGATTTGAAGAGCAGATTTTTGGTACAGGCGGTGGCGATAAATTAGCTGAACAGTACCATATTCCGTTATTGGGCCGATTGCCGCTGAATGTGCAGATCCGTGAAAATGCCGATGCAGGCAAGCCTTCAGTCATTGCGGAAGACAGTGCTGCTGAAAGCTATATGGCGATTGCCGCCCGCATTGCCGAAAAACTGCCGAAACAAGAAAAAGATCAGAGCCGTATTTTCTAATACGCGGTCTTTGGAAGACTCAAGCTCAGCCATTGGCTGGGCTTTTTTGATAAGAAATCATTGGCATGCAGGTTAAAACTCCATAGATAGTGCCTGTGAATGAAAAAGCGCCCTGTTCGGGCTTTCTTCAGTTTTTATGTGAAGGGTCTAACGATTTTTGTATGATTTTGTATGTAAAATAGGCAGGTGTGACCGCAGGGTTAACGCTGCTATAAAATTATAAATAATTGAAATATATTCATTTAATTAAATGTGACTGATTTTTATATATCGGCTTACAATTATTTTTTTGCGTCCTGAATTGAACTGATTTAATCTGCGCTCACTCAAAGGTGAGTTTTTCGTATGATTTCATGGTTTTTCATTGGCTTAGTCGTCACAATCTTATTGACTCCTGGCCCAACCAATACCTTGCTGGCTTCATCAGGCATACAGGTGGGCGTACGCAAATCTTTCCGTCTGATTCCGGCAGAAGCTTTCGGCTATTTAATCTCGATCACCTTATGGGGCTTTTTAATTGGAAAAGTTTCAACGCATTTGCCGCTATTGCCGGTTATTTTAAAATTATTCAGTGCCGCTTATATCTTATTTTTAGCTGTGCGCTTATGGAAAACGGCCAATGTCTCGGATGACTATAATCAGCTGACCATCGGTCCTGTTCAGCTGTTTGCAGCAACTTTGCTGAATCCTAAAGCGCTGCTGTTTGCCTCTGCCGTTTTTCCAGCTATCGCTTGGGTCGACGGGCGCTACTATGCCGCGCATATGACGGTGTTCTTATTGCTGATTATCCCGATTGCTTTTTTATGGACTTTCATAGGCTCAATTTTAACCTCCAATAAAATCAGCTGGCTGAACCAATGCAATTTGCAAAAAACGGCTTCATTGGTTTTGATGAGCTTTTCAATTCCACTCAGCTATTCTGCAATATTGAAGCTTTAATACAGCTTAAATTCTGCAGTGAAGCGCCAAATCCGCAGCCTGCGGCGCTGGCTTATTTTCATTGCCGCTGATTTCAGTTAAAGTACCACGCAATAATTGAATTAACGCTTTTTGGATAGAGATACATGGCTATTAAGTCTGATCGTTGGATTCGCGAAATGAGCGAAAAGCACGGCATGATTGAACCGTATGCAGAGAATCAAGTCCGTTATGATGAAAATGGTGAAAAACTGATTTCATATGGCGTATCCAGCTACGGCTATGATGTGCGCTGCGCGCGTGAATTTAAAGTTTTCACCAATGTGCATTCTGCAATTGTGGATCCAAAAAACTTTGATGATAAAAGCTTTATTGATATCGAGTCCGATGTCTGCATCATTCCGCCAAACTCATTCGCTTTGGCGCGCACAGTCGAATATTTCCGCATTCCGCGTAATGTGCTGACCGTCTGCCTGGGCAAATCGACCTATGCGCGCTGCGGTATTATTGTGAATGTCACACCGCTTGAACCTGAATGGGAAGGCCATGTCACATTGGAATTCTCAAACACGACCAATTTGCCGGCGCGCATTTACGCGGGCGAAGGTGTGGCGCAAATGCTGTTCTTTGAATCTGATGAAGTGTGTGAAACCTCTTATAAAGACCGCGGCGGCAAGTATCAAGGCCAAACGGGCGTGACTTTGCCGAAAGCATAAGATGCGCAGGCAAAGCATATAAAAAAAGGCAGGTCATTTGATCTGCCTTTTTTTATATGCTTTTCCTGTCCTGAAATAAATTTTTCAGAGGCAGCAATTTTATGAAATCTGCTCAGGCGGCAGAGGCGGAAGGATTGCAAAGAAATGGATCAGGCGGTCAGCTGAGATATGTTCTGTGCATTTAGTGGATGCATTTCAAATGGCAATGCGCTATGTGAAAAACTGCACTGAGATGCTGATTCAGCATGCGGACAGCGGATCAAAGCATGGCTTCATTCTGTAACTATCAGCCCCAGCCGATCTTAGCGGCGGATGAAGATGGCTGTGCTCAGCAGGGCTTGCAGAATCAAACAGCCAAGAGAATATAAGCAGGCTTTTTAAACAGCAAGATGCAATGCAATGGCGAAGCTGGAACAGCCAAATGCTGGGTTTTGATGATTTTATCTTATTGTTGTTAAATGTTTTTTTATTAAAAGTTAATAGATTGGAAGCCAAAATGTGAAACCGTAGCATTCAGCCAGCAGCAGCATGGGGATTGATAAAGAATACCGTCAATTTTTTTCAAGCCGAGGCATCATTCATCGGAAATGTCTCGGTTGAGATAGTTTGTTTTTGCATTTGATGAATTATTCAGCATAATAAAAAAGCATAACTTGGGTAAATGCTGTATTAAGATTTCACAAAAATATAAATGCCAAGTATAGGATGAAGCAAAAATAAAGATGCGGAGCATCTGATAAAAAGGAAGGTCGAGATGACTTATATTATAAAGAAGACAAGGTTTGCTCGATCTTGTCTTGCCAGTATGATTGCGCTGTGCAGCGCGGCATCAGTTCATGCACTTGAAACTTTGTCAGATCAATCTCTTTCCGATACAACGGGAGAGGGGATCGCACTTTTACCTGAAAATTTTAAAATGGTTTTTCAGGGCGCTAAAGATATTTCATCCTCTTCGACCTATGGCGCAGCGACAGATGCTGCATCTTTATTGGCAGCCTCTAAAAATGATACCGGCTTTATCCGGATTATTCCGACAGGGGAAAATTATAGCGGTTTAGCATCTACAGTCACTGCTGCGGATGCTGCAGCAAAGCAGACCAAGGCGGATGTCTTTATTTATGGCTTAGCCTTGTCAAAAAGCGACGATCAGTTAAACCTGCGTTACAGCAATCAAGGGTTTACCTGGGGAACATCAGCGAACCCGTGGTTGTTTAGGGCGGGAACAGAAAGTCAGGTTCAGCAATTTCAAGCATCCAATGCGGCGGCAAATGTCGGATATTTGGCATTAGAAGCGCCGCTGGCGACCGTAGCGGCGGATGAAAGCGACAATAATATTAAATTAGGCTACTGGGCGGATGCGTTCTCCCGCAAATGGGGCTCAAGCAATGCGGTAAATGTTATTACTGGCGCGCCTGTGGCAGTGCCAATGACATCAGATGCAACGAATGATCAGAATTTAGATAAAAATCAGCGTTTGCGGTTTCAATTTGTCGCCAATGGCTTGAGCTTGAACGGTTCGCAAGTCAGGCTGTTTCAGACGCAAAGCTCAAGCGTGACACAGCAGAATCAGACACTGGGTATGGCCAGTATCCTGCGGTTGAACACAAATGATAATCCCCAGAGCATAAAATCGACAGACACCAATTTAAATGCAAAAGCGATACGGATCAGCACGGCTGCTATAGATGACGGCAGTTATTCTACGCCTGCATTAAATGGTTCTTCTGCGCCAACCTTCAATAGTACGGAAGGCCTGTATATATATAGCCCCAATATCAACTTGGTTTTAGGGAATATGTACCAGCCATTTATCGTCGGATCGGAAGGGAAAAATATTATTTTAGAAGTGACCGCAATTCCGAATGTTGCGAGTATTTATAATAAAATTTATACGCATTATAAAGATGCAGAAGCAACGTATGCTGTAGATGCTTCTGGCGGATATTATAAATCTAAATCGGGCGCTTATTACAGCGTTCAGAATTTCAGCAGTGTGTCCACTTTTTATAAAAAGATAGTCGATACCACCAATAACGTCACTAGCTATGTTGCAGATAGTGCGGGCACCTATGTAAAAGACAATGTGAGCGGCGGTTTTGTTGAATTGGGATATGCCAGCAGCATCAGTGCGCCCACTAAATATGCAATCAGTAACCAGTCAGCTTTAGATGCGCTGGCAAATCAATATAAAGGCAGCACCTGTAATGTCGCTGTTTGCGGGACCAATGGCGCACAAGTGAATGGCATAAGCTATCAAGGCACCAATGCAACACATAGCAGTATTTCAATGGGTACGGTAGCGCGTGATGCCTCTGCAAATACTTTAATTGCAAACCGGGACAGCACGGCTACAGGCATTATGTTTAAAAGTGCTGCGGCAGGGGCAGCAGCGGTTAATTTAGGATCTGCGGCGATAGATGGCGTATTAATTCAGCATCTTAAAATTAAAACTACAGGATTATAGGAGCTAAAGCATGCTAAAAAAAATAATGGCTTCTATGTTGCTGATGTCTTCAGGCGCCGCTCAGGCGGGATTAGTCAATTTAAATAATGAAGATATGCAATCGATTGCCGGTCAAGGCGGCGCTGACTTGAGCTGGACTTTGTCTTTGAATCATAAATATGCCAATGATATGAGCTTAAAAACCATTTCTACTGTAGATGCCACTGGCAAAACGACAGCCGCCAATTATGGGTATTCGTGCGTAAATAATATTATGTGCCGTCTGGCGATTGCGCCGAATAATCATGTGGACAGTTCTGGAAACAAGAAATGGCTGGTATTTAAGCAAATTCAAGGCACTCTTCAAATTGATAAGTTTTCATTGGATGGATCAACCATTCTAAATAAGGACAATAAAGCTCAAACTGCCATGCAGCTGAGCTTTTATGATGACAAGCCGCTCAAAATAAGGAACTTCGGTTTTGCGAACTTGTCTGTAGAGACTGGCGCAACGGCATATCAGAACTCAGCGACGTACACAACATTTAACACAAATCAAAGTGTACCGGATTTTGATAAAGGCGCTGAGACAGGATTCATGGGGCTGAATATGCATGGCAATTTGCATCTATCAGGAGACTTGAAAATTTTTAGTTATAACTGCGCTGGAACTTCTACAAGCCGCTGTTAATTAAAAATAAAAACAAGGATGTTGAGATGAGAAAAATAACCAAATTAAAACTTCTTACAGTCTGTATTTTAGCGGCGCAGCATGCGAATGCTTTTGAACAGCTGTCGGATGAGAACCTAAGCTCCGTTCGTGGGCAAGATGGTATTTCAATTTCCCAAGAAGTTTCCAAGGTCACCATTAACCAAGCGAACTGGGTAGATCAAACGGCCAATGGAAACATGAAGCTGGGTCTGCATAATGTGACCATCCAGGGAGAGAATAATCAAAATATCATCAGCAAGCTGAATTTGGATGTCGGTACAACGCCAAACGGTGCAGGTGTGCATTTAAATGCGAGCATTTCGCCTTTTCAGGCAACAATTGCAAATTTAATGCTGATTTGCAGCAATGCGGCATGTAAAACTGCCCAGCAGAGTTTAGGCTCGCTCAATATTTCGACTTCGTCTCCTTTGGTTTTTAATTTAATCACCTCGAATGGATTATTTAACCGCAATGCTTTAGCGCATATGGATTTAGAGATCAAGAATGCCGATATTAGTTATGGACTAAATAGCAAGTATCTGACTTTAAATGATTTTAACTTCAATATTTCCGCAGACGGGTATCTGTATATTGACCGTGATGAAGGCATTGTCCTGACCACGAAAGCAGCGGATGGAACAGACCATATCGTGAATCTCGGGCGGGTTGCGGACAACTCTTATGCTTCAGGGCGCGCGAATGCCACCAATCCAGGGGTGAATATTGATTTGCGTTATGGTTCGGACCTGCAAAATCAAAAGAATGTGATCCGCTTAGGCGCTTCCGGCGCCTTAACAAAAGGGCGGATTCAAATTAATGCGAATCAGGCGGGCTTGGCGGCATTTAATACCGTCAATCATAGCGCCGGCAGCAGCATGATTGAGCAGGCTACGACGGCACAGGGGTATGAAACAGATAAAGGCGGTTTGCATTTAGGGATGTCGGCGGAATTTACGCGGGCTAAAAATTCATTATTATCCAGTACGCAAGCGCCGACGACGTTTGAGTTGGGCCATACTGGGCGCGGCAGTTATGCAATTGAGTTCTCAAATCTGTCTCCGCTCGTAGTGCCGTCTGCCAGTGATGAAGCAGGCAATACGCATAATGCATATATTGATTTTGGCGATATTTATATTAATGCTTTACAGGCAAAAACGCTCAATTTCATTATCAATGACAATATTCAAAAAACGCTGGGCGCAAGTTCGCCGATATTCAATTATTACTTAGATCCGCAAACGAACAGCAGCCTGTCTCAGGAAAGGGATGTGGCATTTATTGCTGTCCGCGGCATGGATTTTCAGGCGATTGCGCGTACAGCAAAGTTTATCTCAGATAATTCTCAAGCTGAATTGGGTCAAAGCAGTGCAACGTGGGGGCTTGGCATCCCTATTTTTAATTTGAATGCAAACCTCGCTTTATTTTCAAAAACCTATAGTTATGGCGATGCGACTGTAAAGCAGGGTTTGGGATATAACCTGGTCTTTAGTACAGAAGGCTATGGAATTGATAAGAAGACCAATGCGCCAAGCACGACCTCAATTATTATTGTCGATGGCGCAAAAGGTGTACATGGTGTAGAGCGGAACTATTATGCAGGTTTGCGCAATATCGATGCATTTATGAAAGCCGATGGCGTGATTGGTTTTGAAGATGACGGCATCTATGTAAAAGCGGATAATTTATTATTCGCGGCCAAAGCAGAGGTTGCCATTGGACAGCTTCCTGGTTCTGTTTATAACTGTGCTGGCGTGAGCGCCGTGACGAATTGCGGGACTTTAGTTCCAGCGGACAACTTTTCTAAAAAGGATGATGTGCTTTCATCTATCGCATTTAAAATAGACGGCAAAGGCGAGTTGTTTATTATTCCGGGAATGGATGCCGCAAATAGCACACCCGATACCAACTTTTTATCGTTTAAAGCCAATTTTGCTTTTAATGATTTAGATTCGGCCACAGCCGCAAATCAAACCGCACTGGGCAGCTATATCAGTGTTATGAATGAAGATGTTAAAAGTGACGGCAGTGTTGTCGCGTCCAGCGTTAACTTGAATAAATTGCAGGGTAATTTAGGCCTGGACGCTAGGCTTTATGTGAAGTCGGATCAAGTTGTCTTAGATAATCAAATCCAATTTAACTATCCCTCTCAAAAACTGACCTCTGCACAAATTCAGGCGGGTCAGTATGGCAGCGCTTTCCGTGCCGAAATCGCTTTAGCGCCTTCAGGAACCATTCAAAAAATTGCAGATATCGTCATTCCTGGCGGAAATATGCGCAGTACTTTAGGAATAACTCCCCGATAAATTAAATAATCATTATAGACAGGGAAAGATAATGAAAAAAACGATTTTAGGAAGCATCATTGCATCAACATTCAGTCTGTCGACGATGACCTATGCAATGACCAGTTTAGATGATGCAGCGCTCTCAAATGTGACAGGTCAGGCCTTATTTTCATTGTCTAAAGTTTCTGATTCCAGCCAAGGGCTTGATTTCTTTAAATTAGGATTTGATGCAGAACTGTCGCTGAATACGAATATCAAATCATTGCAATTAGGCTGCGGCGGTGATAATGGCAATGGAGGCTGTGATATTGATATTTCACAGCTTTCTTTCGGCTGTGTTACAAATGCTTCTGGAACCTGCATCACTTTGACTGGCGCCGCTGGCCAGCCAACGGGAACCGATAATAATAATGCGGTATCGAATCAAGCCGCTTTAAAAGATTTTGTATTAACCAATCCGTTTTATCAGTTTGCAATTAAAGGCGGAAGCCAGGCATCTACACGGCAAATCGTCGGGGTCCGTGTCGGTGCTGAAAAAGCTGAAGGTCCAATGAGCATTGGCTCAATGAATAGTTTCAGCGGTTATTTAACGGGTAAAACCAATCTGAATATTTTGGCCCAGACGAATATTGCGGTGACCTGTAAGGCGGGGACTGCTGGCTGCAGTACGGATAATCAGTCTAAGTACTCTACAGATTTTGTTGGAAACTATGGATTATGGCCTTTTAATGATTATAAGCAGCAATATGCCGCTGATGGTTATTTAGGTGTAAATGATGAAGAAATTGTTAATTTAGGCCTTATTGCAGTGCGATATAGAGATTTAACGGTAAATACGGCAGCCGCTTCAAAATCAGCGAATGTGACTGCGAATGGTACCCGTTTGACCCAAGTAAAGATTCTAAACTTAGGTTTGGGAGACATTGTCAACGAAGTCGTTGAAGGATTGGCAATCAATCAGTTATGTGCTGGGGACCCAGGAGGCAGATGTAATGTATTGGGAACTGCTCAAGTCGCTGGAACACTAATGCCGCTGTTAAAAACAGGCATTAAAAATTATATGAAGCAGCAAACGCTGATAGGCTTAGGGCAGGCTGTTCCAACAAAGGGTGCACTTGAAACTGCTGATAACTATGGTACAAAATTAACGACATTGCTGAATAATTATCAGCTTCCTTATAATCTAAATAATGTACATCAACTGGATGTAAATTCAGATAAATTTGGCATTGCTTTAACATCGCTGGCAAGCATTCAGTATCCGGGGTATGACTCTGCTGTTGGCAAAGGCTGGTCGATGTATTTGCAAGATGCGTTTACGTTAAATATTACGGATTCATTGACGAATTTGATGTCAAATATGGTTCAAAACGGCAATGCCGCTGCCGGTAATATTACAACGCTTGCGCCTGCATACCGCAATTGTTTTGGCTCTTCACGTTTCTGCTGATGACGCTGTTTGGCCAGTCATAAAAAATCCCGCATCAAGCGGGATTTTTAATATCAGCTAAAATTTATTTTGCAATTTTAGCCCATAATTCTTCTTTAGACAGATTCACAGACTCCGCATCGCGGCGCCCTTTATATTCAAACGTTCCTGCATCTAAACCTTTTTCACCAATGACGATACGGTGCGGAATGCCGGTTAATTCAAGGTCAGAGAATTTAACCCCTGGGCGCTCATTGCGGTCATCCAGCAAGACGTCATAGCCGGCAGCAGACAGTTCTGCATACAGCGCTTCCGCTGCTTCCAGCGTTTTTGGTGATTTATGCGCATTCATCGGCACAATGGCAACTTCAAACGGCGCAATGTTTGCAGGCCAGATAATGCCTTTTTCATCAAAGTTCTGTTCGATGGCAGACGCGACAACGCGTGTTACGCCAATGCCGTAACAGCCCATAGTCACGACCATTGGCTTGCCGTCTTCACCGAGTACTTTGCAGCCTAAAGCTTCAGAGTATTTTTTGCCCAGCTGGAAAATATGGCCAACTTCAATGCCGCGTTTAATCTGCAAGGTGCCTTTGCCATCTGGAGATGGATCGCCTTCAACAACATTGCGCAAGTCAAAGACTTCTGTGAATTTGGCATCGCGTTCCCAGTTTACGCCGACAGCATGCTTATCAACTTCATTCGCGCCAGCGACAAAGTCAGAAAGCACAGATGCTGCGCGGTCAGCAATCACCGTAATGCCTTTTTCAGCAAGGCCCTGCGGACCGCAGAAGCCGGCAGTTAGGCCAAGTTCAGCCAATTGCGCTTCAGTTGCAAAAGCAAGCGGCGCTGCAATCAACGGGTGTTTTTCAGCTTTAATTTCATTCAGCTGATGGTCGCCGCGCAGGAACAGCGCAACGATAGGCGCTGTTTTGCCTTCTTCAGCCACGCCTTGCACAAGCAGCGCTTTAACGGATTGAGCAGGATCTGTTTTTAAGAAAGCGGAGACATCTTCAATCGTTTTTTGATTTGGCGTGTCTACAATTTCTAAGGCTTTGGCAGGAGCCGCGCGTTCACCGGTTAAAACAGCTTCAGCCATTTCTACGTTGGCTGCATAATCTGATTCGGTAGAGAAGGCAATGTCATCTTCACCGCTGGAAGCCAATACGTGGAATTCGTGAGAGCCTGAACCGCCAATCGAACCTGTGTCGGCTTGCACTGGGCGGAAGTTGAGGCCAAGGCGCGTGAAGATTTTGCAATATGCTTCGTACATATTGTCATAGGTTTCTTGCAGTGATGCTTGATCGGCATGGAACGAATAGGCATCTTTCATGATGAATTCGCGTGAACGCATTACCCCAAAGCGCGGACGGATTTCGTCACGGAATTTCGTCTGCACCTGATAGAAATTGGCTGGCAATTGCTTATAGCTTTTCAGTTCATTGCGCGCAAGGTCAGTGATGACTTCTTCATGCGTCGGCCCAAGTACAAAATCGTTGGCATGGCGGTCTTTAAAACGCAAAAGTTCAGGGCCATACTGGACATAGCGGCCGGATTCTTCCCATAGAGACGCTGGCTGCGTTACAGGCATCAGCACTTGCAGTGAGCCTGCACGGTCCATTTCTTCACGGACAATCGCTTCAACTTTATTTAATACGCGAACGCCCATCGGCAGCCAAGTGTATAAACCTGAAGCCAATTTACGAATCATCCCTGCACGAAGCATCAGCTGATGTGAAATAACTTCAGCATCGTTCGGGGTTTCTCTCAACGTTGCAAATAAAAAGCGACTCGCGCGCATGGAAACTGTCCTAAAAAATTAAGCGTTAAAGCAGAGATTATACAATAAAAAATGAGATGAGCATTTCTCAATGTCATCTCATTGGCATTTAATCGCAGGAATTCATCTAAGCGGAAATCAAGAGGTGAATTTTTTGACCTGACGCATCATGAAATTCTTTAAATCATCCAAATAGGTGAAAATCACGGGAACCACCACCAGCGTCAGCAGGGTAGAGGTAATCACCCCGCCAATCACGGCATGCGCCATCGGCGCACTTTGCTCACCGCCTTCACCCAAGCCCAGCGCTAAAGGCACCATGCCCATCACCATGGCGCTTGTGGTCATGAGGATAGGCCGCAAACGGGTCTTGCCTGCGGCAATGATTGAATCATACCTTGAATTACCTTTATCCATGGATTTTTTGATGAAATCGATCAGCAGAATCGCATTTTTCGTCACTAGGCCCATCAGCATAATAATGCCGATAATGGAAAATAAATTCAGGGTGGAGTTGAACAGGAACAGCGCAAGAAACACGCCAATTAAGGACAGCGGCAGTGAGGCCATAATGGCAGCAGGGTGAATAAAGCTGTTGAATTGCGAGCCGAGCACAATGTAAATAAACACAATGGACAGGGTGATGGCAGTCATGGCGTAGCCTGCTGATTCCGCCATGTCTTTATTGGCGCCTTGGGTTGCAAAATAATAGCCCGGCGGCAGGTCAAAGCTGTCCTCAATCTTTTTAATGTCTGCACCGATATCGCCGGCAGGACGGCCTGCAGTGTTGGCTTCGACCAATACTTCACGGGCAAGGTCACGGCGGTTAATCTGTGATGCCCCCAATGTTTCTTCAAAACTGGCGACAGATGCAAGCGGCACCAGAATTGGCAAGCCGGCTGCATCGGTTTTCTGCGAGGTGATGTACATGTTTTGCACATCGCTTGGCAGCCTGCGGCGGTCTTCATTCAGGCGCAGGTTGACATCATAAGTTTCACCCTTTTCATCTTTCCATGTGGTGATGTTGTCACCTGCAATCAGTGGGCGCACCACATTGGCGATCTGATTGACCGAAAGGCCCAAATCACTGGCTAAGACACGGCTGATGTGAACGCCTAAGGTCGATTTTGGCTCTTTCAGTGAGCTTTCTAAATCGACAATGCCTCTAACCTGCGATACTTGAGCCATAAAGCGGTCGGAAATCTTCTGCAGCTCATTCAGGTCAGGCCCTTTAATGGAAATCATGACCGGTTTTTGACCGCCGGATACCGTTTCATCCGCCGAGGCGACAGACGTGACCGTAATGCCGGCAACGGACTGCAGGCGGCTGCGGAATTCGTTATTTAAATCGGTTAAGCTTTGCTGGCGCTCCGTGCGCGGGGTGACAGCCACGCGGATGCTGATGTGGTTTTTGCCGCGGTCAGAAACGCTGTTGATGGCGCCGTAAGTGGCGCGGACTTCAGGATGCTGGCGGATAATTGAATCAACCTGTTTAAGCTTTGCTTGCGAGTACGCCAGCGTTGCATCAACGGGGGTTTCAAACTTGATGCGGATTTCGCTTTTGTCCGGTACGGGGACGAATTCTGTCCCAATCAGCTTAGAAAGTCCCAGCGCGCCAAACAGTGAGGCGACGGCAATTAAAACTGTGATCAGGCGGAAGCGCAAAGCCAGTTTCAGCAATTTTTCATAATGATGGCTCAAATTGTCTAATTTGTCGGAGATCCAATTCAGGAAGCGTTTAATCGCGCCTGGTTTTTTATCTGGATTCTTTTTTTCAGCCCAATGTGCGGACAGCATTGGGTCAAGCGTAAAGCTGACAAACATTGAAATCAGCACTGCGGTACTGACTGTGACGCCAAACTGATAGAAAAAACGCCCAATAATGCCGCCCATAAAGGCAACGGGAAGAAACACTGCAACAATGGTCAGTGTCGTGGCCAATACTGCGAGGCCAATTTCTTTGGTGCCGTCCAGCGCGGCGGTGACATGGTCTTTGCCCATGTCTGCATGCCGGACAATATTTTCACGCACCACAATGGCATCATCAATCAACAGGCCGATACTGAGGGAGAGCGCCAGCAGGGTCATCATGTTAATCGTAAAGCCGAAGGCCCAAATGAAGGTGAGGGTGCCCAGCAAGGCAATCGGCAAAGTCATGCCGGTAATGGCGGTAGAGCGGAAAGAGCCCAAGAACAAAAGCACAATCAGAATGGCTAAAACGGCGCCTTCGATAATAGTGCGGGCAACATCTTTAATGCTGCCGCGGATGCCTTTGGAGGAATCCACGACAATTTCAGCCGTTGTGCCTTTCGGCAGCTGGGCTTTAATTTCTTCCAGCGTTTTGCGGGTGTTGTCCGTGACTTCGATGACATTGGAGTCTGAGCTGCGCAAAATATCAATGGCTACCGCGGTTTTGCCGTTGAGGAATGCGCTGGATTCCATCTCCGCCTGACTGTCTTCAATACGGGCCACTTGCCGGAGGAAAATAGGGGCGCCATTTTTATTCGCCACCACTAAATCGCCAAAAGCCTGAGGGTGAATGACGAGGGACTTGATTTCAACCACCAATTCAGACGTTGGCTGCTTGAGCGTGCCGCCCGGCACTTCAATGTTTTCCGCCTTGAGGGTATTTAAGACTTGATCAATGCCCAGTCCAAAGCTTTGCAGCTTTTGCGGATCGACTTGAATGCGGATCTGGCGCTGCGCATCGCCTAGCAGGTTGACTGTGCCGACACCGGAAACGGTTCTTAGCTGGGGCACAATGCGCTGTTCCAAATAAGAGCTTAAATCACGCAAGTCCATATTTTTTGATTCAAATACAATGGACATCACCGCGCTGGCTGTTGGGTCGTAGCGCTCAACAATCGGATCATCAATTTCATCGCGGAACTGCGCGCTGACAGGCGAAATTTTATCGCGGATATCCTGCGCAGCGACGGATGAAGGCACATCTAAGTTGAATTCAGCAATAATGGTTGACAGGCCTTCACTGGACTGTGAAATCACCTGTTTAAGGCCGGAAATGGTATTGATCTGATCTTCCATTTTTTTGGTAATTTCAGATTCAACGGATTCAGGCGATGCGCCAGGATAATTGGTATAAATCACCACGAACGGGAAATCGACATCTGGAAATTCTTCAACGCCCATGCGCTGCCAAGAGGCCAAGCCAAGCACCATCAGGCAGAACATCATCATAATGGTGAAAACGGGGTACTTGACGCTAATTCGGGTAAACCACATAACAGCTATCCTGCTTTTTTTATTTATTCTTTGTTGACGCTGACTTCTTTGTGAATATCATCTTCTGAAAATTTAACGCGGCTGATTAAATCGCTGCTTTCAAGGCCGCTGACCACAGCGGTATTAGTGCTGTAGCGCTGCTCTAACACGGTGACATTCAAGCGGGCGATTTTATGCTGGCGCACTGCCCAAACATAGGGTTTGGCTTGAATGTCATGCACCGTATCCAGCGGAATCAGCTGTCCTGAAACCTGATTTGAGCCTAAAATAGAGCCTTCAACAAAAGCGCCGATACTGCGCGAATTGATGCGTTCAGATGGCTCTGCAAAAAAATCAATTTGGCGGCTGGCTTGATCTGCAATCGGCGAAATGCGGGATAATGTTGCGGTCAGCTTATTCGGGTTGCCTTGAATGCTGTATTCAATGGCCTGTCCAATTTTTAATGCAGACTGCATATCGCTCGGCAGCTGCGCTTGTATTTCCAAATGGCTGGGATCGACAATTTCAAACAGGGTTGCGCCTGCAGCAACCGTTTGCCCCGGTTCAACCTGACGCTTAGTGATGACTCCGCTGATAGGGCTGTAAATAGTGCCATCCTGATCCGCTTTGCGGGCTATATCCACATTTGACTGCTGAGCATTGACATTTTCCAGCTGCGCCTGATAGTCGACTTTGCTTTGTTCAAAATCCACTTTAGAAATAAATCCCTGATTCAATAAGCGCTGTTTGCGCTGCATCATCAGTTTGGCCTGATTGGCCTGCGCTTGAGCCGAAGCGAGATTGGCTTTGGCTTGCGCCAAGCGGGCCGCATTGTCCTGATTGTTTAAACGGATAAGCACCTGACCCTTGACGACAGACTGTCCGATTTGCGCATTGACAGCGGCTGCGGTTGCGGTGACTTGCGCTTGAATGCTGCTTTGGTTGACTGCGCGGACGGTGCCGGTAAAATCAGTTCTGCTGACGGATGCGCCATGCTGTACCGCAACCAGATCCTGCTGAATGAGTTCAATGGTTTTTACACTTTCAGCGGGCTGCGCTGTTTCATTTTTTTGGCATGCGCTGAGCGCTATGCTCAGGCAAAGAACGCCGGATTTTAAAAAATGGGTAGTGCGGTTCCCATTAAAAAAAGTAAAGTGCTGTGCTGATCGCATGATCGTCCTTTTTATTCAGCTGTGAACCGCTGCAATCGAATAAATAAAACTATTCCATTGCTTTTAAACGTGAAATAATTCTGTCGTATTCCGCTGCTGTATTTCGATAGCTTGTTTGTAAAGATTGAATGTATTCTTTTTTTATTACGATATTTTTTTGATTATTCGTAAGCATCGTTTTTAACTGCGCAGGCACAGTTTCGCCTTTGCGGAAATGTTCACGCTCTTGACGGACGAATACAATACGGTCATTTTGCAGCTGTTTCAATTGTTCCTGCTGAAAAACCAGCTGCTTGTTGATTTGGGTCAGCGCGTCTTTTTTCTTCAGCAGCGCTGTGCTGCTGTTTCCATAGGCCCGTTTGAGCTTGCTGTCATTCGCTATTTGCTGGGCCTGGGCTGCGCGCTGAGGCGCTTGCTTAATGTCTGCTTCTGCATTATAAGGCTTATTGCGCTTAATCACCTGCATATTCTGATCAAGCGCTTCGTAGCCGTAGCGGATATGGTTGGGAGTCACGCTGGTGCTGATATTGGCCACACCTTTGCTGTCATAGTAGCGGTACCAGGCGCTTTTAGGCTGCTGGGAAGCTGGAGCCGCGGCAAAGGCCATCTTTGACAATAGACAAGCAATAAAAATAATTTTTTTAGACATGCTTTGATCTTCAATGAAAGTAAGTTTTTTTCTAAACTGACTCAGCATTGGACTCCCCAGTTTAAAGTTGACTAAATTACTTATTTTAAAGTAATAAAAATGTTATATTAGTCCTAAAAGATAGAATTAAAAACCATTCCCAGACAAAAAAAAATCGTTGGTCATTAGGAAGTGTGAAACGGTTGTTGTTATTATTGTTTAATGTGCGGTCGAGCAGAAAATGCTCATTGAAAAAGCAAGTAAATATATGTTAAAAATGTTAATAACTTGTAAAAATATAGCTGCTCACAAAATTTGTTTGTACATCTAAAAATGGTAGGGTCATTAAATGGACGATAAATTCCAAAATCTAAAAGTCATGGTGATTGATGATTCAAAAACCATCCGTCGTACAGCAGAAACACTGCTTCAGCGTGAAGGATGTGAAGTGGTCACAGCAGTAGATGGTTTCGAAGCGCTGTCTAAAATTGCTGAAGCAAATCCAGATATTGTTTTTGTTGATATCATGATGCCGCGCCTGGACGGTTATCAAACTTGCGCGCTCATCAAAAATTCACAAAATTATCAAAATATTCCAGTCGTCATGCTTTCAAGTAAAGACGGCTTGTTTGACCAGGCGAAGGGGCGTGTCGTAGGTTCGGACGAATATTTAACCAAGCCATTCAGCAAAGATGAATTGCTGAATGCTATCCGTAATCACGTAACTGTTTAATAAAGATTTATTTTTTGGGGTAATGGAATGGCGCGTATTTTAATCGTGGACGATTCACCGACAGAAACTTTCCGTTTCAAAGAGATTTTAGGGAAGCATGGTTTTGAAGTGATTGAGGCTTCAAACGGTGCGGACGGTGTGACCATGGCGCAAGCTGAATTGCCGGATTTAGTTTTGATGGATGTGGTAATGCCAGGTGTGAACGGCTTTCAGGCGACTCGTCAGATTGCACGCGGCGCAACCACTAAGCACATTCCTATTGTCATTGTCAGCACCAAGGATCAGGCCACTGACCGCGTTTGGGGCAAGCGTCAAGGCGCAGCTGACTATTTGACTAAGCCTGTTGATGAAAAACAATTAATTGATGTGATTAAGCAACACCTCAATGCAGGATAAAGCTCTATGGCAGCAAATGGATTTATCGAATTACTTCGAATAGCAAAGCGTGGCAACAAAAACTACGTTTCTACCGAAAATGAAGTAAACCGATGGTCAGGCATTGCTTTTGAGATGATGGGGCAATATTTTGTTGCTCCTTTGGGTGAAGTATCTGAAGTAATCTATCCGCCAAAATGCACCCCAGTGCCGAATACGCAGTCTTGGGTGCAGGGGTTGGCGAATATTCGGGGCCGTTTACTGTCAGTGTCTGATTTAGCGCACTACATTTCGGGCCATCGGAGCAGTTACTCGCCGACTCAAAAAGTACTGTGCATCACTCATAATGACCATTATGTCGGTTTAGTCGTGGATCAGGTTTTGGGGATTCAGCATTTCAATAAGAAAAGTTACTTTTCTGCGGGCACTGAGTTAGACAGCAATTTAACAGAATATTGCAAAGGATATTTTCACCAGCATAACCAGCAGTGGCATGTCTTCTTATTCAGCAGCTTGATGCAAAATCCTAAATATATGAACGCATCAATAAAATTTATAAATTAATTGTCGCACCTAAACATCTAGGTCGAAAACGGGGAGAGGCTGCATGGGCTTTAAACTTAAGAAGAAAAATACGGGCGAAAGCACTGGCCGTAAAAGCGGTAATGCTTTATTAGCCAAGTTTCAATCACAAACAGAGCAGTTATCGCGCGTATTTGGTGATAGTGAAAAGTCTAAGCCTTTAATCTTGGGCGCAGCCTTCTGTTTATTTGTGGCAATTTTCTTGCTGCTGTATCTTTTTTACAGTGTTCCTCGTAATAATGAGTTGACGCGAAGCCTGGGTGAATTGCGCCTATTGTCGCAAACCATTTCGCGTCAAGCGACGGAAGCGACGGCATCAGGCACGCCGGAATCAATCAAAAAGCTGACCGAATCTCAAGCCGCTTTCGCAGCCAACTTAGAGACGGTGAAAGATACGCATCCAGCAACGCAAGCATTGAAAACGGTTGAAACACAGTGGCAGAAAGTTTCTGACAGCATTACGCTGATTTCTTCACAACAGAAAATCATTAACAAATTGTATGACACGAACATTGCCATTGGTGAAACCATCCCTGGTATTCAGGCTGAATACAACCTGATGGTTGACCAAATGGCGCGTCAAAATATGCCGTCCAACCAGGTAGTGATTGCGAAAAACCAAGTATTCATTGCGGAACGTATTCTCCGTTCAATCAGTTCAGTATTAACGGGCAGTGAAAGTTCGCGTGAATCTGCGGATGACTTCAGTGCCGACACCGAAACATTCGGGTCATACTTGAATGCACAGCTGAACGGCAGCGCGGAACTGGGTGTAGAGCGCATTTCGGATGAGTCTTTGCGTGAGTCTTTAGCGGGCATTAAAGCAGAGTATGATGATGTACTGAAATCCGCTGCAGCAACCATTCTTAAAAACTCAACACAAATTGTAAAAGTGCGTCAGGCTTCTGCTTCTATTTTTGCTCAGTCTGATGAACTGTTGACAAGCTTAAATAAACTGTCAAGCGGTTCTAACCTGGAAATTGCGATTCCTGCACTGTTCCTGCTACTGTGCTTAGTCGGCTTCTTAATTTGTGTATTCCGCCTGCTGGCTTTACGTGGCCAATCAGATAAACAGCGTGTAAGCCGCTTACAGGAAGAATACGACCGTAACCAGAATGCGATTTTGCGTTTACTGGATGAGATCGCGGACTTGGCGGACGGTGACTTGCGTTCATATGCAACGGTATCTGAAGACTTCACGGGCGCTATCGCCGACTCGATTAACTTCGCAATTGACCAGTTGCGTGACCTTGTATCGCGTATTACAGAAACTTCTCAAGAAGTTGCGCAGTATACGGCGAATACGCAGGGCATCACCAACCAGCTGGCTGAAGCATCAGAACATCAGGCGCAAGAGATTGCGGGAGCATCTGCGGCGATTAACGAAATGGCAATGTCTATTGACCAGGTATCTGCCAACGCCGATGAGTCTGCTGTGGTAGCAGAACGTTCAGTACAAATTGCTGCCAATGGCGCGCAAGTTGTAAACCGCTCAATTGAGGGGATGGACACGATTCGTGAACAGATCCAGGAAACTTCAAAACGTATTAAGCGTTTGGGTGAATCTTCGCAAGAGATTGGTAACATTGTTGCCCTGATTAACGATATTGCCGACCAAACGAACATTTTGGCATTGAACGCTGCGATTCAGGCGTCTATGGCGGGTGAAGCAGGCCGCGGTTTCGCCGTGGTAGCGGATGAAGTACAGCGTCTGGCTGAGCGTTCAGCATCGGCAACCAAACAGATTGAAGGCTTGGTAAAAACCATTCAGACCGATACCAACGAAGCGGTTATTTCCATGGAGCAGACCACTTCTGAGGTTGTCCGCGGTGCAAACTTATCTAAGGATGCCGGTGTTGCACTGGATGAAATTCAGAACGTATCTGGCAACTTGGCAAAACTGATTGCGAACATTTCCGATGCTGCAAAACTTCAGTCTGCTTCTGCGGGCCATATTGCGACAACGATGAATGTTGTACAGGAAATTACATCTCAAACCACAACTGCAACCTTTGATACTGCACGTTCGGTATCTGAATTGGCGAACATGGCCGAATCATTACGTGAATCTGTATCTGACTTTAAACTTCCAGACTAAGTCAGAAGGCTTTGGGGAAATGCGCCTTGCTTAAGGGTGAGGCGCATTACGAAACACAGATAAAGCATCGTCAAGATGAACTCAGCGAAAACAAGTTGAGTCACGCGTGATGGTTACAATTAAGTTTGAGCACCCTGCTTGGTGGCAAAAACGTAAGAAGCCTTAGCTATGAAAGAAATATTAAAAAATTTAGTAGAAACGACTACGCTTCCGGAAGACAGCTATCTAGATCAAGATGCAGAAATTTTAGAAATTTTTGTTGAAGAAATAGAAGAAATCTTTGCTGAATTAAATTCTTTATTTACTGGTTGGCTAGAAGAACCGAACAATCCAGAAACGCTGACTACGATTCGCCGCCATTTCCATACTTTAAAAGGTTCTGGACGCATGGTGGGCGCTAAATCTGCCGGTGAAACTGCATGGGTTGTGGAAGATACGCTTAACCGTGTCCTTTCAGGCACAGTTGTGCTGACGCCCGTCATCCAGAAATTTGCTCAAACAGTTTTAAATGTTTATCAGTATAAGTTGTATCCGCGGTTTAAAACGGTAGAAGAGCTGGATATTGACTTGCGCCCTTTGGTTTTATTGGGCCAGCAGCTGCAGCAGGGACTCAGCCCCGAGCCGGCGCTGCAAGAATTATTAAGCCTGGCCGATACTTTAAATGCTCCAAGCGTGTTGACCGGCCTGGAACTGGCTGATGCGGCTGAAAATGCGGAAGCAGGAGCAGTCTCTGCTGCTGAAAGTGAAGACCACTATATTGAAGAAACAGTTTCGATCTTTATTGAAGAAGCTGAAGAGCATTTGCATACCATTGATCAGTTCCTGAAAACAGAAAATGAGCAAACTCAGGATTATAATGGCCTGATCCGCGCCTTGCATACCCTGCGCGGCAGCTCATCAATGGCGCAAATTGATCAGATTTTTGAAGCCAGCACAAAAGTTGAAAACCTGTTTAAAACCTTGCTGCAGGAAGACATAGTCTCTACCTCAAAAGAAAGCGCATTGCTGATTCAGTACGCTGAATTTGTCCGTGACTATCTGCTGACTATGCGTCAAGGCTCCAGCAGCCAGCTGGATGCGATCTATGAAACATTCAGCACAGCATGGAATGATTACGGTTTTGCCGCTGAAGACGTCAGTGCAGATATTAACCCGCAAGGCCTAGTGTCTAAGCTGATCGAATTGAATATTGATCAGCTGCTGGATGCAGAGTTTGAATTTGACAGCCGCGCTAAAGCAGAATTTCCAGAATATCTGACTGTGTTGAGTTCACAGGCGAAATTGCTGCTGGATCACACGGATAACCGCGCTTCTGCAGGAATCCATGCATTCACTGCAGAATTGAAGCAGGGCTATGATGTGCTGGTCGAGAAGCCAGAGCTGATGAACCTCAACTATGCGTATGAACTGTTTGCGCAAGCGCATCAAGAGTTTATTCATTTGTTCGATACCTTGGCTGCAGGTCAGCGTGTGGTTTTGAATGCTGAAGCGCAAAAATTGCTCAGTGAGCTGTCTGCTTTTGTTCAGCAGGATGTAGAGCAGGCTGCTGTTCATGCACAGCCAAAAGAAGCGCAGACTCCGTTAGAAGCAGCTGTTCCGGCTGGTGTGGACTATGCGCAGTTAAGTCAGCGGATTGCCGCGGAGCGCGCTCAGCTTCAATCTGCTGAGGCAAATAAAGACTTTGATGAAGACTTGCTGGCTATCTTCCTGGAAGAAGCGGATGAACTGCTGTCGGGTATTGATGATGATTTAAGCACTTGGGCAAAAGATCAAAGCAATATTGGCGCCCTGAACAACTTGATGCGTTATTTGCACACCTTGAAAGGCGGTGCAAATATGATTTCAGCCACGCATATCGGCTTAATTGCACATGAGCTGGAATTTGTTTATGAACGCATTATCCGCCAGCAAATTGCCATCAATCCAGCGCTGATTCAAATCATCCGCTTAGTTCAGGATGATGTTTCTGACCGTATCCAGACGATCCGTGATCAAAATATCGATTATCCTGCGCATGCGGTGATTGATATTGTTCAAAACATTCAGTCTCTGTCTGCAGGGCAAGCTGCCGCTGTTAAAGAAGAGGCCGCTGAGGAAGGCCAGGCGGCGGATCAAGCATATGCGGCGGAAGCTGTTGCGGAAGAGCCAGAACAGGTGTTTCCAGCTGCAGTTGAAACTGAAGGCAGCGCAGCGCCTGCAGAAGAAACAGCACCGGTCGAAATGCCGCAGCCTTTGATTGAGCAAAGCGCAGCTGCAGCGGGTGAGCGGGTTAGCTCGGATGAAGATCAAGCGCTGCGGACTGTTGTTGAGGAAACCTTCTTGGAAGAAGCTGAAGAAGTATTGGAAAATACAGAACAGCTGCTGGCAAAATGGTTTGAACAGCGCAGTGACCGCAGCATTTTGCTTCAACTGCAGCGTGCAGCCCACAGTATTAAAGGCGGCGCGCGTATGGTGGAGAATGAGCCTGTTGCGGCGATTTCTTACCAGCTGGAAACAACCTTTGAGCAATTTGCTGTACATCATTTCAGCTCTAATGTTTATGATGATTTGCTGCAAACGACTGTCAGCTGGTTAAAGCAGGCGATCTTCGAGAAAGACTACAGCAATTTTGACAGCATTAAATTCAGTCTGGATTCAATTGAATTTGTCAATGTAACAGCACAGCTGCCAAACAGCTTCACTCGGTCTGAGCAAAGCCCTGCGTCGCGCGGTTTTGAATTCATCCAAGGCGATGGCGCAGAGCCGCCATCGATGCAAGGTGAGTGGTCAGACACGCTTAAGTCAGACAACAGCAACGAGATGATCCGAATTTCGGCTGATCTGGTTGAGAAAATGATTGACTTGGCGGGCGAAAACTCAATCAACCGTTCGCGTATTGAGATGGATTTGGGACAGCTGGGCAATACCCTGAACGAGATGGAATTGGCCATCAAGCGTTTGGCGGACCAGCTGCGCCGAATGGAAGGCGAGCTGGAGTCGCAGATTATTGCGAAGCATGGCTCTGAAAATTCGCGCTATGCCGATTTTGACCCATTGGAAATGGACCAGTATTCATCGCTGAACCAGCTGTCTAAATCTCTGGCTGAATCTGCATCGGATTTGGTTGACTTTAAGAGTACGCTGTCTGAAAAAATCCGCGATACCGAAGGCTTGCTGCTTCAGCAATCACGCATTCAGGCTGAAATTCAAGAAAGCCTGATGCGCACCCGTCTGGTGCCGTTCTCGCGCATGCTGCCGCGTTTGCAGCGTATTGTGCGTCAAACTTCATCTACCTTGAACCGTCCTGCAGAATTGATTGTGCAGAATACCGAAGGTGAGCTGGACCGTACGATTTTAGAGCGCCTGGTGACGCCATTTGAACACATGCTCCGTAACGCGATCGACCATGGCTTGGAAGATACGGCTGACCGCATAGCGCTGAACAAGCCGGAAGTGGGCAACATTGTTTTAAACATCAGCCGTCAAGGCACCGATGTTCTGGTCACGTTCAGTGATGACGGCAAAGGCATTGATGAAGGGAAGATTAAAGCCAAAGCCTTAAGCCAAGGTTTGATCAAAGAAGATCAGCTCTTGGATAAGCAGGAAATTCTGCAGCTGATTTTCCATCCGGGCTTCAGTACCGCGCAGGCTGTTACGCAAATTTCCGGACGCGGGGTAGGTCTGGATGTTGTGCAAAGTGAAATTAAAGCGCTGGGCGGGCATGTAACGGTCGAGTCTGAATTGGGCAAAGGCACGTCCTTTACTATCCGTGTGCCGACCACCGTGGCGGTCAGTGATGCCTTGATGGTGAAAGCCGGTGATCAGCAGTTTGCGATTTCTCTGGCGCAAATTGACCGTATTGTGCGTATTGCGCCGTCAGCGCTGGAAGACTATTTCAGCAGCAAGGCAGATACCTTTAAAATTGACAATACGCATTACAAATTGCGCTATTTATCCGAGTTCGTTTCTAATTTGCCTACACCGCGTTTAGGCCAAATCGCGCACTCCTTGCCGGTGCTGCTGATTAAAGGCAACAGCGGCCAAACCATTGCGCTGCTGGTTGATCAGCTGATTGGCTCGCGTGCGCAAATTGTGGTTAAACCAATTGGCCAGCAGTTCTCTAATGTTGGCGTGATCGCAGGCGCCACGATTCTGGGTGATGGCCAAGTTTGCTTAATTTTGGACGGCCAGAGCATTGCGCGTCAGATTCAGGCGACACAGCGCGTTAAGCGCAGTAAAGATCAGCGTGATCTGTCACGCCACGGCAATGCGCGCCGCTTAGTCATGATTGTGGATGACTCGGTAACGGTGCGTAAGGTGACATCGCGCCTGCTGGAACGTCAAGGCTATGACATTGTGACGGCGAAAGATGGTGTGGACGCCATAGAACAGCTGGAAAATGTAAGACCAGACTTGATGCTGCTGGATATTGAAATGCCGCGCATGGATGGTTTTGAAGTGACGAACTTGGTTCGCCATCATGACATTCACCAAGACTTGCCGATTATCATGATTACCTCGCGTACTGGTGAAAAACACCGTGAGCGCGCGTTCAGCTTGGGTGTAACGCACTATATGGGCAAGCCATTCCAGGAAGCGGAACTGCTGGCCAATATTGAAAGTTTAATTGCAGAGAAACAGGAGTAATCAATGAGTCAGACTACTGTATCCAATGAGATTAGCCAGCAGGAGCTGCAGCATTTAATTACGGTTTCTACCGGATTTATTGATGCATATATCATTGATTGCCATGGCAAAGAGCCGATGCTGCTGCCGCAAAATATTGTCTTGTCAGCACTGGACAGTGAAACTCAGGTGCAAAGCGTGCAATGGCATGAATTGAATTTGCCGGTTTATGCGGTGAATGAGCCTGAACGTCTAAATGGCGTGGCGCTGGTCATTGAAGGTGAAGATGTCAGTCAGCGCTTTGCGCTGATGTGCAATGAAATGCCGAAATCAGTCCGTTTGCGTATTTCAGAAATTGTGGATGAAGATCATGTTATGACTGACCCGGCCATTTTCCAATATGTGCGCATGGGTGACCAGATCTATCACATACCGAATTTGACTCATATTCAGTCAGCTATTGGCTTGTAAGCTTGCAGAATATTAATCATAAAAAAAGGAACTCCGCGGAGTTCCTTTTTTTATGCATGGTTTTAATTAAGCCAATAAGCCTTCTAAAATTTGCTCATAAATTTCAGCCAAAGGCTCTAAATCATTCACATTCACATGTTCATTGATCTGATGAATGGTGGCGTTCAGAACGCCCAGCTCCAGCACTTGAGCGCCCGTCGGTGCAATAAAGCGCCCATCCGATGTGCCGCCGCTGGTGGAAAGCTCAGTTTCAACACCTGTAACATTCAGGATCGCTGTTTTCGCCGCATTCACCAGCTCACCGACTGGGGTCAAAAACGGCAAGCCAGACAGCGTCCATTCGATATCATAATCAACATTGTGGCGGTCTAAAATTTCCAGCGTGCGGGATTTGAGTTCTTCTGCAGTAACTTCGGTCGAGTAGCGGAAGTTAAACAGCGATGTCATTGTGCCCGGAACCACGTTGGTCGCGCCAGTGCCTGAATGAATATTTGAAATTTGGAAAGAGGTTGCCGGGAAGTACTCATTGCCGTTGTCCCAAACAGTTTCACACAATTCTGCAAGGGCTTTAGACGCCGAATGAATCGGATTCACCGCAAGATGCGGATACGCTACATGGCCTTGCTTGCCTTTTACCGTGAGTTTGGCATTTAAAGACCCGCGGCGGCCATTTTTAACAATATCGCCCAGCGTATTTGTGCTTGATGGTTCGCCGACTAAGCACCAGTCCATTTTTTCATTGCGGGCTTCCAGTGTTTCTACGACTTTCACAGTGCCGTTAATAGATGGGCCTTCTTCATCCGACGTAATTAAAAAAGCGATTGAGCCTTTATGATTTGGATGCTTTGCAGTGAAGCGTTCAGAAGCAACCACCATTGCTGCCAGCGCGGTTTTCATATCTGCGCTGCCGCGGCCATAAAGCTTGCCGTCGCGGATTTCAGGAAAAAAGGGGTTTGAATTCCAGTCTTCCAGACTGCCCGTCGGAACCACATCGGTATGCCCGGCAAAACAGAAAACAGGAGACTCCGCACCGCGGCGCGCCCACAAGTTATCAACGTCATCAAAACGCATATGTTCAATAGTGAAGCCTGCTTTTTCCAAGCGGTCCGCCATAATGGTTTGACAGGTGTGATCGACAGGAGTTACTGAAGGCTGACGCAGAAGCTCTAGGCTGAGATCGAGGGTCGCTGATGATGAAGTCATGCTGAATCTTAAAGTCTAAAATGTCGCAATATAATAGGCGAATCAGCAAAATAAGGGAAAAATTAAACGTAAAAAAACCTTATCAGCCGATAAGGTTTTTGATGGATAGGATAAATTACATTTTATTTTCGGTTTTTTCCGCGGTATTGGTGACTGCATCGCCCGCTTTCGATACATCTTTACCAAAACCTTTGAATGTGTTGCAGCCCGTTAAAGCAAAAGCCACGATCAGTGAAGCAGCAAGAATTTTTTTCATCATCATCTCCATAATTATGAATAATTAAATTATTCTGATGTGAGAGTTAGATTAAAAAATACACTGGTTAAACTGTATACAGTTTTTATAGTGCTTCGGTAAGCAAATGTAATACCTTGATCTGACAGCAGCATCAGACATGCTTCGCCAGTAAGCTGGGCTGACGGTACATATAGTAGTGCTCATGCTGTGCCGACTTATATAGGCCATCCGTCCACCATTTTGGGCTTAGGCTGCTGGCGGACGGATTGGAGCAAATCCATTCGTGGCGCTGCAGGCGGTAAAAGCCTTGAGATTTTTCCGGGATTTGGTGTCCCCATAAGCCGATTCTGCGCGCAGGATTAATCCAGGCGGGCAGGGCTGCCTCGGCGCTGGCTGCCGGCAGGTATAACTGGCCTTTTAAAATGCAGTAGCGGCGCTGAATAGGCTGTTCCAAAGCATCGGAAAATTGGAACTGCTTTGCTGTAAAATGCTGCAGTTTCCGGCTGAGCGTATCTGTGCGGTTCAGGCCGTACCAAAAGGGCAGTGAAAAATCGCGCTCCGCTAAATAATACTTCAGCGCTACTTCCCAGTGTTCTACTTCATGTGTTGCGCTGTTGAATAATACAAAATCCAGTTCACCCAGCGTGCGTGCGCCGGCAATTTTTTGAATGCTGTGGCCCAGCAGTTGATAGGGGTGGTATTGATGGTCAAGCAGCCAAAACCAAATAAACATTTCGAAACGCAAACCCAGCCGGGTGCTTTTTAATCGCTGCAGAAAGCGGATCAGCTCATAAGGATGCTGATCTAAATACTGCAGGCGCAGCCAATAATTGTCTAAATGCGTTGCCCAGACGGCATTTTCATGAAATTGAAATGAATGCGTTATGGGCAGTTCAGCAGGCAGGCAGCCAAGAATATTGGCGCTGCCGATGCAAAATGCCAGTTGGCGGACCAGCGGCTGTGACAATTGCAGCCAGCGTTCATCCAGATCAGTATTTAAAAAAATAAGGTGCATGTATCGCCTGAGGAAAGTGCAGAATAACAACGGATAAATTGCAAAAACACTTTATACTACCTTAATTCTGAAATTTGGGCTGTGGTATGAAGACGTTGTTTTGGCGAAGCCTTGTGGTGATTTTTGTCATACTGGGTTTTATCGGCGCAATATTGCCGGGAATGCCAACAACAGTGTTTTTGATTTTGGCCGCTTGGGCGGCGTCCAAGGGCTGGCCGCAGATGGATGAATGGCTTCTGAACCATCCTAAATATGGTCCGACCCTGCGCGCATGGCGCGAAAATGGCACAGTACCGCGCAAAGCCAAGTGGATTGCCAGCATTATGATGCTGATCAGCGGCATGATTATGCTGTTTACCAGCGCACCCTTTGCGGTGAAGGTTTTTACGGATGTGACGATGCTGCTGGTAGCCGTCTGGCTGTGGCTGCGCCCAGAGCCTCCGCAGTTAAGCATCAATATGAATTGTGAAAAGACTGAGAAAGACAAATGACGCAATACGCGCTGGATCAAGCTGACATTATCATTGATTTAAAGCATCAGACTTTAAGCTTAAATAAGCTGAATAAATTTTATGTGATTTCTACAGGTAAAAATGGCATTGGGGAAGCAGAAAACAGCGGCAAAACGCCGCGCGGCTGGCATGCTATTGCTGAGAAGTTTGGAGCTGAGCAGCCTTTAAACACAGTATTTATTGCCCGCAAGCCGACAGGGGAGATTTACAGCCAGGAATTAGCGGCACAGCATCCTGAACGTGACTGGATATTATCACGTATACTCTGGCTAAGCGGCTTGGAAGATGGGTTTAACTGCGGAGACGGCTGCGATACCTATCAGCGCTATATTTATATTCACGGTACGCCGGACTCTGAACCGATGGGCATTCCAATGTCACACGGCTGCATCCGCATGCGCAACAGCGATATTGCAGAAGTGTTTGAGCTGATTCCAGAGCAGGCTTTGGTTTATATTGCAGAATAAAGGGGGAATGCTGCATCAAAGCAGCATGTACAGAATATGCTCAGCGCCGCAGCTGCTGAGGCCTTTCAGTTCTTTTTTGCATCAGAAGAGCGCTAAAGAAGACAAGGCTGAGAGATGAGGCTTATCATATTTGGCATATGATGATTTAAATTGAAGCTAAAATAATCAAGCTGTCAATTGATGAGAAATTTAGGCGGTAAAAAGCAGTATTTGTATTGAAGAATGGCTGTTAAAAAGTAGCTGAATTTAGATATGCATTTAAAAATTATACAAAAAATGCAGGTTTTTACAGCATATCACCTATTTTTTAATCACTCAGGCTTAAAAAGTGGAAAACTCGCAGAAAAGCGTTTGACACTCGGTCAAGATTCTCTATAATGCACCTCATCAAACGATGAAGACGTTTTGAAAGGGCGCTTAGCTCAGTTGGTAGAGCGTCTGCCTTACAAGCAGAATGTCGGCGGTTCGATCCCGTCAGCGCCCACCAAGCTTTTTCAGCGTTAAGATATTAAAGTGCAGCGGTAGTTCAGTTGGTTAGAATACCGGCCTGTCACGCCGGGGGTCGCGGGTTCGAGTCCCGTCCGCTGCGCCACTTTAAGTCTTAATATTCGTTTGAACCACAATAGCGACATTGTGTAAATGCAGCGGTAGTTCAGTTGGTTAGAATACCGGCCTGTCACGCCGGGGGTCGCGGGTTCGAGTCCCGTCCGCTGCGCCATTTACATGATCGATCTTTTGAGGGCGCTTAGCTCAGTTGGTAGAGCGTCTGCCTTACAAGCAGAATGTCGGCGGTTCGATCCCGTCAGCGCCCACCATATTCTTTGTGATGCAGCGGTAGTTCAGTTGGTTAGAATACCGGCCTGTCACGCCGGGGGTCGCGGGTTCGAGTCCCGTCCGCTGCGCCATTTTAAGAATAAATGCACCAAACCCTTAAAGGGCGCTTAGCTCAGTTGGTAGAGCGTCTGCCTTACAAGCAGAATGTCGGCGGTTCGATCCCGTCAGCGCCCACCATATCTTTTAAGATATAGAGTGTACTTCCTAGAAGTAACGTGATGCAGCGGTAGTTCAGTTGGTTAGAATACCGGCCTGTCACGCCGGGGGTCGCGGGTTCGAGTCCCGTCCGCTGCGCCATTTATCTTAAAATGTCTTAAATTCCTGAGATTTAAGATGTTTCAAATACCAAGACTACGCACTCCGTTTGTCTTGCATCATAAAAACAACAGCGTTGTTTTTATTCCTCAGGGCGCTTAGCTCAGTTGGTAGAGCGTCTGCCTTACAAGCAGAATGTCGGCGGTTCGATCCCGTCAGCGCCCACCATATATTTCTTCTAAAGCTTGCCTAATAGTTTATTTTTTCATAGAATTTGCAGTCTATAATAATTTTAATACATCTATGTGATCTATGAGAAATCCATATCAGCGCAAGGCAGCGGCTAAAACTCAAACAGCATCTTACAATCCTCAAGACATTTATAAACAATTTATTGAAACTATGGTTGCGCAAGCTGGATTGATCGCATTGTATCAGGACGGCTGGGCATTATGCGCAACACCCACAGGGCAAAAAGCCTTTGCTGTCTGGAAAAATAAAAGCCTCGCAAAATTATTAATTAAAGACAATTGGGCGAATTACGAAACGCAGGAAATCAGCCTGAAAGATTTCATTGAAAAAGTGATTCCGTTCTTGCGTGAACAAAACACAGCCGTGTCTATGGATCTAACCCCGGAAGGGCAGAATATTTTGGTGGCGCCTGAAAAACTGCTGCTGGATTTAAAAAATTATTTATATCAGGTCTACGTGCAAAAGCCTGATTTTTTTAAAGATCTGAATATTCCATTGCCGCGCAATATCCGAATCAATTAAAAGTTTTCATTAGCCTGTGTACTAATATTCATTCAGCAGCCAGCCGCTTAGAAACGCGAAATATTCACGCAGCCAAGAGTTATAGCGGATATACAGCGGTGTTGGCGCACTGATTGTGTAAATATGGCTGTAGCCTTCGTGTTTGGCAATAGCCGCTGCGCGAGGCAGATGAAAGTCACTGCTGACGATAGCAACCGGCTGATCGGCACGAATATGCAGCTGAGCCAAAACCGCTTTGCTGTTCGCCAGATTTAATGCGGTACTGGTGCTTTGATCTTCTAAATAAATCCGCTGCGCCGGCAAATGATGTGCCTGCAGCATATATTGCCGCATGACTGCGGCTTCAGACACTTTTTCATGCCTGCCGTAACCGCCTGTCATAATGATGGCTGCCTGAGGGTTTTGCTGTGCCGCTGGAACGGCTGCATCCAAGCGGGCTTTGAGTGTCGGTGAAGGCTGTCCATTTTCAATGCCGCTGCCCAATACGATAATGGCGCGGACTTTGGGAATGCTGGCGGACTGCTGTGAACTGTATTGCAGATAGGCAAAGAATCCAGCCAAACTTATTAACCAGAGCCAGAAACTTGCCCAGCTGACCCGCCAAAAAGAATGAAGTTTTGGATGCTGAGCTAAAAAGCGCTGAATAGCGCCATAAAATATGGCCGTCATCATAAAGATCAGGCCAATGAAAATGGGCAGGACAATGCCTAAGTGAATTTTGTCCAAAGACAGCAGCCACAGGCCATCCACGATTAAGAGAAACCCAAAGGCAAACAGCAGGACTCTTTTCATACAGCTCAAGTATTTTGCTGGAGTAGATTGAGCAGTTTAAACAATTTGATGCCAATAAAAAACCGAGCGCTGAGGCTCGGTTTTTTATTGGCTTAAAGCGCAATGATTCGGCTTAGTAAACATCGCGGCGGTAGCGGCCATCCTGTTTCAGCTGATCCAGCGCAGCTTCGCCTAGAATATCCCGCAAGGCCGAATCTACATCGCTGGCCATGCCGTTGATGCTGCCGCACACATAAATCACTGCACCATTTTCGATCCATTTTTGCAGTTCAGCAGCCTGTTCCCGCAGTTTATGGTGCACATAGATTTTTTCAGCCTGATCGCGTGAGAAAGCCAAGTCTAGGCGCTGCAGCATGCCTGTACTTTGCCAAGCTTCGATGGTGCTTTGGAAAAAGAAATCATGCTCGCGCTGGCGTTCACCGAAAATCAGCCAGTTGTCTGTATAGCTTGAACGGATGCGTGAACTGAGCAGGCTCATTAAGCCGGCAATGCCTGTGCCGTTGCCGATGAGGATAATCGGGCGGTTATCATGAATCAGATGGAAGGATTCATTGGTGCGGATGCGCATGGCAATTTCACTGTTGACGGCAGCATGCTGGGTCAGCCAGCCAGAACCTAGGCCAAGCTGCCCTTGAGCATCGGATTGCTGACGCACCACTAAACGCAAGACTTGCTGTTCAGGAATGCTGGCAATGGAATACTCGCGGGAAGGCAGAACCGGAAGCTGTTCCAGCAAATGATCCAGAGTGGCAAAAGGTTCGGCTTCTACAGTTAAATCACGGTTCCAGAGCATTTCTGCAATGCTTCTGGCGGTGGATTCAACCGGTGCATTTGCGCTGATGCTGTATTGAGCCAAGAAAGCCTCAATGCGCGCTGCACTGTTGCCAGGCTGGATTTCAGCAATATCGCCGGCTTGCCAATGCACTTCATGTTTTGGAGTGAATTCCAAGTTAAAGGCAGGGGAGCCCAGGCTGCCTGGGTTCAACAGCGTGCGCTGTTTAAGTGTCCAGACATCAAAAGTCTTATTGATCGTCATGGCCTGCAGATCCAGCTTAGTCACTGCCGCTAAAGCTGTATTCCATTGCTGTACGGCAGCTGCATCGCCATTATTCACTTCAATGGCATCAAAGAGTGCATTGGCGCCATTTTGAGACAGCCAAGTGAATGCTCTATGGCCAAAAGCGCAATAGCTGTCAGGGTATTCTTTGGATCCGAGGGCCAGCACGGCAAACTTCAGATGGCTGAGGTCCTGCTGCTGCGACATGAGTTTTTTCTCAAAAGCAGAAGCTGAGTCCGGCGCTTCGCCTGTGCCGTAGGTGCTGGCAATCATCAGGAGTTGCGTGGCTTGATTAAGGTCATCCATAGTCAGCTGTTGAACTGCTTTGACCGCGGCGGGCTGGCGCGCTTCCTGCAGGCTGACGGCTGTGCGCCAAGCCAGTTGTTCGGCTAAGCCTGTTTGCGAGGCATAGACGATGAGCCAAGGCTGGGCATTTGGATCTGCGGATATAGGCGCTAAGCTGCTGCGCGCCTGCACGGCTAAGCGTTTTTGCTTGCGGCGCTTCAGATACAGCATCCAGCCAGTCACAAAGAACAGCGGCATGATCAAAGAAGCCAGCATCGCTGCGAACTGATAGACCGGGCCAAAGAAGCTGCCGCGGTGCACAGGCAGCATGCTGCTCATGATTTTTTCGTTGAGCTTTTTGTCTTCGTACAGCTCTAATTTTTGAATCTTGGCTGCTGAATAATCATAGGTGGCTTTATTGCGTGCGCGCTCATGCTGCGGCACTGCATCTGTAAACTGGATTTCCAGTTCGCCATTGGCTTTTTTAGGAATATTGAAGGTAATGCTTGAATATTCACGGCCCACTTGAGCATTGAAGCCTGTCCACGTTTGGGCAAGTGCAAGATTGATCTGTTCAGGCTTTAAGCCTTTTTTCTCTCCGCGGCCTTCTTGTTTACCTTCAGCCTGTTCTGCAGACCCTGCTGGTTTTTGTCCAGCGCGCGGCTGCTCTTGGCCTTCACGCGGCCCATCACCGCCTTTGCCGGCCCCATTTTTAGCCTGCATTTCGGCCTGCGGACGCTCTACTCCCATCACTTTAAACATGCCGTCCCGCCACCAGCCATACGACCAGTACAGCCCTGTAAACGCCAGCAGCAGATAGAAAATGACGACCCATGTGCCAATCACGGCATGCAAGTCCCACAGGAAATTGCGGCCTCTTAATTGCGGCTTGACCATCAGCCATTGTTTGAATGAATGCTTTTTAGGCCAGCGTAAATAAATCCCGCTCAAAATAAAATAAATTAAGATCAGGGTGGATGCGCCTGTCAGCTGCTTGCCAAACTCACCTACAGTTAAATTGCGGTGCAGCTGCTGAATGAATTGGAAAAATTCACGGCCTTTGACTTCGGGCAATATTTCAGCTGAGTAAGGGTTAATCATCATGTTATAGCCCTTGCGCGCGCCTTCTTTTACGATATTGACGGAAGAAGAGGCCGCAGGGTCATGATCTATGGTGATGCTGTTGATTTTTATAGAAGGATCGGTCTGCTGAAAATGCTGATAAATTTGCGCAGGCGTCAGTTTTTCTTTTTGTTCGGCTTTTACCGTGTAGCTTTCCTGATTCAGCCATTTTTGAATCGGCTGTTCATAAGAATAGATTGCGCCCGTCACCCCCATAATAGAAAGGATTAAACCGGCGCTGATTCCGAGGAACCAGTGAATTTGGAAGAGGGTCTTTTTAAACATGGCAATCAATGTTTAGGCAAGTGGCAAGTTGCTGCGAATTATAACCTTAGATTAAGAAGAGAATATGTATTTAAAGATAATATTTATTCTCATTCTCATTATTGATTCGCTTGGCCGCTGCGCATGAAAAAAGCCTCCAATGCAGGAGGCTTTTCGGATCAGCGGAAAGCTGTTCAGCCGCTTAAACTGATTTCGGCTCGCCAACCGTTTCAGTTAAGTGCTTGCGGATCGTCGCAAAAGGAAAATTCTTGCTGTCTAAGCGCTTAGGCAGAATATACGCGCCTTGCTGATCTTTAATTTTAAAGTTGATCAGAATGAACTCTGGCGTATTGTACCATTCGTAAATATCTTTCCAGCCCACAGTCATGTTGCCCATTTGCATGCCCACCTGCTGCTGCATGGAAATGCCGTGCGGCTGCACGCCTAAGCGGATGCCTTTAATTTCTTGAACTGGCGTTTCATTCAGCTTGCGCTTTACATACCATTCGATGCCGAATTTGCGGACAAGAAAATAAATAACGACACAGGCAATGGCAACCCAGCAGAATACTGTTGAATAATTTTTGATTAACAGAATTCCGAGCAGTGAAAGGGCAATGATTGCGCCCATGATCAGCCAGGCTTTTGTGCCGATTTTATAGTTGCTGCGGGACAGCACCAGCTGGGCATTGCGCTGCTCAGCTTCAGAAACTTCATAAGCCACAGGCTGCAGGGTATAAGCGTAAACGTTTTTAGCGGTCATGATTAAACTAACAAATTTCAAACTGTAAAAAGTTTAGCATTATTTGTACCAATCCAGTGAGTATATTGTTCCAAATTCAGCCAAATTATAAAGAAGCCAATTCGGTTGCATGCGGGTCATGGTCATGGCTTAAATTCTGCTTCAAATGGCTGATTTGATCCAAAATACTGAACATTAATGACAGCTGCTGCAAAATGATCAATGATTTCTGATCATCATCATTGTTTTGCGATAAGCGCTGGCGGATAGCCTGCAGCATATTGGTTGCGGTTAAGTCCGGCACTTCATCACGCAAAAGCGCACCTTGGATATCATCCAAAGCTTTGTCCAGCAGATTTAAGACTTCCTGATCCTGAATTTTTTCACGGTGCGCGCCTAAGGCGGCAATATAGCTGATAAAGGTGTGATTCAAACAGAGGAATTCAAAAGCTTGAGCTTTTTGTGCAGGATCAAAATCCGGCTCGGTCGCCAGTGTTGAAATTAAAGAAGCGACGTCGGCATCGGTATTGTGCGCGGCGCGGCGCACCACGCGGTAATTCAGGCCATTGTTGCGGCCATGCTTGTATTGCTCAACCACTTCTGACAAGTAATCGCATTGCGCCTGTAAAGAGCGCTTGATGGTGCGCGGCAGGCGGCGGAATTTCCAGTCCGGGAAAATAAAGCTGACGCCAAACCAGGCTAAAGCGCAGCCGATCAGGGTGTCGATCATGCGCGGCATGGCCGCAGCAAAGCCCAGTCCGTCTAAATTGAAGTTGATCATCGCCAAGATTGTGATGAAGGCTGTGGCTTGCGCATACTGTTTGCTTCGCAATTCAAAGAACAGCACGCCGCTGAGAATCAGCAGCAGCAGCTGGCCTTCAATCGAAGGGATAAAATACAAAATCGCGTAGCCTAAAATAATGCCGATTAAGGTTCCAATAATCCGCAAATATAGTCGGCGCTTGGTGGCGTTAAAGTTCGGCTGGCTGACAAATAAAGCAGTCAGCAGAATCCAGTAGCCGTATTGAATGTCGGTCAGCTGCACAAAAATATAGCCAATGAACAGCACCAAAGAGACTCGAACGGCATGCCGGAACAAGACCGATTCAGGCGTCAGATGCTGTTTGACCCGAATGACCATGTCATCCCAGCCTTTTAAGTCATCATCTTTAAGCTGATTTTCGATGTGCTTGGCTCTGTCAAAATTCATATGGCGTTCGGTTTCCACATTGCGCAGCTGTGAATCGATGGCTTTTAAATTTTGATAAAGTGAAAACAGCGAATTCACCCAAACCTGATCATACTGCTGTTCGGCTCGGAGCTTTTCTAAGGATAATTTCAGATTTTGAAAAGCATGCTTAAAGCGTTTGCTGTGATTATAGGGGGTGCGCTGCAGAATGCTGCTGCTTAAGTCTTTGCAGGCTTTGGCCTGAAGAGACAAAATGCGCTGAAAGCGGAACAGGATATCGCTGTGTTCGAAAATCTTAGACAGCTTTTGATAGTCAATATGCGCAGAATCGGCGCGTTCATGAATATCCTGCGCCACAAAATAATACTGCAGGCTGCGCCGTGTATCGCGCTGGCCGCGGTCGCCTTTTAAACGGGTCAGCAAGGCGGTTTTCATATCGTTGAAAATGGTGATTAATTTTCCATTTTCTAAAGACAGCTCAATCATGCTTTGCTGATAGCTGGCCGGTGTCATGTCTACATCAAATAGATTCGATTTGGCAAATAAGAAGTCGGCTAAAGACGAATAGCACTGCGCCAGTTTGTCCTGCACTTGGCGTACAGGAAACAGCAGGAAGCTGATGGTGGAAATTAAGCCGTACCAAGCCGCGCCTATGACCAGCAAGCTTGCCTGCGTATACCAGTTGTCAAAAAGGCTGACGCCAAGCATGGAATATACAGAGATGACTAAACAGCCGTAGGAGATCGTGGCATAGCGCCGCCCCAGTGACCCCAGTAAAATCCAGCCAATGCAGGACACAATTAAGCCAATGGCAAATAGAATTGGATAGGGAAACAGCAGATAGACCGATACCGCAGTCACAAAGAACCCGATATAGGTATAGATCAGATTCATGATCCGCACAGAAAAGCGGTCATCGATATCGCTTAAGCCTGCAGCCACAACCCCTAAGGTGAGGGGGATCGTGTACAGCTGCTGCCCGATGAAATACGGGACAAAAGCCGTACCCGCAAACGCGATAATCATGCGGATGTTGTACATGAATGTGGTGTTGTACGTTGCTTGTTTTAGCCGTGCGAGCCAAGAGTTCAATTTCTATCCTTTGCTGTCTGGAGCAGAGCGGTCAGCTGATATTGGAATTGTGTGATTTTTCACTTTGAATATGCCGAAATAATACTATGACACGTGTAAACTTGTCTGCATTCTCATCATTTAGAAACGAAAATATCTCTATGCAGACAGAACAAAGCAAAACGCAGTATTCCAGCGCATGGATCATGCTGTTAGCGCTGCTGACTTCGCTGGGCCCGCTGTCGATTGATATGTATTTGCCGGCTTTGCCGCAAATGGCGCATGATTTTGGCGTCAGCACGCAGAGGATTGCCAATACCTTACCTGCATACTTTTTAGGCTTGGCCGTGGGGCAGCTGATTTATGGCCCGCTCAGTGACCGTATTGGCCGTAAAATTCCGCTGTATTTTGGACTGTGTCTGTACATTGCGGCAAGTTTGCTGTGCCTGATGGTGCAAAATGAATGGAGCCTGATTGCTGCCCGCATCTTGCAGGCTTTAGGCGGATGCGTAGGGGTCGTGATTGCGCGGGCAGCCATCCGGGACCGTTTAGATATGCAGGCGTCTGCGCAGGCATTTTCAAGCATGATGATTGTGATGGGGATCGCGCCGATTATTGCGCCAACACTGGGTTCGTGGATTTTAAAATTTTTCAGCTGGCATGCAGTGTTTGCCGCATTAAGCTTGATGGGTGTTGTCTGCCTATGCTGCGTGCACTTTTTCTTTCATGAGTCTTTGCCTGCATCCAGGCGTCTAAAGTTAAGCTTTAAACAAGTGCTGCTGCTGTACGCGACAATTTTTAAAGATGCCAGCTTCCGCCTGCCGATGATCATTGGCTGCTTCTCGGGCGGTTTGCTGTTCTGCTATATCAGTTCATCTGCGCCGGTTTTAATGGATGGCTATGGGCTGACGCAGCAGCAATTTGCTTACGCTTTTGGTGCGAACGCCTTTGGCATTATGCTGTTTTCGACATTCAATAAGCATCTGGCGGCAAAAATCAGTGTTATGCAGCGTTTAAAAATGGGCGCCTATATTCAGCTTTCAGGTGTAATGATTTTGTTCGCTGGCGGACTGCTGCCGCACGCGCCGATGGTTTCAGTCATGCTGGGCATGTTTTTGACGGTTTCCGGCATCGGCTTTACCGGCCCAAATGCAATGGCTTTGGCAATGTCTGAGCAGGGTGCGCGTGCAGGAACGGCCAGCGCAGTCATGGGCAGCATGCAGTTTGCCTGCGGCCTGTTAGGCGGACTGATTTTGAATTTCTTGTTTTGGAGCCCATTATTGAATATGGCAGCGGTGATGCTGCTGTTCATAGCGCTGGCGCTGTATGCAATTCGCAGCATTCAGAATGCACGAGCCGTTTAAAATGGCCTGAAGCGGAACAGAGGGATTGCTGAATGCCTGCCATGAACGGCTGAAAGGTCCGAGATAAAAAAGGGGCTTGGCCCCTTTTGCTGCGATGCGGTCAGCAAGCCTTCATTCAATAAATACAGCAAAATCCTCCACCGGGACACGCGGTGTAATAAAGGTATTTACGATATGATCAGGATCGGCATAGCCTAAAGCCATGCCGCATACCAGTTCTTCGTCGCTGGAGGCATGAACTTCACTGAGCACAATGCTGTGGAAGTGATTCCAGGCGGCTTGTGGGCAAGTATCTAAACCGCGGGCTTTGGCTGCCAGCATGACATTCTGAATCATCATGGCGATATCCATTTTTGCGCCAATGCCCAAAGATTTATGTACGGTAAAGAACAGCCCAACGGGCGCATCAAACAATTTGAAATTGCGCAGCTGCTGCTGCGCCATTTTTTCTTTTTCACCTTTCTGAATTTTCAGTAAGCCATATAAGCCCCAGCCATTTTCACGGCGGCGCTCAATATAGGGTGAAAGCCATTGTTCAGGGTAGTAGGGAAAGGTTTCTGTATAGTTTTTTGCCAATTCCGGGTTCAAAAATAAGGCGGATTGCGCGGTGCAGACTTTTTCAGTCAAGGCATCCCGTTTCCGGCCCTGCACGACATAAACCCGCCACGGCTGGGTATTGGTTCCAGACGGAGCGCGGCTGGCCACCTGAAGGATCTCTTTGAGTGTTTTGCGGTCAACTGGCGTGTCCAAAAACGCACGTACAGAATGACGCGAGGTGATGACTTGATCTACGGCTTGCTGCAGCTGCTGGTCCATATGCCTACCTGTGATTGCTTTAATTTTTAAATTTTCATTCAAATGTTTAACATTAATATGCGTTTTAGAACAAGCTTCGCTGCTGAATTGTGAAAAAGACGATAAAGTTTTAACACCCTAAAGGTATAAATATTTACCCTTAAGGTATAGTATTGGCGTATTCGGCGAGTGGCGGCATGGATGTCTTGTGCAATTCTATGACCGTGTTCAAGAACTTATATCTTCCATGAAGATTAACCGCTCGGTAAATCCGGCTTTTGTGCAATAACGTATTGCTGAGCGTCAACTGCATGCTACTAAAGCACAGATAGTCATTCGCGGCGTTGTCCGTTCAAATAATCAGCATGAGGTGTCAGGAAGATCAGCTCAATTTTAAAAATACTGAAGATGAAATGGATTTATAAAAAGGAGCGGTTCAACAGGACCAATTATTGCAAGACAATGCAGCCATTGCAAAATGGTGAACATGGTGCTGTTTAGGCGTTTTGAAATTTATTGCTGTGAAAAACTGAGCAAAATTGCTTATTCATTATATAAATTACAAATGCGTAAAATCAGCAAACTAGTGGTTAATTTTTCCTGTATAAATGTGCAATTAGGAAAAACTTAAAAATTGTCACAAAAATTACATTTTCATCTGGATTGAAAATGATTGCGTGAAACTAGAATTCATCTGGAGAATATATGAATTTCGCTCAACTTAAAAAACCTGCAGCTCAATACAGCTTAGCCATTGCCGTTTCAGCACTGATGCTGAACTCTGCGCAAGCAGCCACAGCTGAACAAAAAGAAGTTGCGCAGTTGCGGGCTGAAGTTGCAGAACTGAAGGCATTGATCAAACAGCAGCAGCAGGTTCAAGTACAGCAGCAGGCTGATATTCAGCAGGTCAAAACGCGTCCTGCTCCAGTAGCTGTTGTGGCAGCGCCTGTTTCACCACTTGCTGGGCTGAAATCTAAGGCTGGTGCAGATGTAAATGTTTATGGTTTTGTACGCGGTGATGCCAACTACATCATTGAAGGTTTTGATGGAGACTTTGGTGGCGTAGCATCTTCTACAGGCGCGACAAAAGACAAATTGCGCGCGACAGCAAAAACTACACGTATTGGCTTAGACTTCAGCGCTCCTGTAGGCGCTGACAATAAAGTCGGCGGTAAAATTGAAGCGGATTTTGCTGATCCTGACAGCGTTAAAGGTGAAGGTTTCCGTATCCGTCATGCGTACTTGACTTACAACAACTGGCTATTCGGTCAAACAACGTCGAACTTCCTGTCTAGCCATGCACCTGAAATGATTGACTTCAGCACCAATATTGGCGGCGGCACTCAGCGTTTACCGCAAGTACGCTATAATTTTAAACTTGCGCCGCAAACTCAATTGTTTGTTTCTGCTGAAGAAGGTGACAGTAAAGGTACAGTTGCGGCAGATACGTCTTACCGCGTTCCGAACTTAACCGCTAAACTGACTCAAGGTTTTGCTGAGGGCAAGGGTTCAGCATCTGCGCGCGCACTGGTTGAAAATTACAAGTCAGACGCTGCCAATGAAACTGAAACAGCTTGGGGCGTTGCAGCTGGCGCATCATATGCGGTGACGGATCAATTGAAGCTGAATGGCGATGTTTCATACGCGGAAGGCAACAGCAACTATTTATACGGTTCAAATTCTGCATACTCTGTAGTGAATGGCAGTGTTGAACAAAATAAATTTACAGCTGTGCAAGTCGGCGCTACCTATAAGTTCAACGAAAAATTGCGTTCAACTTTAGCGTATGGCGCGTTATTTGCTGATGACGGCAGCGCTTATGCGAAAGATGTGTCAAACAGCAATGCAAACGAAGAAGTTCAACAGGCTTGGCTGAATATTATTTACGCACCAGTAAAACCAGTTGAACTGGGTGTGGAATACATCAATGGTAAGCGTAAAGCATTTGGCGGCAACTCATACCACGATGACCGTGTTGGCTTAATGGCTAAATACAGTTTCTAATCTGGATTTTTAAATTGCCTAAAAAACAGGAGCATAAAGCTCCTGTTTTTCATTTGAGAAGGCTGAATTTAGCGCTTATAAATCAAACCCCATTTTTTTAGAAAATAAATATAAAAAAGCTATAACTGCTACTGATATGAATTATTGTAAAAAAATAAAGTTTTTACACAAAAACTATGCATAATGTCGCACTTTTATTCATATTGATGGTTGATCAAAAGATTTGACAAGGATATCCGTTAAAAGTCTAAATCATTAGGAGTGGGCGGAATATTTGGGCAATACATATGCCATTAGGGGAGTATGGTATTGCAAGTCATTTACATGAGAAGCATCAAATGAGCCACAGCATAAATATTTGGAATAAAATTTCGGCATTGGGTTAAGTCTTGCCAGATTTTATTCATTTTAGTAAATTTTTAATTGCTCTGGTTCATTACCTGCATGGACTATTATTATGGAATTTACTTTTAACGCATTTTATACCTTAATTGCTGCCGTGATCGTGCTATTGCTTGGGCGGTTTCTCGTTAATAAAATCGGTTTTTTAAAACGCTATAATATTCCTGAACCCGTTGCGGGCGGCTTAGTCGCCGCTGTTCTATCGCTGGTTGTGCATCAGCTCTGGGGATACAGCATTACCACCAGCAGTCAGCTGCAAACCAGTTTTATGCTGATCTTCTTTGCTTCTATTGGCTTAAGCGCCAACTTCGCTAAATTGAGAGAAGGCGGCTTGGGCTTAGTAATCTTCCTTGTGGCTGTCGCATCGTTTATTGTGGTGCAGGATTTTGTCGGCATTAGCCTGGCGACAATCATGGGCATTGATCCATTAATCGGCTTGATTGCGGGCTCTATCACGCTGACTGGGGGACATGGCACAGCAGGCGCCTGGGGTGAAATTTTAGAAACCCAGCACGGCATCCAAGGCGCATTGGCGCTTGGCATGGCGAGTGCGACCTTCGGTTTGATTATTGGCGGCATTATTGGCGGCCCTTTAGCAAAATTGCTGATTAACCGTTATAAGTTAGCTACGCCGCGCACCAATGAACAGATCGAAAAAAGTGACAGCACCCCTTTGGCCGATATAAATTCTGCAGAATATGTTCCATTTGAGCATCCGCACCGTGTCCGCTTAATTACGGCGGATAATGCCATTACGACATTGGGCTTATTTGCAGGCTGTTTGGCATTTGCTGAATTTATGACCGGATACAGCAAAGGAACAATGTTTGAATTGCCGACATTTGTCTGGGCTTTGGCCGGCGGCGTTATTCTGCGCAATGTGCTGGAAGGCATTTTTAAAATTCAAATTTTCGACCGCGCGATTGATGTTTTTGGAAATACGTCGCTTTCACTGTATTTAGCGATGGCTTTGCTTTCTTTAAAACTGTGGCAATTATCTGACTTGGCTGGCCCGCTGGTTGTTATTTTGGGCGCGCAAACCTTAACGATGGGACTGTATGCCGCCTTTGTCACTTTCCGTGTTATGGGTAAAAACTATGATGCGGCGGTCTTGGCTGCAGGGCATTGCGGTTTTGGCATGGGCGCTACGCCGACAGCCGTTGCCAATATGCAGGCCATTACCAATATGTATGGGCCTTCACACAAAGCATTCTTGATTGTACCGCTCTGCGGCGCATTTTTTGTTGACTTGATTAATGCGACAGTTATTCAATTTATTTTAAAATTCTTTGCATAATTGAAGACTGTTTGGAATTTAACGAGCTTTAAAAAAATACCCAAGGAAACTTGGGTATTTTTTTATGCAGCAGCGAATATCCATGTAACTTAAATGGCAGGCTGACTGCTTATACGGCGGGATTAAGCGGTAAAGCTGCCCATAATGCTGCAAAGCCATGATCTGCGAATATTCACCATCTGTCTGCCATTTGTTTTTTTGGGTAAAGTGCTGATGCAAAGGATCAAATAGATAGCTCCCAAATATGCACAGCAGTGATTTGGAGTGCATCGGCAAACACTGCGAAGCAAAGCGGATTGGATTATAATTTCAGACTATGGCGAAGTCAGAAAATGTGAAAGTGCAGGCGCCGCTTAACGAATCATAACAATGGTGATGATCTGATCTCTTTAGACTGTTGGAGTCTAAAGAAAACGAATAATGAATGTTGGAATCTCTGTAGTGAAAATGAAATCTGCTTTTGCTGCGTTGACTTGCGTCGTGCTTGCAGCCTCTCAAACCGTTGCGGCGAAACCTGCTGAACAAGCCCTGTCGGCAGCGCAGCAAAGCGCCGCGCCTGCCCTGAATATGGTTGAAGCCTATGCGGGCAAGGACCGTATTGACTTTAAAAAACTGAAACAGCAAGAAAAAAGGCCAATTGTTGCCTTGGTTTTAGGCAGCGGCGGCGCGCGGGGCTACGCACATATTGGCGCGATTCAGGTCCTGGAAGCCAATGGCATTAAGCCGGATTTTATTGTGGGCACCAGTGCGGGCAGTATTGTCGGTACGTTGTACGCCTCGGGACTAAATGCAGAAGAAATGCGTGAAATTGCGCTGAATATGAAGCCCAATGATGTGCGGGAAATCCGCTTGGCTAAAAAAGGCGTGCTGGATGGCAAAAAAGTTGAGGAATATGTCAACAAGCAGGTGAACAACACCCCGTTGGAATTGCTGAAAACCCCAATGTATGTGGTGGCCACCGAACTGCAGCAAGGCCGTAAAATGGTGTTTAATGCCGGCAATACGGGACAGGCGGTGCGCGCTTCGGTGTCTATTCCTAGCATGTTTATTCCTGCAGTGATTAATCATCAGGAATATGTGGATGGCGGTTTAGTCAGCCCCGTTCCGGTAGATGTCGCGCGGGATTTGGGGGCAGACATTATTATTGCCGTGGATATTTTAGCGCAGCCGATTCATACCGAAACCAGCAATGTCTGGGGGCTGTTTAACCAGAACATCAATATCATGCAGTACTACTTGGCTAAAGAAGAATTAAAGCGGGCTGATATTGTGATTCAGCCGGATATCCGTGAAAAAGCGCATATCTTTGATGTCACTGGCCGTGAAGCGACCATGCAGGCGGGAGTTACAGCCGCTGAGCTTAAGCTGAATGACATTATTAAAACTTTTGCAGACCACAAGCATCCGCTGGAACGCGGCGCTGTACAGTACAGCGCGCAGCAATAATTGAACGCGCAGCTATTTTTGTTTTGAGGCATAGACGTTAAAAAACGTTGAAGCGGTCAGTTTTTTTGGCCGCACTTCAACGCCTATTTAAACATTTTCCATATGATCGGCTGGTGAATGCCGCCTTTTATGAATCTGTTAGCCTTTATAGTTATAGATTTTAGAACGGACGAAGGGCATTTAGGGCAGTATTTTTTGAATTGATATTAAGTTTTTGAAATTTATTAATAATAAAATTAATTCATAAAACATTAAGTATAATATAAATTTTCTATTTAGCATTTTTAATGCAGAGATTCCCGTTTACCTGTGTGTGTAAACCCGCTACACTTTTGCGAGCTTTTTATAGCTGAAATCAATTAATAAAAGCATGAGTAAAACCAAATGCATACATTGAAAATTGGTCAGAAAGTCACTCTGGCGGCCATGGAACAGCAGGTTTTTATTGTCACAGCCGTTCAGGTTGATGGCTCTTTTTGTATTGAAACTGAGTTGGCCAATCAGCAGAAATTAAGCTATAACAACGTCGCCTTTGAAATGCTGAAAATTCTCCCGCCTAAAATTTAGCATGTGTGTCATTTAATGCAGTGCTCCATGAGGAACATAGAGGCCGATATGATGGATGCCGCTTTATTTTTTTGTCATGCCTTTAAAATGAGGTGATTTAGTGAAATGCGCAGATATTCATAAATATGCTTAATACTCAACCATTTAATTAAATACTATATATTTTTTTGAATGATGTCTAAATCACTATAAATAATAGTGATGAATTTTTTGCCGAATAGAACATTTTATTGAGTGTAAAACCGATATAATAATCACACTTATCAATGTCCTTTCATAAAGTCTAGAGAAACGCGATGTCCCCATTAGATCAAATTGCTCCGATATTAGAAGACCAATCTGAATTAAACATGTCCGTCCTGATGACCCCAGATATGGCGAATTTTTCAGGCAATGTGCATGGCGGAACAATTTTAAAACTGCTGGACCAAGTAGCGTATGCATGCGCCAGCCGTTACTCAGGCAGTTATGTCGTAACATTATCTGTAGATAAGGTTAATTTTAAGGAACCGATTCATGTGGGCGAGCTGGTGACTTTTCTGGCCAGCGTAAATCATGTGGGCCGCACGTCGATGGAAATCGGCATCCGCGTTGAAGCGCAGAATATTCAAAAGCGCACCGTGCGCCATACCAACAGCTGTTACTTCACGATGGTGGCTGTGGATGAAAACGGCAAACCGAAACCGATTCCAGAGCTGAATCTGAATAATGACTGGAAGCGCTGCCGTTTTGAAGCGGCTGAACAGCGTAAAATTGCGCGCCTGCAGGAAAACCATCATCCGTCATGCAGCATCTATAAAAAATCATCGCACAGCTGATTTTCTGCTGATGCAATCAAAGCCGCCCAATGGCGGCTTTTTTTATGGCTGGCGGTTGATCAAATACTCTCCGTCTACCGTCATGCTCCAGATCCCGCTGCTGCTGAGATGGGGGGCAGCAGATACCTTGAATTCAGAACTGAAAGGCCAAAAGCCAATTTGGATGATATTGTGGTGAAAGGATTGAATTTTGCCTGTGATGGATTTTTTGCTGCGCATTTCAAGCTTGATGTAATGCAATTGCCCTGACGGGCTGATCTCGAAGATGGTGCTGCTGTCATCGTTTTGCCAAGTGCCTGCATAGTGGTGCTTGTCTTGCGGAAGCGGTTCGCTGCATGCGGTTAAAAGTAAAATGCATAAGCCTGCAGGCAAAGCCGATTTGGACATGGAAATTTCCTGAAATTTATTGTTTTTTTAAAGATTATTTTTATTCGGTATTTGTGATTTTTCTGGGCGGAGGCCTGAAGATCAGCGCCTGCAATTTTAACAGCCTCAATTCCGGGTATTCAACTAAAGTTTGATTCAGGACGGTAAGAAATGGATAGAGAACCGCATCAATTCAGCGTAATATGAAACGATACGTTTCGTTTTATATTTATCTATGGATTGCACATGAATGCAGTGAATAATGCGCTAGAACTGTCTGGAGCAAATGAAACTGAAAAAAGCTCAAGGCGCAGGCAATGCATTTTGCGCGCCGTGAATGACGCCTTAGCGGAGTGTGACTATAGCAAATTGACAGTCGAAGATATTGCCGCGCGGGCAGGCGTCGGTAAGTCGACGATTTACCGCTGGTGGAAGCATAAATCGGATTTGGTGTTTGAAGCTTTTAAAGAAAATACCGTGTCTGTTTTTGATTTGGATTTTAACCAGTCTTTGGAATTCAATTTAAATCAGCAGCTGCTTAAGCTGTCCAGCGCATTGAACCAGCATGTTGGGCGGGCGCTGCTGGTGGTAATGGCGGAACACCGTGAGGCTGCAGGGGAATTTTTTAAACAATACCTGCTGCCGCGCCGTGAACAGACCCGCAAGCTGATTGCACAGGCCATCGCGCGCGGAGAAATTAAGGCGGATTATCCTTTTGAATTGATGCTGGATATGCTTTACGGCCCGATCCATTATCAAATTATCTTTTTCAACTGGATGCCCGATGAGCGCTATATTCAGCAGCTGGTGCATCTGGCGCTGCAGCCAATTCTTATTACGCCTTCACTGGCAGGCGGCAGCGCATGAGCTGGATGCCTGAATTTCCAACGCCTGCTGAACAGCTGTGGAACCGTGCATTCATACTGTGCCTGTGCAATAACCTGTTTCTGTTTATTTATTATTTTGCCATGCTCACGGTGCTGCCGATTTACATCATGCAGGACTTAGGCGGCACAATTAAAGAAGCCGGATTAGCATTGACGCTGTTTTTAGTGTCTTCTATTGCCATTCGCCCCTTTTCAGGACTGATTGTAGAACGGCTGGGGAAAAAAAATGCGCTGCGCGGCGCTGGGCTGCTGTTTGTATTGTTTGCATTCAGCTATTTGCTGATAGACAGTTTAGGGTCTTTGCTGCTTGCGCGTTTTTTGCATGGCTTTTGGTTCAGTATTTTGACTACAGTCAATGTGCCCGTGGTGAATGATTTTATTCCAGAACACCGTAAAGGCGAGGGCATGGGCTATTTTGTCATGTCGACCAATTTGGGCGTGGTCTTTGGGCCGCTCATTGCATTAACCGTCATACAGTTTGCCAGCTTCACCGCGCTGTTTGCGCTGCTGAGCATTGTGACCTGCATAGGATATATCGTCTGTTTAACCTTAAAGGTGCAGGAATCTCCGAAAGCAGTTCAAGACGCGGATGCGCCAAAACCGACGCTAAGCTGGCATGATATTGTCGAAGTGAAGGTTCTGCCAATCAGCCTGATTGCACTGTTGGTGGCTTTTGCTTATTCCAGCATCACCAGCTTTATTACAGCATTTGCTGACAGCCGGCATTTATTAAGCGCCGCCAGCTTATTTTTTATTGTGTTTGCTGTATCCATGATTGCGGTGCGCCCATGGATGGGCAAATGGTATGATCAAAAAGGGCCAAGTTCGGTTATTTATCCATCTTTTATTTCATTTGCCATTGGCTTGGTCATCGTCAGTTTTATGGATAATCAATGGGTGCTGTGGCTGTCCGCGGTGTTTATCGGCATGGGCTATGGCTCATTATTTCCCTGCATGCAAACACTGGCGATACAGTCCGTGTCTAAGCAGCGCATGGGGCATGCCATTTCAACGTTCTTTGCTTTATTTGATATTGGCCTGGCCATTGGTTCCGTCATTATGGGCTTGCTCATTGCCTACTTTGACTATCAATTTACCTATTTAAGCTGTGCGGTCATCGTGATCGTAACGCTGTTTATTTACAAGGCGTCTGCGGCATTGAAGAAGCCTGTTCAGACATCCATTTGATAGAGGTGCAGTGTGGAATTACGACATTTGCGTTACTTTGTAGCTGTTGCTGAAGAGCTGAATTTTACCAAAGCCGCGCAGCGCATGTGCACCGTGCAGCCATCTTTAAGCCAGCAGATTAAAGATTTAGAGCAGGAAGTGGGTGTACAGCTGCTGTTGCGTTCAAACCGTAAAGTTGAACTGACGGAAGAGGGCAAAGCCTTTTTGAAAGAGGCGCGCCTGAGTCTGGAGCATGCGGAAAAAGCCATACTGGATGCGCGTCAAGTTGCGCATCTGACCAAAGAACAGTTGAACATCGGCTTTGTGCCTGTGGCGGAAATGAAAGTCTTTCCTTACATTATGCCGAATATCCGTGCGCAGTTTCCTGAATTGAAAATCCATTTTCATAGTCTGACGGATGCAGATCAGCTTAAATCACTGCATAAAGGGGAAATTGACATAGCCTTTACCCGCTATGCGGAAGATGCTCCAGATATTGAGTCTGTGCAGGTATTTACTGAACCGCTGGCTTTAATTATGCCCAAAGACTGTCCTGAGGCTGCGCTGCGCCATATCAGCATTAAGAGCTTCAATCAGCAGGAGTTTATTGTCAGTGATGAGCATTCATCGCCAGAATTGTTCCGCATTATTCAGGAATTTTTCAAGCAGTCTAAATTAAATGTCAATGTGGTGCAGTATTCGACCAATATTTTGCTGAATGTGAATTTGGTGGGCATGGGCGTGGGCTGGAGTTTGGTGCCGTCTTATGTGATTCCGCTGCTGGGCGATAAAATTGTGGTGAAAAGCACCATTGAGCCGCTGCCGATGATTGGGCTGTACGCCAGCTACCGTAAAGACAAGAAAAATGAAGCGATTGAGCTGATTTTAAAAGTGCTGAAAGAGCAGTTTTATATGGGCTTTTTTTAACAAGCAATTGATGAACTGAGGCCAGTCGAAAGACTGGCTTTTTTATTTGAAGATGCTGTACTGGACAAAATAATAAATTCATACAGATTAAATTTTCTGTATTTTATACTCTAAAAAGAAACGGCAGAGGAACAATATTTCAATGAAATACTACAGCAATAAACAATCCCGCGGAAACACGCTGCTGCCTTTATTTAAAGAGCTGGGTATAGAAAATGACATTGAAATGGTTGAAGTGGATTATGCCAAAATGCATGATGCCGAATATTTAAAAATTAACCCAATGGGCAAAGTGCCGTGTCTGGTGGATGGGCCGGCTATCATCAGTGAAACCGCGGCGATCTATGCCTATCTAGCGGATAAATATCATGAAAAAGGCCTAGCGCCAGCGTTGAATGACCCTATGCGCGGCGAATATTTGAAGTGGCTGTTTTTTTGTCACGGGCCAATGACCGAATATATGGATATCAAATATCTGCAGGTGCCGGAAGCGCAAATCGAAAAATGCCGATCCGCGCTGAGCATGGGTAATGAAGACGCCGTTTTCGCATTTTTAAAGCAAGGCATGAAGCAGGCCAATCCTTATTTGACGGGTGAAAAATTTACCGCTGCGGATTTGTATTTGGCCTATTGGATTGCCTATGCGGTGCAATTTAAAATTCTGCCGTATTTGGACGAATTTGATCCTTTCATTCAGCGGGTGAAAAAGCGCGATTCAGTACAGGATATTGACTGGCTGCAAAAGCTGTAATGATGAATTTAGCGCTTGCCAAATCAGAAAGCGAAGTACGATTTGTTTATTAATATTACCGGTTTCATCATGAGTCATCGGTCTTTATGGGATGGAAAACAGACCCTATAAAAAAGACCACGCATAGTGCGTGGTCAGGCCTCTGAGTATTCAGAAATTTTAATTTTTATGGTGTGACTGCATTACTTAACGTGAAGTTTAGCAAACAGTTTTTGGCTGACAGTGTCTAAAGTCTGTGGAATGGCGAGCGCTGCCACAAAACGGTCAGGGCGCAGCACCACAACAGATTCGGAGGTTTTTCCGAACCATGTACGGATATCCGTGCCAATGTCGCCAATGGTGATCACGCCTTCAGGCTGCTTGCGGTTGGCATTGTTGAACTGCACCGCTGGAATCACCTGAATGAATTTAACACCCAGCTTTTTCCATTGTTTGATGGTTGCATCCGACAAGCCCCACTGCGGGTCTACACCCCAAGCAATCAATGCAAAGTCATTGCCAATCACTTCATCCAAAAGCACAGTTTCGCCTGTGGCCAATTTTACTTCCGGCTGAATAAACATTTTGCCGACTGGCGAATCTTTAGCGCCATTGGTGACTAAAGCGCCATCATGGTATTTCGGCATTGGCTTGAAGCGCATTTCCAGCAGGTACTGCTTGATAGGCTTGATGTAGTTCAGTGCATAGGCAATACCGTCACGCACAAAACCTTGCCATTTTTTAGGCGGCGCGAGCACATGGCCAGCCATCACAGACAGGTCAATCATCGCTTTGGCATGGTCTTTACGTTCGACTTGGTAAGAATCCAGCAATTCAGCGCCCGCTTTGCCTTGCACCACCAAAGCCACTTTCCATGCCAAGTTGAAAGCGTCACGCATGCCGCTGTTGTAGCCTTGGCCTTGCCATACTGGCATGATGTGGGCCGCATCACCGGCAAGCAGAATACGGTCGACACGGAATTTGTCTGCAATACGCGCATTGTGGGTATAGACACGCTGACGGATCACATCAATGCCGTCAGTCGTTGGCATCACTTTAGACAGTAATTTTGCAATGTTTTCCGGCTTGCTGAGTTCTTCTTGTGTTTCACCCGGCATCACCATGAATTCAAAGCGGCGGATGCCGTGAGGCAAAGCAGCAGACACGTATGGACGCACAGGGTCACAGCATAAGTAAATATGCGGTGTGGCCAATGGGTCATTGTCGATGTCAATGACGATCCACTGGTTTGGCGCTGTTTCGCCGTCAAAAGCAATGTTTAGGGTACGGCGGACAATAGAATTGCCGCCATCGCAGGCAATTAAGTACTGCGCTTTAACTGTTTCTGCTTCGCCCGCTTTATTGGTAATGCTCAGGGTGACACCCGACGCATCCTGATGAAACTCAGTCAGATTGCGTGAGAATAGCACTTCAGTTTTGTCGTATTGCTTTAGACCTTCAAGCAGCACATTGTCGACTTGCGGTTGAATAAACGCGTTGCGGCGTGAGAAGCCGAATTCGCGGGTTAAAGGCTGAATGTCTGCAAAGCAGCGGCCTTTAGGGGTTAAAAAGCGCATGGCGTGGTTGGGTGTGGTATGCGGTAAAACCTGATCCACCAAGCCTAAAGACTGAATGGTGCGCAATGATTCATCATCAATACCAATTGCACGCGGGTAATCAATTAAACTGTCCAGCTGTTCAATGATGGTCACTTGAACGCCTTGCTTACTTAAATAGTTCGCAATCGTTAGGCCGACTGGGCCAGCGCCCAAAATAGCGACTTCAGCCGTGTAATTCGCTTTATTGCTCATGTGCAAACATCCAATTCTTACGCATTGAGCTTATTAACGGTGAATTAGGGGGATGAGACAAGCTATGCCTAAGTAGATGGGATAGAAGAATATTATACCGAAGGGCGGCATTTATTTTATTAAGATATTGATTATTAATTATTAAGTTTAATTCTTTCAATAAGCTTTGATGATTCATCGATCATTAATAACTATCATTGCCTTGATCTGCTGTAAAAAACCGAAGCGCTTAGAAAAGGGCTCCGGCGCTGTTTTTAGGCTAAAACATTAAAAAACAATATTGAGCTGCGGTCAGCTCAGATATAGCCGCTGATTGATAAGGCCTTGCGATTTTATTGCGCAGGCTGTGCCGGCGCAGCGCCTGCATTTGCTTCAGAAGCAGGTTGAGCTGCACTCGAGCTTGCTGCAGCGTCTTCAGCGGCAACGGGCTGTTCTTGTGTACTGACCACAACTTTTTGTTCTTCTTGAACCGGTGACGATTGAGCATTTGAAGCAGCAAAAGAAGTTGCAGTGACTGCAGCGAAAGTTGTAGCAAGTAAAATTTGCGTTAATTTCATGATGGCATCCTTAATTGTATATTTTAGTCATCCGCTCATATTGAGCATCACGCTCGATTTGAACGGATGCCCATGCTAAGAGCCGAAACCGCAGCAGGCAATAATTGCAGCAAAAGACGGCTCTATGCGTTACAAAAACGCTGTAATACTCAAAAAATTGTTGATTTATGTAAAATAAAAATTGAAATAAGCGCTTAAAATGTATGTAAATATTTCAATAATATGCATCAGAAGCTTTTAGCGTTACAGCGCAGTTACACAGAAGGGGATTTGCAGAAAATAGCATGCTGAAAAAGCGCATAATAAATGTAACACTTCATTGCAGATTGAGCCCAACTGCAAAGCAATATGTCATTTCAGTCAATCCATGACAGGTTTTGATGTTTCATTCCGATCTTCATTCAGATTTCTATCCTATTGGCTTTGATGCCGCTCTTCAGTCTAAAAAACAGCAACCCATCACGGCTCAGGCGCTCAAGAGATGCGGCAAAGATCAATCCAGCAAATGGGCTTGCAAGGGCAGCGGCATCCGGCTATACAATGTGCCCACTTACATATTCTTTTGCAGGTGATCTTTTGAAACTCGTTACAGCATCACAGGCTATCCCCGTTCATATTATTTCCGGCTTTTTAGGCGCAGGTAAAACCACGCTGCTGAAGCATTTGCTGAGCCAAAAACCGGAACATGAAGTATGGGCGGTGCTGATGAATGAGTTTGGCCAAATTGGCGTTGATCAGCAGCTGCTGCCGCAGGATCAGGGCTATGCCGTCAAGGAGCTGCTGGGCGGATGCCTGTGCTGCAGCAGTCAGATGCCGATGCAGATTGCGCTGTCGCGCTTACTGTCAGAAGCGAAGCCAGACCGTTTATTCATTGAGCCGACAGGGCTGGGGCATCCGGCACAGCTGCTGGAACAGCTGACTGAACCGCATTGGCAGCAGCACTTGAAGATGCGTGCGCTGGTTACTGTCGTGGACGGATCTCGGCTGCATGATTTGGCCTGGAGCAAGCAAAACCTGTATGCAGATCAGCTGAAAGCCGCGAAAGTTGTCGCGGTGTCTCATGCAGATGGCATGACTGAAGCTGATGAACAGGCTTTAACTGCATTGCAGGCCGAATATCAGCCCTATCAGCAGATTTGGCTGAAAACCGCAATGGGTGAGCTGGCGCTGTCCGATATTGATTTGCCCTATGCTGGCGCTGCACGGAAAATACAGCCTTTGCTGCAGGTGCAAAAGCAGATGCGCGATGATGAGTCGCGGCCGGAAATTAAGCAGCTGCCGTATCATTATGTCGAAAGCGCGCAGGGCTACAGTGTAGCGGGCTGGAAAATGCCGAAGCGCTGGACCTTTGATTTTTACGATTTGCTGGATTTGCTGTGTGAACAGCAGGATTGGCTGCGCATCAAAGGCATTTTCCAGACCAGCCAAGGCTGGAAAAGCTTTAACTTTAATCCGGAACAGTTTAATTATCAGTCTGCGCCAGAGAATGTAGATAACCGCTTGGAAATTATTTATCAGCAAGAACGGCAATGGCTGGAATTTGAAACCCTACTGATGAACTGCCGTACAGATGAGGCGAAATAGCCGAATCTTTTCTGCAAAGTGCGGTTAAATCTTATATGCTAAGCGCCAAATTCGAGGACTTGATCATGGCGCTGAAAGCGACAATTTATAAAGCAGATTTGAACATTGCCAATATGGACGTGCATCAGTACGGTGATTACCAGCTGACTATGGCGCTACATCCATCTGAAACCATTGAACGCCTGATGGTGCGCATTTTAGCGTATGCGCGCTATGCGGATGAAGCGCTGGAATTCACAAAGGACTTATTTGAAACTGATGAACCGGCATTGTGGGAAAAAGACCTGACGGGTCAGCTGGTGAAGTGGATTGAAGTCGGCAGCCCGGATGAAGACAAAGTGAAAAAAGCCTGCGCGCGCTGCAGCCAAGTCGCGATTGTGACTTATGGCACTGCTGTCGATGAATGGTACAAGCGCAACAGCAAGCTGAAAACGTTAAAGAATCTCGAAATTTGGAAACTGTCTCTGGCGACGACAGAAGCGATTCAGGCGTTATGCGAACGCACCATGCAGCTGCAGCTGAATGTGATGGACGGTGAATGGACGCTGATTGGCGATAATGCTCAGGCCGTCATTGAGTGGGAGCAGCTGCAGTAATTTAGCTGCTGCCGCTGTGCAGGAGAACAAAATGAGATCCTAAAAAAGATGCAGGCAAGGCTTGCATCTTTACCCTAAAGCTGAGTATATCTGGATCAGAACATCATCATAAGGGTGCAGCGGCATGTACGCAGATTATCTGGATCTCATCCATCTGCTGATTGCGTTAGGGATAGGCGCGGTGATAGGCGCAGAGCGGGAATACCGCAGCAAATCAGCGGGCCTTCGCACCATGATTATGGTCAGCCTCAGTTCATGCTTATTTACGATATTGTCGCTGAAAATCGGCGTTGAAAACCCTGACCGCTTAGCCGCCAATATTTTAACGGGCCTCGGCTTTCTGGGGGCTGGGGTTATTTTTAAAGACGAAAACCGCATTTCAGGCATTACCACTGCGACCACGATTTGGATGACAGCAGCCCTTGGCATGGCGGTAGGCGCCGGCTATATTGTGCTGAGCCTGTTTGCCGCATTTATTGTGATGATTGTGCTGGTGATGCTGATTTACGTGCAGGAGCGCATAGAGCAGCTGCATCAGGCGCGGACATACCGCATAGTCTGTCCATACCGTCAGGAAACACTGGATAAATACGAAGAATTATTCAAAACCTTTGATATGCACGTGATCCGCAATACGCAGCATAAAACAGAACATAAAATCACAGGGCGCTGGGTGCTGATCGGCACGGCAGAAAATCACCGCAAGCTGACCGAATACTTGCTGGATGATGCCAGCATTATGGAACTCAGTTTTTAACGAGGCGGGGCTTTTAGCCAAAGGGCGAAGAAAACCGCAGACTTTCGCCGGCAGCGGTTTATAATGCAGCACGGTAAAGCTTTATTTGAGGTGTATGAAGATGTCAAACGAATTGGAAATTATTGATTTAAAAATCGGCGAAGGCAAAGAAGCCGTTAAGGGCGCGTTAATTACAACGCATTACACCGGCTGGCTGGAAGACGGCACCAAATTCGATTCATCGATTGACCGTGGCAATTATTTTGAAACGGTCATTGGCACTGGCCGTGTCATTAAGGGCTGGGATCAAGGGATTATGGGCATGAAAGTCGGCGGCAAGCGCAAACTGATTGTGCCTGCGCATTTGGGCTACGGCTCACGCAAAATGGGCAATATTATTCCAGCAAACTCAAATTTGATTTTTGAAATCGAATTATTTGATGTGAAAACGCGTGATTAATCTTTAATCTGCATCAAAAATTGACCGGCAAGGATGCTGCTGATCAAAAAATAAAAAAAATATTTGGAAATCATCGAGTTTCATTTTACATTGAATTTTATGTCGATAAAGGGAACAAAACGCCTTGCGTTATTTGCATGATGCAATCCGTATTTTTCAGGGATTACTGCTACTGAGCTGTATCATTGTTTTTGGGCAAACTGCTGTGTTTGCCCAATATGAGCCTGTACCAGCATCTTTTTATGAAAAATACCGAGACAGCATTAATGATGTGCAATTCACCGAAAACAGCAGTACCCAGCTGCCCGGGCAATGGCTGTTTTATCCGCGGCATTTCTTAACTGAATCCAGCGCCATATTGGCTGCACAGCCTGTCTTTTTGCCGGCGTCATTTAAAGAATTGACCGGCAGCAATGAAAATTACGGCACATTTGTCGGCTACTTCAAAATCCCGAAAGAATTCACCGGGCGCCGCATTGCCATCAAAATTCCAAATCAATACGGGGCATACCGGGTTTATCTGAATGGTGACTTTCTCATGCGCTTGGGCGAAGTTGGAACTTCGCCCGATACCCAAATTTCCGAAAATGCCCCTAGAATTGCCTATTTTGTTGCTGAAAAAGAATATTTCACCTTGGCGATTCAAGCCTCAAACTTTTCCAGCCTGCATGGCGGCTTAGAAAACCCGATGCGGATAGGCTTATCGAAAACCATCAACCGCCAGTTCCAGCAGCTGATGATGAGCGTTTCCGTCATCTGCGGGGTTGTACTGGGGGTAGGCCTGTTTACCATCCTATTTTCAGTGTTCCGCGGTTCGACACAGCGCAACAGTAAAAGCATTTTTGTCTTTGGTATTTTTATTGTGTTTTTGGCGCTGCACAACTTTTTCTCTGCGCCCTATGCCTATACGGCAGTGACGGAAATCAATTGGCTGTGGGGCACGCGCTTAGAATACTTGTTTACGTATTTTACGGTGGTGTTTTTCATCAGCTATATTCACCTGCTGAATGCGCGCTATCTGCACCGTTTGATTTATCAAATCGCCATGCTGCTGCTGGGGCTGAATATTGGGGTGACGCTGGTTGCGCAGCCTGAAGTTTTTGAGCGCCTGGCGCTGTACTGTTCAGTGTTCAGCCTATTTGTGCTGGCCAATTTTATTTATGGTTTTTATCAGACCCTCAAGTTAAAAGAATCCTATTCTGTCCTGAATCTATGCGCGGTCATTTTTCTATGCGTGACCTTCTTAAATGATTTCATGCTGCTGATGAATTGGGTTGATTCGGTGAATTTATCCTTTGTCTCGACCAGCCTGTATGCCTTGCTGATTATGTTTCAGCAGTCACGCAACTATGCCTATCAGACCTATCATACAGAGCAGCTGAATAACAACTTGATGGAATTGAATGCGCTGCTGGATCAGAAGGTGAAATCGCGGACGGAACAGCTGCATGAGCTGAATGCAAAACTTGAACATCAGGTGAAAGTGGATGCGCTGACTGGCGCCTATAACCGCCGCGCGCTGAATGATGAAATTCAGGAGCGCTTTTCTGAAGCCAAACGCCTGCCGCACGGCACCTTAATGTTCGCGATGCTGGATGTGGATTATTTTAAAAACTACAATGATTATTACGGGCATTTGAAAGGCGATGAAATTCTCAAGCAGCTGGTGCAGGTTATTGCGAAAACTTTGCCGGCTTCGGCTTTTCTGGCCCGCTATGGCGGCGAAGAGTTCGCCATTGTGATGCAGAATGTGCCGCTGCAGGTTTCAGTCGATCTGATGGATAAAGTCATGAATGCGATCCGTTTGGCGCAGTTCGAACACTGCAAGCGCGGTGACCATAAAAACTTCGTGACCGTCAGCATGGGTATGGCATGCATGGACCGGGAGCAGCATTATAAGGATATTCATGCCTTAATGAAGGCAGCGGATGAAAAATTATACGAAGCGAAACAGGCGGGGCGTGATCAGCTGAAAGCCGCCTAGATCAATCTCAGAGCGTGCTGTAGACTTAATTCAGTTAAGCCAAATATTTAACCAAATGGGTAAGCGCCGCGCCAGTTTCATCTTGCGGCGGCTGATGGTGCTGAAAGCCGCATTTTTTGTAAAAGGGCAGCGCGGTATGCGTGCTGTTCAGAGTAATTTGAGCAATGTTCTTTTCGCGCAGGCAGTCAATCATATTCATCAGCAATGCTGTGCCAATGCCTTGCTGCTGCAGTTCAGGGCGAATGTAATTCAGCAGAATTTTTCCATGATCATTCACAAGAATAAAGCCGGCAATCTGCTCCTGTTCAAGGTATACCCAGCTGTCGTTGTAAAGCATTCCAAGCAGCAGGCTGGACTGATTGGTTTTTTCCAGCCATATTTGAATCTCACTTTCATTGCGCTGATGGTCTTGAATGCAGGAGCGGACGCTTTCGTGGATGACCCGGATGATTTCGGGAATATCTTCAATCCTTGATTTGCGTATCATAATTGTTCTTATCGAATTGAAAAAGTCGGTACATTTCAAAAGATAAATCCACTTTTAGAAAGTTGAATTATGTTGCTTTATGATGCGTTTCTGAAGCATCTGCTGTGCAATGATGGAGTTTTATCTCAGTTTTGTTTCAGTGTTTTAATGGCTTAAATCATAAAGTGATTCAAATCACATTGCTGCGTTTGAATCCATTGGGCGGTTTTAAGTTCAGACGGTCTCAAAATGATTTTGAAGGCGGCTGGAAAGAGCCTGTCGGAAATATTCAGAAAGTGCAGGCGCGCTGGACCGCAATGCTGAGCATAAATCTGTCTCTGAAGGCACGCTTAGGTATTAAAACGGTTTCAGTCATGTATTGAAATTGTTTAAAAAACATTCAAGTTCGCCGTGTTATAATTTATAAAAATATAAAATTAAACTGTTGCGGGGATTCAGTTATGGTCAAACTGCTATTGATGCTATGCGTCGTGATTGTGATTACTGTGGCTTGGGTAATCGGCTTTAAAATTTATAAAACACACAAAATGAGTCAAAAGTGGCGTAAATATCAGGCGCCTGAAAAACGCGCCAGCGTGACCGGTACCGCGGCTGCTGAACGCGGCGGAGATGCCGTGGCCGTGGTGGACGCCTATGAGCAGCAGCTGTTTGATGATATTGCGGCACTGTTTATGGAGGGAGGGGAATGTCATGATATTGCCGATGCGGCGCAGGTGCAGGCTGAGGTTTTCCGCAAAATGCCTGTCAGTTCAAAAACCCAAATCCGTAAAATGGATTTGGATGAATGGTCCATTTATTGGACGTTTTACGACCAGTCTTTGGAATATTATGTTGGGAAATACGGTGTGTTTTATGCGCATGTTGACCGCTTTGGCGAAGAGCATAAGCATGATATTCGGACGCAGGGCCGCTTTAGCTGAGTACGCGATTGCAGCTGTTCAGCTGGCTGAGGATCCGCTGCTGCAGCAAGCTTAAATAGCCTGCTTCAGGCCGAATGCGGGACATTAAAATGGCGCCTTCATAATCGGCAACAGACAGCTTTGCCCAAATCTGCGCTTGCGTTTCGTGTATGCATTGGCAGAAGAAGGTAAAAAAGGCCTGCTCCCAGTCCTGAAAAACCTCGATCAGCTTTTTTTGAATCATCTCCGGCAAATTAGGCTGTTCTGCACTGAGAATGCCCGCCAAACAGCCCATGCCGCCAAAACTGAAAAAATACTCTGCATTGGCGTGTATTTGCCTATAAGCGGCTGTCAGATTGCTGTGCGTCTGGCGCAGCTGCAGAAAGATTCCGCTGCGCAGCTGCTGATGCGTGGTGTCTAAAATTTCATACAGCAGCGCGTCTTTGCTGCTGAAATCATAGTAAAACGCTGCTTTGCTTAATCCGCAGGCCTGCGCCAGCATGCTGACACTGGCGCCTGTATAGCCATGCTGTTTAAAGCACAATGCAGACTGCAGCAGGAGCTGTTCGCGGCTGAGCTTACGCGGACGCATGCTTTGCGCTTTCCAAAGTGTGCATGGTTTTGAATTGATGCAGCGCCTGATCCCAGATTTTCTCTGCGCCTTTGCGGAAATAGCCCATATGGCCAATGGCTTGCATGCCGTAATCTTGTGCCTGCATATCAATAAACTGCATAGGCGCATTGCGGTAATGCTGCATAAAAGCATGGCGTGAAGCAGGCAGCGCCCAATCATCGTCTAAAGCCGCCACAGCAAAAATAGGGCTTTTCACTTGCGCATACTGAGTTTTCAGGGCGCGCTGTTCGGGGTCTGCAAAAAAATAGGTCGGATTTTTGCACCATTTTCGCCATTGGCGGTAAACATCTACAGGCAAGTCTGCGCCCATATTCAGCTTGCTCCACGGCAGGTAACCGGTTAGGGCGACCAGCGGCGGAAAGACGATATTCCAAATTACCTGAACTTTAATTTTCTCTTTCAGCGGCATATAGCCATGCCAGCCAGCGCCTGTGCCATAGCATTGCATGGCCTTGACCAAATGATGATTGCGGGTGAGGCCCAGCGCCTGGCCGCCGTAGGAATGCCCAATCATATAAATCGGCAAGCCGTCTTTCGCTAAAACATCAATGGCGCTGCTGAGGTCATGGCGTCCCCAGTCTAAATACGACATGCGGAAGCCTTTCAGGCTTTGCGGCGATGAAGCGCCAATGCCGCGGTAATCGAAAGTCAGCACTTGAAAGCCTTGCTGCGCGGCATATTCTGCAAAACGGCGGTAGAAGCCTTGCGGCACGCCTGTAGCGCTGGAGACCACAATGCTCGCATGCGGTTCTGGCGGCGCATACAGCAGGCCGGATAGCGGATAGCCGTCTGCAGCGGTAAATGCAATCGTGCTGGATTGAATCTCAGCCTGCGCTTTTGACGGCGCCATATAGGTGCTTTCGCTCATTTTTTACTTCTTTATTTTTAAATATTTTCACATTTTTATGTAAGGCCTGCATGGGCCCGCTATTCTTCAGCCATTCAGCCATTCAGCCATTCAGCCATTCAGCCATTCAGCCATTCAGCCATTCAGCCAATGATAAAAATTCGACCGCATGAATAGTTTTGAGCGGCCGGCCTTCAATTACTGCCCTTTAAATTGTGGCGCTCTGCGCTGCAGCATCGCCATCACGCCTTCCTGTACATCCTGGCTGTGCAGCAGTGGGTTCAAATGCTGCTGCAATTGCGCAAACGCGGTTTCGGGGCCATGCAGCGCGGCTTCCTGCGCCGAAGCCAGTGTCGCTTGAACCGCTAAAGGCGCTGCGCGGCAAATGTGTTCCGCCAATTCAATCGCGCGGGCCAGCGGCGATGCCTCGGTAATCTCGGTAATCAGGTTTAAGTCTAAGGCGGTGTGCGCATTAAAACTGTCGCCGGTCAGCAGATAGCGCATGGCTTTGGCCCAGCCGGCAGCCTGTACAAAGCGTACGGTGGCGCCGCCGAAAGGCAAAATGCCGCGCTGCACTTCCATTTGCGCAAATTGGCAGTTGTCTTGCGCAATCACCAAATCTGCATTCAGCATCAGTTCAATGCCTGCGGTATAGCAGTAGCCTTGCACAGCAGCAATCACAGGTTTGCTGCGCTTGCGGGAAGTGGTGCCCCAGGGGTTAATTTGAGTGTCCGGAAAATCGAAAACACCTGATGTGAGCTTAGGCTGAAGTTCCACTAAATCCAGCCCCGCGGTAAAGTGTTCACCATGCGCAAAAATCACCGCACAGCGTAAATCGGGATGATCTTCATATTCGGTCAGCGCCAGCGATAAGTCATGAATCATATGGCTGTCAAAGGCATTGCGCTTTTCAGCACGGTCCAGCCCAATCAGCATCAGCTGTCCGCGGATCTCCCGGCTGACTTTGCCTTGGCTGCTGTGTTCTTGCAGTTCCATCATGCAGTTCCTTTTTTATTGATCATTCTTTAGGCTGAATTTATTTTTAAACGATCGTTAGAATACTGTCAATGCAATAAAAGTGACTGCGCCATTCAAATAGGGCCGCGCGCCGGATTCACCGTTTTAAGTTCAGTCATGCAAACGCCGCGGTGTGTGTTATAAGCGCTATACTAGGGAAAATTGAAAAATTTTGTTGAGGATGAAAGATGCTCATCGACTTTCAGCACGAACAGCAGAAAAAATTTGATGCGCTGGCGTTTGATATTTTGCAGCAGCCCGGCGCTTATTTAAGTTTTGACTGCATCAGTGATTTTTATCAGGCGGATTGGCTGCAGCAGTTCCCGAAGGGCACCGTGTGGTCGGCAACCGGCTTGGATGACGGCGCAGAGGAATACTGCATCCGCATTGAATATAAAACGCAGTTTTTATGGATTGATTATGCCGAAAATAGGCTGTCGGTACTGTATGAGAAAGCGGGTGAAAAGCATCTGTATCAATCTTAGCGGAGCGGCTGCGCTGTGCGGGTTAGGATGCGCATGCTATTTTTTTTGACAACAGATCTTTTTGAGTCCGGCTGCAGAAGAATATCAGGCCGCATATTGGGGGGTGGCATTGCTGCGAAAATTGACTGCATTTGAGTCAATGACAGCCCAAAAATAAAAGGATTTAATACGCCGCAAGCTGTATTGTGCATCAGCAATAAAAACAAATAAAGTAACTAAGAATAGGAAAGTAAAATGGCGCATCAATTTACGGTGAATGCTGCAATTCAGGGCGTTTCATTGGATGATTTTAAACGCTTGGCCGAAAATATTTCATTGCACGAGGCTGTGTGCAGACGAATTCCCGGTGAAAATTTAGAAATTTTAGAATCGCAAAAAGCCGGCGATATTTATACGCTAAAGCGCGCGTATAATTTAGAAGTGAATCTTCCAGATGTCGCAAAAAAGTTCTTAAAGGATGCATTCCGCTTAAAGCGTACCGATGTCAGCAATTTAGCTCAAATGACTTCGGTGGTGACTTTAGATCCGAATTTGCCTTTAGAGGCCAACTGTCAGCGCAGCGTCACTGGCGATGATTCGCAAATTAACTTTCAGTTGGAATGGACCGTGAAAGTGAAAGTGCCTTTGATTGGCGGGATGCTGGAAAAGCATGCAGAAGGCGAAATCCGCCGTTTCAGCCAGCTGGAAATTGAGATTGTGGAAGATGAGCTGCGCAAGAATTTAAAGGCTTAAACTCCGAACATATGAGTGCTGAAAGCTGGGTGGACATGTATGTTTCGCCATACAGGCCTAAGCGGAAAAAAGAGCGGATCGGCCGCTCTTTTTTTGTTTTTTAATTTCAGTGATGGTGTTTAGCTGAACTCTGTTTCCGCAGCATTGCTTTGGCGGGCCGCCTGCTTTTCAAAACGCGCCCGGTACAGCAGAGCCGTTAAGAGTGCCGCCAAGCATACCGCCCAAATGTAGTACAAGGCGCCAATTTTGCTGTAGGCGCTGAGCCATTGAACTAAAGGTAAGGTCATGCCGCCAGCAATCGCGTAGGCCAGGTTATAGGAAAAAGAGATGCCTGTGAAACGGATCTGCGCAGGAAACATTTTCACCATGCTGTAAGACACCATGCCAACAGTGCCTGAACTGAAGCCCAGCAGCATATACAGCATAAATACGGTCGATGGCGCGACATTGCCTAGGCTGTGATAGAACACGCCAGCTATTGCCGCCACAGACAATGAGCCGAACAGCATGACTCTGCCTGCACCGAAACGGTCCGCCAATAAGCCTGCAGCTATACAGCCTGCCATCTGCATGACAATGGCTGCGCTTTGCATTTTAAACGCGTCCGCGCGTTCAAAGCCGAAAACGCCAGTCAGCAGGTTCGGCATGGCTAAAATCAGCACCACCACGCAGCCTGTTAAGAACCAGGTAAACAGCATGCCTATGGCCACGGCAGTTTTGTGCTCTGCCAAAACCTGTTTTACCGGCAGCTCTTTCGCCAGCGTTTTTTTCGCTTGCATGGCTTTAAACACAGGGGTTTCTTTTAGGTAGCTGCGCAGATACAGCGCCACAAAGCCAAAAATGCCGCCAACGATAAAGGGAATGCGCCACGCCCAGCCATGAATTTCGGTTTCACTGAATTTAAGTGAGATAAATAGCGACATCAGTGCGCCCAGCAGGATGCCTAAAGACAGCCCAGCAGTCAGCAAGCCATTGGCAATGCCGATTTTCTTTTCCGGCACATGCTCTGAAACAAAAGTCCATGCTGCTGGAATTTCACCGCCAATGGCAATGCCTTGCACCACGCGCATCAGTAATAAAAGAATTGGGGCCGCATAGCCAATGCTTTCAAAGGTCGGCATCACCCCAATCATTAAGGTCGGCATTGCCATCAGTAAAATAGACAGGCTGAATAAGCGCTTGCGGCCAATCAAGTCGCCAAAATGCGCCATGACCACACCGCCTAGCGGGCGGAAAAAATACCCCGCTGCAAAAATGCCGTAGGTATTCAGCATGGCCCAAAATGGACTGAGTGTGCTGGGGAAAAATAATTCAGAAATGATTTTGGCGTAAAAAACATAAATCACAAAATCATAGAATTCCAAGGCGCCGCCTAAGGAGGAAAGCCCCAGTGTGCGTTTGTCTTCATTGGTCAAGCGTGGCTGAACGTCCATGCAGATTTACCATGTGCGGTTGGCTGTTAATAAAGTGAAATTTTAAAGAACTGAGAAATTGTTGAATAATCAATCTTTATTGCATCGTAAATAACTTTTTTTTATCAAACTGTAAAATTTATATTATTTAAATGGAAATTTTTTTGTATGGGGCGGCCTTTAAAGCCGGATAAACCTTGGGGCGAGAATCAGCAAAAGGCCGATGGCTGTCATGACTGCGGCGCTGTCAATAAAATAAGGGTAGATCATCAGCGCCAAACCGCAGATGAGAGGAATAGTCCGCTGCTGTTTTTTGCCGTAAATAAAATAGCCAAAACCAATTGAACTAAAAACGACACTGAGCAATAGCGCTGCTGTATTCATTGCAATTCCCCTAAATAATCTAAGGTGTACCAAAGCGTGATGAAGCCAGCCTTAAACAAGAGCACTCGTTTATTGCTCTGTACGATTATTCAGAATGATCCTGCAATTTAACGACTCTGCCGTAGATGATGCGGGCGATAATAATGCAGCTGATGACGGCGGCGATAATGATGATTTTCTTTTGATGCGGCAGGAGCATATGCCAAAACACATGCAGCCAATGGCTGACTTGCATGCCAACACTGATCACGACAAAGGCCCAGATAAAGCTGGCCAGTAGATTGACGGCCAAATAGCGCATTGCAGGATAGCGCAGAATGCCGAAACTCATGGGAATAATCGTTCTGAGGCCCCATAAAAAGCGCATCAGTAAAATAGACAGGGTTGGAAAGCGGACAATCATTTGGCTGGCGCGTTTAAATTTTTTATTCAGCTTGGGGCGGCTGCGGATAAAATTGTAGCCATATCTATAGCCGATAAAATAATAAAACTGATCCCCGAGAAAGCCGCCAAACATCGCAATGCCAACCAGCGGCCAAAAAGACAAAATGTGCTGATGCACGGCATACGCGCCAAGCATGAGCACGGTTTCGCCTTCAAAAAAAGAACCGATTAAAACAGCAAGATAGCCGTAATGCTGCACCAGCGAGGACCAGTCAAACATAGGGAGTTTACTTATCAGTGAATGAGGAATCTTGCAGAAGCGGTCTGTTTTATCCTACCAAGCTTAAGCTATGATTAAAGCATGCAAAATATTCATAGACTTTTTTCTGTACAGTCTAGTTTACGCCTTTCATTCGCAAGAGATCATGTATGAGCACAGTATTGCCGGTCGCCCAGCGCGGTGAAGATATTTTAAGACTCAAAGCCGCCCGCGTCGCAGATGCAGAATTTAATAGCGACTGGCTCATGCAGCTGGCTTCGGCCATGCATGCGACCATGCAGGAGCGCAGCGGTGTGGGCATTGCTGCGCCGCAAGTCTATATTTCAAAGCGGGTGATTGTTGTGGCTTCACGGCCAAATTTACGCTATCCCGATGCGCCTGAAATGGACGCCGTGGTGATGGTCAATCCTGAAATTTTAGAGTTTTCGCAGGCAACGACCTTAGGTGAAGAAGGCTGTTTAAGCGTACCGAATGAGCGTGGTCAGGTACAGCGTGCGCAAAGCATTAAGGTGCTGTATCACACTTTGACTGGTGAGGTAATGGAAAGTACTTTTGAAGGTTTTCCTGCACGCATTGTGCAGCATGAAATCGACCATCTCAACGGCATTTTATTTGTCGACCGCCTGAGTGCTTAGGCGCGGGTGCCGTTCTATTCATCCTGATATTTAAACTGTTGCGGGGTCTGTCCCAAATGGCGTTTAAACATGCTGCTAAATGCGCTCGGATTGCTGTAGCCGAGAGATCTTGCAATCTGCGCAACAGATTCACCGCTGGCAATTTTGCTTAAGGCATGGGCAATATGCATTTGCTGAACCCATGCCCGATAAGACAGCCCCGTTTCCTTTTGAAACATGCGCATCAAGGTTCTGGAGCTGGTGCCAATTTCATCTGCCCAAGTGCTTAAATCTTTTAACTGATCGGGCGCACTTAACAGCGCTTGGCAAATATTCATTAAGCGTCGATCTTGCGGCCACGGAATCTGAATTGGCAACAGATTGGCTTTATGAATTTCATCAAAAATTAAAATCTGTAAAGATCGAGACAGTTCATCAGAGCTGATCAGTTCAGAGGGGGGAATGTGTTCAATCGCATTAAGCCGGATGAGCAGTTCATGCAATAACTTGCTGACCCGAATAATAAAACAATGTTGCCCCAACAGCGAAGCCGCATCGACCTGAACCAATGCCGTATTGAGTTTAACTCGACTCAATGAAATCACACTGTGCTCGACATGGGTCGGAATCCATAGCGCACACATCGGCGGCACGATCCAGACATGATTCGGGGTGAACACTTGAATCATCCCTGTCGAAGCATATAGAAACTGCGCTCGCGAATGGGTATGCGCAGGGGTAATCTCTCGATAGGTATGCTCAGAAGAGAGTCCAATCACCAATTCGGACATTTCGGTTTGAATCAGAGAATTTGGCATGTGTGGTTTAAAATTGTCACTTATACAATGATTATTGGAAGATAATCTTATGAATGACATTTTACAATCAATGCCTGATGAAAAATACATGGAGTTTGCGAGGGATGTCGTCTTCAATTCAAATGAAAGAGGGTATGGGCGAAGCTGCGGTCAATGAGCAGCCGCAAGGCATGATCATAAAAGTGGTGGGGGCAGTGGCGGTCGCACATCTACTGAATGACTTAATTCAAGCTGTTCTACCAGCCATTTATCCGATGCTGAAAACCAATTTCTCGCTCAGCTTTGCGCAAGTTGGGTTGATTTCATTGGTCTATCAAATTACGGCATCGCTATTGCAACCTTGGATTGGGCTCTATACCGACAAACATCCGAAACCTTATCTGCTGCCACTCGGTATGGTGGTGACTTTTAGTGGCATTTTACTGTTGGCATTTTCACCGAATTTTATCGTACTGCTCATGGCCTCGGCATTGATTGGTGTGGGGTCTTCGACCTTTCACCCTGAAGCCTCACGTGTGGCGCGAATGGCTTCGGGCGGGCGCTTTGGCACAGCACAATCGACTTTTCAGGTGGGAGGCAATACAGGTACAGCCATTGGGCCTTTATTGGCGGCGCTGATCATTGTGCCGTTTGGACAGCATGCTGTGGCATGGCTGATTGTATTTGCCTTACTGGCGATTTGGGTGCTGTTCGGTGTCAGCCGTTGGAGCATCAGCCACAGTAAAAAACAGTTGGCTGCTAAAGCGCATCAAGTGCAAAGCAAACTGCATGGGCGTCAACTCGTCATTGCGCTGTCGACCATTTGCGTGTTGATGTTTGCCAAATTTACTTACATCGCCAGCATCAGTAACTATTTCACTTTTTATTTAATGCACAAGTTTCACCTCAGTTTGCAAAGTGCGCAGTTACATCTCTTTGCCTTTTTGGCTGCGGTGGCTCTGGGTACATTTGCAGGTGGGCCGATTGGAGACCGAATTGGGCGTAAAGCAGTGATTTGGGTGTCTTTTGTTGGCATGGCACCGTTTGCTTTAATGATGCCTTTTGCCAATCTGTTTTGGACTACAGTATTGTCAGTCATAACAGGTCTAGTGCTGTCTTCTGCCTTTGCCGCAATGGTGGTCTATGCGCAAGAAGCCGTTCCGGGACGAGTTGGCATGATTGCAGGTTTGATGTTTGGTTTAATGTTTGGTGTGAGTGGCATCGCCGCAGCAGGTTTAGGATATTTGGCCGACGTCAAAGGCATTGAATGGGTATTTGGCGTATGTTCGTTATTGCCGTTACTTGGTTTAGCAACCTTCTTTTTACCGAAGACCCAAGCAAACTAGTTGAATACTGCTGACCTTCAGTTTTAATCGCGCTATCTTATCAAACGAAGATGACGCGATTATATTTTGACCTGATGATTATCGTTCGTTAAAAATGCATTGAGTGTATACATGCTTTGGCTCTAGAGGATTGATACGATGGCTGATCTTAATGGTGTACTAAAATTCTCTTTGGGCGTAGACCAACTTTCATTTGAAATGGATGGACAGCATATTCAGCTGGACCGAGGTTTAAGCTATATACAGTCCAACAGTATGCGCCATGGTCTGCTGGATGAGCTTGCGATTGAGTCGATGATTTATGTGATTGAAGAGCTTTTAGAATCCGCTCAGATGAAGTATGCCCAACCCAAGATTGCGATGACTTCAGATGTATTATTCCAAAGAGTTCTAGCATTATTTTTTCCAGATCAGCAGCAGCTTGACCGTGTGAAGCTTGAAAGTGCTTTTAATACCTTTGTTGAGCGCAGGGAATACTATGTGTCTAAAGTGGCCGATAATGGTCTTTCTAGTTTGATTTACTTTATTGTATTGCGGGAGATGATGCATCACTGGAATGTGGTGGAGATTCAATTAGAATAATTTTATTTTGAGTGATATTTATTATGACAAGATTCTTAAAAGGAGATATAAAAACCAAGTGAGTTGTAATGCAGCCTTATAATAAAAATTTGAAACAACCTTCTCGTGATTAACGAAATAACATGACGGATGCTGAAAAGCTGTTGTGGTCTAAACTTCGGAACAAGCAAATTTTAGGTTTACAGTTTTATCGGCAGAAACCCTTGTTAAATTTCATTGTGGATTTTTACAGTCCCACTGCAAATTTGGTCATTGAATGTGATGGTGGGCGGTATTATACAGTAGAAGGATTGGAGGCTGATCGGGCGAGAGATCAAGCTTTGACACAGTTGGGGTTGAACGTGCTGAGGTTTGATAATGGGCAGGTGATGGGAGAGATTGATGTGGTGGTGGAGCAGATTTATTCATATTGTTTGAAAGAATCTCCCTCTTGCGAAACGTAGTTTCTCATCTTTGAAAAAGAGGGACTTCACGCGAATTTGATGATGGTTCTGGGTTTGCGTTGTTCCTCCCTTTTTTAAAGGGAGGTTAGGAGGGATTTAGCATTTAGAAAATGCTTTTAGAAAGTTTGTGGGGTGTTGATGAAAACGTATGTGATTTTGAGATTTTAAATTTCGACGTTTTTCTTTAAATGCTGGGACAATGTAACCCCATTCTGCATTTCTAGAAAAATAAATGACATAATCAATATCAGCATCATCCCATTTATTTTCGACAACAATATTGTCATTGGCTGAATCTAAGCTTTTAACTTGAATGCGATAAAGAGTGCGTCCATCTAAAATTTGGATATCCGTTTTAGCATATATGTCTAAACTAGGCATGCTTGCATCCCAGCCATCACTTAATAGCCAAGAAAGTAATAAAAATTCGTAAGAATGGTTTTTATATTGAGATAAAGTTTGTTCTTTAAGCGCAGTCTGACGAACAGGCATAAAAACTCCTTAAAGTTTTATATGCCGTATTTCGTTTTGGCTGTCGAATTACGGATACATGGAATGTAAGGTTACTCCGAATAAGACCATGTTCTTATTTTGGAGGCGCTACTGTGTTTACGTATGTAAAACACCCAATTGATATCGGTTACCAAACCCTTATTAATTAGACTTACTCTAAATTAATATTCATCAATATTCAGCTTCTTAAAAGTCTGTAGCGTCTAGATATGATTAAACTTATCGAATTTAAAATATTTTGTCAAACAATAAAAAGCCCTCATTAAGAGGGCTTTTTATTTAGATCGAATTCAATTAAGAAACTGAATCATCCAAATTCGGCGCTAACCAACGCTTCGCTTCATCCAAAGTCCAGCCTTTACGCTTCGCATAATCTTCAAGCTGATCTTGAGCGATTTTACCCACGTTAAAGTATTGGCTTTCAGGGTTCGCATAGTAGAAACCGCTGACACTTGAAGGCGGCCACATTGCAAAACTGGTGGTTAATTCTGTGCCAATTTTAGCTGTTGAGTCTAACCAATTAAACAAAGTCGCTTTCTCAGAATGCTCTGGGCAAGCCGGGTAGCCTGGTGCAGGACGGATACCGACATACTTCTCTTTAATCAAATCTTCATTGCTTAAAGACTCAGACGCTTGGTTGCCCCAAAACTCTTTACGGATGCGCTCATGCAAATGCTCGGCAAACGCTTCGGCAAAACGGTCACCTAAAGATTGCGCCAAAATGGCAGAATAATCATCGCCTTTGGCTTTAAACTCATGCGCCATTTCTTCCGCGCCAAAGATCGACACGGTGAACCCGCCCAGCCAGTCTTGAGCTTGATCTTTAGTCGCAACAAAATCCGCTAAAGACAAGTTTGGCTTGCCCGTCACTTTGTCTGACTGCTGACGGATATGATGGAAGGTATGCGTCACCGCAGCGCCATTTTCATCGTACACCTCTACAGAATCTGCAGCAGAACGGTTGGCCGGGTAGATGCCAAACACTGCACGTGCATCGAAGCGTTTATTCTCAATGATGTCTTTCAGCATCTCTTGCGCTTGATTGTACAAGTCAGTTGCCGCTTCACCGACCACTTCATCTGTTAAGATTGCTGGGAATTTACCCGCCAAACTCCAAGAAATAAAGAATGGTGTCCAGTCAAAATATTCCACCAACGTTTCCAGTGGATAATTGGTGATGGTCTGCGTGCCGATAAAGTTTGGTTTGGCAGGCTTATTGGCTGCAAAGTCAATTTTCAGGCCATTTTCAACAGATTCAGCATAAGTCAGCTTGGCCGCTTTCGGCTGTTTATTGGCAATTCGCTCACGCACCTTTTCATATTCAGCACGCGTTTCTTCAACAAACTTCGGCTTCATTTCTTTAGAAAGGAGTGTAGTTGCAACACCCACCGCACGGGATGCATCCGCAACGTAAATCACCGCATCATTTGAATATTTCGGGTCAATTTTCACTGCAGTATGCGCTTTCGATGTGGTGGCGCCGCCAATCATCAGCGGCACATGGAAACCTTTACGCTGCATTTCTTTGGCAACAAACACCATTTCGTCAAGCGACGGTGTGATCAGGCCAGATAGACCAATAATGTCAACTTTCTCATCAATCGCTGTTTGCAGAATTTTCTCCGCAGGCACCATCACGCCAAGGTCAACGATGTCATAACCGTTACAGCCCAGAACTACGCCGACGATATTTTTACCAATGTCATGTACGTCGCCTTTTACCGTTGCCATCAGGATTTTACCCTTAGATTGCGCACCGGTTTTTTCAGCTTCAATGAATGGGTTCAACCAAGCCACAGCTTGCTTCATCACACGTGCAGATTTCACCACTTGCGGCAGGAACATTTTACCCGAACCGAACAAGTCGCCGACCACGTTCATGCCGTCCATCAGCGGGCCTTCGATCACATCCAAAGGACGGACTGATTTTAAACGCGCTTCTTCGGTATCTTCATCAATATACGTGGTGATGCCTTTGACCAAAGCATGCTCAAGACGCTTTTCAACAGGAAGCTCACGCCACTCCAAGTTTTCAACTTGCTTTTGCGCGGCACCTTGACCGCGGTATTTTTCAGCCACTTCAAGCAATTTTTCAGTTGCATCATGCTGACTTTCGCCTTGGTTTTGGTTCAAGATCACATCTTCAACCGCTGCTTTTAATTCAGGATCAATGTCATCGTAAATCGCCATTTGACCTGCGTTTACAATCCCCATGGTCATGCCTTGCTTAATCGCATGGTACAAGAACACAGAGTGGATCGCTTCACGGACAGGCTCGTTACCGCGGAACGAGAACGACACGTTCGACACACCGCCTGAAATCATGGCATGCGGCAAGTTCTGCTTGATCCAGCCTGTGGCTTCAATAAAATCAACCGCATAGTTGTTGTGTTCTTCAATCCCTGTTGCCACAGCAAACACGTTCGGGTCAAAAATGATGTCTTCCGCAGGGAAGCCCACTTCATTGACCAACACATCATAAGAACGCTTACAGATTTCTTTTTTGCGCGCAGCGGTATCCGCCTGACCATTTTCATCAAAGGCCATGACGATAATCGCAGCGCCGTACTGGCGGCACAAACGTGCTTTCTGCACAAACTCGTCATAACCTTCTTTTAAGGAAATTGAGTTTACGACCGGCTTGCCTTGTACGCATTTCAAGCCTGCTTCAATGATCTCCCATTTCGATGAGTCAATCATGATCGGCACTTTGGAAATTTCAGGTTCAGACGCAACCAGGTTGAGGAAATGCACCATCGCGCCTTGCGAATCCAGCATCCCTTCATCCATGTTGATGTCGATGATCTGTGCGCCTGCAACCACTTGCTGCAAGGCAACATCCAGCGCTTCGGCAAAGTTTTCTTCACGGATTAAACGCAGGAATTTTTTCGAACCTGTCACGTTGGTGCGTTCACCGACATTCACAAACAGAGAGTCGTCTGTAATATTAAACGGCTCTAAACCGCTTAAACGGCAAGCAGGTTTGGTTTCAGGCACTTGACGTGGCTTGATGTCTTTCACGGCATTGTAAATGGCGCGGATATGGTCAGGGGTGGTACCGCAGCAGCCGCCGGTAATATTAATCAGGCCGCTTTCAGCAAATTCTTTGATAAATGCCGCAGTTTCTTCAGGGGTTTCATCGTAGCCGCCAAAGGCATTCGGCAAGCCAGCATTTGGATGCGCTGAAACAAAAGTATCCGCCACATCGGAAATGGTTTTGACATGCGGACGCATGGCATCTGCACCCAAAGCGCAGTTAAAGCCAATCGACAATAAATCGCCGTGGCGCACAGAATTCCAGAATGCTTCAGCCGTTTGACCGGTGAGTGTACGGCCAGAAGCATCGGTAATGGTGCCTGAAATCATCAATGGCAATTCGCGGCCGATTTGATGGAACACTTCTTTGACCGCAAAGATCGCCGCTTTACAGTTCAGCGTATCAAATACGGTTTCGATCAGCAGAATATCTGCACCGCCTTCAATCAAAGCATGCGCAGCTTCAATATAGTTTTCTTTCAGTTCATCAAACGTAATGTTGCGGAAAGCAGGGTCGTTTACATTTGGAGAAATTGAGCAGGTGCGTGAAGTTGGCCCAAGCACACCTGCCACAAAACGCGGTTTGTCAGGGGTCGAGTATTTTTCACAGGCCGCTTTGGCAATGCGGGCCGCTTCAAAGTTAATCTCATGGACAAGATCTTCCATGTGATAGTCAGACATGGAAACTTTTGTGCCATTGAACGAGTTGGTTTCAATAATGTCTGCGCCGGCATCCAAATACGCTTCATGAATGCCTTGAATAATCTGCGGCTGAGTCAGCACCAAAAGGTCGTTATTGCCTTTGAGGTCAGATGCCCAGTCGGCAAAACGCTCACCACGGTAGTCGGCTTCTTCGAGTTTATGGCGCTGGATCATGGTTCCCATCGCGCCATCAATAATCAGGATGCGTTGGGCGAGAAGCTCTTTTAAGGTGGCAAGTGTCGACATTCAAAACTCTCAGACGGTTTTTAAAAACGTGCAATATATTAACAGATTGTCAATATGATTACTGATATTCATGGTTTATGCGGCCGTCAAAAAAAAGATATTGGATGTTTTTTCGGCAGTCGAAGAGCAGCTGAAGCATGTTGCTGTTCTGATGGCTCAGTTCATGATTTTGCAGCATTGATCGCGCATCATAGTGTTTTGTTAAGCGGCAATGGCAATTGTGACAGGAATATTTCAAAATAATTTCAGGGCTGAAATATTTCAAACTGTAAAGCTGTTAATGTTGGTATTTGATTTTAAATTATTGAAAAATAATAATTAACATAAATTCTTTAGCGGTATTTGGGTGCGGAATCAGATGCAATAAAGTATGAGAAACTGCTTTATATGACAGCGCTTTGTCATATAATTGTCACAATTAAACTGAACAATATGGGGATTCTTAAATCCTCCATTCCTGCTTGCATGAATTCTAATCAAACTCCCGTAGATTCAGCACAACCCTCGACAGCCGTTAAGTCGACGAATGTTCATGTGCCTACACCGAAATTTTTTATGCCGGTTTTTTTGACGGTAATAATTTCGACGCTGATTTATATCGGCTTTCAATTAACTTCTGATTTGGCACACGTTCCCGCATTAAGTCTTTATTCAATGATCTTATTGGGAACAGCGTTATTTATTGCACTCGGTTTTGAGTTTGTGAATGGTTTTCACGATACAGCCAATGCTGTAGCAACAGTCATTTATACCAATGCATTGTCTGCGCCTGTCGCAGTGATGTGGGCGGGTTTTTGTAATTTTCTGGGTGTCATGGTGGCCAGCGGGGCGGTCGCCTACGGCATTATCGCTTTGCTTCCTGTTGAACTGATCATGAATGTCGGTTCAGGCGCCGGTTTTGCCATGGTTTTTGCCATGCTGATTGCAGCGATTCTGTGGAACTTAGGCACTTGGTTCTTAGGCATTCCAGCATCAAGTTCGCACACTCTGATCGGTTCGATCTTGGGTGTCGGCATTATGAATTACCTGCTGCATGCTGGTGCAGGCGCCAGCGGCGTTGATATGGAGCAGGTGCTTAAAGTCGGTAAGGCGCTGCTGTTTTCTCCATTGATTGGCTTTGCATTTGCAGCGCTGCTGTTTCTTTTGGTGAAAAAAGTCTTCCGCAAACAGCTGGAGCTGTTCCATCCGCCTGAAGGCAATAAGCCGCCGCCGCCATTAATCCGTGCAATTTTGATTTTTACCTGCACAGGTGTGAGCTTTGCGCATGGTTCAAATGACGGTCAAAAAGGCATGGGCTTAATCATGCTGATTCTGATTGGCTGCGTGCCGCTGGCGTATTCTTTAAACAAGAATTTAGACAGCAAGCATATTCAGTCATTTGAGCAGCTTTCGGCTCAAACCGCGGCGGTTATTTATCCGCAGCATGCTGATATTCCTGATGAAAAAGCGCGTGCAGTGATTACCAAATATATTCAAACCAAAGAAGTGAATGCGCAAGTGGTTCCGGCTTTGGCAAGTTTGACGGATCATTTGGGCGAACGTGTTGCAAAATATGGCGATGTGCATGAAATTCCTGAAGCGGAAATTTCTGTCATCCGCAATGATATGTACTTGAGCACAACGGCATTTAAGCGTTTAGATAAAGCGGATCAGCTTCCGGCGATGGATGCGCATCAGAAAAAAACGGTTAAAGAATACCGCAGCAATTTGGATTCATTCCTGCAGTACATCCCGACTTGGGTAAAAGTAGCGGTGGCGCTGGCTTTAGGCCTGGGTACCATGGTGGGCTGGAAGCGCATTGTCGTCACCGTGGGTGAGCGTATTGGTAAGAACCATATGACTTACGGTCAAGGCATGTCTGCTGAATTGGTGGCAATGTCGACGATTGCAGCGGCTGACGGTTTAGGTATGCCGGTATCAACCACACATGTATTGAACAGTGCGGTTGCCGGCACCATGGTGGCGAATCGGTCTGGCTTAAATATGCAAATGGTCCGTACGATTTTATCGGCGTGGATCTTTACATTGCCCGCTACGATTTGTTTATCCGGCGCGTTGTACTGGATTTTGCTGAAAGTATTCTAAAGCCTGCTTTTAGGTCTTCAGTACTGATAAAAAAAACGCTGCATCGGCAGCGTTTTTTTATGGGAAATAGTGAGAGGCGGCGCTTAATATCAGCTGCATTGAATGGGCATTTTGTTGCAGTTTTATCTTTAATTTTGGCCTATTCAAAGGCTGTGCCCTGATCCCTGCAGATGTTTTAAACCCTACATAGAAGAGGGCAGCGGAGCCTTACTTTTTCAGTTTTGCCAAGACTTTATTTAAAGGCAATTTATCCGCAGCAAAGCCGTATACTGCGGCAAAAGGCAGGGCTGTGCGCGCTAAATATGCCACACGCCATAAGCCGCCATGATTGGCGCCTTTCATCATCAGCTCCAGCGGATGCTGCAATTCCACTTCCGGGTTGGCTGCGGACTGTGGATTGCGCAGGTCATGAATCCACAAAGCCGCCATGATGGCATTGGTGGTTTCGGGCTTGAAGGCTTCCACATCAAACAGGCTAGCGCCATTAAAAGCCGCTTTCAGCAGCGGATTTTTAGTGACTGAATGCGTGGTGGTCGATGGCGCAATATTGATGCTGACGCGCTGGCCATTTTGACGCGCCAATGTCGCGCGCCATTGCTGAATGCGTTTTGCCAGGGCATAGTTTGGCCCCTGCTCAACCACGAGGCAGTCAGCAATGCCATATTTTTGCCCATTCTCAGACTGAATCACACTGTGCAGGTTCTGCTTGAAAAAGTGCTGGCGCGAGAGGGCGGAAATGCCCGTGCTGATCAGCTGCTGCGCTTTGGAACGCTGCGTGAATTTATCAGCAGACGCATGGATCACTTCTTCAGGCACGGCATATACATCAGTCGGGGTGCACATATACATCAGGCTGGTGTCGGCTTTCTGCGCGCTGACATACTGCATGATGGCATCCATCGCCATGGATACGCGCACGTGCTTTTCACCGTCTAAATAGGCAATGGCGGCCAAATCCAGCTGATGCTCGTTTTGCACCAGCCATTGTGCAATTTCAGGAATCTGCGTCAATAAATTTGCGCCGAGTTTTTCTTTTAAAATGGCTGTCTCGGTATTTTGCGGAATGGCCTCGGCTGAAGGCGCATACAGAGTGGCATTGCCTTGCTGTACGGTGTCTAAAATTTTGCTCCAGACACGGCTATTGGGCAAATCCAGCGCAACAATATTGGCTTTCCATCTAGACAGCCAGGTTAAAGGGCCTGCTTCAGACGCAGCGCCAAATAAGACCATGGTGCGGTCAGATAAATCAAACCATTCAGGATGTGACGCCGCTTCACGTAAAGCATCAGCATGGCTCGGTTCAATAATGCCCTCATCCTGCCATTTCTGAATCTGCGCCAGCAGCGCTTCACCTTGCAGCTTTTGACCATGGTAGGGCACATACCAATCGGGCGCTGCTTCACTTTCACCCTTGAGTTTAACGGTATATAAAGGCTGGGCTTCCAGCTGCATAACATCTTTCAGCAAATGCTTCTGGCCATTGCGGAAAAATTCAAAAGTGTGATGCGCTTTATTTAAACCAGCTTCAGCAATTTCAAGCGGCTTTTGGCTGTTTTGAATGCCGTGTTCCACCAGCGCTTTAAAATATTGCGGATACTGCTTGCGCCAGTTTTTTTCAGCGGCAGCTTTTTGCGAAGCGCTGTGATCTACACTGGCTAAGGCTTCTGCAATAATTTCCCGCCCTGCTTTAGAGGTGCTGGGTTTTTGCTTTTGAGATGGATTTGGAAATTGAAGACCGTCTAAAGAATTGGACATGCAAAATATCTCACCTGATCTAATCATTACTATACAGATGTATACATTATCTATGCCAAATTAAATTCCTAGGTGGCATAAGGTTCCAAAATTTGATGATTTATCGTGAAATACGCAGAACTTTAGTGGGATGCAATACTTTAAAAGCCTTCAGCTTGAAGGCTTTTTTTATAGTTGAGCTGTGTTCAGCAGTGTCCTTTTTTAGCTTGGCCGGGCGGGCAGAACTAGCCATGGCCATGCGGGTGATAGCCGCGGTCTGGATCGACAACAATACTGCCTTCCCGTGTATGAACTGCGCAGGCTGATAATAGGCTGCACAGAATCATGCCGAACATTAAAGCTGTTTTTTTCATATGAAATTTCCTTTTTTATTCTGGTCACTTTTTATGATAAGCGGATTTTGGTGAAGATCCAGATGAAATTTGCAGCGGAATGTCTGAATGGCCTGCAATTTGTTTAAAACTACACCTGCTTACAATTATCTGACATATTCAATAAAAAATAATTGAAATGTGACTTGAGTCACATTTATGATTTAAGCAGAAAAACAAGAAGAGCAGGGTGGCTTTATGAATAAATCTAATCAAGTCTATGTCTTTAATGGGCAAAAATCAGGTTTGGCATCGGCTGTGTTTTCCAGTTACCGTCAGGCTGAATTTTGGATAAAAAGAAATTATTTGAGCGGTATTTTAATTGAGTATCCATTGAATGAAAGCTGCTATGACTGGGCAAAAGCTCAAGGCCATTTTAAAGAACGCTCCGCCATAGACCGTGCGCCCATTTTCATCGCTAAATTTGTGTCCGCCTATCAGCGGAACTGGCATTTTGCGAATGGCCAGCTTGTTGAAAATATTGATGGATAATCAGAGCTATTGAAACTGATCAAAACCGAAATTTTCAAAATAAAAAAAGAATTCCGCATACAGCGGAATTCTTTTTTAGGGCAGATCTTGATTATTGAAATGTTTTAAAAAGGGATCTGCATTAACTTGTTCAGGAAGTGCGGCAGCAGGCGAGGCTCAATAATAATGGTCATAATCACGCCATAGGCTGCGCCCCATAAATGCGCGCTGTGGTTGATATTGGAATTGCCGCGCTTGCCGGACCAAACGCTGTAAGCCACGTACAGCACTGCAAAAATAATCGCGGGGACTGGAATAAAGAAGACGAAAATCAGTTTCCACGGTTCAAAGAGAATGTAGGCAAACAGTACTGCAGAAACTGCGCCAGACGCGCCCAAGCTTGCCCAGCGCGCATCATTTTTATGCTGCAAATAGCTCGGAATAATTGCGGCGATCAGCCCGCCCAGATAAAACAGCACGAAGCCTAAATCAAAAAAATACTGGCGGTAAAAGGACTCGATAATGCTGCCGAAAAAGAACAGCGTAATCATATTGAACAGCAGATGCGCGCCGTCCGCATGCACAAAGCCGTGCGTGATAAAGCGGTCGTATTGCCCGCGCTGCATGGCTGGCGGCCAAAAAATCAGCCGGTTCATGAGGTTCTGATTTTGGAATGCCATAAAAGAAACAATGACCGTAATAATAATTATAGTGACGGTATGGTTTAAATGTAAATCCAGCATAAATTGGCGGTCTATTGATCAATATTTGCTGATCATAATGCCACTAAATGCCCGATAAGCGTTAGCTTTCAATATAATTCCGACAATTTTGGTTGATTTTTTCGTAATAAACCGCATCTTAAGCTAAAATAGCCGCTTCAGCTTGAGGAAATATTGTCATGTCGACTGAGAACAACAGCACAGCAGTTGCTGAAGAAATTCCAAACCTATTGATCACGCCAACTGCTCAAGAGTATTTGAAGGATCTTTTGGATAAACAAAACACGCCGGGTATTGGTGTGCGTGTATTTGTGGAAAATCCGGGTACGCCTCGTGCTGAATGTTGCATGGCTTACAGTGCGCCTGAAGAAGTTGTGCCGACAGATTATAAGCAGGATTATCCTGATTTCCCTGCCTTTGTCGATGCGCCATCCATTCCTTATTTGCTGGATGCCGTGATTGATTACAACAAAGACCGTTTTGGCGGGCAATTAACTTTCCGTGCGCCAAACTCTAAAGTGCCGCGTGTCGGCCCTGATGCATCAGTAGAAGAGCGCATTACTTATGTGCTTCAGTCTGAAATTAATCCGGGCCTTGCAGGGCATGGCGGCAACTGCGCATTGGTTGAAGTGGTTGAAGATGCCGAGCACGGATTAACCGCTGTGCTTAAATTCGGCGGCGGCTGCCAAGGCTGTTCATCCATTGACCTGACTTTAAAGCAGGGTGTAGAAACTACGCTGAAGCAGCATGTACCTGAACTTGCGCGTGTTGTAGATCAAACGGATCACAGCAATACGGAAGGCGCTTATTTTAAATAAGCCGTTTGAATAAATAAAAATAGCCTCAAGTTTGAGGCTGTTTTTTACACAAAATTAATATTAGAAATGATAATAATTATCAATATTAATTGCATTATGTTTCTATTTTGTTAATATTGCCCGCAAATTTACTTTATTTCTCCATTATTTTTTGTGGGTATACGTATATGAATAAGCCGTTTTTACAATCCGCTTTGGCTTTTGCCGTGATGTCAGCAATGAGTGCAGCCGTTCATGCAGAAGGGCAAATGGTGCAGGACGATGTGACAAAATTAGAAACCATTGTGGTGACAACTGCGGGCGGCTTTGAACAGAATATTGCAGATGCGCCTGCTTCAATTTCGGTTATTACTGGTGAAGAATTACAAAAAAAATCATATACCGACGTGATTGATGCAGTGAAAAACATGCCGGGCGTATCAGTGCAAGGCGGCGGGAATAATAAAGAAATCACGATTCGCGGTATGGGGGCAAGTTATACCAAGTATCTGGTCAATGGACGTCCTGTCAGTGTGGGCAGAACAGTGAATGGCAATGGCACAGACGGCGGTAAAATCGGTGCCTATTTACCGCCAATTGACATGATTGAGCGCATAGAAGTGGTCCGTGGCCCAATGTCATCCCTGTATGGTTCGGATGCCATGGGCGGTGTCATTAACATCATTACGAAGAAAGCCTCATCCAGCAATTGGCATGGCAGCATTTCTCCTGAATATACAAAATCGAATAATGACTATGCCAATGACAGTTATGGTGTTGGTTTTTATGCTGCAGGCCCACTGATTAAAGATAAATTATCTTTAAGCTTGGACGGTAATTTCCAGGGCAATGACGAAAGTGATTATGTTGGCGGGGAAGGGCAAAAGTCGGGTTCAAGCGAATCTGAAAAGAAAGTCAGAAAGTTAGGCACGGAATTGGTGTGGAATGTGAATGAGCACCATGATATTGGCTTGCGTTATGATTTTACAAACCAGCAGTACACAACAACCTTAGGCAAAAGCGTGGGTATTGCAAGCCAAGCATCAACCAATGAAAATGAAAAAGAGCTGTATACCTTAACGCATAAAGCAAATTACGATCATTTTACGGTTGATTCATACTATCAGGATGAAACAACCAAGAAAGTGTATAGCGGCGCGGTCAGTGATCAAAAGCAGGAAGAGTTGAAAGTATTCAATACGCAAGGGACATTCTTCTTGGGCGATCATACTTTAACGTTGGGCGGTCAATATCAAACAGAAAAAATTACCGATACGACAAATGGTTTAGCCAGCGTAACGGGCCTGACCACATTGGACCGCTGGCTATTTGCTTTATATGCAGAAAATGAATGGAACATCACGGATGATTTTGCTTTAACGCTGGGCGCCCGATTCAATAAAGATGAGTACTTTGGCGGAGAAGTTACTCCGCGAATTTACGGTGTGTATCACTTAACCGACGTTTTAACTTTAAAAGGCGGTGTGAGCACAGGCTATAAGCAGCCGGCCATTAGCCAAATTTCTGAAGGTTTTGGCAGCCGCACAGGCAAAGGCAGTGGGGTGATTATTGGCAATCCTGATTTGTCTCCAGAAAAAAGCACCAGCTATGAGTTAGGCTTTAATTTTTCAGATCCTGAACTGGGCTTAACCAGCAGTCTGATGGTCTTTAAATCAGATTTTAAAGACAAAATTGTAGAAAACCGCTTGTGTGAAACCCCTGGGACAACCAATAGTTCTCCTGTTCAGGACTGGAAATGTTCAGCAAATGGCAACCCATACCGATTTGTCAGCCAAATGATGAACGTTTCTGATGCCGAAATGAAAGGCGTTGAATTCGCATTAGACTATGACTTGCTTTATAACTTACGCGCGAGCACCAGCTATACCTATACAAAATCTGAGCAGAAAAGCGGTGAGTTTAAGGGGCAAGCTTTAAATAAAATGCCAAAGCATATGCTGAACATGGGGCTGGATTATGATGTTTCAGATACATGGAATACGTGGATGGATTATAACTATCGCGGTAAAACCAGCGATTATTTAAGCCGTACTTCGATGGGCAGCGGCACGCCGGCGTATGGCACTTTTGATGCAGGCGCTGTTTTTAAAGCAAGTGAAAAACTCAGTCTGACAGCGGGTGTTTATAATATTGCCAATAAAGAAATTACCAATAGCGAATACGATATTGTGCTGGATGGCCGAAGATATACCGTAGGCATGAACATCAAATTCTAATCCCCCACATAAAAAAAAGCCGCGTTAAGCGGCTTTTTTAACATTGAATTTAAGGCTTTAAAATCGCTTGCGCTTCTTCAGAATAATAAAACTGAGCTAAATAGACGCGGGCGCGCTCACGCAAATATTCGGAATGGATCATCTGCTGAATGACAGGGTTGAGTAAGCCTTGCAGCTCTGTCTCCATCAGCGCCTCATCAATGTTTAAATCCCGCAGCAATAAATCAAAAGGACGCTCTGCATTTCGGATATACCACGCATAGACGCCGTCATGCACTTGCTGCTTTAGATATCCGCTTTGACGGATAAAGTCCCAAATCTCTGCACCCATGCCAACCGTTTGCGGCAAATCTGGCACTTCAATATAGTTTTTCAGCACAGATACCGGCATGGCTTTAATTTTATGCCACAAATTGGCCTGAAAATGGTACAGCTTATGATCGTCAAAGTGCTGATTGAGGACAGTTTCACTCATTTGGCTGAGTTTAAGAATATTCTTCTGCAGGTATTTGCCGACAGCATCATCTAAATTGGTATCGGTGACATTTTCCAAAACTGACTTGCCCATTTTCATAAAACGCGACACGCCCGGGACGCTTTTTGCGATAGCCGAATTGTCCAAGTAATCCTGAATGGAGTGCTGAATCAGCTGGCTGATCATGGCGGAAAAAGCCGGGCTGTTGACCATGGTCTTAATCAGGCGCTGGCGGTGGCCGCTTTTGCTGGCCACATATTGCGCAATTTTATCAATGGTCAGTACCGGAATAACATCCGCAATCTGCGTGGTTTCATTGATCGGGTGAATCAGCGCGAATTTAATGTGTTCTGCAATTTGTTCTATCAGAAAACCGCTGGCAGGCGTGTCTAAAATTTGCTTTTCAATCAGGCTGTGGATTTGTTCAAAAGACCACAGCTGCTGCAAGGGCTGCTTTCTGAACCAGTGATAAAAATTTAAAAACTCAGATTGGACAGTGCCAGATTCAGCAAAGGTCTGGTCTAAAAAATTAAGATGAGCTTCGATCAATTGCTCAATCATTGGATTCTGCTGCATGCTGTCCCTGAATCCCCAGTCTATTTAAAACCGGGTGAATTAGTTTAAAGGAATAAGTTTATCCATCAGTGGATTTTTAAACTTCTGGCTTTTTGCAAGGAATGGCAAGTAATGGTCTGCAACGGCCTGCTCCGCTTCAATAATGGGTACATGGCCCACATTGTTAAGGATGACAGGTGCTTCAGCGCGTTTCAATAATGTTTTTAATTCATTTGCCGCTTCAACATTAATAATTTTATCCTGCCTGCCCCATAGAATCAGCGTTGGCGCTTCGACTGACTTGGTTAAGCGGGCAAAGCTGTCTGGGGTATAAATCCGGTTTAAAGTGACCACCTGATCAATCATTTTCTGAGTTTGCTCCGCTTGGGCAATCAGCTGCTGTTCTTGCGCTTGCTTGAGCTTAAAAGGCACAGCAGGCGGATTTTGCATCAGCTGGTGCATCACGCCGTCAAAATCACCCGGCTTGGATACAATCAGCTGCTTTAAGGAGGATGGATTCTGCGTATAAGGCGTCAGCGCATGCTTATAAATGCCGGCGCTGTTCAGCAGAAATAAGCTTTGCGTATCAAATGGATACTGCGCAGCATAAACCGTCGCAATCGAACCGCCCAGTGAATGTCCAGCAACATTCAGGCGATCTTCTATATCAATTTTTTCAACAAACTGGCGCAGCTGCTCAGTGACGTTTGGAATGGAGATGTCAAAATTTTCAGGAACTTTCGTATCGCCATTGGTGGGCAAATCGGGAATGATGACATGATAATAGGGCGTCAGATAGTGCGCCACGCGACTCCAGTTGTCTCGGTTTCCAGCCAGCCCATGAATCAGCAAAATGGAGGGGTTGGCGCGGGAGCCGCCTTCATTATAGCTCCATGTAATATTGCCGATCTGCACTGTTTTTGAGCTGAGGCCGGCGGCTTTGCGTTCCTGCACTAAATAGTTTTGCAAAATTGCGGGCTGAGCGGTTGCCGCTGGGTGATTGCCGGCGGCAAAGCTGGGCTGAGAAAATATGAACAGGCCGCAAAGGCTTGCACATTTCAATACCCGGCCGAAAGTCGAATGTAGTCCCTTCATTGACTGATGTTACCCCTAAAAAACAGCAGGAATTTGTTCTTTCATTTATTTAAAAATTAACTGAATGAGCACATTCGCTTAATTGAATTATTTATGAAGATAATTGTAGTTTAAATGTTGTGATTGTCACGCGCAGCTTTTTGACGGAGTTAATTGAGCTTGAATAAAATGTGAACTGTGTCTTGAAAATGACCGAAAAAATTAGATCAAAATATTTCGGATTGGCATTTTCTTCCTATTTATTCCCAAAATATCCTGCGATGGGCAGCGGAATGCAGAAAAAAACATAGCGCAGCTGCAAAATTGATCCTGTGAAAATATGCGTGAAGAAAAGCCGATTCTCAGCTGTTTTTGCAAGTGACATTCACCAGACAGGGGATTAAAATAATCCAACTTAAAATCAGGGTGGAAGACCATGCTAACAGCAGAAGAAGCTTTAGATCGTTTAAAAAAAGGGAATGAACGTTTTGTAAATGGTCAAACGCAGCATCTTAAGCTTTTGACGCATCAGCAGCGCGCAGAAATGGCGGAAAGCCAAGAACCGTTTGCCATTGTATTGGGCTGTTCAGACTCGCGTGTTCCTGCCGAAATGGTATTTGACCAAGGTTTGGGCGATTTATTTGTGATTCGCGTGGCTGGCAATATTGTTGCGCCCTCGCAAGTCGGCAGTGTGGAATTTGCAGCGGAAAGTTTCAGCTGTCCTGTGGTGATTGTTTTAGGCCATACGCATTGCGGCGCAATTCACTCAACGATTGAAGCATTGATGAACCCTAAAGCACCGCCATCAGCAAACCTGATGTCTATTGTGAACCGTGTGCGCCCGTCGGTTGAAATTCTGCTGCAAACGGAATTGAAAGATGATTTAGGTAAATTATCGATGCATGCGGTGCGTTCGAATGTATTTGCATCCGTTAATCAGCTGCGTCACGGTTCTGCCGTGCTGGAGAACTTAATTGCCCAAGGCAAACTGAAAGTGGTTGGCGCTGAGTATTCATTGGAAACCGGCGAAGTAACTTTCTACGATTTCTAAGTCAAAGTCAAAATGATGCAATGCATTCAAAGGCGCTGTTGATCAGCGCCTTTTTTGTGTGTTTTTAGAGCGCGCCGACGATATAGGGATAGGCATTCTTCAGCAGCATCGGCTGCGCTTTGGCATTGGGGTGAATCTGATCACTTTGAATCAAATCCTTTTTGCCTGCGACACCTGCTAAAAAGAACGGCAGCAGCTTCACTTTGTATTGCTGGCTGACGGTTTTGTAGCTGTTCTCAAAAGCTTTGCTGTAGGCTGTTCCGTAATTAGGCGGAATTTTCATGCCCAATAAAATCACTTCAGCTTTGGCCTGCTGGCTTTTTTGAATCAGCTGCGCCAAGTTTTTCTGAATCATCTGCGGCGGCTGCCCGCGCAGGCCGTCATTGCCGCCCAGCTCAATCACCACCACGTGCGGCGCATGCATTTGCAGCAGTTTGGGCAGCCGCGCCAAAGCGCCGCTGGTGGTTTCTCCGCTCACACTTGCATTGACCACTTTATGCGCTTTCGGATACTGTTGGTCTAAGCGTTTTTGCAGCAGGTACACCCAGCCTTGCTGCGGCTGCATGCCATATCCGGCGCTTAAGCTGTCGCCGACAATTAGAATGGTTTTGGCGCAGGCCAGCATGGGAAATAGGCTGAAGCCGAGGATAGCTAAATACGGTAGCACCTGATTTTTAAGATAGCGATTTTGCATAAGACTGTGCATAAGATCCTGCATATAACCCTGAAGATAGGAAAGATATGAGCCAAATTCCGACTGACCCATCCATCTTGCCACAAGCGATAATTTCTGCACAGCAATTGACACAAAAGATACAGCTGGGTTCTCAAGAACTGTGCATTTTTGAGCAGATCAATTTAGAAATTTTTGCCGGGGAACAGGTGGCGATTACCGGCCGTTCGGGTTCAGGCAAGTCAACGCTGCTGGGCATTTTGGCCACGCTGGATCAGGCCAGTGCAGGACATCTTAAGGTCTGCGGAGAAGCCATCGAACAGTTAGATGAAGAACAGCGCGCCGCCGTGCGCTTGAAGCATATTGGCTTCGTTTTTCAGTCTTTTCAATTGCTGCCGCATTTGACGGCGCTGGAAAATGTCATGCTGCCGCTGCGCCTGCATCCACACTTTCACTATGCGGCCGCCGAGAAAAAGGCGCATGCATTGCTCACTAAAGTGGGGCTGGCGCGCCAAGCCATGCAAACTCCGAAAGTATTGTCTGGCGGCGAACAGCAGCGGGTCGCTATTGCCCGCGCGCTGGTCAGCGAACCGGCAATTATTTTTGCCGATGAACCCACAGGCAATCTGGATGGCGCGACCGCTAAAGAAATTGAACGGCTCCTGTTCCAGCTGAACCGTGAATTGGGGACGACTTTAATTTTAGTGACGCACGATCCGCAACTGGCAGCCCAGTGTCAGCGGCATTATGAATTGGCGGATGGACAGCTGATTGAGCACAGGCAGGGAGGATGAAATGAATGCTTTATTTCGTCCTTTATTGACGCAAAGTTTTAGAAGCACAGGAGGCTATCTGCTGCTGATCGCGCTGACTTTAGCAATCAGCGCCACGACAGCCTTGAAGTTCAGCAATGAACAGGTGCAGCAGGCTGTGGCGCTGCAGGCGGCAGAAATGCTGGCTGGAGATTTAGTGCTTTCAGACAATGAGCCGATTGACCAGTCTTGGAAGGACTTAGCATCCCAGCAGCAGCTGCGGCAGTCCGAAGTCACCATGTTCGGCGCCATGGCGCATACAGCAGATCAGTTTGTCATGGTCAATGTAAAAGCCATTGACCCCGGTTTTCCCTTAAGGGGCGAGCTGCGTGTCAGGCCTGCGGCGAAAGCCATTCAGCCGGGGGAAATCTGGCTGAGCCAGCGGGCAATGGATTTGCTTCATCTCAAAATAGGAGATGCGGTGCAGATTGCAGACGGCACATTCAAGGTGACTGCTCAAATTGCCCATGATTCCAATCAGGAGCTGGGCTTCAGCGGGTTTTCGCCGACTGTGATTATTTCACGGCAAGATGTGGCAAAAACCAATGCCGTGCAGACGGGCAGCCGGATTGAATACCGCCTGCTTCTGGCTGGCGATGCAAAGCAGACGCAGCAATTTGAACAGCGGTTCAAGCAGCTCCGCCCCGTCAAAAAAGAAGGGGAAGGCGATCAGCAGAACGCTGCAAATGCTGAAAATCAATCTGCAGATGAACACAGCAGCCTGCGCCTGAGAAATGCCAGTGAAAGCAATACTCGTTTGATGAAGCCGATTGCCAATTTGGATACTTTTTTGCAGCTGGCGAATATCTTAACCATTTTGCTGTGCGGGATTGCCATTGCTTTAACCAGCCAGCGCTATGTACAGCAGAATCAAGACTGCATTGCGCTTATGCGCTGCATGGGCGCATCCAAACAGCAGATTCTTTGGGCCTATTTGTCATTGCTGGCATTGGTGTTTGGGCTGGCGGTCATTTTGGGCAGCGCTGCCGGCATTGCCTTGGGCTACGGCTTGCTGCAGCTGATGCTGCAGTTGATTCCGCAATTGAATATTGCATTCTCCGCGCTGGATCTGCTGCTGGGGCCTTTGCCGATTGCGATGCTGACCAGCGCTGCGGTGCTGCTGGGCTTTGTCATGCCTAGCCTGTGGCAATTGCTGCACACACCGCCGATACGGGTAATCCGTCAGCAGGAAAAGTCGGTGCAGTCGATGCTGTGGATGCTGCTGGCAGGCACTGCCAGTTTGGTGCTGTTCAGCGCTGTGCTGACTGAGAATCTGATGCTGACGGCATGGGTGATTGGCGCCATTATGGTTTTATGCACAGTACTGTATGCTTTCATTTGGGCTGTGCTGAAGTTCATCCGAAACTTAAAGATCGGCATTTCTGCCTATGTGCGCACGCCGTATCAAACCGCATTTCAAATTACAGCTCTGGCGCTGGGTTTGAGCTTAATTACGGTATTGGCTGTATTGCGCACAGACTTGCTGGAGCGCTGGCAGCAGCAATTGCCTACAGGCACGCCCAACCAGTTTGTCTACGGCTTGCCGCCCATGGACATGCCGGCCTTTCAGCAGCAGCTGCAAGCGCATGGCTGGAAAGGCACGCCGCTGTATCCGAACATCCGCGGACGGCTGGTCGCCAAAAATGATCAGCCTTTTGCCGATGAGCTGGTGAAAAACAATAACTCCCTGCGCCGTGAATTGAATTTAACGCAAGCTTCTGAATTTCCTGCCGATAATAAAACGGTCAGCGGCGCAGCCAAATTCGGCCATGCAAATGAAGTTTCGGTTGAAGCCAAAACCGCGGAAGAACTGGGCATTAAAATTGGGGACCGCCTGACCTTCAGTTTGCCTGAGGGCCTGCTGCAGGCCAAAGTCGTGAACTTGCGCAGCGTGGAGTGGGAAAGCTTCAGTCCCAATTTCTTCTTTATTTTTTCTCCGAAGAGCATGGATGAAAATGCTGGCAGTTATCTGGGCAGCTTCTATGTGCCTGAAGCCGAAAAACCGCAGCTGATTCAGCTGATTCAGCAGTTTTCCAGCACCGTATTTATTGATGTGACCTTAATTTTGGATGAGGTGAAGCGTGTGGTCAGCCTGCTGGTGCAAATCATTACGATATTGGCTGTTTTGGTTGCGCTGTCCGGCATTTTAGTACTGGTTGCCTGCCTGAATTTACTGATGGATGAACGCAAGCGCGAAGTGGCGCTGCTGCGTTCATTCGGCAGTTCTAAGCACAGGCTGAAACGCATGCTGAGTCTGGAAATTGGCTTTATGGGCTTGATTGCAGGTGTTGTTTCCTGCCTGTTTGCAGAAGTGATCAGCGCTATTGCCAGCTACCGTATGGAACTGGCGATACAGCCGCATTGGGAAATCTGGCTGATTTTACCTGTGCTGATGACACTGCTTTGCGCGATGATTGGGCGTTACCGCCTGAGTTACCTGACGGAGATTCCGCCTTTGCAGAGCCTGCGCGAGATGAATCAGTAATTCATCTCAGCTGTTTTGCAGTACCGGCGCTTGGCCTAGCGGATAGCGCTGTTCATCATCAGCACCAGCTCTTGCCAAAGCGGTTTGATATAGACCACCAGAGACAGGCAGTGCTGATATATGATCCAGCACAGCGCTGCGCCGATCAAGAGGCTGCAGCAATTCACCGCAGCGCTGCGCTGAATTTTCTGTCCCAAATACCATGTACCTGCCAGAAATGCCCCCATCAGCATGCCGCCGATATGGGCGGCATTGTTGATGCCGCTGATCATAAAGCCCATGGCTAAGTTGATGGCCATGACGCTGACTAAGGTCTTTTTATCCAGCAGGAAACGCTGCTGCGGCAAGACCGGGAACAGAGACAGTACCGTGAGTGCGGCGCCAATCCCCATCACTGCGCCAGAAGCGCCGGCGCCGACACTTGGTAATAATTCGCGGTTGGCTACGCCTAGGCGGATGAGTTCATAGCTGTCTTGAATAGAGACGTAGCCGCTCAGCAGAGAGCCGCTGATGCCGGCTAAAAAGTACAGTCCGATAAAATACACGCGCCCGAGCATCTGTTCAGCAATGCTGCCGAAAATATACAGCGCCCACATATTCAGCATCAGATGAATCAGGCCAAAGTGAAAAAACATGCTGCTGATGAGGCGAATGGGTTCCGCTAAAAAACTTAAAGGCGCATAATCAGCACCCCAGCGGATAGCATCAGCGGTGCTTGGGCTGCTGATATCCATGCCATGCAGCACTTGCCACGCAAATAGGCCGACATTGACAGCGATCATCAGTGCGGTGAACCACCACAGGTGAATTTCCAGTTTACGGTTTACTTGAGGAGGAGAAAGTTCTGGCATGCTATTCTTTTGGATGATTATTCGTTTAATAACAAGCTTAACATGAAAAAAGCAATTTTCAGGAGCATCAGACTGACATGAAAGCCTTTCTTGCCCGCACTTTACTCATACTTTTCAGTTTAGTGCTTTTGGTTCAGTTATGGATTTTTGCCAGTTTAGCGTGGTGGCGTACCCATCCCGTTGAAACCACAATGATGATGCGTCTGGACTATTGGTCAGACCCGTCAGAACCGATCAAGCACCAATGGCGTGACTACGATCAAATCAGCGATTATGTGAAACATGCAGTTGTCGCGGCAGAAGACGGCAAGTTTCTGCAGCACAATGGTTTTGACTGGGCCGGCATGCAGTTTGCGCTTGAACGCAATAAAGACAAGGGGCGGGTGGTTGCGGGCGGCTCAACCATTTCACAGCAGTTGGCCAAAAATCTTTTTCTCTATAATAAGCGGTCATTTGTCCGTAAAGGCCAGGAAGCTGTTGCGACATGGATGATGGAGCGCATGTGGTCTAAAGAGCGCATTTTAGAGGTATATCTAAACTCAGTGGAGTTTGGCGAAAATATTTATGGCGTGGAAGCTGCGTCACAGCACTATTTTGGCAAAAGCTCGCGCAGTTTAAGCCGTGAGCAGGCTGCATTCTTGGCCGCCATTTTGCCGAATCCAAAATATTATCAAGACCACCGCAACGATCCTAAGCTTAAATACCGCAAGCGCATGATTCAAAAATACATGCGCTACAGCCATATTCCGTAATGCAGCGGCCGAAGTAAAAAGTTTTAATAAAAAGCCTGGATTTCTAGGCTTTTTTTATGAAATTGTCATAAATTTGAAGCATACTTAGCGTTATGCACCGCACTTTCAAAAATCATAGGTTAGACATGAATACGGCAGCTGACACATCTTTGGCATCTACTGAATATACTTATAATGATCGCTACATCAATCGTGAGCTTTCGATTTTAGATTTCCATCTGCGTGTTTTGGAACAGGCGGTTGACCCTTTGCATCCGCTGCTTGAGCGCATGAATTTCCTGCTGATTTTTTCACGGAATTTAGATGAGTTTTTTGAAATCCGTGTTGCAGGCATGATGGAGCAGCTGGATTTAGGCAATGAAAGCCATACGCCGGATGGTTTGACGCCAAAGCAGGTTTTAGATCAAATTTCAGCAACGGCGCATGCGGCGATTGAGCGCCAGTACCGGATTTTGAATGAAGAAATTTTGCCTAAATTGCGTGAAGAAGATATTTGTTTCCTGCGCCGCGGCGAACTCACGCCAGCCCAGTCGGCATGGGTGAAAAAGTATTTTCAGGAACAAGTTGCGCCCGTACTGACACCAATCAGCCTCGATCCTGCGCATCCTTTTCCGCGCTTGGTGAATAAGAGCCTGAACTTTATCATCACCTTAGAGGGCAAAGATGCTTTTGGCCGGCAAATTGACTTGGCTGTTGTGCCTGCGCCGCGCTCTTTGCCGCGTGTTGTGCGCTTGCCGGATGAGCTGACAGGCGGCAAAGAGCATCACGTGATGCTGTCGGCGATTATTCATGAGCATGTGTCCGATTTGTTCCCAGGCATGACGGCAACAGGCTGTTATCAGTTCCGTGTGACACGCAATGCCGATTTAGCCTTGAATGAAGATGTCGAAGACTTGGCGAAAGCATTAAAAGGCGAATTGAATTCACGCCGTTTTGGCCGTGCCGTACGCTTGGAAGTCACGCATAATTGCCCTAAGCATATTTATGATTATCTGCTGGATGAGTTTGATCTTGAACAAGAGCAGCTTTATAAAGTTGATGGTCCTGTGAACTTGGCGCGCTTATTGTCCAACTTTAAGCGCCCGCATTTGCGTTATGACTCGCATACGCCGGTCATTCCCAAAGTGCTGAAAAAAGCTGAGAATATTTTCAGCGCGATGCAGAAACAGGATATTCTGCTGCATCATCCATTTGAATCTTTCGCGCCTGTGATCAATTTGCTGCGTGAAGCTGCGCGGGATCCGCAAGTTTTAGCGATTAAGCAAACCTTGTACCGCAGCGGCCCGGACTCTGAAATCGTGCAGGTGCTGGCGGAAGCTGCGCGCAACGGCAAAGAAGTAACCGCTGTAATTGAATTGCGCGCCCGTTTTGATGAAGAATCAAATATTGAGGTTGCCAATGTGCTGCAGGAAGCAGGCGCCGTGGTGGTCTATGGCATTGTGGGCTACAAGACGCATGCCAAAATGATTTTAGTGGTGCGCCGTGAAAATAATAAGCTGGTGCGCTATGTGCATTTGGGCACAGGCAATTACCATGCCGGCAATGCCCGCATTTATACTGACTATGGCTTGCTGACTACAGATAAAGAGCTGTGTGAGGATGTGCACCGCATTTTCCAAGAACTGACCGGCATGGGCAAAATGGCGAAACTGAAAAAGCTGCTACATGCGCCATTTACTCTGCATGCGCAGCTGATCAACTTTATTGATGATGAAATTGCCAATGCCAAAGCAGGAAAGCCTGCACAAATTATTGTGAAAGTGAATGCCCTGACGGAAGTTCAGCTGATCAACAAGCTTTATGAAGCGTCACAGGCGGGCGTTCAAATCGACTTGATTATCCGTTCCATTTGCTGCCTGCGTCCAGGTTTGCCTGGCCTGTCTGAAAATATCCGTGTCCGTTCGATTGTCGGCCGTTTCCTGGAACATACCCGTGTCTATTATTTCAGCAATAATGGCGATGCCCGTATTTATTGTTCTAGCGCTGACTGGATGGACCGAAATTTGTTTAACCGTGTAGAAGCCTGCTTTCCTATTGAAGATGCAGCGCTGAAGAAGCGAATTTATCAGCAAGGTTTAGTGAATTACTTAAAAGATAATCAGCAGGCATGGCAGCTTCAGCCGGATGGAATATGGGTGCGGGTGCAGGCGGCGGATGCTGAAGAGCCGCATAATGCGCAGCGTATTTTACTGGATTTAATCAAGTAATTGCATAAACAAAAAAGGGGCTTAGCCCTTTTTTTGTTTATGCTGCAGGGCGATTTTCCGGAATATATTTTTAATAAAGCTGTATATTTGATATTCAGAAGCTTTTAAAGAGGACGCTGTTTCTTCTGGCGATTCTGAGTGGCTGATGTGTCCTAAAATTTCCGTTTCTGCAGGGCTGAATACATGATGCGCTGGCAGATTGCTGGCTGAGCTGAACTGCTTTTGCAGCAGTTGAGCCAGCTGCGGATGCAAAATGGCGCCGCCGCTTAAGATGCACTTAAGATGCTGAAATTGCTGTTCTGCCGGCGCATCACTCAGCAAATAGGCATCCGCGCCAAGTTGAATGGCTTCAAGAATTTCAGCCGACTTGAATATGTTTTCATGAATTGTAATGAGATAGCTGAACGGATAAAGCTGTTTGATGTTGTGAATGGCGCGCAAATTGCTGTGATCTTGAATATTTAAAAAAATTAAATTGGGCAAATGTTCAGCGGTGACTTGATTTGCTTGTTCTTCGGAGTTTGCAGATAACACCAGTTCTTCAGGGTAACCTAAGTCTTTCAAAATGATGTGCAAGACGATGCTGTGCGGCTGCAAGGCCGGCGTGATTCTGCCCTGATGAATAATCAGTACGGGCACAGGCAGAATTAATTCGTTATGCATGAATTGGGTCACTCTAACATCAGAAAATTATGAATATGTTTATGCTTAGTTTTTGAAACTTTGCATTAAATTGATTTAAATATCTATCCCTAGAAATAGGGATTTAAATTAATTTATTATATTTAAGTATTTGTTGAATAATATTTATTTTAATAATTGAGTGTTTTTCTTTATTTTCGGCATTGATGATGCAATGTGTAAACTTTGCTGAAGAGGAATGTATTGGATCACCATGCCAAGGGCAATATGCATGCAGACTATAAAAACTATCGCTCACCATTCTTTTTTTATATGCGCTGGTGCAAGGCGGGCTGTATAGGAAATGAGGGGGAGGAGCGGCGCATTCATTTTTACATAGCTATTCTTAAGTGTGATATATATCACAAAATAAATTAAAATCGATGATTTAACAGGAATTATATTTGCTTTTAATCAAAGAATTGTTAAAAAATACCCAAAAATAGGGATAGGACAAAAGCTGATGGCGCTCTAGTATAGCCGCATCTTCTGACTTATCTGGCTAGGAAGAAGATTTATCAAGGATACAAATGATTTGATCTTCGAGTTTGAAATCATTTGTATTATTTCCTTAAAAGGGCAACCGAATTGGCTTGCCCTTTTTCTTTTTTTAAGTGAAAAAAAGGAGCCATGCAGGCTCCTTTTAATATAAGAATTACAGTTGCATTAATGCAGATTGTGCATGATTTTTTGCATGATTTGCAGTAACACGTCGAACTCGCTTTGCAGCGGCGTGCTCTTGCGGGTAATCAATGCCAATGTCCGGCTAGGGCCTGCTTCAATGGGTTTAACAGCTATGTTTGCATCGGCTTTAAGCATATTGGCATGCAGAGCAATTTCCGGCAGCAGGGTAAAGCCTAGGTCTGCAGAAACCATTTCAACTAAGGTCGGCAGTGAGCTGGCTTTTAAGCGGTGGTCATTTTTACGCTCGCCAACCGGGCAGGCGCTTAATGCGTGGTCACGAAGGCAGTGGCCTTCTTCCAGCAGCATCAAGCGTGATAAATCTAAATCATCTAGAGAAACGGCATTGGCCGCGTTCTGGTCAGCCCGGTTATAAACTAAATATAAGCTTTCTTTTGCAATTTCAGCAACTTTCAGGCTGCGTGTATCAAATGGCAATGCCAAAACAACCATATCTAAGTTGCCGTGCTCCAATTTTTCAACAATTTTCTCACTCTGCGCTTCATGCAGATGCAGCTGAATTTTCGGCAGCTGCTTGTGCACTTCATCCAGCAGCTGTGAAAGAATAAATGGCGCAATGGTGGGAATAATGCCGAGATGCAAATCGCCTGTGAGCGGCTCACTCATTTCACGGCTCAGGCGCATTAAGTCCTGCGCATCGGCCAAGAGAACACGTGCTCGGGCAACAACCTGCTCACCAAGCGGTGTTAAACGGACATTTTGGCGGTCGCGTTCAACAAGTACGCCGCCTAACAAACGCTCAAGTTCCATAATGCCGCCAGACAATGTGGACTGGGTGACAAATGAACGGCGCGCAGCTTCAGTAAAATGCAGCGTTTCTGACAGCGTTACGAGATATGACAGCTGTCTTAGAGATGGTAATGCAGCCATAGTGACCTAATGTTTATGAATTAAAGTGATCAGCAAATAAACCGCTAATATATGGAATAAAATGCGGAGGGATATCATGCCCCATTCCATCAATTAATTCAAATTTAGCGCCGGAAATTGCTTTCGCAACAGCTTTGCCATGGCTGGGCGGGAGCAGGCGATCGCATGACCCGTGAACAACCAAGGTTTCTTTCTGTATTTGTTTGTCCAGATTCAGCAGTGAACCTGTACATAATATTGCTAAAAACTGTTGAAGTACACCCGCTGGATAATAACTTCGCTGATATAGCTTGCGGGCGGTTTGGATGGCTTCCAGCTGATTGATATAGCCAGGCGATCCAATAATGTTGAAAACCTTCAGGCTGTGATTGACAATTCCTTCTTCGTCATGTGATTCAGGCTTGCCAATCAGGCTGAATAATTGCTTTGGAAACGGCGGCGGCAAGAGCGGCTGATTGTTGCTGGTGAACATTAAGCCCAGCTTATTGATTTTTTCAGGATATTTTGCCGAGAGGATTTGCGCAATCATTCCGCCCATTGAGGCGCCAATGATATTCACTTTATCTAAACCCATGCGGTCAATCAGCAGCGAAACATCTTCCGCCATATCATGCAAATTATATGGCGCGCCTTGATTTTCCAGCCCCAGCATAAATCGGCCCATCAGTTTGAGGGTATTCAGGCGCGGGCCTTTATTTCTGATTTTTGAAGACAGTCCAATATCGCGGTTATCAAAGCGGATAACCCGGTAGCCTTGATCAATCAGGGATTTGCAAAAGAAATCGGGCCAATACAGCATTTGAGCGCCTAAGCCCATGACCAGCATGATTGGCGGATGTTCTGGGTTTCCCCCAGCTTCTACGTGCAGCTCAATGCCATTGCCTAAATCGACTTTGGTTTCATGCATAAATGCTGTGTACGGAGAATTGTTAAATTGTAATGCGCTGTTCATTATTATTCTCCCCATTCAAGGACGTTTTATGTGAAAAACGTCCTTATATTAAACGCTTAAATGGATGCAGGAATCAAGTCCGGAACCTGCTTAGTTAACGCAAGGCGCTGTTTGCCAGCGGCAGCGCCCAGCAGCACAAAGCCGCGCAATGTGCCTGTGCTGTCAGTCGCTTTTGCCAGCATGCCATCTTCAGTTTCTTCTGTTTCCCATGTGACGTCGGCATCCACAGGCGCAGGCAATACCGTCAGCGGCGCAGCAGGCGTTTTCACCGCGACGGGCATAGCCGGGTAATGCACCGCGGTCTGCTCGCCGTTAAGCGTCTTCGCCAGCGCGCGCGCCTGCTGCATGATCGGCATGACATAAGGCAGCAGGGTGCCATTGACTTCGGCGCAGTCGCCCATGGCATAGATATCAGGCAGGTTGGTTTCTAGGCCGGCATTGGTCAAGATGCCTCGGCTGGTATGGATGCCAGCCGCTTTCGCCAAGTCAATATTCGGCTGCAGGCCAATTGCAGAAAGAACGGTATCCGCTTTCAGGCTCTGTCCATTGGCTAAAGTGACTAAATAGTGGCCATGGCTGGCTTTGGAAATTTTTTCGACGGTAGTCCCCAGTACAAAGTGAATGCCCGTCTCTTCTAAATTCTCTTTAAATGCCTCTGCAACATGCGCTGGCAATAGGCGGCCCAGCGGCTGTAGCGCAAGGTCAATGACGGTGACGCTGTGGCCTGTATTTTGCAAATCATTGGCAAATTCACAGCCAATCAAGCCTGCGCCTAAAATCACCACACGCTTATCGGCACTTTGATCGATTTGGCTGCGGAAGTCTTTATAGTCATTCAGGCTGTTTACGACATGGATGTCATCGCTGCCGTCACCTGCAATCGCCAGGCGGATTGGATTTGCGCCGACCGCTAAAATTAATTTGGAATAGTCTTGAACCGCTGCTGAACCCTCAGTGTTTTCAAGATGCAGCTGATGCGCGGCGGCATCAACCGATTTCACCCAGGTGTGGTTGATGATTTGCATATTTAACTGCGCAGCCATTTTTGCTGCATCGCCTAATGCAATTTGCTCCGGCGCTTTTTTGCCCGTATAGGCATTGGATAAAGTGGGTTTTGCGTAGTTCGCTGCGTCATCGCCACAAATCATGATAAGTTCTTGTTCGGCGTTCAGCTTGCGGAATTCACGTGCAGCTGCATAGCCCGCCATACCTGAACCAATAATCACAATAGGGTGCATACTCTACTCCAAGCGCATTAATCTATTTTTAAAGACGTAAAAAAAGACCATAACGGCATGGTCTTTTATTTTTATGAATTAAATTTCAACCATTTCAAAGTCGGCTTTTGAAACGCCGCAATCCGGACAAGTCCAGTCATCTGGAATATCGTCCCATTTTGTGCCGGCGACAATACCGTCTTGCGGCCAGCCTTCTGCTTCGTCGTAAATCCATCCGCAAACGATGCATTGATACTTTTTCATTTGATTCTCCAAAAACTGATCTAAACCGGGGATCAGCTAAAATTCCAGATACTGCAAGACTCTAATAATATGACTTTAACAGCAAACTCTTGGCGTAAATTTTTACGCAGTTCTGATCATAAAGTAAAGTGAATAAGAGTTTAATCAGCGAAATAAAAAGCAGAATGTCCAGCAGGGACAAAAAATGTCAGAAAAATCACGATTTACATAATTTTTGTCTGACAATTTAAAGGCTGAATACTGCAATCAGAGTCAGCATGCGGCAGACGCCAGTCTTAATGAAGACTATCTAGACTAAAGTCGTGAAGCCTTTTGATTGGCTATTTGTTAAATTATGATCAGGCTATTGCATAGCTAATATTTATTTAAAAAATGATGATAATAAAATCAGTGGTTTATGTAATTTCCAATCGCTTGTAAATTAAAATTGGCTGTTCATTGTTCGAATTTAGCGTTAAAATTCACACATTCCTTTCTTATTTTATATTTCTCCTATGAGCACTTTGTCTACTGTATTGTGGTCGAACATTCGTACTGTCCAAGATTTTCCAAAACCAGGCATCTGTTTCTATGACCTTACGCCGTTATTCATGAATAACATTGGACAGTTGACAGATGCTTTAATCGAAAGCATTCCTGCTGAGCAGTTGGCGGAAGTGGAGAGCTTTGTTGCTGTTGAAGCGCGCGGTTTTGTGCTGGCGAGCCTGCTGGCGCAGCGCACTGGAAAAGGCCTGATTTTGGTTCGCAAAGCGGGTAAACTGCCGCCGCCAGTGGTCGGTGTAGGCTACAGTTTGGAATACGGCTTAGACCGTTTGGAAATGTCTGCAGATATCAAAAGCCAAAAAGTTATTGTGGTTGATGATGTGCTTGCGACAGGCGGAACTTTGCGCGCAGTGAAGCAGCTGGTTGAGAAATGCCATCATCAAGTGCTTGGCGCGAGTATTTTCCTGGATTTACCCGATTTGCATCAAGATTTAGGCATGAAGATCTGGTCTGTTTTGGATGAAAAATCTAAACCGGAATCAAACGCAGCCTAAAACTGCTGCCTGAATCAAAAAGCCCTGCCTGAAGCAGGGCTTTTTTTATTTACTTAAGAATGACTGTTCAATTTGCTGAATCAGCATGTTGATATTCTCAGGATTTTCCAGACGGTGGTGTCCGCCTTCAATTGCCTGAATTTGCATGTAGTCTTCCAGCTGTTCCTGAACATTATGCATATCCAGCATTTCATCTCCGAGTTCTAAGTAGGCCAGCTGCGGAATGTCATTGTCTAAATCATCATTGCAAATGGCGGGATAGTCTTCTCTGAAGTTGGGAGTCAGGCTGGGGTTGGCAATGACGCAGGGAATGCGGTGCGCTGCAGACATTTTAAGCGCCCAATAGCCGCCTAAGCTATGGCCTACAATAATTTCCGGCTTAATTTTCTCAATGATTTCATGATAAAAGTCGGCAACTGTCTGAAAATTCAGGTTGCGGTAATCGACATCAATGCAAAATTTCTGCTTTGCATCAATTGCATGGAATTTTGTAGATTCACGTGATGAATCTAAGCCATGCAGAAAGAGTATTTTTGATACACATGCATTCATTTTTTTTGTTCACACTGGCTTTATCTATGAATAATGAAGGTTGAAAATAAGTTACTTTTCAACAAAACTTGCTTAATATTGTAGTGCGGGAGAGCAAATAAATAATTTAGATTTTGGTCTAATCTACTAAGGGCTTAGAGCTGGCTTAAGGCGCATTTTGCGGCGGCGGCAATTCAAGGATAAAGTTTTATTTTTTATATTATAAATTCAATCAAGCGCTCTTGAATTTTGAACAGCATGCAAAACGGCTGCTGGCTTTGCCGGTAATAAAAATCAATCTGCTGCAAGGCAATGCTAAAGAATTTGGGGGTGAATGAATTTGCAGAAATCTGGCTGCAATGCAAGCGCAGAATTGCAATTGAAATGATTGGATTGCCTTCGAATTTTGATGTATTTCTGCTATGCTATGCGACTTCCAATTTTATTTAATCTATTCGAGGCAGAGATGACGCAAAATAACGCTCAATCGACTTCTGAACAACACATTTCCGAAAACGATTTAATTGCACAGCGTCATGCCAAATTAAAGCAAATTCAGGACCGCGCAAAGGAAACTGGCGTTAGCCCTTGGCCGAATACATTCAAGCGTGAGCACTATGCTCAGGACTTGCAGGATCAATTCGCTGAAAAATCAAAAGAAGAAATTGAAGCCGGTGAACCGGTTCATGTTTCAGTAGCTGGCCGTGTGATGCTGAACCGCGGTTCATTCATTGTCATCCAAGACATGACCGGCCGCATTCAGCTGTATGTGCCGCGCAAAGAACTTGCGCCTGACGTTTTAGAAACTGTAAAAAGTTTAGACCTTGGCGATATTATCGCTGTTCAAGGCTATATCGGCCGTTCAGGGAAAGGCGATCTTTATGTTCATATTGAACATTTTGAATTGCTAACCAAATCACTTCGTCCGCTTCCAGACAAATTCCACGGCTTGACCGATACTGAAGTAAAATACCGTAAGCGTTATTTAGACTTAATCGTGAACGAAGAAACACGTAAAACTTTTGAAATCCGCGCAAAAGTCGTGTCTGGTATCCGCAACTATTTAACAAATGAGCGTTTCATGGAAGTTGAAACGCCAATGATGCATGTGATTCCGGGCGGCGCGTCAGCACGTCCATTTGAAACGCATCACAATGCTTTGGATATGCCATTATTCTTGCGTATTGCACCTGAACTGTATTTAAAGCGTTTGGTTGTGGGCGGTTTTGAGCGTGTTTTCGAAATTAACCGCAACTTCCGTAATGAAGGTGTTTCGACCCGTCATAACCCTGAATTCACCATGATTGAATTCTACCAAGCGTATGCAGACTACAAAGACTTGATGGCTTTGACTGAAAGCATGCTTGAGAAGCTGGCAATCGACATCCTAGGCTCTACAGATGTGCCGTATGGTGAAGAAGTGTATAGCTTCAAAGGCCCATACAAGAAAATCTCTATGTTTGATGCGATTCTTGAACATAACCCAACATTTACGCCAGAAAATGTGGCTGACCGCGAATTCCTTGCAAAATTCATCAAAGAAGAATTGAAAGAGCAAGTCAAGCCAGGTTTTGGCTTAGGTAAATTGCAAACAATCGTATTTGAAGAAACGGTTGAAACTCAGCTTCGCCAGCCGACATTCATTACGGAGTATCCTGCGGAAACTTCTCCATTGGCCCGCCGCAATGATGACAATCCGCACATTACGGACCGTTTTGAATTCTTTATTGGCGGCCGTGAGCTGGCCAATGGCTTCTCGGAATTAAATGACCCAATCGACCAAGCGGAACGTTTCCAGGCGCAAGTTGCAGAAAAAGATGCAGGCGATGATGAAGCGATGCATTTTGATGCTGACTTTATTGAAGCGCTGGAATACGGTTTGCCGCCTACAGCAGGCGAAGGCATTGGTATTGACCGTCTGGTGATGCTGTTTGTAAATGCGCCGAGTATCCGTGATGTAATTCTGTTCCCGCACATGCGCCATAAAAATGCATAAGCATTAAGCCTCAAAGAACCCGCCAAGTGCGGGTTTTTTTTGCTTTTAGTGGTGATATTTTTAGTTGATTTAACCTTTTATTAAAAAAATTAAAAAATCAATTATTTTTAAGTTATTGTATTTTTGATGTTATTTTGTATTTTTTGTGTAATTAAAAAAAATAAAACACAATGTATGCTTTAAAAATCATGAAAATAGTACACAATTATATTGAATAATCGTGATCTTATATAACGCATGAAGATAAAAGTCTTATCCGCATTGGCTCTTGCTATGGCCGTTCCGTCTGCTTGGGCGCAAGGCATTGTTCTGAATGATGAAGCGCTCCGTTCAGATTTAAACTGGCTGAATCAGCAGGGTGTGATTCAAATCAGCACTTCAACATGGCCAATGAGCGGTGATGAAATTGCACGTGCTTTATCTCAGGCGCAAGTCAATACTGCGGCGCAGCAGAGAGTGATGCAGGCTGTGCAAAATAAGCTGAATGCTGACAATGCAATGATCAAGGCTGAGCTGTTTGCCGAGTCTGATCAAAAGAATATTCCGCAGAATTTTGGCGATCATCAAAAGGCTCAGTATCAAGGCGCTTTCGAGTTTAATGCAGGCGCTGAAAACTGGGATGTTAAATTGCGCGCCAATGCAGAAAAAGATCTGCAAATTGACAATGATCAGGATGTAAATTTAGAAGGCTCATATTTAGCTGGAAAATTATGGAACCAATGGCTGATTGCTGGACAAATTCCAAGCTATTGGGGGCCAGGCCATGACGGCAGCTTAATCCGCGGTGATGCCAGCCGTCCAGTGTATGGCGTGACTGTACAGCGTGCAAATCAGAGCGCATTTGAAACGAAGTGGCTGTCTTGGGTTGGGCCTTGGCAGTACCAAGCATTTGCTGGGCGCTTAGATGATTATAAAGCTGTGCCTGATGCGAATTTGATTGGTTTGCGTATTACGGCTCAACCATTGCCATACTTGGAATTAGGCGCTTCACGTACTTTCCAAATAGATGGAGAGGGGCAGCCAGGCAGTGCTAAAGCCTATTGGAATGCATTTATTGGCAAAGATAATGAATGTAACGATCAAGGCTGCCGCGGCGAGAAAAATGCTTCAAACCAAATTGCGGGCTTTGATGGCCGTTTGAATTTACAGCCCTTGCTGCAAGTGCCTCTAAGCTTGTATGGACAGTATGTTGGTGAAGATGAGGCGGGCGGTTTGCCGTCCAAAAAAATGTATTTAGCGGGTGTGGATTATTCATCAGCTTTAAAGGCCATGCCATATCAGCTGTACGCCGAGTGGGCGGACACCCGCACCAATGGCGAAGCGCGCGGTATTTCTTATAATCATCATATTTATACTGACGGATATTATCAGCACGGTTATCCGCTCGGCCATGCTATGGGCGGTGACGGTCAAATGGTGTCTGTCGGCGGCAACATCCGCATCGATCCGATGAACCGTGTCAATGGCCGTGTGCTGTTTGCCAAAATGTCAGGTGTCGACAGCCGGCCGGATGTGCGGAAAATCAATGCGGCTTTTCCGGCAGCAGATGAAATCAAAGCCTTGGATTTAACCTGGACGCATTATCTGCGTCCGGATTTGCCATTGAAGCTGAATGGCTGGGTAAGTGATTCGGATCGGCAAGGCAACGATGCCGGCGCCTCAGTGGGGATTGAACTGCCTTTGGATAAGCGGCTGTTCAGCTACTAATTTATATGCGGCAACGATGCAAAACAATCATCCCGGCTTAAGCTGGGATTATTATTAGGTGATTTTTATCTATTTATAGAAACCAGGTATTGGATATCGCTGCGGTAAGCGGGAGCGCTGAATTTAAGGCAAAAAAATACGCAATGATTGGGGTTTTCATTGCGTATAACAACGAATCTGCTTTCACAGATCCGGTAAAGGAGAAATGTATGACTTCAAGTTTTCTTAAAACTTGGGATCATTGTAAGATGAACGATGAGTCATTTCATTAGCATTCAGGTTAATATGTGTTAATCAATGTGAATAAATGATAATTTTTGTGACTTATGTCTCTATGTTTTATAATCATTGCTTAAGCATATCTGAATAAAAAGCCTTTCTTTATGAAAGGCTTTTTATTCACAAACTGTGAATGCGGGTGAGCAGCGATTTAGAAGTGGAACACACCTAAACCGGATTTCACTTCATCTAAAGTTTGCTGTGTGATGTCGCGGCATTTGTCTGTGCCTGCTTTTAGGATATCCATGATGTAATCCGGATCTTTGGCAAGTTCCATGCGGCGTTCACGAATCGGCGTAATCAATTCTTTCAGCACGCCTTCAAGGCGTTTTTTCACCGTGCCGTCACCCAATCCGCCGCGGCGGTAGTGCGCTTTCAGTTCTTCAACTTCTTCTTTATTGGTGTCAAAGGCATCTAAATAGGTAAAGACCACATTGCCTTCAACTTGGCCTGGATCTTCAATGCGCAAGTGATTTGGATCGGTATACATCGCATTTACCGCTTTTTTGATGTCCTTGTCAGATGCATCCAGCACAATGGTGTTGCCCAATGACTTAGACATTTTTGCTTTGCCGTCAAAGCCAGGCAGGCGGCCTACGTTGGATAAAAGCGCTTTGCATTCAGGCAGAATATCATGGCCAATTTGGCGGTTCAGGCGGCGCACGATTTCGTTGGTCTGTTCAATCATTGGAATCTGATCTTCACCGACAGGCACGACAGTCGCTTTAAATGCAGTAATATCGGCTGCTTGCGCCACCGGATAGCATAAAAAACCTGCTGGAATGTCGCGCTCAAAACCGCGCATTTGAATTTCAGATTTAATCGTTGGGTTACGTTCCAAGCGTGACACGGTCACAAAGTTCAAATACAGCATGGTCAATTCGTTTAACGCCGGCAAACAAGATTGAACGCAAATTGTTGTTTTTTCAGGATCAATGCCAACGGCCAAATAGTCCGTTGCGACTTCAATAATATTGCGGCGGACTTTTTCAAAGTTATCCGCATTATCTGTCAGCGCTTGAGCATCAGCCAGCAGAAGGTGCTGATGGTGAGAATCCTGTAAACCTACGCGTGAACGTAAAGAACCGACAAAGTGACCAAGGTGAAGTTGTCCAGTTGGACGGTCGCCAGTCAAAATCACTGGACGATTATCTAGATTGCTCATTATTTATTCCATAATAGCAGCCAGCGCTGCTTAGGTTTCTCAAAGAATGGCAACATTGTACGGCATTATTTTTTAATATGTCAGTCACAATAAATCTCAGATGAAAAATATCCATGATTTAATCAAGTAAATACAATATAAAAGTTTAAAACACATTAGAATTGCAGAAAAATGACCAGGAAAAATAACAATGGCCAGCAGCCTTTTATTGCTTTTAGATGATATTGCGACAGTGCTGGATGATGTTGCTGTAATGAGTAAAATGGCCGCCAAAAAAACGGCGGGCGTTTTAGGGGATGATTTGGCTTTGAATGCGCAGCAGGTCAGCGGCGTGCGATCTGAGCGTGAGCTGCCTGTTGTTTGGGCGGTAGCAAAAGGCTCATTTGTCAATAAATTGATTTTAGTGCCTGCCGCATTGCTGATCAGCGTGGTCGCGCCGTGGCTGATTACGCCATTATTGATGATTGGCGGCTTATTTCTGTGCTATGAAGGCGTAGAAAAAGTGCTGCACAGCCTGCAGCATAAAAAAGCCCAGACCGAAGATGTCGCCAGTCAGGAAATGCAGCAAATTGAAACCGATCTGGTGACATTTGAAAAAGAAAAAGTCAAAGGCGCCATACGGACGGATTTTATTTTATCCGCTGAAATTGTGGTGATTTCATTGGGGACTGTGGCGACCGCGGCATTTGCCAGCAAAGTGATGGTCTTGTCGGTGATTGCAATTGTGATGACTGTAGGTGTCTATGGCTTTGTGGCCATGATTGTGAAAATTGATGATCTGGGGCTATATTTAACACAGCAACCCTCTGAATCTAAAAAGGCCATTGGCCGCGGTTTGCTTGCATTTGCACCTAAGCTGATGAAGCTGCTGACCATTGTCGGCACCATTGCTATGTTTTTAGTGGGCGGCGGCATTATTACGCATGGTGTTCCGCAGCTGCATCATTTGATTGAAGGTTCTGTAGATTATGCAGAGCATATCCCTACGGTTGGAAGTATTGTCGGCGCTTTAACGCCGACCTTGATTAACTTGGTCATTGGCTTTGCAGCCGGTTTGATTGTCCTGCTGATTGTTGCCTTAATTCAGAAAATTTGGCCAAAATCCAATAAAGCCTCATCTGACGAAACACATTGACAGCAGAATTTAAAAAATAAGGAAGATCACTATGCGCTGGAAAGGCCGAAGGGTAAGCAGCAATGTTGAAGACCGCCGCGGCGGCGGCGCCAAAGCCGGCGGCATCAGTATTTTGGGTTTAGTGGTTGCATTTGTCGCGTGGAAATTTTTTGGCGCAGATCCGCAGCAGGCATATCAAGCGACGAAACAGGCCACCCAGCAGGCATCTTCAGCGGAAGTCAAAGGGCTGGATAATCCGACGCCGGAACAGCAGGAAGCTATGGATTTTGTCGGAACGGTTTTGGCGGACACGGAAGATACCTGGTCTGAAATTTTTAAAACGCAGCTGAATGCGCAATATGCTGCGCCCAAACTGGTGATGTTCAATGGCGCAGTCAATTCGGGCTGCGGCACAGCGCAGTCGGCAATGGGCCCGTTTTATTGCCCAACGGATCAGAAAGTCTATATTGATACCGCATTCTTTAAAGATATGCGAACGCAGATGGGCATTGGCGGCGAACAGAATCAGACTGAACTTCAGCGTCAGGATCAGGCCGGCGATTTTGCTCAGGCCTATGTGGTGGCTCATGAAGTTGGGCATCATGTGCAGAATTTGCTGGGCATTTCATCTCAGGTGCAAAAAGCGCAGGCGCAAGCATCTAAGGTTCAGGCCAATCAGCTGTCTGTGCGCTTAGAACTGCAAGCAGACTGTTTTGCCGGCATCTGGGCCAATAAAAACCAGGAGCGCACACAGTTCCTAGAGCCAGGTGATGTCGAAGAAGCGATTGATGCTGCGCATAAAATTGGCGATGACTATTTGCAGAAAAGCGCAACGGGGCAAGTTGTGCCAGACAGTTTTACCCACGGCAGCAGCCAGCAGCGCATGCAATGGTTTGAGACAGGCCTTAAATCTGGAAAAATTGACAGCTGCGATACTTTTCAGGCTTCAAGCTGATTTTTGAAAATGAACGGATCAAAAGAGGATAAAAATATCCTCTTTTTTTTGCAGCCTTGGCAAAGGGCTGCGCTAAATGGATCATTTATGAATGAATTTATTTAAATTGCGCAATATACGGATGCTGACATACAGGGCGGCCAAGGCAAATAATCCTATGCCAAAAACCACATATTTCAGATTGGAAATATCAGCAGCATAAAACTGCCGAATTTGCGAGTCCGGGTAGTGGAGCGACTGGCGCTGCTGGGTTCGGCTGTCAGTGTAATTTACCTTTTGAATATAATAAAAATTTCCCGCATGAATCAAATCGGCATCATGAATTTGACGGGTTTGCTGCTGGTTATAGTCATCAATGCAGATTTCAGGATAGTGCGCGCAGCTGGTTTTGGCGATATAGCCATTTTGCGCAATCGCAATATATACAGCCTGATCCGGTTTTTGATTATTGGACAGCAGCACCAGCTGTTCTTTGGCTGTGGATTGCACATGTATTTTTTGCGCTTGCGCAAAATTTTGTTCTGCCCGGAAAATTTCATGGCTTTTCGCCAGGCAGGTCAAAATTAAGGCTGCTGTCACCATAAAAATAACGGCGGCAAAGCAAATGCGGAAAATAAGCTTAATGGTATGATGCATAAGAAAAGCACAGACAGTATAAAGTTAGAGCGGATGCATAAAAATTCTGCATGAAGCGCTATGTTATCGCAATGCATGCATTTGTGAAATAAACTTAATTGATACATGCGGAGGCTTATACTTTCAGTATAATATTTTAAATATAAATGATATTTTCGAAATCATTTATTTTTTGAATAATTGCGTGAATTCCCCGCTATAGCGCGCAGCACAGAATTGGATACAGAATGGGAAACTTTTTTTTCTTACAGGTCTTCACAGTAATTTTTGCACTCTCCATTGCAACGACGATTTTTAATAAGCGGATTTTAGACTTTCCGCAAGCCATCGGCGTGCCGCTGGTCTCTGCGATTTTCGTGTTTATTTTACAGTGGGGCGCCAGCCTGCTGAATGGCAATCAATTTATCACCATTAATATCCATAATATTGAAGAAGCTGTCCGGCATATTGATTTTTATGACTTTTTGATTAATGGTGTCATTTGTTTCATTCTGACTTCGTCTGCGCTGAAGTTTAAAGTTTCTGATTTACGCAGCTATTGGAAACCCATCAGTATTTTAGCCAGTATTGCTTTAGTGCTTTGCGCAACGTTTTTTGGCTTGGCCTTGTACGGCTATCAGTTCTTGGTGGGCCAGCCTGTAGAGTTGCTGGTGCTGCTGCTGCTGGGTGCGGCTTTAGGCGCAACTGACCCGATTGGCATTAAAGGCGTGCTGAGTTCGGTACGCGCGCCGCATCATTTGATCGTGAAACTGGAAGGCGAATCCCTGTTTAATGACGCCATGTGTATTGCCTTGTTCATGACGCTGATGAATGTGCTGCAGGGCGCGCATGTCACCGTTTTCGGCGTGCTGAAAACGCTGCTGTATGAAATTGTCGTGGCCGTCATTATTGGCTGGGGATTTGGGCAAGCGATTCTGCGCCTGCTGCGCGGCAAGCATGAAATGGAATCATTGATTTTGACCACTGCTTTATTGGCCTGCGGTTCTTATTTGGTGGCGCTGTTTGCGCATGCGTCTGCGCCGATTGCCTGCGTTATTGGCGGCCTGATTGTCGGCAACCGCTGGAAGGAAATTTTAGAAGCGCGTGAAATCCGCGAAATAAATCATTTTTGGCACACGGTAGAAGGCATTATCAATTCGTTCTTATTTACCTTGATTGGCTTGGAGCTGTTCATTCTCGATCTCAGCGTCAGCCTGATTTTAGGCGGCATTGTGGCGTTCTTTATCCTGCATGCTTCACGTTTTGCGGCCAATTACCTGTCATTCGCATTTTTCCCCAGTTTCCGGCATAAAAGCTATAACGGCAGTTTAGCCATTTTGTCCTGGGGCGGGGTGCGCGGCGGTATTTCGCTGGCGCTGATTTTAGCGGTGGCCAACGTGCCTGAATTGAGCGAATACAGCAGTATTTTAATTGGCTATACTTTTATTTCGGTATTGCTGTCAGGCATTGTCTGCGGCTTAGGCCTGCCAGCGGTGATGAATGCGTTTTATCACAATCCGAATGAAGAAACACAAGGCTTTAAAGGCTGGTATCAGCGCATGTGCCATAAAATGAACCGCAAAGGCTTTCAGTATATTGTCGGGGAAGATGCGTTTGGCAATGAAAATATTACTGTATATAAGCCGGAAAGTTTAATTGATGAAAAAGCGGATGATGGTGTAGCGGCCGTGCATAATCCTGAACGGGTGCAGGAAGTGAAAAGGCTGGAACATCCAGATAACTTCTAGAGCGGCAAATGGCGGATTCGCAAGCATCCTGCATGCTGTACAGGCGGAATTCCTGAAGAGGGATTCCGCTTTTTTATCTTCAATTGGTGCTGCAGATAGGGCTGGCCCATGCAGCAGGCGCGGAAGGAGGCAAAAAACCCGTATGGTTACAAAAAATAGCGTGAAGTGAATCGCAAAAACAAGTGTTTGTTATTTATTGCTAATTTGAAAAATAAAATATGAAGATGCAAGTAAAAAAATGACCGCTTTCAAGCAATGCTAGAAATATAAAAAAACTGTGATATAAAACACACAATTAAAAAAATGTTGCTAATGATTTGTATTTAAATAAATTTATTAAATAAAACAAATCGTTAAAAAAATTAGAACTTCATAAGACCTTATTAAAAGAAATAGAGAGTTTAGCTATGACGCAAATTTCTGTGATCGCGAAGGAAAGCCACACGCTGCTGAATCAGGTTGATTCCAATACTGTGAGCCTATCTGAAAATTCAGTTGTTGTTGTTAAAATCCCCAAAGAAGATGTTGCCTCGATTACCCGCAGCGGCGACAGCGCAATGATCAATTTAAAAAATGGTCAAGTCATTGTTGTTGAAAATTATTTCAACATGGCAAATCCAGACAACAGCTTGGTTTTTGAGGGTGAAGACGGAAGTTTGTATTGGGCAAAATTTACCGATGGAACAGGCGCAATTGCGGATGTCATTCAATATCAGCCATTAAGTGAAATTGAGCCGCTGCTGTATAAAGACTCCTTAACGGGCGTGATTTTGCCTTGGGCGCTGGGCGCAGGCGGTGCCGGCCTGATTGGCGCGGCAGCCAGCGGCGGCAGCGGTTCATCCGGTGACTCAGGCAATGCTCAGCCAGCGGCGGCGCCTAAAAAACTCGCCGCTTTTGAAGTTGCGGATAATGCTGCGCCAAAGATCGGCAAGCTCGCATCAGGTGATGTATCCAATGACAAAACCCCTGTGGTATCCGGCAGCGGTGCAGAGCCAGGTGCAGCAATTAAGGTCTATGATGCTGGACAAGTGATTGCTTCGGCGACAGCAAAGGCAGACGGCACATGGAGTGTTGAAGTTCCAAAAGAACTGCTGGACGGCGCGCATTCAATTACGGTCACGCAAACAGTGAACGGCGCAGAAGGGCCAAAATCGGATGTTTTGGATTTCACTGTGGATACGAAAGTTCCAGCGGTCAGTATTGATGATCTGGGGGAAACCAAGAACAGTAAACCGGTGATTTCAGGGCAAACCAGTGAACCGAAGTCTGAAATTGACGTTGTCATCAAAGATCAAAGCGGCAATGTGATTGACAGCGGTAAAGGTGCTGTAGACGCTAACGGCAGCTGGACGTATACGCCAAAGAATCCGTTGCCTGAAGGCGAATATGACGTAGAAGTAAAAGCGAAAGATCCTGCCGGCAATGAATCGGCGGCATCAGGCGGCGGCTTAACGGTAGATACCACGAAACCGGCTGTTTCAATTGATCCGCTTGAACTCACCAATGATGATACTCCTGCCATTCAAGGCGCTGCTGAAAAAGGCGCAGCGGTCACAGTGGAAATCAAAGATGCTGGAGGCAATACCGTGGAATCCGGCAATGCAGCAGTGGATGGAAACGGCAACTGGACATATACGCCAAAAGCATCGCTTGCAGACGGCGCTTATACCGTGGCGGCCACTGCTACTGACCCGGCGGGAAATACAGATACAGCATCAGGCGGCGGCTTAACGGTAGATACCACGAAGCCGGCCGTTTCGATTGAGCCGCTTAAACCAACCAATGATAATACTCCTGCCATTCAAGGCGCTGCTGAAAAAGGCGCGGCGGTCAAAGTGGAAATTAAAGATGCTGGCGGCAATACCGTGGAATCCGGCAATGCAGCAGTGGATGGAAACGGCAACTGGACATATACGCCCAAAGCATCGCTTGCAGATGGTGCTTATACTGTGGCGGCCACTGCCACTGATGCGGCGGGCAATAGCGCTTTTGCAGCAGATGCAAATTTAAAAGTTGATACTGTGCCTCCGACGGTAGATATCAATGATTTATTTGCCGCAGCGGCATCCCGCCTGCTGATGAGCGCTGCAAGCGCAACTGCATCAACTGTGCCGCAGACCAATCAAATCAAGCCGACTTTCTCTGGTTCATCAACCAAGAGTATTGAAGTCATGATTTATTTGCAGGATGGCACTGGCAAAACGGTGGATTCAGGCTTGGCAAAATTAGATACAGCAACTGGCAAGTGGACGTATACGCCATCGCATGATTTGGCAGAGGGCTATTACATGCTTCAAGCCATTTCAAAAGATGTGGCAGGCAACCAAAGTGAGCCGGCAGCCAAAGCATTTATTGTGGATATTCAATCGCCAATTATTGAAATTCAAGATGTTGGCTTAAGCAATGATGTGACTCCAGATGTGAAAGGCAAGGTCAATGAGCCGGCGTCTGCAGTGACAGTGAAAGTGGTGAATGCGGCTGGAACTGTCATTGAAACAGGAAAAGCGGCAGTTGCATCAGACGGCACATGGAAATATACCGTCAGCGCAAATCTGGCTGATGGCGCTTATCAGATCACAGCCAATGCAAAAGATAAGGCAGGCAATGTCACAGCAGATGTCAGTGCATCAGCGCAAATCGATACCGCAGCGCCCACATCAGTATTGACGGTTAGCCCAAATGGCGACGTGACAATTTCATTCAGTGAAACTGTCAAAGGCTTCGATCAATCAGGTATCACGGCACAAGGCGGCACATTAACTCATTTGGTTCAGCAGGCAGACGGCAGCTGGACAGGCCGCGTGACGGCAGAAGGCAATACCGGCGCATCAGGCAGCGTAACTGTGAAAATTGCAGATGGCAGCTATACTGACCTTGCCGGCAATGCAGGCAAAGGTGCTGTTTCTGCAAGTGTGGATGTGCCAAGTCTTGACACAACAGCGCCATCTGCATCTATTTCAGTAGGTGCAGATGGCGCGGTCACGGTAGTTTTCAGTGAGCCGGTCAAAGGTTTTGAACCTTCAGATCTTAAAGTTGCGGGCGGGAACCTGCTGGATTTAACTGAGCAGCCAGACGGCAGCTGGACAGGCCATGTTGCCGCAAATGGCACTACAGGCGCTTCAGCTCAAGTCGGGATATCTATTTCAGCTGGGGCATATGCAGATTTGGCCGGCAATTTAGGGCAAGCTGCATCAGGTTCTGCAGTTGTGCCTAGCCTGGATACGACAGCCCCTGCGCCAACTTTAGCTTTAGATGCAAATGGTCATTTAATCATCACCTTTAATGAGCCGGTGAAAGGCTTTGATGCCTCTGATGTCAAAGTGGATGGCGGTACCGTCAGTGGCCTGAGCCAGCAGCTGGACGGCAGCTGGACAGGTAAAGTGGCAGCCCATGGAAATACGGGCCTGCCTGGCAGTGTTGTCGTTTCTATTGCGGACGGCAGCTATGAGGACCTCGCAGGCAATGCCGGCAAAGGCGGATTTATTTATGCAACTGTTCCAAGTGTAGATGCCACCGCGCCAGCAGCAAGCATCAGCATTGCGACTAATGGTGAAGTGATAATTAGCTTCAGCGAGGCGGTGAAAGGCTTTAACGCATCGGATGTCAAAGTTGCGGGCGGCATACTGGCTGATTTGGTGCAGCAGGCAGACGGCTCTTGGAAAGGCCATGCGGTGGCAAACGGCTCGACTGGCGCATTAGGCAAAGTCGAACTCAGCATTGATGCAAGTTCATATCAAGACTTGGCAGGCAATCCAGGTCAAGCCGCGTCTCAATCTCAGAATATTCCTAGCGCAGACAGCACCGCGCCGGCGGCAAGCATCAGCATTGCGCCCAATGGCGAAATCACCATCAGCTTCAGCGAGCCGGTAACAGGCTTTGACGCATCGGATGTGCAAGTGGCAGGCGGCACATTAAGCGGCCTGACGCAGCAGGCGGACGGCACATGGAAAGGCCAGGTGATTGCAGACGGCAGCACAGGCGCTGCAGCGCAAGTGAATGTCAGTATTCCTGCAGGCTCATATGCAGATAATACAGGCAACTTAGGTCAATCAGCATCTCAATCACAAACAGTACCAAGCGCAGATACGGCAGCGCCATCCGCATCAATTGCAGTCGATGCCCGTGGCAATGTGACAGTAACATTCAGTGAGCCCGTCAAAGATTTTGAGCCATCCGATTTGAAAATCGCAGGCGGCACATTGCTTGATTTAGTACAGCAGTCAGACGGCTCTTGGAAAGGCCATGCTGTGTCAAATGATCCAACAGGCACACCTGGAAAAGTTGAACTTAGTATTGCTGCAGGTGCATATACAGATCATGCGGGCAATCCAGGTCAAGCCGCTGCACAGTCACAAACTGTGCCAAGCATTGATGTCACAGCGCCGTCATCATTTATTCAATTAAGCGCGGATGGCGATATTGTCATTTCATTCAGTGAACCGGTAAAAGGCTTTGACGCATCGGATGTGAAAGTGGCGGGCGGCACATTGATCAGCTTAACAGAACAGGCTGATGGAACTTGGACAGGCAAAGTCGCTGCCAATGGCGCTACTGGCGCAGCGGGAAGCATTGCCGTTGAAGTTGCAGCCAGCAGCTATACTGACCTTGCAGGCAATGCCGGCCAAGGCTCAACAGCAGTTCAAGTGGTCCCGAGCATCGACAGCACCGCGCCAGTTTCGATCATGACGCTGGATACAGACGGCAGCCTCCACATCAGCTTCAGCGAAGCGGTAACAGGCTTTGACGCATCAGATGTGCAAGTTTCGGGCGGCAGCGTCAGCGGCTTAAGCCAGCAGGCGGACGGCAGCTGGACAGGCCATGTAACGGCAAACGGCAGCACGGGCGCTTCGGCTCCAGTGACGGTCACGGTTGCCGACGGCAGCTACAGCGACCTTGCCGGCAATGCGGGCAAAGGCAGCAGCGCGAATAATGTCAGCGTGCCGAGCATTGACAGCACCGCGCCGGCGGCAAGCATCAGCATTGCGCCCAATGGCGAAATCACCATCAGCTTCAGCGAGCCGGTAACGGGCTTTAATGCATCGGATCTGCAAGTGTTGGGCGGCACATTAAGCGGCCTGACGCAGCAGCCGGACGGCACGTGGAAAGGCCAGGTGATTGCTGATGGCAGCACGGGCGCCGCCGCGCAAGTGGATGTCACGATTCCGGCAGGATCATATACCGACCATGCGGGCAATGCCGGCCAGGCGGCGTCCCAATCGCAAACTGTCCCGAGCATTGACAGCACCGCGCCTGTTTCGGCCATGACGCTGGATGCGGACGGCAGCCTCCGCATCAGCTTCAGCGAAGCGGTAACAGGCTTTGACGCATCAGATGTGCAAGTTTCGGGCGGCAGCGTCAGCGGCTTAAGCCAGCAGGCGGACGGCAGCTGGACAGGCCATGTAACGGCAAACGGCAGCACGGGCGCTTCGGCGCCAGTGACGGTCACGGTTGCCGACGGCAGCTACAGCGACCTTGCTGGCAATGCAGGCAAAGGCAGCAGCGCGAATAATGTCAGCGTGCCGAGCATCGACAGCACCGCGCCGGCAGTAACGATTGGTTTAGATGAAAATGGCTTGGTTAAATTCACTTTCAGTGAAAAAGTATTCAACTTTGATACAGCAGACGTTAACGTTACAGGCGGCACTTTAACTGATTTTGTGAAAGTATCAGATACGCTGTGGACCGCAAAAGTGCAGCCCGCGGTTTCAGGTGTGATCAACTTTGTAAAACTTGCCATTGATGCCGGTTCCTATCAGGATGAAGCAGGCAATCAAGGTCTGAAAGGAGATGCCAGCGGCGATATTATTCCGCCGACAGTTGGGATTGATGACTTTGATTTCTTTGCAGCATCATTTGCCGCGCCAGTTGCAATGTTCGCTGCACGCGCAATGCTGGCTGCTGCGCCATTGCCGCCAGCAACGAATAATCCATCACAAACATTCTCTGGCACATCCACGAAAAGTGTTGAAGTCAGAATCCATATTTATGATTCTTCAAATCAGCTGATTGATTCGGGGGTGGCGAAACTGGATGCAGCTACAGGGCGATGGACATTTACGCCATCTAAACCTTTGGCAGATGGCTTGTTTACGCTTGAAGCGGTTTCTACCGATGCCAGCGGCCTCGTCAGCGCTCCGTCGTATAAAGATTTCATTATTGATACGGTGAAGCCGGAGATTGAAATTGATCAAGCTGGCACAGCTGCAGATGCGGCTCCAAGTTTCAGCGGAAAAACAGAAGCGGGTTCAACGGTCACTGTGACAGTGAAAGATAAGGCTGGCAATGTTGTTGAAACAGGCGCAGGCATTGTAGATGCTCAAGGCAGCTGGACATACAGCGCGAAGGCGCTTGCAGATGGTGACTATACTGTAGAAGCGGCAGCCAAAGACCGCGCAGGCAATGTGAGTGATAAAGCCTCGACACCGCTGACAGTGGATACTCAAGCTCAGCTTGACGGTTTGACAGTCACAGCAAATGCAGACGGCACGGCAACACTGAGCGGCAAGACAGAACCGGGCGCGGCAGTGACCGTGAAAGATCCGAACGGCAAAGACATTCCAGTCACGGTCAATCCAGACGGCACATTCACGGCATCAGTTCCTGCGCCGGCAGCTGAAGGCATCTACACGGCCACAGTAACAGATCAGGCAGGCAACCGCGGTACAGCCGCGGAAGAGCTGAAAGATGCAGTTGCGCCGAAAATTGACGGATTCAATGTTGAGTCACATCCAGACGGCACGGCAACGCTGAGCGGCAAAACAGAACCGGGTGCGGCAGTGATCTTGAAAGACCCGAATGGCAAAGACATTCCAGTCACGGTCAATCCGGACGGCACATTCACGGCATCAGTTCCAGCGCCGGCGGCTGAAGGCGCCTACACAGCCACAGCAACAGATCAGGCAGGCAATAAAGGCCATGCAAGTGATGATTTAACCGATACCACTGTGCCGGGATTGCTGACAGCAGAAGTGAATCAGAATGATGGCGCAACAGTATTTGGTCAGGCGCAGCCGGGAGCATTGATTACTGTTTACAGTACTGATGGAAAAACAGTATTGGGCAAAGGCACGGTTGATGCTTCTGGCCGGTACACAGTCAGCCTGAATCCTGCGCAAGTGGATGGTGAAAGCGTTAAAGTGACTGCAAAAGATCCTGGAGGCGAGTCATTGCCGAAAATGGCATCTGCGCCTGATCTCTATGCGCCAGATGCGCCTGCAGCTCAAGTGACGGCGGATGGCAAAGCCGTAACAGGATCTACAGAGCCCAATGCGGAAATTACGGTTTATGGCGGCAGCAAAGGCACGACCGTCCTGGCTGTCGGTAAGGCCGATGCCAATGGCAGCTATACCGTTGCATTGAATCCTGCTTTGGTGGATGGCGAAGCTGTTAAAGTCACGGCAAAAGACCCAGGCGGCGAATCTCTGGCTGCTCCTGCTATTGCCCCTGATTTGTATGCGCCAGCAGCGCCTGAAGCCGCCTTGGATGCTCAAGGGCAAAATGTTACAGGCCATTCAGAGGCTTTTGCTGAAATCACCGTCTATTCTGCAGACGGCAAAACGATTTTGGCGCAGGATAAAGCGGATTCAGCAGGGCACTTCAGTATTCAGCTTCCTTCAGCGCTAACAGATGCGCAGCAGATTTTGGTGACTGCGCGGGATAAGGGCGGCGAATCTGATCCGAAAGCACTGACTGCGCAAAGCATTGCAATGGATGCTGCAGATAATTTAGTTACGGCATATGTGGACTTCATCTACCCCGTTGAAGAAACCCGCACATCGAAGCTTTTCAATGTATTTGATGCGGTCAATATCGGCACGAAAACACATGCCGGCTATTTCAATGTAGGCGATCAGGAAATTGGTGAAGCAACGATCAGTGTAAAAACAGGCTCATTGGTGAATCTGTTTGATAAAGCGGAAATGCGTTTGTTCCAAATGGATGCAGATGGCAGCTGGAAGCTGATTGCATCGAATAAGGATTCTGGATTGCTGGATATTTTGGGACTATTTGGAGAAGGCGCTGCAGTGCGCGCCAATAATCTTCAGCCGGGCAATTATAAGTTTGAATTTGTCGGCGGATCGGCGATTGGCCTATTCACTTCAGTCAGCGCAAATCTGTCGCTGAAAGTGTTTGATACTTCGGTCAATCCAGAGGTGAGCGGGACTGCAGAAGCAACTGGAAACGTCATCAGCGATACTGATTCGGTATATGGAAAAGACAGCGTTCCTGCTGGTTCGGTCATCAGCAGTGTAAACGGCAAAGCGGTAAATGGCGCCACAGTGATTGATGGCGCTTACGGCAGCTTAACCATCCAAAAGGACGGTTCTTACAGCTATGCGCCAAAAGCAGACGTAGCAGTAATTGGCAAAGCGGAAGTGTTCAGCTATACCGTCAAAGATCCCGCCAGCGGGAAAGAAAGTGCGGCTGAACTGATTATTCAGATTGGCACGCAGAGCGATCTGGCGCTGAATTGGAATGACAGCCATCCAAAAGAGGATGCTTCGACAGTCGCGGCAACAGACAATACTGACTTCATTGGCGTTGATGCATCAAATACAGTCACGGCCGCAAAAGCCGGCTCTATCAGCTATAGCTGGGCCATTGGCGCGGGCGGAACGAAGTCCGGCTCAACCAAACTGACGGTTGCTGACGGCACCATTGAAGATGTGAAAATCAGCTTTGGCTCGGTTCAGCTCGCATCCTTCTTGGGCGGAACAGTGGTCAATATCTATGACAAAGCGCATAAATTGATTGCAACAACTGGCGCCTCAACGCTGATCGATATTATTACCTTGCTGCCAAATGGAAACAGTTTGAATTTGAACGGATTAAAAGCCGGCGAATATACTGTTGAGGCCATTACAAACAAGGGCTTCAGCATCTTTGGCAGTGTTAGCGCGACCATCAGCCGCAGCGTGATTGATCTGGATGACTTTACGGTGAAATCTGCCGCTGTGCAAAGCAAGGGCAATATCTTCAGTGACAATGACGGCCACGGCACAGATACGCTGGCCTCTAAATACACAGATCTGTATATCTCGAAAGATGGCGGTTTGACCTACACCGCGGTGAAGAGCACGGGAACTGAGATTGAAGGGCAATATGGCAAACTGAACCTGAAAGCGGATGGCAGCTATACGTATACTGCCACCGATGCAAAAGCGCTTTCGGGCCATTCAGAAGAATTTACCTACAAGCTGGCTGCGCCAAATGGTGATGCGTCTACTGCTACATTGAGCATCCAAGCCAGTGTGAATTTTACTGCAAGTACAGGCAATGATGTGATCACCAGTACAGCTGGCAATGATGTATTTAATGCCAAAACGGGCGCAGATACCGTCATTTTCAAAGTGCTGAACAGCTCAGATGCTGCTGGCGGCAATGGCCATGATACATGGGCGGACTTCAGCAAAGCGCAAGGCGATAAGATTGACGTCAGTCAGCTGCTGCAAGGGCAGGGTGCCGATAAGAGCAATATTGGCCAGTTTATTTCTGTTGCTGGCGATGGGAAAGGCAATACCGTTATCAGCATTGACCGTGACGGCCTGCCTGCTAAAGCGCATGATAAGGTGGAATTGCTGACACTGAAGAACACCGACATTGGCCTGCAGGAGTTGCTGGATAACAATCATCTGGTGTTCTAATTTTACCGCGATGGTGCAACAATAAGAGAGCCTTAAGGCTCTCTTATTTATTTCTAGGCGCAAAAACATTATATGGCAAAGCACAGTGACGAACTTGCGCAGCAGATCCTGGCTGTGGTTGACTTGATTCCGCAGGGGCAGGTGGCATCGTATGGTCAAGTGGCGCGTTTGGCGGGGTTGCCTCAGCATGCGCGCTTGGTCGGCTACGTGCTGAAGCAGCTTGATGCAGGCGCAGATTTGCCATGGCATCGGGTGATCAGCAGCCAAGGGAAAATCAGCCTAGGCAAGCTGGATGATGATGGGGCTAATGTGCAGCAGCAGAAATTATTGGCGGAAGGTGTAGCCGTCATCGCCGGAAAAATTGATTTGAAAAAATATCAATGGAAAGGGTGAGTCTTGCAAGACAGCGCCTGCAAGACTGTATTTAGACATAGCAATGAATTATTTGCGGACAACCATGACAGGAATGTCAGATGAACCCAAGACGCTTTGCGCAACACTGCCGAGGAAGAATTTCTTCAGCCCTGTACGGCCATGAGAGCCAATAATAATCAGATCTGCTTGAGCATCTTGAGCTGCTTTAACAATTTCAGTATGCACTGTTTGCCCTTCAAGCAGTTTTGTTTCAACATCAATGCCCTGCGCCGCTAATTTAGATTTGACGGTACTTAAATTATCCACAATCGATGTGCGCGCACGTTCAATCAGGTCATTGGTTTGCGTTGCAGAAATATATTCAGCTGCGATATACGGATCAAGCACCATGACTTGAACGACGGTAATTTTACTGTTAAATGTTTTAGCAAAATCAATCGCTTTTGCCACGGCGGCAAGAGAAGTTTCGGAACCGTCTACAGGGACTACAATATTTTGAAATGACATAATAATTCTCCTTATTTTTCAGCATTTTTAGAGCAGGCACATGCTGCTCACTGTATATAAAAAAACAGCCTCAGCTTGATCATAGCGCGAAACAAAATGAAAGAAAACCTAGCAAATTCATACGGATATTTTAAAGATTATCAAATAATTCAAAGAATATTAATGACTTATCTGTGTACAGTTTGTTGCTGAAATGTATTGCTGATATTTTATTCAACTAAAGTTTAAGAATGTTTTTTATTGAGCTGGCTCTAGGAAAATAAAAAGCAGTCCAAAGACTTGCTTTGGCCTGCTTCGAACAGACTTATTCACATTGAATTGATTTTTCATCTAATTTTATCATCGGCGCATTTTCTTGATAAAACGCTAATATTTGCTGCTTTTCATCGCCAAAGAGCTGCTGCTGCAGCTGGGAAATTTTCTTTTCACTGAGGTGCAAATGGGCGCAATGCAGTGCAATTTGGTTTTGCTTGGCAATTGCAAGGCGTGTCGGGCCATCCTGATCGCTGTAATGACGCAGCTGCTGCTGCGCTTTGCTCAGCTGTGCAAGGCTGCGTTTCTGCTGCATGCTGAGCAGTGATTGGCTATTAATCCATTTGGCAACATCCATGCGTACGCCATTGTAATCGACAAAAATAGGGGAAACGAGCTGGCAGCCGCCAAGGCTCAGCACTAAGCTTAATAAAATGGTCTTTTTCAATGTTTTCACCTTTGGAATAACTGTGTAATTTTTAAATAAAAATGTGAAAATCGCCATAAATAATCACTTTGCTGCTTATTTTTTAGCAGCTTGATGCGGGCTTGATTAAAGTCTGTGCATTTCTGCAGAAAAAAGCTTGACGATGCCTGCTGAACTTTAGATAATGCGCACACAGTTTAAGGCTATGTAGCTCAGTTGGTTAGAGCACCGCACTCATAATGCGGGGGTCACAAGTTCAAGTCTCGTCATAGCCACCATTTTAAAAGACCAAGCTCTCAGCTTGGTCTCTTTTTTTGTCTGAAGAAAAGTACCGCAGAGTATTCTTCAAATCATGTTTTAATGTTTCGCTGTATGCGAATTCATGTCCTTACAGTGAATGAATAATACAGCAAAAAAGGCGGCTAAAATATCTCTGCTGCTGGCAGGCTTGCCAAAGGCAAAGATGAAAAGCAGCCGCCATAAAAAAGCCCAAATTTCAGTTTGGGCTTTTTAATAAATGCGGCTTAAATACCGGGTTTCCAGCCATTGACGATTGGGTAGCGGCGTTCACGGCTGAAGGCGCGTGAACTGATGCGCGGGCCAATTGCGCCTTGACGGCGTTTGTATTCATTGAAATCGACTAAGCGGATGACTTTGGCAACCACTTCTGCATCGAAGCCTTTGGCAATAATGTCATCTTGGCTCATGTCTTCTTCAATGTAGGCATATAAAATGGCGTCCAATACATCATAAGCAGGCAAAGAGTCTTGGTCAGTTTGATCTGGGCGAAGTTCCGCAGAAGGCGGGCGGGTAATCACACGCTCAGGAATCACCGGTGTTTCTGAAATGCTGTTGCGGTATTTTGCCAGCTCAAACACGATGGTTTTATATACATCTTTCAGCACCGCATAGCCGCCAACCATGTCGCCGTACAGGGTGCAGTAGCCGACCGACAATTCAGATTTATTGCCGGTGGACAGCACCAAATTTCCAAATTTATTTGACAGCGCCATCAGCAAAGTGCCGCGTGAACGCGCCTGCAGGTTTTCTTCGGTTGCATCCGCGGGCGCATTGCCAAAGAATGGATAAAGTGTCTGCATAAAGCCGGACACAATCGGGTTGATTTCGGCAATGCCAAAAGTCACGCCCATGTTCTTCGCCTGTTCCGCCGCATCTTCAACACTGATTTGCGCGGTGTAGGTATAGGGCATCATCACCGCCTGCACTTTATCAGCGCCAATCGCGTCGGCGGCAATCGCCAAGGTCAAAGCCGAATCAATGCCGCCGGATAAGCCTAAAATCACGCCTGAAAAGCCTGAACGCTGCACATAATCACGGGTTGCCAGTACCAGGCTTTGGTAAATTTCAGCCATGGTGCCCATGACAGGGGTAATGGCGCCTTTGATAAACGCTTTTTGCCCCGCATCATATTCAGCGATATACAAATCTTCTTTGAAGCTCGGCGCTTGCAGTGCAATTTCACCGTCTTTGCTTATCACGAAGCTGGTGCCGTCAAAAATTAAATCATCTTGACCGCCGACTTGGTTGCAGTAAACCAAGTTCAAATTCATTTGTTTGGCCAAAGCCGACATGGTTTCAATGCGGTGCTGCGGTTTGCCGACTTCATAAGGTGATGCATTCAGCACCAATGCCGTTTCAACATTCAGCTGCGCCAATTGCTGAACCGTTGGCAGCGCCCAGACATCTTCACAAATCAGCACGCCAAATTTGTGGCCGAGGTATTCAAAGACCAAATGCTGATGGCCTTCGGTGAAATAGCGTTTTTCATCAAATACGCTGTAATTCGGCAAGTTCTGCTTGTTGTAGATGCCTAGAACCTGACCGTCTTTCATGACGGCAGCGGCGTTATAGCGCTGGCCGTCTGCTGTTTGATTGACAAAACCGAAGACTAAAACGATGTCTTTAATTTCTGCCAGTTTGTCAAAAGCCTGCTGAGTGCGTTTGCTGAGGCTTGGGCGCAGCAAAAGATCTTCTGCTGGGTAACCTAAAGTAGAAAGTTCAGGAAAAACAATAATATCGGCATTTTGTTTTTTCGCTTGATTTGCCTGCTCCAGCATTTTTTCGGCATTTGATGTCAAGTTGCCAGTATGTGGAGAGAATTGGGCAAGCGCAATTTTAAAACTATTCATTCCAACTAAATCCTATTCCTATAGGGGGTGAATGCACTAAAAAAACTGATTTTTATTATGAGTATTATTCAGCAGAGTGCATTTTGATACTAAAAATACAGCCATAAAGGCTTAAAAAACATCATTTAAGCGATGATATAAAAATCTTCTTGCGCTTTGTAAAGCATTTCAGACCTGAGGCTATTTTAGCTGAAATTGACTTAGATGCTAGAGCCAATTCAAAGGTTTTAAATCGAATATGAGCAGGAACTATGCCAATCGCGGCGCTGCTGCATCTACTGGGTTAAATTTATTAAAAAAATAGCGCTCAAGGATGAAAATTTCAGGCGGATAAAGGCCGAAATATCGGAGTGCATAGAAGAAAAAATGCTATGGGCGCGGTCGCCTGTCCTCGGGGAACAAGATCATGTTGCGAATGCGCTTAAAAAAGATATCACGGGCGATATCTCCCTGCTGTTCAATATTGTAGTCCAAGTACTTTTTACCGGCCTGAAGCCGATATGCGTAGGGATTGTATTTGCCGAAACTTAAAAAGAAAGCGCTTTGCAGCAATGCGCCGCGCAGCAGGACATTGATGTTTTGCTGATACTGGTAAATATGCGCCATTTCGTGAATAAAAAGCCCTTGATAGGGAAGGCTTTCCAATGAATAGTCATTGCTGAAGCAGGGCGAACGGGCGTGAATATTGCCGCAGGGCGCCATCACAATATGCCTGGGCTGCCACGGCAAATACGGATGGTTCATCACTTTGACTTTGGAGTAGTCAATCAGGCCGCCAAAAACGCTTTGGCACAGCGCAATTTCGCCTGACGTCAGCCCGCGGCATTTAAAGCGTTCCAGCTTTAAAAGTCGAATCAAGAGCGGCAGAAAATTGAACATGGGGCAATGGCGGTGGCTGAGTACTGCTGATAAAGATAGCAAATTTTTAGGGCTGATTTTTAAAATCGTTAAATTTCGCAAACCGCTATTGCGCCGTTACAATAGGATTCTCTTTTTTCAGTGATGTTTTTTATGAAAGCGCGAATGCATGCACTCATTTCCCAAGTCAGTGAACAGATGTATGAGCGCGAGCAGATTATGGCGCTGAGTCTGCTGGCAGGCATTGCAGGCATGAATACCTTTTTGTACGGTTCACCGGGTACCGCCAAAAGCCTGATCTCCCGCCGCATAGCCTCTGCTTTTGAAGTAGGCGAATATTTTGAATGCTTGATGAACCGCTTCAGCACGCCGGAAGAAATTTTTGGCCCGGTATCGATTAAAGCTTTAAAGGATGATCAGTATCTGCGTAAAACAGAACATTATCTGCCTAAGGCCGATTTTGCTTTTTTAGATGAAATTTGGAAGGCCAGCCCGGCCATTTTAAATACGCTGCTGACACTGGTTAATGAAAAGACTTTTAAAAATGGCGACATGATTCAGCATGTGCCGTTAAAAGTATTGATGAGCGCGTCCAATGAAATTCCTGAACCCAATCAAGGTTTAGATGCGCTGTATGACCGCTTTATCCTGCGTTTAGTTGTGCCGCCTATTCAGCAGGCGCAAAACTTCCATGCTTTGCTGCAAGCCAAGCCCAGCGCAGCCAAAATAGAAGCGGCGGATGACTTGCGCATTAAAAAGCAGGAACTGCAGCAGTGGCGCGAACACATCTATCAGGTGCAGCTGCCGGCGGAAGTTTTGAAAATCTTTGATGCGGTCAAGCAATCTTTAACTGACAGCTTTGAAGAGCATGCCGTTTATGTCTCTGACCGGCGCTGGCAGCGCGCAGCGTACTTGCTGAAAGCTTCCGCTTTTATCAATGACCGCACTGAAGTGAATCTTTTGGATCTGTTTATTTTAAAGCACTGCTTGTGGAGCCAGATAGATGACATTGATTTTATTGCGCAGACCATAGAGCAGGCCATTTTAGAAATCGGCTTGGATTCAGATCTGGATCTGGCCGGCAGCATTGCGCAAAAAGAAGATGCCGAACAGCGGATTCTGAATCATTTTTATTATACCGATGAGGTTTACGCGAGCTATTTGATCCGCGGCCGTGAGTATTTAAAATCTGTGACCAACTTGGATCATCATTATCAGGATAAAGTGCTGTATTTAGAGCTGGATAAAATGGACAGCAAAAAAGATTTCTTTGCCGTGGATGAAAGCGGTGAGGAAATTCGCGGCATCGTCTGCAATTTCAATGGCGGGCGGCAATGCACGTTAAAAGGCGGCTATTACGGTTTAGAAGAAGCGGTGACGCCTTATATTAAATATCCGAAGGGCAGTGCGCGTACCCAGCTGTCAGCGCAGGTTCAATATGACCTGCTGCATGAGGTGCAGGCGCTGCAAAGCAAGCTGAGCCACGATTATGCCGTGCTGCGGCAGAGGGTTGAAACGGCATCGGCGCATTTTGATTCAGACTTTGCCGCGCAGGACGATGCGGCCAAGCTGAAAGCGCAGCTGGCCCTGACGCTGCAGCGTTATGATTTGCAGCGTCAGGACTGCCAGCGGTTGGAACACTTATGCCGAAATTAAAGCTGCAGTCTGCCCAGCAGACAGCCAATGCGCTGACGGAAGTCACCGATCAGCTGTATGAGGAACTTCGCCAGTCCACATTAAAGCATTGGCTGGACGATGAAAAAGCGGCCAAGAAAATAGATGAAAAAGTGCATGCATGGGCTTATGAGGCTAAATCCAGCCTAGATCAGCAGCACCCTTATCAGGCTGTGCAGCAGCAGCTGGAGGCATGGCTGGAAAAAACGGCGGTTTCAGGTATTGAATTGGAGCTGATGCAGCAGCAGTTTCAGGGTTTTCAGCAAGGGCTGGGCATTCCTGTTTTGGGGGATTTATGGCAATTTCAGCAAAATGCAGTGCAGTCCAAAACTGCGCTGCATTTGCAGTTTCAGCTGCTGCAGGAAAAATGGCAGCGCAAACTCACCGAAGCCGTTGCGCAATGGGAATTTGAACAGCTGGCACTGCAGCGTGATGCCTTTTTAGATGAAATTAAGGACTTTTTAGCCGCATTGCAGAAAATGGCGAAGCATAAGGATGCCTTTGGCGCAGAGACCGGCATCTTTATTGATTACTCTAAAGGGCAGCTGACGGAACAGGATGCACAGCAGTTTGAAATGTGGAGTAGTTATTTAGCGCAGGACAAAGCGCTGCAGAAGCTGTGCCAAATGATGGGCAGCGCCGAGCCTTCCAAATATAAACGCAAACCTTTAACGGTGAACCCTGTGCAGGCGCAGCAAGCCCTGCCGGATCAGTGCGCCTTTGAAGAAATTACCGGCATCCATTTGTCTCAGCATCTGAATTTGGCTTTGCCCAGTGAGCTGGCGCTGCTGTCAGATCCGGATTTGCAGATTTTATTTGATCTGAAATATTTAGAGTCGAACCTTTTGGGATTTCATTTGCAAGGCGAACAAAGCGGGCGCGTGATTGATGATCCGCGCCGGACGCCTAAAAAGCGGGGTGAAAAAGGCCCGATGATTCTGTGTCTGGATACCAGCGGATCTATGCATGGACAGCCTGAATTGATTGCCAAAGCCATCAGCCTGTATTTGGCCATGCAGGCCATGAAATCTAAACGGCCCATGCATATCATCAACTTTTCGACCAATTTAACGGCATTGGACTTGCAGCAGGATGATGCGCTGGATGACGTGATTCATTTTTTAAGCCAGTCCTTTCATGGCGGCACAGATATTGTTCCCGCCATGCAGCATGCGGCAGACATGCTGCGCCAGCCGAATTTCAGCCATGCCGATGTGCTGGTGATCTCGGACTTTATCATGGGCGGTTTGCCGCCTGAATTAATGGAAGGCATTGAGCAGCTGCAGCAGCAGGGGGCTGGCTTTTATGCGGCGGCTATTGGCAACTTCCGCATTGACCATCTGAATGACGCCTTGTTTGACCATCAATGGGTGTATCAGGCGAATACCGGAACAGTAGAACAGCTGAATTAGCGGAATCGGCAGGAGTGCAAAAAAGGCCCTGACCCTAATTGATATAAAGATGGCATTGAATGAAAATTTCAAGGCCTTATTGTCTGACAATATTTTCAATCGGCAATATTTGCCAATGCAAAGATCATTTCTGCAAATGGCTTCATGGCGCGCATGTCTTAATTTTTGATCATATCCCTCAGTATTGATTGCTGAGACTTGATGCTTTCGCAATTGAATGCGAATACAAAAAAAGAGTAAGCGCTATGCAAATAATCAGCCCAATCAAAAAAGCATTCAGCAGCGTATTGGCTGGCCCGGTTTTTAATGCCGCCAAGCAATCCGCCATTATCCCGATCCGGCACATGAAGTTCGAATTTGAGCCCGAGAAGATTGATCCTAAATTTTATATGAATGCAGAACTGGCCAGCGCCTATTTTGCATCGCTGTCGATTTTTCTGACTTTTGGCGAAGATCTGGTGATTGATACGGCGCGCTATCACCGCGATTTTGTGAAAGATCCTTTGCTGAAGCAACGGGTAACCTCATTGATCGGGCAGGAAGCGCTGCATTCTAAGCTGCATGAAGAAATGAATGATGCCTATATGGCGATTGATCTGCCGGTGAAGCTTTTCCGAACCTTGGCGGGCTATGTCTTTGATTATGGCTTTAACCGCCTGCCGCAGCCGATGAAACTGTCGCTGATGGCGGGGATTGAGCATTTTACCGCCGTGCTGGCGGAATACATGATGAACCATGAGCAGATCTTCTTCGATTCTCAGGATGAAAAGCAGCGCGCTATTTGGCTGTGGCACATGCTGGAAGAGTCAGAGCATAAGGATATCGCCTACGATGTCTTTCAAAACCTGTCCAATAACTATGCGCTGCGGGCGGCGGGATTCTTTGCAGCCCTGACCACCATTTTAGTGCTGATTTCCGCGGCTTCACTTGTGGTGCCGTTTTACCGCAAGCCTTCCAATCTGATCAGCGGCGCATATTGGAAAGATGTGCCGCGCAGTTTTCAGCTGATTTTTGGCTTGAAAGACGGCGTTTACGGCAGCAGCTGGAAGCATATTTTTGACTATCTGCGTCCGGGTTTCCACCCGAATGATTACGATACTTCGGCATTTTTGGAGTATTACAAAGAGCGCCTGCTGCACCCGGAAACAGGCGTGCTGACGCCGTATTTTATCAAAGAATTCACACCGGCTTTAAAAGCGTGAATTGCGCAGAAGACAAAAAAGAAAAAGGAAAAGATCATGGGATTCTTCAGTAAAAAGGCCATGCCCAGCTGCAATGCTTATGCGGTGATTACTGGCGCAGGCAGCGGTATTGGCCGCAGTTTCGCATTGGAAGTGGCGCGGCGCGGCGGCCATATTGTCTGCGCGGATATTAATTTGGAGGCGGCACAGGAAACGGCCGATTTGATTCAGTCTCTGACTTCAGCGTCTGCTTATGCCGTGCAGTGTGATGTGGGTGTGAAAGAGCAGGTGCAGGCGTTGTCTGAACAGTCTGAACAGCTGCTGGGCCATCCTGTTACTTTGGTGATTAATAATGCAGGGGTGGGGCTGGGCGGCAAGTTTGATGAAGTCACTTTGGATGACTGGCAGTGGTGCATGCATGTCAATTTGTGGGGCGTGATACATGGTTGCCACTATTTTGTGCCGAAACTGAAGCAAAATGGCGGCGGAGCCATTATTAATGTCGCCTCAGCTGCGGGTTTTACAGCAGCCCCTGAAATGACGGCTTATAACGTGACCAAGTCCAGTGTGCTGGCTTTATCAGAAACCCTGTCTGCAGAGCTGCGCAGCGCCAACATCCGCGTCAATGTGCTGTGTCCGACGCTGGTGCCGACCAATATCATGAAAAATGGCCGTTTGCCGAAAAGCTATTCGGGGCTGGCGGACAAACTGCTGATGCATCATGCGTTTACTACCAGCGATGCCGTGGCGCAGAAAACCTTGAATCAGCTGGATGCCAATAAGCTGTATACCATTCCGCAGCCGGACGCCAAGCTGTTTTGGTGGATGAAGCGTCTGTCACCGCAGCTGTATGCCAAACTTTTAGGGGCAGGCTATCCCTTATTTAACCGATATATGAAAAAAGCGGGAGCTGCGTCATGAACATGCCAACCGCATTGGATGCGGAAAACTTAATAGAGGAATCAGAAGGCGGCACTGCGCAGCAAAAAGCGCCAAGAAAGGCCGCGGCCAAGCGCAATCTAAAAACCAAAACTTTAGCGCAGGCGGAAAATAGCAAAATTCAGCAGCCGTCTGCCCATATTCATCTATATGACACCATCGTTGTCGGCGCTGGCATTTCCGGCATTGCCACTGCGCATAAGCTGATGCAAGTCGGCTATGAGGATTTTATCGTACTGGAAAAAGCCGGTCGTGTCGGCGGAACGTGGCGTGAAAATACTTATCCGGGCTGCGGTTGTGATGTGCCATCCGCGCTGTATTCCTTTTCTTTTGCGCCTAGCCATCAATGGAGCAATCTGTTTGCCAAGCAGCCTGAAATTTTAAGTTACTTGGAACATGTGGTAGAACAGTTTGATTTGCAGGATAAAATTCTGCTGAATCATGAACTGCAGGATGCGGTTTGGCAGGAAGATCAAAAGCGCTGGACACTGCAGACCTCACAAGGCGAGTTTTGGGCAAAGACGGTAATTTTTGGCACAGGCCCAATTACCGAACCGTCATTGCCAGCACTCAAAGGGATTGAAAGCTTTCAAGGTGAAATGTTTCATTCCGCGCGCTGGAATCATGATTATGATTTAACGGGCAAGCGGGTGGCGGTGATTGGCACAGGCGCTTCGGCGATCCAGTTTATACCGCAAATCCAGCCATTGGCCAAACAGCTGCACGTTTTTCAGCGCACAGCGCCTTGGGTGCTGCCCAAAGCGGATATGCAGCTGGGGGATGGCATGAAAAAATGGATCGCTCGGTTTCCGGCTGTTCAGCAGGCATGGCGCAAGAGTGTCGCGCAGATTCTGAATGGCATCAACTTCGGATTGCGCCATCCTAAAGCGCTGGAGCCGGTTAACTTTATCAGCCGGCAACTGCTGAAACTGCAAGTGCAAGATCCGCAGCTGCGCCAAAATGTCACCCCAAATTTTTCTATTGGCTGCAAGCGGCTGCTGTTTGCCAATAATTACTATCCTGCTTTGCAGCAGCAAAACGTCAGCCTGATTCCATACGGTTTGGTGGAAATCGACGGCAATACCGTTGTGGCCGCCAATGGTGAACGGCATGAGGTTGATGTGATTATTTGGGGCACAGGCTTCGAGGTGTCGCATCCGCCGGTTGGCAAGCGGGTGCGTAATGAACAGGGGAAATATTTGTCTGAACTTTGGAAAAACAGTTCACCGGAAGCCTTTCTGGGCGCCAGCCTTGAGCAAGTGCCGAATGCCTTTTTAATTTTAGGCCCGAATATTTTGGTGTATGACTCCTTTATCGGCATTGCTGAAGCGCAGGTCGAATATATCGTCAGCGGCTTGCTGCAGATGAAAGAGTATCAGTTCACTAAATTCAGCATCAATCCAAAGGTTATTGAACAGCATAATCATCAGGTGCAACAGCATTTGAAGACTACTGTTTTTAATGCAGGCGGCTGCAGGAGCTACTATTTGGATCAAAACGGCAAAAATTTTGCGGCGTGGCCATGGTCGCTGGCACAATTAAAACAGCGCTTAAAATCACTGAATTTGAAAGATTATGACTTAGAATTTTAAGCGCCGGCGTTTTTAAAATCACAGCCGTAAAAACCCAAGAATTTGTCTTGGGTTTTTTAATTTGAGACCTTTTAAATCCGCATAAAAAAAACCGCCACAAAGGGCGGTTTTTTAAATCCACGGTTAATTCTAAAGAATTAACGGCCTTGGATATCGCGCTGAGTTTCGCCAGTGTAAAGCTGACGAGGGCGGCCGATTTTGTAAGGGCCGCTGTGCATTTCTAACCAGTGGCTGATCCAGCCAACAGTACGTGCAAGCGCAAAGATTACCGTAAACATTTCTGTTGGGATACCAATCGCTTTAAGGATGATACCTGAGTAGAAGTCTACGTTCGGGTAAAGGTTGCGTTTGATGAAGTATTCGTCAGAAAGCGCGATACGTTCAAGTTCCATCGCAAGCGCAAGCTGTGGATCATTGATGCCAAGTGCAGCAAGAACTTCGTCGCAAGTTTCTTTCATAACTTTAGCGCGCGGGTCGAAGTTTTTGTAAACACGGTGGCCGAAGCCCATCAGTTTAACTTCTTTAGTCTTCACTTTTTCCATGAAGCCAGCAACGTTTTCTACAGTGCCGATTTCATCAAGCATCTTAAGAACAGCTTCGTTCGCGCCGCCGTGAGCAGGGCCCCAAAGCGCAGAGATACCCGCAGCGATACATGCATATGGGTTAGCGCCAGTAGAACCAGCTAAACGTACTGTAGAAGTAGACGCGTTTTGTTCGTGGTCAGCATGAAGCGTGAAGATGCGGTCCATTGCTTTAGCAAGAATCGGATCAACTTTGTAATCGCGGTCTGCAGGAGTCGCGAACATCATGTGAAGGAAGTTTTCAGCGTAGTTCAAGTCGTTACGCGGGTAAACAAACGGTTGACCGATTGTGTACTTGTAGCTCCATGCAGCCAAAGTAGGCACTTTAGCAATTAAGCGGATCGCTGTAATTTCACGGTGGTCAACGTTTTCGATGTCCAAGTTGTTGTGATAGAACGCAGAAAGCGCGCCAACAACACCAACCATGATCGCCATAGGGTGAGCATCACGGCGGAAACCGTTGAAGAAACGGCTAACTTGGTCGTGAACCATAGTGTGGTTACGAACTTTAGCGTCGAACTCTTCTTTTTGTTCAGCGTTTGGAAGTTCGCCGTTCAATAGGAGGTAACAAGTTTCTAAGTAGTCTGCTTTAGTCGCAAGCTGGTCGATTGGGTAACCGCGGTGTAAAAGAACACCCTTGCCGCCATCGATGAAAGTGATTTTAGACTCGCACGCAGCAGTAGCCATAAAACCAGGATCAAAAGTGAAGTGACCTGCGGCCAATACATCTTTAACGTCGATTACATCTGGGCCCAATGTGCCGCTGTAAATTGGTAATTCAATTTCTTTGCCATCAAGCTGTAAAACGGCTTTCTTGCCAGTTGCTTCAGACATTCAATAGATCTCCTGTCCTGGTGAATGTTTATCTGACTCGCAGTGCTAATCTTTTAATGCACGAATCAGACGGATCAAAAATTTGCTCTAAGATTAGAGAGAACTGAAATTTTGTCAATTATACTTATGGATAAAAGTGACGTTCATACAGATGATTAGTCAAAAATTATTCCGATAGAACATGAATAAAATCACAGCATCGGGACGGTATAATAAGTCATATTGGAGGGAAGGTGCAGAGGAAAATACCGATGCTGCTTTAATTGTAAGCAATTTTTAATTCCTAAAAACTCTGAGAATTTTCAAAAATTCAAGCAACTTTGATGCTTAAAATATTATAAATCTCGTAACTTACAGCGTTTTAAATTTTAGGATTGCTGTTTTCTTATTCATATTAAAAAGCGCTAACTGTAAATGTTTTGCTGGTTTGTTTGGTTAAAAAATGACTGATTAATTGAGGCGAAGTGCGTGTTTAATCGTCAAATGTGCGCCTGTTTATACTGAAATTGGTGTTTATCTATGCAAAGATTGCGAGTTAAGGAAGAGTTATGCACAGACTAAGTGTTTCTTTCAGTTCATGATATTTTAACTTTATTATCTTAAATAAATAATAATTATTTATTTAATAAATGATTTATTGGTTATAGCTATTATAAAAAGAAGAAATAAATGCAGGGCAGAGGCTTATCTGTGTTCATCTTTAGTCTAAATTTTGAAAAAACATTCTAAAGCCAGAAACGATTAATATTTTTAAGATTTAACTTTTTAAAACCAATAACATAGTCATTTTCTTTAAGCGCTTTTACTTCTTATATTGGGTAAAGTAGTTGTTAATGATTCTTATTTAAAGGTTTTTTTGTTCATTCAGCAAATGTCATTGTTTGTATTTTAATAGTTCACGTTTTATAATTCAGTGTCGTTAAATGTTTGGGTCATGACTTTACTATATGTTTTGGCTCAACAATGCCAGCTTTCCTTCGAATTAATTCCAACAAACTCCGGATGGAGTTTTTACTTACAGGATGCCCGCTGTGAAAAGCAACAGACCTGTCAATTTGTCCATGGGTCAAGTTTTAGAAGTAAACTTAAAATCCCCTGTGGCTATTGCATCAATTCTACACCGTCTTTCTGGTGTCATCGTATTTTTACTCGTACCGGTACTTTTGTGGCTTTTAGACAAATCTTTGTCTTCACCAGAAGGTTTTGCTCAAGTTCAAGCAATCTTCGGCGGCTTCATTGTGCGTTTTGTCGTATGGGTATTTGTAGCTGGCTTAATTTTCCACTTTATTGCAGGTGTTAAGCATTTACTTGCTGACCAAGGCATTGCTGAAGAGCTGCAAAGTGGCCGAGTAGCATCTACTATCGCATTAATTTTGTCTGCAATCGGTATTGTTGCAGCATTTGTATGGATCGTACTCTAATGAAAAGTGCTACTGGTTTTTCGGGTTCAGGTTCTCGCGATTGGTTTATCCAGCGTTTGAGTGCTGTTGTGCTGGCTGTTTATACCGTTGTGGTATTTGGCTGGATCCTGTGTAACGGCGGATTCAACTTTGAACAGTGGTACGGCTTTATGATGACATTACCAATGAAGATTTTATCTTTATTGGCAGTCTTATCTCTTGTTGCACACGCATGGATTGGCATGTGGCAGGTGTTCACAGATTATGTGACGACTCGCCAAATGGGTCCTTCAGCTTCAGGTTTACGCCTTGTGCTGACATCGGCAGTGATTATTGCTGTATTTGCATATGCAATCTGGGCAATCCAGATTTTTTGGGCGAATTGATAGGAAACAATCATGGGCGCTATTACCCCTAAAGAAGATTACACAAATATTCCACACCAAACTTTCGATGCAGTCATCGTCGGCGGTGGCGGTTCAGGTATGCGTGCTTCATATCAGCTTGCTCAAGCAGGCTTGAAAGTTGCGGTACTGACTAAAGTATTCCCAACACGTTCTCATACGGTTGCGGCGCAGGGCGGTATCGGTGCATCTCTTGGCAACATGCAAGAAGATAACTGGCACTACCATTTCTACGATACCGTTAAAGGTTCTGACTGGTTGGGCGACCAAGACGCAATCGAGTATATGACTCGTGAAGCGCCTCAAGTGGTTTATGAGCTAGAACATTTGGGTATGCCATTTGACCGTAACGCAGACGGCACCATTTACCAGCGTCCATTCGGCGGCCACGCAGCGAACTATGGTGAGAAGCCGGTTCCGCGTGCCTGTGCTGCTGCTGACCGTACAGGTCATGCGCTGCTTCATACGCTTTATCAAAGCAACGTGAAAATGGGTACACAATTCTTCGTAGAATGGATCGCGCTTGATTTAATTCGCAACGAAGCAGGTGACGTGCTGGGTGTTACAGCTATTGACCAGGAAACAGGCAATGTTGCTGTATTCCAAGGTAAAGCAACATTGTTTGCTACAGGCGGTGCTGGCCGTGTTTACCGTGCGTCTACCAATGCTTATATCAATACTGGTGACGGTCTTGGCATGGCTGCGCGTGCGGGCATTCCATTGCAGGATATGGAATTCTGGCAGTTCCACCCAACAGGTGTAGCGGGCGCAGGCGTATTGCTGACTGAAGGCTGCCGCGGTGAGGGTGCAATCCTTCGCAACGATTCGGGCGAGCCGTTCATGGAACGCTATGCACCAACTTTAAAAGACTTGGCGCCGCGTGATTTCGTATCGCGTTCAATGGACCAAGAGATTAAAGAAGGCCGCGGCTGCGGTCCGAAGAAAGACTACATTTTGCTTGATATGACGCACTTGGGTGCTGAAACCATCATGAAGCGTTTGCCGTCTGTATTTGAGATTGGCAAGAAATTCGCGAACGTGGATATCACTAAAGAGCCGATTCCTGTTGTACCGACAATCCATTACCAAATGGGCGGTATTCCGACGAATATTCATGGTCAGGTTGTTCTGCCTGAAAGCCGTGAAACTGTAGCGCTTGAAGCGAATTACAACAAAGAAACGGGTGTTTATTCTCACAATGCTGGTGACCGCAACTTCACAAAACCTGTGAAAGGCTTCTATGCAATTGGTGAATGTTCTTGCGTGTCTGTACATGGCGCAAACCGTTTAGGTACAAACTCGCTGCTTGACTTGGTTGTATTTGGTAAAGCTGCTGGTGAACACATCATCGACTACGTGACTAAGCATCACGGTGATGAGTATGCGCCGCTTCCAACGACTGTGTTTGAAGATACCTTTAAGCGTATGGCTCTTTTAGATGAGTCAACTTCAGGTGAAAATGCGCAAGACGTTGCTGATGCAATCCGTGACATCGTTCAAGACCACGCTGGTGTATTCCGTACATCTGCATTGCTTGAAGAAGGTGTAAAACAGATTCTTGCCATTGAACCGCGTGTTCGCAACATTCATTTGAAAGACAAATCTAAAGTATTCAACACTGCGCGTATTGAAGCTTTAGAAGTCGCTAACTTGTATGAAGTTGCTAAAGCAACGTTAATTTCTGCAGCTGCTCGTAAAGAGTGCCGCGGTGCGCATACAGTGGTGGATTTTGAGTTGTCGCCTGATCATGCAGACTATCCGTATGGCCGCCGTGACGACGAGTGGATGAAGCACACATTATGGTTCTCTGCGGATAACCATCTTGAGTACAAGCCAGTGCGCTACAAGCCGCTGTCTGTCGATGCAATTCCACCTAAACCGCGTACATTCTAATTAGGAGAAGTAAGATGAGTAGAGGTACTCGTACATTTAATATCTACCGCTACGATCCTGATAAGGATAAAGCACCGTACATGCAGACTTTTAAACTTGAGTTGACTGACAAGCACCGCATGCTGCTTGACGCTCTTCTTGCGTTGAAAGTGCAGGACGAATCTTTAACTTTCCGCCGTTCTTGCCGTGAAGGCATTTGCGGTTCGGATGGCGTAAACATCAATGGCAAAAACGGTTTGGCGTGCCTTTGGAACCTGAACGATTTGCCAAACGAAATTACAATCCGTCCTTTGCCTGGCCTGCCAGTGGTAAAAGATTTGGTTGTGGATATGAATCAGTTCTACGATCAGTATGACAAAATTCATCCATTCCTGATCAACAACCAGCCTGCGCCTGCAAAAGAGCGTTTACAGTCTCCAGAAGAGCGTGAACACTTGGATGGCTTGTATGAATGTATTCTTTGCGCATGCTGTTCAACTTCATGCCCATCATTCTGGTGGAATCCTGATAAATTCTTGGGCCCGTCTGCATTGCTGAATGCATACCGCTTTATTATCGATTCTCGTGATACAGCAACTCAAGAGCGTTTGGCTCGTCTTGACGACCCGTTCTCTTTGTTCCGCTGCAAAGGCATCATGAACTGTGTATCTGTTTGTCCTAAAGGCTTGAACCCGACTAAGGCAATCGGTCACATCCGTAATATGATGTTTGATCACGCTGGCTAATCTGGCTGATTCAATAAAGCGCATCTTCGGGTGCGCTTTTTTTTGCATGCTGTGGCGGGGCATTCAGCAGTTTAAGCGGCAGTGTATGGGCTGCTTATGGAAGTGATTGTTTTAAGCTATGGCTGGAGCAGGTTTTTTAAAATCAGCGCCAGAATGGTGTGGTTTTAGTGAATTGCCGTGGTTTGGGTGAAATAGGCTGGTTAAAATATGATGGAATAACTGTTTTGCGCTGTTAAAGGGTGATGAAAATGTTATCATATAACGTGTAAGGGGCGTAAATGGCTGTAGAAAGCATATTCACGCTCTTTTTTATTAAGCGGTTTGCGTTAAAAAATTGCAAAATAGACTTTTGTCTAAATTGAAAGATCAATTTATATAACGCACCATATCTTAGTAGAAAATAGCGCTATTGTATTTCGCCAATTTATAGGAGGTATGTGTCAAAAAAATCAATTGAAATAGCATAACGTGTTAGCATTTATCGCACTGTTATATGTGAAAATTGGGCAGAAAAACGTACATTTTTTCAACATTTAGCGGCCGCGAGACAGTATATAAAGGTAAGGAAGTCGATTTAGAAAAAGTAAAGCGCAGAGATTATTTTTTCTAAGACGATTTGCAAAAAATTGCCCGGTTTTGGCCGGGTATAACAATGAGTAATGATGCCGCTGAGGGGCGTTATTGTTCATTAATCACATTGGGAACTCCTGATGTAGTGATAACGCGCCTCATGGCTTAAGCCGAATGGGGACTAATGTCATGTTACCAATTTGACATTAATGATCATGGGTTCGCTTAAAAAGCATCCTGAAATGTTTTTGCAATAGGAAATGGGTCCACAAATGCAAGAAGTTGCTGACGCACTGCGTCTTGACACTGAACTTTCCGCTGACAGTGCAGCGTATATTGAAGAACTTTACGAGCAGTATTTGACAGCTCCAGACTCAGTAGAAGCTGACTGGCGCGCATACTTCGATAAATTCCCTAAAGGCGATCAGCCGCACAGCAATGTACGTGAGCAATTCCTATTATTAGGACGTAATTCAAGCCGTGTTCAGCCTGTGGTTCAAAGCGCAGTAAGTTCTGAGCATGAGCGCCGTCAAATTGGCGTATTACAACTCATTGCTGCTTACCGTAACCGCGGTCACCAAAAAGCAAAACTTGATCCGCTTGGTTTAGCTAAACGTGAAATCGTGCCGGATTTAGATCTTGCGGCACATGGCTTGACTCAGTCTGATCTAGATACGCCTTTCAATACAGGCAACTTGGCGATTGGCAAAACTGAAGCCACGCTGGGTGAAATGGTTCAAGCCATGGAAGCGACTTACTGTGCTTCGATTGGTGCAGAATACATGCACATTGTAGATACCAAAGAAAAACGCTGGATTCAACAGCGCCTTGAGGGCGCCCGCGGTCAGTTCGGCTATAATGCAGAACAGAAAAAGCATGTTTTAGAGCGCTTGACAGCTGCTGAAGGCCTGGAAAAATACCTCGGCAATAAATTCGTTGGCGCAAAACGCTTTGGCGTGGAAGGCGGCGAGTCATTCATTCCTATGGTGAATGAGCTGATTCAGCGCGCAGGCTCTGTAGGCTGTAAAGAAGTTGTGATTGGCATGCCTCACCGCGGCCGCTTGAACCTTCTTGTCAATATTATGGGTAAAAACCCGGCGGATCTTTTCGGTGAATTTGAAGGCAAATCACTGCATAAAAAAGGTTCAGGCGACGTTAAGTACCATCAAGGCTTCTCTTCAAACGTGATGACTCCAGGCGGCGAAGTTCACTTGGCATTGGCGTTTAACCCATCACACTTGGAAATCGTAGGGCCGGTTGTTGAAGGTTCTGTACGCGCACGCCAAGTACGCCGCAAAGACATTGGCGGCGATGATGTATTGCCGGTGATTGTACATGGCGATGCAGCATTTGCGGGCCAGGGCGTAAACCAAGAAACCTTCCAAATGTCGCAAACCCGCGGTTATACAGTTGGCGGTACAGTTCACATCGTTGTAAACAACCAAGTGGGCTTCACGACTTCTGATCCGCGTGACGCGCGTTCTACAGAATACTGTACTGACATTGCGAAAATGATTCAGGCGCCAATCTTCCATGTCAATGGCGATGATCCAGAATCTGTATTGTTTGTATCGCAATTGGCGCATGACTTCCGTCACACCTTCCGTAAAGATGTTGTGATTGATATGTTCTGCTACCGCCGCCGCGGTCATAACGAAGCGGACGAACCGGCTGCAACTCAGCCAATGATGTATCAAGTGATCAACAAAAAAGCGACTACTCGTACGCTTTATGCAGATCAATTGGTTCAACAAGGTGTATTAGACCGCGCTTCTGCTGATGCAATGGTTGAACAGTACCGTTCTGACCTTGAAGCAGGCAAGCACGTTGCAAATGCATTGGTGCTAGAACCAAACACAAAAATGTTTGTGGACTGGACGCCTTACTTGGGTCATGAATACACAGACAACTGGGATACAACGTTCCCAATCGAGCGCTTAAAAGAGCTTGGCACTAAAATGCGCGAGCTTCCAGAAGGCTTCGTGATGCAGCGTCAAGTCTCTAAAGTGATTGATGACCGTCTGAAAATGCAGACTGGTGAAATGCCATTGAACTGGGGCGCTGCTGAAACTTTAGCATACGCGACTATTTTGGATGAAGGCTTCCTTGTTCGTTTAACAGGTGAAGACGTTGGCCGTGGTACATTCTCACACCGTCATGCAAAACTGCATAACCAAGTAGACGGTTCAACTTACATTCCATTATGTAACTTGAAAGAAAACCAGCCGCGCACTGCAATTTATGACTCTCTATTGTCGGAAATGGCGGTTCTTGCATTCGAATACGGCTATGCAACAACGCTTCCGAAGAGCTTGGTTATTTGGGAAGCACAATTCGGTGACTTCGCAAACTGTGCGCAAGTTGTAATTGACCAGTTCATCGCGTCTGGCGAGACCAAGTGGGAACGCGTATGCGGTCTGACGATGCTTCTTCCTCACGGTTTTGAAGGTCAAGGTCCAGAGCATTCATCTGCACGTTTAGAACGTTTCTTACAGCTTTGCGCTGAAGACAACATGCAAGTGATGACTCCGACGACTCCGGCACAGATTTTCCATGCGATGCGCCGTCAAGCATTGCGTCCAATCCGCAAGCCAATGATCATCACATCGCCGAAGTCTCTTCTTCGTCACAAACTTGCAACATCTACTTTAGATGAGCTTGCAACTGGCACATTCCAGACGGTGATTGACGAAATCGACAGCATCAGCAAATCAGACGTAACTCGTCTTGTGCTGTGCGGCGGTAAAGTTTATTACGATCTGCTTGAAAAACGCCGTGAAAAAGAACTGAACAACACAGCAATCGTTCGTATTGAACAATTGTATCCATACCCAGAAAAGCGTATTGCTGAAGTGCTTGCTTCTTATCCAAACGTTACTGAAGTGGTTTGGGCTCAAGAAGAGCCGAAAAACCAAGGTGCTTGGCTGTTCATTGCGCCGCGTCTGTATGACGACGTGATGAAAGCGGGTAAACAAGTACGCATCAGTTATGCAGGCCGTGAAGCTTCAGCAGCGCCGGCTTGCGGTTCACCATATTTGCATGCAAAACAACAAGCTCAGCTCGTAAATGACGCTTTAGCGATCGTAGCTGAATAACAGGAGATTCTTAGTAATGGCAACCGAAATTAAAGCACCGGTATTCCCAGAGTCAGTTGCTGACGGCACAATCGCAACTTGGCACAAACAGCCTGGTGAAGCGGTATCACGTGATGAAGTGATCTGCGATATTGAAACAGATAAAGTTGTTTTAGAAGTTGTTGCTCCTGCTGACGGTACAATTGCATCTATCATTAAAAATGAAGGCGACACAGTGCTTTCTGCTGAAGTGATTGCACAGTTTGAAGAAGGCGCTGTTTCCGGCGCTGCTCAAACTCAAGCAGTTCAATCTGAAGCAAAAGTAGAACAAGCTGCTGCGCAGACTCAAGCAGGCAACGCGCCTGTTGTTGAACGTGCTCAGCCTGTTTCTGACCAAGCGCCTGCAGTCCGCAAAGCGTTGACAGAAACTGGTATTGCTGCTTCTGACGTATCTGGTACTGGCCGCGGCGGCCGCATCACGAAAGAAGATGTTGCGAATCATCAAGCTAAACCTGCTGCTCCAGCAGCTGCGCCTCTAAGCGTTGCAGTTGGTGAACGTGTTGAAAAACGCGTTCCAATGACTCGTCTTCGTAAGCGTGTTGCTGAACGTCTTCTTGCTGCAACTCAAGAAACAGCAATGTTGACAACGTTCAACGAAGTGAACATGAAACCAATCATGGAAATGCGTAACCAATACAAAGATGCTTTTGAAAAGCGTCATGGCGCGCGTCTTGGCTTCATGTCATTCTTTGTTAAAGCAGCGACAGAAGCGCTTAAACGCTATCCAGCTGTAAACGCTTCTATTGATGGCGAAGACATCGTTTACCACGGTTTCTATGACATCGGTGTTGCTGTATCTTCTGACCGCGGTCTAGTGGTGCCTGTTCTTCGCGATACAGACCGCATGAACTATGCAGAAGTAGAAAACGGTATCCGTGCATACGCTGGCAAAGCGCGTGACGGCAAGCTGGGCATTGAAGACATGACTGGCGGTACCTTCACCATTACCAATGGCGGTACTTTCGGTTCTTTGCTTTCTACACCTATCTTGAACACGCCGCAAACTGCGATTTTGGGCATGCACAAAATCCAAGAGCGCCCTATGGCGGTGAATGGTCAAGTAGAGATCTTGCCGATGATGTATCTAGCGCTTTCTTATGACCACCGTTTAATCGATGGTAAAGAAGCTGTAGGCTTCCTTGTAACAATCAAAGAATTGTTAGAAGAGCCAGCTCGACTCATCCTTGATCTTTAATACTTCAGAATAAATCCATGGGCTTAGGGCGATCCTCTAAGCCCATTTTTGGAGATACACATGTCTCAACAGTTTGATTTAGTAGTAATTGGTGGCGGTCCTGGCGGTTATGAAGCTGCAATCCGCGCTGCACAGTTAGGCTTTAAAGTAGCCTGCATCGAAAAACGCGTTCATAAAGGCAAGCCATCTTTAGGCGGCACTTGCTTAAACGTGGGCTGCATTCCATCTAAAGCATTGCTTGACTCATCGCATCACTATGAAGATACGCTTCATGGCTTGGATGTTCACGGCATTTCAGTTGAAAATGTTCAGCTTGATCTTCAAAAGCTTTTGGCTCGTAAAGATAAAGTTGTCGACAACCTGACTGGCGGTGTTGCGCAGCTGCTGAAAGGCAATGGCATTGAATGGCTGCAAGGCACAGGTAAATTGCTTGCGGGCAAAAAAGTTGAATTCACGCCTTTAGAAGGCAATGAAGTTCAAGTTTTAGAACCTAAATTCGTCATTCTTGCGACAGGCTCTGTACCTGTAAACATTCCAGTAGCTAAAGTGGATGAAGACTTAATTGTTGATTCAACCGGCGCATTGGAATTCCAAGAAGTGCCTAAGCGTTTAGGTGTGATTGGTGCCGGTGTAATCGGTCTTGAACTGGGTTCAGTATGGCGCCGTCTAGGTTCTGAAGTTGTTGTATTTGAAGCAATGGATGCATTCTTGCCAATGGCCGATAAAGCTTTAGCGAAAGACTACCAAAAGCTTTTGACTAAACAAGGCTTAGACATTCGCGTTGGCGCTAAAGTTGCTGGCACAGAAGTGAATGGCCGTGAAGTGACTGTTCAATATAACCAAGCTGGCGAAGATAAAACTCAAGTTTTTGACAAGCTGATTGTTTGTGTAGGCCGTAAAGCTTATGCAGAAGGTTTATTGGCAGAAGATTCTGGCATTAAATTGACTGAGCGCGGTTTGGTTGAAGTCAACGATTGGTGTGCAACTTCTGTTGAAGGCGTATACGCAATTGGCGACTTGGTACGTGGTCCAATGCTTGCACATAAAGCAATGGAAGAAGGCGTAATGGCTGTTGAACGTATGCACGGTCACGCAGCTCAAGTAAACTACGACACAATCATCTCTGTGATCTACACACACCCAGAAGCGGCGTGGGTTGGTTTAACAGAAGAGCAAGCGAAAGAAAAAGGCCACGAAGTTAAAACTGGCCAGTTCCCATTTGCGGTAAACGGCCGCGCTTTGGCTGCGAACGAATCTGCTGGTTTCGTGAAGTTTGTTGCGGATGCGAAAACTGACCGTTTATTGGGTATGCACATCATTGGCCCTGGCGCTTCGGATATTGTACACCAAGGCATGATTGCGCTTGAATTTGTATCATCTGTTGAAGATTTGCAATTGATGACTTTCGGTCACCCGACTTATTCAGAAGTGGTTCATGAAGCTGCGCTTGCAGTGGATGGACGAGCGATTCACGCGATTCAGCGTAAGCGCAAATAAGATGAAGAAAAGAGCGGCTTAGGCCGCTCTTTTTGCATTTGATGGTTGTTTTTATTTGAACAATCATCTAAAAATAAGATAAGAAAGTTTAAAAAAATCCAATATGTTTGCTGAGACAGAGAACATCCTTGGCGCAACAAAAAAGTAAATAAGCAGCAATAAAAAGGTTAATCGATGAATCTACATGAGTATCAAGCGAAAGCGCTATTAAAAAAATATGGAATGCCGGTACAGGAAGGCATTTTGGCCACCAATGCAGAAGAAGCCGTAAAAGCATTTGAACAGCTGGGTGGAAAATTTGCAGTATTAAAAGCGCAGGTGCATGCAGGCGGCCGCGGTAAAGCAGGCGGTGTAAAAGTCGTTAAAACGGCTCAGGAAGCGGCAGATTACGCCAACAGCATTATTGGTACGCGTTTGGTGACCTATCAAACAGATTCAAACGGCCAGCCTGTGAACAGCATTTTAGTGGCTGAAGATGTGTACCCTGTAGAGCGGGAGCTTTACTTGGGCGCAGTGGTCGACCGTTCCAGCCGCCGCGTGACCTTTATGGCGTCAACTGAAGGCGGTGTGGAAATTGAAAAAGTTGCAGAAGAAACCCCTGAAAAAATTATTAAAGTCGAAGTTGATCCACTCGTTGGGCTATTGCCATTCCAAGCGCGCGAAGTCGGCTTTGCTTTAAATCTGAAAAATGAACAGATCAATCAATTTGTCAAAATCATGACAGCGGCATATCAGGCGTTTATTGAAAATGATTTTGCGCTGTTTGAAATTAATCCGCTGTCTGTGCGTGAAAATGGCGAAATTCTTTGCGTAGACGCCAAAGTGGGCATTGATTCAAATGCGCTGTACCGTCTGCCTGAAATTGCCGCCATGCGTGATAAATCGCAAGAAAACGAGCGTGAATTGAAAGCGTCTGAGTTTGATCTGAACTATGTGGCATTGGAAGGCAACATTGGCTGCATGGTGAATGGCGCAGGCCTTGCCATGGCAACCATGGATATCATTAAGCTGTATGGCGGCCAGCCTGCCAACTTCCTTGATGTGGGCGGCGGCGCAACCAAAGAGCGGGTGATTGAAGCGTTTAAAATTATTTTATCGGATAGCTCTGTAAAAGGTGTTTTGATTAATATTTTTGGCGGTATTGTACGCTGTGACATGATTGCTGAGGCAATTATTGCTGCGGTTCAGGAAGTAAATGTAACTGTGCCTGTCGTGGTTCGATTGGAGGGGAATAACTCCGAACTGGGCGCAAAATTACTCGATGAATCAGGTTTGACTTTAATTTCTGCGAATGGCCTTGCTGATGCTGCAGAAAAAATTGTTGCTGCAGTAAAAGCTTAAGGAGTAGCCATTATGAGCGTATTAGTAAATAAAGACACAAAAGTATTGGTACAAGGCTTCACCGGTAAAAACGGCACATTCCACTCGGAACAGTCGATTGCCTACGGCACAAAAGTAGTTGGCGGCGTCACGCCGGGCAAGGGCGGTCAAACCCACCTGAATTTGCCTGTATTTAACACCATGAAAGAAGCTGTGAAAGAAACCGGCGCAAATGCCACCTCAATTTATGTGCCTGCGCCCTTTGTCTTGGACTCCATTATTGAATCCATTGATTCAGGCATTGAATTGATTGTCGTGATTACTGAAGGCGTGCCGACGCTGGATATGCTGAAAGCCAAGCGCTATTTAGAAACCTATGGCAATAATGCACGCTTAATCGGGCCAAACTGTCCGGGCATCATTACGCCAGGACAGTGTAAAATTGGCATTATGCCGGGCCATATTCACCAGCCGGGTAAAATCGGCATTATTTCGCGTTCAGGCACATTGACCTATGAAGCGGTGGCGCAAACCACGAAGCTCGGTTTAGGCCAATCAACCTGTATCGGCATTGGCGGCGACCCGATTCCGGGGATGAATCAAATTGACTGCTTAAAGCTATTCCAGGAAGATCCGCAAACTGAAGCCATTATCATGATTGGCGAAATTGGCGGTACGGCAGAAGAAGAAGCTGCGGAATATATTCAGGCGCATGTGACGAAACCCGTTGTGGGCTATATTGCAGGTGTGACTGCGCCGAAAGGCAAACGCATGGGGCATGCGGGCGCCATTATTTCTGGCGGAAAAGGGACGGCTGAAGAAAAATTTGCGGCTTTTGAAAAAGCGGGAATGGCATATACGCGCAGCCCAGCAGAATTGGGCTCTACCATGCTGCAAGTGCTGAAAGATAAAAATATCGCTTAAGCAAGAGACTTCGGCTGTGTTCATCAGCTGCAAGAAAAAGCCCCTTTAAAGGGGCTTTTTTGTACCTGTAATAAAAATAAGAAACTTCAAATACATAGCGATGCTCTTTTTATTGATCACTTTTTAAACACTTTCTTACATAAAAATGATGATTCAGGCGAAAATTTAGCCAATTTTATTCTATATACTGTGAATCAGGTCACATTATGTGGCTGCTTATAAATATAACTTTCTTAATGTGAATAATCATGATCAATAAGACATATTTAGGCCAATTTTGCTTTTTATCGATTTTGACAAGTCTTCCAGTATTAGGGCAGGCTGATGATCTTGTTGATCAGCAGCGGGAAATAAGTGTTGCTGAAATCCATGCCGGTAATACCGATCAAGGCTTTAATCAGTTAAAAGCATTATTGAAGCAGTATCCAGACAATCAGAAGCTAATCGCAGACTATATGGCGCTGCGCTACGCAAATGCAAAATTTTCAGCCAATGATGCCGCATATCTGACGCAGATTGTGCCGGCTGAATTCCCAGACTACGGCAAAGTCAGTGTGATTAAAGGGCTGCGTGATCTGAAGCAGTATGATCAGGCGCTGCAGTGGACAGAAAAGTTTTATCAGACGGATTTATCTGAGCAATGGCCCATTTGGCAGGGTGTATTGCTGGCTGAGTCAGGGCAAAAGCAACGGGCGCGAGAGAAGTTTGCCCAGATGGATTTGCAGTTTTTTGAAGCCGATTATTTATCGCAGCTGGCCTATGCTTACCGTTTATTGGAGATGCCCGCCGATTCATTGCATGCCGCTCAGCTGGCGCTGGATAAAAAAACGGATACCGATACTCAAGAACAGTATGTGCTGGCATTAATGCAAAACAGTGATTTTGTGAAAGCCGAACAATATATCCAGTCCAACGGCATGATTGCTTCACGTCCAGCATTGCAGCATCTTTTAAAGATGAATGAATTTTCACAGCGCATTCAGCAAGGCATTCAAGCATCGAAAAATGCATTTGATATGAAGCGAGGGGTAGAGGCTTACGCATCTTTGGACAGTGTGATTGCGGATATGCAGGCTTATGAGCCCTCTTTGCCCGCGGATGAAGCCAGTAAGCGCAAATTTTATTATGAATACATTTTTGCCTTAAATGCCAGAAATGCCTCAAAGCAAGCGATTGCGCAAGCAAGCAAAACTGGGCTGGATATGATGGAAATGCCCGCTTATGTCCGTCATGCGCTGGCAGACAGCTATTTAAAAATCCGTCAGCCAAAACGGGCAGAGCAGCTGTATAAGAGTTTGTTTGCAGAAAAAAATTATGCGGACTATAACGTGTATTCAGGGCTGTATTACAGTTTGATTGAGCAGGAAAAATTTAAAGAAGCCAATCAGCTGATTGATGAAATGGATAAACAGCTGCCAACCTTTGTGTACAGTAATGCCAAAGGGGTGGATAAAGCGCCGCATGATGACCGGACAGAATTTATTGCCCTGAAAGGCCTGAACTATGCCTACAGAAATGAACTTGGCGAGGCTGAGCGGTATTTTAATGAATTGACCGCTAAAGCGGCGGGCAATATCGGCTATCAAAACAACTTGGCGCAGATTCAGCGCTGGCGCCAAAAGCCTGAGCAGTCGCAGCGCACTTTAGATCAGTTGAACAGTCTTGAACCAGTCAGTCAGGCGACGCAAATTAACCGCATGCAGAACTTTCAGGCGCTGAATCAGGTTCAGGCATGGCGGGCGATGAATCAATATCTGTTCAAGAATTTAAGCGAAGATACCGGTGTTCAGCAAAGCAAGAAGGAATTGGATGACCGCAATCGGGCGACGATCCAGCATCAAAGCGCTTTTTCAAAAAGTGATTCAGACAATGACGCGCTGCTGGGCCGCTTAAAAGGTTCCCGCGAACAGGAGAACTGGACGCGCATTAATAGTCCTTGGTTCTATGAAAATTTCCGCCTTTTTGCAGATCACAGCAACCGCTGGGCAAAGTATGAAACGGGAAAACTGAAAGATCAGCGCATCGGTGCGGGGCTGGAATGGTCTTCAGACCGTAAAGCCGCATCTGCTTTGCTGTCACAGAGTACGGACGGCGACCGCTTTGGCGTGCAGCTGAACTGGGCGCAGCGGCTGAGTGATCATTGGGATTATGCGCTGGGCTATGACAGCCAGGCGGATATTCCGCTGCAGTCTTTGGCGCAAGGCCATGAAGGGCAGTCGTATCTGTTCGGGATGAATTGGCAGCAGAATGAATCGCGCAAAGCCGGCGCGGCTTACCAATTGACAGATATCGATGATGGCAATACCCGTCAGGAGCTTTCAGCCTACTTTAAGCAGCAGCTGCAGCAGTCGCCGCATCATATTACAGCGGCAACCGTCCGCGGCTTTTACGGCCAAAATGATCAGGTTGATGTGCCGTATTTCAATCCTGAGCACAGTTACAGCGCAGAGATTACTTTAGAACACGACTGGATGACTTGGCGCAATTATGAACGCCATTTTAATCAGCATTTCGCAGCAACAGTAGGCGCATTTGGGCAAAACGGCTACTCCGGCAAAGCGCTTTACAATATTTATTATCAGCATGACTGGCAGCTGTCCCGGACCTGGAAACTGAATTATGGCATAGGCTGGGGTTCACATCCGTATGATGGCGATGATGAAAATAGAACCTATGCCACGCTTGGATTTGAGGGGCGCTTCTAATGAAAAGACAGTTTAGACAGCTATTTTTGAAGCAAGGCTTGGTCTTGGGGTTGCTGCTGCCATTCAGCGCAACTGCGCTGCAGGCAGCGAAGACCGCCGCGGTACGGATCAATGCGCCTTTATCTTTAAGTGAGGAACAGCAGCGCCAAAATCAATTTGTCACGCTGACTTTTCACGATGTACGTGACGATGTGGCTAAAAGCGGCGACCGTGATGTGTATGCCATCAGCACGCAGAACTTAGGACAGTTTTTTGCTTGGATCAAACGTGAGGGCTGGCAGCCAATCCGCCTGCAGGACGTAATGCAGGCGCGGCTGAAGCAGCAAAAACTGCCTGAAAAAGCCATTATGCTGACCTTTGATGATGGCGCGCTCAGCAGTTACAGCAAAGTCTTTCCTTTGCTGAAAGCCTATAACTATCCAGCCGTATTCGCCATTCCAACCAGCTGGATTAACGGCAATACCAAAGATGCTTATGAGGCGTATGGTGAAGGCAGTTTAATGAACTGGGACCAAATGCGCGAAATGCAGCAGTCCGGCTTGGCAGAGTTTGTCTCGCATTCAGATAATTTGCATCGCGGCATCTTGGCAAATCCGCAGAAAAATATGGAGCCGGCGGCAATCACCCGGGAATACCTGCCTGCTGCAAACCGCTATGAAAACACAGCCGAGTTTGAAAAGCGCATTGTGAATGATTTGCAAAAATCCAAACAAGAGCTTGATCTTCAACTGGGTATTAACAGTTTGGCAATTTTTTGGCCTTATGGCGCTGTTACCCCTGAAATTGAAGGATTGGCGCGTCAAGCAGGCTTGCCGATGTCTTTCAGCTTAGGCAATGTGGTCAGTTTGGCGGATTCCATTCAGACTTATCAGCGCATACTGATTATGGACAATCCGAGTCCTGAACAAATTCATCAGAATATGGATGATTTTATCAGTGAAGCTCGCGCGCCGTATAAGCAGCGCAAAAGTTTTTTAAGCTTTAATTTGGCGGAACTGCAGTCCAAAACTCCTGAGGAATTTGATCAAAAGCTTGGTCAGCTGCTGGATCAAGTCAATGCATTGAAAAGCAATACACTGCTGCTGCAGGCTGCAGTTGATCAAGACGGCGACGGGAAAATTGATGCGCTGTTTTTTCCAAATTCAAAGCTGCCGATGCAGCAGGACTTGCTGAACCGTACCGTATGGCAAGCGAGAACCCGCATTTCAAACCGGGTCTATGCTGAACTGCCGGTCAGTCTGGAATTGCAGCAGGGCATTAATTTAGCTGATCTGACGGCAGACTTAATGAAGAACAACAGTTCATTGGAAGGACTGATTTTAGATCCAGGCAATGCGCTGGACTGCGCCATTAGCCAAGCGCAGTGGACCGAAGCTTGTACACAGCAAGTGAAACAGGTCATTGCCATCAAAGAGCAAAGCAAAGCGAGCGCGCATTACTATTCCAATATCAGCAATGATAATCAGACTGCCCTAAAGCTGAGTTTAAAAGGCAACCGCTTTGCAGGCTTAAAGCCTTTAGTTATGCAGGCCTTAACAGCATCGGATTTTTTGTATATCAGCTTGAATCCGGTGCAGCAGCCGGAAACGTTTAAAGCCTTTGTCAAAGCGCTGAATAGCTTAGGCGCAGAGCAAAAACAGCGTTTGATTGTCAGTTTAGACATTAACCCGAAAATGAGCAGCAAAGACTGGGAGCGCTATCAGCAGAATTATCAGATGCTGCGTGCCGCCTCCATTCAAAAGATCGGCGTCAATAATTACCTGCTTCAGGATGGAGCTAGAGTACAGCAAAATCTGTATAAAAATTTAAGCATGAATGGCAGTCCGCTGACCTACCGCGATCCTTATCAGCAAGGAGGAACCAGGTAATGGAACAATGGATAACAGATTTGAGTTTTAATGACTTGTTCTTTGGCTTTGCCTTTTTATACCCGCTGTTTATGGCATGGGTTTGGATTGCCGGCGGCATCTGGTTTTATTTAAAGCGTGAATGGAAACAGCCGGAATTGCCCGTGCCAAGTAATGCCGGCTGCAGCATTATTGTGCCGTGCTTTAATGAAGAAGCACAGGTGCATGAAACCATCCGTTTTGCCATGCAGACACAGTATCCGAACTTTGAAGTGATTGCGGTAAACGACGGCAGCCGAGACCGGACGGGTGAAATTTTAGACCGGCTGGCGGAACAGTATCCTAAACTGCGCGTGGTGCATCTGGCGGAAAATCAGGGCAAAGCTTATGCGCTGCGGGCTGGCGCAATGGTCAGCCAATTTGAGTATTTGGTTTGCATCGATGGTGATGCGCTGTTGCATCCGCATTCTGTGCTGTGGATGATGCACCATTTAACCAGATTCCCGCGGGTGGGCGCGATCACTGGAAATCCGCGCATTGTGAACCGTTCCAGCGTTTTAGGCAAAATTCAAGTCGGAGAATTTTCTTCAATCATTGGCTTAATAAAGCGCGCGCAGCGGACGTATGGCCGTATTTTTACGGTATCAGGCGCTATAGCGGGTTTCCGCAAAACAGCCTTGGACCGGATCGGCTACTGGCGTGATGACATGATTACAGAAGATATCGATGTGTCGTGGCGCTTGCAGTTTGATCATTGGGACTTGCACTATGTGCCGCAAGCGCTGTGCTATATCTACATGCCTGAAACGTTTAACGGCTTGTGGAAGCAGCGCCTGCGCTGGGCGCAAGGCGGTATTGAAGTGCTGTTTGCGTATTTGCCGAAAATCTGTAAATGGCATTTAAGGCGCATGTGGCCAATTGCTTTTGAATCCATCATCAGTGTGCTGTGGGCGTACACCATGTTTGGGATTTTTCTGCTGTATTTCTATGGGCTGTTTTTCTCGCTGCCAGGCGAATGGGCAATTCAATCGCTGATTCCGCAATGGTATGGCGTGATCTTGGGTTTGACCTGTTTAATCCAATTTTTGGTGAGCCTTTGGATTGACCGGCCCTATGATAGGCACCGCATGCTGCGCAATTATTTCTGGGTGATTTGGTATCCGCTGTTCTTCTGGATCTTGGCCATGCTGACAACGGTATTTGCCTTGCCGAAAACCATTTTTAAAACGCAGAAACGCGCCCGCTGGGTCAGCCCAGACCGCGGTTTTAGAGGGGAGGAAAACAATGAGCCAAGTTAATGATCTAGCGCAGAAGCCAGCCAATGCTGCTAAATTCCGCATTATCGAAAATGAGTCATTGCTGGAACTGCCGGAATATATCGATGTTCATGGTCCAGTACAGAAGCCAGCCAATACAGCTGAATTCCACATCATCAAAGATGAGGCTTTGCTGGAACTGCCGGAATATATCGACCAGCCTGAATATGTACGCCGCAAAACTGCAGGCTATAGCTTAATGGCTGTTGGCTGGATGTTTTGGATGTGGCTGTTTATGCCTATATTAACCCTCATGTTCTGGTGGTTTGAAGGCGCGGTGGCGTATACGCAGGTCATTGAGCAGATACAGCCTTTGACTGGCATTTCTATCTTGAAGCTGATGGCCTGCATTGGCATTTTGATCGGCTGCCTATTTGTCTGGGCCGGTTATAACTGGGTGCGTTTTCATGGCAAAGACCGGCGCAAGGCGCCAGACAATGTGAATTATGATGCTCTGGCGCAAAGCTTTAATGTCCAAGCGGGCGATATTGCGAAAATGCGTCAGTCCAAGAACATGACCCTGCATTACTCAGAAGAAGGGCGGCTGGAAAATTATCAAATCAATCGCTAGAGAATTGATGATCCGGCAGCGCTGTTGGAAGCATGCCGCATTCGTCAGGCTGCTGTGTTATTCAGCTTTTGCAAATGCATCTTTCAGCTGCTTGGCATCCGGATGCCCTTGCACAAAGTCATCAGGATAATAGCCTATATGCTGAACGCCATTCTGCGCCAGCAATTGTATGGTGTCGATTAACTCTTCATCAGATATTTGATTTTGATGATTCCAGTCAGTGGCCTGCAATTCAAAAATGGTACGGCTCAAATTCGGGTCGTATTTTTTTGCCCGCTGAATCAAGTCTAAATAAAATTGGCGGTGATCTTCAGCTTTTTCCATATAGGGCATCGCCATAATGGCATTATAGTCATAGTGCTGATAGGTACCGGCATTGGATTGGCTGAACCATTTTTCACTGTCTGGATTCAGTACGGCTTCTGCATACATATTGCGGGCAAAGCGCAGATTCGGCTGGCGCTGCTTCAATATTTCGCTGATGCCTGCGGCGAATTGGTCTAAATAGGCGGTTTTATAGCGGGAAAATTTTAACTGATGCGGATGTTCCGGCTGCTCAATTAAGGATGCGCTGTTAAAGCCCCATTTTTGATAGGCGGCATGGGCCGGCGCGCTGTCATCTTCAAAATCGCTGAGGGTAATATCATCATGATACAGAATGCCGTCAACAGAGTTCTGCTGAATGAAGTCTAGAAATATTTCAGCGGTATACTGCAGATTTTTTGCATCAAAAGGCGAAATGCGGATGTAGCCTTTCTTTCCGCCGCTATTCTGCACGTATTGCAATTGGTACTTTTTAGGGAATTCCCACGCGATTAATGGGAGCCAGCCATATACAGCCTGGACTTGCGTATGCTGGCGGATCTCCAGCAGCACGCGGTGAAATAAATCTTCGCGCAGCGGGATGTGCCTGTTTTGAAAATAAACGGCATTGGCTGAACCATTGGCATCAGGATCGGCAAAGGCCTGCAAAAAAACAGTATTGGGCTGAATGGTTTGAATGCGGCGGATAAGTTCCCGAAGATTGCGTTTTTGCTGTGCGGGGTCGGCATCATAAACGTAGTCTAAATCAATATGCATGATGCGCATGTTCTGCTGAGCAGTCCGCAGTCCAGCTGTTTTTTGCCGCGCAGGCGCAGACGCTGCATAGCGTTTCACTAGGTCTTGAATGGGATGCTGCGCAATTTGTACAGTTTCGGCATTGCAGGATCCTGCAATTGCTAAACCCATGCAGGCCAATATGCTCAGCAGCTTCGGCTGCATAAATAAAAAAGGGTGAAATCTTAGTTTTTTTTGCGCCAGTCTATGCGGCTTTAACTCACGCATTGGCGATTTTTTTGAACGCTTGAATTGCATTTCTTGATCTTTTTTTGATGTATTTGGTGTTGTTAATATAGAGGGATGCAATGAAAGAATGAAAGTGTGATTTGGTTGACACTTTGTTGCTGATGCGGTCTTGCCGGCTTTTCAAGAGCCGGTGCTGTTTTCAGGTTTGTGAATAGGGGCGCATCACAACCGCCATAAAAAAACTGCGGCCATTCAGCCGCAGTTTTAAAGGGAAAATCGCGCTGGCCTGAATCAGCCCGTTTTTTGCTTTAAGCTCTGGGTGAGCCCATTAATGTCGCCGCCCTGAATGCCCAGTTCGCTCATTAAGCTGTCAATCAGCGGCGCTTGAGAGCGGTAGCGCAGGGCGCTGTTGACGACTTGATCGGACAAAGCCACATTGCTTCCGTCATGCTGCGCATCGCCTTGGCAAGAAGAACCGTGGCTGCCATGCAGGCCATTCACCTGCAGAATCTTAATGTCGTCAATATTCTCCATCGGCTTGACGCTTTCACGGATAATTTCCGGCAAGTATTTCAGCATCGCCAAACGGATCTGCATTTCAATTTGCTCAGATGACAGCACATTATTTGCTTCATTTACAGCGCGTGTACCTTCTGCATCAACTTGGTACTGTTTTTCCATGGCTTGCGCCAAAAGCATTTTCGCATCGGCTTCGCCTTTAGCTTTTAAGCGGGCCTGTTCCGCAGACGCTTCCGCGGCAATACGGATAGCCTCAGCATCATCTGCTGCTGCTTGCTTGCCTGCTTCTGCCGCTACCGTAATGGCAATCGCATCCTTTTCTGCCGCCTGTTTTGCTGCGACTAATTCAACGGCTTTTTGACGTTCCGCGCGCTGTGTTTCACGGACCGTGATGACTTCCTCTTCAGCTTTTACCGCTTCTGCGCGGGCGCGGTCAGCCTGCGCTTTGGCTTCCGACTCTTCACGGGATTTTTCAGCAATGGCAATGGCTCTAATCTGCTCGGCCAATTCAATGGTTTTTTTCTGCTCGACCTGCGCCTGTTCAATAATTTGTGATTTTTGAATGTTTTGATTTTCTACATCACGCGCAGCGGTAATGCGCTTTAAATCCACTTCACGCTCTGCCGCAATGCGGGCTTCTTCAGCTTCACGCTTTTTACCCGCTTCCTGTGTTGCAATCTCAGCCAGCTGTTCTGCTCGGCGCACTGCAATTTCACGCTCCTGCTGCAATTTGGCATATTCTTCTTCACGTAAGATTTGCAGGCGCGCCTGTTCAGCTTCTAAGTTTTTCGTTTTGATGGCAAGGTCTGCATCCTGCTCAATCGCATTGCGCTTGCGGCGTCGGTCTTCAATGGTTTCAGTCAGCTTGGTCAAGCCTTCCGCATCGAAGGCATTTTGCGGATTAAAGTACTTAAATCCTGTCTGATCCAGCCCCGTCAAAGACACAGTTTCCAGTTCCAAACCGTTTTTATGCAGGTCTTCAGAGACCACCTGCTGCACTTTTTGCACAAAGTCGACCCGTTTCTCATGCAGTTCTTCCATCGCCATTTCGGCAGCCACCGCACGCAGGGAATCCACAAATTTGCCTTCCACTAAATTTTTCAATTCATTGGGCGACATGGTCTTTTGACCCAGAGTTTGCGCTGCTGTTGCAATAGATTCGGCTAATGGCTTTACACGCACATAGAATTCAGCCATCACATCTACACGCATGCGGTCGCGGGTAATTAATGCTTGATCATCCGCGCGGCGCACTTCCAGACGCAAGGTATTCATGTTGACAGGAATAATTTCGTGAAGGACAGGCAAGACAATAGCGCCGCCGCCTAAAATCACCTTTTCTCCGCCAAAACCCGTGCGCACAAAGGAAATTTCCTTGCTGGAACGGCGGTAAAGCCGGGCAAGAATAAAACCGATAAAGATAAAGGCGGCAAAGATTATGCCTGCTGTAAGCAGTATGCCGCTTGGAATAAAATCGAGCATGTTGTTGTTTCTCTATAGTTGTCTTTAAAGTAAAAATTGTATTTAAATCATGTTTTAATTCATTGGGCTGCCGCGATGGCATGTACTATCAAAAATTTAGGCCGTTGGGTTTGCCTGAAAACCAATTTGAGTTTTTTGCGTTAACACAACAGACTGGCCCTGTTTGAACGTTTCATCCTGTTCCGGTTCGACCATGACATAGTGCAATTGGCCGAACTGATCATAAACTTTGGCTTGAGCGGGGGAATTCAATTTCGCATGGCCTAATACAATCACTGCAGTACGGCCAATAAGTTCATCACTGTAAATGGCGGTGGTTTCATCTTGCGGCAATATTCTGGCAATCAGCTGCGTGCTGATACGCACCAGCGGCATGCATAAAAATAAGCAGGCCGGGGCAATCAGCCAGGCGCTAAAAGTCATGGAGATGTAATGCAACATGAGGCCCTGGATAATGAATCCCGTCAGACTGTAAACGGTCAGGAAAATAATCAGCCAAACAAATAGCGGAACACGCCCCCAATACATCCAGTCCAGAACTTTCAAAAATACAGACTGATCAGCATCAATCGCTAAATCGGTTTGATGGCCAGTGTCGCCAGGAAGAAATTGATCCAGCACGCTATGCGAGCTGCCGCCGATCAGCACCAGCACCATTTCGAACAGGCCAAAGAAAAACATTAGGCAGAGGCTAATGCTGAAGACAATATTAGACGGGTGCGTAATCAATTCCCACATTCTATTTATCTCTATATTTTGCTTATAAATTATATGAAAATTCTGGTAACTGGCTAAGTATTTTCATTTGCTAAACATATCATTTAATTTTACTAAAGTATAATAAAAAGAATAAGAAGAGCCACATTTCAGTCCTAAAATATACCGAACTGTCTATTTACACAATCACGTATTTATTTATGGGTTTTAAGGAGTGTTAAAGCCTATTGCCTTCGGTTATTAATTTATTATTTTCTATCCAAGCTGGATGCAGGGAAACACAGGCTTAATGGCAGTCTGAATCATAAAAATCACGGCTCTATTTTTAGATGAGCATATTCAGTAAAAACGCTGTTTGCCGTATTTTTTAGACTCAAACTTCTGCGGCGAAGAAGCTTTATAAAATGTCTTTGTATGAGCACTGCTGCAGCGAAGCATTCATATTCTGGGGCTGACGTATGTTGCCATTGAAGGCCAATTTTTTGATGCGCATCTTAAAGCAGCGCGGTTTGAATGCGGACCTTCATATTCAGCGCTTCCTGAATGAGATAAGATTTCATCCACTGCACTTGCTGGCCCATCGGATTGGTTTTTACGGCGCTGTTTAAAAAGCTGAGCGCAGGCAGGCTGAGCAGCTGCTGTTCAATGGCGTCTTCCAGCTGCTGCGCGTTGGAGGCTAAGGGCATGCTAACGCTATAAAAGCCTTTAGGGTAATTATAAAAGGCATACAGCAGATTGAAGGCCCGCTGATCGCCTTTTAAATTGCCAGCGCCAATTTCATAATTGCGGTCTTGGTTGCTGTGGGTCAGCCCGATCATAAACTGCCATTGACCATCCGAAAGTCTAAGTCCAAATTGCAGGCCAATTTGATCGGCAGTCAATTCATGCTGTGCAAAATTATTCAATGCAGCGCCGTGTTCATTCAATGCGTCCTGCAGGGTCAGCATATTGCGGTTATGCAGATAGATAAAGCCTGCAAGCCTGGCTTGTTCTAAACGCGCTTTTAAAGTATCAATGTCAAAATGGCTATAAGGCATCGCGAGTCGTTTGCTGGGGGAACTGCCTGTACTCTAGGCGGGAAAAGGCGGAATGAAAAGATTTGGCTTAGAGGATTTATCTATGACATTATTGCTCACGCTTTTGAACTTTTTCCTGTAAATCAGGGCATAATAGCTGGCGCTGATTTTTAAGCTGCTGTTGATTAATCAAATTCAATAAGCTTTATCAGAAAACTTCTATATGATGAATTTGCATATCAATATAATAAAACAAGCAATAGTTGAGATAACTAAATCACTATAATGAATATAAATTTTCAAAAGTGTCATAAGGACACGTTTTTTCTAAGCTGGTGTTGTCCATGTCGTTAAATGAGGAAAGACTTACTCATCTTAAACAGCTAGAAGCTGAGAGTATTCATATTATCCGTGAAGTTGCTGCTGAGTTTGAAAACCCAGTCATGCTTTATTCTATTGGTAAAGATTCTGCAGTGATGCTTCATCTTGCATTGAAAGCGTTTTATCCTGCCAAACTTCCATTCCCGCTGCTGCATGTCGATACAGGCTGGAAGTTTAAAGACATGATCACTTTCCGTGACAACATGGCTAAAGAACATGGCTTTGATTTGATTGTGCATCAAAACAAAGAAGGGAAAGACGCTGGCGTCAATCCATTTGATTACGGCAGTTCAAAATATACTGACATCATGAAAACTCAAGGCTTAAAACAAGCGCTTGATAAATATCAGTTTGATGCTGCTTTCGGCGGCGCGCGCCGTGACGAAGAGAAATCACGCGCCAAAGAGCGTGTGTATTCTTTCCGTGACTCTAAACACCGCTGGGACCCGAAAAACCAGCGCCCTGAGCTTTGGAATCTGTACAACGGCAAAGTGAACAAAGGCGAAAGCATTCGGGTGTTCCCATTGTCGAACTGGACTGAGCTGGATATCTGGCAATACATCTACCTTGAAAATATTAAATTGGTTCCTTTGTACTTGGCTGCAGAACGTCCAGTGGTTGAGCGTAACGGTACACTCATCATGGTAGATGATGAACGCATGCGTTTGAACGAAGGTGAAGTGCCGCAAATGAAATCGGTGCGTTTCCGTACTTTGGGCTGTTATCCATTGACGGGTGCAGTTGAATCAACTGCAACAACGCTGCCGGAAATTATCCAAGAGATGCTTTTAGCAACCACATCTGAACGCCAAGGCCGCATGATTGACCATGACGAAGCAGGTTCGATGGAAAAGAAAAAGCAGGAAGGTTACTTCTAGAAATCTCTCCCGGCCTCTCTTTATAAAAGAGAGGAGAATTTCCCCCTTTTTTAAAGGGGGATACAGGGGGATTTAAGAAACCGGTTTCTAAAGAATATGTGGAGCTTTGAGCAATGTCTCATCAATCAGAACTTATTAGCCAAGACATCTTGGCTTATTTAAAACAGCACGAAAATAAAGACCTATTGCGTTTCCTCACTTGCGGTAACGTGGATGACGGCAAATCGACTTTAATTGGCCGTTTGCTTTACGATTCAAAATTGATTTATGAAGATCAATTGCAAGCGGTAACCCGCGACTCTAAAAAAGTCGGTACGACGGGCGATGCGCCTGACTTGGCTTTACTGGTCGATGGCCTGCAAGCTGAACGTGAGCAGGGCATTACTATTGATGTGGCTTACCGTTATTTCTCAACGGAAAAACGCAAGTTCATTATTGCCGACACCCCGGGACATGAGCAGTACACCCGCAACATGGCGACAGGCGCGTCGACTGCGGATCTTGCCATCATCTTGATTGATGCGCGTTACGGTGTGCAGACGCAAACCCGCCGCCACTCATTTATTGCCAGCCTGCTGGGCATCCGCAACATTGTGGTTGCGATTAATAAAATGGACTTGGTGGAATTTTCTGAAGCGCGCTTCAATGAAATTCAAGCTGAATACAACCAGTTCATTGAACAGCTGGGCGACCGTAAGCCTGCCAACATTATCTTCACGCCAATTTCTGCGCTGAACGGTGATAACGTGGTGAACAAGTCGCCAAATACACCGTGGTACCAAGGTCAAACTTTAATGGAGACTTTGGAAACTGTTGAAATTTCGCATGATACCAGCAAGCATGGTTTCCGTTTCCCAGTTCAGTATGTTAACCGTCCTAACCTCGACTTCCGCGGCTTCTGCGGTACGATTGCACTCGGTGAAGTGAAAGTTGGCGATACCATTACTGCATTGCCATCTGGCAAGTCTTCAACAGTGAAAGAAATTGTCACTTTTGATGGCAACTTAGACCATGGTGTTGCAGGTCAAGCAGTAACACTTACGCTAAATGATGAAATTGATATTTCACGCGGCAACGTATTGGTAAAAGCGGGCGAACAGCCGTTAATTTCGCGTTCTGCTCGCGCATCTGTGGTATGGATGACCGATCAGCCATTGGTTGTGGGTAAACTGTACAATGTGAAGTTTGGCACGCAAACGATTCCTGCCAAAGTGGCAAAAATCAACTACCGTACCAATGTAAACACATTGGAAAAAATGCAAGTTGAAGAGCTTGAGCTTAATGCGATTGCTGACGTTACCATCGAATTTGATGCGCCAGTGGTATTTGACCGTTATCAAGACAGCCGTTACACAGGTTCTTTCATTTTCATTGACCGTTTGAACAACGTGACTGTTGGCGCGGGTATGGTTGAAGCTGCGGTGGAATGGACTGCACATAACGAGCCTGTGACTGCTGAAGCGCGAGCTGCGCGTTTAGGTCAAAAACCTGCTGCGGTTACTGTGACTGCTAAAGCGATTGAAAATGCGCAAGCGATTGAAAGCCTGCTGATTCAGCAAGGTGTGGTTGCCATTGCGAAAGCTGGTCTTTCTGCAGAGCAAGTTGCGCTGGTTCGTGAAACGGGTGTGGTTGTGATTACCGATGCTGCTGAAGGCACTGATGTGACTTATGCAGTAGACACTGCTGAAGAAGTCGCTGAGAAAATTGTTGAGTTGGTTCGTCTGTAATAGATTGAATTGATTTAAAAAAGACCCGCCGAAAGGCGGGTTTTTTTATTGTTTAGAAATTAATTGCTTAAAAATGAAACATTTAAATTTTTCGTGATGATTCATGTAAATACTTTCTCTATAAAATGCCTAAATAGAGGGTTATTTATGAAAAAGTTATTATTTTTAATGGGGTTGTGTGCATTCACGTTTAGTGTTGATGCAAAGCAGAGTAGTCAAAGTGCTGAAGTAATTAAGCAAAAAATTATTCGGCAATCAATAGAGAGCTATCCTGGAAATTGTCCTTGTCCCTACAATACTGCAAGTAATGGCAGTCGTTGTGGTAAGCGCAGTGCCTACAATCGCGCAGGTGGTTATGCTCCACTTTGTTATCCTGAGGATGTAAGTGATCGGATGGTGAAAGAATATAAGGGAAGAGGGTAATCTTTATTCATGTAATTTTAAAATATTATAAATAAAAGGTTTATCGTCCAAAGTTTAAATTTCAACATCAACTATGAAGGCAACGCCATAAGGATATTGATCAAATAACATTATTTTCTTAAGGTAGCCATCAGCAAATCTATTTTGACTGCATTCTTTATTATGTCAAAGTCAGACCTGCTCTAAATTAGCGATAGTGCTACCTAAACAGAAAAATACCAGTTTAAGGTAGCACTTAACCCTTAAACCGAATCTTTTCCAAAGCGCTTTTTCAGCTTATTTACATAACGTTTAAAAGGCCAAGTGAACTGCTTTACAAAACTATTGGGGATTTTATAACCCACGGTGCCGTATACACTCGCCAAATGATTCGGCATATACACGGACTTAAACACCACATCGTAAAGCGGTATAAAAGCAGCATAATTTTTATCAATCGCAGGATTTTCCGAAGAATGATGCCAATGATGAAACTCAGGTGTCGCAATCAGCCAGCGCAAATACGGAAAGCGAAAACGCACATTCGAATGAATAAAAATCGCGTGAAAGGAAATAAACACCAAATACGCAAACACCGCAGAGGTATGGAAGCCTAAAAGGAAAATAGGCAGAGTAGCTATAAAGCGCGTCATAATCACTTCTACAAGATGCAAACGCGAAGATGCCAGCCAGTCCATATGTTCACTAGAATGGTGAATGGCATGAAAACGCCACAGAAAATTCACTTCATGCATGGCGCGGTGCAGCCAATAAGTGGTGAAATCCACCACAATCAGCAGTTCTATAAACTGTAGCCAAATCGGCTGAGCCTGCACATAAGGCACAATCGGATTATGCGGTAAATGCGTAATCCAGTATTGAATAGGCATCACGGTTAAAAAAGAAAACAGCTGAATACCCACATGGCTGAACATAAAATATTTCATGTCGGTCACCCAGCCCACACGCAACAGCTTTTGATCTTTATTCTTAGCAAAGAAACCCTCAAGCGGTATAAATACCGCACCCAAAATAATCAGTGTAATCACAAAATAGTCAAAACCTGCATAAAACGGCAAGGCAGGCAGGGCTGGCGCTTGAATTAAGCCGCAGCCTAAAATGACCGCAATTAAAGAAAAACACAGTCCATAAAAACCATATCTGTTTTGCTTAATAATGGCGCTGTAGGCGCCAAAACCCGCACCAATGAAAATACCGGCCAACAGGCAGTAATAAAACACCTCATAGTGCCTGCTGTATAAAGGCCGAAGTTCTGGAGTAGTTAAAACACTGGGAAATAAAAAGCAGAGTGCTGCAAATATGCTGAGGAGCCCTAGGGACATCGACATAAACGCGCTGACTTTTCCATGACCTGCGTTGAGCTCAAGATTTTCAAATTTGCTTCTAAGATGGTCGGTCATTGTTTTTATTCTTTCTATTGAGTTATTGGCTTTGTTATCAATACACTTTAAATGCATGCCTGAATTATATACAAAACTGACAGTTTTCGCAGTTTTGAAGCGTTTTTTCTTATGCCCATCCATCTGCGCCTGGTCATAAAGGATGCCAGTTTGCCGCTATGCATGCTTATTGCTGAGCGGCTTTCGGCATTCAATATTTTTAAAAGGAGAGTGATTTTTGTAATCGGGATTGCATCTTTAATGATATAAAGATATAGTTAAGATATGTCTTAATTGCAGTGTGTTGTGTCTTAACTATGTCTAAAGCCATTGATTCAGAACTTCTTGCGGGTTTAGAGCAAGTTTCAGCTCCGCGCAAACGCCTGTTTGAAGCCGGGCATATGAAACTGCTGGTGCTGCATCTGATCTCACAAGCGCCTAAGTTCAGCTACGACATTATTAAAGATGTCGGCGCAGTCGTTGGCGGCGGTTACAGCCCCAGTACCGGTACGATTTATCCAACCTTAAACTATTTAGAAGAACAGCAATACATACACGCAGAACTCAACACAGATGAGCGCAAACAGTACAGCATTACTCAAATTGGCATGCAGCACCTTGAAGCAGAACATGCAACGGTAGAGAAAATTCTGTGCCGTTTTGATACCCGCAAGCAAATTCATAACAACGAACAATACGTCGACATCAAACGCGCGATGGAAAACCTGAAAGCCGCATTGCGCATCAAAATTCAGCACTGCGAGCTGACACCCGAACAAGTGTTTGCCATTGCAGAAAAAATAGATCAGGCGGCAGTCGAAATCAGCCGTATGGAGGTGACTCAATGAAACAGCATCAATATGAAGTGACGGTAAAACACATGGCTGATGCGCAAGGCAACCCATCTGCTTATACAGAAGTCTTGCAGTTCAATGCTTATAACCATGATGACATTTTTAAAGTCTTAGAGCATCTCAGCAAAGCCAATATATTGGATGACGAGAAGACCAAAGCCTTTGCTGTTGGCCTGAAACTGTTTGGTGAAACTTTGCTGGAAAATAAAGACATTCCTTTGTTTAAAGAATTCATACCGCATTTTTCGCAGTTTATGAAGGCATTGAAACAAACCGTTAAAACACAAAATGCTCAACAGGCAGCATCAGAACAGGATGAAAATCATGAATAATCTCCTAAAATTTCATCCCAAGCATATGACTTGGCTGATGCCACTGATTCTGTCAGGCATCATGAGCGGCTCGATCTCATGCTTCAATATGCTCTTGAATAAGGGGCTGATCGATGGCTTTTTAGGTCTTTGGCTGCATGCGTGGAGCATGTCGTGGATGATGGCCTTTCCATTGATTCTGATTGTCTTGCCATTGGTGCGTAAATTGCTGATGCAGTTTGTGCAAATACCGCCAGAGCCCTCTGCAAAATAGTTTGAATTAGCGAATTGCGTGTTCTTGGATCACATGCTCAACCATGGCCTGAAGCTCAGTCAGTGTTTTCACGCCAGCAATACGTTTTATCACTTGCCCGCGATAAAAAATTAAAGTTGAAGGCAAACCGTAGACGTTATAGCGCAAAGTCAAAATGGGTGATTGATCGACATTCACTTTGCCAAATTTAACATTCTTACGCTGTGCTGATATTTGCGCCGCGCATTGCTCAAATACAGGAAAATTCTGTACGCAAGGCGCGCACCAGTCCGCATAGAAACGAATGACGGCAACACCATCAAACCATTCAAATTCACTGTAATTGTCTTCGCTGTATGCGGTAACTGCAGACATTGCTGTCTCCTTATGCCGTAAAGTTGAGGCGGCATAAACCGCTAGTCTTTATTCAGAAGAACGACTAAAAGCCGGGTTTAATCTTTTGTCGTTGCGTGTTTTGACCATGCCATGCGGTATTCAAGATGTCTTGTGTGTTCATCCATGCTTTCGGCGGTTATACAAAACCCGTGAGATTGATAGAAGTGCACAGCAGATTGATTCTTCGAATAAACGTCTAAGTAAAGGGCATCGCATTGCTGCTGCAGCGCGTGCAGCAGCCGAGTGCCTAAACCGCGGCCTTGCGCATGCGGCGCAATGAACAACGCGGCGAGGTAAGAGTCATCCCGTAGCAAAGAGGCAAAACCGAGAACTGCAGCATGCTCTTCAATAATAAAATTTTCAGCCAAGGGCAGATAGGTCTGCTGCATGGGAGTGAGCTGACTTTGCCAATAGTCTGCTGGAATAAAATCATGCGCCAGCAAGGAGGAATCCAGCCAAATTTGCAGCATAGCGGGGATATCTTGAGCCTGAGCAGGCTGTATGATTGTCATTTTTAGCGCTGTATCATCTGAATGAATAGTATGGGGATTATACATAAGTTCAGAGTGATTCATTCTGCTCGGTTTATATGTTCAAATAGGCTCTGGATAGATGAATAGTCAAGAATTGAAAAGGAAATAAGATGTCACAGGAAACCATGCAGCAAGTCATTATTACAGAGCCGGGCGGTGTCGATAAACTCGCTTATGAAACGGTAGCCGTACCTGCCGCAAAAGCAGATGAAGTCTTGGTCAAAGTGCATGCCTTTGGCATTAACCGTCCAGACATTTTGCAGCGTCAGGGTTTGTATCCAATGCCCAAAGGGGTAACCCCGGTGCCAGGTTTGGAAGTGGCGGGTGAAGTGGTTGCTGTCGGTGAAGATGTCACTTTATTTAAAGCTGGCGATAAAGTCTGCGGTTTAACCAATGGCGGCGGCTATGCAGAATATTGTGTGGTGCCTGAAAGCCAAACCATCAGCATTCCTGAAAATGTCAGTTTTGCACAAGCGGCCGCTATTCCGGAAACCTTCTTTACAGTCTGGGCGAATGTATTCCAAATGGCGCATGCCAAAGCAGGTGAGACGGTCTTGGTGCATGGCGGCGCCAGCGGCATTGGCACCACAGCGCTGATGCTGTGCAAATCATTGGGTCTTAAAACATTTGCAACGGTCGGTTCGGATGAAAAAGCCGCGGCGATTTCAGACCTAACCACGGCCATTAATTACAAGACACAAGACTTTGAACACGTGATTAATGAGGCGACCGGTGACGGCGGTGTCGATGTGGTGCTGGATATGGTGGGCGCGCCGTATTTAGAAAAGAATCTGAATTTGCTCCGCCGTGATGGCCGCTTGGTGTATATCGCGTTCTTAGGCGGCGCAAAAGCCAAAGAGGTGAAGCTCGGTCAAATTATGATGAAGCGCCTCACGATCACGGGTTCGACCATGCGCGCGCGCAGTACTGCAGAAAAAGCAGAAATTGCGCAAGGCTTGCAAGCGCATGTTGTACCGTTATGGGCAAAAGGTGAATGTCTGCCAATGATTTATAAAACCTTCAAATTTGACCAAATTCAAGATGCGCATGCCAGCCTGGATACAGGAGAGCATGTGGGTAAAGTTGTGGTAACAATCTTGTAATATTTCTATTATATAGAAAGCAGAGCCGACATCATGTCGGCTTTTCTTTTGTCTAAATTTGTCCAAAAAATAAAAATAATGTACTGAAAAATGAAAATAATTTAACAAAGATTAAAAAAGTGACAACTGTTCGACACAACCTGTCAAAAACGAGGTGTACATTTGGAGCTAAATTTAAACCTGACAAATTTACGTGGTTTTAAATGAAAAATAAAACAGAAAAGAGGGTTGTCATGAAAATTTTATCGACATCATATACACCTGCGCATGGCTTCCGTGCGCTCAAGCGCTTGCATAAGGCGGTTATTTATAATTACATTTTGCGTGATGATTTACATAAAATGTATAAAGCTTTAATTCATTTGGAGCGCTATATTGAACGTTTAGCGCATCAGAAAACTGCCCTAAAGAAGAAATCAAAAAAACAGTGACTGCTTTTTTAATAAAACATGACATCGCTTGAAAGCTGAACAGTTATTTTTTTACTTAATATTTTTCAGTTGCTTATATTGAATGTAATGCTTAGGTATTCAACTATAAATAAAAGGCACAGCATTGATTGTGCAGCGAGGGCAATATGAAGCGTAAAGCTTCAACACATGAACGCCTTGCGGAGCGTTTAGCGAATATTTTGACTAAATTAAATACTGGATATCAATTGGGAGTGGCAGAACTGGCAGATGAATTTCAGGTCAGCACGCGGACGGTAGAGCGGGACTTTGATCGCCTCAATACCTATTTGCCGCTGCTTCAAGATGAAAGCAGCAAAAAGTACTTTTTGGATCCCGTGTATCTGGGGCGTTTTAAGCTGCAGGATATTCAAAACTTTGCCCAGCTCTCTGGAATCAGTGAGCTTTATCCATCTTTGGATATGTCCTTTTTGCGTGGACTGCTGGACGAACGCGCCAGCCAAGTTTTTTCTGCCAAGGGCTATTATTTTGAAAATGCAGGGCAATTTGCTGCCCATTTTCAGGTGCTTGCAGAGGCCATCCATCAACGTAAGCATATCAGTTTTATTTACAATTCCAGCTTAAGGCTTGTGCAGCCATACCGCTTAATTCACTATCAGGGAAATTGGTATTTGGCTGCCTCATGTGATGGGGAGCTTCGCGCTTATCGTTTAAGTAAAATTGATCAGGTTACACAGCATGAGGCCATGCAGTTTGCACATGACCCTGAAATTTTAATGCAGCTTGAGGAAGATGAAGGCATCTGGTTTGGAAAGCATAAACAAGAAGTGCTGGTGTCAGTCCGGCCGGAGGTAGCCTTGTATTTTAAGCAGCGGCATTTATTTCCAGAACAGAGTATTGAACAAGAAGATACCGCCGGCACTTTACTGATTCGTTGCCAAATCCGGCATGAAATGCAGCTTTTACCGCTGGTTCGGTTTTGGATTCCTTATATTAAAATCATTCAGCCGGCGCATTTTCAACAAAAACTGGAACAGGATTTACAGCAGTATTTGTTGCCAGTGGTTTGATTTAAATTAATTTTATTTTTATAAAGAGGGCCATGCGCGCTCTTTTTATTTTAGGTTTAATTGTGGCGCATGGAATTTTAGGCATAAAAAAACCAGCCTAAGCTGGAAATTTTATTGCACCATTTTAAGAAGTATTAAAATGGTGCCCGAGGCCAGACTCGAACTGGCACGCTTTGTGGGCGGGGGATTTTAAATCCCCTGTGTCTACCGATTTCACCACTCGGGCATTTTTAACAAGATTGGAGGCGGAGGTCGGAATCGAACCGGCGTACACGGAGTTGCAGTCCGCTGCATGACCACTCTGCCACCCCGCCACGTCTTGTTGATGCGTATATTATCAAGCTCTGAAAAAAAAACAATAGTGGATTCATTCGTATGCGCATAAAAACAGCATATAGCGGAAAATATTTAAAATAATCATGTATTATGTGCAAAATTGATTCATATCAACACTTGGAGATGTGCCGTGGCATTAGTTTTAGATGGTCGTGCATTGGCAAAACAAATTGAAGCTGATTTGTTGACTCGCGTAGAAGCGTTAAAAGCAAAATCAGGACGTACCCCAATTCTTGCGACTATTTTGGTCGGAGATGACGGTGCATCTGCAACTTATGTTCGTATGAAAGGCAACGCTTGCCGCCGTGTTGGTATGGATTCGTTAAAAGTTGAATTAGGTAAAGACACCACCACTGAACAATTGCTGGCTGAAATTGAAAAATTGAATGCCAATCCAGACGTACACGGTATTTTGCTGCAGCACCCAGTCCCTGCTCAAATTGATGAGCGCGCTTGTTTTGATGCGATTTCTTTAGCAAAAGATGTCGATGGCGTTACTTGCCTTGGCTTTGGCCGTATGGCAATGGGTGAAGCTGCCTATGGTTCTGCAACTCCAGCAGGCATCATGACCATTCTGAAAGAAAACAACATCGAAATTTCTGGCAAACATGCGGTAGTTGTTGGCCGTTCAGCTATTTTGGGCAAGCCAATGGCGGCTATGCTGCTTGAAGCAAATGCAACCGTGACCATTTGCCACTCGCGTACGCAAGATTTAGCAAGCTTTGTGAAACAAGCAGACATTATTGTGGGTGCGGTCGGTAAAGCGGAATTGATTCAAAAAGATTGGATCAAGCAAGGCGCAGTAGTGGTTGATGCCGGTTTCCATCCGCGTGATGGCGGCGGTGTCGGCGATATTCAATTGGTCGGTATTGAAGACGTGGCTTCAGCCTATACGCCAGTTCCAGGCGGCGTAGGCCCGATGACTATTACGACTTTGATTCGTCAAACAGTTGAAGCTGCTGAGAAAGCTTTGGGTTAATTTCATTGGGATGTTCCTTCTCTTGCGCCATATATGGCTCAGGGAGAAGGCTAGGATGAGGGTGCTTTTTTATAAATAATCCTCTCCCTAACCCTCTCCTTTAAAAAGGAGAGGGGAACTTCCAATCTTAATTTAGGCTTTTATGACACTAAAATTCTGCATATTCGAAAAATAAAATTCCAATGAGCTGTACTTTTCAATTCCCTAAAGCGCCTGAACATCTTATCAAAGCCTTGCATGATGTGATTCCACACTGTGAATTGCATGCACAGCAATTGCCAGAAACCCCGATTTCCTTGTGGCTGATTCCGCCGGTATTCCCAACCGATAAACTGGATGATGAGGTCATTCGCCGCATCTGGAATGATACGCCGTATTGGATCTTCTGCTGGGCGTCAGGCCTTGCGATGGCGCAGTGGCTGCTGGCAGAGCCGCATCATGTCAAAGATAAAGTCGTGCTGGATTTTGGCGCTGGTTCAGGCGTGGTGGCTATTGCGGCGAAAATGGCAGGAGCCAAACGGGTGATTTGCTGCGACATTGACCAAGTCAGTTTGGATGCCTGCCGCGCCAATGCGGAACTGAATGGCGTGGAGCTGGAATATCTGGATGATCTGTATAAAGCTGAGCAAGTTGATATTCTGCTGGCTGCTGATGTGCTGTATGACCAATGCAACCGGTTTTTCTTAGATGAGTTTTTAAAATTTTCCCCGGAAGTGTGGGTTGCAGACAGCCGAGTGAAGAATTTCAGCCATCCTCAATATGAAAAATTGGATGAGCGCAGCGCAACAACCTGGCCCGATTTAGATGAGTCGCCAGAATTCCGTAATGTGAGTTTTTATAAAACATTATAGAACGTGAATAAAATAAGACGCTTCGAGCGTCTTATTTTTTTGCATAAAAAATTGCCTATTTCGAACATTGCTCTATGTTAAGCATGTTGATGCGCAGCAGACTGATTAAGAGCAGGTGTAGCGAACCACACGCAACGTCGCCGGGCGGGCATCCAAAGCTTGCTGAGCGCCTAAATTATCGGAGTTGCGCAGGTCGGGCGTGTTGGATAAGCCAAAACTGGCGCGGCTATTGCCAATTTGACGGCCAAATTGTTCTGTTTGGGCTGCGGCTGGGTTTGCAATTTCATTAATGCTCAAGATACTAAGCTTAAAGGTTTTATTGATTCCCAGTACTTTTTGGCAGGCGCGCTGTAATTTATTTGCATCCAGCTGCTGGTTTTGACGGCCAGCCAAAGTGTAGGCCAAAGTGGCGGAATCTGCAGTTTTGCTTTCAATTTGATAGCCCGACTGCCCGTTATACGCGCGTGGAGCGCTCTGGCATGCAGTTAAAGTGATTGCCGTCAAACCTAAAGCTAAAGTCTTATATATGATTTTCATGTGCATCTGCCTATGTTGTTATCTTTTTAGTATGCCATAAGCCCGCTGTTTTCTCGATGTAGAATTTGCTGGATTTTTCAACTGATGGTCAGCTGCTGACAGCATAAAAAAAGACCCTCGCATCATCAGAATTCGAGGGTCTTTTTTAATGGATCAACTTAATTATCCGTAATCATGCTGTGCTTTTTGGTGTCTTTCATAAAGATATAAGTGATTAATGACAGGCCAATCATGAAGGTAATGTAGTAGAAGAAGTAATTTTCATGACCTGCATTTTTAAAGCTCAATGCAACAAGTTCCGCGGTGCCGCCAAAAACGGTATTGGCGATTGCATAAGGCAGGGCAACACCCAAAGCGCGGATATGCGGAGGGAACAGTTCGGCTTTCACTACGGCATTAATCGCTGTATAGCCAGTCACAATCACCATTGCGCTCATGCACAGGAAGAATGCAGTCATTGCATCGGTTGTGCCGCCCAATGCATTAAAGATTGGCACAGTGAACAGCACGCCCAGTACGCCAAAGGCAATCATAATCGGTTTGCGGCCAACTTTATCGGATAGTGCGCCAACAGCAGGCTGGATTAACATGAAGATGAAAATGGCTGCCGTCGTAATTTCTGTTGCAGTGGTTTTTTCAAAGCCCGACGTATTCACTAAGTATTTTTGCAGATAAGTTGTGAATGTGTTGAAAGCTAAAGTACCGCCGGCAGTCAGCATAATCACTGTAAATGCCTGTTTGGGATATTTAGTGAATAAAGCCAAAGCGCTAGATTTTGGACCGCCGTTTTTGGCCTGTTCCTGCGCTTCTTTTGATGACTGCGTTTCGACTAAGCCGCGGCGGATCCAGAACACGACAATCGCCAGCAAGGCGCCAATGAAGAAAGGAATACGCCAGCCCCAGTCGCCAAGCGCCTGCTCAGATAAGGTGCGCTGCAGAATAATCAAGACGCAAAGCGCGAGCAATTGGCCTGAAATTAAAGTGACATACTGGAAGCTGGAGAAGAAGCCGCGATGATTTTTTCCTGCCATTTCAGTAAGATAGGTTGCACTGGAGCCATATTCTCCGCCGACGCTCAAGCCCTGAATCAGGCGGGCAAACAGCAGGATTGCGGGAGCAAGCATGCCCACTGAATCGTAGGTGGGCGCGCAGGCAATCATCAGAGATCCGATGCACATTAATGACACTGAAACGGTTAAGCCCGCTTTACGGCCTTTCCGGTCTGCGTAAATTCCCATAATCCATGCGCCAATTGGACGCATCAGGAAGCCGAGCGCAAATACAGCAGCGGCTTGCAGCAATTTTACAGTGCTGTCGCCTTCTGGGAAAAATTTCGGTGCAAAGTATAAGGTAAATGCCGCATAGACATACCAGTCATACCATTCGACTAGATTGCCGGCAGAGCCGCCAAGGATAGATTTGACACGAGTTTTTCGGTCAAACTGCTCTGGTGCAGTTTGAGTGGGAGTGTTTGACACAACATTCTCCATAGAATGAAGGCAAAACATATCCATTTAAGTTCTGTGTAAAACTTAAATACATATATTTTATGAAAATGGGAGATGGAATTATATTTTGCAATTTATACGCTTTTTCACGTATAAAATCATGAGACTTTAGTCTAATAATAGGGTTGTAACTGAACAGTCGTTCTGTTTTTATTGTGTGAACTGTTAAGCAAAACTGAAAAACCTCTCAACTGAGAGGTTTTTGGATTAGGCTGAAATTAATGCTCTTTAATTTGCGAATGATGCTTGGTGTCTTTCATGAAGATGTATACCAGCAGTGAAATGAAAATCATAATGGTGACGTAAATAAAGAACCATGATTCATGTCCGGCTTCTTTAAAGCTCAGCGCGAAGAATTCTGCAGTCCCGCCAAATAGGGTATTCGCCAGTGCATAGGGCAATGCAACGCCAAGTGCGCGGATATGCGCAGGAAACATTTCCGCTTTTACTACGGCATTAATCGATGTATAGCCAGTGACTATGATTAAGCCGGCTAAGCATAGCCAGAAGGCTGTCCAGTAGTCTTGCGTATTGGCCAGGGCATCAAATAAGACATAGGTAAAGAGGACGCCTAAGACGCCGAAAGCGATCATAATCGGCTTGCGGCCAATTTTGTCGGACAGTGCGCCGGCGGCAGGCTGCAGGCACATAAAGATAAATAAGGCCAGTGTGGTAATTTGCGTGGCGGCGGGTTTGCTGAACCCAGATGTATTCACCAGATATTTTTGCAGATAGGTGGTGTAGGTGTAGAAGGCCAATGTACCGCCGGCGGTTAAAAAAAGAACGGTAAAGGCTTCTTTCGGGTAGTGCTTAAACAAGGTGAAGAGGCCAGATTCGGGCAGATTTTTTTCATTTTTGGCATTTTTAAAGGATTGCGTTTCCATGAGTCCGCGCCGGATGCGGAAGACCACAATGGCTAAGCAGGCGCCAATAAAGAAGGGGATGCGCCAGCCCCAGTCGTGCAGCTGTTCCTCGGTCAGCAGCCATTGCAGAATCAGCAGGACACACAGTGCGGTAAGCTGGCCTGCAATTAAGGTGACATACTGGAAGCTGGAAAAAAATCCGCGCCGGTTCCGGTCAGCCATTTCACTTAAATAGGTGGCGCTGGCGCCGTATTCGCCGCCGACGCTGAGGCCTTGAATGAGCCGTGCGACCACAAGGATAATTGGGGCAAAGACCCCGATTTGGTCATGCGTGGGCGATACCGCAATTAAAAGCGAGCCTATGCACATGAGGGTAACAGACAGTGTTAAGCCCGATTTTCGTCCCTTTTTGTCTGAATAAATCCCCATAATCCATGCGCCAATCGGCCGCATGAGGAAGCCGACGGCAAAAATGGCTGCGGCTTGCAGCAATTGTGCAGTTTGACTGCCTTTGGGGAAAAAAGCGTGGGCAAAATACAGGGTGAATGCTGCGTAGATATACCAGTCATACCATTCCACCAAGTTGCCTGCAGAACCGCCAAGAATGGATTTAACCCGTGTTTTGGTGTCTAAATTAGGCTGTACTGCCATTTCTTCAGTCATGATGAAATCCATTTTTTATTCTGTTTCTTTATCTTATGCTTCAAAATTGAATGAAATGTAAACAAAATAAACAATTTGTATATAAAGTGTACTTTACGTTTTGGCTGCCGCAGTTATGATTTGAAATAATTTTCACCTAAATAAACAGGCTGGCAGGCAAAGATTTCGTACCGTTTGCGGTGAGTTTTTGTTATGTTGGGAGCTTGATCACAAGAATGGCTGCGTGAGCGCCAAAGAATAAAAATACTGCTGCTGAAGGAGGCGCATATGAATGATAATCACATCCTCTATGATATTGCAGTAATTGGCGGAGGCATCAATGGCGCGGGAATTGCGGCGGATGCCGCTGGACGGGGGCTGTCAGTGTTTTTATGCGAAAAAGATGATTGGGCCTCACACACATCTTCAGCCAGTTCCAAACTGATTCACGGCGGTTTGCGCTATTTAGAGCACAAAGAATTTCGGCTGGTGCGTGAAGCGCTGGCGGAGCGGGAGGTGCTGCTGAAGAAAGCGCCGCATATTATTCATCCCATGCGTTTTATCATGCCGCATCAGCCGCACTTAAGGCCTGCTTGGCTTATTCGAACAGGATTGTTTTTCTACGACCACTTGGGGAAGCGGGAAACTTTGGCCGGGTCGAATTTAGTTGATTTTCAGGCTGTCAACAGCCCTTTGAAAGCTGAAATAACCCGCGGTTTTGAGTATTCGGATTGTGCTGTGGATGATGCGCGGCTGGTGGTGCTGAATGTGATGCAGGCGCGGGAACTGGGCGCAAAAGCCGTCACCCGCACGCGGTGCCTTGGAGCGAAAAGAGTGCAATTGAATGCGGTGCAGCAGAATATTTGGCAAATTGAATTGGAAAAAGAACAGGGCGCTTATCAAATACAGGCCAAAGTGCTGGTAAATGCTGCTGGGCCATGGGTGGCTGAATTTATTCAGCAGGATTTGCATCTGAATGCGCCTTATGGCATCCGCCTGATACAAGGCAGCCATTTAATTGTCCCGAAGCTGTATGACGGGCAAAAAGCGTATATCCTGCAAAATGATGATCAGCGCATTGTGTTTGCGATTCCGTATTTAAATAAGTACACATTGATCGGCACCACAGACAAAGAATATTTGGGCGATCCAAACAGTGTTGAAATTACCGATGAGGAAATAGCGTATTTGCTGGACGCATCCAACGATCACTTTAAAACGCAGCTGAGCCGTAAAGATATCATCAGCACTTTTTCTGGCGTTCGCCCATTGTGTGATGATGAATCAGATAATCCCTCGGCAGTGACGCGCGACTATACACTTGCTTTGAGTCCAGAAAGTGACGGAGCGCCGCTGCTGTCTGTGTTCGGCGGTAAATTGACAACCTACCGGAAGCTTGCAGAATCAGCCATGGAGCATGTGCAGGCATTTTTTCCTGAAATGAAAAAAATGTGGACAGCATCGTCGGCTTTGCCCGGGGCGGAAAATTTCAGTTCAGCTAAAGATTTGGCTGCCCAAATTCAAGATAAAGTTAGCGGCGTGTCGGTTGATCTTGCTATGCGCTGGGTGCATGCATATGGGACGCGGATCTGGAAATTTATTCAGCAGGCGGCATCTGTGCATGAACTGGGGCAGGATTTTGGTCATGGGCTGTACGCACAGGAAGTGGATTATTTGGTTGAATGTGAGTGGGCTGTCAGCGCGGAAGATATTTTAAAACGCCGAACCAAACTGTATTTGGAATTCTCTGCGGATGAGTCTCTGCAGCTTGATCAATATTTGCAGGCATTGCATCAGCGCCGTGCACAGGAAGATGCAGCTTAATCCCAGCAATTGCACATACCCATGCTTTGATTTTGATAAGCTGGAATCAATTTCCTTTCAAAAAAGCCGCAATTAAACTTGCGGCTTTTATTTGGCATGGCGGAGATTAAATCTCTATGCCGCCCAGTGCTTTGCAGTCGACAGGCGTTTTCCATTTTACAGCCGTTCCCCAAACCACAGGGCGGACAAAGCGCCAAGGCCAAAAACCAAAACGTTGGCTGGCATTGTAGTTGATGACCACATTGCCGCCGACTTGATGTGCGCGTTCTGCAAAACGCGGATAGAGTTCAACCACGCTGCCGTAAGTGCCTTTAGCGACTTTGATGCGCTTTTTGATTTCAAATTGAGTTGAATCGGGTGTGCCTTTGATTGCGCAAACGTGAAGTGCTGGCTGAGTTGCTGCGGCTTCTGTTTGAGCCATGGCAAGGCTTGATAAGCCCAGCAGGCCAATTGTGAGTGTGAGTTTTTTTAGCATGAATTACCCTTGATAAATTTTTGTTGAGTTATAAAGTTTTAAAATTATAAGTAGATTAAAAAAAGACCGCTTGCGCGGTCTTTTTTTACTTAATCTAAAAAGAATTAAGCAGATTTTTTAACAGCTTCTAAAAGCTCATCTTGACGGGCTTTAAGCGCTTTTGGCAAACGGTCACCAAGTTTGTTGAATAACTCAGTGTGGCTTTCAAGCTCTTTGATCCACTGGTCTTTGTCTTGTGCAGTGACAAGATCAAATTGTTCTTTCGTGAAGTCAGAACCAGTCCAGTTCAATTGTTCATACGTTGGAACGCGGCCAATTGGAGTATCAACTGCAGTCGCACGGCCTTCACAGCGGTCAATGATCCACTCAAGAACACGCATGTTTTGACCAAAACCAGGCCATACGAAGTTGCCTTCAGCATCACGGCGGAACCAGTTCACGTTGTAGATGCCTGGAAGTTTGTTGCCTGCAGCTTTCGCTTTTTCAGCAACTTCTTCACCAAGCTCTAGCCAGTGGCTGAAGTAATCCGCCATGTTGTAACCCGCAAATGGAAGCATTGCGAATGGGTCACGGCGAACGACACCTTGTTGGCCAACAGCTGCGGCAGTAGTTTCAGAGCCCATGGTTGCAGCTTTATAAACACCGTCTACCCAGTCAAATGCTTCTGAAATTAGAGGCACTGTGTCTGCACGGCGGCCGCCGAAGATGAATGCAGAAATTGGCACGCCTGCTGGATTTTCCCAGTCAGCGTCAATAGAAGGGCATTGGCCTGCAGCAACAGTGAAGCGGGCATTTGGATGCGCAGCTTTCTCACCAGCAACATGCGGCTGGCCTTTCCAGTTGGTCAGGTTGGCAGGCGCTTCTTTAGTCAGGCCTTCCCACCAAACTTCACCGTTGTCTGTTACAGCAACGTTGGTATAGATGACATCTTTCGTCAATGTAGCCATACAGTTCGGGTTAGTTTTAGTGTTTGTACCAGGTGCAACACCAAAGAAACCAGCTTCTGGGTTAATCGCATATAGACGGCCGTCTTCACCTGGTTTGATCCAAGCAATGTCATCACCAACAGTTTCGATTTTCCAGCCTTCGTAGCCAGCTGGTGGAATCAACATAGCGAAGTTAGTTTTACCGCATGCAGATGGGAAAGCAGCTGCGATGTAGTGTTTTTCGCCTTGTGGGTTTGTTACGCCAAGGATCAGCATGTGTTCAGCTAACCAGCCTTGTTGACGGCCCATAGAAGATGCAATACGTAAAGCTAGGCATTTTTTACCCAACAATGCATTACCGCCGTAACCAGAACCGTAAGACCAGATTTCACGAGTTTCTGGGTAATGAACGATGTATTTTTCAGGGTTGCAAGGCCATGCAACGTCTTTTTGACCTTCTTCAAGCGGAGCGCCTACAGTGTGTACGCAAGGAACGTATTCACCGTCAGTACCAAGAACGTCGTAAACAGCTTTGCCCATACGAGCCATTTTGCGCATGCTTACAGCAACGTAAGGAGAGTCGGTTAATTCAATACCGATGTGGGCAATATGAGAACCTAAAGGACCCATAGAGAAAGGAATAACGTACAAAGTACGGCCTTTCATTGAACCGTCAAATAAACCGTTCAGGCGAGCGCGCATTTCAGCTGGAGCTTCCCAGTTGTTTGTTGCGCCTGCATCTTCCTGCTTTTCTGAACAAATGTATGTACGGCCTTCCACACGAGCAACGTCAGAAGGATCAGAATTAGCAAGATAAGAACCAGGATGTTTTTCTTGGTTAAGCGCTTGCATAGTGCCGTTAGCGATCATCAAGTCGATATAACGTTGATTTTCTTCTTCGCTGCCGTCACACCATTCAATTTTCGCTGGTTTCGTTAATTTTGCAATTTCTTCCACCCAAGCAATAAGCTTAGGGTGACGAACGAATTCTGGTGCGTTCACTTGGGTCATGGTGAGGCCTATCTCAAATATGTACAAACTGTACAAAGTCTAATCTGGGCAACGGGGTACATTGCGCAGATGAAATATGAAAAAAAGTGGCGCTATTAAAGCATAATTTCATAAAAAAAATAAGACTAAAGATGGGGTGGATTTATTTTGGAATATTATGGTATTTAGGTTTAATTTCTTTTATAAACAATAATTTGCTTATTTTTTGGTGTGATTTTTAATACATTTATATAATTTATGAGGATTATTCATTATATTAATTTTGTTAAAAAACAATGATTTGATATTTGGTTTTATTTGAGAATTATTATTGATTAAATAAATGGCGGTAATTCGAATTTTACATAAAGGAACAGTTAACCGCTGATAAATTCGACAAAATTAGAATAACAGCTTTAAAAATGCATAAAAAATGTCAAATCAAACGCAGCCGCTGTCGATTATTTATAATCGGAACTCAGGTTTTCATGCAGTCAATAAAGATGAAATTTATGAAGAGCTTATTCGGCTGCTGACCGCTTATGGCTATGAAATTCAATCCTTTGAAATGAGCCGGTTTTCCAGTTTTGCAGCTTTGATGCAGCAAGTGCTGCAGCGGCATCAAGAGCGCGGACGTTTAGGAATTGTAGTGGCGGCTGGCGGTGATGGAACGTTGAATGCGGTCGCGGGTTGCTTAATGAAAACAGCAGTGCCTATGGGAATCCTGCCTTTAGGCACTTTTAATTATGTGGCGCGGGTTTTAGGCATTCCTCTGGATCTTTTAGAAGCGGCAAGAGTGATTGGGGAAGGCGAAGAGCGCTTGGTGCATACGGCATTAATGAATGATCAAATTTATCTGAATAATGCCAGTCTTGGCTTGTATCCGCTCTTTATTCAAAAACGTGAATTGTATAACCGCTATCTTGGCCGTTTTCCTCTTAATGCATACACATCCGGCTTGGATGTGCTGATTCGTGACCGTGAAGAGTTAAAGCTGCAAATTGAGGTGGATGGCGTGAAATATCCAGTCAAAACACCGCTGATCTTTTTTGGCAATAATCAGCTGCAGTTGGCGGATTTAAATCTCAAAATTGCAGAAAGCGCGGCGCAAGGGCGGGTAGCGGGTGTGGTTGTCGCGAAAAGTGATAAATGGACGCTGTTTAAAATGCTCTGGCAGTTAATGAAGGGCAGTTTAGAGCAAGCGCCTGATGTCTACAGTTTTGATGCCGATCATGTGGTGATTCATGCTGCACGGAAAAAACTGACGGTTGCCTTGGATGGTGAACTTGTCGAAATGAAGCCGCCGCTTCACATCAGTGTCAAAAAAAATGCATTAAAGATCAGGGTGCCGCATGCTGCTGCATCTGTCTGATTTGCATTTCGGCACAGAACGGCAAGGCTGTATTGATGCCCTTCAGCAGTTTTGCCGCGAGCACAAGCCGGAAGCCGTGGTCATCAGCGGTGACTTAACTCAGCGTGCGCGCTATCGGCAGTTTTTCGCCTGTAAGCAATTTTTGGACAGCTTGAATTTGCCTTATCTGGCGGTGCCGGGCAATCACGATATTCCGCTGTATCATGTATGGAACCGCATATTCAGTCCTTTTGCCCGTTATCAGCTGTTTTTTGGCAATCTGGAAGAGACCCTGGAAACGGAACATTTTTATATTGTGGGGGTAAACAGTATCCGGCGCCGCTACCATACCCGTGGGCATATTTCGTTAGAACAAATTCAATTGATTGACGCTAAGCTGCGTCAGGCGCCTGAACATAAACTGAAAATTATCGCAGCCCATCAGCCATTTTATACTGCGCCAGATGATCTGCATGGTATTCATGATTGTCCGCTGCTGGGGCGCATGGCTTTGGAAACATGGAGTAAAAGCGGTTTATATGGTTTGTTGCACGGCCATTTGCATCAGTTTGCAGTCTATGATTTAAATCAAATTTATCATTTAGGCGCGCAGCACCCAGTATTGGATATTCATGCAGGAACAGCAACGTCTTACCGGCTGCATGGCGGTTTGCCGAATAGCTTTAATGCGATTGATCAGCAGGGTGATGTTGCGCCCTACTATTTTGATCAGGCCTCTCAGCTGTTTTTAACCAGTCAGATCAGGCGCTGATTGGCCTGAGAAGCTTGAAGCGGATGGAATCTGAATAAAAAGAAAGCGAATTTAAAAATATTTTTTAATTTTGCCCTTGAAGCGTTTTTTTCCATCCCCACAAAAGTGTCATATCAAAATTTTGTCGATGACCCAGGAATAAGAAGTCATCTTCACATTGTAATCAATGACATTAATGCAAATGTCTATGGAGTTAGAAATGAGCAAGATTCGTCCTTTACATGACAACGTTGTTATCCGCCGTGTTGAAAAAGAAACTAAAACCGCAGGTGGTTTAATCTTGAGTACTTCTGCAGCTGAACAGCCAGCTCAAGGTGAAATCATTGCAGTTGGCAACGGCAAAGTAACAGACAGCGGCGTTCGTGCTTTAGACGTAAAAGTGGGCGACAATGTACTGTTTGGTGCATATGCAGGCACTAAAGTGAAAGTCGAAGGTGAAGAACTTCTTGTAATGAAAGAATCTGATATTTTAGCGGTTCTTGAAGGTTAATTCAGAACATTCTTTTGCTGTTTAAGCAATACAATTGATTAAAATTTAAGAATATTTGGAGTTTAGCATGTCAGCTAAAGACGTAAAATTCGGTGATTCAGCTCGTTCTAAAATGATTGCAGGCGTAAACGTGCTTGCAGATGCTGTAAAAGTAACTTTAGGCCCGAAAGGCCGCAACGTGGTGATCGACCGTTCTTTCGGCGCGCCGCACATCACTAAAGATGGCGTAACGGTTGCGAAAGAAATTTCTCTAAAAGACAAATTTGAGAACATGGGCGCTCAATTGGTCCGTGAAGTATCTTCTAAAACCAATGACATCGCGGGTGATGGTACAACAACTGCAACTGTATTGGCTCAAGCAATTCTAAACGAAGGCATCAAGTCTGTAACTGCGGGCATGAACCCAATGGACTTGAAGCGCGGTATTGACCTGGCTGTTAAAGCATTGGTTGCTGAAATTAAAGCAACAGCAAAACCTGCTTCTGATACTAAAGCGATTGAACAAGTCGGTTCAATCTCTGCAAACTCTGACGAAACTGTAGGTAAACTCATTGCTCAGGCAATGGAACGCGTAGGTAAAGAAGGAGTGATTACCGTTGAAGAAGGTTCAGGCTTTGAAGATGCTTTGGACGTTGTTGAAGGTATGCAGTTTGACCGTGGCTACATCTCTCCATATTTCGCAAACAAGCAAGATACTTTAACTGCAGAACTTGAAAATCCATTTGTTCTTCTAGTTGATAAAAAAATCAGCAACATCCGTGAATTGATTACTGTGCTTGAAGCTGTAGCTAAAACAGGCAAGCCGCTTTTAATCATCGCAGAAGATGTTGAAGGTGAGGCTTTAGCTACACTTGTTGTTAACAACATGCGCGGCATTATCAAAGTATGTGCAGTGAAAGCGCCAGGTTTTGGTGACCGTCGTAAAGCAATGCTTCAAGATATCGCAATCTTGACTGGCGCGACTGTGATTTCTGAAGAAGTCGGCATGACTTTAGAGCAAGCTTCTCTTCAAGACTTAGGTACTGCACACAAAATTACTGTGTCTAAAGAAAACACTGTGATTGTAGATGGTGCGGGTGATGCAGCTCAAATTGCTGAACGTGTGACTCAAATCCGCGCGCAAATTGAAGAATCATCTTCTGAATACGACAAAGAAAAACTTCAAGAACGTGTTGCTAAATTGGCCGGCGGTGTAGCTGTGATCAAAATTGGCGCAGCGACTGAAGTTGAAATGAAAGAGAAGAAAGACCGCGTTGACGATGCGTTGCATGCAACGCGTGCTGCGGTTGAAGAAGGTGTGGTTGCTGGTGGCGGTGTTGCACTGGTACGCGCTGCAGCTGCGCTTGATGGCGTAAATGGTGCGAATGACGATCAAAACGTAGGTATCAACATCCTTCGCCGCGCGATTGAAGCGCCGCTTCGTCAAATCGTTGCGAATGCAGGTGATGAGCCTTCAGTGGTGATCAACGCTGTGAAAAATGGCGAAGGTAACTTTGGTTATAACGCTGCAACTTCTGAGTACGGCGACATGCTGGAAATGGGTATTCTTGACCCTGCAAAAGTAACGCGTTCTGCACTTGAGCATGCTGCATCTGTAGCAGGTTTAATGTTGACAACTGAATGCATGATTACTGACATTCCGGAAGACAAGCCAGCAATGCCTGATATGGGCGGCATGGGCGGTATGGGCGGCATGATGTAATTCATTCTGATCATCCGATCTGAAAAAATCCCCGCAATTTGCGGGGATTTTTTTATCATTATTATTTGATAAAGATTGCAATTTTGACTTTGGTTCAGATCACTATATTATTTAGAAAGGCTTAAGTATTTTAAGGGATATTTAATGAATTCAGACGTTGAAAATGCAATCATTGGATCAGTCTATGATGCAGGATTGGATGCCTCGCTTTGGCCTGGAGTCATCGGTCAAATTGTTGAATATACCCACAGCAAGACAGCTATATTGACAGCGCTTGACCAGCTGAATCCCAATTCTAATTTTGTGCATACTTGGAATATTCCTCATGCGGGGATAGATGATTATCAAAATGAACACGGAAAGCTGATTGATATGCGGCAGTACATGCCGCTTTGGAAGCAAATGGGTATTGGAGACGTCATCCATCAGAATTTCCCCCGTTATGCTGAACTGCCGGATCAGGATGAAGGCAGTTTTTATGAAAAGTGCCTGAAAGCCACCGGCATCTGCTATATCGCAGGAGTGCTTTTGGATCAAGGGGAATACCGCAGTGCTGTTCTTGGCGTACACCGTTCGGCGAATGAGCCGGTTTTTCAGCAAGAGGAATTGGATTTTTTAAAGCGGATTGGCGTACATATCCGCAGAGCGCTTCAGATTCACAAGCAGCTCAGTTTTGCCCGAATTGAAAACCGCAATTTATACAAGATGCTGGATACGATTAAAGTCGGCATTATTTTAATTGATGAATACAGCCGGTTTTATTATTCAAATAACCGCGCACAGCAGCTGATGGAACAGAATAAGATTTTTGAATTTGATCAGCACAATAAAATTTGCGTGGCTAAGCTTTATCAAAAGAAGTTTGAGCAGCTGGTGCAGGCAGCTCAAGCTGATCATAAACGCAAGAACAGGGACATTGGCGGCGTGCTTGCGCTGGAAAATGCTGAAGGGCAGCAGTTTATGGTCACTGCAACACCGTTCAGCAGCATGAACAGTTTGGCAAATTTAGCCGATCAGGAGTTGAATTATGTCGTGCTGTCTATTTCTGATATGGAACAGCGCTATGCCTTGGCAGTGCCTTTTTTAAAGGAGGTTTATGCGCTCTCTGCAAGGGAATGCGAAATATGCGAGCTGTTTGTAAATGGCTTGAATTTAGAAAAAATTGCAGAGAACTGTAGTTTAACCATGAATTCAGTCAGAACCTATGTCAAGAATATTTATGCCAAAATGCATTGCTGCTCGCAGACTGAATTGCTGCATAAATTGATGGGCATGACCATTCATTTTGAGCATGTTTATTAAAAAAGGCCTTGGCAAGCCAAGGCCCAAATGCAAGCTGGAATCAAACAAAAAATAGACTACACTTAAAACCGTGTGAAAATCCGCGGATCTTCATTTTCATACTGAATTGCGGCAGTCGATCCATTAATCACATAGCTGAAGGTATCTAAACTTGGCGGATTATAGGAGGAATCGACCAGTCCAGCACAGCCATTCGTATCATATGCAACACTTGCAGCCTTCAGACTGCCATTGGCTGCTGTATAAGTGCCAGATTCAATGCCGGGTGAGCTGCAGTCGTTTCCTGCAGTTTCTATATGAATATAAGAGCCGTCGCTAAAGAATGTGGCAAGCTGACTGTCAGACTGCCAAGAACCGGCTAGGCTGCCTGATGTATTGTTCACTCGTTTAAAACTAAAGCTTTGATCGCCTTCTTTAAAGACTAAAGTATCTGCTGTTGGACCGTACTGTAAGCTGGCGGCTGCTGAAGGATTGGAGAATCCCCATTCGCCATTGGTATCAACTTCAAAGTCCTGTGTTCGGCTTAAATTGCCGTTAACGGCGTTCCAGCTTAATTGGCCTTGTTCAATGCCTGATTGGCCGGAGTCGTCAGCAGCGCCAATTTGCCCGAATGTGAAATTAAAGGCGTTCAAATCGCTGGAATTTGGCGCTTTGCCTTCGATATACAGCACCACTTTAATATTATTGGCTTTATCTTCATACAGCCATGCGCCAGTGCTGTCTTGAATAAAGCTGTTAAAAAAATTGCTTTTAGCGGTGTCTTCAGAAACTAAGGTTAATCCAGAATTCTGCAGTACTTGCAGCAGGCTTGCATCCTGTACAAACGATGCTGTCGGCAAGCTTAAGTTAATGGTTTTGTCTTTCAGCACAGCAATCACAGCATCGCTGATCGTGATGCCGTTGCTGTGGTTATGATCTGAATCTAAAGACTGCAGTAGGATCAGCAGATTGGTGCGAACGCTTTCATTTGCGGACAGTTCAATGGGCGTGATATGCGCTTGCGCAGCAGCGCTGCCGAGTTTTATATCCCCCAGATAAAATGTGACAGAATCTCCAGAGTTGTATTGAAATTCACCTTTCGCATTGGTGCTGCCTTTAACACCGCTGCTGGTTTCGTAGCGGACATTGCTGACAGGGCCATCGGTCAATACACCTGTTTTTAGGCTGGAAGAAGGCGGATTGCTGCTGTCATCTGAAGAATCGCTGCCGCAGGCTGCTAATAAACAGGACAAGCTGATTGCCAATAGAGTCTTTTTCATGATGTTCCCCAAGTTGTTTTGAGCTATAAAGCGATTTTATGTTTTATTGTGCAAGCTAATCTTATGGGGCGTTTTGCGGCTTTGAATATCCTCAAATGAGGAGAAAAGATATTTATTTTTTAGCTGGGGTGCAGGGCCAGATATTTGCGTCTGCCTTGGGTTTTTCATGCAGACGGCGATGAATGAACCCGCCGTGCAGCATGTCTTTGATGGCCTGATATTGAGCGCTTAGTTTGCTTCTTTGGTGAGTTTATAGTTGAGCTGGCTGTCGATTGCTTCGCCTGTTTCCATATCTCTGGCTTCTGCAAAGTTTTCACCAATGAAGAATTTACGGTTTTCAGCGGCCTTGTCTAAAGTGATGATGGATGGATTTTTTGTATCAAAACTGAAAGTCCCTTTGCTTTTGAACTCTTTTCCAGCCCCTTTGCCCAGGTATTCCTCTGTTAATTCATAGGTTTTATCTGACTTTAATTCCAGCTCCATTTTGATGCCTTCACAGTCCGCGCAAGGGAAGACTCCTTTGTATTCTCCCGCCCAATCAAGGGAGGTCTCTGCCGTGTCGCCAGCCGCCAGCGTTTGGGATGCCGCAGTGCTTTCAGCCGTTTGAGCCGCGGATTCTTGCGGCGCTGTTTGAGCAGATTCCTGAACCGGCTTATTTTCGGGTTTAGAGCATGCGGTCAATGCGAAACTGTTTAAGGCGAAGATAAAGACGAGTTTTTTCACAAGTTTTCCTTTGTTTTGTTATGCATGGGCCTAAATTTAAACAATAGGCCGAATAAAAAAATGAGCTTATTGTAAACTGCTACTTAAATTAAACTTAAAATTACTTAAATAGTATTGTTCTATATGCCCAAGTCAGGAATCAGAAAGCTTAATTATTTATACATTTATATATTAATTGGGTGATAATTGATCAATGCGGGCTGGTTTAATTATTTATTGCCGTTAGAATTTGCGCCTGATCAAAGTGTATACGGTACAGCGCGTGTTTGAAAAATTTGCAGAAAAAAGCCTGAATATGATGGGATGGGAAATTGATAACCATTGGCCGCTGGATTTGGCGCAATGTGTCATGATTGCTGCGCCGCATACCAGCAATTGGGATGCGCTTTATGCACGCTTGGCATTGAAAGCGCTTGGGGTGAATGTCCGCATTACGATTAAAGACAGTTATATGAAGTTCCCGCTTGGGCCATTTGTCCGCGCAATGGGCGGCATCGGCATTGACCGCAGTCCCAAAGCCGCGGGTGAGCAGCGCTTGAGCATGGTCGATGTGATGACTAATCTGTTTAAGGATCATGCTGAGCTGGTCATGCTGGTGACTCCTGAAGGCACCCGTTCAAAGCAGGAAAAGTGGAAAACAGGTTTTTATCATGTGGCCTGCAATGCGGGCGTACCTATTGCTTTGGCATATATGGACTATGAAAAGAAAAAGACCGGTGTGGGTAAAATTGTTTATCCTACAGGGGATTATGAAAAAGACATGGCTGAAATTATGCAGTTTTATGCGCAAATCAGCCCTAAGTTCCCTGAGGACTTCAGCGTAGACGGCCGCTATTATTCAGCTGCTGAGCAATAGAGATGTGATCCAATTGCGGCTGACCTAAAACAGTAGTAAAAAGCCGGCAAAGTTGCCGGCTTTTTGATGGATTGAAAGTTTCCATTCAGTCCATAGGCATCGGATTTTCCTTGGCATTATGGCGTGTTTTCCTGTTCGGGCGCTTGCGAGATGCCGCCGAGATTTTGGCATGCATCTTTGTAAATAGCATACTGCTGTTCAACAACGGCGCTTAAGGGGATATCGAAAAGCTTTTCGCCATTTTTATAGCTTTCTATATAATTTTCCGCTTTTTGCTTTGCGCTGTGCAGCAACTGTTCATGGTAGCTGGTGATCGGGGAGTGAGCCATTTGGCTGCTTTCAATATTGCTGCAATGAAAGCTGTTCAGCAGCTTTTCTGCTTTTTTTATGTCGCGCGAAGCAATAATCGAGCAGCCTGCCAAGACAACAGCTGTGGCAAATATGGCGAGCGATTTCATAATTTAAAATATAGAGATGCATTGAGGGTCAGTATTGTATGAATTTTTAGGCGGCTTGTTAGTATCAAAGTGTTTTAAATGCATAAATTATATTCAGTCAGGGTGCGTGACGGCTGCGCCAAAAGATGCATATCAGTGCAATGCATCTTGCAGGAACACAGGGGCTGTGTTCATTCTGGACAAAATACTTTGCTGCAAGATAGACATGCCTTTGGCTTTTTTATATAAGTGATTTAATTGACTTGGTTTTTTAAAGAATGAATTTGCATGCTTGATTTGTGCAGTGTGAATTATTGGGGCATCTTGCGTATCCTGCTGATGGGTTTTGCACTCAGCCTTTGTGCAAGCGTATCCTTCAGCCAGATGCTTGACGGCATGATTGTGATGGATGAAAGCTTAGAAAACTTGACTGAACAGGAACAGCGGAAAATAGCGTTAAATACGGCGAATGAGCAGCAGCAATATGGCCTGCTTCATCATGCTTTTTTTGAAAATGATGTATTTGAAATTTATAATTATACGGCTTATGACACGGGCGCCGCGCAAAACAAGTTGCTATTAGGGAATGCTGAGCATATAGGCTGGCAGGATTTTGGAATTTCCTTCGGCTATGGCGTTAAGCTGAACTTGAATTCTCGGCACAGCATTGGCTATGAATATCTCTCGAACTTTCCTTATGACCGAGGGCAAATTATCCGTTTCTTTTGGACTGCTGTGTTTTAGCGAAGAGCCGCCGGATTTTGATCGGAACCGTTTTTTGGATTCATAAAATGGCGGAGCCGCGGTAGCACAGAACATGGCAGCGCTTTCAGGCATTCTTCGAAGTTCAAGCGAATGCTGCTTAAACCGTGTGAAGGTTTACGTGAAAGAGGTCAGCTTGTGCGATGACAGCAGTTTTATCAGCCGTTTGCCGCGCTTTTCAGTATTTTTAGCCCGCTGCGCTTATGTTTCTGCTGTAAGGGCAATCGTTTATTAAATGATATTGGTCAGCAGCAAAAAGCAGCCGGATGCAAACAGCAGGCTGAGCACAGTATGCTTAAATTGCCGTTCTGAAATCCTGTAAAACAGCTTTGCGCCAAGAATAGCCGGAATGCTGACCGTCAGCAGCAAGACCCCGATATAGGGCAAATGTATGCGGTGAATTGTGCCTTGCACAGCATAGCTCAGTAAGGTAAATATCTGAATGGCAAAATTAAAATGACGCAAAATATAGCGCTGTTCCGCTTTAGGCAGGTTTTTCAGCATCACCCAGGCGGATGGCAAAGCGCCGCAAAAGCCGCCTAAACCGCCCAATATTCCGCCAATAAAGCCAATGATGCTGTCGGATGCTTTTCCAGCGTGCTGAATGCTTTTGATTTGCGGGCTAAACAGCATAACCGGGCACCACAATACCAAAAACAGGCCTAGGACCAATTTAAAGGCTTCAGGCTGAATGATTTCAAGCAAGTATGTGCCGAGCGGCACGCCAAGGAGGCCTGCAATAATGTAGGGCAGCACCAGCTGTTTAGAAAAGTGAAGCTGCTGTTCATTCAACAGTGAAATAATGTGGCTCCAGACAGAAGCAAAAACCACCAAGGGCGCAGCCAATTGCGGCGGTAAAATCCACACCCAAAAAGACATGGCGATCAAGGCAAAGGCAAAGCCTGTCAGCCCCTGAACAAAGCCTGCCGCCACTGCGCCAAAAATAAATAAAAGCCAAGTCATAATGTAGTTCATTGAAAATGCAGGGCTAGTGTAAAGGCATGTATGCGGTGCAGTGAAATCATTCTTTTAACTATATAAAGCAGCAATATAGTATTTCATGCAGATTGAAGAGGCATAGAACCTATGGGCTGGCTTGCTGCAAATGATGAATTTTTTGATACAAGAAACTTACATTAAATGCGATTCATCTTCATGGCTGTGCGCAATACTGAAGATCAGCAAGCAATTCCAGAAAATGAGGACTGTCTATCTCAAAATTGATTTAAGGCAGACATTCCAGAATGAAATTGGATGGGATCGTGAGGTGATGAAATGATGAAAAAAATGATTTTGCTTTCTGTCCTTGCCGTTGCATTGACCGGCTGTGTCGTTGCGCCATATGACAATGATTATCCGCGAGATGGAAGACCGCACTCAGGGCCGCATGGTGACCGTGATCATCACAGTGACCGGGACCGGGATGGCTATCCAGACTGGCGCCATCAGAACCGGCAGGGTGATGACCGTCAAAGTGACGGGCGCTTTCCATACTGAAAGCATGAAAATCGGCACTGGCGGAAAGTTTATGCAGATTCCTTCGGGAATGGTCTAGGCCTATTGCGGTAAATATGCTGCAAGACCTTAAATTGTGCCTGCATTTGACACTAAAAAGGACGCGTTTTTCGCGTCCTTTTTTTGATCATTTAATGATAAAAGGTCAGTTTTAAAGCGCAGCTGATTTTTGGAATAAGCCTGCACGGACAGTGCCAGCTTTGGTTTCTTTGATTTTATTCCAGCTGCTGGGAAGCTTCAGCTGTGAAAGATCCCGGTCTGCTTCTACATAAATCAAGCCTTGATCTTTAATCAGCGGGTCAGCGAGGGTAGCCAATTGTTCCCATAAATCCAAGCTATAAGGCGGATCTAAAAAGACCAGATCAAACTGATCCTTAAGGCTTGGCAGCGCTTGCTGCGCAGTAGCAATTTTCAATTTGGCGTGCTGTGACGTAATTTTCAGCAGCTGCAAATTATCGGTTAAAAACTTCGCCTGGGTGCGGTCAGGTTCAATCATTACCACTTGTGACGCGCCTCTGGACAGCGCCTCGAAGCTCAGTGCGCCAGAACCTGCGCAAACATCTAAAACGTTTGTATTCTGAATGTCCCACATCAGCCAATTGAACAGGGTTTCTCTGACCCGGTCTGGCGTAGGGCGCAGGCCTTCAATGCTGGCAAAGGGAAGCTGGCGGCGTTTCCATTCTCCGCCAATAATACGCAATTGATTTTTCATTGTTGATTTTACTCGTCATCATCAGCGGGCTGGCTGGCTGGTGTCACAGAATGGGCATTGCGGTTTTGCGCAGCAGCAGGCGTATTGCTATGTGCGGCACTGCTGGCAGCATTTTGACCGCTGGCATTGCTTTGAATCGGATTTTCACCGCTTGGCAATTCACTTGGCTTAATGCCGGCTGTCATTAATCCGCCGCTGACTTGAGCCGCAGATGGGCGGATTGGGGATTTATTGTGTTTCAGCAGCCAATAATCAAAAATTGGACGGGCCAGCTGAGCAGCAGAGCCGCCGTGCTTCCCGTTTTCCCAAATGACTGCGATAGCAATTTCAGGTTTATCCGCTGGCGCAAAACCAACGAATAAGCCATGATCCAGCTGGCGTTCGGTCAGCAGCGCTTCGTTATAGCGTTTGCCTTGCGCAATACTTTTGACCTGAGCTGTACCGGTTTTACCGGCAATTTTATACATGGGCGTGCGGATGCGTCGGCCGGTACCTGTTTCAATCACATCCACCATCGCATCACGCATTTTGACCCAGTCTTCAGGCTTGCCGTTAAATATAATTTTGCCGTCTGGCGCATTATGCACGGTATAAGGTTTAGTCCCTTTACTTTCGCGCAAGACATGCGGAACGACGTGCTGGCCTTCATTTGAGGTGATGGCTGTTGCCATTGCCAATTGCAGCGGGGTCGCGGTAAATGCGCCTTGACCAATACTGACGGAGATGGTTTCACCTTTCAGCCATTTGGTTTTACGGGTCCGCAGCTTCCATTCTTGGCTTGGGTACAAACCTGTGCTTTCACTTGGCAAGTCGACGCCGGTTTTTTCACCGAAACCGAATTGGCGCATCCACGTATTCATGCGGTCGATGCCCATTCGGTAGGCCAAAATATAATAATAGGTATCGCAAGAGACCACTTGCGCCTTATGCAGGTTGACAGAGCCATGCCCGGATTTCCGCCAGTCACGGAAACGGTGTGAGTCGCCCGGCAACGAAAAATAGCCGGGATCGGAAATGGCCGTGTTCCAGTCCACCAGATTATAATGCAGGCCGCCTAAGCCAAACATCGGCTTAATGGTTGAGCCGGGCGGGTAAGTTCCTTGCACAGCGCGGTTATATAATGGCTGATCCAAATTATCCCGCAAAGCGGAATAGTCTTTACTGCTGATGCCCGTCACAAACAGGTTGGGGTTAAAGCTCGGGCTGGAAACCAAAGCCAGAATTTCGCCTGTACGCGGGTCCATCGCGACAATCGCGCCGCGGCGGTCAGCCAGCTGCTCAGACGCCACCACTTGCAGGCCATAGTCTAAAGATAAATACAGATCATTGCCGCGGATCGGGTCTTTGCGGCCTAAGTGGCGCAGCACATTGCCGTGCGCGTCCGCCTCGACAGATTCATTGCCCGGCAGGCCATGCAGCAAATCTTCATAATATTTTTCGACCCCGATTTTTCCAATCAGGTTGGTGCCGGCATATAAGTCTTTATTAATACTTTTTAATTCTTTGTCATTAATGCGCCCCACATAGCCAATGACATGGGCAAACAATTCACCATGCGGGTAATAGCGGGTCATTTGGGTTTCTATGTTGACCCCGGGAAACTGGAATTTCACTTCACTGAAACGCGCAATTTCAGTTTCATTCAAATTGAGCTTGAGTGCGACCCGTTCAGTTTTCTTGGAAGTCTGAATGCGGCTTTTGAAGCGGTCAATATCTTCTTGCGTCAGATTGACAATTGGAGTCAGGCGCTGAACAGTATCATCAATGTCTTCCACATCGGCACGGCTCATTGTGGCGGAGAAAACTGGATAATTGTCGGCTAACAGCACACCGTTGCGGTCGTAAATATAGCCCCGCGCCGGCGGCAGCGGCTGCAGGCGGACACGGTTTTTATCTGAATCGGTGGCAAACTTATCGTAATTGAAAATTTGCAGATAAGAATAACGTGAAACCAGCAGTAATAAAAAAAAGATGACAATGCCCAGTGAGAAATAAATTCGATTGCGGAAAATGCGCTTTTCTTGCTGTACATTTTTTAAAGGAAAGTGCTGCTTCATACGCGATCGACTTGAGATACACAAAGGGGAAATTAAGGCTGACCATTCTACCGCAAGTTCTAAAAATTTGATAAGCCAATTCGGAACTGCTGTGTAAGTTTTGCTTAAACTTTGACTTTGCAGACACTAAAAAAATGCAGTGCTGTATATAAGAGTCAATATTATTCTGCTAAAGTCGGAAAGCATAAAAATAGGACTTATTACAACTAAAAAGCCTGAAAATTAAGGATAATGGTGAAATAATGAACAAAGCATATTCTTTGTTGGTATTGGCATTTATTGCAAATGCAGCGTCAGCGCAGGACGGCGGCTTTCTGCCGGAAGCAAATTTAGCAGGCGCTGATGCGGCAAAGCTGAATGTCGGGGCCGGATTTACGCAGAAATTGATTCATCTGAATACAGAATGGGTGAATCCATACGGCATCGCTTATGCTAAAGCGGGTGTATTTCTGAATGGGGATAAAACCTTTGGCGGGCAAATCGGTTTCCGCCATCCTGTGCATTTCACTGGGAAAGATAAGAACGGTTACTATTTGGGCGTCTATGCAGGCCATATTGAAAGTAAAGATGTGGGCGATGAATTTAAAAGCCGTTTAGGCGGCGGTGTAGATTTGGCATATGTTATGCTGAGCAAAGAACGCATCAGCACCTTCAGTGTAGGAATTGGCGCGGGTGAAAAGCTTACCGATAATAACGGTTATACGGTTGCGGAAACTGAACCGAAGCTACAATTTTCCTATACTCTAAGTATAGGATTATAGAGAAAATATCCGACTTTGTTTACATTTGTGTTCCTCTGAATAAAATTAAATATGGAAGTTATGCATGCTTGAGTACGTCAATGAGTTATGGCTAGCCTTTTTGAAACGGCCGGATTTTTGGGCTGTACTCAGCATTATTCCTGTAACGGCTTTTGTGACTTGGGCGCATGTGTGGATGGCGCTGAAAATGGTGTTCTATCCAATTAATTTTTGGGGATTTCATCTTGGCCCGCTGCCTGTCGGCTGGCAGGGCATTGTGCCGCGCAAGGCAGGCCGCATTTCCGGCATCATTACCGACAATACTTTATCTAAGCTGGGCTCACTGCGCGAATTTCTCGATGCCATGGATCCTGAGGATATGGCGCGCATTATTGGCGAACAGGTTGGCTTTGAACTGGAACACCTGATTGATGAAGTGATGATTGACCGCAATGCGGTACTCTGGGAAAACTTGCCTTATTCCATTAAGCGCCGCATTTATGCGCAGGCGAATAAGCAAATGCCGGGTATTTTAAAAGAACTTGTGACTGAACTGACCATGAACGTTGAGTCACTTGTGGATATGCGTGAAATGGTGGTGAGCCAGATGGAGGGCGACCGCCGCTTAATGGTGCGCATGTTCCTTAAAGTTGGGCAAAAAGAAATCAATTTTATTTGGCATATCAGCGCGCTGATCGGGATGTTCTTCGGGGTGTTCCAAATGATCGTTTGGTTTGTGGTGCCTTGGCATTGGACTGTCCCGTTCTGGGCATCGGTGTGGGGCTTTTTGACCAACTGGATTGCCATTTGGATGGTGTTTAATCCACTTGAACCGCATATCATAAAGTATCCGCAATTCTTTGAATTAACAAAGAATCGTAAATTTCCATGGATTAAACCCGTCATTCCGCGGATTGGCGCTTATAATATCCAGGGCGCATTCATGAAGCGTCAGGAAGAGGTGTCGGATGTATTTGCCAGTGTGGTGACGGAAGACCTGATTACTTTAAAATCCATCATGACTGAAATGATGTACGGCAGCAAAAAAGACAAGACTCGCCGTATCGTGAAGCGCCATATTAATGAAATTATGGAAACTCCCTTGGTCAGAACGTCTTTGCAGCTGTCTTTAGGGCCAAGAGAGTATGCAAAACTCAAGACAGACTTGATTGATCGCTCAATTGAAATTACGATGGTGCCTGTATGCGACCCTGCGTTTAATGCGAGCCGTGCACAGAAAATCTTTCAAATGTTCAGAGACCGTATCCGCGAGCTGACACCGAGGGAATTTCAAAATCTGTTACGTCCTGCATTTCAGGAAGACGAATGGATTTTAATTGTTTTGGGTGGGGTTACTGGCTTTATTGCGGGTACCATACATTTGTTTGTGGCTTTCTTATAATTAGATGCTGAACCTATGTCGAATTTTTTGACATGATCACGGCGTCAAATACATTGTTTAAATGAGGATGTTTTTTTATGCGCATTATATTACTCGGACCACCTGGAGCAGGTAAAGGTACACAGGCTCAGTTGATCTGTAAGCGCTACAATGTCCCACAAATTTCAACCGGTGATATGCTCCGTGCTGCAATTCGTGAAGGAACTGAACTTGGTCTGCAGGCTAAAAGCGTGATGGACAATGGCGGTCTTGTATCTGATGAGCTGATCATTGGTTTAGTGAAAGAACGTATTGCACAGCCTGACTGTGTGAACGGCTGCATTTTTGATGGCTTCCCGCGTACTATTCCTCAAGCGGAAGCGCTTGAAAACGAAGGTATCAGCATTGATCACGTGATTGAAATTGATGTGCCGGATGAAGAAATCGTAAAACGCCTGTCTGGCCGCCGTCAGCATCCAGCGTCTGGCCGTGTATATCACGTTGTCTACAATCCGCCAAAAGTGGAAGGTAAAGATGATGAAACGGGTGAAGACCTTGTTCAGCGTCCAGATGATTTAGAAGCGACGATTCGTAAGCGTTTAGGTTCATACCATACTGAAACTGAACAGCTGGTCGGCTTTTATCAAGGCCGAGCGGCTTCAGGCGAGAATGCGCCAACTTACGATAAACTGAACGGTTTGCGTCCAATTGATGAAGTTCAAACGGATCTTTTTGCTATTTTAGACCAGTCAAAATAATCCGTTTTTACGGGTTTTGACTTTCAAAGAGTCCTAAGTCATATTAGGGCTCTTTTTTATTGCGCTGTTTTTTGGAGATTGGGCTGTGGAGCATATTGCGGTTATTTTGGTATTGGCGGCAGCTGCAGTAGTGGTTTTGGGCATGCTGTATTACAGCTTTAAGCTGCTCAAAAAGACACAGGAACAGGAAAAACTGGAGCGCCGCAATCAGCCTGTTGAGTATCAATTGCACCCAAAATTGAAAAAAGAACAAGAGCAGCAAAAGAAAAAATAGCAGGCGCACAGAACAGCAGCAGGCAGAGTCTATTCAGTAAAAGCATAGTGCTTGCACTGGGCGGATTGCCATTAAGCGGTTGTTCATTTCATTGCCTTAGCCCAGCGGACGCCCAATTGAGGCATTTTGAATTAAATCTAGCCATGCCGATTTAAAAAAATCATGCCTCAATATTTTTGACGGCGATTGTGCGGGCTGCGCCAAACTCGAAACGGTCTGGCCAGTTGCAGACATCGGAGACAATGCATTCGCCGCATTTAGGTTTACGCGCAGTGCAGCAGTAGCGGCCGTGTAAAATCAGCCAGTGATGTGAATCGACAATAAATTCTTTGGGGATGACTTTCACCAAGCGGTGTTCAACTTCCAGCACATTTTTCCCTACAGCTAAGCCTGTCCGATTCCCTAAGCGGAAAATATGCGTATCTACCGCCATAGTTGGCTGTCCAAAGGCAGTATTCAATACCACATTGGCTGTTTTGCGCCCAACGCCGGGCAGCGCTTCCAAATCCGCGCGGTTGTCCGGAACAACACTGTTGTGCTTTTCGATCAGCATTTTACAGGCTTTGATGACGTTTTCCGCTTTGGAATTATATAAGCCAATGGTTTTGATATATGCCTTCAAGCCTTCAACACCCAGCGCGTAAATGGCTTCTGGCGTGTTGGCGACCGGAAAGAGTTTATCGGTGGCCTTATTCACGCTGACATCTGTCGCTTGCGCAGACAAAGTAACGGCAACCAGCAGTTCAAAAGGGCTTGAATAATTGAGTTCTGTTTTAGGGTTGGGGCGCTGTGCGCGAAGCCGTTCAAAAAAAGTTTGAATCTGCTTCTTGGTCATGTTTTTGACGGCCATATTATTCCCCTTGCAGTGCATTCAGCTGCTGGTTTAAATCTTCCAGAAGCGCCCGTTTGCTGGCATCTTCACGGACACTGAGCTGTTTTTCCAGTTTCTTAATCTGGGTGCGGATTTTAGCCAATTCAATGGTGGCTTTAGCATCCTGCACTAAGTTTTTTCTATCTGTTTTTTCAGTCAGTTCGATGTTGGGAACGCTATCGGACTGCGTTGAAAAACGGGCAAAGAGCGCCGTATCAATTTCAGCGCGAACGACAGGGCCTTTGCGGTTAATGCGGCGTTTTTCTTCACGCTGAATATGCGCATAGTAGCGCTGGCGCAAATCCTGCTGTTCCTGCGCGCGCAGGCTTTCTGTCGGCAGCGGCTGCACATCTTCAATCAAGTCAATGCAGTCGACTGGGCAAGGCGGAATGCACAGTTCGCATCCAGTGCAGAGGTCAGTCAGTACTGTATGCATCAATTTGCCTGAGCCGATAATGGCATCCACTGGGCAGGCGCTGATGCATTTGGTGCAGCCAATGCATTCATCTTCACGGATGACTGCTTTCATGCGCTGTGGATGGCCATCCTGCTGTACAGGCCAAATGCTTTCTTCTGCCGGCAAAGCCGCCCGGTTCAGCAACGCGGCAAGCGCATCAGCGACAGGCTGGCCGCCAGGGACGCATTTATTGGCTTCCTCACCTTCAGCAATGGATTTTGCATAAGGCAAACAGCCATCTCGATGCCCGCAAAGTCCGCATTGTGTTTGCGGGAGCAGGGCATCAATTTTTTGGATGAGGGAGATTTGTGTATTCATGGATAACCGGAAATGCTGTGCAGTCAGCGTGAAACAAAATGCTGGAGTGCAATATTAGCATGTTTTAACAATGATTTTTGAGGCTGTTCTTTGAGTGCAAATAGAAAAGCCGCAGTTTCTCTTTGAGGTGTGATTGCTGCTGTTTGCATGCTTTATGAAATGCTTTCATAAAAGCAATGCCCTAAAGGTATTAAGCCCTGGGGCATTTTACGATAAAAAAGAGCGTTTTGTATGCTGAATGCGTCTGTGCTGAAGGCTGATTAAGCGGAGGGATCTCCTTCAGGAAGAGGGCGGCAACACAGCGAAACACAGTCGTTACAGTACAAGGCATTGCACGAAAATGGTTCTTTTTATGCATTATTATCGAGCAAAATATTACATTAATTTATTCTAAAAAGTTATTGCATTTATAATAAAAAAGACTATTAGATTAAATTAAATCTATGTTCTATAAAGAAAATTAAGTTTTTTTGAGAAAACTATTGCTGAAATGATGCAAAAGATATTTAATATTTTGCGCCAAAATATATCACTGATTAAAATTTTGATCGATTTTGATCCATTTCTGCTGAGGATTAAGCGTTGAAATACAACAGCCTTAACGACTTTCTTGACTACGTAAAAACACGTGATTCACATCAACCCGAATTTCTTCAAGCTGTTGAAGAAGTTATGACTAGCCTTTGGCCGTTCATTGAAAAGAATCCGCAATATGCTGACTATGGTTTATTAGAACGCCTTGTTGAACCTGAACGCGCTATTCAATTCCGTGTGTCTTGGGTAGATGACAAAGGTCAAACTCAAGTGAACCGCGCTTTTCGTGTTCAATACAATTCAGCAATTGGCCCATTTAAGGGCGGCATGCGTTTCCACCCGTCTGTGAACCTTTCAATTCTTAAATTTTTGGGCTTTGAACAAACTTTTAAAAATGCCTTGACTACACTGCCTATGGGCGGCGGTAAAGGCGGTTCAGACTTTGATCCTAAAGGTAAGTCTGAAGGCGAAATCATGCGTTTCTGCCAAGCGCTGATGATTGAGCTATACCGCCACTTAGGCCCTAACACGGACATCCCTGCGGGCGATATTGGTGTGGGCGGCCGTGAAGTTGGCTATATGGCCGGCATGATGAAGAAATTAAGCAATGACACGGCATGTGTATTCACTGGCAAAGGCTTAACTTTCGGCGGTTCGCTTGCGCGTCCTGAAGCGACTGGCTACGGTACTGTGTATTTCGCTGAGGAAATGCTCAAGACCCGCGGCGACAGCTTTAAAGATAAAGTGGTAACCATTTCAGGTTCTGGCAACGTTGCGCAATATGCTGCTGAAAAAGCAATGTTCTTAGGCGCGAAAGTTGTTTCACTTTCTGATTCTGCCGGTACGGTATACGTTAAAGACGGTTTTACAGATGCGCTTCTGGTCGAAGTGATGGAACTGAAAAACGTCAAACGCGGCCGTATTTCTGAGTTTGCGTCTAAACACGGTTTTGAATACCTTGAAGGCAAACGCCCGTGGTCTATCAAGTGTGATATTGCACTGCCATGCGCAACTCAAAATGAATTGGATGCAGACGATGCTGCCGCGCTGCTTGCTAATGGCGCGATCTGCGTGGCAGAAGGCGCGAATATGCCGTCTACATTGGATGCAGTAGAAAAATTCGTTGAAGCGAAGATTCTTTATGCGCCGGGCAAAGCCTCTAATGCGGGCGGTGTTGCGACTTCTGGGCTTGAAATGTCTCAAAACGCCATCCGTTTAGGCTGGACTTTTGAAGAAGTGGACGAGCGCCTGCATGCCATCATGAAAGAAATTCACCGCAACTGCGTGAAATACGGTACAGAAGCTGACGGCACTGTGAACTACGTCAATGGAGCTAACATTGCGGGCTTTGTAAAAGTTGCTGATGCCATGCTGGCTCAAGGCGTATATTAATTTAATTCACAGCGCTGTGTTGATGTCATTCAGGATCAACACAGTGAGCTGAATAAAAAACCGAGGTCATGGCCTCGGTTTTTTTATGCTTTCAGTCACAGATTAAGATCTGACAAGCATTTACAAAGAACCTTTGACTGCTTCACGTTCAATGATCATGTCTTGAACATAAGCATATTTAGATTGATCCGCTGCTGGGTTTTTAATTTCATAACGTTTGATGCGGACAACTTGGCGTTCTGCTGGGTTGTGCGTGTAGCCTTCAATGCCGCTGTAGAATAAAGTCCAGTCTTTATCAACCTGTGTTTTTACGCCATTTTCGGCATATTTGATTTCACGCACTTGCAGGCAGGTTTGCGGCGCGACGCCAACGCATTTTTTAGTCTCTGGGCTGATTTCTAAGAAAATAGTTTCACCTTGAGTCTGATATTTCGTTTCAGGCGTCATCTTTCCGGTAAACACATACTGTTTGCCATCTGCAGCCGTTACAGTCAGTGTCGGCTGATCGGCATCATTCAGGTTCAAGACAAACGGCACTTTGCTGCTTTGGAAAATAGAGGCTGCCAAGCGTTCCTGCTTCATGGCTGCATCAGGGCAAGCCATTTGCGTAGACATCATCGAACCCGTCACAATTTGATTGCCTGCCACTTTCCAAGAGCCGCCCATTGTATTGCAGCTGGTAGAAATGCTGAGGCGGCCTTCAGAACCGAAATTAAGCACAAGCGGTTTCGGCGCGCCTGTATCGGTGCTCCATTGATAAGACGCTAAAGTTTGATCTGCATTTTGCTGCTGAAGAACAGACACTGCTAAATCTCCTACTTTTTGGATATCGCTGGATTGACACGCAGCTAAAGCAAGGGGGAAAAGTGCGATGGCTAAATATTTCAATTTCATTGTCTGCTCAACGTATTATCTGAATTAAGTAATTGATTTGAAAACAAGATCAAGCATATCGCATTCAAGTTTAAAAAAAATGGATACATTCGGCCCTTTTAGGTATCAAAATGTATCAATTAATATTTATTTGTTAACTTATAAATAGTTTTTATATATTAATCGAAGCGGTAAATGTCCATGCCGAGTGACCCCATGCTGAAGCTGCTGTGCACGATGCTGAAACGGTGGCCTGTGCCCATGGCAAAGAACAGCGGTGCAAAGTGTTCCAGCGTCGGATGGTTGCGTTCGGCATAGGGGATCGTCTGCCAGTCCAATACAGCATCATAATCACTGTGGGCCAGCTTGCTGACCACATAATTGCGGAATGCTGACGCCCACACAGGGACTGGAGCCGGCTGGCGGTTCCATGAGAGTTCACGCAGGTTATGGGTAATGCTGCCGGATCCAATAATCAAAATTTGTTTGCTGCGCAAAGGCGCAAGCGTCTGGCCGATTTTGTAAATATCTTGCGCTGACATGCTGATTGGCAGGGCAATTTCGACCACAGGAATATCTGCCTGCGGATACATATGCAGCAGCGGCATCCATACGCCATGATCATGCGGGCGCGTGCTGTTGGCGTGGGCGGAAAAACCCGCTTCTGAGAGCATATGCAGAATATTTTCTGCCAATTCAGGATGGCCAGGCGCAGGATAGCGGATATCGTATAATTCAGGCGGGAAACCGCGGAAATCATGCCATGTTTCCGGGCGCACGCCAGTGTTGACTTCCAGCGCGCTGCTTTCCCAATGCGCTGACATCACAATGATGGCTTCAGGTTTAGGCAGATTTAAGCTCAGGCGTTCCAAAGCGGGGCCGACTTGCTCAGGATTAATTGCCAGCATGGGCGAGCCATGGGAAATAAATAAGCCGGGCAGGGTTTGCAGATTCATTTGCTGTACGCCTAATTAACTGTTCTGTAAGTATTTTGACAAATTTTTCAGATGCGATAAATATCGGATTAATCAACAAAACGTTGCATAAATGCAACGTTTAAAGGAAGGCATTAGCCCGCGCGGTGGTAGGGGTGGTTGTGGTTAATGCTCATGGCGCGGTACAGCTGTTCAATCAGCATCACGCGGACCATCGGATGCGGCAGCGTCAACTTGGATAGCGACCAATGCCAAGCAGCCGCTTTGCGGACCGCTTCTGAGTGCCCATCGGGCCCGCCAATGGCTAATACAATATCATTGCCTTCCAGCATCCAGCCTTTCATGGTTTCAGCCAGTTTTTCTGTGCTGAATTCACGGCCGCCTACTTCCAGCGCTATCAGAATTTCATTATGCTTCATGGCATTTAAAATACTGTCGCCTTCAATCTGGCGGTATTTCAAAATATCTGCTTCTGAATCATTTTTACCGCGTTTTGCCATCGGGAGTTCAATAATTTGAGTTTGAACAAAAGGCTGAATGCGTTTGAAATAATCTTCAAAGCCAGTCAATACCCATGCAGGCATCTTTTGGCCAATGGTGATAATGCGGATTTTCATAGCAGGCTGTAATGAATGTAAAGCGCCATTATAACGAGAAATAACGCTTTGCTGAGATCAGAAACAATTTGCAATTGAATTGGCGAAGCCATTATTGCTTTAATATCTAGAAAGCGTGAACCTGTTCACACAACTTGAGAAATAATAATAAGGAAGTTTGCGATGAAGAAATATAAAATCATACAGCTTGCTGGGCAGAGTTTCTTCAGTTTCATGGCGGTTATGGCCGCTTCATCTGCGCATGCCGCGGCAATTAAAAATGCAGAACCGCAGAATTTAACGGTTTATATGGAACAGCTGCTGGGGGACGGCGATTATCGGAATTTTAAAGATGTGAGGGAGCTGAACCGAGTGTCTTCATGGATCCGCGAGCAGATGCGGCTTTTCGGCATTCCATGCCAATATCAGACCTATAAGGTGAACGATGAGGCCTACCGCAATGTGGTGTGTACACTCAAAGGCAATAGCGCTGAAAAAATTATTGTGGGCGCGCACTATGATGTTTTTGAAGATAAGCCCGGCGCGGACGATAATGCATCTGGCGTGGCTGGAGTAATTGAAACAGCGCGCATTCTCTCAGCGGAAAAAAGCAGCCTAAAAAATACCGTCGATTTTGTGTTTTACACCTTAAATGAAGCGCCGTTTTCAGGTACGGAAGACATGGGCAGCTATGTGCATGCAAAATCGATTGAAAAGCAAAATCAAGCGGTTAAAAGCATTTATATCTTGGAAAATATTGGCTATTTTGATCCAAATCTGGTGCAGGAATATCCGATTGGCCTGAAATGGATTTATCCGGATCATGGCAATTATATTGCGGCCGTTGGCAATTTGCAGTCCCGTGAGATCACAGCCGGTTTTTGCGGCGCAATGAAGAATTTAAATCAGCTGCAATGTGAAAGGCTGATTGCGCCATCCTTTGTTCAGGCAATGGACTTCTCTGACCACAATAATTACTGGGCTTTTGATTTGCCGGCAATCGTCATTACAGATACGGGCATATACCGCAATAAAAACTATCATACCGATAAAGACACGATAGACAATGTGGATGTCGGGAAAATGGGGCAGGTGGTAAACGGCTTAGTGCAAACTATTTTAAAGTGATATCCGATGCCCGCATTTTTAGGCAAACTCCAAAATGAATCTATTTGCATATTTGCTGGCTTTAGAATGCCTTTGCATAAAAAACGCAGTCCTGAAAGCCTTTGGACTGCGATAAAAGATCACCTGCCTGGAGATGCAGATGACCATTTTAGGACTCATAAATTTTTAAGCTTAGAGCCTACATGGAACATACAGCGCAGTATGTCTCTACTATTAATATGGAGGTAAATCACCTTTTTTCAAGAGCAGCTCTCCAATTGTGAAGGGTTTAAAAGAACTGGATATTTCAAAGCTTTAAATTTATATATTGTGGTTTGAAACGCTGTATGCTATGGCTTAAAGTAAGTTTTGGGCTGTATAGCCATCACACCAAGACTAGAAAAAACAATAAATTTAAAAACGGCTCTGAAAGATTTACTGTACGCCTAAATTGCCCTTTTGGGAATATCTGTATAAATTTTAATCAATAAAAGGGTTCGCATTAGGCAGTCTGCACAGCATTTTTCCAGCGGGTAAAACTCATGATAGGCCGCGTTTCATAGGCCAGGCGATGACGAATATAAGATAGAGCGATACCCTCAATCATCCTGCATCAGCTGGCTTTATTTCATTGAGTGAATGCCGAACAGATTTCCCTCTGTGTCGAGCCCTAAGACAATATGGCCATATTCGCCAATCGACATTTTCTCTTGATGAATTTTTCCGCCGGCGGATTCAATTCGAGCCTGTTCTATGGCGCAATCTTCACTGCTGAAATAAACCACGGTGCTGTTGCCTCCCGCGGGTACACCGTCCATTTTCACCAATGTGCCGGTTGTGCCGTATTGGCTCATATCGGAAGGGAAGGCCCACATGAGCATATTGGAATTGTTCGGATCTCCCAGCAGGCTTAATTCAACCGAGAGTAAGGTTTCATAAAATTTTTTGGCTCTATTCATATCATTGACATAAATTTCAAACCAGCAAACAGGATTTGACATATTGATTGGCCTTTAAAATTTGAATGCAAATATGATCATTAATTGATCTGTTTTATTATGCGTGAAATGCTTCAGAGTGGAATTTTAATTTTGTAATCGATGGTGTCGCTTCTAAAGCTGCTGCGCTGAAAAGCAAAAAGAGCGCCGAAGCGCTCTTTTTGTATGTGTCATTGATCAGTGCTTAATGGCGGGCTGCTTTAACTTCACCAGAAGCCTTCACAATCGGCGCCTTAGGCAAGGGTTTCGGCATGTCCACTAAAGCCAATGGCAGAATCTCATCGATGCTTTTCACCGGCTTAATTTCCAAGCCCTCTTTGACATTGTCTGGAATCTCAGCCAAGTCACGGACGTTTTCCTGAGGAATGAACACCAGTTTGATGCCGCCGCGGTGGGCTGCTAAAAGCTTCTCTTTCAAACCGCCAATGCGCATTGCACGGCCGCCTAAGCTGGTTTCACCTGTCATCGCAATATCGGGACGAATTGCAATGCCTGTGAAGGCAGAAACCAAGGCAGTCGTCAGCGCCAAACCTGCAGATGGGCCATCTTTCGGTGTTGCGCCTTCCGGCAAATGCACGTGAACATCAGTTTCTTCAAAGCGTGAAGCTTCAATGCCTAATTCATCCGCACGGGTGCGAACCACAGTCATGGCAGCGGTAATTGATTCTTTCATCACGTCACCGAGTGAACCGGTGGTGATGAATTTACCTTTGCCTTTCACGGCTGCCACTTCAATCGTCAGCAATTCACCGCCGACAGACGTCCAAGCAAGGCCATTAACGCGGCCGACTTGCGCTTCATCTTCCGCCATGCCGAAGTCAAACTTATGCGGACCTAGGTAGTCTGGAAGATTGGCCGAAGTCACATCAACCTGCAGGTTTTTCGCCTTTTTGCTGACCGCTTCTTTCACCACCTTACGGGCAATTTTAGAGACTTCGCGCTCTAAGCTGCGCACACCGGCTTCACGTGTATAACGCTGTACGATGTCACGGATTGCTTCTTCATGAACAGTCAGTTCTTTAGCGCGCAGGCCATTGTTCTTGATTGCTTTCGGAACAAGGTAACGTTCTGCAATGTTGATTTTTTCATCTTCGGTATAACCCGGCAGACGAATCACTTCCATGCGGTCAAGTAGCGCTTCCGGAATATTCATGCTGTTGGCGGTACAGATGAACATCACTTCAGACAAGTCCAGATCAAGATCTAAATAGTGATCGTTAAACTTGCTGTTCTGTGACGGATCAAGGACTTCCAGCAGGGCAGAAGCAGGATCGCCGCGGTAGTCTTGCGCCATCTTGTCGATTTCGTCGAGCAGGAACAATGGGTTTTTCACGCCGACTTTCGTTAAAGACTGCACAATTTTACCCGGCATCGCGCCAATATAGGTGCGGCGGTGACCGCGGATTTCCGCTTCGTCACGTACGCCACCCAGCGCCATGCGCACAAACTCACGGCCTGTCGCTTTCGCAACCGATTCACCCAGTGAGGTTTTACCTACACCCGGAGGACCGACTAAGCACAGGATCGGGCCTTTGAGTTTTTTCACCCGTGACTGCACTGCAAGATATTCCACAATACGGTCTTTTACGTCATCTAAGCCGTAATGGTCTGCATCTAAAATTTCTTGCGCCTTGGCTAAGTTAATGCTGACTTTGCTGGCTTTATTCCAAGGCGTATCTAAGATGGCCTCGATATAATTGCGCACCACAGCCGCTTCACTAGACGCCGGCTGCATAGCTTTGAGTTTGCGGAATTCAGCTTCGACTTTTTTGCGCACATGCTCAGGCAGATCGGCTTCTGCAAGGCGTCTTTCAATTTCTGCAACGTCGTCTTCAGCGCCGCCATTCATGTCGGAAAGCTCGCGCTGAATGACCTTCATCTTTTCATTGAGGAAGTATTCGCGCTGGTTTTTTTCCATTTGGCGTTTAACTGAATCATGCAGAGTCTGTTCAATCTGCTGCTCTTCAGACTGCTGCAGCAGGTAAGTCATCAATTCCTGCAAATGCGCTTCGAATTCATCGTGTTCTAAGAATTTTTGCTTCACATCAATATTCAAAGGTACACGGGTTGCAACGAAAAACAGCAATTGCAATAAATCATCAATTTTGTTGGCCGCAGCAATCAGCTCACGCGCATTGCGCAGTTTCGCTTCCGCATATTGCGCGAACATGGTGCGCAATTCTTCAATGCGTGATTCATGCTTCTCGCTATCGGCTGCAACAGTCATTGGGCTTAAGCTATGTTCTGCAGACAGGTATTCATCATTGTCGATGATTTTGACCAGCTTTGAACGGTGCAAGCCCTCAATGAGTACTTTAATGCAGTTTTCATCATTTTCGTGATTCACAACTTGCACAATCTTCGCGACAGTACCGTATTGATATAAATTGTCGTGATCAATTTCTTCTGTAAGCGAATCTTTCTGTGCAACTACAAATACGAGATTGTCACTGTTACGAGCCACGTCCACTGCATTGATCGATTTTTCACGACCCACAAATAGCGCAATCTGCATGTGAGGATAAACCACCACATCGCGCAGCGCCAAAAGCGGCAATACACTTGGAACCTGAGGCTCTAAGGTTTCTTCATTCATAATAATTTCAGACATGGGCACTCCTAATGAGTGACAACGGTGTTGCCATGTTTTTTATAGTGATGGGTATTTTAAAAATTACAAGGGCGTGGCGGAATAAATTGTATGAAAAATGAGTAAACATCTGATTTTAAAACAGTCTAACCTGTCAAAATGATCAATTTAACGCGGAAATCGCAATAAGGCTTGCGGGGTCAGCAAGGCGTCCAAAGGCTGATCCCAAGATTCACGGGGCAAAGTTTCACTGATCAGCTGAAAATGATGCGCAAGGCTCAGCCTGAAAGGATGCTGCGGCGCTGAAGCTAAGGTTTTATCGTAATAGCCGCCGCCCATACCAATGCGCGTGCCGTGTGCGTCGCAAGCCAATAAAGGCATGATCAGCAGATCCAGTTTGGACACATGCAGGCCGCGTGAGGACATGGGTTCTTTCATGCCTAAGGGGTGGTGTGAAAAGCGCTGGCTGAAATACTGATGCTGAGAGATGTGCACCCATGACAGGCGCTGGTTCATATTGCAAATCATAGGCAAATACACAGATTTACCTTGAGCAAAGCAGTACTGCATAATTTTACGGGTATGAATTTCACCAAAGGCATGGAGATAAATGCCGATCTTTTTGGCCTGCTGAAATTCGGGCAGCCGTATGATGCGATTTAATACCGCCTGTTCCGATTGTCTTTGCTGAAATTTGCTTACAGCACGGCGCTGTTGGCGCAGGTCTTTTCTAAGCGTGTTTAAATCGTAGAACATGCGGCTTTATATTTCAGAATTTTTTACAGTTTAATCCTTCAATGTTAAACAGCAAGTGCAGAGCGGCATCTATTTGAAATATTCATCTCGATGCCGGCATGCTTCCGTTTATCTAAATTGCAGGTTTTGGTGAATATTTCATCGGATTTTATTGTGCATTCATATTTATACATTTGTATATTTATTCGTGCGCCAGGCATTGAAGCAAAGAGCAGTGCTTGCTGCAGACGGCGGTATCAAAACATTTTGAACAGCCGATAATTAAAGAAAAATCAAAAAAATCAGCAGATTGCTGGAGAATAAAAATGAAATGGAAAGCAAAAATGAAGCATCAAGTGGCGCAGCTGCTGATTTTGACGGCAGCCGGTTCTGGCGCGGCCATAGCTGCTGCGCCAAGCAACAGCCAGCAGGTCTTTTTTGTCGGCAATAACTGGGACGGGACGGTGACCGTGATCCGCTCTTCCGGCGATTTTGGAAAGATTGGCGTCATCAATATGATTCCGGACCGTAAAGAGCGGCTGCTGGAAATCCACTTAAATCCAGTGAAATTGATTGCCTACACCTATATTCAATCGACTGCAGGTGAAGGGCACGATCAGCTGGTGGATGACATGTATTCCACGCCAGACGGTAAATCGGTCGTGGCTTCCCGCCCAAGTTTTGCAGATGTGGTTTCGATTAATATTGCAACTGGAAAGATTAACTGGCGCACGCCGGTAGAAGGCTTCCGCGCTGACCATATGGCGGTGTCTCCGAATGGACAGCAAGTGGCGGTTTCGGCCTCTTCAGGCAATGTTGTGCAGGTATTGGACATCAATAGCGGCAAGGAATTGGGCCGTTTTGCCACAGGGGACAAACCGCATGAAAACATTTATTTCGATGGCGGCAGCAAGATTTTGAACTCGGCGATCGGCAATGTGGAAACCTCAATGGATGCCTCATGGCAGGACTTTACCAAGGGCAAGCGCTATCTCACCATTGCCGATGCAGGTAATTTTAATGTGCTGAAAAAAATTGATTTCCGCCCGGCATTGGATGCCGTTGGGCGCAAAGACTTATCCAATGCGGTGCGGCCAATTGTATTCAGCAAAGATGAAAGCAAGATTTATGCGCAGGTTTCATTTTTCAATGGCTTGGTGGAGTATGATTTAAATCAGGACAAGGTGACCCGCATTGGGCAGCTGCCAGGCAGTTCAACAATTCCTTCTGACCGCAGCAAATGGGTCAATGATTCACGGCATCACGGCTTATCCATCAGCAGTGACGGAGAGAAATTATGTGTCGCGGGAACCATGGATGACTACGCCACAATTGTGGACCGGAAAACTTTAAAAGCAGGCAAACTGATCTCTGCCGGCAAGCCCTACTGGGCGACCCGCAGCCCGGACGGCAAAAGCTGCATTATCTCTGAAAGCGCCAATGACACCGTGACGGTGATTGATTTTGACACAGGCGATAAGGTGTTGAGCGTCCCTGTAGGCAATCATCCGCAGCGCGTGCGCATCGGTTATGCGCCTGCAGGCTGGCCTGCGCAATAAAAAGAGCGGGTGAGCTGAGAACAGGCTGGGCCAGCCTGTTCTCTAAGATGCGCAGCTCCGCGGAGCGCATTGAATACAGCAAATGAATAAAAATAAAAAAGGTGAAGTATGCTTTCTCGAGTGCAACTGGCTGTGGCCGCTTCCGTCGGGTTTATGGTGATGGCGGCTTGGCTTGTGTTTTTAAAGCCGGATCCAGCGGCATTGTTGGAAAATTCACAGCGCACTCAGCCTGCGGCGATTGAAAAAAATATATCAGCAGCAGAAGCGCTAAATTCCCTGCAGCCAATGCAAGTAAAAAAGCAGGAATCCTATCTGCCGGATCAATCGGCATTGCAGCAGCGCGACAGGTTATATAAAGAATTTGAAGGCATCAGCATCAGCCTCAGCCAAGGCCAGCAGCCAGATGCGCGAAAAGTGGATGAGCTGCTGCAGCAGCAAATGCAGCTGGTGAAATCGGGAGGGCTTTCAGCGCAAGACGCCATCAATTATTGTGAATTTCTAAGCAAAGTCATGCCGGAAATGGATCAGCAAATAAACCGCTATATTCGGCAGCTGGAAAAATTGTAAAAACAGAGTCTTCAGCCGCTTGCTTGATCAATTTAAGGAGGAACCGCTTGAACGCGCTTTGGACGGCCTTTCATTGGGATCAAGCTGTTTTACGCAGGCTGAAGAAAACACAGCTCAGCACAGTGACTGGCTAAGTCATGTTTATAGGATGAAAAAGTCCGTATTTCATTAGAAGATGGCTTGCAGTCATGGTCAAAAAATTAAATCGTTTTAAATTGCTGAATCGGTTATTTTAAAATGAACAGAACGAAATAAATAAACTGCACGGAACAGAAGGAAAAGAAATATGATTTCTCAGATATTGATTGTGATTATTGCTCTTTTGCACATCTATTTTCTGGTTCTGGAGATGTTTTTGTGGCAGAAGCCAGCGGGTTTAAAAGCATTCGGAAATACGCCAGAAAAGGCGGCATTAACGAAAGTATTGGCGCAGAATCAGGGGCTTTATAATGGTTTTCTAGCCGCAGGCCTGATTTGGTCACTGCTGGTATCGCTGCCATTTTCATTCATGCTGGCAAACTTCTTTCTGATCTGCGTCTTAATCGCAGGAATTTATGGCAGTGTCACGGCAAGCCGAAAGATTCTTTATATTCAAGCGCTGCCTGCTTTAGCCGCGTTGATTTTATTGAATTTAGGTATATGAAAATAGCAGTGAGCCTGTTGCAGGCGGATGAATCATGATTTTACATTCCGTTTACAGGGGCTCGCAGGTTTGGCAGGGATTGCAATGCGCAGAGGAATCACTAATTGGGGGTGATTTTATAAACCGGCAATAGGCCTGAATATTGCACATCTGATTTATGGAATTTTACCGATCAACGGGGTTTTATGCAGCAAAGCGCTAAAGTGGCGGGATACGCAGCTTATAGCGATAGAACAGAGTGCCGGTTCGGATATATCATTCAAACTATAGGCGTACATTCAGATGAACAGGCCGGACGGAAAAGCGTCATATGTGTTGAGTGAAGGATGGCGAGGCAATTAAAAGAGGAAAATTTGCTGGAAGGCGTTCGATAAATTTGAATGGTTTGAAATTGAAATAGCTCCGGAGGTGCCGCTGCATGTGTCGTTACCCTGAACCCGATGAGTTCAAGGTGGACGCGACGTATACTTGCTGGGTTTCCCATACGGAGATGGGCATACGCTCTAAATATACAGAACACGATCCATAAGTGTTAGTATCGGCAGGGGAATAGACCCGCTGGCGAACACCCCAGAGTTAGAGCAAGTATAACCAATAAAGCGCTAGAGGCAAATCATCTTCAGCATAAGATGCGTAAACTTCTTTTGTATTTGGCTGCGCTTTATGCAAAAGATCCCGCTTATTCAGCGAGATCTTCAGCTTCTTCCAAAATAGTCTGCAGCAGCCGTTCACAGTGTTCGTATTCCTGCAGGCTTTTATTCATGCTCAGCACTTCCTGCATCAGCTCCAGCGCCACCATAATAATCAGCTTGCTGGGTTCCATGCGCGGCGCTTTGCGACGGAATTCATCATATTTATCGTTGAGCAGCTGGGCTGCACGTTCTAAATCAGCCTGCTGACTGGCTGTGGTCGCTAAGCGGAAGTTATGGCCAAGGACTTTTAAATCGACAGCAATTTGTTCAGTCATGCTTAAGCTTCCTCGTTTGCGTCAGTTGGGTGGGCCAATTGCTGGATTTCCTGCGCATGCTGATCTTGGGCCGTGCCTAAAACCGCTAAGCGCTGAATGATGGCTTCCACTTTGGCTTTGGCATGTTCATTTTTCTGTAGCAGGCGCTGACGTTCCTGCTGCAGGGACTGAATTTCCTGCATGGCATGGCGCTGTTCGTTTTGCATTTTTTCTTTGACTACACGCAATTCATTGCGTTCTGCCAAAATTTCCTGAAACCGGTTTTTTAAATCGGTGCAGCTTTTTTCCAAACGGCTGTAACGGTCAGCCAAAGAGGCTGCATCATTATTCAGGTGCTGAAATTGAGAGCGGGATTCGGTTAACTGCTCTGTCAGCGTATCAATTTCTTCTTGTTTGTGCGTAATGATGCCGTTTTTATGCACAATTTGCGCATGATGCTGTTCATTTGCAGAATCTTTATCTTCTGCAAGCGAGGCGTTTTCACTTTCATAATGCGCAAGTTTCGTTTTTAAAACGTTCAGATGCGCTTGCAGACGCTGTAATTCTTCTAACATATCGTGGTCGCACAGTATTGCAAACAAAGGTAATATATAAGAAGTATAGAGATTGGATAAACGAATGCAAGACGATATTTCAGGTTGGTCAGAATGGAACCGCAATTTTAGTGAAATCGAAGAGATTTCCAGCCCCAGCGAACTGCACGGCTTGCTGACAGGCATTGTCTGTGTGACGCAGGTGCCGACGCGCGAAGAGTGGCAGCAGATTTTAGCGACGCTTGAAGTGACTGAAATCAGCGATGAAGCGATTGCGGCTTTAGCCGACGAAACCGAAGACATTGCGCATGCGCTATCTGAAGATGAGCTGGACTATTTGCCGCTGCTGCCGGATGATGAACACAGTTTGTCTGAGCGGGTTCAAGCCCTTGCGGACTGGTGCGCAGGCGTGGTGTTAGGCTTTGGCTTGGCTTCAGGGCATTTGCGCGCAGAAGAGCAGGAATTGATTGAGCATCTGCAGGATGTCGCTTCAGTTGAATTTGATGAATCAGATGATGATGACGAAGGCGAAGAAAGCTATCAGGAACTGTACGAGTTTGTACGCCTGATTCCAGTCAGCCTGTCGATGGGCCGCAAGAAAATTGAAGTGGCTGAAAGTCCGCTTTTGCAGCTGTTTTCTGCCAAAAAATCGGCTGATGCAAATAATGTTGTAGAAATGTTTACACCGCACCGTCCAAGCTGATTTTGGGCGTTTCATCCCGCTTTCAGCATTAACTTTAACTATTTATTTAAGAGTGATAAGAAGTATTCAGATGAAGAAATTGACTCAAGCTGACTTTCAGGAACGCCGCGATATTCTTGCAGGTGAAATGGGGCTGCGCAGCATCGCGATTATTGCCACGAGCAAAGAAGCAATGCGCAACCGCGATGCCGACTACAAATTCCGAGCGGACAGCAGTTTCTTTTATCTGACTGGCTTTGCAGAGCCTGAAGCGGTTGCAGTGATTGAAACCTTTGACAGCGAAGAAGATGGCTATACCTACAGCCTATTCTGCCGCGAACGCGACCGTGAAATGGAAATTTGGCATGGCTACCGTGCAGGTGTGGACGGCGCCGTCGATGACTATGAGGCCGATGAAGCGTATGCCATTGATTTGCTTGATGAAGAAATCCTTGAAAAATTGCAGAACAAAGACAAATTGTTTTACCGCATTGGCCAGCAGGCTGATTTTGATGCGCGTGTTGCCAAATGGATTGCCGCTGCGGGCGGTGAATCCCGCAAGGGGGCATCTGCACCCGCTCAGGTGATTCAGCTGGACCGCATTGTCGATGAGCTGCGTTTGCATAAATCTGAAGATGAGTTGGCGCTGATGCAGCTGGCATCTGATATTTCTGCAGAAGCGCATACCCGCGCCATGCAAGCGGTTAAGCCCGGCATGATGGAATACGCGCTGGAAGCTGAACTGAATTATGTGTTTGGCAAAAATGGCTGCGTGCCTTCATATAACAGCATTGTCGGCGGCGGTGAAAACGGCTGCATTCTGCATTATGTGGAAAACGACAAAGAGCTGAAAGATGGAGACCTGGTGCTGATTGATGCAGCCTGTGAATATCAGCTGTATGCTTCCGATATTACCCGTACTTTTCCAGTGAATGGTCAATTTAGCCCAGAGCAGAAAGCGCTGTATAACGTCGTTTTAGATGCCCAGCTTGCCGCCATTGACGCCGTGCGTATTGGCAACTCTTATAAAGAGCCGCATCATGTCGCAGTGCGTATATTGGTGCAAGGTTTGCTCGACCTCGGCATTATGCACGGCAATATTGATGAAATTATTGCCGCTGAATCGTTCCGCCAGTTCTATATGCATGGCACAGGCCACTGGCTGGGCATGGATGTGCATGATGTCGGTGCATATAAGCAGGATGGTGAATGGCGTGCTTATGAAGAAGGCATGGTGGTCACCGTTGAGCCGGGTCTGTATATTGCGCCGGACGATGAAACTGTCGATGAAAAATGGCGCGGGATCGGCATCCGTATTGAAGATGATGTGGCGGTCACCAAAACCGGCCCGCGGGTTTTAACTGCGGCTGTAGTGAAATCTGTAGAAGAGATTGAAGCCTTGATGGCGAAGTAAGACTTCATAAATAAAAAGCCGGTCTGATGACTGGCTTTTTTTATTTTGTATTAGAAGTTTTATGTTAAACAGCTTGCGAATTAGGCTCTATAATTTTAAGCCAAGGCCAGCGAGCTTGATAACTTTTAGCTTTTTGGTGGAATAGATCTAACTTGTAATTTTTAGGATTAATGCGAAGAATTCCTTGTTCTATATCAGAGAAGCCATTTGGAGCATAAATTTTGTGCGATTCAATATCTAAACCAAGGCATGTTCCTGAAATTAGATAACGGTCTATACCATCTTGAGTTGATTCTAATTTTGGGTATTGTCCACCGAATCGGCTGCTATACCAAAGATGAACACGGGCTTGATTCTTTAATTCAATATTAATATCTAAATCTTGGAAAAGTTTTTGAGCAGAATTAATAATTTTGTTTTCAGCTTCAAAAGATAAATCTTCATCAAAATAGAAAACATCGTAATCTTTTATTCCCCAAGTTAATGGTAATTGTGATTGATGATTCCATATCGTTTGAAATAGGCATCCAGCTGTGAGCATACATTGATCTAAACCAAGCTGGGGAAGCCTAAAAGCAATTTCAGCATTGATGGTGTTTTTCATCGCAATATTGAGGAAATTTTCTGTTGTCAGTGCCATTTGTTTCTTAGTAAAAATCTACGATTAATAGGAATATGGTTTTAATTTGTTGTCGGAAAACCATGAAACATCCATTGGATGCCCCACAAAATAATGAGGGATAAGATTACTGAAAAAATGATTTCTAATTTCTTCATTTTTAAGTTTCCTTAAAATTAACATGATACACCTGATGTGAAATACTTATTTAAGCCCTGACATCCTGTCAGGGGATTTCGTATTAGTCTCTTAGACTGCCTCCTGCAGATTTGATCGTGATAGGCGTTTTAGATTTTCTTTTGATTCAGTTAATAATGGCAGCTTAGCTATGGCTGTGATAATCCTCTAAAGTGACTTTAATCCGTGAGCGACTCCATAACATTCTCGATAAAAGGCGCCTTGCGGATGAGATATTCAGCAATGCCGCCCGTATTGCTTTTCTCTAATTCGAGTTTTAAGTCCTGATAACTTTGTCGAATTTCTTTATGATTGATTAGCACATCTCGAAATCGAAGCATTCTATCAATTTCACGATGACCTGAAATACAGACATGCACTTTGTGTGTCCGCACTCCATTTATATCTCGACGGTAGAAATGGTGGCCTGATGACAGATCACTGCCACGTACATATCCGAGGCCACGCATGACATTATTTCGAGCAGTTTCATTGATATGTGCAGAAACCTCAATCAGTATGTCGATTTCTGGCTTGGCAGCGAGACCCGAAACGGCAGTACTTCCGACATGGTGAATATCAATCAGTTCAGTTCCAAAAGCCTTTGCAATTTGTGCTTTGGCTGCATGAAAGAGTATGGGCCATCTAATATCGTATGGAGAAATTTTGCTCGTGAGCTTCATGGCGCTTACTCTTTATACCAATAAACTTAAAAGTTGGGACGTCATAGCTTTGTCGCTTGGACTGTACTGAGTTTGTCAGAGATCTCTCTGCGTGGGAATAAAAAACTAATTTTATCCTATATTAATCATAATCTTAAATTATATTTTAAGCCCAATGGTGAATGCTGGGGCGTTTTAAATGATTTATCATATTTTATGCCTATTCTTTAATTAATTGTCTGCGCATTTGATTCATTCGCTTAAATAAATTTCTAAATGTTCAGCAGAAAATACCATAGCAACAAGATTGGCCCTTGGCTTAGCTATCCACAAAGGATGAAGCGGTTGAGTACTCAATCCTGCAACAAATTTCTAATTCATTATAAAAATGCATGTCCTTGATGTAATATAAAATCCATTACAGATTATACGTATTTCGAATGAATCTCCTGAATTCGAGTACCTCATAAAAAAGGATGAAAGCATGCAGCAAGAAGTCATTATTGTTGGCGGCGGTATGGTCGGACTGAGTCTGGCGCTTATGTTGGCAAAAGCGGATATTGGCGTGAAGCTGCTCGAAGCCATTCAATATCCAAATTATGATGATGCCAATCTTGCTCCCTATCATTCCAGTTTTGATGCGCGAAACAGCGCACTGTCGCGCCGCACTGTGCAAATCTATCAAGAGCTGGGCCTGTGGGAGGCCTTGCAGGAACATGCAACGCCAATCTATGAAGTCCACATTACAGAGCAGGGCAGTTTCGGCAAAGCCCGCCTAAAAGCAGAACAGGAAAAAGTCGAAAGCTTTGGACAGGTCATTGAAAATGCATGGCTGGGCCGGGTACTGCTGCAACAGGTTAAGCAAGACGCCTTGATTGAACTGATCGATGGCGTGCAAGTCACCTCTTTAACCCAAGATGCAGATTGGGCATATATTGAAGCCATCCGCGGAGCAGAAAAAATTGCACTGCAGTCAAAATTAGTGATTGCGGCTGATGGCCGCGATTCATTCTGCCGCAAAGCTTTAGGCATTGGCGCATCTGAACATGATTATGATCAAGTGGCGATTGTCACCACTGTGCAAACCTCAAAACCGCATAATCATGTCGGCTTTGAGCGTTTCAGCCCGCTGGGGCCTTTAGCGCTGCTGCCGCTGCCGGGTGAATACCGCCGTTCTGTGGTTTGGCCAGTGCCTGCGGGTACAGAAGGTGAGTGGATGGGCGATGAAAATGATCAGCACTTTTTAGATGCCTTGCAGCAGACTTATGGCGACCGCGCTGGCAAGTTCCAAAAAACCGGCAAGCGTTTCAGTTTTCCGCTGTCACAAGTATTGGCAGAAAAGCAGGCGGTCGGCCGTGTGGTGCTGATGGGCAACGCCGCTCATACCATTCACCCGGTTGCAGGACAGGGCTTTAACCTGTGCATGCGGGATGCTTATGTGCTGCGCCGCTATTTAATCGAGCAAAATACTCAAGCTTCCGACTTGGGTGACGCCGCCATGCTGCTGGATTATGAAAAGTCCCGCCTGACCGATCAGCAGCGGGTGATTAAATTCTGTGATTCTGTAGTGCGCGGTTTCAGCAACCAAAACCCAATTTTAAAATTCATCCGCAATACAGGCTTGGTGGCATTTGACACGATTCCCGGTATTAAACCGCTGGTCGCAAATTATGCAATGGGGCTGAAAGCATGAATATGAGTCATGATCCGGTATTGGATGCAGTTATTATTGGCGGCGGTTTGGTGGGCGGCTTAGCAGCGCTGCTGTTAGCGCAAGGCGGCGTACAGGCGACTGTCTTGGATGCCGCGCCAATTTTGGATGCAGAAAAGAATTTAGCCGTTGCCAATCCGCGCGTATTGGCGCTGAGCCAAGCCACTATTCATTTGCTGAAAACAGTAGGTGTTTGGGAGAAATTAGCCCGTCAGATGCCCTATAGCGGCATGCAGGTGTGGAATAAAAATGGCTATGGCGAAATCAATTTTGGACATGCTTCTGAGCGCACCCCAAGTGCAGAGCAGGCACTGGGTTCAATGGTGGAACCCAGCATTTTGAATTTGGCGATACAGCAGCAAATGCTGGAACAGCTCAAAGATTATCGAACTCAAGTTAAAGTGATTCGTGTTGAAGAAGGTGTCGGCATTTGGCATATTCATTTGGCGGACGGCACTCAGCTGAAAACCAAATTGGTGATCGGGGCCGATGGCGCTAATTCTTTTGTCCGTGAACAAGCGTTTATTGATATTGATGTGCTGGATTATCAGCAGGCAGGCATCAGCTGCGCGATCCGCACCGCACAGCCGCATTTGCATATGGCGCGTCAGATTTTCTTGGAAACTGGGCCGCTGGCATTTTTGCCGATGGCGAGCTTAAGCTTTGAGCAAAACGGTTATTGGCAGTCGATTGTTTGGACGTTGCCAGACGATTATGCAGATGAATATGCAGCTTTATCAGATGAAGATTTTAAGGCGCTCTTAACCCGTGAAAGCCATCACATGCTGGGTGAAGTGTTGGATGCTACACCGCGGGCCAAGTTCCCGCTGAAAGCGCGTGCGGCGCAGCAGTATGTCAAAGCCGGTTTAGCGCTGATAGGCGATGCTGCCCATGTGATTCATCCGCTGGCAGGTCAAGGCGTGAATATTGGCTGTTTAGATGCCGCGGTGCTGTGCGATGCGCTGCTGCATGACAAGGCGCGCGGCGTGTGGGCGCATGAGCAGACCTTAAAGCGCTATGAGCACCGCCGCAAAGGGCAAAATGATGCCATGATGCACAGCATGTCTGCTATTGGCTGGCTGGAAACTGCAGCATTGTTTCCCGTGGTTTGGACGCGCAATTTTGGCTTGAAGCAAGTCGAAAATCAGCACATTTTAAAAGACGCGTTTATGGCTCAGGCCAGCGGCTTATCTTCTTTGAAAGCGACCCGTTATTGCGCATAAGCTGAAATAGCGAGTTTTTTAAGCATCTGTAAATGCATGATTACGATTTTGATCAAAAAAGATACGATTTTATGGTGATTAGCTCTATGCGAAAGCCAAAGAGATTGATAAATTTCTTCTAAATCAAAATCAGGTTTTTGCCTGACCAGTACAAGCAGTCATTCGTGGGGAGAGCAAGATGACAGAAATGAATGATTATGATGAATCAGAAGATTCTGCAGTAGATGATGATGAAGCGAAAGCAGCCGAAAAAGGCGCTTCAGATGCATCAGAAGGCGCATCTGACGGTGATGTTGCAGAAGCGGAAACATTGACAGTCACTGCTAAGCTGAAACAGCGTCAGACATTGGAAGATGAAGTGGCAGCATTCTTGGCGCGCGGCGGCAGGATTACTGAAGTGCCGCCGGATGAAAACGCGCACGACTGATAAAAAACACTGCTTTTAGGCAGTGTTTTTCTTTTCTGTGTATTTTTTGCTGATGGCGTAGAGCGGATAAAATACAAAATGCGCCAGCAGCATAAACATGCAGTTGATGATCAGAGCTCCCCAGTAAGGCGGAGCATGCATTGCCCCAATAAAGGCAATGAATGCTTGAAATACTAAAATAGCGCTGAGAAAAATATAAGGCCAATAGCGCGGCGTCTGCCAAAGAGGCGTAAGGCGCAAAATATTGCCGGCAATAAAGTAAATCGAAAAAATACCGCAAGTAATGAATACGGCCTGAGCATCCGGTGTCATCATCTGATCAAAAATATAATGCGGATAAGGCTTTGAGCCATAATATGCAATATGCAGCAGTCCAGTCAGCCAAAAGAGATTGAATAGATAGACCGGTTTAAACGTGGGTTTTGCCATCATGCGGTTATTGTTATTGAGGTGTTGATCATTATTCTAAAAGTATGGCATCACGTCCTCAAGGATTCAAATGCGGACTCAATAATTCCGCTGCTTAGACGCTGCTTCTGTATATTTAAGTGCTAAGAAAAGCATATCCATGACCAATATTGAACATGCCTTTCTTATTAGCAGAGCCGCTTATGCGCTGCTGCGCGGATTAGGATTCATCATTATTTTGAGTGAGTTCCAAAGCGCGCTGATAGGCGACTTTCTTTTTAATACCGGTTAAGTCGGCGGCTAACTGAGAGGCCGCTTTCACCGATAAGTCCTGCAGCAGCCGGGTCAGCAATTGATCCAGCTTTTCCTGTTCCAAATCTTTTTCTGCAGTTGCGCCGCCAATCACCAAGACAATTTCGCCTTTTTGCTGATTATGGTCAGATTCCACAAAAGTCACCAATTCGCCCAGCGTCATTTTTTTTATGGTTTCAAAGGTCTTGGTAATTTCACGGGCAAAACCGACAGGCCGCTCTGCGCCAAACACCTCAGCCATATCTTTTAAACACGCGACAATGCGATGCGGCGCTTCATAAATAATCATGGTCTGGGTTTCATCTTTCAGCTTATGCAGCGCTAAAAGGCGCTGTGACTGTTTTGACGGTAAAAAACCTTCAAAGCTGAAACGGTCGCTGGGCAGCCCCACGGCACTGAGCGCAGCAATGGCGGCGCAGGCGCCTGGTACAGGAATGACTTGAATATGGTGTTCTTGCGCGGCACGCACCAGCTTAAAGCCCGGATCGCTGATCAGCGGTGTGCCGGCGTCACTGATTAACGCCATATCTTCGCCATTTTTCAGGCGCTGAATCAGCTGATCAATCTTATTGCTTTCGTTGTGATCATGGCAGGCGGTTAGCGGTGTTTGAATATTAAAGTGTTTAAGTAATTGCGCAGAAGTTCGTGTATCCTCTGCGGCAATAATATTAACCGACTTCAGAACATTAATTGCACGATAACTAATATCATCTAAGTGCCCGATTGGAGTCGCAACAACAAATAACTGAGCACCCATAGGTTTCTCCATGTTTAAGAATAAGCGGAATAATAAGAAAAATTTACTTGTATTGGCGTTGATGGGAGGAATGACTTACGCCCAAGCAGAGGTTTTGGTTATTTTACCCGAATCTGGCCCTATGGCGCGAGCGGCATCGAGCATCAAGCTGGGTTTTCAAAGCGCATATGCGGCGTCTGGCCATCCAGAACCCCTTAAATTTGTGAATTCTGATCAAAAACAAATAGCCAAAGTGCTGAAGAAAAATATTACCCCAAAGACCAAGCTGATCGTGGGGCCTTTGGCGCGCGCAGAGGTGGATGCGCTGATGAAAGCCAGACCTAAAATACGGGTTTTAACGCTGAATGAAGGCGCCGCGCAGGCGGGCAATATCACGCAATTCAGCCTCGCGAAAAAAGATGATGCGCAAGCCTTGCAGAAAATACTGGCGGAAGACCGGATGCAGGAGCTGCTGGTGCTGCGTCAGCCGGGCGCGGAAACAGAGCATGAGCTGTTTTTAATGTCTTTGGTCACGCAGGCGGGCTTGCAAATGCAAGTGGTACATGCGCCGCCAAAAAAATTAAAAAGGCATCAGGCATTGCTGCTGCTGGGAAATAATGAGTGGATGAATGGGCAGCAGAAATTGCCGAAAAAACAGATTTATACAGTATCCAATGCCATTGAGGAAGATCAGCCGATTCCGAAAGGCATGAAATTCTGCGATACGCCTGCGCTGTACCGCGGTCAATGGGCGGAACTGTACAGCGCTTATCAGCAGCATCCGGTCACAATGCCTTATCAGCGCATGCTGGCCTTTGGCGGCGATGCATGGAGCATTGCGCAGCTGTATCTGCAGAACCCAAAACTGAAAGAAGCGGTTTTTGAGGGGAGAACTGGGCTGATCCAAATTAACGGCAACCACATTCAGCGTACACCGCATTGCTATCACAATACAGGAAAAGGCGTAACGGTCATTTAAATGCATTGAATTTATTCATTTTAAAGGGAAGCAGAATTGATGCAGATGGGGCAATGGGCTGAACAGCAGGCGCTTAAATTGGCCGAGCGGCAGGGTTTTTCTTTGGTGCAGGCCAATTATCACAGCCGTTTTGGTGAAATTGATCTGATTGTGCAGCGCGGCCAGGAACTGCTGTTTATTGAAGTCAAAGCGCGGTCTAAAACGGCATATGCACAGGCTTCTGAAACCGTTTCTATACATAAGCAGCGTAAAATGCTAAAAACTGCCCTGTATTTTCTGAATGAACAGCCTAGTTTTCAACAGTATTTTTGCCGCTTTGATGTGATTTGTTTTGATTTTTATCAACGGTTTGCAAAATCACTACAGCATGATTTTTCCAATTTCACTTATGATTTGCAATGGATAGAAAATGCTTTTACTTTTGATCAAGAGTTTATTAATCTTTGAACAAATATACTGTGTAAATGCATAGATAGAAATCGACTGAAAAAAAATATTGAGGAGTCATGCTGAGTGGTTAAGCGTATTGCAATGACAATGTTATGTGTCGCAAGTTTATCAGGATGCGCCAGTTTTATTTCCGGCGGTACAGGCACAGCGCCTGTAGGCACAGAAAGCGGTGCGCGTTCTTTAGGTCAGGTTTTTATTGATTCTTCAATTGTTAGAACAGCAAAAATTAATTTATATAAATTGGATTCGCGCTTTAAGCAGGCCCGTGTCAACATCGACAGTTTTCATGGCAATGTGCTGCTGACGGGGCAGGTTCCCGATGAGCACCTTAAGCAGCTGGCCGAAGACAATGTTAAAGCCATGAGTGATGTGAAAAGCATTCACAACTTTATTACTGTCGGCAATCAGATCAACTATAACACCATTATGCAAGATACGGCTGTAACAGCGAATACTCGTGGGCTGATTATGAAAGCGCCCGTGGTTTCGGACAGCAAAGTCAATATTCATACCGAAGATGGCGTCCTGTATGTCATGGGGCGTTTGAATACGGCTGAAATCAATGATTTGAATCAGGTGCTGCAGCAAGTGGGCAATGTGACCAAAATTGTGACTTTGGTGGATAATATTGATCAGGGCCTTCCGCCAGCCTCAACTGCGTCAAGCTTTTCAGCACCGATGGTCAATGGCGCTGTAGAAGCGCAAACGCCTGTTGCTATAGACCCGGATACAGCTGAACCGAATAATGCACCTTAATGTGAAAAGCTGGAAAAAGCAGCTCCATCAGAAAATTGAACTTGCGAAATTCATGTATCGGAATTTCCGCATTTATGACTTTGGCAGTTATGCATTAAACCGGTTAACGCCAAAGCAGGGCTATACCGTACAGCACAATGTGCCGTATGGCCTGAAAGCGCGCCACCGGCTCGATTTATACCGAAGCAGCGCGCCGCGCCAGCAGCGCCCGCTGATTGTTTTTGTGCATGGCGGGGCATGGATGCATGGGGATAAAAAGGATTACAGCTTTATCGGCGAAGCTTTTGCCAAAGAAGGCTTTGATGTGGCGGTGATTAACTACCATCTTGCGCCTAAGCATATCTTTCCAAGTTACATTGATGATTTAAGCCTGGCGCTGAATTTTCTCAGCCAGTCACAGCAAAAATTGCAGATAGCCGCCGAGAATATTGTGCTGATGGGGCATTCTGCAGGCGCATTCAATGTGATGTCGGCTCTGTATAATCCACACCCGTATCCGCTGCAAAGCAAGGATAAGATTCGGGCGATTATCGGTTTGGCTGGACCCTATCATTTTGATTATAAGGGCGACCCGCTTTGCGCCGATGCCTTTGATCAGAACCTGCCGTATCAGCAGGTAATGCCGTACTATTTTGTGGAGCAAAACTCCATTAAGCATTATTTGTTTACGGCAGCCAATGACAACATTGTCGGCCACAGCAACAGCATGGATTTTGATGCCAAGCTGCGGGAGCGGGGCAATTACAGCCAGCTGATTTCTGTGCCGCGGGTTGGGCATATTACGATGATTGGTTCTGTTTCCAGTTTGTTCAGCCGTTTTTTTAGCACTAAAACAGCTATTATGCGCGCCTTGGACGATGCATTAAAATAATCGGCTGAAACGCGTTTGGTTCTGGCTTAAAGCCAAGCCTGCGTATCATCCGCAACAGCCGTGCCATGAATCGCATGCATGATCATGGCATGCGCAATACTGCCTTTAAATGGAATTTCCGGCAGCTGATCAAATTTAAAGAAGGCGGCATCACTGATTTCTTCGGGCTGCAGTTTAATTTCACCCGCAGCGTATTCTGCTTTAAACGCGATCATTAAATTGCTTGGAAAAGGCCAGGGCTGACTGGCCAGATATTGAATATTTTGCAGCGTCAAGCCGACTTCCTCCAGCGTCTCCCGCCGCACAGCATCTTCCAGCGTTTCTCCAACTTCAATAAAGCCAGCAATTAAGCCGTACATTTCACTGTTTTTATTGCGGGCATTTTTGGCCAGCAAAATTTCATCTTGGCCGCGGGTAATCACGGTAATGACGCAGGGATTGACACGCGGATATTGATGATAGCCGCAGGAAGGGCAAACCATAGCATATTCACTGGCGTGAACATCGGTTTTATGTCCGCAGTGGCTGCAGAATTTATGGTTGCGGCGCCATTCTAAAAGCTGAATAGCGCGGCTGGCCTGTTCAAACTCTTTGATATTCCAAAGCTGGAGCAATTGGCGGATCGGTACGAGCTGCAAGCCGTCAGGGATGGGCTCATGATCCAGAAGGTCACGGGCAATCACTTGATCACCCGCGCTGATCAGCAAATCGCTTGCCAGGCTTTCAACTTGAGGAAGCTGATAATGTTCATCGACTAACAGCTGCTGCTGTTTGAAAATATAGGCAAGCGAGAGTGTGGTCATTAGGCTGCAGATTTCAGTTTATCACTGCTTTCCAATGCTACCTTAAACATCGTGTGCAATACAGGCAATTTGTTCTTTAAATTGTCGATCAGCATGTCTGCGCTCGCCAGCGTATCTAAAACATGGTTAATGTTTTGCGCGTCTATCGCATCGGTTGCATCCATGCGGTTTTGCAGGAAAGACGCGGCAGCATTCAGCGCATCTCGGCCTGTTTCAGCATTCAAGAACAGCAAGGCGCCGCCAATTTCGCGCAATTGCGAAGGAATTGTCTGCAATAGGGCAGGATCTTGCTCTTTTACAAACTGAACTAAAGTCTGGCTGGCTGCATCAATTAAAAGCTTGGTTTCATTCAGCAGCGCTTCATGCGCTTCGTCTAGGCGGTCTAATGAAATGTTCATGTTGTTGACACGCAGCTGCAGACGGCTTGAAGTGTGGTGACGTTCCAGCACGCCAATCGAATTCATGGCAGATAAGATACAGTTCATCAGCTGCTGCGCAAAATTTTCATCTTTCAAAATTTCTGTTTGGTTTAAGGATGCGGCTTGGCGAGTCAGATCATTATGCGCTTCGTTCAAGTTCAGCACTTTGAATATGTTGCCCAGCTGAAGCAGTTTAGCTTGCAGTTCCTGAGTTTTTTCAGGTGTCATATTCTGATAGTTGAACTCAATATCATTGCGGATTTGCGTCATTTCAGCAGTGACTAAATCACTGATGGTATGCATGGTGTCAAAATCAGGGCCATACAAATGACGGCTGAAGACTTGAAGCTGGATATCAGTCAGCAGGTCGTCTCCAATATTCAATTTGCCGCGGATATGCTGCGACACTTCATCTTCTTGGCTGATGCAGAGGCTGAGCACATTTGCAATATCCGCAAGCGATGCTTTATAGCGTTCAGGCGCGCTGAAATACTGCGCCATATTGCGTTCAATGCTGATGAAGGTGCGCAGGCGGGGTTCGCTGAGCAGCAAATGGTCAAGTTGATTAAACGCGTTAAAAACCAGGTTCCAGTACTGCTTGCTTGGGTGCTTTTCAGACAGGCCTGCTAAATATGCGCCCGCCAGCTTAATGGCTTGCAGGTCAGATTCAGTTTCTTCCTGCTTCAGCAGCTTGTTTAAAGCCAGTTTATACAGTCGGTGCACATATTTTGATTTTTCCAAAGCCGGCGCTTGAGGCAAATCAAAATCTGGGGTGATTGAGTCGAGCAGGGTCTCGATATGCTGGCCCTCAGAAGTCAGCGGCTTACCTAATGACAATTCTAGACGGTTGAGCGTATCTAATAAGAATTGCGGAATTTTGACTTCACGCAAGCAGATGAATTCAATATAGCGCTTCAGCATGGTGGTGCCTTCGCTGAGCGCAATCACATCTGTTGAGTTAATGATGGCAGGATTCCCCATGATCTTGCGCATTAATTCTGCAGAATATTGTGCAATTTTAGCAAGGCTGGACATATCAATCAGCGCCAGAACCTGTGAGCATTGCTCGAATTGATTGAGCGCATCATCAATGCCGAAAGGCAAAGTTTGGTCTTCCACTAAGGTGCTGACTGCTGATTCGACTAACTTGATCGAGTTATCAACCTCATTTTTTATTATCAGCAATGCCGTTGGATCAAAATGAATAGAGGTTTGGTAGGACATGGATCTGCACCTTTCCTAGGGTTTTATCTTGTTTGTGAACCGCCTTGTTCAGGCGGGCCATCTTTTGTTTTACTATAGCGTAAGTTTTAATGGTTTAAATACAAAAAGTAACACGGAATTCAGATTTTATTTTGCGAAAAGGCAAGGTGTTCCATGTTTTTCTTCAAATTGTTTGACCCAATTCTCATGCTCTGCTAATTCCTCTTCGCTTGGCATAATGGCAGGCAGCTCAATTTGCACGGCCTGTCTGGACGCATTGCCTTGAGCGCTTTCAGAATGAGTCAGGGCGTCGATGTCAAATGAAACCTGCCCGCCAGTCATGGCTAAATAAACATCGGACAGGATTTCCGCATCCAGCAAGGCGCCGTGGAAAGTACGGTCACGCTGCGGAATTTCATAGCGGCGAACCAGCGCATCCAGCGAGTTTTTTTGCCCAGGGTGCTTGGCTTTTGCCATGCTTAACGTATCGGTCACTTCGCAGACATTCGACAGCGCACCAAAGCCGGCGCGGGTGAACTCCATATTTAAGAAGTTCATATCGAAGGTTGCGTTATGCGCAATAATTTCTGCGCCTTTTAAGTACTCGTATAAAGCCTCGGCAATTTCTGCATACAGCGGCTTGTCTTTTAAAAAGTCATCGCTGATGCCGTGAATATTTTCAGATTCGCCCACAGGCTTTTGCGGGTTGATATAAATATGAATGGAACTGCCGGTCAGCTTGCGGTTAATCATTTCGATTGCGCCGACTTCAATAATGCGGTCGCTGTCCTGGAAATAAAAACCGGTGGTTTCGGTATCCAGAATCAGCTGGCGCGGGCCTTGCAGGTCCAATGTGGCGGGTGTAATGACGACTGCCGGATGAATCGGCGCGTTTGATGCCTGCTTTGCAGGAATTCTGCTTGCGTCTGCAGGAACAGCCTCGTCCAGCGCATCTTCAGCCCATGTGTTGATCGGCGCATCACCCGCTGCGTCCGTTGATTCCGCATCGTGCATTTCATCTTCGGAATATTCTTCTTCGTCATCCGAGGCATCCAATCCAAAAGGATCATTCAAGAGCCAGTCAGATTCCGCTTTTTTTTTAGTTTCGACGGCATTGCCGTTTTTTAACTGGGCTGCGGTTTCTTCTGCGCCTTGGTTGGCCAACTGATCCGCCATTTCATTGCCGGCGTGGCCTGCATGGCCTTTAATCCAGTTCCACTCAATCTCACGGCCTTGGCATACAGCATCCAGTTTTTTCCAAAGGTCAGGATTTTTGACATCTTTCCAGTTTTTCTTTTTCCAGCCGTGAATCCATTCTGTAATGCCTTGCTTGACATAGTTGGAATCTGTCCAAATGATCAGTTTGGCATCCATTGGGCAAAACAGCACACCTTCAATCGCTGCAGTCAGCTCCATGCGGTTATTGGTGGTTTCCGCTTCGCCGCCGCAAATTTTATGCTCTGCAGATTCTGTAATAATGTATGCACCCCATCCGCCTAAACCGGGATTGCCCTTGCAGGCGCCATCGACATAAAGCGTGATTGTTTGTGACATAAATATGAATCCGGAAAGTTAAGGCTGAGTTCAAGGGAGTATTGTATAACGCAATTGCAAATGAGGAAGCGATATCACGACGTTTTTTTAATTTCTTGTAACATTTATACTCGAAACACGTTAAATTAACGCCTTGTGTCTGAGTGGCGCTTCACTACAATGGCATATCTAAAAAATAAATTTTATACGAGTTGTTTGGATTTTTTATGTATAAACCAACCACGATCTGGTGTCAGCCTACTTTCCCGTCATTATTCAAAATTACAGTACTGGGTTCAGCGTTAGCTGCTTTAGGCTTAACGGGCTGTTCATCTACTTCCAGCACAACACATGGGTCGAAGTCGAAAATGGTTGGTTCATCGGGCTATTTGGATGCCAATAGCTTAGATGGTTTGGAAGATTTGCTTTCTGCAACAGATATGCGGGCAGTGGAAGGCGACCGCCTGCAAGTTTTAAAGCATGGCGATGTGTGGAAGCGCATGACTGTTGGCTTTAAAATGGATTTAAACCATTGGGATACCCGCATTGAAGCGCAGCGCGGCTGGTTTGCCTCCCGTCAGCCCTATATTGACCGGTTGAGCGCGCGCGCATCGCGTTATCTGTATCACACTGTAAAAGAAGCGGAGCGCCGCGGCATGCCGACCGAGTTGGCATTGCTTCCTGTGATCGAAAGTTCTTATGATCCTGCAGCAACTTCAAGCGCCGCCGCCGCTGGCCTTTGGCAGTTTATTCCAAGCACTGGGCGTATTTATGGCTTAAAGCAGACCAGTATGTACGATGGGCGCCGTGATGTGGTGGAATCTACACGGGCCGCTTATGAATTTTTAGGCAGTTTGTATAATCAGTTTGGTTCTTGGGAATTGGCGCTGGCATCTTATAATGCAGGCCCAGGCCGCATTCAGCAGGCAATTAACCGCAATAAAGCTGCCGGTTTGCCGACCGATTACTGGTCTTTAAAATTGCCGCAGGAAACCATGAACTATGTGCCGCGGTTTTTGGCGGTCGCGCAGATTATTAAAAATCCGGACGCTTATGGCGTAAGTTTGCCGCCCATTGCCAACCGCCCTCATTTCCGTGAAGTGATGGTTGGGCCTGCCAGCCTAGATGAGGTTTCTTCTGTTACAGGCTTAAGCCGTTCAGAACTATATGCATTAAATCCTGGGCACCGCGGTGAAGTGATTGACACGGGCAGCCCGATGAAAATTTTAATTCCCGCTGACATCAGCCCATCGGTAGATGCAAAGCTGAAAAAGATGAAATCGTCTGCGGGCGGCTACTGGGCGGGCGGTTTTAGCCAGGACTTGCCTAAAAATAATGTCACTATTGCACCTTCGCGTGAAACACCGCCGGCCTTAAATACTAAAACGGTTGTCCCTTCAATATCTGTACCGCCAGTGTTGGCATCTGCTAAGACGCCGGCAGTGGCTGTGAAGCCGGCTGTGGCGGTATCCAGCAATAGCGCTTTGGGGCGCCCGCAAGCGCAGACGCCAAGAGGTTCTGATGCTTTAGCTGCCTTCGCATCCAGTACGAATATCCCCAGCGCGCCGCGTATTCCTGTTGCCGTGACACCGGCAGCGCCAGTTAAAGCCGTGTCTGCAGAACCGCCATTGTCAGCAAAAGAGCGCGAACAAATCATGGCGGCGATTAAGGCTGAGGGCGAAACCAAAACAGTTGATGAAGTGCTGAAACCTGTTGCGACGAAAGCGGAACAGGATGAAGTGGTTCAAGAGCTGACTGCTTTAGCGCCTAAAGGCACTGAAATTGTTGATCCCTATGACGGTAAAATTAAGCTGACCGCAATTCAAACCAGCCAATCTATTGCCGACCAGCAGGGTAAAGAGCTGACCAAAGGCTTTGCTTATCCGAAAAGCGTCGCTGAAAATACCCGTCCGGACTCTGATGAGGCGAAGCGGAATTTAGGCAAAAACTACATCAAAACAGATTCAGAAGTGGTCGTGGTTGCGCCAAAAGGGAAACGCAGCACCTATACCGTTCAGTCTGGCGATACGCTGGCGGTGATCGCCATGAAAAACGGCGTGAACTGGCGTGATATTGCCAAGTGGAACCAAATGGATGCGGATTCTAAGCTGTTTGTTGGAACCGTGATCTATTTATACGATGCGAAACCGGCCGCGCAGCAGGAAGAATCAAAGTCAAAAGTTCAGCCAGAAAATTATGTCGTGAAAGCCAATGACAGTTTAACAGGTGTTGCCAGCCAATTTGGCTTATCGGTGAAGCAGCTGGCGGATTTCAATAATATCAGCACGACCAGCGGCTTAATTGTGGGGCAGAAGCTTTCGCTGAAAGAAACAGCCGCATCGAAGGCGAAACTTGAAGCCGACAGCAAAAAAGCCGAGGCTGAGAAAAAAGCCCTTAAAGTGCCTACCAAGACTTATACCGTAAAACGCGGCGAGTATTTGAAACTGATTGCCGACCGCTATGCACTGTCCAATCAGGAATTGGCGGATTTGACTTCGGGCTTAACTGCATTCAGCAACCTGATGGCGGGTCAAAAAATTAATGTGCCGCTGAATGATGTGGAATCTGTTTCCAGCAGCAATGCAAAGCCGGCGGCAAAAGCGGAACCTAAGGCCGAAGCGAAATTTGAACCAAGCTATAAAACAGAAAGCTACAGCGTACAGCGCGGCGATACGCTGTATAGCGTTGCCGCTCAATCTAAAATCAGCGTGTCTGAATTGGCGGAAATCAACAATATTGCAGCCAATACCGGCCTTCGCGCTGGCCAGTCCCTGAAAGTGCCCGCCATCAAGAAAACGCCTGAACAGTATGTGGTGCAACCGGGCGATACGCTTTCTGCACTTGCAGGCCGTTATGATTTAACCATTGATTATATTGCGAATGTTAACGGCATTAACCGCAATAACGGCCTGCGTGTTGGGCAAAAGCTTCAGCTGACCGGTGATGCGCCTGAAGAAAAGGCGGAAGTTAAACCTGCCATGAAAGCTGAAGCCAAATCATCATCCAAAAATGACAAAGCCAGTTCTGGCCTTGTTCAGGAAACGCATACAGTGAAATCGGGAGAAACCCTGACTTCGATTGCGCAAAAATACCATTTGCAGCTGAATTATCTGGCGGATCTGAATAATTTGAGCCGCACCGGTTCTGTCCGCATTGGCCAAAAATTAAAAATTGCCGGCGACTTGCCGGAAGCGGAGAAAAGCGCCGCGCCTGCAGCGGCAAAACCGGCGCCAGCACCTTCGCGCAGCACAGAAAGCTATACCGTAAAAGCAGGCGAGTCTTTGAATTCGATTGCCGGCCGTACGGGGCTAGGCGTTGCTGAACTGGCGGATATGAACAGTTTAAGTGCGCGCGCCGGTTTGCGCGTCGGGCAAAAAATTCAGATTCCAAAAACCATCACGGAATACCGCATAAAACGCGGCGATACGCTGATTGGCTTGGCAAGCCGTTATGGCATGGAGAGCGGCGCTTTGGCTGAATTAAATAATCTGCAGCCTTCTGCATCATTGCGTATCGGTGACGTCATTAAAGTACCGAACTAAAGCCAAACACACAGCAGGGAGCAATGTGAACAGTTTATTCGTCAAGGTTTATCCTTATGTACTGGCTTTAGGAACTGCAGCGCTGCCGCAAGGGGGCTGCGCTGCGCTGCAGACCACACCTTTCATTGCGGTGCACAGTGCGCCGAAATATGCCTCTTTGGCAATCATGCCCTATGCCAATATAAAGGCGCCGAAAGGCGGTTATTTGAGTACCGCCAGCAATGGCACCTTTGATAATTTGAACAGCATGAACGGCAAAGGCAGTTCAGTCGATGGGGTCAATTATCTGTTCGATTCATTGATGAGCAGTTCCCTGGATGAACCGGGCGTAATGTATCCGCTGCTGGCGACAAGTGTCACCTTTGACCCGCATAAAACAGCTTATGTCATTTTCCATTTAAATCCAAAAGCCAAATTCAGTGACGGTTCGGCCGTGACTGCAGATGATGTGAAATACAGTTTTGATGCCTATCAAACCAAGTCAAACCCTGGCCTGCAAATGTATCTGGCCGATTTAGCCAAGACTGAAGTGCTGTCTAAATATCAGGTCAAAATGAGTTTTAAATCGGACAATAATGCGGAAATGCCGCTGATTTTGTCGCAAATGCCCATTTACTCAAAAAAGGACTGGGCGGAAAAAGATTTTACCCGTGTGACGTTGCAGCCGATCTTGGGTTCAGGGCCGTATTTAATTGACCGGATTGATGCGGGGCGCAGCATCAGCTATAAACGCAATCCCAATTACTGGGGCAAAGATTTGCCGGTCAACAAAGGCCGCCATAATTTTGACCGCTTGAAATACGTCTATTACCGCAGTTTAGATATTGCTTTTGAAGGCTTTAAGTCTGGGCAGTACACGCTGCATGAGGAATATACGGCAAGAAAATGGGTGACGGAATATAATTTTCCTGCAGTGAAAGCCGGCATGGTGGTGAAATACCGCTTTAAGCACAGCAACCCGATTGCCACGCAAAGTTTTGTATTCAACACCCGCCGCAATCCCTTTCAAGACATCCGCCTGCGTCAGGCGCTAACCTATGCCTATGATTTTGAGTGGCAGAATAAAGCGCTGTTTTATGGCCAATACACGCGTTTGCAAAGCTATTTTGCCAATAGTGAACTGGAAGCGAAAGGCATGCCGTCTGCCGGCGAGCGGGCTATACTGAATCCGCTGCTGGCCAAATTAGATCCTGTTCAGCGTGCAGGTGTGCTGAAAAACTGGCAGTATCCAGTGTCAGATGGCAGCGGCTTTAACCGCAATAATTTATTACAGGCCAGACAGCTGCTGATTCAAGCCGGCTATAAATATAAGAATGGCCAATTAATGGATCATAAAGGGCAGCCAATACAAATTGAATTTCTCATTCATCAGGACGGCTTGCAGCGGACATTGATGCCTTTTGTGCGCAATATGAAACGTTTAGGCATTCAGGTGAATGTGCGTCAAGTGGATGTGCCGCAGTATATTGAGCGCATGCGGAGCAAAGATTTTGATATGACCACCAGTGTCATGCCGCAGTCTTTAAGTCCCGGCAATGAGCAGGCGCAGTTTTGGGGGAGCGCTTCCGCCGATCAGGATGGCAACTATAACTATGCAGGCATTAAAAATCCTGCTATTGATGCCATGATAGAGCAGGTGATTCGGGCCCCTGACCGCCAAGCGTTGGTGACCAGCACTCGTGCTTTGGACCGATTGCTCCGCGCTGGGTACTATCAGATTCCAACTTACGGCAAAGGCGAAAACTGGCTGGCGTATTGGAATATGTACAAACAGCCTGCGGTCAAGCCCAAACTGTCCACTGGCATTGATTACTGGTGGAGCGATGCCGCACAGGCCAATAAAGTTGCCAATTATCTGCGCAAGCAATAAGCCCAAAATAAAAGGAAAACAGGATGGGCACATATATTTTAAAACGCTTGTTATTGATTATCCCAACACTGTTAATTATTTTGCTGATTAACTTCGTGGTGATTCAAATCGCTCCGGGCGGGCCTGTCGAGCAAGCCATCCAGCAGGCCGAAGCTTTTCAAGGCATGGGAACGGCGGGCGGCGGGGAAACGGCTCAGAGCGGAAGCAAGTATCAAGGCGCGAAAGGCCTCAGTGAAGACATGGTGCAGAAGATCGAAGCCCAATATGGTTTCGATAAACCCGCGCATGAACGCTTTTGGCAAATGCTCAAAGGCTACGCCACTTTGGATTTTGGCACCAGTTTCTTTAAAGATAAGCCGGTGACCCAATTGCTGTGGGAAAAAATGCCTGTATCGCTGTCTTTGGGCCTGTGGAGTACCTTGCTGATTTATCTGGTGTCGATTCCGCTGGGAATTAAAAAAGCCCGTCAGCACGGCCTGCTATTTGATAAAGCCACCTCTTTGCTGCTGGCGGTTGGCTACGCTATTCCGGCTTTTGCATTTGCGATTTTACTGATTGTATTTTTTGCTGGCGGATCGTATTTCCAATGGTTTCCATTGCAAGGCATGGTGTCAGAAAATTTTTCTGAACTGAGCGCCTTTGGAAAAGCCGCTGATTATTTCTGGCATATGACGCTGCCATTATTAGCCATGGTGATCGGCGGCTTTGCAGGGCTGACCTATTTGACTAAATACTCCTTTATGGAAGAGCTGAACAAGCAATATGTTCTGGCTGCGCGTTCCAAAGGCTTAACGGAATCACGCGTGCTGTATGGGCATGTATTCCGCAATGCGATGCTGATTGTGATTGCGGGTTTGCCCGAAGCGCTGATTGGCATTTTCTTTGTAGGCAATTTATTCATTGAAATTATTTTTAATTTAGACGGTTTAGGGCTGCTGGGGTTTGAAGCCATTGTGCAGCGGGATTATCCCGTGATTTTCGGAACCTTATTCATTTTTACCTTGCTGGGCTTAATTTTACGGTTAATCAGTGACGTGCTGTATCAGGTCATTGATCCGCGCATCAACTTTGAATCACGGGGAGCGAAATAATGTCCCCGATTATGCAGGCGCGTTTAAAGCGCTTTAAAGAAAATAAACTGGGCTTTGGCTGCTTTATTTTGTTCAGCATTATTTTTCTGCTGTCTTTAGGCGCGGAGCTGATTGCCAATGACAAGCCGCTGCTGGTGAAATACGGCAGCAGCCTTTATCTGCCCGTATTTAAAAATTATCCTGAAACGGCCTTTGGCGGGGTATTTGAAACCGAAGCGGATTATAAAGACCCGGCTGTGCAGCAGCTGATTAATGAAAAAGGCTGGGCGCTGTGGCCGATCAACCATTTTTCTTATCAGACGCCAAATCTCGATTTAGCAGTGCCTGTGCCTTCAGCGCCGACAGCGCAGAACTGGCTGGGTACCGATGATCAGGGGCGGGATGTACTGGCGCGTATTCTCTATGGCCTTCGTGTGTCATTGCTGTTTGGTTTTGCTTTGACGTTGGCCTCAGCTGTTTTGGGAATCGCTGTCGGCGCGGTTCAAGGCTATTACGGCGGCTGGATTGACTTGATTGGCCAGCGTATTCTGGAAGTGTGGGGCGGCTTGCCCATGCTGTTCATGGTGATGATTTTGGTCAGCATGTTTACGCCAAGCGTGTACTGGCTGTTTGCCATTATGCTGCTGTTTGGCTGGCCCGCCTTGGTTGGGCTGGTTCGGGCTGAATTTTTGCGCGCGCGCAATTTTGACTATGTGCGGGCCGCGCGCAGCCTAGGCGCTACAGACCGGGCCATTATTTTCCGCCATATTTTACCGAATGCCATGAGTTCAAGCCTATCTCAGCTGCCTTTCATGCTGACAGCAAATATTACCGCGCTGACGGCGCTGGACTTTTTAGGTTACGGCCTGCCGCCGGATGCCGCTTCACTGGGTGAACTGCTGCTGCAGGGCAAAAATAATTTAAATGCGCCGTGGCTTGCGCTGTCTGGTTTTTTTACTTTAGCAATTGTGCTGTCATTGCTGATCTATATTGGGGAGGCGGCGCGCGATGCATTCGATCCAAGACGTCAATAATACATCGTCAGATACCGCTGCAGATCCTGCTGCGAATACGGTGCTCCGCGTGCATCAGCTGCGGATAGATCATGATGATGATGCGCAGCCGCTGGTGCAAGGCCTCAGTTTTGAGCTGCAGGCTGGTGAAACGCTGGCGATTGTCGGCGAAAGCGGTTCAGGCAAATCCATCAGCAGTTTAGCCTTGCTGGGCCTGCTGCCGAAAACGCTGCAGGTGTCTGGGCAGGCGCTATTCAGCGGTCAAAACCTTCTGGAAATGACACAGGCGCAGCTCCGCTGCATTCGCGGTGAAAAGATCGCCATGATCTTTCAGGAGCCGATGACCGCGCTGAATCCGCTGCACCGTGTCGAAAAAATTATTGGCGAAAGCCTGCTGCTTCGCGGCTGGTCTAAAGCCAAAACCCGTGAGCGGGTGATCCAGCTTCTTAATGATGTCGGCATTCCAGAGCCGGAAGAAAAGCTTAAACGCTATCCGCATGAACTGTCGGGCGGCCAGCGCCAGCGCGTGATGATTGCAATGGCTTTGGCTTTGGATCCTGACATTTTAATTGCCGATGAACCGACCACTGCCTTGGATGTCACGCTGCAGGCGCAAATTTTAAACTTGCTGCAATTGCTGCAGCAAAGCCGGAAAATGGCCATGATCCTGATCAGCCATGACCTGAATCTGGTGCGTAAATATGCCGATCAGGTGATTGTGATGCATCAGGGCCAAGCGGTTGAACAGGGCAATGCAGCGCAAATTTTTAATGCGCCTGCGCAGGCATATACCCAAGATTTGCTCAATCATGATTTTGGCGAAGCTTTAACGCTGAATCCGCAGCCAGCTGTCCTCGAACTGGTCAATGTAGGTGTGAAGTTTCCAATCAAGCAAGGCCTGCTGAATCGGGTCAAAGATTATGTTGTGGCGGTTGAGCCTTTGAGCATGGTGCTGCAGCAGGGGCAGTCAATCGGCATTGTGGGCGAAAGCGGTTCCGGCAAGAGTTCGCTGGCTTTGGCGGTTTCACGTTTAATAGACAGTGATGGGCAAATTTTGCTGCTGGGACAGGATTTAAATCAGCTGAATGAAAAACAGCTGCGCCCTTTGCGCAGTCATTTTCAAATTGTGTTTCAAGATCCGTTCAGCAGCTTAAACCCGCGTTTAAATGTGGAGCAGACCCTCAGTGAGGGCTTGGCGCTCAAGAATATTTCTAAAAACGACATTCAGCAGCGCATTGATGAGGCTTTGCAGAAAGTCGAACTGCCGGTGTCTTTTAAACAGCGCTATCCGCATGAACTGTCTGGCGGACAGCGGCAGCGCATTGCCTTGGCGCGGGCTTTGGTGCTGCAGCCGAAAGTGCTGATTCTGGATGAACCGACTTCTGCGCTTGACCGCACCACGCAGCGCGCCATTGTGCGCCTGCTGCGGCGTCTGCAGCAGGAAGACGGGATGAGTTATCTGTTTATCAGTCATGACTTGAAAGTGGTGAAAGCGCTCTGCCAAAAAGTGCTGGTGCTCCGCCGCGCCAAAATGGTGGAATTTCAGGATACAGAGGCTTTGTTTGCGCAGCCGCAAACGGAATATACGCAAAAGCTGATTGAAGCCAGCCAATACTGATCCTTACTGGAATGATTTGACAATATTAATTGTCTATATGCTATTGACGCCATGCAGAATATGGTTAGAGTAAAAGCACTATTTAAAGAATAACGGAAACGACATGAGCCATCTTGCAGAACCGATTCAAATCCGCGGGGCACAATTTAAAAACCGGATTATTAAAGGCGCAATGAGTGAAGCGCTGGCGAACGTTCAAGGGCAGCCGAATCATCTGCATTATGGCCTGTATGAAGCATGGGCGAAAGGCGGCTTAGGCTGCGCCATTACCGGCAATGTCATGGTGGATATCCGCGCCAAAAATGAACCGGGCGTCGTGGCAATTGAATCTGAGCGTGATTTGGCTTTGCTTAAGCAGTGGGCCGATATCGGCAAAAAGCATGGCATGGTGCAATTGGTGCAGCTGTCGCATCCGGGCCGCCAGTGTCCGAAAGGCCTGAACAAAGAAACCGTAGCGCCGTCTGCTGTGCCGTTCAGCCCAATGCTGGCAACAACCTTCGGCACGCCGCGCGCGCTGCGTGAAGATGAAATTAAAGACATTATTCAGCGTTTTGCCGCGGCAGCCGCAGTATGTGAAAAAGCGGGCTTTGAAGGTGTGCAGCTGCATGGCGCGCATGGTTATCTTATCAGCCAGTTTTTATCGCCCCTGACCAACCTGCGTACTGATCAATGGGGCGGTTCAATAGAAAACCGCATGCGTTTTTTATTGGAAATTTATCACGCGGTGCGCGCTGCCACATCAGACCGCTTCATTATTGCGGTAAAACTGAATTCCGCCGATTTTCAGCGCGGGGGCATTACCGAAGAAGATGTGATTGCTGTATTTAAGGCTATTGATGCAGCCGGCATTGACTTGATTGAAGTGTCGGGCGGGACGTATGAAGCGCCAGCCATGGCGGGTGCTAAAGAAGAGAAGCGTCAAGCATCGACGATTGCCCGCGAAGCCTACTTTTTGGATTTTGCCGATAAAATCCGCAAGGAAGTGAAATGCCATTTGATGGTGACGGGCGGCTTCCGTACGGTGCAAGGCATGAATGCGGCGCTGGACAGCGGCGCATGCGAGTTTATCGGCATTGCGCGTCCATTTGCGGTAGAAACGGCATTGGCAGACCGCCTGCTGGCCGGGCAGGATGTGCGGTATGGTGTAGATAAAATTAAAACCGGCATTCCAATGGTCGATAAAATGGCAATTATGGAAATTATTTGGTATGCGGCGCAGTTTAAAGCCATCGGCGAAGGCAAGCAGCCAAATCCTAAACTGTCGCCATTAAAAGTCTTTTTTAAGTACTTAAAAGGCAATTTGACGGCGGTGATTAAAGGCCGTGTGAACTCGCGCAAATCGGCTTAATGGGGATTGCAGGTAAATGCATCAGCGTTATTGCGTGATTTGCCAATAGCGCTGGAACTCTTCAGCCGACCAGCGCCCTTTCTGCAGTGCAGATTGAAAGGCCGGCCTGCTTTTGATTTGTGTTAAGTACTGCTCTAAAGCAGGGTAATCCGAAAATTGCGGATAGGCATATGCGCAAGCCTGCAGCGGAAACCATAATAAAATATCGGCCATGCTGAACTGGTTTCCTGCCAGCCAAGTGTTTTGCTGTAAATGGCTGACCAGCATCTGCAATTGTTTTTGAAGTTCAGGGTTTAAATAGCCTTGATTGAATGCCGCTTTAAATGCAAGGCTGACAAAGCGCACAGGCCAAGGGGTTTGCTGTGCAATCTGTGTAAAGACCTGTTTTAAGGCTAGGTTAGGCATAAAGCCGGCATCTGCAAAATTTTTATAAAAACAGAAATTCCAATAACTGCTGTCCGCAGGCTGTACCATGATTTTTTGTTCAAGCTGGCATAAATATTCTGCAATCGCGCTGCTTTCAGTCAGTGTCTGAGATTGGCTGTTCTGTTCGATGTGCAGGGTCGGGAACTTCATCTGTCTGTTCGGCTTATCTGCTGTGTTCTTACTGTAAATAATCAAATCATAATTGAGATTTAATTCTTCCAGCAGCCAAAGGATGCGCTGTGAGCGCGAATTAGGCAGGTGATGCAAAGTGATGTTCATGCGGTTTTATAATGATTGTGTTTAGGCTGTTTTTGAATATATAGGAATTTGAAAACATTATGCAGCGCCTCTGATCAGGTTGGCTGAAAATAGAGGCAATAAAAAAGCCCAAGGCTTAAATGCTTGAGCTTTTTTATGAGATGAAATTTTGATAAATCTCAATCTCGAATATGGCGTCCCTACGGGGATTCGAACCCCGGTTACCGCCGTGAAAGGGCGATGTCCTAGGCCTCTAGACGATAGGGACAGTACAGAAGTTAAATTTTAAAACCAGAACTTTTGATCTGAAGTAATGGCGTCCCTACGGGGATTCGAACCCCGGTTACCGCCGTGAAAGGGCGATGTCCTAGGCCTCTAGACGATAGGGACTTAATAAAATGTACTTCTGAAATTGGCGTCCCTACGGGGATTCGAACCCCGGTTACCGCCGTGAAAGGGCGATGTCCTAGGCCTCTAGACGATAGGGACGTTTCAGAGGTGGGCGTATATTAGGGTGAAAACCGGGGGGTGTCAAACGCTTTTCCACAAATAATTTCAGATTTCTGTACCGAGTGCATAAATTTAAAACAATATCTGAAAAAAGCTTGAAAAATACATCGTTTAAGGCGTTTTTTTGAGCATTTCCAGCAATGCCGCGACCGCAAGCGGATGCTGCAGATAACCGCCAATGTCATGCGGATGTTCAAGCTGTGTCCGAATTTCGTGGTTGATAATTGCCGGCTTAAATTTAAAGGGCGATTCCGAGAGGGGAAAGGCGGTGAGGAAATCATCCGCAGAGTAAAAATTGATCCAGTCGCCCGCGAGAGACGGCGGCCTTTGGATGGGCTGCGGAAGATGAGACTGTATGACGCGGAATGCAAGCGGAGAGCCGAGCGTGATAAATCTCTGAATATTCAGTTCAGGGTGCTGGATCATAAAATTGTAGGCAATGACGGTGCCCAATGAATGCGCAATGATCATTTGCGGTTTTGCTGTGTGCAGCTGTTCATGAATCCGTGCATGAACAGCGTGGATGAAGTGCGGATTGGATAAGTAGAGATAGGTTTCGACTAGAAATTTATGCAGCAGGCTGGCATGCAGGTCAGGAAAATGATTAATGATCAGGGCAAAGTCGCGCAGGGCCAAATCCCGGCTTAATGCGGCCATCCATTTTATTTTAGGGTTGGAATTCAGCGCATCTTCGACATTTAACTGCGGATTGTTGCAAATTTCGGGCGAGTGTTCATGCGCTGCCTGAGGGCTGGGCTGCAGTGGAACAGTATGGACAAATGGAAAATGCGGCCAATGCTGCGGCATCAATGTGCTGGCGTTTAATGTATTTTGCAGATGGTGCCTTGAAAGCAGGTCTCCATAGAAGGGCATGCGGATGTGCTGCTTTAAATAAGGATAATAGGCATCTTGCTGGCAATGATGCAGCCCGCTTTTGAAAATTCCTAACCAGCGCTGACGCAGTGATTCAGCTGTTTGATTTTGCTGGTTCATTCCATGAATCAAAATAATATTCATAGACGCACCTAGAAAGATGTCCTTTGTCAAAACAGTATAAATAAAAAAAGAGCAGCTGGAGCTGCTCTTTTTTTATTTATACTGAAAGCCTAATGTTTAGGATTTATTATGGTAGAACGCATAATAGCTGGCGTAGCAGACCGCAATAAACGCTAAACAGCCAAAGAAGCTGATGCGCAGTGATGGATCAAATACCATGCTGATGCAGGTGATAAAACAGAAGATAAAGCCCAGAATCGGCACAAGCGGGAACAGCGGGGCAGCAAAGCCCAATTCTGCTTTGGTATGCCCATCTTTATACCATTGACGGCGGAAGTTGAATTGGCTTAAGCAGATACTCATCCATACAACCACCATGGTAAATGCCGCAATTCCCAGTAAATTCGTGAAAATTGTTTCGGGTGCAAACTGCTCAGACAATAAGCCCGGCATGCCGCCAATCATGGTGACGATGACAGCCACATAAGGAACGCCGCGCGCATTGACTTTAGAGAACACCGCTGGCAGCTGCTTTTGATAAGACAGCGACCACATCATGCGGGATGCGGCAAACAGGCCTGAATTCGCAGCAGACAATAACGCAGTGATAATCACAAAACGGATAATGTCTTCAGCATAAGGAATGCCAATATGCTGGAATACCGTAACAAATGGACTGCTGCTGACGCCTTCAGCCGCTAAACCTGCTTCCTGATGCGGAAGGAGTGAAGTCACGACTAAGATGGTGCCCACAAAGAAAATCAGTAAGCGGAAAATCGCGGTATTGATCGCTTTCGGCACATTCTTCGCTGGATCTTTGGTTTCACCCGCAGCTACACCAATCAGCTCTGTACCTGAAAATGCAAAGTTAACGATCAGCATGGTGGTAAAGATAGGGAATAAACCTTCTGGGAACCAGCCTTGGGCCGTTAAGTTGCTAAATAAAGGCGCAGCTTCATAGCCTCTGTAGCCAATCACGCCAAAGATGGCGAGTAAACCCAACACAATAAAAGCAACGACCGTAATCACTTTGACTAAAGCCAGCCAAAACTCAGATTCAGCAAACCATCTGGTTGAAATCATATTCAGGCTGAATACAAAAACGCCAAAAAACAGGGTCCACATCCACATAGAACTGTCAGGGAACCATTCCTGCATCAGCAATGCGGCTGCCGTAAACTCCGTGCCTAATGTTACTGACCAGGTCAGCCAGTACAGCCAGGTAATGGTATAGCCTGTACCTGGCCCGATATAGCGTTTGGCATAGGCGCCAAATGAGCCGGACTCAGGAATATGAACGGCAAGTTCGCCTAAGCACAGCATAACCATATAGGCGATAATGCCGCCCAAAAAATATGAAATGATGGCACCGACAGGCCCCGTTTGTGCAATGACTTCACCCGACCCTAAAAACAGGCCTGTGCCGATTGCGCCGCCAAGCGAAATCATGACCAGATGCCGAGTACTCATAGCGCGTTTTAACGGCGCAGAATTGCCCTGATGCAGAGCATCATTCGGAGATGAGTGCATAAAATGTCATTAAGAAAATAGTAGGAAGCGGGCTATTGTAGAGAAAAATAGTGAGAGTGCAATCAGCTTTTAATTATTTGATAAAAGATAGTCTATAAAAAGATAGATGGCGTCCCTACGGGGATTCGAACCCCGGTTACCGCCGTGAAAGGGCGATGTCCTAGGCCTCTAGACGATAGGGACGTTGCGAGGTGATGGCTATATTAGGGATTTTTAAAAAAGCTGTCAAACCTGAGAAGGCATTATTTTTAAAATATTGAATTGTTTGATTAAAAAATGAGAGATTTATTTTGAGATGAGCAATTGAAAGGCGCTGCGTTTTTAAAGGGTCGTCAATCTTGCCATCCATAATGGCGGGTTGAATAACAAAGCGCAGCGGAGCCGCTGCGCTTTGTTCAAAGTCAAATTCATCAAAAATTTTGATTATAAAATAGGACTGTTATTGATTTTTATTGTGATACAGCCAGTAATAGCTGGCATAGCATGCCGCCATAAACAGCAGGCAGCCGATAAAGCCAGACAGCATTTCAGGGTCGGCGGCCATGCTTAAGCCGGTGGCCGTACAGCAGATAAAGCCTAATATCGGCACCAGCGGGAACCAAGGTGTTCTAAATTTCAACTCACTGACAGTATGGCCTTGCTTCAGCCATTGGCGGCGGAAGTTGAATTGGCTCCAGCAAATGCTCATCCAGACAATCACCATGGTAAACGCAGCCACGCCCATCAGGTTTTTAAAGATCACATCTGCGCCAAACTGTTCAGACAGCAAGCCAGGCAAACCGCCAATCATGGTGACCCAAATGGCAACCACAGGAACGCCTGATTTATTCACTTTGGCAAATACGCGCGGCAGATGATTTTGTGCAGACAGTGCCCACATCATGCGGGATGCGGCATATAAGCCTGAGTTTGCGGTAGACAATAAGGCGGTAATGATCACAAAACGGATCATATCTTCCGCATAGGGAATGCCCATCAAGTTGAAAACTGAAACGAATGGGCTGCTGCTGAGTCCGCCGTGACCGCCGACATTTAAGCCCGCATCGGTATAGGTCAGCAAAGAACTGATGACGATAATGGTGCCGACAAAGAAAATCATCAAGCGCCATACGGCCGCATGAATGGCTTTAGGCACATTTTTCTCTGGGTTTTCGGTTTCGCCCGCCGCAATCCCGATCATTTCTGTCCCGTTAAAAGCAAAGTTCACGATCAGCAAGGTTGCAAAAAGCGGGAACAAGCCATTTGGCAGCCAGCCATGTTCTGTCAAATTGCTGAACAGCGGGGCAGAGGTATAGCCTTCAAAAGGAATCAGGCCAAAAATGCAGGCAAAGCCAAGCCCGATAAATATCAGCACCGTCGCCACTTTAATAAAAGACAGCCAGAATTCAGACTCGGCAAAGGTGCGTGTGGAGCTGAGGTTGGACAGCAGCACGCCCGCAGCGAAAATCAGGGTCCATAGCCAGATAGAAGTTTGCGGAAACCACTCCTGCACCAGTATGGCGGCTGCGGTAAATTCTGTGCCTAAGGTGGCAGACCAGCCGAGCCAGTACATCCAAGACACCATATAGCCCGTTCCAGGGCCAATGTAGTTGGTCGCAAATGCCCCGAATGATCCGGATACCGGTAAATGTACGGCAAGCTCACCGAGGCAAAGCATGACCATATAGGCAATGATGCCCCCAATAATATAAGCAAGAACTGCCCCTAATGGGCCTGCTTGGGAAATAACCTCACCAGAACCCATGAACAGGCCAGTGCCAATGGCGCCGCCTAAGGAAAGCATAATTAGATGACGCGTGGTCATAGCGCGTTTTAAAGACGGCGTAGTCCCTTCCGCAGAGGGTTGCTGCGAAGGCTGAGAGGGAGATTGCATAGATTGAAAACAAAAGTTTTTAAAAACATATTTTATAGGTTCGTTATATGAAAAATCACATAAATCGGTTTTTTCTTATAATTTATATTTGACTATCAATAAAATAGATATAAATGTCCGGATTAGGGTTTTGGTTGAACTACGGAATGCTGTTCGGAAGATGGCTGCTTTTGTTCTGCCAGTTTGGTGCCGTCATCCCGGCTGATCATATAAATATATAGTGCGGCAGGAAATAAAATAAGTAAAACCAGCAGGATATTTTTCAGCATAAATATGGGGGGAGATTGAAAAAAGCCCGCTCAGTATAGCGAAAACAAGGCAGGCTGTAAGCTACAAAGTTTGTGAATTCAGGCGGCATTGTTCTCAGCAATGTAAATAATTTACAAACTAAAATTTAAAGGTGACATCAGCGATGAATTGGCGGCCAAGTTCAGGATAGATCACACCGGAAGAAATATAAGTGTTTTTACGGTCGGTGACGTTGTTCACTGTCAAGCCAAATGTTGTTTTGCTGCCATTCGCCATTGAAATGTCATACGTAGCCCGTAAATCCCAGTAAAATTTATTTTTCGTGGTGTATGGTGTGTACATGTCATATTCGATGCCGTTTTCATCCGTATAACCTTTGGTTGTCTTTTTCATGGCATCGACTTTGCCTTGATAGCTGATGAAGTTATTAATGGATAACGGCAAGTTATCAAATTGAATATCCCAGCCTAGGCGTGTTGTCCACGGAGTATTGAAGGCTTCAGAAGGACGGTCTTCGGCATTAATAATTTTGCCATCATAATAAATTTGCGGCGTGCCTATGTAGAAGGTCGAGCTGTAAGAGTTGAAGTTGCGTTCTGTTTGGGTGTAGTCGGCATTGAAGCTGAATTTATGCTGGCTGCCTAAGAATTGAAGCGGCTCAATATTGCTGATACTCAGGCTAAAAATGTCTGATTCTGAGTGGCCAGTATTGTCGTAAGTATAGGTGCTTCTTGTACTGTCAATTCTAGGATCAATCAGAGATTCGGTTCTGCGCAGCTGGTCTTTGTTTTTACGGTTCACCCATTTTAAACCCATGAGGGTATTCGCATAAGTGCCATTCACTGCAAATACGGTTTCATCCGCATATGGCGTGTCGAGCTGTGAACGGTAGGTATAAGATGCTGTGGAGCTTTTATCTTTCCAGTTATTGCTTAAATCTGTACGGTTTTGACTGACCATCATTAAGCCTTTGCGGTCTTGCAGTTCATTATAGAACGCATTTAAGCCATAGTAGCGGTTCCAGCCGGTAGAGAAATACAGATTATCATTGCCAAAAGGCTTATAAACAAATGAGCTGCGGGGCGCAATATTATTGTTTTTGGTTAAACTGTCATAGTCTGTTCTTAAGCCTAATGTTGCAGTGAGATATTTATCCCACTGAATTTGATCTTCTGCAAATGCATGCCAGCGGTCTTGCTGAACCTCGATTTTTCCTGCGAAATACGCCGTTCGATTAGCAAGATATTGACCATCAGTGCTATCACCTTCATCACATGCATCAAAGCGCGTACCTGAAGCAGCATAGCAATTTAGATTCTTCAGTTTGCCTACAGCGCCTGAATAGAGATAAGTGGTCTCTGGTCTTTCCCAATAAGCATTATAGTGCCCATAGCCAGCGCCAGCTTTAAAGGCATGGCTGAATGCGCCAATGCGGATTGGGTCGAAGACTGCTTTGGCTGTGTATTCCAGCTTTTCTTCTTGCTGTTCCATTGTGCCAAAGCTGCCTTCAATTTGTGTACCGGATGCGCGCCAATTTTTAGTAGAAGATTTTAGCCACGATAAATTATCTTTTTCCCCTTCGCGGGAAGCGGTTTGTATTTGATAGCTGAGCTGCTGCTCAAATTGAACTTTATTTAAGGCTTTATTGTAGTTGATATAAAAGTTTTGGCTGTCTGAAGTGTGCTGGCTTTCAGAGTTGGCTGTTGTAGCTAGAAAATAGCGACTTTCAGACTCCATAAACTGCGTGCCGATTTTCAGTGAGGTTTTATCATCGGGGGTGTAAAATAATTCTAAGCCTGCATTTGTTGATTCACGCTTTTGATCAAAATTCGTAGGCGTGCTGATGCTGGTTTTGAGTGGAATATCAGATTTCCGGTATGAGCCGAATGCATTCATACCCAATGTTTCAGACAGTCGGCCATAAGCCGTGGCGCTCATACCTTGTTTTGTAAAAAAAGGCTGGATTGCTTCACTCACTGAGTCTTCGAAGTTATCCGCTTGCTCTTGAGTTGGAAAGTGGATTTTAGACCAGCTATCTGAGGTGTAGTCGTAGCTGATCTTGCCGTGTATTTTCCCAATTTCAGTTTTTGGCGTACAGGTTTCTGCACTGACAACACCGCCGGTAAACTCGCCATATTCTGCACTGACATTACTGTCTAAAACAGTGAGCTTACACAGTAAGTCAGTATTGATGGCAACAGTTTGTGATCCACCCATTAATTCGGAAACATTTGTACTGCCAGCTTCGCTGGCTGGATTGATATTATTGTTTATACTCATCCCGTTAATCAGGAATTTATTATCATAGGGCAATCCGCCATTAATGCTGATTTCTGACGGATTCAGTTCACCTTGCTGGCGGCCGCTGCGTGCACTGGAGTCAAACTGCACATTCGGATTAACTTTTAAAAAGTCGGTAATGTTTTTTGAGCTATTCGGCGTTTTTTCTAAATCTTCTTTACTGTAAGTGGTTTGCCCGACTTCATTTGCCTTTTCTGCTTCTACGATAATGGTATTTAATTTCACTTCGGGCTGTACGGCTGCATTTTCGGCATCATTTGCATATGCGATAGGGCAAAGCGCGGAAAAAATAGCCAGAGCAAGCGGAGAGTGGGCAAATCGCATAGAGGGTAAAGTGGATATAAATAGTAATGCGATCGATTATCATTAACAATGTTAAATTAATCAATACAAATGAGACTTATTTTTAATACAAAAAAACGATTTTATTGAGAAGAAAAAACGATTAATCGAGGTTTTTATAAGGTCAAAAAAAAGCCCTGCTGGCTTAAAATTTGAACATATTAGGCATGTTGCCAGATTCAAATTTTAAGCCAGCAGGGGCGGAAATTATTTCTCAGCGCTTAGGATATCTAACAAACTTGGGCCAAGCTTGTTCAATATAAAGCAGAATAATTCAGCTGTTTTCTGTGTGTCATACAATGCAGAATGCGCTTCTTTGCCGTCAAATTCAATGCCAGCCTGAATGCAGGATTTAGCTAAAACAGTTTGGCCAAAAACTACAGCGCTTAAGGTGACAGTGTCAAAAACAGAAAAACTGTGGAACGGGTTCTGATTTTTGGTTCCTGTACGGGCAATGGCTGCCTGTACAAAGCCTAAATCAAAATGCGCATTGTGGCCCACTAAAATGGCATGTGTGCAGCCTTGCTGGCGGCGGACTTCATTGACTGATTTAAAAATGCGTTTCAATGCAGACTTTTCATCTTCAGCCATGGCCATCCGCATAGGATTAAACGGGTCTACGCCAATAAAGTCCAAAGACCTGCGGTCTAAGTTTGCGCCTTCAAATGGGTTAATATGCGCATGGTGCGCTTCGCCCGGCACAAATTTTCCTTCTGCATCATACACAATCGGTATGGCTGCAATTTCCAATAATGCATCGGTCTGTGAATTAAAGCCTGCGGTTTCAACATCAACAACGACAGGCAGGAATCCACGGAAACGCTGACCAATTACTGGTAGAGTTTCATCTGTCACACTTTTCTCCATTGAATGGTTTTACCCGCATGCAGCGGAATAATCTGTTCACCATCCAAATAGTCTAAACTTTCAGGAATCACTTGATCTTCTTTTACCAAAGTAATGGTATTGGTATTGCGCGGCAGGCCATAGAAGTCTGCGCCAAAATGGCTGGCAAAACCTTCCAGGCGTTCAATTTTTCCGACTTGATCAAATGCTTGAGCATACAGCTCAATTGCGTTAGGCGCACTATAGCACCCTGCGCAGCCGCATGCATTTTCTTTAGCATTTTTTGAGTGCGGCGCGCTGTCAGTCCCTAAGAAAAATTTAGGGCTGCCGCTGGTGGCGACTTCAAGCAGGGTTTGCTGATGCGTTTGGCGCTTTAAAATCGGCAGGCAGTAAAAATGCGGTTTAACGCCGCCCACCAGCATGTCATTGCGGTTAAACAATAAGTGCTGCGGTGTAATAGTGGCAGCCACATTGCGGTCATGCTCCAAGACAAAATGCGCAGCTTCGCTGGTGGTAATGTGTTCCAGCACCAATTTCAGTTTAGGAAACTGCTTTAAAAGCGGAGACAGCACTTCATCCAAAAAGCGCTTTTCACGGTCAAAAATATCGACATGGTTATGTGTAACTTCACCGTGCAGCAAAAGCGGCACTTGGTGCTCTTCCATTTGCTCAATGACGCCATAGACTTTACTGATGTCACTGACGCCGCTGTCAGAGTTCGTGGTTGCGCCGGCAGGATAAAGCTTGATCGCGTTGACGTGTTCAGACTGCTTGATTTTCAGCACTTCACTTGGCGCAGTATTATTGGTGAAATACAGCACCATGCGCGGATCAAAATTTACGCCTTCAGGCACATGCGCCATAATGCGTTCACGATAAGCATTTGCTTCTTCAACAGTTTTTACAGGCGGGACTAAGTTTGGCATGCAAATCGCGCGCGCAAACTGTTTGGCTAAATCTGGAACCGTGCGCTTTAAGGCTAAGCCGTCACGAAGGTGGGCATGCCAGTCATCTGGCTGAAGAATAGTAATCGAGTTCAAGGCGATTTCAAACTTGGAAATAAAATAGATAATAATGCAAAAAGTGTGAAAATGGTAACGCGTTTTAAAGACAAATGGCGTGTGTGATCTAAATAATTTGAAAAAATTGTGTTATTTTAAGGGCACTAAAATAATTAAATAAATCGTGGCAATGGAATACAAGTACAATCTTGCAAAATTGCAATATGATAAAGAAAAATTAGAAGAATTGATTGCACGCCAAAGCCGCCGTGTCGGACAGGTTTTTCCTAAAAAGCTGGAAACTCAATTTTGGATTACAAATTTAGACCGCGCCCGCGACAATATTAATCAATACGTCTGGATCGGGGTATTAACCTATTTTATTTTGACTTTGCTGATGATTCCTGGAGATTACTGGATCATTGAAAAAGCGTATTTCAGCCATGATTTTGTTCGCTGTTTAGCGGGATTGGTGAATGGCGCTTTGTGTCTAGGGCTACTCTATGTGTTTGCCCATTATAAAAAATTGAATCATTATTTCCCGTATGCCTCCATGGTTTTAGTGTTTTGGGCCGTGATTTCGATGTCGTGGCTGACCATGACCGTTTATACGCCGGCTTTAAAGCATCAAGCCATGATGATCATCTGCATGATTTACATCTTGGGCTATATTTTGACGGGCGTTAAGCCTGTGCATATGCTGATGACAGGCCTGATGGCGGCAATGGTTACAATGATGATGCTGTTTTCCCTGTATGTGAAGTTTGATGCCATGGTGATGGGGCGGGTGCTGATCGGCAGCTGCGTGCTGGGCTTTGTCATCAGCAAAATGCTTTGCGCGCGGGAACGGATGATTTTCCTCAGCATGCTGCGGGCGGATATCAGTGAGAAGATTCACCGCATACACACCACCGAGCTGCTGCACTTAAGCCAGCATGATGAACTGACTAAAATTTCCAACCGCCGGACCTTTGATGAAATGCTGGATACCTGCTATGAGCAGGCCAAGCGGGATGAAAGCGCCTTATCTATTTTATTCATCGATGTTGATCACTTTAAAAACTACAATGATTTTTATGGGCATCAAAAAGGCGATGATGTGATTTCATCCATTGCCAAGACCGTTAAAAATGCGATTCGGCACATGGACTTTGTTGCGCGTTATGGCGGTGAGGAGTTTGTGGTGCTCTTGCCTGAAACTGACGCGCATGGCGCGTACGCCGTTGCGTCTAATATTTATAAAGCTATTGACCGTTTGGAAATTCCGCATGCAAAATCCACCGTGTCCAGCCATGTGACGATCAGCCTAGGCATTACGGTGTTCCGCGGAGAAGAGCTGTCGAAAGAGGATTTGCTGTCTATCGCCGATCAAGCGCTGTACCGCGCTAAGCAGCTTGGCCGTAACCAAATCTATTATCAATCTATCCGATCTGCGCAAGTAGCTTAATTAGGCTTTCAGCTTTTCATTCTCAGCATTGATGCTGCCGATAATATTTGCAGCGGTTTAGGCAGAGGTTCAAATCGGGCGGGTAGCAGCAGATATTGCTGAAATTCTGCTGCCATTAAAAAACCGCTCATGTGAGCGGTTTTTTGACTGCAAACAAATAATTATTTGTTTTTATCTTTCAATTGCGGAACCGCTGAACCTGTACCAACAGCAAGCAAGCCAGCGCCAGTGTAGATGCCTAGTTTTGCGCGGGTATCTGTGATGTCTAAGTTGCGCATCGTCAATTGACCGATACGGTCAGCTGGACTAAACATAGAATCACCTTTCTCCATTGTCAAACGCTCAGCTTCATAAGTGAGGTTAGGAGATTCAGTGTTCATGATGGTGTAGTCATTGCCGCGGCGAAGTTCTAAAGTCACCGTACCTGTGACCGCTTTAGCAACCCAGCGCTGCGCAGTTTCACGAAGCATCAGCGCTTGAGAGTCGAACCAGCGGCCTTGGTAAAGAAGACGGCCTAAACGCAAACCGTTGATGCGGTATTGTTCAATGGTATCTTCGTTGTGAATACCGGTCACAAGACGCTCGTAAGCGATGTGAAGGAGCGCCATGCCCGGTGCTTCGTAGATGCCGCGGGATTTTGCTTCAATAATGCGGTTTTCGATTTGATCCGACATGCCCAGACCGTGACGGCCGCCGATACGGTTGGCTTCAAGAATGAATTCAACAGGATCTTCAATGCGTTTGCCGTTCAAGGCAACAGGGAAGCCTTCTTCAAAAGTCACAGAGACTTCTTCAGCTTTAACTTCTACGTCATCTTTCCAGAATGCAACGCCCATGATTGGGTCAACAATTTTGATGCCTGCATTGAGGTATTCAAGATCTTTTGCTTCGTGGGTCGCGCCCAGCATGTTCGAGTCAGTCGAATATGCTTTTTCTTTTGACATTTTGTAGTCAAAGCCATTGTCGATCAGGAACTGTGACATTTCTGCACGGCCGCCTAATTCGTCAATAAACGTTTGGTCTAGCCAAGGCTTATAAATTTTAAGCGCAGGGTTGGTTAATAGGCCGTAGCGGTAGAAACGCTCAATGTCGTTGCCTTTGTAAGTAGAGCCGTCACCCCAAATGTTAACGTCGTCTTCTTTCATTGCGGTAACAAGCATTGTGCCTGTAACTGCACGGCCTAATGGCGTTGTGTTGAAATACGGTACGCCGCCAGTAGAAATGTGGAACGCGCCGCATTGAATCGCCGCAATACCTTCAAGAGCAAGCTGTAAACGACAATCAACTAAGCGTGCTTTTACTGCGCCATACGCTTCCGCTTTACGTGGAATCGCATCGTAGTCGTCTTCATCAGGCTGACCCAAGTTTGCTGTATAAGCATAAGGTTCTGCGCCTTTTTGTTTCATCCACAAAAGAGCGGCTGAAGTATCTAGACCACCAGAGAAGGCAATACCAACTTTTTTGCCAACAGGGACATTCTGCAAGATAGTTGCATTATCAGTCATTGTTAATCCTAACGATATTAAAATAGGCACCTTAAAAGGGTGGCCCGAGAGAATATATATTTCTTCAATGATATCACTTTTTGGCGCATTTTTTTTCTGAAAAAATTCGGAATAGGCAAAAAAACAATGCGAAGAATAGATTTTATCGAAGAAATAGAACGAAACAGATGCAGTGCAGTAAAATTAGCTTATATACGCAGCATTAAATGCGGTATTTATAAAAAATTAGACCGCATTTATTGGGCTGAGCCTAATGCCGGGGATGCGGGTGCGGCGGGCAGCTCAATGCAGGATATAAAGCTGGCGAACTCGGCCGTATATGCGCTCAGAGGAAAAATAAAAAAAAGAGGCAATAACAATTGTCCAAAATCAGCTTAGCCGATAATTCAATCGCAAAAACTCAATGTCGGCCTGTTATCAATGCATTATGCAGCGGCCTGCTTATTCATTGCTGATATGATTGATATTGGATTTTTCAGCATCATTTGATGACAGTCAACCATGTGCCGCTTTGGGATATTTTATCGCGCGAATAATTCAAACGGCGCTTCAAGCATATGCCGCACAGCAAGTGCAGATGGAGCTCAAATCAGCACGATATTGATCTGCTTTTTGATCGCTTTTATTACTTGCGGCATTTCCAATAGGAACACTGTTTATTCGAAAGAAAAAAATACAGCAATCGCCCTCACAGCTGATCATTCAATCCCACAAACTGCTTCTCAATGGGCGTAAATACATGATCATTCCGTGCAATTAAATATAAACCGATATTGCGGTATTGTTCAGGCACTTCCATATAATATTGGATGTTAAATTTCTCGATCAGTGATTTGGCAATCATAGAAATACCCATGCCAAGCTGAGTAAATTGAATCAGCGCTTCATGATCAAAAATATGTGTTGTTTCGCCTTTTTTAATCTGATAATCAACACAAATTTGATCCAAGGTTGTGGAATAGCAGCATTGTTCCGAAGCTAAAAGAACATTTTGCTGATGAATGCAGTCAGCAACATTGTCATGGTTAATGACATTTTTCCCAATCAGCACCAGATGGTCATCCGCTTTGTGAATGTACTGCAGATTTTTCTGCTTCGGATGCCCCAGTACATAAGCAATATCCAAATTTCCCTGCACTATTTCATCTTCAATAAAGCCTGTCGCTCCTGTTTTCATGGTGATTGAGAGATCAGGATAAGTTTCATAAAGCTGGCTAAAAGAGGGGTAAAAACGCATGCCGCCTAAGCTGGTATTGGTGCCAAAGCGTAAGTATTTTTCTTGCTGATAAATTTTATTTTCAGTCTCTTCCCAAGTGAACATCATTTTTTTGTATTGCTGATAAAGATTGATGCCTGACTCAGTCAGTTCTACACCTTTAGGCTTGCGAATAAAAAGCTGACGGTCATAGTGATTTTCAATTTTTTTGATTTTAGCCGTCATATTGGATTGCAAATAATTAAGCTTGTGCGCGGCAGCAGTAATGCTTTTAAGCTCTGCTACAGTAACAAATGATTTGATATCACTCATATCGATATTCATTTTGCATCCTCAAGTATCGGTCCAGGCAGGGATCACCAATGACTCACCCAAGACATCAAAAAAAATGATGTATAGATTAAAACATAACATTATTCATGATGTCATTTATTATTTACACTGCTGGAACTTTCCATCTGTTGAGTGCAGCAAATGAATATTAAAGTTGTGAGTGCCATTGCCTTGCTCTGTCTGGTCTGGGGATCTTTATGGGGATTGGTCAAGCACAGCCTGCAAATTTTTCCGCCGTTTCTGTTTATTTCAATGCGTTTGATTTTGGCTGCATTGACGCTGATTGCTGTACAGCTGCTGCTGAAAAAGTCTGTGCTGCCTGCACAAGGGGAATGGAAACAGCTGATTGTTTCTAGTTTGATGATCTGCATCGGTTTCTATGCGACACAGATATTTGCCATGCAATTTGTAGATTCCGGTTTATCTGCTGTTCTGGTATTTACCATGCCGATTTTTATTGGCGTCTTGGCGCACTATATTTTGAAAGAGCGCTTAAATACGCAAAAAATCATTGGACTGCTGTGCGGGTCATTGGGTTTAGCCGCCATTCTATGGCCACAGCTGCACCACATGCATTTGAATTTAGCCTTAATTGGCCAAGGCTTTTTGATTCTGTCAGGATTCTTTTGGGCCATGACGACAGTTTACGTCAAACAGAATTTTGCAGCCTATGACAAAATGAAGCTGACGATTTGGCAAATGCTGATTGGCGGTTTCATCATTTTAATGGGCGCTTTGGCATTTGAACCCGTCGATTTTAAGGTGTGGCTCAATCCGCTGAATGACTCGATTCTGTTTTATATTGCGGTGATTGGGACCGGTTTTGCTTTTGCGCTCTGGAATTGGATTGTGAGCCAGGTCGATACTTTTGTCGCTTCAATTTCAGTGATGTGCATTCCAATACTGAGTTTATTTTTTGGGCATGTGCTGTGGCATGAACCGATCACAATCAATATTCTCATTGGAGCCGCTTTTATTTGTTCCGGCATTATTTTCAGTTCATTGAATTTTGCATCAAAACAGAATATTCGGCGCGCCGTGATGGAAAATCGGCATTAAATAGCAATGCGTTCATATTAAAGCGATACGTTGCTGATATATTTGTATTGGCAACTTCCGCAGATTCAAAAAATGAATAAATTTTTGAAGTATTGTTCTGGAAAAAAACATTTTTGATTATTTCGATTCATTGGGATTGAAAATAATCGAATGCTGAAAAATGTTCAGTGAAAAACACATCTCATAGGGGGAGACCTGTTATGGCAATGAATAATTTACCGCCCTTATATCCGCATCCAAAAAGCAAGAACGAAACCTTAAGCTTGGTGCATGGCATCTATGCAGGGCTGCTGTTTTGCGCATTGGCTATTGTCTGGTATTTGGAATATCAGCAAAGCACGATGCCTATGATTGAATTGGCGGTATTAACTGTGCTGATGCTGCTGATGTTTGGCTTTAATGTTTTGGCCTGCATTCAAGTTAAAAAGGGGAATAATGAAGGGCTGATTTTGTCACGGGTGATGGCTGTTCTTATGCTGCTGAGCTTTCCCGTTGGAACAGTGCTGGGACTGTTTTCACTGTGGAAAGCAACAGCAAAGCAATGGGAAAAGTAACAGCAAAAATTCTGCTTTTTATCTGAATGGATGTGCTCATTCAGTCAGAGGCTGACGCGCCTAAAATAATCTATCAACAGAATATTCATATTTTCAATATGCGGGGTAGCTAGATGGCTTCAAGCCTGATGTATAAATGGCGATCTATTGAGGCGGCGGGTTTGCAAGAACAGCCTCCCAAATTCTTGTTTTAGACTAAAGTATAATGTGAGCAGGGCCGAAATTTTCTGGTTCAATGAAAAATATTAAAAATTAAAGATTTAAATAATTTGATCTGAGTACCCTCCGCCTTAAAATCAAAGATAGAATTCCGTTTTTAAGAATAATATTGGTATGACCAATTTTAAATCATTAAATTAATAATTGATCTTTAATTCAACAAAAAGTACGATATTCTTGCTTGTGGTGATATATTTTTTATTTAATTAAATATTGGTCTTACCAATTATTGAGAAATAAGTGTTTGATCAGACCTCTTTTAATTTTCCTGAAAGCATTTCAAGGAGATGACAATGCTTCAACAGTGGCAACAGATTTATGATCCGATGGGGAATATCTGGGTTTCCAGTGCCATCGCGCTCATTCCAATTATCTTTTTCTTTTTAGCGCTTGCTGTGTTCCGCATGAAGGGAAGCGTTGCCGGCACGATAACTGTCGTGCTTGCATTATTGGTGGCTTTATTTGGCTATCAAATGCCTGCGCCGATGGCATTCGCTTCAATGATTTACGGATTCTTTTATGGTCTTTGGCCGATTGCCTGGATCATTATCGGTGCAGTATTCCTGTATAAAGTGTCTGTGAAAACAGGGCAGTTCGATATTATTCGTTCCTCAATCCTGTCCATCACTGAAGATCAGCGTCTGCAAATGCTATTCGTTGGTTTTGCATTTGGTACTTTCCTTGAAGGCGCGGCGGGCTTTGGCGCGCCTGTGGCGATTACGGCTGCGCTTTTAGTCGGTTTAGGCTTTAAACCGCTTTATGCTGCGGGTCTATGTTTGATTGTGAATACTGCGCCTGTTGCCTTTGGCGCGATGGGTATTCCTATTATTGTGGCGGGTCAGGTTTCAGGTGTTGAAACCATGGAAATCAGTCAGATGGTCGGCCGCCAATTGCCGTTTATGGTCATCATCGTGCTGTTCTGGATCATGGCGATCATGGACGGCTGGCGCGGCGTGAAAGAGACTTGGCCTGCGGTGATTGTGGGCGGCGGTTCTTTCGCATTGGCGCAATACTTAACGTCTAACTTTGTCGGTCCCGAACTTCCGGATATTACTGCGGCAATTGCATCCTTGATTTCATTGACTATTCTTTTGAAATTCTGGCAGCCAAAACATATCTTCCGTTTTGCTGATGAAGATGCCTCGATTGATGAAAATCTTGCAGCGCAAAAAGCGAAAAAATACAGCATTGGTCAAATTGCCAAAGCATGGTCGCCATTTGCCATCTTAACGGCAATGGTGACAATCTGGAGCGTAAAACCGTTTAAGGATTTATTCACCAAAGATGGCGCTTTGCATGACATGGTGATTTCGATCAAAGTGCCATTCTTGCATCAAATGATTCAAAAAATGCCGCCTGTGGTGCCTGAGATCAAGGACTACGATGCGATCTATAAATTTGACTGGTTCTCGGCAACGGGTACTGCGATTATGTTCGCGGCCATCATTACCATCATTTATTTAAAAATGAAGCCGAAAGACGCGATTGTGACTTTTGGTGAAACGGTCAATGAATTGAAAATTCCAATTTACTCAATTGGCATGGTGCTGGCTTTTGCATTTATCGCGAACTATTCAGGGATGTCTGCAACGCTTGCCTTGGCGCTTGCGCATACCGGTCAGGCATTTACATTCTTTTCTCCATTCTTGGGATGGCTAGGGGTGTTCTTGACGGGTTCAGATACCTCTGCCAATGCGCTGTTTGGTGCATTGCAGGCAACTACGGCACAGCAAATTGGCGTACCTGAAGTGTTGCTTGTAGCTGCCAATACCAGTGGCGGTGTCACAGGGAAAATGATTTCTCCTCAGTCAATTGCAATTGCCTGCGCAGCAGTAGGTTTAGTGGGTAAAGAGTCTGATTTGTTCCGTTTTACGGTAAAACACAGTATCTCATTTACTGTGATGATTGGTATCATCATCACATTACAAGCCTATGTGTTCCCATGGATGATTCCTTGATTTTTCAAATCATGAATCCTCATGCGGTTGCACAGACCTGATGCAAAACTGAGGAAAGCAGATGAAAGTCTCCGACAAAGTGGTACAAAACCTGCGCATGCTGATTGAAAAAAACAGTATGCAAGTCGGAGACCGTCTGCCTGCCGAACGTAAGCTCTGTGAGCAGCTCGGTGTATCCCGTTCCTCTTTGAGAGAGGCCATTTCGCAACTGACCAGTACGGGCATGCTGGTCAGCAAAGTTGGGGCGGGGACTTATTTGCAGCAATTGCCTGCAAACTGGTCGCAAAATCAGATTGTCGAACCTTTAAGTAATCTGATCGATGAAGATCCTGCCTATCGTTTTGATGTGCAGGAAGCGCGGATGATTCTGGAAGGTGGAACAGCGTGGTATGCGGCACAGCGGGCAACGCCTCAGGACCTTGAAAAAATCCGCTATTGTTATGATCAGATTAGCTATTTTCAAGTTTTGGGCGATGATGATCAAGCCTCGATGGCAGATGCAGAGTTTCATCTGGCCATCGCAGAAGCGTCTCATAATCTGGTTTTGATTCAGATGATGCGCAGCTTGTTTGATTTGCTGCAATTTAATGTCGTTTTAGGGCGTCGTAAAGTCTATACCGAAGCCCGCCGTTATGATCAGTTGCGTGATCAGCACCTACAGGTGATGGATGCAATTGAACGTCGTGATCCCGAGGCTGCACGCGCTGCAGTCTGTGGACATATCGAATTTGTAGTACAGCAGGTACGGATGATTGATGAGGAAGAAGCCCGTCGTCAGCGTGCAAGCCGATTGAACAGGATATAAAACATGATTATTTCTTCTGCAAATGACTACCGTGAAGCCGCGCGACGTCGTTTACCGCCATTTTTATTCCATTACATCGATGGTGGGGCGTATTCGGAATACACCTTAAAACGCAATGTGGAAGATTTATCAAAAATTGCGTTAAGACAGCGTGTTTTAAATGACATGTCTCAGCTCAGTTTAGAAACAAAATTGTTTGATGAAACCTTGTCGATGCCTGTTGCATTGTCACCTGTGGGTTTAACAGGCATGTATGCGCGCCGCGGTGAAGTGCAAGCCGCCGTTGCAGCAGATAAGAAGGGCATTCCTTTTACGCTATCCACTGTTTCAGTCTGTCCGATTGAAGAAGTTGCACCTGCAATCAACCGTCCGATGTGGTTTCAGCTGTATGTGCTGCGTGACCGCGGCTTTATGAAAAATGCCTTGGAGCGCGCCAAAGCTGCCGGCTGTTCTACCTTGGTATTTACCGTGGATATGCCTGTACCGGGTGCGCGTTACCGCGATGCGCACTCAGGCATGAGTGGTCCAAATGCGGCCATGCGCCGTTATATGCAGTCGTGTTTCCACCCGCATTGGGCATGGAATGTCGGCATGATGGGACGTCCGCATGACTTGGGCAATATTTCTAAATACTTAGGCAAGCCAACGGGTCTTGAAGACTATATCGGCTGGCTGGGAAATAACTTTGACCCATCGATTTCATGGAAAGACCTTGAGTGGATCCGTGAGTTCTGGGATGGCCCAATGGTAATCAAGGGTATTCTTGATCCTGAAGATGCCAAAGATGCGGTACGTTTTGGTGCAGATGGCATCGTGGTGTCGAATCACGGCGGCCGTCAGCTGGATGGCGTATTGTCTTCTGCTCGTGCTTTGCCACCAATTGCAGATGCTGTGAAAGGCGATATTAAAATCCTTGCGGACTCTGGTATTCGCAATGGTTTGGATGTCGTGCGTATGCTGGCATTGGGTGCGGATACCTGCATGTTGGGTCGCGCATTTGTCTATGCTTTGGGTGCTGCAGGCGGTGAAGGCGTTTCGAATCTGCTGGATTTGATTGATAAAGAAATGCGTGTGGCGATGACGTTGACGGGCGCGAAAACCATTGCAGATATTACGTCTGATTGTTTGGTGAAGTTAGAGAAAGAGTTGGCTGAATAATTACTTTTGATAGTGAATCTCTCCCTTTTGTAAAAGTGGGAAATGTTATTTGATTTAAATAGCAATACTCCTTCTCCCTGTGGGAGAAGGTTGGGATGAGGGGAGGAGTTTATTCCTTCATTTAATTGAAAAGTACCTCTCCCTAAGCCTCACTTGCGCTGAGTTTTAAAGCAGTGCTTTAAAACACGCTCAGGAGAGGGAACTATCCAATTCAGGTATTGAAAAAAATAGAAGACATACGACCATGACTACCCAACCATCTCCACATCAAACCATTCAAAACCTCATCAACATCGTCGGCAAACAGCACGTTTTGACCGATGCCAATGACACGCGTCTGTATCGTCAAGGTCGCCGTTACGGTTCAGGGCATGTCTTGGCCGTGGTTGTGCCGGGAACTTTGCTGGAACAATGGCAAGTGCTGAAAACGGCAGTAGATGCAGATTGCATCGTGATTATGCAGGCGGCCAATACAGGCTTAACAGGGGGGTCAACACCATTTGGCGATGATTATGACCGTCCTGTGATTTTGATGAGCACCCGTCGTTTGGCTGGCATACAAGTGATTAATGAAGGCAAGCAAGTGATTTGCTTGCCGGGTGCAACGCTAGACAAGCTTGAAAAAGATTTGGCGCAATTCAATCGTGAACCGCACTCGGTGATTGGTTCATCCTGTATTGGCGCATCGGTTTTGGGCGGCGTGTGCAATAACTCAGGCGGGGCATTGGTGCGCCGCGGTCCTGCCTATACGGAGCTTGCACTGTATGCGCAAGTCAATTCATCAGGTGAATTGGAGCTGGTCAATCATTTAGGGGTCAATCTGGGCAATACGCCTGAAGAAATCCTCACAGCGCTGGAAAATAAAAACTATCAAATCAATGACATTGTGAATAATTCAAGCTGCTGTGCATCAGACCAGCGCTATTCACATGACGTAAAGCAAGTTGATGAAAATACGCCTGCACGCTTTAATGCCGATCCAAGCCGCTTATTTGAAGCGTCGGGTTCTGCGGGTAAAGTGTGTGTCTTTGCCGTTCGCTTAGATACCTTTGAAAAGATTCCAAGTCAGGTGTTTTATGTGGGAACCAATTCACATGATGATTTGACGGAAATCCGCCGCTTTTTGCTGAAAGATTTGCCGCGCTTGCCGATTGCAGGCGAGTATATTCATCGTGTCGCTTATGACATTGGTGCAGAATACGGCAAAGACACCTTTATGTTTATTGAGAAATTCGGTACGGCAAAAGTGCCGGCTGCATTTGCCATGAAAGATAAAGTCGATGGCTATTTGGAAAAACTTCATTTACGCGGTTTGTCGGATAAAGTCTTGCAGCTGGTGACTAAATTTTTGCCGAATCATTTGCCGAAACGCATGAATGAATTCCGTGATTTGTATGAGCATCATTTGGTGATTCGTATTGAGAATCAGGATGTGGATCAGGTTGAACGTTATTTAAAAGATTATTTCAGCAATCGAAATTCAGGTAGCTCTTTCAAATGCAGCGATGAGGAAGGGCGTAAGGCATTTCTGCACCGTTTTGCGGTAGCAGGCGCTGCAATCCGTTACCGTGATACACACCGTTCGGAAGTGGAAGACATTGTGGCACTGGATATTGCGCTGCGCCGTAATGACCGTGAATGGGTGGAAACTTTACCGAAAGCCATGGATGAGCAAATTATCCATAAATTGTATTATGGGCATTTCCTGTGCCATGTGTTCCATCAGGATTATATTGTCAAAAAAGGCGTAGACCCGTTGGCGATGGAACATGAAATGTGGCATTTGCTGGATGACCGTGGCGCTGAATATCCTGCAGAGCATAATGTCGGGCATTTATATGTGGCGAAACCTGCGCTGAAAAATCATTATCAAAAGCTGGATCCGACCAATAGCTTTAATGTCGGGATTGGACAAACCAGCAAGCTCAAACATTGGAAATAGCAGCCTGCAGCGTGGCTGCGTCTCTTGAAGCTTGTTTGATAAAAAGCCCATCATTTTAATGATGGGCTTTTTGTTTAAATGTTCCATGTCATCGATTTGACATTCGCTTGTGTATAGCATTGACCGAAGAAGCGCAGAATATTTTTTAAATTGTCATCCCAAAATTTATAAAACCCGCTAAAGTAGTATGCAACAAGTTGCAAAGCCAAATACAAGGATTCATGATGACAACTAGCTATGCAAATATTTTAAAGCCGCTGCATTTAGGCTTTACGACCATTAAAAACCGTGTAGTCATGGGTTCTATGCACACTGGCTTAGAAGACCGTTTTTATAATTATCCTAAATTGGCAGCCTACTTTGGCGAACGCGCAAAAGGCGGCGTAGGCCTAATTATTACGGGCGGCATTTCGCCAAACCGTCAAGGCTGGCTGCTGCCTGCGGGCGGAACGATGAATACTTTGGGTGATATTGCGCCGCACCGCTTGGTGACGCATGCCGTACATAAGCATGGCGCGAAAATTTTAATGCAGATTCTGCATGCAGGCCGTTATGGCTATCAGCCTTTTGTGGTGTCTTCCAGTCCAATTAAATCGCCTATTTCGCCATTTAAGCCGCGGCAATTGAGTGATAAACAGATTTTAGACACGATAGACGACTATGTGCGCTGTGCAAGCTTAGCTCAAAAAGCGGGCTATGACGGTGTGGAAATTATGGGCTCAGAAGGCTATTTGCTGAATCAGTTTTTGAGCCGCCATGTAAACCAGCGTACAGACCGTTGGGGCGGGCCGATTGAAAACCGGATGCGTTTTGCAGTGGAAATAGTCAAAGCTATTCGCGCTAAAGCCGGTGAGAAATTTATTATCTGTTTCCGCCTGTCGATGCTGGATTTGGTGCATGACGGCAACACAATGGATGAAGTAATTACGGTTGCCAAAGCTTTAGAGCAGGCGGGTATTACTTTGTTGAATACAGGCATTGGCTGGCATGAAGCGCGTATTCCAACCATTGTGACGTCTGTGCCGCGTGCAGCATTTGCGGATTATACGGCAGAAGTGAAAAAGCATGTGGCTATTCCAGTGATTGCCTCTAACCGCATTAATATGCCGGAAACTGCCGAAGAAATTTTGGCTGCGGGCAAGGCGGATATGGTGCAAATGGCGCGTCCGCTCTTGGCCGATCCATTTTGGGTGAATAAAACAGCAACCAACCGTGTCGATGAAATTAATACCTGTATCGCCTGCAACCAAGCTTGCCTGGATCATACTTTTAAAAACCAGCGCGCCACCTGCTTGGTTAATCCGCAGGCGGCATTTGAAACAGAATTGGTTTATCTGAAAACATCGAAGCCTAAACGTATTGCGGTCATCGGCGGTGGAGTTGCAGGCCTGTCTGCAGCTACGGTAGCAGCCAGCCGCGGCCATCAAGTCACTTTATTTGAAGCCGCTCATGAAGTTGGCGGCCAGTTTAATTTGGCAAAAGTTGTGCCGGGCAAAGAAGAGTTTCATGAAACCATCCGCTATTTCAAAGTGCAGCTTGAAAAAACAGGGGTAGAGCTTCGTTTAAATACGAAAGCCAACCGCGAACAGCTGGAGCGAGAAGGTTTTGAAGAGGTGATTGTCGCGACGGGTGTGGTTCCGCGTGCACTGCGTATTGAAGGCAGTGACTTACCGCAAGTCTTGTCTTATGCAGAAGTACTGCGCGGTGCGCCCGTTGGACAAAAGGTGGCTGTGATTGGTGCAGGGGGCATTGGCTTTGATGTGTCTGAGTATTTATTGAAACCCGAGCATCAACCTCAGCCGCAGCCGCTTGCAGATTGGCAGCGTGAATGGGGGGTCGATCCAAACCCAAACTATGTCTCGGAAGGCGGCGCGACAGCAGCCGAAGTTCATCCGCCTATTCGTGAGATATATTTATTGCAGCGTAAAACTTCAGCCCTTGGGGCGGGGCTGGGCAAAACTTCAGGCTGGGTACACCGTGCGCAGTTGAAAAAGCATCAAGTGCGTATGCTTCGCGGCGTACAATATAAAGCTGTGACGGATGAAGGTTTATGGATTGAACTGGGCGGGCATGATCAATTGCTGCGTGTGGATACCGTAGTGGTATGTGCAGGCCAGGAATCAGTTAAAGAGTTAATGCCTGCAGCGCCGGAAAAGACCTTAGCAAATTACCATATCATTGGCGGTGCAAAATTGGCTGCAGAATTGGATGCTAAGCGCGCTATTCGCGACGGCGCTGAATTAGCAGCCCAATTATAATTTTTTTGGTTAAACAATATGCATTTGAATGGCTTAGTTTCATTTATTACTTGTCATCATCGGAAAAGAGCCGTATTATGACGCCCATGGAAGCGTGGCAGAGCGGTTTAATGCACCGGTCTTGAAAACCGACGAGGGTTTACCCCCTCCGTGAGTTCGAATCTCACCGCTTCCGCCAAATTTTGAATTAAGCTCTTGTATTTGCAAGGGCTTTTTTCTTGCCTGTGCTTTTATCCCACATAAAATTTTGGATCGAAATAGACTTCTTTGGATAAAGATTGTGGGAAATTTAATGAGCTTCTAATAAGAATAGCTGAAAATAAACTGACAGACACAATAAAAAATAGACAACTGTGAGCTCAGATTTTTTGTAAATTTCATTCGAAATAAGTTCTTAACTTATTTCTGATTGGCTTGGTTGCACAAACCCGCTACTAAAGGCCTATTCAACCATATAATTTAACCATGAATGAGTCTGCACCTAAATTTTATCGTACAACCAATTGGTTTTCCTATAATCGAGCCTTAATTAATTGGAGGAGATATCTCAATTTAGTATGCTCCCAAAACTCAATGGTGTGCTCTGGCATAAGGCAAGCAGGGTCGAAATCAAAGGTATTTCAATACATTGATTCAATGCTGTCTCGTGATCAAATCTCTATTTCGACTCACTTTAGGCATGGTCACATACTTTGTTTAAAGCCTGATTCAGCTGTGTAGATTAGATTGGACAGCTCCGAATATCAGTGATATTCGTACTCCACCCTCGGCAGAAGGCAAAAGCATATCGATATTGAGATTGTTTATCCGAAAAGCAATGATGGCCTGCATCTGCTCGTAGACTCTGCTGCTCTTAAGTTTTCAGGTGAAGGCGAATGGAAGTGTAAGAAGCATCAGCCTGAATATCGCATACAATAGCGTAAGCTTCATATCGGCATACATAGATGTTAAAACCATGCAAATACGGCTGTTCAGCTTACTGAAAATAATGTCAGTAATTCACAAGTACTAGGGATTTACTTGATCAAAATCCACCAGTCTATGCGGATGGCGCTTATGATGCAAAAGATTGTAGACAGCTGATTTCAGATCGACAAGCATATGCGGTGATACTGCCAAGAAGAAATGCCAAGCCTTGGAAAGATCAAAAGCTGAAATTTGCAGAGCGAAATGAATTACTGCAAACAATCAAACGGCGAAGAAGAACGATTTGGAAAAAATGGTCCGGCTATCATCGACGCAGCTTAGTAGAAACCAAGATGCATTGCATCAAATTATTAGGCGATAAATTAACGGCTAGAAACTTTCAAAGCCAAGTCAATGAGATTCATGCACGTGCAGCATTGGGCAGGCTTATTCATTGGCAAATGTTGTGCCATGAATAAGCCTTTAATATTACCAAAATTTAAAGATTACCAATTATACTTTACACCTACTTGAAAGTTAGCTGGTGCGCCATAGTAACTATTTAAAGTCGATAAATGATATTTCTCATTCAATAGATTATTAATATTTAAATTCGCTGTGAGATTTTCATTGATTTTATAGCGCGCCATTAAATCAACTATGCCATAGCTCCCTTGTTCTGATTTAAATGAATTAGTACGCGTGACATATGTGTAAATATCACTTTGCCAACGGATTCCTGCACCTATGGTGAGCGCTTCATCTAACTGGGGCAATGTATATGTTGTAAATAATTTAGCTGTATTGTTAGGCACATCACTATTTAGGCTGTCACCTTTGCTGTCTTGGGAAAGATTGCGTGTAAAGCTTGCTGAAAGCTGCCATAAATCAGTAATTTTCCCCGTAGCTTCTAACTCAATCCCACGGCTTTTTGTACCTGATTCAGCACGATATGGAGATACTTTTTGTCCATTAGGCAGAGTAATTTGCGGCGCGCCAGTAATTAAGATAGCTTTATTGTCTTCTTTGGTTTGGTAGATGGCTGCACCGATATTTAGCTGATTATCAAAAAATTCACCTTTAACGCCAATTTCAGTACTATTGCCAACCAATGGATCGATAAAATTCCCGCTAAGATCATATTTATCTTGTGGGGAGAAAATAGTTGTATAGCTGGTGTAGGCTGTCCAATGTGGAGTGAAATCGTATGTTAGTCCAATATAAGGAATGATTTCTTTTTCTTCTTGTTTTTTGCTTGTCGCAGTGCCGCCGGTTTCCGGATTGGTTTTTGAAATTCGTTCCCAATCATCAAGCCGGGCACCGATAATCATGGCCAGCGGGTCACTCAGTTTTAAGCGGGCAGCAGTAAATGCGGAGAGGCTTTTTTCATCTGTACTATACCAGCCATTGGTTTTTAAGTCCGGTTTAGCTGGCGTATAGCCATCCCAAGCAAAAATATTATCTATTGGAATGGTATCCCAACCAGTTGAGTTAGGGCGCTTATTTTTGCTTTTGGCATACGTTGTTCCAACCACAACGTCATGCGTTTGATTAAACAAATCAAATGAGCCATTCAGTGTTAAATTAAATAAATCCTGAGTAGGTTTATAGTCCCAACGTGTGCCATAAAGCACACTGCCAGCGCCAGTTGCTTTATTTATTCCTGAACCGGAAAATACATAGCCGACAATTTCATCAGAAGAGGTAATAGTGCGGGATGCAACGCCCTTTATTTTCCAGCGGTCATTAAGCTGATGCTCCATATCAGCAAAATAGCCTGTTGTTGAGCGGTCGGATGTTGACCAATTGGCCGCGGCTGAATCAGACCGTGACCAATCGATAGGTGTTCCATCTGTGTAATACGTTGGTAAACCGCTGCGGGCAATGCCATCTATATCAATTTGTTGATAGCTAACGCCAAGGCTGGCTTTGGTATTATCATTTAAATCGGCTTCAACAACCCCATAAGCGACTTTGCGTTCCTCGCTGTAACGGTCTATATATGAATCGCCTGTTTGATATGCAAAGACCGTACGCCCACGGATTGTGCCTTCTTTATTGAGTGGGGTAGATATATCAAGATCGGTGCGGTAAGTATCCCATGAACCAGCACTTGCACTGACAGAAGCTTTAAAATCTTCTAATGGCTTCTTTCGTACCATATTGATACTGGCACTGGCTGTGCCTGCGCCGGTCATTAATCCATTTGCTCCACGAACAATTTCAACGCGATCAAAAAGAGCAGTGTCTTGGCTTTGAAAAATACTTGAATATGAGTTGAGTAGTTTTATGCTATCCAGTAAGTAACTGTCTACAGTTTGACCGCGTGCATAAATTGGAGAATTGTCTGAGCCGATATTGCCGCCTTGTTTAATGGTTAATCCTGCAGCTTGATTGGCGACATCCATAAGCTGAGTAAGATTTTGATCTTCCATTTGCTGTCGTGTGACCACACTGACTAATTGTGGTGTCTCTTTTAATGACAGGGCTAAACCTGTAGAGGCTGCTGTTGCCTTAGCTGTATATGAATTGCTTCCTTCCGTCGTTAATGGGCTTTCCTCATTTGCGGTGACTATAATTGCGGGTAATTGCGTTACTTCATGGGCGGAAGCATTCGTATCTTGAGATGTTGTGCTTGCTTGAGTTGTGCTGAGTTGGGGGGGCTGAGTTTCGTTGGCAGCTGTGTGAAGAGGTTTAATGCTGAAGCCGCCATTTTCAAGTTTAATGGCTTCTAAATTCGCTGGCTGTAATAAAATTCTTAAAGCTTGTTCAGGAGAATATTGCCCCTGTAAGCCCTTACTGTTTATTTTTGAAAATGCTTGAGCATCATAGCTAATCGTTATTCCTGTTTGAATAGCAAGCTGTTTTAACGCTTGATCGAGTGTGCTTTTTTTAACAGTGATACTCTGCGCGGCAGCGGCATAGCCATTGGTTGACAGTACTCCAACTGTAAGTGCCGGAGCTCCTAATAAAACTGCTCGAATCGCAATAGATAATGCGGTTTTGACCTGAAATTTTGACATAAAATTTGCATCTGAAAGTATGTTTACCTATAAGTCGAATAAAAAAGAAAAAGAGCTCATATTTTTAGTGCAAGTTATTTTGGACCGTTTGAATATCTGCAGAATATTATTGATTACAGGGGGGCATCACCATTCGCTGAAGAGCAATTAAAAACTCGAATTATGACTTTTTAATATGAAGTATATATGGGCTATAGAACTCTAAATTAAGGCTGTTTGCATGCGCGATAGCCTCAAGGCTTTGATCAATGTGCACCAAAGAAAACACGCCTGAAATTTGAATATTTTCAATACTGGGGTCTATAAAATAGGTGCCTTGCTGGTAACGGTATAATTCGTGTAAAACCTTTTTGAGAGGCCAGTTTTCAACGACTAATAAATGTTGCGTCCAGTATGGCTGGTCATTTTTTAAAGGGATCGCGTTAGATATCTGTTGAGCATTAAAAACAGCACGAAATCCTTGCTTGATTATTTTTTCTTTTGCAGGCCCAGCGGAATGAATGGCTACAGCATGTTCATAAACATTTAATTTAGTTTTTTTCTTTTCTTGCCGTACAGTAAATTGGGTGCCTAAGGCTTCCAAGTCACCATTTGAAGTACTCACAAAGAAAGGGCGTTTATACGGGTCTTTAGCAGTTTTTATATAAATTTCACCGGTAATAAGTTTAATTTTCCGTGATTGCTTTGTGTATTCGACATTGATATAGCTATTGCTGGCAAGGATAAGTTGAGAGCCGTCTTCCAAAGGAATATTCTTAATTTCACCAATATCGGTGTGATAGTCAGCTTGCCATTTTGACCAAGGCAATTGATATAAAAAAAAGGTGAGCATGAACAGGCCAATTAAGCTCAATAAAGTATTATTTTTTAATGTCTGATGAAATTCATTCTTTGAACGGGTAAAAGATTGATGGCCTAAATTTGCCGGCAGTTCATTGAGTCCGGAGATGATTTTTTGGACCTGCTCAATGGCCAGTGTATTTTCCGATTTTTGATTTTTCCATTGTTCAAATTGCTGATACTGTTCATCACTAACTTCTCCAGAGTGCAAAATCACCAGCCAATCAGTTGCTTCATCTAAAACGTGTTTGGACAGTTTTTCTGGAGTTGTCATATGTGAATGATAAATTACTGTTGTTGAAGGCTGATACAGGCGAGAAAAGCGAGTTTCATGTCCCGTTTTACGGTGGCTTCAGAAATATTCAGCTGCGCACAAATGCCTTTATAGGTTAAGCCATCGAGTTGAGATAATAAAAAAACTTGTGCTGCACGCGCAGGTAATTTTTCCAAGACTTTATGGACTTGAAATAATGTTTCACGAATGCAGATTTCATGTTCAACAGATGGATAAAACTCAGCAGGTAATTGGGCCAGTGCCTCTAAATATAAGCGTTCCACTTGTTGATGACGCCAATGGTCAATAATGACATGTTTGGCAATGCCAAGTAGCCATGCTTTGGGTTCTTTAATATTTTCATGTTGATAATGGCTTTTCAGGGCGCGATAAAAGACTTCCTGACTTAAGTCTTCAGATTGATGATGATGCTGAAGTTTGTGCTTAAACCAGGAGAGTAACATTGTTTGGTGTGTTTGATAAACATGGCTGAACCATAACTGCTTATGTACATTTAAATTCATCAAATAGCCTTAAAACAGAATCAATCAAATCCAAATTCAAGAAAGAAAATAGATTTCAATAAAAATATTTATTGAATCTTAATGATAATCATTATTAAATGCAATATTATTATTTACACAAAGTAACATCTTTTTTGAGCTGTTTATTCATCTCATCCGTCTAAGTAGATAACGATGCGTAATCACTGTATTACGCTTGCAATGTTAGTGGTCTAGTCATGAAATCCCTTTCTTTTCAGTTCAACACTCAAAATCATCATCGATTTATTGTGTTTATACGTATTCTGCTTGCTTCATTAGGCGGTTTTGTTGCGGCAAATTTAACGGTTGCTATGGTTGGGTTGCTCTTTCCAAATCAGCTTGCAATCGCTACATATACCGGTTTTTTGATTAGCTTCATTGTTTGGTTAGTGTTCATCTTGACTGTATTCAGTATAAAAAGCACTTTAAAAACGGTCTGCTTATCCATCGGCCTGTTGCTTAGCCTTGGGTGTATCGTCAGCGCACTAAAAATTTGGGGAAGCACATGAAAGAGGGCTTCCGCCAAAGCATGGCTTGGCTGCATACATGGACAGGTTTGGTCGTTGGCTGGATCTTATTTTTTGTCTTTTTAACAGGTACAGCAGGTTATGTTCAAATTGAACTGACACGATGGATGCAGCCTGAAAAAGCATTGCAGTCCAATATTATTGTGCCTGAAAATGAGCAGCTGGATAAAGCCTATCATTATTTAAAAAATAATCCTGACGCGCAAAAAGCCGAACGCTGGGGAGTGAATCTGCTCACCAATCAGCGCGGTGCAGATGACTTCGCTGTCAATTGGACTTTGCCACCCAAAGAAGAAGGGAAACGGGGTAAATATAATAAAGAAGTGCTTGATGTTTCATCAGGGCAACCTGTTTCTGAGCAAATTCAGCCTCGTGAAACGGGTGGCGGTTTTACGCTTTATCGTATGCATTATGCGCTGCATTATATTCCTTATGATTGGGGCATGCGGATCGTGGGCATTTGCACCATGTTCATGTTTGTTGCCATCATTTCAGGCATCATCACCCATAAAAAAATATTTAAAGATTTCTTTACGTTTAGACCCGCCAAAGGCCAGCGGTCCTGGTTAGATGCACACAATGTGATTAGTGTGATTGCTTTGCCGTTTTATATCATGATCACGTATAGCGGTTTAATTTTCTTTGCCAATGCTTATATGCCTTTGGGTGTTCCAATGGTTTATGGCTCAGGAGAGAAAAATACAGAACGCTATTATGCGGAACTGTACCCAACAAACTCTCGTTTTAATAAGGATGATTCTGCTGTTCCGCCAGCCATGGGTGAAATCCAGCAGAAATTCGTTCCTATTCAGCCTTTACTTGCAAAAGTTCAAAGTGAATGGGGCGGATCACAAAAAATCAGTCAGGTAAATTTTTATCCTGATCAAGGTAAAACTCCTGCAAAAATTGAATTTTACCAAACTGGCAGCGATACGATTGCAAGAAAACGCACATCTTTAAGTTTTGATTTATATACAGGTCAAAAGATTGTTCAGGAAAAGTCCAATGAAGATAAGGCGCCGATGGTCTTTGGTACAACTGTATTAGGGCTGCATGAGGGCTTATTTGCATCGCCATTTGCGCGTATCTTATATGTGCTGACAGGGCTTTTAGGCACAGCCATGATTGCAACTGGCTTGGTGCTGTGGACCGTTAAACGCCGGCCAAAACAATTAAAGTCAAAGCGAATGAGTTTTGGTCATGCCTTGGTTGAGCGCCTAAATATAGCCATGATTGCTGGTTTACCCCTTGCGATAGCCGTGTATTTTTGGGCAAACCGTTTGATTCCTGCCGATTTCGCTAACCGTGCCAATTGGGAAGTGCATTGTTTATATATCACCTTATTATTCAGCTTCCTTTATGCATTAAGTCGGCCGATTGTCCGTGCTTGGATTGAGATATTGGCTTTTGCTGCTTTGGCTTATTTATTGTTGCCTATCCTCAACTTTGTTACGACAGATCGCCACTTAGGCGTATCACTTTCACACCAAGACTTTGCATTAGCCAGTATTGATATTGGCTTTATTGGTATCGGTTTAATGCTCACATGGGCATCTTACAAAGTATGGCTTAAGCGGGATTCTATTTTAAAGCTCCCTGTCAAAAAAGTTAAAAAGCAGCCTGCGTCCAAGGCAGAAAACTCTACTGAACCACAAGGTTCGGAGGAGTTGTCATGAGCATTTTATCCATCAATATTTTAACCGCAATATTTTTGAGCTATATCGGTTTATTTGCATTAAATCTGTCTATGGAGCGCAATGCAAAACTGGTTTTGAAAGCGCCGTTATCTTTAAAAAAAATCCAAATACTTAAGGTCTTTGGATGGATGTTTTTAGCACTTTCATTATTTCACAGCATTTTAGCGTGGGGTGTTTCGATCGGGATAACCGCATGGTTTGGCGTCATCACACTGATTGCTGGAGCAATCGTGTTTATTCAATCTTATCAAGCAAAGTTGAATTTGAATTTATCAAGCATGGCTTTTTTTATTGTGATTGGATTGCAATTTTTTCGACTGTAAATGAGTGAGTTTTATGAGTAATCAAAATATAGATGTAGCGAAAAAACGCAATTCATTGGGTCGAAAACTGAAATATATCATTGGATTTTTTGTATTCATTTTGCTGATCATTGGGGGAATATATTGGAAAAAGACTGCAAATCAACCGCAAGAAGAATATAGCCAGTGGAGTAAGCCTGTACCTGTACGTGTAGTGCCTGTACAGCGCAGCAATTTAGATGTTGAAATTAAAGCCATTGGTACGGTTGTTCCAGTGCATACGGTAAATGTGCAAAGTCAGGTTTCTGGCGTGCTGCAACAGGTTTATTTCAAAGAAGGGCAATGGGTCAAAAAAGGGCAGCTATTGGCTCAGATAGACCCTGCTCCATTTGCAGTGGCTTTGGCGCAAGCTGAAGGAACTAGACAGCAAAATCTTGCGCAATTAAACAATGCGGAAACTGAGCTAGCACGCTATCAATTGCTGTTTAAACAAGACTCTATTGCCAAACAGCAAGTTGAACAGCAGCAGGCTTTGGTGAATCAGCTGAAAGGGCAAATACAATCCAATCGTGCGCAAGTCGATGCTGCAAAACTGCAATTGTCCTATACCAAAATTTATTCACCTATTGATGGCCGTGTCGGCTTTAAGCAAAAAGATGCAGGCAACTTGATTCAGGCCAATGAAAGCACAGCTTTGGTGACCATCACGCAAGTTCATCCGGTCTATGTACAGTTTGCAGTGGCAGAAAATCATCTCACAGGATTACGTGAAGCCTTAAAATCAGGTCAACAGGTCAAAGTCGGTGCATGGGATAAAGCTGAACAGCAACAGCTCGCAGTCGGTCATGTGCAGGCTTTGGACAATCAAATTGATATCAGTACAGGCACTTTAAAGTTAAAAGCGGTGTTTGATAATCGTGATGACAGCTTATTTCCAAATCAATTTGTCAATGTCCGTTTAAGTGCGCAAACCATTCAAAATGCAGTGAGTATTCCTAGCGATGCGGTTCAGCATGGCGCAAAAGGCACTTATGTTTACGTCATCAATAAAGACCATAAAGCTGAGATCAGAAGCCTAAGATTAGGTTTAAGCAGCAATGGTCAGATTGAAGTTTTAGCAGGCTTAAACGGCACTGAAAAAGTGGTGCTTGAGGGGATTGACCGTCTTTCAGATGGCAAAGAAGTTCAAATTATTGCTGATGATCAACCGCATCCCCCTGTAACGGAATCTGCTGCTGGATAAATCATGAATATTTCACGGTTCTTTATTTTACGTCCAGTTGCAACAATACTGCTGATGTTAGCATTGCTATTTAGTGGTCTGCTGGTCTGGCGAATGCTTCCAGTCTCTGCTTTGCCGCAAGTCGATTATCCGATTATTCAGGTGTATACCTTTCAGCCAGGGGCAAATCCAGATACGGTACAGCGAACGATTACCGCACCACTTGAACGTGAAATGGGGAAAATTGCCGGCTTAAAGCAAATGTCATCCAACAGTTCGGTGGGGGCATCGGTGATTAGCTTGCAGTTTGATCTCAGTGCTGAACTGGGCGTGGTGGAGCAAGAAGTTCAGTCTTCATTAAGCACTGCAAGCAGTAAATTACCCAATGATTTACCCACACCGCCGATTTACCGCAAAGTCAATCCTGCCGATGTACCCGTCATTACATTAGCGGTTAGCTCAGAAACATTACCTTTAACCACTGTGTACGACATGGTGGATACTCGCGTTGCGCAAAAACTGTCGCAGCTGACAGGTGTCGGTATGGTGAGTCTTGCAGGCGGTCAGCGGCCAGCAATCCGCGTGCAAATGAATCCGGCTGCGCTGGCAAGTTATAAAATGAGTGCGGAAGATGTGCGGTCTGCGATTAATTCTGCCAATGCCAATCAACCCAAAGGCAGTTTTGACGGGCCATTTCGGACCACCATGCTGGATGCCAATGATCAAATTCGTTCAATTGCAGATTATGAAGCTTTAATTCTCCGCTGGAATAATGGCGCGCCCATTCGCCTCAAAGATGTTGCCACCGTTATTGAGGGCAGTGAAGACCGCTATATGGCGGCATGGGCAGACAGCCAGTCTGCGATTTTGGTCAATGTGCAGCGCCAACCGAATGCCAATGTCATTCAGGTGGCTGATCAAATTAAACAGGTTTTACCTGAGCTGCAGCAGAATCTCCCTGACAATGTCAAAATTCGCATTTTGACCGATCGAACTGAAAGTATCCGCAGTTCGATTCATGATGTGCAAAAAGAATTGGTTTTTGCCGTGTGTCTGGTGGTGATGGTGACGTTCTTATTTTTAAGAAATCTCTCTGCCACGATTATTCCAAGTATAGCTGTACCACTGTCGATTATCGGTACATTTGTTTTGATGTACTTTTTAGGCTTTTCGGTTAATAACTTAACGCTAATGGCACTGACCATTGCCACAGGTTTTGTGGTCGATGATGCCATTGTCATGTTGGAAAATATTGCCCGACATCGAGAGTCAGGTGAAAGCTTATTACAAGCAGCATTAAAAGGTTCACGGGAAATTGGTTTTACCCTGATTTCACTTACCGTATCGTTAATTGCCGTACTCATTCCTTTGTTGTTTATGGGGGATGTCGTGGGACGTTTATTCCATGAATTTGCAGTGACATTAGCAGCTGCTATTGCATTATCTCTCGTCGTTTCACTCACCCTAACCCCAATGATGTGTGCATATCTGCTTAAAAATACTGAGCATGCGCCATCACGTAGTCGCTGGAGTTTGGATTGGGTGATTCAGCAGTATGGTAAAGGTTTGCAGTGGGTATTTAAGCATCAAACTTTCACTTTGGCGGTGATGCTGAGTACGGTCATGTTGGCTGGTGTCATGTATTGGATGATTCCTAAAGGCTTTTTCCCCGTACAAGACAGTGGTGTGATTCAGGTAGTGACCGAAGCACCTGATGATATTTCGTTTCAGGCCATGAGTGAGCGTCAACAAGCTTTGGCACAACAAATTTTAAAAGATCCAGCGGTTGAGAGTTTGTCTTCATTTATTGGCATTGATGCCAATAATCCAAAACTCAGCAATGGCCGAATTCTTATTAACCTTAAACCGTATGTTGAACGTGATAGTGCATCGCAAGTGATGACTCGTTTACGGGGAGAATTTGATCAGGTCAAAGGCATTCAAGGCTGGATGCAGCCTGTGCAAGAGTTGAGTATTGAAGACAAAATCAGCCGAACGCAATATCAACTGAGCCTTACAGCAACGCGAAGTGCAGATTTAGAGCAATGGACACCTGTTTTGGTAGATGTTTTACGCAAACAAGCTGAATTTTCCGATGTCACCAGTGATGGCGGCGGATTGGGCTTGCAGGCATTTATTGATGTCAATCGTGATGCAGCGGCACGTTTAGATTTAAGTATTGAAGATATTAGTTTAGCGCTGCAAAACTTGTTTGCTCAGCGGCAAATTGCCACTTTATACACACAGTCGAATCAATACCGCATCGTGTTAGAACTTGCTCCAGATTCAACACAAGGTTTTGATGCTCTGGCCCAAACCTATATTCATAACAGCAACGGCGAACCGATTCTACTCAGTTCCGTGGCAACCATTGTACAAAAGCGTGTCCCGATCCTCTTGCAGCAACAGTCACAATTCCCCGCCAATGGCGTGTCATTTAATTTGGCACAGGGCGTAGCATTGGGTGATGCAATTAAGGTGATCCATCAAGTGGAACAGCAACTCAATTTGCCGATTGATGTCAAAGTGAAACTACAGGGTGCTGCGGCAGCCTATGAAAATTCAAAACAACATACATTCTGGTTAGTGATTGCAGCGATTGTCACCATGTATATCGTGTTGGGAATCTTGTACGAAAGCTTTATTCATCCGATTACCATTCTTTCTACATTACCTTCTGCGGCCATTGGCGCTTTGCTTGCCTTGTTTATGGTCAATCGCCCTTTAGATATGATCGCGTTGATTGGCATTATCTTGCTGATTGGTTTGGTGAAGAAAAACGGCATCATGATGGTGGACTTCGCATTGGCTGCTCAGCGTAATGAAGGTTTGTCGCCGCAACAGGCCATTTATCAAGCGGCACTCATGCGTTTCCGTCCTATTTTAATGACCACTTTAGCTGCATTGGTGGGTGCGATTCCTTTGATGTTGGCATCGGGTGCAGGGGCAGAGCTGAGACAACCCCTTGGGATTGTGATGGTCGGTGGATTGTTGTTAAGCCAAATTCTGACATTATTTACGACGCCTGTGGTTTATCTGTTTTTTGATCGCTTACAGCAATCTTTCAGTCAGTCAGACTCAAATCAGTTTGTTGTTGATACAGCTGTTACAGATGATGCAGGGAGAGAGTCTTGAAATTACTCTCAGTCTTTATTCATCGACCCGTGGCAAGTGTCCTAATTGCCATTGCCATTGTTTTATTGGGCATTTTGGCCTATTTACGTTTACCTGTTGCAGCCTTACCCCAAGCAGATATTCCCACCATTGTGGTACGGGCAAGTTTACCGGGTGCAAGCCCTGAAAGTATGTCTGCTACTGTGGCAACACCGCTGGAACGCGCCATGATGGGCGTTTCTGGGGTCAAAGCCATTAATTCGTCAAGCAGTCAAAGTTCAGCACAAGTGGTTTTGAATTTCGACTTGGCAACAAACATTAATGAAGCAGCCAGAGAAGTACAGGCAGCAATCAATGTTGCCATGTCGCAGTTGCCTTCAGGCATGCCAAGCCCTCCTGAATATTTCAAAGTCAATCCAAGCCAAAGCCCTATTTTTTACTTGGCATTGAGTTCACAGCATTTATCTGCGGGTAAATTGTATGAAATTGCCAGTGACTTGCTGCAGCCCAATTTGGCACAGGTCAGTGGCGTCGGTGAAGTCTCGATTGATGGCGCTTCCATGCCAGCGGTGCGGATGACCTTAAATCCGAATGCATTGATTTCACAGGGTGTAACTTTAGAGCAAGTACGAGAAGCGATTGTAAAAAGCAACCGCACTCAAGCACTCGGTGTGGTTGAAAATGATCAATTACGCTGGCAAGTGGCGCTTTCAAGCAATTTAAAAACTGCTGAAGATTTTGCCAATCTCCCTGTCTATAAAAATGCGCAAACGATTGTACGGTTAAAAGATGTTGCAGAAGTTCAAGATTCGGTAGAAAACCGTTATGTCAGTGGTTTTCATAATGGTCAACCTGCGGTCATTATTAAAATCAGTCGGCAACCGAATGCCAATACGGTTGCAACCATTGAAAAAATCAAGGAAAGGCTGTCTGAATTACAACTGATGATTCCTGAGGATGCTCGGCTTACAACCGTGATGGATGGTTCAAAAATCATTCGAGCAGGCTTGGATGAAGCGCGAGATACCTTATTGCTTTCAATCCTATTAGTGGTGATTGTTGTGGCACTCATGCTTGGGCGGGTACAAAGTGCAGTAGTGCCTGCAGTTGCGTTGATTGTCGTATTGATTGGTGCAAGCAGTCTGGTGTATTTGGCAGGATTTTCACTCAATAATTTGTCCATTATGGCGGTAATTGTTGCTATTGGACTGGTGGTTGATGATGCCATCGTGGTGCTTGAAAATATTGAACGGCATATTGAGCAAGGTGAGCAACCTGTTCAGGCAGCATTAAAAGGCATTCAGGAAGTGGGGACAACCTTGATTGCCATGAATTTGGCTTTGGTGGTGATCTTCATTTCTATCCTGTTTATGGGCGGGGTGATAGAACGACTATTTAGAGAATTCTCTTTAACGTTAGTTTTTATTGTTATTTTATCCGTGGTGATCTCACTGATATTAACACCCAGTTTATCTGCACGTTGCCTAAAACCACTCGCCAGTTATCAGCATCAGGCATTGTATCAATATAGCCATCGTTGGATGCAGAAGCTGAATCAGGCTTATTTAGCATCATTAAAATGGATGCTGAAACACAGTTATCTGGCAATTTTGTTATGGATTGGGGCAATTGCAGGTTCTGCTTATATTTACCAGACTTTACCTAAACGGGTATTGCCTGAGCAAGATACAGGGCAAGTGGATGCGTTTATTCGCGGTGATGATGGATTCTCATTTCAGATTATGCGGCCAAAAATTGCCGCCTTTAGCGAGAGCCTGTTAAAAGATCCTGCTGTGCAAAATGTGGTGGGAACTTCAGGTGGCTCAGGCGGGACAACCAATTCATTTCTGATGGTCAGCTTAAAACCGAAAGCCGAACGCGATGGTCAAAGTGCCCATGAAGTGGTGGAGCGTTTGAAACAAAATGCGCCGTGGCAGGCGGGTGCAATTTTCTCAGCAAGAGTCAAGCAGGAGCTTGAACTTGATGATCCGTTTGGTGGCAGTGGGCAAGACTACATGTTGCTCTTGCAATCTGACAATGTAGCGCTGTTGCGTGAATGGGTGCCTAAAGTTGCTTTGGCAATGCAAAAGCTCCCTCAGCTTGCAGAAGTTGAGTCGATGGGCGATGAAGGCGCACAGCATGTGACTTTGAATATTGACCGTGAAGCAGCTCAACGCTTAGGGGTAAATATAGAAAGCATTGCCAGTGTGCTAAATAACTCTTTTTCACAGCGGCAAATTTCAACCATTTATGATCAAACACAGCAGTTTCATGTAGTGATGGAAGTTGATAAGCGCTTTACCGAACAGCCGGAGGCTTTGGCGGATATTCGTGTGCCGAACCAGCAAGGTGAGCCCGTTCCACTCAGTAATTTTGCCACCTGGTCTTATGGCATCACCAATGACCGGGTTTACCGCCGTAACCAGTATGCTGCGATGGGCATTGGCTATGTGGTCAAACCAGAATATACCAATGAACAAGCCGATGCTGCGATTCGCTCAGTTTTACCTGAAGTGATGCTGCCGAACGAAATCTTTATGACCAGCGATAAAGAAGCTGAAGCGCAAAGTTTGCAAAGCGGTTTAAGTACGCCTGTACTGGTTTTAGTGGTGATCTTGCTTATTTATATCGTATTGGGCGTGACTTATGAAAGCGTGGTGCATCCATTTACCATTCTGTCCACCATACCCGCAGTCGCTTTAGGGGCTTTATTGATACTCTGGACATTTGGCTTTCATTTTAGCTTGATTGCCTTATTGGGAATGTTCCTGCTCATTGGGGTAGTGGTGAAAAATGCCATTCTGCTTATTGATTTTACTTTGATGGAAAGGCGGGCAGGAAAATCAGCCTATCAAGCAGTCGTGTCCGCAGCGGAACTTCGTTTTAGGCCCATCTTAATGACCAATACCGCAGCACTATTAGGCGCTGTTCCATTGGCACTGAGTTGGGGCGAAGGGGCTGAATTGCGTCAGCCTTTGGGTGTGGTGATTGTCGGCGGTTTGGCGCTTGGACAATTACTTACGTTATATACCACGCCTGTGCTGTATTTGGTTTTAGAAAAATGCGCTGAATTTTTCAGAAGATCGAAAAATGTGCATGCAATTGATTTAGGTAAATAGGAAATAAGATGCAGAGTTTAAAGTATAAAAATGTGATGAGCCTAAGCTGCATGTTCATTTTAACTGCGTGCAGTTCGAATGTAGTACTGCAGCCACCTGAATATAAAATTCCGATTGTACAAGCAGATGATCAGTACAAATATGCCGATTTAAACTGGACAGCAACTTCGGCAATTCAAATTTCTGCTGAACAATGGTGGGATATTTACCACGATCCTGTTTTAAGCCAATTGATGCAGCAATTGAATCAAGAAAATTTAACCTTAAAGCAAGCCGAAGCGCGTTATCAGCAAGCGCAGGCTTTGCTTGAAGTACAGCGTGCTAATCGCGTACCCAATATCACAGCAAATGGTGCTGCAAACCGTAATGGCGCAAAAAATACCGTAGCAAGTAGCCAATTTGGATTGGGGGTGCAAGCCAGCTGGGTGCCAGATGTTTGGGGACGTGTGGCAAAAGCTATTGAAGGGCAACAGGCTAATCTAGAAGCCAGTCAGGCTGATTTAGACGCGGTTAAATTAAATCAGCAATTGTTGGCTACAGATGCGTATTGGAATATTCGTGTACTAGATGCACAGTCCGATGTACTGCAGCAAACCCAAAAAAGTTATCTGCGTTCGGTTCAAATTTTAAAAAATCAATACAAGGCAGGCATGATTGCTCGCGCCGATGTCATACAGGCAGAAACGCAATTAAAGCAGGTGCAAATCCAACGGATTGAAACCACCCGAGATCGCAATTTACAAGAAAATATTTTGGCGGTGCTGCAAGGTAAAAGTGTTGCTCAGTTTCAATTGATTAAACAGAAGCAGGCATTGACCGTTCCACAGATCCCTGCTCAGCTTCCAAGCCGATTATTAATCCAGCGTCCTGATGTTATTCGCGCAGAGCGGGAATTGGCCATGACGCATGCTGAATTGGGTTTAGCGCAAACCGCATGGCTGCCTGATGTCACGATTGGTTTAAATAGCAGCTTAAACAGTCAAATTTTGGGGCATTTGTTCCAATCGCCGCAATACTTATGGTCTACAGGCTTACAAGCGGCTGCCATTGTTTTTGATGGCGGTAAACGAGAAGCGGAAATTGCTCAGGCTCAAGCCAATTATGATGAAAAATTAGCAGCCTATAAGCAGTCGATATTAACAGGCTGGAAAGATGTCGAAGATGCTTTGTTGCAGGCATCCAGTTTTAAACAGCAGCAAACTGAACAAGCAAAACTCTTTGCGCTGGCAACCGAGAATGAACAAGTAGCAACTCGGCGTTATAGCGCAGGCTTAGTGAGTTATTTAGAGGTGGTTACTGCTCAAAATTTAAGATTGCAGGCTGAGCAAACGACTTTGCAATTGCAACTTTCTCAAATGAACAATACAGCACAATTGATTGCAGCATTGGGTGGAAATATTCGAATGTAATCTGAAGCATCATTTTTGAAATGTATAGGTTTTATTTGTTTGAAAAGGCAATCAATCTTTTACTGGAATTGGGATATTTCATTTTGTTAAATAATGAAAAGCAACAGCAATCAATACAGCAGCTTATCGTTGATATTTTGGATAAAAATTTAGAAGGATTGGCTGTAGATCAATTATATATCCAACTCAATTTGATCAAATCTTGCAGTCTTGCGAGTGTTTACAGAATCTTGTCAGAGATGCGGAGATTAGGAGTCGTTCGAAAAACTGAATTTGCTCGTCAAAAGGCTGTTTATACAATGTCAAAGCAAAAGTTAAAGTGCAGTGTGAGTGATGCATATAGCAATGAGGTATTGCCTTGCAGTAATCAAGAATTGATTATGGATTTTGAACAATTATTTGATAAATATAAGAATGAGTTTTCTGGCATCGATATTGTTTTATATAAAAAATAATGTTCTGTTGTTGATTGCATAAAAGGCGAATATATAGATCTCACTGGCTTTGCTGCACAAAGATTTAAAAGTTAAAGCTTCACCTATGTCTCAAATTTAAGTTACAGCTTGAGTGAGAAAATGGCCTGATTCCTTAAATATTGAATACTGCCAGACGTGTACAAATTTTATTGACGCGGCTTGGAAAGTTTCAAGCACTGAGCTGATCTTCAAATAATTCGATGCAGCGCATTTTTATTTCAACCAAACTTTGGCGATGTTAGCCTGACCAATTTTTTCATTTGCCTCAAGGCGCATAGTAGGCAATATCGCCCGCTTTGGCAGGGTGTCCCTTTGGTGCCTGCTGTGAGCTCAGTTACTGCCGCTCATAAATATTTGGTTAATTGATCATTATATCTAACTAAAATGTTTCTAAAAAAAATCGGTGGCTATTCAAGTGTATAGGTCAGTAAATCTGTGTGCTAAATTCCATAAAGCGTAATAATTTTTCCTCGTTTAGGAGTGTTATTTAGATAATTTTGTCATCTTGATGTATTTGAATTTATTTTATTTGGCAGGTTTTTTATTTATTTTTTTTGGTTAATGTCAATGCGTTTTTTTGATTATTTATTGAAGGTATATTGTGCTTCTATTTAGATTATAAAAAATAATTTTTTAATTGGCTATTGATTAATAGATAATATTTTTAAAAACTAAGTTTCTATTTAAGTCAATTTCTTAAAGTTGCTATTAGGTTTTTTTTGGTACCCGGAAAAGTTGTTTTCAGACAGCTTATTTTTTTGATTAGTTTCATTAATCCAGATTAAATCAGTTGGATATTTTTTTGGTTGAATTGTATGCAAGTTTTTGAAAGATAATGCTTAATTATTGTTTTTTGAATTGCTTTGACGTTAAACTTTTTTAAAAGTATATTATAAAAATAAATATTTTTAATAACAGTGTTTTTATATATTTTTTAAATAGAGGTGGAAATGAATCAGAAAAATATCTGTTTTTATGAGTTTGGTGATAGGTGGGAAAATAGCTTAAAAGGAGAAGAAAATCAGAATGTAGCAATTGAGTTAGATAATAAAATGGTTGATCAGGCAATTATTTTATTATCTGATGGTGGTATTGGTTCTGTTACATTAGAAGCTGTTTGTGTAAATTCTGGTTATAGCATGGGTTTGGTTTTGCAGCATTGTGGAACTGAAACTGGATTGTTAATTCGTGTATTAAATTCGTTGGAAATGTGGTTGGGTGAGAAGTGTAGAGTAGCGACCGAAGGTAAATATGGTCTTGAAGCTATAAATAGCCTTTTTTTAGATGCTGCAAATGATATTAATAAGAATAAAGATAAATATAGGGCATATTTTGGGTTGAAACTCTATGGTTTGGTATCTAATCAGGAATTGAGTCAGTGTTTAATTGAGTCACAAAAAATAAGAGAAAAAGAGCTGATTAAGCGGTTAAGAGAGGCTTTAGTTTTAGAACAACTATCGAGAAATGTAGACATAGAAATGCTAGCAGATTTTATTATGGCTGCAATGATTGGGTTAGTGCATAAGTGGATGGCCGATCCGGATTTTGATATTGAATTACGGTTGAATCAATTCGTTAAAATTCATTTAAAAGCCATGTTTACACATGCACATTTATATTACTCAGTTAAATATTGGGGGGAGTGACTGGAATGTCTGCAAAATATTCACGTCTATTATTTATTGTGCTTTCTTCAGGCATGTTGACAGCATGTCAACATATTGCAACCTACCAAAAACCGCAAGTGGCATTGGCTGAAGTGTATCCCATGCAAAAAGGGACTAAATATCAGGCTTTAATATGGTCCGATTATGTGAATGATCCAGTTTTGATTCAAGTGGTGAATCTGGCTTTAACCCATAATCGCGATTTAAAAATTGCAGCGCTGAGAGTTCAGGAAGCGAAAGCCGCATACGGTATTCAGCGTTCCGAAGCCTGGCCGGGCATTTCAGGCAGTGCTGGCTATGACCGCAGTCGAGTGCCGGCTGATTTGTCTTATGTCGGTCGTGCAGTGACTTCCGATCAGTATTCTGTCGGTATTGGCATGAACCAATGGGAACTGGATCTTTGGGGGCGTATCCGCAGTTTAAATGAAGCTGCATTGCAGCAGTTTTTTGCGACTGAATATAATCAGCTGGCTGTACGTAACAGCATTATCCAGCAGGCGATACAAAGCTATGTGACACTGTCGGAATTAGAAAAAAGGATTTATTTTGCGCAGCGTTCAGTGCAAAGCTATGAAAAATCTGTGCGTATATTCAAGCGCCGCTATGAAGTGGGTGCTGGATCGAAAGTTGAATATATGCAGGCGCAAACTTTGTTAACCAATGGTCAGACCTTATTGGCGCAGTTGCAAAAAAGTCAGGATATGACAGCCAATTATTTGGTGCAGCTAATTGGCCAGCCGGTTGCAATTCCAAAACCCGATTTAGACCAAGTGACTTTTAAAACTGGGGTGCTGCAAACAGGGCTGCCTTCGGAATTAATGCTGAACCGTCCAGATATTCGCTCTGCCGAGGCAATGCTCAATTCTAAACATGCCAATATTCATGCAGCCCGCGCGGCATTTTTTCCGAGGATTGCATTAACTGGCAGTTTTGGTACTGCCAGTACTGAGCTTGATGGTTTGTTTAATTCAGGCAGTGAACTGTGGACTTTTTCGCCAAGTATCAGCATTCCAATTTTTACTGCTGGACGTTTGAAAAATAACGTGACTTTAGCTGAAGTACGTCAAGACATTGCTGTCTCTGAATATGAAAAAACCGTACAAAATGCCTTTCGTGAAGTGGCTGATGCCTTGGCAGGACAGCGGCATTTAACCAAACAATTGCAAGTGCAGCAGCAAGGCTTGAACGCATTTCGAGAAACTGCTCGGCTGGCGCAATTGCGCTATGACAATGGTGCAGTCGGTTATCTTGATGTACTGGATGCACAGCGCAGCCTAATGTCTGCAGAGCAGCAATGGGTTGAAACACAAAGCGCCTTAATGCAGTCCTACGTCTCTCTATACTTTGCTTTGGGGGGAGACAGCAACATCATAACGCCGTCTTAACAATACAGCTTTAAAAGAATCTGAACAAAATGATGAAGAAGGAGTTTTACGCTTGAACAAGCTTCCTTTTAAATTTTATTGAATATATTTGGTGGTTAAGCATATGAATATTAAAAAGTTATCTATTGTTGGGGCAGTGGTGGTTGCAATTTTGGTCGCTTATCTGGTTTGGCAAAAGATTAGCAAGCCCGATACCGAAGCGCTGGTCAGCGGCAATGGCCGAATTGAAGCAACGGAAATCAATGTGTCCAGTAAATTGTCAGGTCAGCTTGAAGAGATTTTAGTTAAGGAAGGTGACTTTGTTGAGCCTGGACAAGTCTTGGCGCGTATCAATGTATCGACTTTGGAAGCACAAGTCCGTGAGGCCGAAGCTCAGCAACGCCAGGCTGAAGATGCCATTGCAACAGCCGAAGCGCAGCTGGCCATGCGTATCAGTGAAAAAGCAGCTGCTGAGGCGATGGTGGCGCAGCGTGAAACAGAATTAACCGCAGCTAAAAACCGTTTAGCCCGTACTGAAATTTTAGCCAAAGAAGGTGCATCGTCAAAACAGCAACTGGATGATGAACGCGCCGATGCTAAACGTGTTGCCGCTGTGTTAAGTGCAGCCAAAGCGCAAGTGAATAGTGCACAAGGCGCCATAGTCGCTGCGCGTAGTCAGGTTTCAAGCGCCCATTCACAAGTAGATGCGGTGAAAGCAACGATTGAACGTCTGAAATTTGATATTGATGATGCGCAGTTGAAAGCGCCATTAAAAGCGCGGGTCCAGTTCCGAGTGGCGCAACCCGGTGAAATGATCGCTGCGGGCGGTCGTGTATTGAATTTAATTGATTTGTCTGATGTATATATGACTTTCTTCTTGCCTGAAACAGTCGCTGGCCGTATTGCAATGGGTACAGAAGTGCGTATTGTGCTGGATGCTGCTAAAAATATAGTTATTCCAGCCAAAGTGTCTTTTGTTGCAGATACAGCGCAGTTTACACCTAAATCGGTTGAAACGGAAAGCGAACGGCAAAAACTGATGTTCCGCGTTAAAGCGAAAATTGATCCGGAACTGTTGCAAAACAATATTAAACAAGTGAAGACCGGTCTTCCGGGCGTCGCCTACATTAAAATTGATGATAAAGCGGCTTGGCCGCCATTCTTAGAAAATAAGGTTAAATCATGACACAACAATCAGTTCAAGGGCTGATTGTTGCTGCGATTCAAAATGTCAGCCTGAAATATGAAAAAAATGAAGCGTTAAAGAATATTACTTTATCGCTTCCGGCAGGCTGCATGATTGGCTTGATCGGTCCAGACGGGGTAGGTAAATCCAGTCTGTTGGCATTGCTGTCTGGTGCTAAAATTGTACAGGAAGGTAAGCTCACTGTTTTAGGCGGTGATATTGCCAGTAAAAAACACCGTAAAAAAGTCTGTCCGCATATTGCCTATATGCCGCAAGGCCTAGGTAAAAACCTGTATAAGACATTGTCGGTTGAAGAAAATTTACAATTTGTAGCGCGGCTATTTGGCCATAGTGCCGAAGAGCGCCGCCGCCGTATTGATGAGTTGACCAAAAGTACAGGTTTAAATGGTTTCTTGGATCGGCCTGCAGGCAAGCTTTCTGGCGGCATGAAGCAAAAATTGAGCCTGTGCTGCTCACTTATTCATGATCCAGATTTTCTGATTTTGGATGAGCCGACGACAGGGGTAGATCCCTTAGCGCGAGCCCAGTTTTGGGAACTGATTAACCGAATTCGCAAAGGCCGCCCAGGAATGAGCGTGATTGTGGCCACTGCGTATATGGATGAAGCCCAAGGTTTTGATTGGCTGGCGATGATGGATGACGGCAATATTTTAAAAACCGGGACTCCGCAGGAATTACTCTCAAAAACTGAAAGTCAGAATTTGGAAGAAGCCTATATTAAGCTGCTGCCTGAGGAAAAAACCAAGGGCTATGAGTCTGTGGTGATTCCACCATTGCCTGAGTATGATTCGCAGCACTATGCACTTGAAGCACAGGATTTGACAGTTAAATTTGGTGATTTTACTGCGGTGGATCATGTTAATTTCAAAATCAAGCGCGGTGAAATTTTCGGCTTTTTAGGCTCGAACGGCTGCGGTAAATCGACAACAATGAAAGTACTGACGGGCTTGCTAGAAGCATCGGAAGGCAAGGCATGGCTATTTGGTCAGCCGGTTGATGGCAGCGATCTCGCAACACGGCAGCGTGTCGGCTATATGTCGCAGTCATTTTCCTTGTATACCGAACTGACCATTCTGCAAAACTTAATTTTACATGCAAAATTATTTCATGTGCCTGCTGACAAAATAGATGAGCGCGTACAGTTGATGCTGCAGCGTTTTGATTTGACTAAGGTACAGGAGCAATTGCCTGATGACTTGCCGCTAGGTTTAAGGCAGCGGTTATCTTTGGCGGTAGCGCTGGTGCACAATCCTGAAATTTTAATTCTGGATGAACCGACTTCCGGTGTTGACCCGATTGCGCGGGATAACTTCTGGCGCCATTTGATCAGTCTCTCGCGGAATGATGGGGTCACGATCTTTATTTCCACGCATTTCATGAATGAAGCCATGCGCTGTGACCGCATGTCTATGATGCATGCTGGCCGGGTTTTAGATAGCGCAGCACCAGCTCAGCTGATTGAAAATCGCCATGCCGAAACACTAGAAGAAGCATTTATTGGTTATTTGCTGGATGCCGGTGCAGGAACCAAAACCGATCAGGAAGATGCTTCATCATCTGAACTCAATTTAAATAAGCCAGCTGAAAAAATAGATGAAAAGCCCAAAAGTTTCAGCTTGCAGCGTATGTTCAGTTATGCGTGGCGTGAGTCTTTGGAGCTTGCGCGAGACCCGATCCGCGCTACTACAGCATTGCTGGGTTCGCTGATTCTGCTTTTTGTAATCGGTTTTGGTATTACGATGGATGTAGAAGACCTGACTTTTGCGGTACTTGATCGGGATCAGTCTGGACTCAGTGCAAACTACACCATGAGTATTGCTGGCTCACGTTATTTTATTGAGAAAGCGCCGCTGCATAGCTATGACGAAGTTGATCAGCGCATGCGCAGCGGTGACATTTCGCTGGCCATTGAAATTCCGGCAAATTTTGCACGGGATGTGGCCCGGGGAGAAAATGTCAAAATTGCGGCTTGGATTGATGGTTCTATGCCATCACGTGCTGAAACTGTGCAAGGTTATGTACAGGGTATTCATAACCACTGGCTCATGCAAAAGACTTTGGAAAAAAGCGGTTATGACCGTTCAAGTCTGGTGACCGTCGAAACCCGTTACCGCTATAACCCCGATATTAAAAGTTTGCCGGCCATGGCGCCTGCAGTCTTTCCGCTGCTGCTGCTGCTGATTCCGGCAATCTTGACAGCACTATCTGTCGTACGGGAAAAAGAACTGGGCTCGATTGTCAATTTATATGTAACGCCCGTTACGCGGACGGAATTCCTGGTTGGCAAGCAAATTCCTTATATCGTACTGGCAATGATGAATTATCTGTTGATGTGCTTGATGATTGTCACGCTGTTTGATGTTCCGATCAAAGGCAGTTTCTTCACGCTGACACTGGCGTCACTGTTGTTTGTGATTTTTTCAACAGGAATGGGGCTGCTGGCATCTACCATGACCAAAAGCCAGATTGCTTCTTTGTTTTTGGTAGTGATTGCTACCTTAATTCCTGTGATGCAGTTTGCCGGAATTATTACCCCTGTGTCATCACTGGAAGGATTTGGCCGATGGTTTGGTGAAATTTACCCAGCTACTCACATGATCAACATCAGCCGCGGCATATTCAACAAAGGCTTGGGCTTTGATGATTTGAATAAATCCCTATGGATTATGGCGCTGTCTGTGCCTGTCATCATGTTAGCCGCCATCGCCTTGCTGAAAAAACAGGAGCGATAAAATGATCAGACATAAATTGCAGAATATTTATCAGCTGGGCTGTAAGGAACTATGGAGCCTGTGGCGTGATCCGATCATGCTGGTATTGATTATCTATACTTTTACGGTGTCGGTTTATACCGCGGCTACAGCGATGACTGATACTTTAAATATGGCGCCGATAGCGATTGTAGACGAAGATAAATCGACATTATCCGAGCGCATTTCGTCGGCCTTTTATCCGCCGTACTTCATCAGCCAAACCGCTGAGTTGAATACCATGGATTCTGGCATGGATGCAGGGGAGTTTACGTTTGCATTGAACATCCCAGTCAATTTCCAGGAACATGTCTTGAAAGGCGACACGGCTGAAATTCAGCTCAATGTCGATGCAACGCGTATGACTCAGGCCATGTCTGGAGCAGGCTATGTTCAGCAGATTATTCAGTCAGAAGTCAATGAATATGTGTTGCGAAACCGTCACATTACTGCTTTGCCTGTAGAGCTGGAACTGCGTGCGCGCTTCAACCCAACGCTTGATTCGCAATGGTTTGGCAGTGTCATGCAGATCATCAATAACGTTGCCATGCTGTCGATTATTTTGACGGGTGCAGCCTTAATTCGTGAGCGCGAACATGGCACGATTGAGCACTTAATGGTTATGCCCGTGACGGTGTTTGAAATTATGATGTCCAAAGTCTGGTCAATGAGCCTGGTAGTGCTGATTGCAGCATTTCTCGGCCTTAAAGTTGTGGTGCAAGGGGTCTTACATGTGCCGATTGACGGCAGTTTATCTTTATTCTTTTTGGGTGCTTTGCTGACTTTATTTGCGACCACATCTATGGGCATTTATATGGCGACCGTATCCAAGTCCATGCCGCAGTTTGGCTTGCTGATGATGCTGGTGCTGATTCCCATGCAAATGCTTTCTGGCGGCTTAACACCGCGGGAAAGCATGCCGGAAATTGTTCAAAATATTATGCTGATTGCGCCAACAACACACTTTGTGTCTTTGGCTCAAGCTATTTTGTACCGTAATGCAGGCTTTGATGTCGTTTGGCCGTCCATGTTGTGGCTGATCGGTATTGCATCGGTCTTCTTTTATGTGTCATGGAAACGCTTTAAGGACACCATTCATACCATGGCTTAACGATGTCCATTTTACAGGCGGTATCTATCCCTTAAAAGCGGCCTGCTTTTTTTGATGTGTGCTGTTAATTCAGCACACATCATTAAGGCAAATGGATAAAATTGGAAAAAGATTTGAGTGATACAGTATGGCCATTCAATTTTAAAAAAAGACAGCTGCCATATAGATTTCAGGTACAGGCTTGCTCATCTGAAAATTATATTGCTGAATAAGCCTTTAACGGCAGGTTTGTGCAACAAAGCCATTTGAAGCTGCATTATTTTTATAGGTTTAAAAAGGAATCGAATTCTTCATAAAAATTTTGCTTGGAGGCAATGCTAACATTGAGGCGAGTCCATTGATTATATTTCTGTCCATCCAAACTAAAAATATAGCCAGGCGCGAGAACAAGCTTATGTTCAACTGACTTTTTCATCATGTCATGAGACAAATCTAGATTTTCAAAAGCAGTCCAATAATATAAAGAATCTTGAGCTTCGTAAAAAACCTTGCCTCCTAATTTTTTAATATTCTTCAGTGCAAGTTGACTGTTTGATTTTAAGCTTTCTTTAAAAAAATGAAGATGCTGTTCATAAACTTTACTTTGTAAAATCGTACAAATAAATTGTTCTGCATATTCTGAACTATTAACATGTAAAATGGCTTTGAAATCAGCGATTTTATCCATTAAATGGTATTCACCAACAATAAATCCAACGCGAATGGATGGGCTGATAATCTTAGAGAATCCGCCAATATAAAGATGATGTGAAAAATCACTATACGAGCTTAATCTGTGCTTAATATCTGTATATTCAGAAAAGATATCATTTTCAATAATTAAGCAGTTATGTTCTTTACACAAGCTGTTAATGATCTTGATTTTATCTAGACTGATATGTGTGCCGGTCGGGTTATGTGAAATGCTTTGGGTAAAGAAAAGTTTAGGTTTGAGTGTCTTTAAATATTCTGCAAGAATTTGACAGTCTGGCCCGTCGACCAAACGCGGAACCTCCATTATTTTACATTTTGTAAGCTGCAGTTTTTTTAGCAGCGGATAATAAATAGGCGAGTCGACTAAGACAATAGTATCGGATTCAACGAAATATCGAATAATCAGATCGATTGCATCATTTACACCATTAGTCAGTAAAATATTATCAGGAATAGTTTTAATGTTGATTTGGCTTAAGCGTAAGGATAATGTTTCTCTCAGCGCTTCATAACCATATTTAGACCCGTAACGTAATAGCTTGGTATTATTTTCTTGAAGTGATTTTTGCAGAAGTTTATTTAAGGGCAATAAGTCAAACCATGACGAATCGGGGAAGCCATCTCCAACATTAATGACGCCATTGAATGTTTCTAATTGCCGGCGCATTAGCCATAACTCATCTATGTCATGCATTTCAATATTGGCTTGCTTAAATCTGGGCAGGTTTTTTTGTTCCATGACAAAAAAACCGGATGCGGGCTTTGAATAGATTAGACCTTCGTCTATTAGTCGCTCTAAAGCAGAAATGACGGTATTTTTAGAAACATTATACTGAATGCATAATTTTCGAATAGATGGAATTTTTTCATTTTTTTTATACAGTTGAGATTTTATTTGGTGTTTTAAAATCTGAAAAATTTGATCAACAAGGTGTACTGAGCTGGCGTCCATAATATTACTTAAACTGTCCTAAAAAAACTGTCCGTAAAAACTGTACCTTGAGAGAAATCAGGCAAACACTTAAATTGTTTCTATGAACATAATGAGCATAGGATAGCCAGCATGAATTCTAAATTACCTGATTTTCGTAAATTAACAGTTTCAGAACGCCTCAAGGAAGTTTCAAAAATAGCAGGTTTAAATGCCCAACAACAGCAATTATTGGAAAATGACGGCGCGTTAGTTTGTGATTTAGCAAACGGCATGATTGAAAATGTTATTGGAAAATTTGAACTGCCATTTGGCGTTGCTGCAAATTTTCAAATTAATGGTAAAGATCATTTAATTCCAATGGTGGTTGAAGAGCCATCAGTTGTTGCTGCCGCATCATATATGGCGAAAATTGTGCGTGAAAACGGCGGCTTTAGAACCTCAAGCACAGAACCGTTAATGCGCGCGCAAGTCCAAATTTTGGGTATTGAATCCGCAGAAAAAGCGAAAGAAATTTTATTGGCCAATAAACAGGAAATTATTCAGCTCGCAAATAGCAAAGATAAATTCCTGATCAGTTTGGGCGGCGGCTGTAAAGACATCGAGGTTCATTTATTTGAGTCCACCAAAGTCGGCCCTATGGCTGTTATGCATCTGATTGTAAACGTCTGTGATGCGATGGGCGCAAATACAGTGAACACTATGGCAGAGACGGTAACGCCATTGGTTGAAAAACTGACAGGAGGGCAAGTTCGTTTACGCATTTTATCCAATCTCGCAGATTTGCGCTTAGTCCGGGCGGAATTAACTGTACGCCCCGATCAACTGAAACAAGAGTCATTGTCTGGTGAAGAAGTGATTGAACGTATGCTGGAAGCATATGAGTTTGCTGTCATTGATCCATATCGTGCGGCAACGCATAACAAAGGCATTATGAATGGGATTGATCCTGTGATTGTTGCTACAGGGAATGACTGGCGTGCAATTGAAGCAGGCGCACATGTTTATGCAGCCAAAAACGGACAGTACACATCGCTTACGACTTGGGAGAAAGATGCTCAAGGCAATTTGGTTGGCCGCATCGAATTGCCTATGGCGGTAGGCTTAGTCGGCGGGGCAACGAAAACCCATCCTTTAGCGCAATTGTCTATTCAGATGCTGAATATTGACTCGGCAAGTGAGCTCGGAGAAGTGATTGCAGCGGTTGGCTTAGCCCAAAATATGGCGGCGATGCGTGCGTTGGCAACAGAAGGGATTCAGCGTGGCCACATGGCATTGCATGCACGCAATATTGCTGTTGTGGCAGGCGCTAATCTAGAGGAAGTTGACTTAATTGTGGCAAAAATGGTCGCAGAACATGATGTCAGAAATGATAGGGCATTGGAGCTGTTGGCAGAATTGCGCAGTTAATGCGTTTGCTTTTAAAACTAGAAGGACTAGGAGTTAGCAGCAATGGATAATGCGATGCAGCAAGATAAAAAAAATGCAGCTCATCACAGTCAACGTTCTCAAAAAGATGTATCAAGTGAGAATAATGATGAGCTTGTAGAAGTATGGGGAGATACGGTCAGCTTCCCGGCTTTGGTTAAATCGATTTTTATTGGCGCAGCCTTAAGCGTGTCATTTTTTTATTCCTCGCAATGGGTATTAGGGCAATTTGTTGAAAACCAGACCCTTAATCATGCATATAGCATGTTGTGTGGATTAGCAGGATGCTTAATTGCGGGTTTTATTTGTTCAGTTTTATACAAACCCAAACGAGAAATTCTAGAGTCTGAAAATCAATCCATGGAATGGTTTGAAATATTGATTGATCAATGGGAAAAAGAAGGCAAATCAATTGGTGAAATTCATGATTTACCTGAAAAACTTGTTCAAGAATTAAAGGAACTAAATTTGTACGATGCTTTTGTTGCATATGCCCAACAGCGTCAGCAAAGTGAAGGTAAATAAAATGGAATTATTATTTGATCAAGTTTTGGTGGCTTTTGGATTCGGTTTATTTGGCGCGGTTTTATTTGCAGCCATTGGCCTGATTTCTGGAACGGATGAAACCACCACAATTGCCCCTTTGACGCTATTAATTATTCTACTTGGCGCACCGCCGGTAGGGGTATTCACTTTTTGGATGGCTGCGGTTGTTGCAAAGCATATGACCCATGCTATTCCTACCGCATTATTGGGTATCCCCGGTGATACTTTAGCCACACCGCTAATGGCGGAATGTGAGGCGATGCGGAAGCTTGGTGCGCCACATATTGCTTTGCGCAAGATGATTTCTGGCGCCATTGTTTCTGCATTTATTGCGGTGCCGTGTGCGGTGTTATTTGCCTCCTTATTAGCCCCGTTTGGCGATGCGATTAAAGCATTCGCACCCTGGATTTTTGCTTTAGCGGCAATCATCATTACCTATTTTTCGCCGGGTAAATTAGCATCCACTTTGCTGCTGATTCCTTTTGTCGTGCTGATTATTGGATTGCAAAGCTTTACGGCAGCTTTTGATACTAAATTATCTATTAGCTATTTTCTGGGCATTGCGATTGGGCCATTAATTGCAGATTTATTAATGGTGAGTTCACCATTAGGACGTAAAAAAATGCAGCGCCAATCGGTTAATCAGCTTTCTATTGCGCCTGAAGTAAAGAGTTGGTCAGGATACTTTCCTAATCCGCTGAAAGTGCTGGATAAAGAACAAGTAAAATGGACGGTTGCGACGTCTGTGGTTTCAAGTGCTACGTTTGTTTTCAGTCCAGTTGCAATGACCGTCGCCTTGGGGGAGTTTGTCTCTTCACGATTTAAACAGGTGTATCAGCGTTTAACGACGACGCTGACCGCGAAGAATGGTATTACAGAGTCTACTTATATTGCAGAAGCTTTAATTCCGCTGATTGCTTTCGGCCTGCCTTTAAGTCCTGTCGCTGCTGGCCCAGCTGCGCCATTATTCAATGCGCCGCCGGTATTTACCGTGGGTGGAAATGGAGTGCAAGGGCATAACCTGCATCATCTTTTAAGCCAATGGGAGTTCTTGGGCTATGGTCTGCTTGCGGTTTTCATTGCTTCCCTCGTGTCTTATCCATTTGCCATGAATTATGCCCGCCGAGCAGCCTTATTCGTAACCAAATACATTAGCCATGAGGCCATTATTGCAACATTTGTAGGCCTTATTTTAGTGATCAGTTTATGGGAAGGGGCGCTCCTTGGCGTATTGGTCATTATCACAGTTGGTCTCGTTGGCGGCTTATTATCTAAGCATTTTGGTTTTAATACCGGCTGTCAGTTTATGGGATATTACATGGCGATTCTGTCTGTTCCGGCTTTGATTGGTTTGGCGGGCTAAGCATGAATGACTTTGTAAAAATTGTAGAAGTTGGCGCCCGCGATGGGCTGCAGAATGAAAAATCTGTCATTGAGTTTAACCAGCGGCTAGAGTTTTTGAATCTGCTGGTAGGCAGCGGATTTAAATCAATTGAAGTGGGATCCTGTGTTTCACCGCGCTGGGTTCCGCAAATGGACAACAGTACAGCGTTATATGCTGCGCTTGAAAAACCCGAACAGGTTAGCTTCAGCTTATTGGTTCCGAATATGAAAGGATTAGAGGCTGCGATTGAGGCCGGATGCAAAGAGGTCGCCATTTTTACAGCAGCATCTGAATCATTTGCGCAAAAAAATATTAACTGTTCTATTCAGGAAAGCTTTGAACGTTTTAAACCCATGTTTGAGGTTGCCAAACAGCATGGAATTCAAGTGCGCGGCTATGTATCTTGTGTTGTTGACTGCCCTTATGAAGGGGCAATTGCTCCTGAAAAAGCAGCGCGTGTTGCAAAACAGCTTTTTGATTTGGGCTGTTATGAAATTTCATTAGGCGACACGATTGGCACAGCCAGCCCAGTCCGTGTTCGTAAAATGCTGCAGCATTGTCTGGACGTTCTGCCTGTTGACAGGGTAGCGGGCCATTTTCATGACACATATGGTATGGCGATTGCCAATATTTCTGAATCATTAGAGCAGGGCCTGAGGATTTTTGATTCTTCGATTGCAGGATTAGGTGGCTGCCCTTATGCCAAAGGCGCTTCAGGAAATGTAGCCACAGAAGATCTGGTGTATTTATTAGAACAATCGGGCTTTCAAACAGGCATTGACCTTTCTGCAATGTTAAAAGCGGGCCACTACATTACTTCCGTGCTGCAGCGAGAGAATCAATCGCATTTTGTAAAAGCCCATACAGCAAAACTGCTGGATTAAAAAATGCGGCATAGCGGTCAATAATAGAGTGTTGCGGGTTTCATTGCAGAAATGCGATTGATGAAGGGATTTTAGATACAGAATTAGCCGAAGGAACAGGCTTGAAAAGTGACAGTAAAAGGAAAGTGTAAAATTATAGGCAGCAGTGCAATTTTACTCAAACGAAACGTCTAAATTTAATTAAGAACGAAGGCAGCGTCCACATGATTCATATCATTCAAATGATATGAATAGGGTTTTTGCATGCCGAAAAAGCGAAAAGGATCAAGGAATGAAATTAATAGCAAAAATGTTATTCAGCAGCGCAGGACTTATTTTTACCCTCGCGCAGAGCCATGCTGCAGCTGTTTTAGACCCCAAAGCTGATTACTTATTGGGAGATTGGAACGGAACCCGCAGTCAGCTATCAGAGCAAGGAATGAAGTTTGATGCCAATATTACTGTCGATACCGCCTATTTAGCAGATGGCGGATATCACGAGCGGCAAGATCCAACCTATACCAGCCAATTATGGTTAGGGAGTTATTGGGACTTGGAAAAATTACTCGGTTGGGATGGTATTTCAGTTCGTACAATTGTGACTGCACGGCAAGGTCAAAGTGTTTCAGTTGAACAGCTTTCTGATCCGCTTGCGCCGCAGATGGGCAATGTTCAGGCAAGTTATGGGCGAGGAAATAGTGGCAGCCGTTTAAGCGAATTTTCCATAGAAAAGCAATTTAAAGATAATGGAATAAGTGTCCGCTTAGGTCGGTTTGGCATGGGAACTTATTTTAATGTGATGTCATGTGATTTCCAAAATACATCTTTCTGTACAGCGCAGATGGGCAAATGGCAGGGAAGTTCCTGGTACAACATTCCTGTTAGCCAATGGGCAGGCATGTTGAAATATCAAATTTATCCTGAACTCTATGCTCAAGCTGCTGTGTTTGAATTTAACCCGACCAATATTAAAGAAAATGAGGGATGGAACTTAAGTACATCAAAGTCAGATGGGGTAACGGCGCCAGTTGAACTTGTTTGGCAGCCGAAACATGCTGTGAATGGCTTAGCGGGGAGTTACCGTTTTGGTATGATGTACAACACCGCAGATAATATTGAAAATCAAAAAGATATTGTGACAGGAGAAGCTAAAGACCATACTTCTGGAGCATGGTTTGTTGCAGAACAGCAGTTAACAAGTCATGGAGCAGGAAAACAAGGTTTACACGGGTTTATGAATTTAAGCTTTCATGATGACCGTACCAATAAAATTGATAATATGCAGCAGATTGGGCTGAAATATATCGGGTTACTGGAAAATCATGAGAATGATATTTTAGGGTTTGGTCTGAATCGTATTCATGTGAGCAACCGTTATCGCGAACATAGCAGCCGCATCAATAAAGAAGCAGAATATAATCTTGAACTAAATTATTCCTATTATCCAACAAAATGGGCCATGCTCCGCCCGAATATTCAATATGTGATTCATCCCGGCGCAACAAGCCATGTCGACAATGCTTTGGTTTTAGGATTAACCAGCAGGCTGACGTTTTAGTTCTTAGTTTATTGATCTTGAGTTGATTCAAATCTGATTAATGCATATCGCGCGGGTGGGACCATCCTGACTAAGATGGAGGGTTCAGGTGGTTTTGCTACACCTGCCACCCGTAAACAGCAGTAAATTTATGAGTTGCATAATCCGCATTGTTCAGTTTATCACTTAAGCAGGACTGCTTCGCAAGATTGAATGCAATGCATCTTGGCTTCGACGAAACTTTGAGGATGGTAACCTGATCATCCTTTCTATATCGCCCTGTCTAAATGCTTAACTGTTCGGAGGAGTTCATTTCACTTTTGAGAACTGGTCCTTGCACTATTCTAAGACTTGGCATTTTTCTTGGCGGAATATCGTTTGCGGCTACTCATAAATGCCTCGTTCATTGGCCATTTTATCTAGCTGAAAAGTGTCTGCAAAATCGGCGGCTATTCAAAACTGATTTGGCTTCACTTGAAATAGATTTATTTTTAGGATTGTCATTTCAAGGCAAAAATCTGTCGTGCGCCATTGAGTACCACTAAAGAAACAAATATGCTTAATGGTTAACTCTAGATAGCTGAATCCCTTCAAGGGTATAACTGCGCCGGCTAATATATTCCGCCCATGAATTCAGTGAATATCTTTACTTAAGATTGCAAAAAGTTTAAGGTGACTTAAATTCTGTGAACAGATCCTAGATGGATTTGGACAGCTTCCTTAAATACAGATTTGTGTATGACGAGAAAAACATTTCTAATTCAGCTTTTGGTACTCTTGTTTACATTCCAGAATATTTGGAGTGTGGCAGAGGCTGCCTGTCTGCATGAAATGCCAAACCTGCCCAATTCAATACTATCTAATCCAATCGCTTTAGGTGAAAAGACCGATCATTCTAGCCAAGCGCCTTATTCTCTAGAAAACTATAATGAAATCTATGACTATTGTCAGAAGGTTTGCTTTAATGAAAAGTGCAGTCATTTCTCAAATACAATCGTGATTCAGATTGATCCACCTGATGATTTGAATTTCAAGACTCATTTTGAGACAGATATTATCCCATCTTATTTGGGAAGAACTTTTTATAAATCCCCTTATTTAAATCAATTAACACCTCCTCCCGATTTGCCCCTGCTATCGGTGGGGTAGTTTTATAAAAGCCCACCACTCCTAATTTCATTATGTGTGGGGCATTTCATGTCAAAAAACAAATTATATCAGGATACCTCTATCCTGAACTTATGCTGGCCGGCATTCCGTACAGGGATCGTGCTATCCGCAATGATCAGCTTAAGTACCTTTGCAGTCGCCAGTACCCAAGATTTAACGCTGAAGCAGGCCATTGATCAGGTGAATCAGTACCAAGCGTCCCAAAACTTTTGGGAAACGCAGAAGAGCATTAATGCTGCGAATATCCAGCAGAGTAAGCTGTTCAAAAATCCTGAGCTTTCCGTTGAACAAACAGGCTTTGGTTCAAATAATGACAAAGAACTGGCGATTGGCATATCACAGCCCTTGGATATTTTCGGAGAGCGCAAAGCGAACCAAAAATTAGCCAGTATTTCTACAGATAAAACTGCGCTGAAGCAGAAGATATATCAAGCGCAAGTTGAGCTTGCAGTGAAATATGTCTGGTCGCAACTGGCCATCGCTGAACTTGAAAAAAACATTGTTCATGAACAGCTTCGCGTAAGCGAAGAGAACATGAACGCCATTGAAAAGCGCTTTAATGCGGGCAGTATCGCGCAAGTCGATGTGAATCGCGCACGGTTAAGCTATGCGGAAAATATCCGTCTTTTTAGACAGGCTGACTTGCAGGTGCAAGTGGCAACCCAGCAATTATCAAATTTATGGGGGACGTCAGATAAATCATTACAGATCAATTTATCTCCGCAAAAGCTTTGGCCAAAATCGGCGCATCAGCAGGTTCAAGAAAATTTAGCAGACAACTACGTTGAGAAATATCGGATTTTACAGGTCTTAGAGTCTCAAGTTACGGTAGATCAGCTGAAAGCCAAGGCACGTCCGAATCCCACTTTAAACCTGGGTGTCAACCGCACTCAGTCCATGGAAAACTCAACACAAAATCAATGGGTCGTTGGCGTGAGTGTGCCGCTTAATATTTTCGACCGCCAGCAAAATGGCATAAAAATCGCGCAAGAGAAAATGAATTTATTAGAGCGCCAGAAAGATTTTTATCTCAAGCAAAATGCGCTGCAAATCGGCACGGTTTTAACGGAACTGCAGGGCCTAGAGGTTCAATTCAAAGTTGTAAATGGCACTCAAATTCCTTTGGCAGCTGAAGTGCAAAGTAAAACATTGCAAGGCTTTCTGGCAGGCAAGTTTGCTTTAAGCGATGTTCAGCAGGCCACGCTTCAATTACAGGATATCCGTTTGCGTAAAATTCAGCTGTTGCGGGACGGCTGGCAAAAGGCCATTGAAGCGGAAAGTTTGAGTCTAGGCATTAGCCCAAGTGAAGTGATGTCAAAAGATGCGATTGCACAATTGAATCAAAATTTATGGCAAGACATACAGGCCATGCCTGTCATTGGCGGGGGAAATTAACATGTTCGATCTTAAAAATAGTTTAAAGAAACAGAGCGGCAAAATTTCCCAAGCGCTGCTGATTAGTGTGGTCATCAGTATAACTGTACTTCTCAGTATTCTTTTAATTATATCGGGTAAGAATAAATCAGCAACTTCAGATGAACATGCAGAAGAAGGCGAAGAGCAGCATGAAGGTGAAATTGAAGAGCATGCAGAAGGCGTAAGCTTAACGGCCAAGCAATTGGTTGAACAAGGCATACAGCTCTCTGTGGTCGATCAAGGTCCGGTGGTTAAACTCAGTTCTTATCCGGCAAAACTGAATGTAAATACCGACCAGCAAGCGCATGTTTCCCCGAGTTTTAGCGGCCATGTCGAAAATGTCTATGTAGAGCTCGGCCAAAAAGTTCAAAAAGGGCAGCCTTTGGCAGCGTTGCTTGTGCCTGATTTAGTCGATCAGCAGGCCAATCTTAAAATTGAACAGACCAATCTTGAACTGGCGAAACAAGACTTTGAACGTGAGCGTCAGCTTTGGTCACAGGGCATTTCAGCAAAGCAGGACTATCAACGGGCTTATAACAGCTATCAGCGGGCGCAAATTCAAGTTCAAGCCGCTCAATCCCGTTTAAGCGCATTTGGCGCCATGAATTCCAGTAACGGGCGCTATATTTTGAAAGCCCCGATTTCCGGTGTGATCAGTAAAAAAGATTTGGTTCTTGGGGAAAATGTTCAGTTGGCCGACCAACTCTTTACCATAGACCAGTTAGATCAGCTTTGGCTTGAGTTTATTGTGCCCAATGCTGAAATGATGGATTTGTCCCCAAATCAAAAGATCGAATTTAAATCCTTGCAAACGGAAAAGGTCTATCAGGCGGTTATTCAGACCTTAAATACTGAAGCGGATACTCAAACGGGCCGTCTGCAGGTACGTGCAAAAGTTGAATCGAATGCAGCCGAATTGCGTCCAAACTTGATGGTGAATGTGCTGCTGCAGCAACAGAGTGAAAACAGTGCCTTGCGGGTGCTCAAGTCTGCAGTTCAGAATGTCGATGGAAAAGAGGTGGTTTTTGTCGCCACTCAGCACGGACAGAAAATTGAATTCAGTCCGCAAGCTGTAAAACTCGGCCAATCGTCTGGGGACAGTCCATGGATTGAAGTAGTCAATGGACTGAATCCGGGACAAAAATATGCAGGTCAAGGCAGTTTTTTACTGAAATCTGAATTGGAAAAAGGAGAGGCTTCGCATGAGCACTGAACTCCCTCAAATTCCAGATAATGAATTGGCAAAGCCGGAAGGGTTGTTTGATCGGCTGATTCAGTTTTCAATTCATAATGCCATTTGGATTATGCTTTTTATTGCGGCTTGGATTGGCGTAGGCATTTACAGCTATCAAAAGCTGCCGATTGATGCCGTGCCTGATATTACCAATACGCAGGTACAGATTAACACTCAAGCCAATGGCTTTACTGCTTTAGAGATGGAGCAGCGGATTACTTATCCCATTGAGAATGCCATGTCGGGCATGCCGAAAATGGAACAAACCCGCTCTATTTCCCGCTATGGCTTATCGCAGGTGACTGTCATTTTTGAAGATGGCACCGATATTTACTGGGCCAGACAGCTCATTAACCAGCGCTTGCAAGAAGCGATGGGAGAAATGCCAGAAAATATACAGCCGGCAATGTCGCCTATTTCGACAGGTTTAGGTGAAATCTATCAATGGGTGATTAAAGCCGAACCTCATGCGAAGAAGCCAGATGGAACTGCTTATTCCGCGATGGATTTGCGTGAAATTCAGGACTGGATCGTGAGGCCGCAATTACAGCGCGTAAAAGGCGTTGCGGAAATCAACAGTATCGGCGGCTTTAATAAAACCTATGTGGTTGCCCCGGATCTGAACCGATTGCAGCAATTGCAAATCCCTTTAGTTGATTTGCAAACGGCCTTGACAGAAAACAATGAAAACCGCGGGGCCGGCTATATTGAAAAAAATGGACAGCAATTAACTGTTCGGGTTCCCGGGACTTTAAACACGATTGAAGATATTCAAAACATCAGCATTGCCAATAAAAACGGCTATCCGATTCGGGTCTCAGATGTTGCCAAGGTATCGATCGGTCATGACTTAAGAACCGGCGCGGCGACCTATAATGGTGAAGAAACTGTATTGGGTATTGCCATGATGATGATGGGTGAAAATAGCCGTACCGTTGCTCAAGCCATTGATGAAAAGGTGCAGTCTATTCAGCAATCCCTGCCTAAAGGCGTGGTGATTGAAACGGTATATGACCGCACGCATTTGGTGGACCGGGCGATTCAAACCGTTCAGAAGAATTTGATTGAGGGCGCAATCCTCGTCATTGTGATTTTATTTCTGTTTTTAGGCAATTTCCGTGCAGCGCTGATCACGGCTTGCGTTATTCCACTTTCAATGCTGTTTACCTTAGCTGGTATGGCAGAACAGAAAATTAGCGCGAATTTGATGAGTTTAGGCGCATTGGACTTCGGCATTATTATTGATGGCGCAGTCGTTATTGTCGAAAATTGTATTCGTCGGCTCGCCGAAGCTCAGAAAATGAAAGGCAGTTTGCTGAGCCGATCTGAGCGATTTAAAGAAGTTTTTCTGGCTGCCAAACAGGCGCGCCGCCCGCTCATTTTTGGACAGTTGATTATTCTGGTGGTCTATCTGCCCATCTTTACCTTAACCGGTGTAGAAGCCAAACTGTTTCATCCTATGGCAATGACCGTAGTGCTGGCCTTAATTGGGGCCATGATTTTGTCTGTCACTTTTGTGCCAGCCGCAGTTGCATTATTTGTTACTGGAGAAGTCAAGGAAACTGAAAGCCGCTGGATGCATTGGCTTAAAACTAAATATGAAATGCTCTTAGATAAGGCCTATGAACTTCGTGTATTGGTGATTGTTTTTGCGGCCAGTATTTTAGTTCTGACGGGGGCGCTGGCCACTCAAACAGGGAGTGAATTTGCGCCTCAATTGGGTGAGGGGGATTTTGCAGTTCAGCAAATGCGCTCTCCGAGTACGGGCTTAGAACAGTCACTGCGGATGCAGGAAAACACTGAAAAGCTGCTGCTGAAAGAATTTCCTGAAGTTAAAGCGATCTTTGCGCGTACCGGCACAGCAGAAGTCGCTACAGATGTCATGCCGCCCAATATTTCAGATGGCGTTGTGCTGTTAAAGCCTCATGATGAATGGCCTGATCCCAAACAAACCATTGATGAGCTTCGCCAAAGAATGATTAGGTTCTTAGCAACATTGCCGGGAAATAACAGTGAGTTTTCGCAGCCCATTGAACTGCGCTTTAACGAGCTGATTTCAGGGGTGCGAAGTGATGTGGGCGTCAAATTATTTGGCGATGATATGGAGGTGCTGAATCGCGAAGCGAATAAGATTTCTCAAAAAATTAAAGCAATTTCAGGGGCGACAGCCGTTAATGTCGAACAAACCAGCGGCTTGCCCTTATTGAATGTAGAAGTGGATAAGTCTAGAGCCGCACAATATGGCCTGTCGGTAAAAGCCATTCAGGATCTGGTGGCGACCAGTGTCGGTGGTCAAAATGTTGGAACAATCTTACAGGGCGACAAGCGGTTCGATTTTGTGATTCGCCTAGATGACTCTCAGCGGAGTCCTGAACAGTTAGCGCTGCTTCCAGTGCAATTGCCGAATGGCGGTTTAATTCAATTACAAGATGTGGCGCGTGTTGAAAATATCTTGGGCATTAATCAGGTCAGCCGTGAAAATGGCAAACGCCGTGTTGTCATTACTGCAAATGTAGAGGGACGCGATTTAGGCTCATTCGTAACAGAGCTTCAGAGCACGTTATCCAAACAGGAGTTACCAAGCGGATACTGGATAGATTATGGCGGTCAATTTCAAAATCTGATGTCTGCAAAAGCGCGAATGCAATTGGTGGTTCCGCTGGCATTGCTCACTATTTTTATTTTATTGATGGCTGTATTTCACAGCATCAAAGAAAGCCTGCTGGTCTTTAGCGGTGTACCGTTTGCATTGTGTGGCGGCTTAGTCGCATTGTGGCTGCGCGACATACCGCTATCTATGTCTGCAGGCGTGGGCTTCATTGCATTGTCAGGGGTGGCTGTACTGAATGGCTTAGTCATGCTGACATTTATCAAAGAGCTGCGGCAGCAACATGACCTTTATTATGCAACGTGGCAGGGGGCAATTTTGCGTCTTCGACCTGTGCTGATGACCGCCTGTGTGGCATCACTTGGTTTTGTCCCAATGGCATTGGCAACCGGAACTGGGGCGGAAGTACAGCGGCCTTTAGCAACTGTTGTGATTGGAGGGATTATCTCATCGACCCTGCTGACATTGGTTTTATTGCCGGTTCTGTATCGATGGATAAATGAAAAGAAAGTTTCTTAATCCAATAAATTCATTGATTTACAGCAGAGATATTGGGTTTATATCCAGTATCTCTGCTAATTCTAAATATCGGAAGGAGAATATTTCATGGCAGAACATTATGATCATAGCCATATGGCTGCTCCTGAAAAGAAACAGACTGATTAACTCTGCCTATGGCTCATTTGTCATAGATACATCTAGATTTTCTGAAAATGTTAAAAATAAAACTTTTATGCTTACAGAGCTTTGTTGCACAAACATTTAAAAGTTAAAGTTGCCTCTGAAATACTCAAATTTAGAAAACAACTCAGGTCAATGATCTGTCTAATCCCGTAAATTTATTCAGCACCGATATACGTGCATGGATTGCAATCACCTGCCTTTAAAAATGTTTGGAACTGACCAGTTAGAGATGGATCGTACGAACAATTGCTGTTCTTAAGCCATTTTTTGTGAATCAAGAAAATCTTTCGATCTGGTTTGATCCTAATACTAATGTGAATATCCACCAGTCTCCTAGGCAAATATCACCTATTCTTAGACTGCCTCCACTTTCACAAAATACTAAAAAGTCTTTTAAGAAATCAGGAGCTTTTTTATGAGTGATTTTGTCTCACATAGCGATTCTGCGTATAAAAGCGCTATCATAGCGGCAGTAAAATTTTGGATGCGCTTATGAAAATCATTGCGGATGAAAATCTGGCATTTACCGATTATTTCTTTGCCGAATTTGGAACGATTGAACATAAAGCCGGCCGCAGCTTAACGCACGGTGATGTGAAAGATGCCGAAGCGCTGCTGGTTCGCTCAGTCACAAACGTAAATGCTGCATTGATTCAGAATACAGCCTTAAAATTTGTCGGCAGCGCAACCATTGGTACAGATCACTTGGATATTCCTGCGATTGAACAGCAGGGAATAGCATGGTCAAATGCAGCGGGCTGCAATGCGCAAGCCGTCGCGGAATATGTGATTACAGCATTGCTGAAGCTCAAGCCAGAGCTGATGGAAGCCAATGAGCAGTTTACATTAGGCATTGTTGGTCTAGGCAATGTCGGTTCCCGTTTGGCGGTCATGGCGAAGCTTCTAGGATGGAACGTGATTGGCTATGATCCATTTGTCCAGCGCGATCATGTGAAGCAGGTAGAATTTAAAGAATTATTACAGCAGGCAGATGCAATCTCTATCCATGTGCCGCTGACCAAGACAGGGCAGCATCCAACTTATCATCTTATCAACGCAGAAGCACTGTCGCAGATGAAAGCGGAAGCGGTATTAATTAATTCTGCCCGAGGGCCAGTGGTTGCAGAAGCGGATCTGATTGCCGATATTAAAAATACGCAGCGCCAGGTTGTGCTGGATGTGTTTGAACATGAACCTGAAATTTCAGAAGAATTATTGAACCTAATTACTTTAGTGACCCCGCATATTGCAGGCTACAGCCTGGAAGGCAAGGCGCGCGGTACGCAAATGATTTACGATGCTTTCTGCAAAACTTTTGCTGCAGCGGCAGATAAAAAGTTTGAAACACAGCTTCCGGTCTGTGAGCAATTTTTCCAAAATCAGCCGCTGAAAACGGTGTTGAAACGGCATTTAGCAGAAATTTACGATATTGCCCGTGATGATGCTGCTTTGCGCGCCTGTGTTAAAGCTGGCAAAGTTGAGCAAACGGCTTTCGATCATTTGCGTAAAACCTATCCGCTTCGGCGTGAATGGGCAGCGCACGGAGGCCCTAAAGCATGAGCCAGTCAATGAACCATTCCACGCAAAAGTCAGTTCAGTATCAGCCCACCTGTGATCTAAAAGCGATGCGCGCCCGTGCGCAAATGTATGCGCAGATTCGTCAGTTTTTTGCAGAGCGTGACGTGCTTGAAGTGGAAACGCCTAGTCTTTCTCAAGCAGGCGTAACGGATGTGCATTTGGCTTCGATACAAGCGCAGCGCCATGTCATGGGGAAATTGCAAACACATTATTTGCAGACTTCGCCGGAATTTGCCATGAAGCGCCTGCTGGCCAGCGGCAGCGGGCCTATCTATCAAATTTGCAAAGTCTTCCGTGATGATGAGCATGGCCGTAAACACAACAGCGAATTCACCATGCTGGAATGGTACCGTCCGGGCTTCAGTTTGAAAGATTTAATGTTTGAAGTGACGGATCTGTTGAATGCTGTCCTGAAGCAGCGTTTTGGAGCAGTTTGTCCAACCATCCTAAGCTATAAGCATGCCTTTATTGACCGGTTAGAATTAAACCCGCTGCAAGCTTCATTGCAAGAGCTTAAAGATTGCTGCCGCCGCATTGGAATCAGCCTGGATTTAGGCGATGACCGTTTAGGCTATATCGACTTGCTGTTTTCACATTTTGTCGAACCGAGTTTAGGCTTTGATACGCCCGTTTTTCTGACAGATTTTCCGCCTGAATTAGCCTCTTTAGCAAAAATACGCATTGATGAAGACGGCGAGTTAGTCGCAGCCCGTTTTGAGCTGTATATCGAAGGCTTGGAATTGGCGAATGCCTATGATGAGCTGATTGATGCTGACGTGCTGCGCAGCCGTTTTGAAGCAGACAATGCAGAGCGGGAAAAGCTGGGATTGCATGTCATGCCGATAGATGAATTTCTACTGGCTGCATTGCCCAATATGACGGAATGTTCGGGCATTGCTTTAGGGATAGACCGCTTGCTGATGATTGCTACTGAGCAAATGCGTTTAGACCAGGTGATTACATTTCCTGCGGATATTTCGTAAGTTGGGAGTTAAATGGCTTTCGGATACACGGGTTTAATCAGAAAAGTGCTATCGCAAAAATATCAGCTGATGCTGTGAAAGATGGCTGATTGTTATGTTCAACCGCATTTTTAATGTTGAAGAGGTCATTTAAGACATCAATTAGAAATACTGATCAGCCGTGCTGAAATGGTGAATAAAAAAAGCTCCGTAAGGAGCTTTTTTTATTAGATCGTCAGGGCTGCGTGTTGTGCCTTCAATTCAGCCAGCGCCGCAATGCGCCGCTCTATCAGCATCTCGCCAATATCAGAGCCTTGGACGTCTGGCGGAAGGTCTTGCGCTTTAATGCTGCGCACCACTTGCATGGCGTCCAGTACATATTGCGCTTGAGAATAGTCTCTGTCTTCTAGTCCTAAACGGCCGCGGGAGTCACATTCGCAGGCCTGCACAAAAGCTTCAACGCGTTCAGGGCGGCGTAAGACATCTAAACGCTGCAATAGGCGCCAAAGTGTTCCCGGTTTTAGCGTCAGCGCCTGATGGCATTTCAGATGCTCTTTGCAGACGGCAATTGCCAGCTGTTTGGTATTGGTTGGAACGCGCAGCCGTTCGCAAACCTCAGTTACGGGCTGAATGCCGCGCTCTTCATGCATAATATGGCGCGGCAGCTCTTCTTGCGGCGTTAAGGCTTTCCCTAGATCATGTACCAGTACAGCAAAGCGCACATCCAAAGAGTAATTGGCCCGGCAGGCCTGCTGCAGTGACATCATGGTGTGAATGCCGCAGTCAATCTCAGGGTGGTATTCAGGACGCTGCGGAATGCCATAGAGCTGATCAAGCTCGGGAAATAAAACTTTCAATGCGCCGCATGCGCGCAGCACTTCAAAATATTCATCGGCATGATCTTCCATGAGGGCGCGGGCGGTCTCTTTCCAAACGCGTTCAGGCGTTAAAGCTTCCAGTTCGCCAGACTCTGCCAATTGCGTCATCAGCCTAAAAGTGTCATCAGCAACTTTAAAGCCTAATTTTTTATAGCGGGCCGCAAAGCGCGCAATACGCAATACGCGCAGGGGATCTTCAGCAAAAGCCTCAGATACATGGCGCAGCACGCGCTGTTCTAAATCTTTTTGGCCATTGTAAGGATCATATAAATTGCCATTATTGTCTTGCGCAATGGCGTTAATGGTCAGGTCGCGCCGCATTAAATCCTGTTCCAGCGTAACCGCTGGATCTGTATAAAATTCAAAGCCATGATAACCATGTCCTGCCTTGCGTTCAGTCCGCGCGAGTGCATATTCATCTTTGGTTTCTGGATGCAGGAAAACAGGGAAATCTTTACCCACAGGCTGATAGCCTTGAGCAAGCATTTGTTCCGGCGTTGCGCCGACAACAACATAATCTTTTTCGTGATAGGGGTGTCCGAGCAGCTGATCCCGAACTGCACCGCCTACTAAATAAACTTGCATGAGAAAACCTCTATTCTTGAAGCCATCATGCTACAGAATAGAGGTTTTCTCAAGTCTCTAAGTGTGATCTAGCCAGCTAAATTACAGCGCGGACTTCTCATTTTCTTGAATCTCAGCAACAGTTAAAGCAGTCATGTTCACTAAGCGGCGGGTCGTCGCTGTCGGCGTTAAAATATGAACTGGTTTGGCTGCACCCAGCAGGATTGGGCCAATTGTGACATTGTTGCCTGATGTTGCTTTAAGCAAGTTGAATGAAATGTTTGCTGCGTCCAAGTTAGGCATGATAAGCAGGTTTGCTGAACCTTTGAAGCGCGAGTTCGGGTATGCGAAATGACGGATATTCTCATCCAGCGCTGCATCACCGTGCATTTCACCTTCAACTTCAAGCTCTGGAGCAATTTCAGACAAAATGTCATACACCTGACGCATTTTTTGCGCGCTGGCATCGCTTTGATCTGAACCAAAACTTGAGTGTGAAAGCAGCGCAACACGCGGCGTAATGCCAAAGCGGCGGACTTCTTCAGCGGCTAAAATAGTCATTTCAGCCAGCTGTTCTGCCGTTGGATTGCGGTTAATGTAGGTATCGGCGATGAATAAGTTGCGGTCTTCAAGCATCAATGCATTCAGTGTGAAGAAGTTATTGCGGCCTTCTTTTAGTCCAATCACATTGCTGACGAAGTCTAAGTGAATGTCGTAGCTTGAATACGTACCGCACAGCATGCCGTCTGCAACGCCATGACGAACCAGCATGGCTGCAATCAGTGTAGAGCGGCGGCGCGCTTCACGCTGCGCATATTCAGGTGTCACACCTTTGCGCTGCATGATGCTGTAGTAGTCATCAGCAAATTTGTCGTAATCAGGATTTTTTTCTTGATCGACAATGGTAATGTTCACGCCGTCTTCAAGGCGCAGGCCTAACTTTTTGATGTTCGCTTCAATTACAGCAGGGCGGCCAACAAGAATCGGTTTTGCCAAATCTTCATCGACTGCAATTTGCACTGCACGCAGAACGCGCAGATCTTCACCTTCCGCATAGGCAATGCGTTTTGGATCTGTTTTGGCTTGCGCAAAAATCGGCTTCATCATAAACGCAGAGTTATAGACGAATTCAGACAGGCGCTGACGGTATGCAGAGAAGTCTTGGATTGGACGGGTTGCTACACCAGAGTCCATTGCTGCTTGTGCAATTGCAGGCGCAATTTCAAGAATCAAGCGTTGGTCTAATGGGCGCGGGATCAGGTAATCACGGCCAAAAGATGCAGATTTTTCACCATAAGATGCAGCATCCGCCTCAACATGCGCCATGCGCGCAATGGCATGTACACACGCAATCTTCATTTCTTCATTAATGGTGGTTGCGCCTACATCCAGCGCGCCACGGAAGATATAAGGGAAGCACAGCGCGTTGTTGACTTGGTTTGGATAGTCAGAACGGCCTGTCGCCATAATGACATCAGAACGCGCTTCATGCGCATGTTCCGGCAGAATTTCTGGATCTGGGTTTGCAAGGGCAAAGATGATTGGATCTTTTGCCATCACTTTAACCATTTCTTTGGTTAAAATGCCCGCAGCAGAAAGGCCAAGGAACATATCTGCACCTTCCATGACATCGGCAAGCTGGGTGCCTTCGATATCTTGTACATAGGCTTTTTTAGATTCATCCAGACCTTCACGTTTTGCGGTGAGTAGGCCGCGTGAATCGGCAACGATGATGTTCTCTTTCTTTGCGCCTAAAGCGCAAAGTAAGTTCAGGCATGAAAGCGCAGCAGCGCCCGCACCTGAAGCAATAATTTTGATTTCATCAATTTTTTTGCCGTTCAATTGCAATGCATTTAATAATGCTGAACCGACAATAATTGATGTGCCGTGCTGATCGTCATGGAACACAGGAATGTTCATGCGTTCGCGAAGTTTTTGCTCGATGTAGAAGCACTCTGGGGCCTTGATGTCTTCAAGGTTGATACCGCCAAAAGTCGGTTCTAAAGCTGCAACGATATCTACGATTTTGTCTGGATCGTTTTCAGCAATTTCAATGTCAAAGACATCGACACCGGCGAATTTTTTGAACAGTACGCCTTTGCCTTCCATAACCGGTTTAGAGGCTAAAGGACCGATGTTGCCCAAGCCAAGTACGGCTGTACCGTTACTGACAACTGCAACTAAGTTACCGCGTGCTGTGTAAAGCGCTGCGGTTGACGGGTCACGTTCAATTTCTAAACAAGGCGCAGCAACGCCTGGCGAGTAGGCTAGCGCTAAGTCATGCTGGTTGACCAATTGTTTGCTTGGCGTGACGCTGATTTTTCCCGGAGTTGGGAATTCGTGATAGTACAAAGCCTGCTGTTTTAAAGATTGATCGTCCATCTGTATCTCGTTTGTTCTGAGTTGCCCAAAAATGCGGGTAGTGTTTCTTAAATAAGCACGAATATATCACTTGTTCGGCACTTCGGACAGTCGCTAAAGTGCCTTTTTCCAACAAACTTATAGACCGGAAAGATGTACTTAGATTAAGTATGTATAAGTGGCAGGGCGGACATTTTGTTTTAAATATACCGTTGCTTCCGCTTCAGGGAGCGGTTTGGAGAACAGATAGCCCTGCGCGATGTCACAGTCTAAATTTCGCAAATATTGCAGCTGCTGTTCGGTTTCAATGCCTTCCGCCACCACAGTTAAGCCCATAGCCTTGCCCATGGCAACCATAGCGCAGACGATGGCTTCGTGCTTGTTTTGACCGATTTTGGAAATAAAACTGCGATCTATTTTCAAAACATCAATAGGAAAATCAGCAAGATAGGATAGTGATGAGTAGCCTGTGCCAAAATCATCCAAAGAAATATTGATATGGCGGCTTTTTATTTCCTGCAGCAGTTTTTTGACTGTTTCTGAGTTTTCGATTAATGATGATTCTGTAATTTCCAATTCTAAGCTGTCGCCGGAAATTTCATTGGCTTTGATGGCTTCGTCCAAGTCGATCAGCAGCTGGCCGCGGCGCAATTGCTGGGCAACGACGTTCACTGAGACACAAATGTTATTAAACCCCATTTGGTTCCATTTCTTGATCTGTTTGGCGGTTTGCTGGATGACGATGCGCCCAATGTCTGAAATCAGGCTGGTCTGTTCGGCAAGCGGAATAAACAGCCCTGGCGGAATAATGCCTTTTTCAGGGTGATTCCAGCGCACCAGAGCTTCAAAGCCATAGATATTTTTATCTCTGAAATTGATTTTTGGCTGGTAGTAGACCACCAGTTCATTGCTTTGAATCGCTTTGCGGAGCTCCCTTTCCAAAAAGATGCCTTGTTCCAGCAGCGCTGTGTTTTCATTGGAATATAAACGTATGGTATTGCCGCCAAGGTGTTTGGCTTCAGAAAGCGCTTGTTCCGCGCAGTTGTTTAAATAATCCAGCTGACGGCCATGCTCTGGATAGAGTGCAATACCCATGGACAGCGTGATGACATGATCTTGCCCCAATATATTGAAGGGCAGTGTGAAAGCTTTGGCAATGCGTTCGCAATGTTCCATCACCGATGGGCGGATATGCGAAATTTCATACACAATGGCAAAATCATCGCCATTGAGATGGGCTAAAAATAAGGCCTCCGCATTGGTTAGTCGCAGGCGCTGAGCAACTTGCCGAAGCAGCTCATCACCGCCGTTGTTGCTGAGGTATTCATTTAGCGGGCGGAATCTGTCGATGTTCAGGCGTATGACGGCCAGCTGCTTTAAAGAGTCCTGCTGCGAAATCAAGTACTGATGCAGCTGATAGTTGTAATAAAACCGGTTGGGCAAATCGGTCAGGATGTCATAATTTTCTAAATAGGATAAACGCTGTTCCTGCAGCTTGCGTTCAGTCAAGTCTGAGACAATGCCGATATAATGAGCGACACGGTTTTGATCATCCAGCACTGCATTAATGTGCAGCCAAAGTGTTAATTCTTTTCCTGACAGGAATTTTTCCTGCAGTTCACCGTCATACTGCTGATGCTGCAGCACCTGCTTTAAAATCTCAGCATGCGCGCTGCGCTGCTGCGATTTATAATTTGCAGCGATATCAAATAAATGCTTACCAATCATTTGTTCATGGCGAAAGCCGGTCAGCTGTTCATAACATGGGTTGACATCCAGATAGCGAAGCTCTTCATCTAGAATAAAAATGCCTTCAGCCGCTTGCTTAAGAACGCTGGCTGCCAATTTTAAACGCTCTTGCGATGTGCGTTCCTGCTGAATATCACGGCGGATGCCCACCATGCGCAGCGGTTTATTGCTGTCAGGGTCCCAGGCAATAATCCGGCCAATGTCATGCACCCAGCTCCATTTTCCAGTCAGGCTGTTTTGTACCCGGTAGGTCGATTCATAACGGTCATTCTGACCGCGTAAATGCTGTTTCATCGCATTTTTGAACTGTTCTGCATCATCTGGATGGACTGTATGCAGCAGTTGGTGATGATGCTCTTTTGAATCGCGCTGAGTGGTGCCTTTATGATTATTGGACAGGGAAATTGTTCGGTCTTTAATGTTCCAATCCCAGGGTTTTAAACCGGCAATTTCATGCGCGAGCTGAAGATTCTGCTGCTGATCTTCTAGATTTTTGTTCATTTGCTCGATATCGAAAGTCCGTTCTTTCACTTTCTGCTCCAGCAGCTGATTGTTCAGCTGAAGCTGCAGTTCGATATCTTTAGAGTGGTTGATTTCATTTTTCAGCTGCTTGCACAGGTCATCAGTCCACGCCACTTGCTGTTCGGCCTCTTTCACCAAAAGGCTGTTTTTTGCATAAAGGGTAGAAATGCGGCGGTGAATGCGGTATGACGTAGTTGCACATAACAGTATGACAATTAAAGCAAAATTGATAGCTAAGCTGAACAGGTGGCTGCTTTTGTCAAGAAATAAAAATTGTGAAACCAAGTAGGGCACAATGGAGGGTAAAAAAGCCAAGCAAAAGTAATTTAGCTTCTGTGTTAAATAGGTTAAACCAAAGGTTTGCGTCACAATCAGCAATAATGCAGATAAGGTCAGCGCTTGAATATCGGCAAAATTAGGATTTATAGACGGCAAATAATAATAAATGATGAAAATGCCGGCAGAGATCAGTGCACCGATACTGAAGCATTGAAACTGAAGCCAGCGGTGAGCAATTTTTAAGTCAAATTGATGAGGCTTGAAATAGGCCGTGCTGATGAGCCAGCAAAAACTGGCAAATAATTCGGTAAAGATAAACCAAAAATTGAAATAAAAATTAACAGTGTTAAAGTAAATTTGGTAAATACAAAAGATATATAAACAGATGATTAAAATACTGAGAAGAAAATAACGGCTTAAGCGAAGCGTATTCTCGATTTGAGCAGCATGATTGTACTGCTTGATGTAGTCATATTGATCATCTGTCATCAATATAAGTGCCTTATTTAAATATAGTAATTAAAAGTCGCTTGTTGTTTTATTAATCCAAACACACTGGTTTTTCATCGCTTAATTTTTATTGCTTACAATTAGATTAATTACGTTAAACATAAAAATCAATCAAATTGTATACAAAAATATAATATTCGGATGAGCTAAGCTTTTAGGCGGTAATTCAAAATTGACAGGGCAACAATTGGAGCAGTTTCAGTGCGCAAGACTCGAGCGCCTATGCACCAGTTTTTAAAGCCGGCGGAATTGGATTGCCGAATTTCAGCTTCACTCAGCCCGCCTTCCGGGCCAATCAGCAGTGCAATTTGTAAAGATGCATCCGCCAGTACATCTGTTTCATCTTTATTTGGCGCTAAAACCAGTTTAGTCTCCGGCAGATCGTATGCCAGCCATGCTTCTAAACTGATCGGGGCATGAATTTTTGGCACAACATTCATGCCGCATTGTTCACAGGCTGCGATGGCAATGCCTTGCCAATGATCAATCTTCTTTTGATCGCGGTCATATTTTAAACGCATTTCACAGCGTTCAGAGGTCAGCAGCTGAATTTCTGCCACGCCCAGTTCAACAGCTTTTTGAATTGCATAATCCATACGGTCGCCCTTGCTCATGACTTGGCCGAGTAAAGCCTTAAAAGCGGGGGTGCGGTTGTCTGGATTAAATGAAATGATTTTGACTGAAGCAGATTTCTTGGAAGCTTCCGTCAATTCAACTTCGAATTCGCCGCCTTGCCCATTGAACAAGGTGGCTTTTTCGCCCACTTGCGCACGCAATACTTTCACCCAGTGATGAAAAACTGTTTCAGTTAATTCGATGACCGTATCAACAGTTAAATCAGCTTCAATAAAAAAACGGGGCATTTCAGTATTACTCGAGCAATGGGGGTTAAGCTAAGCCAAGGTCAGTGACAAGCTGACGCGTTGGATCAGTGGTGTTCATGGTGTAGAAGTGCAGGCTTGGCGCGCCGCCGGCAATCAGGCGTTCGCAAAGTTTTACAATCACTTCATGACCAAAGGCTTTGATTGAATCTGTGTCATCACCATAGGTTGCAAGCTGTTTGCGGATCCAGCGCGGAATTTCTGCACCTGTACCGTCCGCAAAGCGGATTAAATTGCTGGCATTGGTAATAGGCATAATGCCTGGAGCGACAGGAATGTTCACGCCTTCTTTCTGAATGCGCTCTACAAAGTAGAAATAAGCATCTGGATTAAAGAAGAACTGTGTCAATGCAGCATTTGCGCCTGCATTGGCTTTGTCGCAGAAACGCTTGATGTCTAAATCAAAGCTGTCTGCTTGCGGATGCATTTCTGGGTAGGCCGCGACTTCAATTTTGAAGTGATCACCTGTATGTTCACGAATAAAACGTACTAAGTCAGTTGCATACGGTAATTCGCCTAAACCCACTTGACCAGACGGCAAATCACCGCGCAGTGCAACAATGCGGTCAATCCCTTGTGATTTATATAAATCCAGTAATTCAGCAATACGCTCTTTGCTGTCACCAATACAAGACAGGTGGGGAGCAACAGGTGTGCCTTTGCCGTTAAAATCATTCAATGTAGACAATGTGCGTTCACGGGTAGAACCGCCTGCACCGTATGTTACAGAGAAAAATTCAGGATTGAGCAACTGAAGTTCTTGATGTACAACTTTAAGTTTTTCCGCGCCAGCGTCAGTTTTGGTCGGGAAGAACTCAAAGGAAATAGGAATCTGTTTTGACATGTTCAAATCCTTTTTTATAAATACTGTTTGTTTATTATTTCCCTCATCCCAGCCTTCTCCCTAAGGGAGAAGGGGAATCCATTACATTATTTAAAACGGTAATGAAAAATCCCTCTCCTGAGCGTGCTTTAAGCACTGCTTAAAAGTTCAGCGCAAGAGAGGTTAGGAGAGGTGAAAAACTTAGTATTTATAAGCCTCAGCTTTGAATGGGCCTTCAACTTGTACGCCTAAGTAGTCAGCTTGTTCTTGAGTCAAAGTTGTCAACACGCCGCCGAAACCTGCAACCATTGCAGCAGCAACTTCTTCGTCTAACTTCTTAGGAATCAGTTCTACGCGGATCGCTGCTTGTTTTTGATCTTCAGGAAGATCAGCAAATTTTTCAGCGAATAGGTGAATTTGACCCAATACTTGGTTGGCAAAAGAACCATCCATAATGCGTGAAGGGTGACCAGTAGCGTTGCCAAGGTTCACTAAGCGGCCTTCAGAAAGAAGAATTAAATAGTTATTTTCGTCTTCTGAACGGTAAACTTGGTGTACTTGCGGCTTCACTTCAACCCACTTATAACCGCGTAGGTAGTTGGTATCGATTTCAGTATCGAAGTGACCGATGTTGCACACCACAGCGCCCGCTTTTAAAGAATCAAGCATTGCAGCGTCACATACGTGGTAGTTACCCGTAGTGGTTACGATCAAGTCAGTGTTTTGAAGAAGGTCAAGGTTGATGTCTTCTTTCTTGCCAGTTTGCACGCCGTTTTTGTACGGAGCAACAACTTCATAGCCGTCCATGCATGCTTGCATCGCGCAGATTGGGTCAACTTCAGTGACACGTACAATCATGCCTTCTTGACGAAGTGATTGCGCAGAACCTTTACCTACGTCGCCATAACCAATAACAAGCGCGCGGCGGCCAGATAAAAGCATGTCTGTACCGCGTTTGATCGCGTCATTTAGAGAGTGGCGGCAGCCGTATTTGTTGTCGTTTTTAGACTTAGTAACAGAGTCGTTTACGTTGATCGCTGGAACTTTTAAAGTGCCGTCACGGTGCATTTCGTAAAGACGCTGCACGCCAGTAGTGGTTTCTTCAGTAATACCGTGAATTTTAGCAATTACTTCTGGGTATTTTTCGTGAACAAGCGCAGTTAAGTCACCGCCATCGTCCAGAATCATGTTGGCATCCCAAGGTGTGCCGTTTACGTTAATTTGCTGTTCTAAGCACCAAACGTATTCTTCTTCAGTTTCGCCCTTCCAAGCAAATACTGGAACGCCAGCAGCAGCAATTGCAGCAGCAGCGTGGTCTTGAGTAGAGAAGATGTTGCAAGATGTCCAGCGAACTTCTGCGCCCAATTCAACCAGCGTTTCAATTAAAACTGCAGTTTGAATGGTCATGTGGATACAGCCGAGGATTTTCGCGCCAGCAAGCGGTTTAGCGGCTGCATAGCGTTTGCGAAGACCCATTAGGGCTGGCATTTCTGCTTCTGCTAGTTTAATTTCTTTACGGCCGTAATCAGCAAGTGAAATGTCGGCAACTTTGTAATCTGTAAATGAAGCAGTGACCGCGTTCATCAGGATCTCCTAGAAAAAAATAGATTGGATCGTTATGTTCGCGGATGCCGTTTTTGATCAGCACTGTTATTTCACAGGTGTATGACCGAATCGTCGAGCCTAGCGATTTCACATTGCTGTTTTTGAAAATCAGCCTGTGAAAAAGTCGCAGCATCCCTCGACTAGCAGGGTATTGTACTTGGAATTAGGATGAGTTCCAATCTGAAATTGATTAATATCTAACGGATAAGCATTTGATCTGTAAATTTTATGGAATAATACGTTCTGACTTTATATAGGTCTGTTTGGAATAAAAGAATAATGATGAAAAAAATACTCGGAGCCTTGCCTCTAATTTCCGCGTCAATCATGGCCAATGACTCAACAGGCTATGTCGCCACGGGTGGTGTGCAATATTTGAAAAATAAAGACATCCAAATGTACAGTGAAGACTTATTTATCAGTAAAAAAATCATTCAGGTGGATTATCAATTTAAAAATTTGAGTCAGAAGGATGTAACTGAAACCATTCTTTTTCCGCTGCCTAAAATTGAAAATTTCTTTGAGTCCGATTTTGCGGATACGGAACGCTTGCTTAAAAGCTTTAAGGTGCTGATCGATGGAAAATCTATACAGCCTGAGATGCATGTCCGGACTTTTATTTTAACAGATGAAAAGCCAGCGCCGGTAGATTTGACGGATGCCTTTAAGCAATGCGGTTTTAGCGAAAAAGAGATGCTGAATCCTTGGAATCGGCAAAATTATGAATATGAGGCTTTTGAAACCAAGCTAAGAGGCTGCAGCAATGCAGCATTGCAAAAAGCGCTGCCGAAAGATAAAGAAGAAGTGATCACCTGGTCTTCACAAGTGATTTACAGCTGGAAACAGACTTTTAAAGCTAATGCCTTAACACATGTGCAGCATCAATACGCGCCGCTGGTGGGCGGTTCTGTGGCGTTATATCCGGAAGAGGATACTAAAGCGTACTGCATGGATCGGAACTTTAAAGCTGGCTTAAAGAAAGCCAAATCGCAGCAGGCGCCTTATCAGGCATTAGGCTATATCTTAAAAACTGGGGCGAATTGGGCCAAGCCGATTCAAGACTTTAACTTGACCATTGAACGGGATGCTGGAGAACTCGTGTCCTTCTGCTGGGCGGGCAAAGTTAAAAAAATCAGTCCAACACGATTCCAAATGTCAGAAAAGAACTTTGTGCCTCAGCAGGATTTAGACATTATCTTTGTGCATGCTAAAGCCCATGAATGATTAAAACTTTCAGGCAAATTTTGAATGATTTGTTTATTATCGCTTCAGACAAATTTTTGAGTTTTGATTATGGCTTTGGAAATGCCTGAAGAATTATCCAGCCTGGACGCTAATGGCGGAATTTACGCTGTTTGGATGCTGTTGCAGCATTTAGGAATAGATGCAGATATTCAGCAGTTGATAGAGGTCTGCGGCTATGAAGCTGGATACGGTGCAACGACGATTGGTTTAGCCGTTGGACTGAAAAAATTTGGCTTTAACGTGCAGTTTTATACAGAACATGATCCGGATCTGCAGGAGGGTGAAAAACGCAGTTATGCTGAAGCGGCGCAATTGCAATTGCCTGTACTGCCTGCAATAGGCTATGCGGAAATTTTGCAGGCCTTTGAGCAAAACAAGTTTGTAATTGCCTATTACGATACCTTTGAAGGTATTGGCAATCACTCCTTGGTGTATGACATCGATGAAGCCGAAATCAGCTTCTTTGACAGCTTTGACGCCATGTCAGCCGAAGATTTTGAGCGGCAGCGTCAGGCCGAGGGGATTTGCCGCCAAGTCATTACTGTGGATGTTAATGACTATATCGCGAGTTGAGCGAAATGGCCGTCATATAAAAAAGCCCATCTGTTGATGGGCTTTGATTGTTTCAATGAGCTTTGCGGTTACTGCTCAGCAGCATTGGCTTTTTCAGTCCAAAAATCCGCTTTTTCTTCATTTGCGTCAATGCCTAGGCCATTGGCATAAATAAATGCTAAATCGCGCATGGCTTGCACTTCACCCAATTTAGCTGACTGTTCAACCAGCTCAATAGATTTAGCTACGTCTTTTTCCACCACATCGCCGCGGCGGTAAAAATTCGCCAATTCCAAAATGGCAGCCGGGTGATTATGCTTTGCCGCCTGTTCCAGCCAGCGGTGCGCATGTTCAAAATAAGCTTTCGATTCTTCAGCATCTTCTTCCTGCATGTCTTTGGCATAAACCGCATAGCCTTCGCCGAGCCAATACATCGCCTCAACATGCCCCAGCTGCGCCGCTTTCAGCGCCCACTCTTCAGCCAGCTCAACATGCTCATCGTTGTCACTTTGCATGTAAATTTCAGCCAGTTCAAATTGAGCATCGCGGTTGCCTGCTGTCGCGCGGTTAAACAATGCAGGTGAAATAGGAAGGTCAGACATAGCGGATCCAAAAGTGCAGAATAGGCATAGCCTAATAGGTTGGCCTCAAAAAATCCAATCTGAAGATCAGCTTTTAAGAAGACAGGGTTTAAATCAGCTAAAACGGCGCTGCTGCTGCGCTCATACTGGCTGTAAGGGCGGTAATGTATTTTCGCTTGCGTACACAGCCTAGAGCAGGTGAGTGCTGAGCACCATACACACGTATTTAATCAAATCTACGTACAAACATATTCGACATCGCAAAGTGAACTGATGAAGCTTTTAGTGAGCGCGGTAATCGACTGAATGATCAGGAATTCAGAAAAAAAGAGCAGGCAAAAAAATAGCAGCTGAAGCTGCTACTTTTAAAACCATTTTGGATTAGCTTTCTTGCTGAATGCCAGCCACTTTCCAGTCTTCGCTAGAACCGGCAGGCTTTACAAAATGCCAAACTTCAGCAAATGGCTGTGGAAGGCTGTTTAAATCTTCGCTGACGGTGCCAGTAAAGCGAACGCTTACAACATATTGGCCATTTTCAGTTGTCGAGTCAGCTACCATTGCATTTAAATTAGAAAACTCAGCAACGTCCTGATCTTGATTGGCCATAATGTCGTTATACATGGACTGATAAAGATCTGGCGTTAAGTAGCGCTGAATTTCTGCAATGTTGCTTGCAGTATTCATTGACTGAATATGGTTAAAACGCTGACGCGCAACACGTAAAAAAGCCGCAGGCTCTGTACCGTCCGGCAATTGGCTGCCGGAATTGGTATATACGCCGCCTGCAAAAGGCGCGTTGTTTACAGGTGCTTGAGACGCAGTAGAACCGCCAACGGACTGACCAAAAATATTAGTGCTGCCGCCAGCAGCTGAACCTGACGCTGCATTTTGCTGACCAAACGGCCCATTATTGGCGGAAGCCATGTTTGATGAACCGTTATTTGGCGCATACGGATTATTGGCTAGTTTTTTTTTTGCGCCCATCTTACGGAAAATAAAGAAGGCAGCGGCTGCAGCAAGCAAAATCCAAATCCAGCTAGGAATGCCGCCTTTTTCTTCTTCTTGCGCGGCTTGCGCTTCAGAAGCCGCCTGAGTGTTTTTATCATCCGCCATAGCATTAGCGGCAACTGCACCAATTGCAGCGCCCGCTACACCGGCAGCCACCATGCCGCCTACATTTGAACCAGATTTAGCTGGCGCGCCTGCAGTTGCTGGCTGTTGAACTGGAGCAGCTTGACGAGGCTGTTGGTAAGACTGAGATGGGGCCGCTTGACGGCTCATACCGTGGCTTTTACCGCCACCTGCACGTTTTGCTTCTGCAGCTAAAGGTGCAACCAATAAAGCAGCGGTCAAAACGCCCGCAATCAAACCACGCTGTCGAACTTCCATTAAATTTACCTATATAAAAATAAAAAATCGCCCTGTATTTATGCAGGCATTTTATTTGAATTTCAATAGGAAAATCGTTTTTTTTATTAAAAAAACGATTCAAGACATGAAATAGCGATTAAGTCAGTTCTTCACTCAGATTCATTGCTTCAGTCAGCGCTTCATGCAGGCGTGCGACTGAGATGATATTTACGCCAGGAATCGGGCTTTGCGGCGCATTGCCGCGCGGTAAAATAATATGCTTAAAGCCGTGCTTGATGGCTTCTTTTAGCCGCTCCTGACCATTCGGCACAGGGCGTATTTCACCTGAAAGGCCGACTTCGCCAAACACAGCCAGCTGCTGCGGCAGCGCCTTACCCCGAATACTCGACGCGCAGGCCAGCAGTACCGCCAAGTCTGAACCCGTCTCAGTGATTTTTAAGCCGCCGACAATGTTGACATAAACATCCTGTCCTGATGTTTGCACGCCGCCGTGGCGGTGCATGACGGCCAGCAGCATGTTCAGGCGGTTTTGGTCTAGGCCTAAAGCGACACGCCTAGGCTGGCCCTGAGAATCATCCACCAGCGCTTGCACTTCAACCAGCAGCGGGCGGGTGCCTTCACGGCTGATCACTACAATTGAGCCGGGAATGGCTTCATCATAACGGCTGAGAAAAATCGCTGAAGGATTGGAGACTTCGCGCAGGCCTTTATCCGTCATGCCGAACACGCCCAATTCATTGACAGCGCCAAAGCGGTTTTTCACTGCGCGGATCATGCGGAAACGCGAATCGGACTGGCCTTCAAAATACAGCACGCAGTCCACCATATGTTCTAAAACACGCGGTCCGGCAAGCGAACCTTCTTTGGTGACATGGCCGACAATAAATAAAGATGTGCCGCTGTTCTTGGCAAAACGGGTCAGCAAGGCTGCTGATTCACGGATTTGCGATACGCCGCCCGGCGCAGACTGCAAGGTTTCGGTATACAGGGTCTGAATAGAGTCCAAAATGGCCACGGCTGGGCGTTCGTGCGCCAAAATATCGCATATGCGCTCTACACAAGTTTCCGCCATGACTTTGAGCTGATCGGTCGGCAAGTCTAAACGCTGTGCGCGCAGGGCGACCTGAGATAGGGATTCTTCGCCGGTTACATATAAGGCCGAACTGTTGGCTGCCGCCATATGTGTGGCAGTCTGCAATAAAATGGTGGATTTGCCGATGCCGGGGTCGCCGCCAATCAGAACCACGGAGCCTGTGACCAAGCCGCCGCCGAGGACACGGTCAAACTCTCCAATGCCTGTAGCTAAGCGTGATTCACGTGAAACGGTCACTTTATTTAAGGTGGTGATAGAGGCTGCTTGGCCTGCATAGCCGCCGCTGCTGCCCATTTTGGGCTGCGCGCGGTGGCTAATGGCCGGGGCAATGCTGACTTCTGTGAGGCAATTCCATTCACCGCAGTCTGTGCATTGGCCTGCCCATTTAGGATGATCAGTCCCGCATTGTTCGCAGCGGTAAACAGTTTTGACTTTACTCATGTAGCTTGTTATCTGTATAAGAAATTAGAGATGCTGAGAATGTAGCAATAGCGGCTTATAAAAACAATTTTTTGAGCAGATTCTCCGCATAATTTAAATTGGCACGCAAACTGCTAATTTATCAAGGACAGAGCCAAATAGAAAAGGATACAGGTGACATTGTTTAAAAAAACATCTAAAACGTAATTGGACGTTAAAAATATCAGCTAATCGCTCAAAAACCTTTTTTTATTTTTATTTTTTTGGGCTACTTTTACACACTGAATTCTGAGAGACAAAATAACAATGTCAAATGAAAACCTCAGTTCGACTACCGAAGATAGTGAACTAAAGCGAAGTTTATCTAACCGCCATCTGCAATTGATTGCTATTGGCGGCGCAATTGGTACTGGTTTATTCATGGGGTCAGGTAAAACGATCAGCTTGGCTGGTCCATCCATTTTACTGATTTACATGATTATTGGTTTTATGGTGTTTTTCGTCATGCGTGCGCTGGGCGAATTGTTATTGTCTAACCTTCATTACAAATCATTCATCGATTTTTCGACTGATTTGATTGGCCCTTGGGCAGGATATTTTGTCGGCTGGACCTATTGGCTGTGCTGGATCACCATCGGCATTGCAGATTTGTCCGCAATTATTTATTACCTGCAGTTCTTTAATGGAGGCATACCTTTCACGCCTGGGGAAGGGGTGATGATCAGTATCGCCGCCATTGTGTTTATTATGGGGCTGAACCTTGTTACCGTAAAACTGTTTGGTGAGTTGGAATTTTGGTTTGCGCTGATTAAAATTATTGCCATTGTGGTCTTAATTGGTGTCGGTCTGTGGATGATCTTTACCGGCTTTACGTCAACGACAGGTGAAGTTGCTGCGTTTTCTCATCTTTGGTCGCATGGCGGTTTATTCCCTACAGGCGTCACGGGCTTCCTGGCGGGCTTTCAGATTGCCATCTTTGCCTTTGTGGGTGTGGAACTGGTAGGTACTACCGCTGCCGAAACCAAAGATCCTGAGAAAAACTTGCCGAAAGCAGTGAATTCAATTCCAGTCCGCATCATTATTTTCTATGTGCTGGCTTTGGTGATTGTCATGTCAGTCACGCCTTGGAATCGAATTGACCCGACGGTTTCCCCGTTCGTGAATTTATTCAGCCAGGCGGGCATTGCGGCGGCGGCCATTATTATGAACTTGGTGGTGCTGTCATCAGTCATGTCTTCTATGAACAGCGGCGTGTTCTCAACATCCCGCATGCTGTTTGGCTTGTCGCGTGAAGAGCAAGGCCCGAAAGCCTTTGGCCATTTGAATAGCCGCGCTGTTCCAGCCAATGCATTGTACTTCTCTGCAGTATGTTTGCTGTTGGGTGCAGCGCTGCAGTATTTTGTGCCCAATACAGTTGAAGCATTTACCTTAGCAACGACATTATCAACGATTTTGTTTATCTGCGTATGGCTGATGATTATCTGGAGCTACATTGTTTATTACAAAACACGCCCAGAGCTGCATGCGAAATCAACCTTTAAGCTTCCTGGCGGCTTGTTTACCTGCTGGGTGGTCATCATCTTCTTTATCGGCATGATTTACGTGCTGTCTTTAGAAGCAGATACGATGAAAGCGCTGATGGTCAGCCCAATCTGGTTTATTCTTTTGATTATCGGTTACTTTGGTTTCTATAAACCGAAACACAAATAATTCAAGTAAAATAAAAAAACGCCAGCCTTAGACTGGCGTTTTTTTATGAGTGACGATAATCTCTAGCGTTTAGCGCTTCGGTCAGCCAAGCGATTGCGCTATACTTCTTTGAAAATATGGATAGGTGAACAGATGCGCCAAGTCATTTGCTGCATGAGTTTATGCGCCGTGGGTTTTGCTTTCACGGGCTGCGGTCAGTCGGGCGCTTTGCAGCTGCCGAACGATCAGAACCACGATAAACGTGCAAAATATTTGCTTTATTCAGATGCAGAAGCGTCACAAAAATCTGCGGAGCAGCCTGAACAGGCTCCAGTTCAGCCGCCAGCTGCGCCTGAAGATTCGAATTCCACCACTACACCTTAACTCTTAAAAGCAAGGATACATTCATGAGTTTTACCCGCATTAATGGGGTTTTGCACGCAGAGCAATGTTCTCTACAGCAGCTCGCAGAGCAATTTGGTACGCCGCTTTATGTTTATTCAAAAGCAACTTTTGAAAAGCATTATTTAGATATGGACCGTGCATTCAGCTTTATCGATCATCAAATTTGCTTTGCGGTCAAGTCAAACTCTAATCTTGCGGTATTGAATGTATTGGCCAAGCTGGGCGCCGGCTTTGATATTGTGACGGGCGGCGAGCTGGCGCGGGTTTTAAAAGCGGGCGGCGATGCATCGAAAATTGTATTTTCGGGCCTAGGCAAAACAGAAGCTGATATTCAAAAAGCGCTGGAAGTGGGGATTGCCTGCTTTAATGTCGAATCTTCTGCAGAGCTGGACCGCATTCAGAAAGTAGCGGCGAAACTAGGCAAAAAAGCGCCCATTTCGCTGCGCGTCAATCCAGATGTGGATGCCAAAACCCATCCGTATATTTCGACGGGCTTAAAAGAAAATAAATTCGGCATTCCATCTGACAGCGTGTATGAAACATATCAATATGCAGCGTCATTGCCCAATTTAGATGTCGTCGGCATTGACTGCCACATCGGTTCACAGCTGACAGAAACCCAGCCTTTTGTGGATGCTTTAGACCGCGTGATGGTGATGATTGAGAAACTCAAAGAATTGGGCATCAATCTTAAGCATATCGATATTGGCGGCGGCTTAGGTGTCACCTATAAGGATGAGACTCCTCCGTCCGTCGAAGAATATGCCAATGCCATGAAGCCGGCGTTAGAAAAATTAGGCATGAAGGTCTATATGGAGCCGGGCCGCAGCATCTCGGCCAATGCAGGCGTGCTGCTGACCAAAGTCGATTTGCTGAAACCGACCAATCACCGCAACTTTGCCATTATTGATGCCGCCATGAATGACTTGATCCGTCCAGCTTTATACGAAGCATGGATGGATATTCAGGAAGTGACGCCGCGTAGCGATACTGAAGCGAAAGAGTGGGATGTGGTTGGCGCAATCTGTGAAACGGGCGATTTCTTAGGGAAAGAGCGTGAGCTTGCAATTCAGGAAAATGACATTCTTGCAGTGCTGGGCGCCGGTGCATACGGCTTTGTGATGAGTTCTAATTACAACAGCCGCGGCCGCGCTGCTGAAGTGATGGTCGATGCTGATCAGCCGCATTTGATTCGTGAGCGCGAAAGCATCGAATCATTGTGGGAACGCGAACGCCTGTTGCCTTAAGGAGTAATTCGAGATGCTATTAGAATTTACTAAAATGCATGGCCTAGGCAATGACTTTTTGGTGCTGGACTTAATCAGTCAGCGTGCATTTTTAGACACGATGACTATTCAGCGTTTGGCAGACCGCCATTTTGGCATTGGTTTTGATCAGCTTTTGATTGTTGAGCCGCCCGATATGCCGAATGTCGATTTTAAATACCGTATTTTCAATGCAGACGGTTCTGAAGTTGAACAATGCGGCAATGGCGTGCGCTGCTTTGCGCGCTTTGTGCATGAGCGTAAGCTGACCAGTAAAACCAAAATGAAAGTGCAGACCAAGGCCGGCATTGTAGAGCCGGAACTGGGGCAGAATGGCTGGGTCCGCGTGAATATGGGATATCCTAAATTCCTGCCGCATGATATTCCATTTCTTGCGGAAGAGCCTGAAAATTTATATGACATTCGCTTGCCTGATGGTGAACAGCTCACGATTGATGTTGTGAATATGGGCAATCCGCATGCCGTGACGATTGTCCCTGATGTGATTCAGGCAGATGTTGCGCGTTTAGGCCCGCAGCTGGAGTCGCATGAGCGGTTTCCAGCGCGGGTGAATGCGGGCTTTATGCAGATCATTGATGAAAAGCATGCGCGTCTGCGTGTTTTTGAGCGCGGTGTCGGCGAGACTTTGGCTTGCGGTACAGGCGCTTGCGCGGCAGCTGTTTCAGGCATGCGCCGTGGATTATTGGCAAATTCAGTGGAAATTGAATTGGCTGGCGGCAAACTGCAAATTGAATGGCGCGAAGGCGATGTGGTTTGGATGACCGGTCCGACTGCAAATGTCTACGAAGGCCGTTTGGATTTGAGCTATTTCCAAGGTTAAAGCCAAATTAAGCAATAAAAAAGCACGGTCGTAAGATGGTGCTTTTTTATGCCTGTAAACCAGTTATGCTGTATAAAAGAATGCATTTGCCTTGAACTTGAATGACACCATTGATATTTCTTCCTGGCGCATCCGGCAGCCTTGAATTTTGGCAGCCATTAATGGCCTTATTGCCAGAGCGCTATTCCAAGCACGTTATTGGCTATCCCGGCTTTGGTTCAGTGCCCATGCAGGAAAGTGTCTATGATTTTGATAGCCTGAGCCGTCATGTGCTGGCACAGGTGGGTCAGCCGTGCGTAATTATCGCGCAATCAATGGGAGGCATATTGGCGCTGCAGGCTGCACTGCAGAAGCCTGAGCTGGTGAAAGGGCTGGTGCTCATTGCGACTTCAGGCGGTATTGATTTAAGTCCTTTCCAGGTTGAAGATTGGCGGAGCGCATACAATAATCAATTTTTAAATTATCCCGACTGGTTTGCTGCTGTTCATTTGGATTACGCCAGCCAATTATCTAAGATTAAGCAAGAAGTGCTGCTGTTGTGGGGCGATGCAGATTTGATCAGTCCAGTTGCAGTCGGACGGTACTTAAATCAGAAATTTCAACATTCAACACTGTATATTATTCAACATGGCGATCATTTATTTGCAGCGCAGCATGCATCGGAAGTTGCTGAATTCGTCACCGAATATTTGCATGCGTTAGAAAGCAGCGTATGAGGCGGGAGTATGTCCTCTAAAATAGATGCATTTGCATTGCTGGCCATGTGGCTCAAAGAACGGGAAATTCAAAATCAGTCTGCGCATACCCTGCAGGCTTATGAGCGCGATGTTTCGGACTTTATTCTATTTTGCGGCAAACGGAATCTTCCGTTATCAGATCTAGAAACCTCGGATCTGCGTGAATATTTGGCATACAAGGTCGAGCGCCATCAACTCAGTTCCAGCAGTTTGCAGCGCATGCTGTCCGCGATCCGTCAATTTATGAAATGGGCAGAGCACAGTGAATATATGCGCTTCAACCCTGCCGATAATTTTCAGCTAAAGCGTCAGTCCCGCCCTTTGCCGGGTTTAGTGGATATCGAAACGGTCAATCAAATTTTGGATCAGCCAGCGCCAGAAACAGAGGTGCAGCAGCAAATGTGGCTGCGGGATAAAGCGATTTTGGAACTGCTGTATTCCAGCGGGCTGCGCTTGGCGGAAGTGCAGTCGCTGCGGATCAAAGATGTTGATTTTAACCGGCAGCTGCTGCGCATTACCGGTAAGGGGAATAAAACCCGTATTGTGCCGTTTGGCGCAAAAGCCAAAGAAGCTGTCATGAATTGGCTGCAGGTGTATCCATTATGGCACGGTGATTTTGTACCCGAGGCTAATGTGTTTATTACCCAAAAAGGCAATCCTTTAGGCGCGAGGCAAATTGAAAACCGGGTGAAATTTCAAGCGCAGCGGGCAGGTGTAAATGTGGATTTGCATCCGCATTTGCTGCGTCATTGCTTTGCCAGCCATATGCTGTCCAATAGCGGGGACTTACGCGCGGTACAGGAAATGCTGGGACACAGCAATTTAACCACGACTCAAATTTATACCCATGTAGATTTTGATCATTTGGCGAAAGTTTATGATCAGGCGCACCCGCGGGCAGCTAAAAAATAAACGAGGAGCATGAAACTCCTCATTTATTTTTTAGCAAAGCATTATAGCGCCGGGGTATGAACAGGGACTTGGCGTGCAGGATTTACTTTCTCAAAAGCTGCCGCAATATTCAACAATGTTGGTTCATCAAATTCACGTGCGATGAATTCAATATTGACGTTCATTGGATAGCTGCTGCGTGATGATGTCACTGTTTTAGCCGGCATCGAAAGCGACGGGAAGCCGCTAAATGGACTGAGGCGGTTATTCGTTCCAGCAGATGGGCTGTTGCCTAGATCGGCAGCTAAAGCAGTCATGGTTGGATAGGCCAAGGCATCGTAGCTTGTTCCCTTAAATACACCGTTTAAGTCTGTATGATCTAGGGCTGCATTGAGATTTCCGCGAACATGCGGCGCGCGTATCACAGTATTGAGATGATAGCCTTCAATAAAGGATGCTGCAGTTGGGTCACGGTCATAATTATTGAAAGTTGCAATCATCAGGCCGCTTTTTTGCAGGTCTGCATAAGATTGAAAAATGCTTTGCGTGGTTTTTAAATAAGCACTCAGTGATGTCTTAAACTCATAGGCAGAAAGGCTGGAGTATTTGGTTAAAATATTGGCTAAATCTTCAATGTCTACTTCTTCGACAATCGCGCCGGCAGTTTTCATTTTTTCTACTGCCTGATCCATGGCTTCATTAACCAGCTGGCCATCTTCACTCATCACGCCGCGGGTGTTGGGCTGTGCATAGAGTGCCCGAACTAGGCCAATGCGTTTGCCTTGTAATGATGCAGTTTCTGCTGGAACATAAGTACTTGGTACAGAAAACAAAGTACGGTATTCCTTTTCGGAAGCGACTAAAGGGGCAAGACGGTCAAAATCATTGCGCTGATTAGACGATGGGGATGGATCGTACCCAGTTAAGCTATCCATTAGAATAGCGCAGTCGATTGCTTTGCGGCACATTGGGCCTGCAGTATCTTGAGTAGGCGCCAAAGGAATAATACCGTCTTGACTGACTAGGCGAAGTGAAGGGCGTAGGCCAACCAAGCCTTGCACGGCGGAAGGAATACGAATAGAACCGCCAGTATCTGTGCCAATGCCAATTAAGGCTAAACTGGCATTAATCGCGGCGCCAGTACCTGCAGATGAACCGCCAGGCCCTTTCGTCAGGTCATAAGCATTTTTAGCTTGGCCGCCATTTTCATGGCTGGATTTACCGCCAAAACCAAAAGCAAATTCATCTAAATTGGCTTTACCTAAAATAATGCCGCCATTTTCTTTAATTTTATGAATGATATAGGCATCATCTTTTGGGAAATTGTCTTTCAGGGCGGGTGATCCAGCGGTATTTGCCATGTTCATGGCATCAATATTATCTTTGGGCAGCACCGTTACACAATGAAGCGGGCCTTTGAGTTGGCCTGTCCGTGCATAATAATCGTCAAGGGCTTGAGCATCTGTGAGCGCGGACGGATTAACAGAAATAATGCTGTTTAATGCGGGGCCTTTTTTATCATAAGCTGCAATTCGGTCTAAATAGCTTTGCACAATTTGAACACAGCTGGCGCCTTTGCTTTGAATCGATTGATGCACACTGGCAATACTGGCTTCAACCGGGGTAAATGCAATTGGTTTTAGAGTTTCATGATCTGCATTGGATGCTGATTCATCTGAATCGTTACAGGCGCTTAAAAATACAGAAAGCGATATAAGTAGAATAATTTTTTTAAAGTTCAGCACAGCTGTTTTCCTTGGTGATCGTATTTGATCAGAGAAGCAATGCAAGTGTTGTGCCATCGAAGATGTTGATGTTATGAGCTATTTTTTGAATGAAAAAATGATTGCTGCAGGGTTTTGTGCATATTTGAATAGGTTATTGCACAGTAAACATGCATTAAATTTCAATTAATTTTGAAATGATTAAAAAGCGGTAACAATATCTAAGAAATCTAGACAAAAGCGCGCAAAGAACATAAATTATTCGAAAGTAAATATTTAGATGCGATTAATAGTGATGCTTGCACTAATGTAGAATAAAAAAAAGGCAATTTTTCACGTATAAAAGAATCCATCAATGCGTAGGATCCGCTTAAGCGAACAGAGGAATCGTTGCTGTTCCAAAAAATGCGCATCAAGAATTTAATTGAAAACTAGGCAAAAGAAATGATTTTGGATATTCAAGAAAAGTATGATCAGCTCAGCTCTAAACAAAAAGAGATTTTTGCTGGTTATGGCCTTCGGCAAGTGAAGCATTTTGTGGAAATCAGTTTGCCCAATATTGAGCCGTCCCTTCCTGTAAATGCAGTTGTGCAGGGGGTGAATGCCAATGGTAAAGTGCAAGCCATTCATGCAGATACACAAAAGGCTTATCTTTGGATTTCTGACTTGCAATGGCAAGAAACGCAATCTCCGACGGCTTCTTTTGACTCTAAGCAGGACTTTATTGAGGTTTGGCAAATCTTTGAGCTGGCTCAATATGAATTGATTGATTTAAGCCATATTCACCGTGATTTTTTAGAAAATCAGCCTGTTTAATGCAATACAGCGTGTGACGCAGTAAGGGGCTATTTGAATTCAGTTTCGGGTGATTGAAATAGCCCTGATGCTGCATGCCTAAACGCAGCATCACATTTTCAGACGCTTTATTTTGAACGGCCGTGAATGCTTTCACTGTTTTTAGCTGCAAAACCTCAAAGGCGAATCTTAGGCATTCGTCCGCTGCTTCAGTGGCGTAGCCTTGATGCCAAAATTCGGCAGCTAAGCGCCAGCCAATTTCAGTACATGGAGAAAATTCAAATAAGTCCGGCTGAAAATGCAGCCCAGTAAATCCAATAAACTGTCCCGTTTGCTTTAATTCCAGCGCCCAGAATCCCCAGCCGTTTAAATTTATCTGCTGCTGAAATTTTTTTGCCAGCGCATCGCTTTTTTGTGTGTTCAGCATCTGTGGAAAATGCTGCATGACTTGAGCATTGGCATTCATGTGCGCAAATGGCGCCAAATCTTCAGTTTTCCACGGTCTGAGAATCAGCCGTGCAGTTTCTAAAATGACTGGCGGTTTAGTGTTTGGGCAGTTTTGCATCATAAATCTTCCAAAGGCAGCTGATAGCTTTGCTTAACGATCTGGCTCGGAACATCTGTTTTTACACTGGTAATGCCGTTGCGTTTGGTTAAATGCGTGGATTGAAATTTACGGTAGCTTTCTAAATCCGGCACAACCACTTTCAGCATGGCATCGCATTCCCCTAAAATAATGTAGCATTCCATCACTTGCGGCAGTTCTTTCATCGCTTCAATGAAGGTATCAATCGTTTCGGCATCTTGGCCGACCAGCCAAATGCGGGAAAACAGCAGCAGCTGAAAGCCGATTTTTTGCGGATCGACCACTGTGGTGTAGCTTTGAATGACGCCGGCCTCTTCCAGCAATTTCACGCGCCGCAAGCAGGACGAAGGCGATAGGCCAACTTCGCGCGCAAGATCGTTGTTTTGCATCCGGCCATTGTTCTGCAGGCCATGAATGATATTTTTATCGATTCGATCTAGTTTGACTAGAACAGATTTAGAAGAAATCTTCATAAATTAGAATATAATTCTAAAATTAATAATAAAATTAGAATAAATGAAATCCTATTTTAGATCAATTCGCAGATACTATTTTTCTCCATCAATACAGTGATAGGAAAAGGAAATGTCTGTATTAGTACTCTTTGCACTAACGGTTACACCGCTAATTTTTACCCCAGGGCCAGATATGCTGTTCATTCTGTCTCAAGTCATGGGCAAAGATGCAAAAGCAGGCATAATGGCGACTGTAGGTATTTGTTTTGGCTATTTGGTGCATTCTGTTTTAGTGGCGCTGGGTATCGCGGCGATTATTGTGTCTTTTCCAGTTTTGTTTGAAGCCATCCGCTGGCTTGGCATTGCCTATTTGCTTTATTTAGCAACGCATTTGATCAAATCGGTGTTCAGCAATAAAAAATTGTCTGTTGAAAATCACAGCAGTTCAAACCCCATCAAAAAAGGGTTCTTTACTGCGCTGCTCAATCCGAAAGGCATGCTCATCTATTTTGCGATCTTGCCGCAATTTATCGATCAGTCAGGCAATACGGTCACGCAAGGTCTTATCCTGTCTTTCGTGTTTATTGGCCTGATTTTTGTGGTGTACTGCGCTTTGAGCCTGATTTTCAGCAAAATCAGCCAGAAAACCCATATTGATGAACGTAAGCAGAAGTGGATAGATGGCGCATCGGGCGGCTTATTGGGACTGGCCGCAGCGTGGCTGATGGCGAATTAATATGCCTGTCCGAGTGCTGAACTTTCTGTTTGAGCGGCTAAAAAGCCTGCTGAATTCAGCAGGCTTTTGGGTTGTTCAATTCTGCAATGCACTAAGCTTGAACCAGTAAAGCTTCAATGCACATAAATGCTGCTGTAATTTTGTATTTTACAGAAAGATGAATGTTTGAAGAAAATGCTGCAAATATAGAGCATCTATCCTAAATGACATAAAGGCAGATGATATGCCGGCAGGACATTTCTGCATAAACAAGATGAATGGCTGATTTGAAAGAACGATTAAATCAAAACTTTTGATGAAGCTCATCAAGTAAAAAGATAATAAAAATCAATGGTTAAAAATTGACTGAATCTTTTGCTAAAACAATGAAATAAAATAGTCCGGAAAAAGTGTGAACGTTAAGTTCAAGGAAAATTACGCATTTTTACAGGTCTTTCGATAATTGTGACTTGACCCAAATGCCATGTGCATTGCAAGATAGGGCACCTAAAAAATTTAAAGTGAAGAGTTAATATAACTTTTCTCAATATTTACATTTGCTAAAACAGCCGAGGATTACATGAAGGCTCTTGTTGCTGTAAAACGTGTGGTTGATGCCAACGTTAAAGTCCGTGTTAAACCGGACAACAGTGGTGTTGACTTAACGAACGTTAAAATGTCAATCAACCCATTCTGTGAAATCGCAGTGGAAGAAGCGGTTCGCTTAAAAGAAAAAGGGACTGTTTCAGAAATCGTTGTTGTTTCTATTGGTCCTAAAGAAGCGCAAGAACAAATCCGTTCTTCTATGGCGCTTGGCGCTGACCGCGGCATCCTGGTTGAAGCGGATGACAGCCAGCTGGGCGCGCTTGAAGTTGCTAAAATTCTTAAAGGCGTAGTTGATGCTGAACAGCCTCAATTGATTCTTCTTGGCAAGCAAGCGATTGATGACGACTCTAACCAAGTTGGCCAAATGCTTGGCGCTCTTCTTGGTGCAGGCCAAGGTACTTTCGCTTCAGAAGTTAAAGTTGACGGCGACAAAGTGCAAGTGACTCGTGAAATTGACGGCGGTTTGCAAACTGTAGAGCTTGCGCTTCCTGCAATCATCACTACTGACTTACGTTTGAATGAGCCTCGCTATGCAGCGCTTCCAAACATCATGAAAGCGCGTAAAAAACCGCTGGATACCAAGTCACCGGCTGATTTTGGCGTTACACCTGCAACGAAGCTTAAAACTGTTAAAGTTGAAGCGCCTGCAGAACGCAAAGCTGGCGTACAAGTGAAGTCTGTGGACGAGCTTGTAGAAAAATTGAAAAATGAAGCGAAAGTGATCTAATACAGAAGGATAAAATCATGAGTATTTTAGTTATCGCTGAGCACGACAACAAAGCACTGAACGGTGCAACTCTTAACGTTGTTGCTGCAGCGCAAAAAATCGGTGGTGATATCACTGTATTGGTTGCTGGTTCAGGCGCGCAAGCGGTTGCAGACCAAGCGGCTAAAGTTGCGGGCGTAAGCAAAGTATTGCTTGCTGACGACGCGGCTTATGCAAACCAATTGGCTGAAAACGTAGCTAAATTAGTTGCTTCTATCGGTTCCGGCTATTCGCACATTCTTGCTGCGTCTACAACAACTGGTAAAAACATTCTGCCTCGCGCAGCTGCGCTTCTTGATGTCAGCATGATCACTGACATTATTGCAGTCGATTCAGCAAATACATTCAAGCGTCCTATCTATGCTGGCAACGCGATTGCTACAGTTCAATCTGACGAATCAATCGTTGTTGCAACTGTACGTGGTACTGCATTTGATCCAGTTGCTGCTGAAGGCGGTTCTGCTGCCGTTGAAGCTGTTGCATCAACTGGCGATGCTGGCATTTCTAAGTTCGTTTCAGAAGAAATCGTGAAATCTGAACGTCCAGAATTAACAGCTGCTCGCATTGTTGTATCTGGCGGCCGTGGTGTTGGTTCAGGTGAAAACTATCACACTGTGCTTGACCCATTGGCTGACAAGCTAGGTGCTGCTCAAGGTGCGTCACGTGCTGCAGTAGATGCTGGCTTCGTACCAAACGACATGCAAGTTGGTCAAACGGGTAAAATCGTTGCGCCAGAACTGTATATTGCTGTAGGTATCTCAGGTGCGATTCAGCACTTGGCAGGCATGAAAGAGTCTAAAGTGATCGTAGCGATCAACAAAGACGAAGAAGCGCCTATCAATGCAGTAGCTGACTACTGGTTAGTCGGTGACTTGAACACTGTAGTTCCGGAATTGGTTTCTAAAATCTAATTCTTGGATATGTGTAAAGAACGCTCCTTTTGGAGCGTTTTTTTATGATGTTTGAGATAAAAACGAGATAATGACGAGACCATGTGTTAAATGCATGATTAAGAGGCTGTAGCTTATTTTCTGAAAGCAAATTTCACATTTCCATGTTGGGAAATCTAAGTTCCAATCATTATTCATAAACATAATATTATCAGTAACTTTCCATGCGATGTAATGAAGGCCATGCTGAAAAATTTTGTCTAGATTCAAATCAGGCTGTAATTTTATTAATGAATATTTGAGTTTGTCCTTAATGTGGGATTCGAGTTCTAAGGATTTAATTTTTGTGGTATGGCACGTAAAGTTTTCTATTTGAAGATCAGGGAAATTATCATGCACTTGATCATATAAGAAATTTAAATAATTCGGTATAACGACGTCTTTGATATATGCTTTACAAATTTTTTTATGCTTAATTTTAATTGGGAAAATTTCTTGATGATATGTGTCTGAAAAAGGTTCATTTGTAAACATTCGCCCAACTCCAAAAAGCATATGGTCATTCATGCTGTTAAGCTTTTTGAAATTTTTTTTGGAAACACGGTAGTTATAGTTTTTGGACATATTTTCTAAATTGTTGGAAAAAGCATTCTACGTATAATATATGAAAAGAAAGAAAATTAGTTAAATAAGCGACCTTAAAAAACTCACAGGAAGAGGCTGTTCATGCTATAATTTACGGCTGTATTTTACATTTTGACTCATGCTTTTGAGTGAAATTTTAGCTGGATTTACGACATATAAATGCGGGTCATTTTTACCTGTATAATAAGGAGTATGCATGAGCGTATCGGAAATTAGACCGATTGCCATTGAGGATGAACTCAAAAGTTCATATCTCGATTATGCGATGAGCGTAATTGTATCGCGTGCATTGCCGGATGTGCGGGATGGTCTAAAACCTGTTCACCGCCGTGTGCTTTTCGCAATGCACGAGCTGGGCAATGACTACAACAAAGCGTACAAAAAATCTGCCCGTGTAGTCGGTGACGTGATCGGTAAATATCACCCGCATGGTGACTCCGCCGTTTATGAAACCATCGTCCGTATGGCGCAGGATTTCAGCTTGCGCTATCAATTGGTTGATGGTCAGGGCAACTTCGGTTCGGTCGACGGCGACAGCGCTGCGGCGATGCGTTATACCGAAGTCCGTATGCGCAAGTTAACCCATGAACTATTGGCTGATCTTGAAAAAGATACAGTTGAATGGGAAGACAACTACGACGGTTCTGAGCGTATTCCGCAAGTCATGCCAACCCGTGTGCCGAACTTGCTGATTAACGGTGTAACCGGTATTGCTGTCGGTATGGCGACCAATATGGCGCCGCACAACATGACTGAAGTTGTGAACGCTTGTTTGGCCTATGCCAATAATCCGCAAATCAGCATTGAAGGATTGATGGAGCACATCTCTGGTCCAGACTTTCCTACAGGCGGCATTATTTACGGCAAATCAGGCATTGTAGACGCTTACCGGACAGGGAAGGGGCGCTTGCATATCCGCGGTAAATATCATATCGAAGAAGACCAGAAAACTGGCCGCGGTACAATCGTATTTACAGAAATTCCTTATCAAGTTAACAAAGCAAAAACCATTGAGCGTATTGCGGAGTTAGTGAAAGAGAAAAAACTGGAAGGTATTTCTGAGCTTCGTGACGAATCAGATAAAGACGGCATGCGTATCGCCATCGATTTGAAGCGCGGTGAAAACGCCGAAGTGATCGTCAATAATCTATTTTTAAATACTCAGCTGGAAAACTCTTTCAGCATCAATATGGTCTGCCTGGACAACGGCCAGCCAAAATTGATGAACCTGAAAGATATTATCGCGGCCTTTGTCCGTCACCGCCAAGAAGTGGTTACGCGCCGCACCATGTTCGAATTGCGCAAAGCGCGCGAACGCGGCCATATCTTAGAAGGTTTGACGGTTGCTTTAGCCAATATTGATGCCATTATTGAAACCATCAAAACGTCTGCGAACCCTAGTGAAGCGCGTGAGCGTTTACAGGCAGGTGAGTGGGCTGCGGGCGGTGTTGTTGCTTTGCTGGAAAAAGCAGGTTCAATTTCAATCCGTCCAGATGAAATTGAAGGGGAAGATCTAAGCCGTCCATTCGGACTGGCAGGCAATGTCTACCGTTTGTCTCCAGCGCAAGTTGGCGCAATTTTAGAATTGCGCTTACACCGTTTAACGGGCCTTGAACAAGATAAACTGCATGCTGAATATACTGAAATTTTAGGTCAAATTGCTGAATATACAGCAATTTTAAATGACTTTAATTTGTTGATGAATGTGATTAAAGAAGAACTTGCATTGATTCTGCAGCAGTATGGCGATGCGCGCCGTACCGAAATTGTAGAGTCGCGCATTGACTTCTCGCGTGAAGATTTGATTCCAGAAGAGCAGGTTGTGCTCACTGTTTCTCAAACAGGATATGCAAAAACCCAGCCGCTTTCTGACTATGCGGCGCAGCGCCGCGGCGGCCGCGGCAAGTCTGCGACCTCAATGAAAGCGGATGATTACATTCAGCATTTGATTGTGACATCAAACCATGCAACGGTATTGTGCTTTACCAATGTCGGTAAAGTTTACCGCCTGAAAGTATTTGAAGTGCCGCAAGCTTCACGCGGTTCAAAAGGCCGTCCGATGGTGAACCTGCTGCCGCTGGATGCTGATGAAACCATCACAGCAATCTTGCCGGTGATTGATGCGCCGAAGAAATTCAAAGAGCGTCTTGCTGACTTCCGCAGTTTCGTGAAAGCGAATGCTGAAAGACTGAAAGCAAATGAAATCGTCAATGCGCATTATGACGCGCTGGAAGCGGCGTTTGCAGAACTGGCTGATGGCGATGACCTTTCTGATGCATTGCGCAAACAGCTGAAAGAGCTGGGTATCGAGCTTTCTACGACTGATTTGGACGATGAAATTGTCGCTGAATTTGCAGAACTTGCAGAAAACTTGCGTAAAAACTTCTATGTCTTTATGGCGACAGAAGCGGGTACGATCAAGCGTGTTGAACTTGAACAGTTCTCGAATGTCCGTTCCAACGGCTTACGCGCAATTGAGCTGAATGATGAAGACACCTTGATTGGTGTAGCCATCACTGACGGCGAACAGCAAATCATGCTGTTCTCGAACGAAGGCAAGGCGATCCGTTTTGCTGAAACAGATGTTCGCGCAATGGGCCGTTCTGCGAAAGGCGTGCGCGGCATGCGTGTCACTATCGGTGCAGCGCAAGCGGAAGATGCAGAAGATGCAGATACGGATTCGGATGATGACGTGGCAGATTCTGCATTTGTCAGCCGCATCGTTTCTTTGGTGGTAGTGCCTGAAACAGGCGAAGTGCTTTGCGCATCTGCTAACGGTTACGGTAAGCGTACGCCAGTCGATGACTTCCCAACCAAAAAACGCGGCGGTAAGGGCGTTATTGCAATTAAGACCTCTGAGCGTAATGGCGAGCTGGTCGGCGCAGTTGCCATTGATGCGTCTAAAGAGTTGATGCTGATTTCCGACGGCGGTACTTTGGTTCGTACCCGTGCGTCAGAAGTTGCGCAAACTGGCCGTAATGCTCAAGGTGTGCGTTTAATCCGTCTAGGTGAAAATGAAACACTGGTTGGCGTAGAGGCGATTGAAGCTGTGGAAGAAGATGATGAACTGCTGGATGATGCATCTTTAGCTACATCCGCTGAATCGACGGCAGATGATGAAATCATTGCTGAAAATACAGAAAATGAATCTGATTTGAATGAGCCTGAAGAAGACTGATTTTAAATCAATAAAAAGGGCGCTTCGGCGTCCTTTTTTCTATGTCGGCCCTAGATAGATGGATGAGAATGATGATGAAGCTTCAATATGCTGTATTGGCGTCTGCGCTGGCTTTAGGCGGCTGTGAGAAATTGGGTCAGCAAGCGATGAATGCGATTCCTGACCCGAGCGCAGCACAGGCTCAGGCGGCCCAAGCTGCCTATGATGACTTGCGTGCACAAAATTTTAGCCAGCTGATGACGCGTTTAGAGCCGGAACTGCAGGCGAGGTTCAGCGGCAATGAAAAAGAAATGCATAAATTTGCGCGCGGATTGCCAAAGGAAAACTATAAAACAAAAAAAATTGTCGCGAAAAACATAGTCAAGGCAACCAATCAGCCCAGCAAATATACGGTGACGTATGAATATGCATATGACAAAAATTTAGTGCAGTATGATGTCAGTTTTGACAAGGCAGGCGGCAGCGCAAAAATTCGTGATTTAAGCGTGTCTGTCTTTGGCGAGAAGATTTAAAGCGTGAATTAGCGCAAAATAAAAAGGACGCCGAGGCGTCCTTTTTATTTTAAATATTGCGTTTAAAGTGGTCATCATTCAGACAATATTCCAAAGCATCATTCAATATTCCAACAGTTCTATAGATATGCTCAGGTTTATCTAAAAAGATGACGCCATTCGCCTGCACTTCAAGGCCCGCTCGGGTGAGTTCTAAATGGCGTATCTCATTTATTGGGACAATAAACTGAATGGTCGGACGCTTGCGGTTTACATCATATCTAAACAGCCAGCGGTTATTTTTATTTTGGTATAAGACAGAAAAATAGCTTTCGGTATCTTTCGCTGTTAATTCATGTTCAGGCAATAGCTCTTGAACAACCTGATACAGGATCTGCTCATGTACTGTCGTGACAATTTTGCTGTTATCCGCATGAATGATATCTGCAGCGGCGGGCTGTGCAGGGGGTTGATCATCATTATGGCTGGCTGTTATTTCAACGGGCTGTGCGGTGATAATCGTTGGCGCTGAAAGGCCTTTTACTACAGTATCGCTGATCGCTTGCTCTACAGCCTGTTTAACAAAAGGCTGAATGCTTTCTAGAAATTTAGTATTCAATTGCCGAGGGATGTTTGCTTGTTGCGCTACATAGCGGACAAAATCTAAATCGGCTTCATTGATACTGCGTTTAATTACGGTTTTAAATTGCTGAATATATTGATTCTCTTCAGCGAAAAAGCGCAATTTTTCAGCATGGAAATTATCATGCTTGAACTCTGCCAATTGCGTCAGTTCTTCTGCATTGTGTTTGGTAAAATCAATGGTCAGAAATGGTTTTTCATCCATAACATTGGTATTGATCAGATCGGTAAAAAAACGCCACTCTTTGCCATTTGTGATTGCGCCAATAGTGACGCCGAGGCTGCTGTTAAAATATCTTGAAAGCTGAGGCGCATGATTGGTTAAGTTGGCGGCAAATGGTTTGGCCTCAATAAACATAACAGGCTGGCCGTTGCAGTACAAAGCGTAATCCACTCTTTCTGCTGACTTGGCTCCAGGGAAATCTGCAGAAAATTCAGCAAGCACTTTGGTTGGATCGTAAGGGTTAAATCCTAGAATATCCAGCAAAGGTAAAATAAGCGCTTGTTTCGTTGTTTCTTCAGTGGTGCAGTGTGCTCCAACGCGTTTTACATGCTCTATATGGTCTTTTAATTTGTTGATAAAGTGTTCCATAAAACGTCCCCTGCTTTTATAAGTATTTGTATGATTTTTAATCAATATAGCTGTTTTTTCTTAGATGTTAAATATGCTTTCATGGGCGTTTCTCATTATTTTTTCTGTATAAAATATAAAAAAGGACGCCGAGGCGTCCTTTTTATATGCAGTCAATTTTAGAGTGTGTTGTGCAGCTTAGGATCGTAGTTCTTTTGCTTTTCGTAATCGAACTCACCTTCCCATTTACTGATCACAAGAACAGCCAATGCATTGCCGATTACGTTCAGAACAGTACGCGCCATATCTAAGATACGGTCAATACCGGCAATGAATGCAAGGCCTTCGAGCGGAATGCCGACACTGCCCAGCGTTGCTAACAGCACGACGAAAGACACGCCAGGAACGCCAGCGATGCCTTTAGAGGTAATCATGAGTGTCAGGACAAGAATGACCTGCTGGCCCAGGCTTAAATCAATGCCGTACAGCTGCGCAATGAAGATTGCAGCGATACTTTGATACAGTGTTGACCCATCCAAATTGAATGAATAGCCGATTGGAATCACGAAGCTGGTAATCGGTTTTGGCGCACCGTAAGCTTCCATTTTTTCCATAATGCGCGGCAGTACTGTCTCTGAACTGGCAGTTGAATAAGCTAAGATCAATTCATCTTTTAAGATTTTAATAATCGCCCAAATGCTGAAACCGCAAATTTTGGCAACAAATCCTAAAACGACAAAAATAAAGAAGAAAATAGCGCCATATACCAATAATGCAAGCTTGACTAAAGGCAGCAATGAACTGAAGCCAAAGTTCGCGACAGTCGCAGCGATTAAGCCGAATACGCCTAAAGGCGCAAACATCATAATCATGTGAGTGACTTTGAACATGGTTTCAGAAACGGCATGCAAAACACTGATCAGCGGCTGTTTGGTTTCTTTTGATAAAGAGCCTAAGCCAATACCAAACAGCACCGAGAAGAAAATAATCGGCAGCATTTGCCCGCTGGTTAAAGCAGCAAAGAAGTTTGGCGGAATCAAAGATAATACAGTTTGCACCAATCCATGTGAATGCGAACTGACTTCATGGGATGTTTCCTGATATTTGGAAATATCCACTTGGGTCAGGGTCGACATGTCAATGCCAGCGCCGGGCTGGAACACATTGGCTGCAACTAAACCGACAATAATTGCAATAGTGGTAATGATTTCAAAATACAAAATGGTTTTGAAACCCAGTTTACCCACATTGGAACCATGACTTGCATTGGCAATGCCTAAAATCAGCATTGAAACTACAAGCGGGATTACAATCATTTTAATAAGGTTAATAAAAATTGAACCCAGCGGGGTCAATAAATTATTTACTAAGGCATCACGGTATTCAGGAGAATAGTGGAGAATAGAGCCTAAAAGTATACCTAAAATGAGTGCAATTACGATTTGCCATGCAAGGCTCATCTTAATTTTTTTCATACTCAGCTCTGAAAAAACTAAATTAGGGACAAAAAAAATCTGCATGAACTCTTGCGCTGCATCCAAAAAATGGCGCTGCAAAGGCAAGAGAAATTTTGGCAGATTGGGTTAAGTCTATTTTGAAGTTTTTATGAAAAATGAGCTAACTATTTTTATGATGTTGCTGTTGATTGGTGTTTTTTCTTTCAGTTTTATTTAATAATCCGATCTAGATAATAAAATTAAGTTATGCAATGAATAAAAATGATTAATAATTGACTAGTTTGGCTTAAGTTTTAATCTATAGTAAGACCAGCAGAGGCAAACGCCGGCAAAGGCACTTAAATAGATTAATTTAGGTACAACAATGCTGGTCGGCACACCCATTTGGTTCAGCTGGATAAACATTTGAATGCCTTGGGTAGAAGGCAAAAAATTGCCCAGCCACTGCATCCACAAAGGCATTGCTGCGTGCGGCCAAGCCGTGCCAGAGAGCAAAAATAGCGGAATTGAGGTGAATACAATCAGATGCCCAGCCCGTTCAGGCATGTCTAAAAAAGAGGCCAGCAGCATAGCAAGGCCAATGATGCAGCCAATAAATACCGGTACCGCGATCAGCATGCCCATAAAATTTCCGCCGCGCGGATAATCGTACAGCCAGAAGGTAAAGCCGAACAGATAGAAGCAGCCCAAACAGCCAATCGTAAGTATGGCCGCGAAAATTGCCCAAAATTCAGCTGCAGCCGGTTTCCATTGATACTGTTCACGGTAACTTGCCAGCAGCATGCACAGTCCCAGTACAATGGTCTGGTGAATAATCAGCGGCGCAACTGCAGGGAAAATATAACTGCCATAGCCAGACAAGGTGTTGAATAGCGGTATTTGATGAATGGACAGCGCAGGAGAGAAATGCGAAATATTGCCAAACTTTTCTGCTTGTTCCGCCAGCGCATTTTCAATAGATGTAGCGAGGCCAAGGCCAATTTGTTTGGTTTTTAGAAAATTCGCAGCGCTGAGATATAAGCCGACTCCGCCCACTTCGCCATGGCGGATGCTGTTGGATAAATTGTCAGGCAAAAGCAAAATGCCATCCGCCTGCTGGCGCTGAACCATTTGTTCAGCTTCTAAAAAGTTAGCCGTTACGGCCTTAATCTTTACATTTGGACTGTTAGAGACTTGTCCAATAATTGCGGATGTCATTGCACTTTGTTCTTCATCGACAATCACAATCGGCAAAGCCTGCGCTTGCTGCGCCTGATAAGCTGTAGGATAAAAAAAGCTGTACATAAAGACCGACAGAATCAGCGTGGTCAAGATAGATGAATTGGCAGCAATGTTCTTAAAGGTTTGAATATAGTAATGGAAAAACTGTTTCATGACAGAATCTCCTTGGCGCATTTTTTCAAGAAGACATAAGCCAGTGCAAAATACAGCACGCTATATACCATTAGCAGGGCAAAAGGCTGCAAGGAAGATGACAGCGGGCTGCCAATCACCCATTGTTCGGTTTGCAGTTTGGCATAAGGCGTGTAGGGGATAATATGCGCCCAAAACTGGGTGAACATCGGGGCATTATTGAGGGGCAGGGTCACGCCTGCAAAGCTGAGCGATGAACCGCCGTAGACGGCAATCACGCCAAAGGTTTTCGACAGGTTTTTTGTGGCCAGCACAATTGCGCTGCTGATAAAGGCATAGGCGCTGTACAGTAAAATCTGAGCGAGCAGAATCAGCCATAAATGGCCTGCGACAAACCAGCCGCGGATGCCAATCAGCCAAATCATCCACAGCCATGTCCAAATGCTAAAAATTAAAATATAGACCAAATTTTTGGACAGCAATGCACTGAACAGCGTTTGCCCATGCAGCCATTGCTGTGCGGTGTTAAATTTCAGTTCCTGCCCAACAGAAAAAGCCACGCAGCAGCAGAGCAGCAAATGCAAAATGGCTGGAATCATGTAGGGTTCTAAATAGAACTCATAATTCAGCCCGGGGTTATATAGCGGAGAAACTTTGACGTTCGGTGTTGGCACATCTAAATAAGGTAGGGTATTTTCAAAGTAATTCTGACCCATAAAATTAGCCATGGCCTGCAGCGTTCCCAGCAGCATGGCAGATGAAATGGTATTGCCCACACTAAAATAGCTTTGATTATAGGCAATGCTGATTTCAGCATCTTTGGCTTGCACCAAGCGCTGTTCTGCACCCGCTGGAATGTGCACATAGCCCCAAATTTTATTTTGATTCAGCTGCTGCTCGACTTCAGTTTGACTGTCACTGATGAGCGCAATTTTAACAGCACTGCTCAGGGCTAAATGATGCTCAATGCTGCGGCTTAAATTGCTGCGGTCTTGATCAATAATGGCAATCGGCAAATGTTCAGGCTTGCCTTGAGCAAACATGCTGCTGAACAGCACGACAATAAATAAAGGCGCAAGGGTGACTAAGCACAAGTCCCATTTGTGCTTAAGTAAATACTGCAATTCACGCCAAACGCCTGCCCGCATATTTATTGCGCCTCTTTCACTTTAAATAATACGCTCATGCCGACTTTTAAATCCGGCATGGCCTGTACAGGCGCAAGATGCACTTTAAAGCTGCGGATGTCATAACCGCCGGTTTGGCGGGTGGTTTTAATGGTGGCGAAATCACCTTCAGCATCAATATATTTAATTTTAAATTCAGCCGTTTGGCCCAAGGCAGGAATATAGCCGCGCATGGTTTTGGCTTTATATACAGACTGATATTGATCTTCACGGACATTCAGGCTGACGTGCAGATCATCATCTTGAATAATGCTGACCACAGGAACAGCCATGGCAACCAGCTCTGAGGGTTTGCCGTAGGTTTTAGATACCGTTCCATTGATCGGCGACAATAATTTAGTTTCAGCCTCTAAAGCATTTGCTTCAGCCACAGCGGCTTTGGCAATGCTGACCTGCGCATCTGCAGAAGATTTTTGCTCTGGCGTGCTGCCGCGTTTGGCGCGGGCATACTGCTGATACGCAGCCTCTGCTAATTCAGCCGCGGAAATAGAAGCGGCGTGCATTTCATCTCTGCGCTGACGTGAAATAACGCCTTCTTGAAACAGTTTGGCGCCGCGCTGATAGGTGGTTTGCGCTAAGTTCTGCTGCGCTTTCATACTTTGCCAGTTGGCATACAGCGTGGCAATGTTTTCTTCCTGTGAACCGCGGTCTGCCGTTGACTGCAACGCTAAAGCAGACTGCAGTACTGCAAGCGCCTGCTGTTTCTTCGCATCAACTTCTGGGCTGAACAGGCTCACCAGTTCTTGGCCTTTAACGACTTTTTGACCATCATGCACATACATTTCTTCAATGCGGCTCGGCACTTTGGTGGAGACATGAATGGTTTCGGCTTCCACCCGGCCTTGCAATTCGACTTCTTTGGGCTGATAGCTTTTCCATAAGCCAAAAGCAATTAATCCAAGCAGCAGAATCAATACCATGCAGACGGCGATTTTAACGGCTGCAGATTTTTTAGGATTTTGCGGCGCAACGGCGGACTGCTCCGTCTGCTGATGCTCAGAATCATCTTTGGGAGCCGTTAAGTTTTTTTCATGATTGGCATTCGCGCTTTCAGATACAGAGGAGTTTGTCTGAGCATCATGATTGGACTGCTCAGGTGAAATAGGCTTCTCTTCAGATTCAGGTGAGTTTTGATCTTGATTCATAGGATTCCCCATCTGAAATTAGCGGACATAGCGTGTATTGGGCTGATTGATATAGCCCTGGAACTGTTCAATCGAACCGTGGCTTTGCAGTAAAGCTGCCAGTGACATGACATATTTATAAGCATTTAGCGCTGTTTCTGTTTTCAAACCGCTGAGTATATTCTGCGCATCAATCACTTGTGTTGCCGTACCCATATCTTCTCTAAAAGACAATTCCTGAATGCGTAAATTTTCTTGGGCGGCTTTTACGTTTTGCTGCAGCAATTGGTCACTTTGCTGTGCAGTGACCACTTCGCTATAAGATTTATAAATAATGTTCTCAATTTCTTGCTTGGCGCGCTCAGTGATTAGCTCTGAAGCATAACGCTGCAACTCGGCTGCCTGCACATTTTTGTTTTTATCGATGCCTGAGAATAAGTTGTAGCGGGCTGCCACACCGACAATCCAGTTTTGCTTATCGTCCAGGCTATATTCGCCAAAAGCAAAGACACTGGGCTTTTTAGCGGCGTTTTGCACTTTGACATTGGCTTTGGCCAGCCGCGTATCCATCTGCATTTTCTGAATGAGTGAAGACTGTTCAGGAAAACTTTTCAATAGGCTGTTTAAAGCCAAGTTTTGTGTCGAATTGACAAACAGCGGAGTGCTCAGGTCAGTAATTTGGCTGCTTTGCAGTAAGTTATTCAGCTGAAATAAACTGGCTTTATAGCCGGCTTGCGTATTTTGATGGGCGCGTTCGGCATTATTACGCGCGACTTCAAACTGCATGCGCTGGCCTTTGCTGATAAAGCCTTGCTGTTCCAGCTTGAGCGCATTGCTGTAATGTTTTTGCATGGACTGCAAATTAAATTGACTGCTGGCCTGCAGCTGTTTTTGCAATTGCGCATTAAAATAAGCCTGTATGAGTTCAAAGCGCTGCACATCCTGCTGCTGTTTGGTGTTGAGCAGACTGCGCTGGGCTTTAATATTAGCGACTTCTTTAGCGCTGGAAGTCAGCCCGCCTGTATATAAAGGCATCATAATGGATACGGTTGGGCGGATCACCTGATCATTTAATGCCACTTGATATTCATCTGGAATTAAGCCGACACCATCATGGATGGTTTGGTTTAAACCTTCTTTCAGCGGGTCGGCTAAACCGCCGAGATTCGGGTTAGAATTTTGCCATTCATCAATTTTGCTGTTGACGCCATTTGACAGCGACTGCTCTAAATTGTTTTTGATGGCCCCTAATGGGATATCCAATTCATTATGAAAGGCATAAGCGCGCACGTTTAAATCGACCCGCGGCAGCCCAAGGCCTTTGACTGCCTCTGCTTCCAGCTGTGATGCCTGCTGCAATGCCTGATTGGCTTTGGTGCTGTAAGAGTCTTGCAGTACGTTTTGCTCAGCCTGTTGAAAGCTGATGCTTTGGGCAAGGCAAAGCGAACTGAACAGTAATGAAACCGTAAAAATTGAACTTTTCACTATAGCGCTGGTTATATTGTTCGCTTGATTTTGTTGTTGTTCAGATCTGCATAAACTTGATGAATGCTGTAACATCAAATAGATTCTCCGTATCGTCAAACCCAGTATAAAGCAACCGTTCAGCGATATGCTTCTTATACAGCTGTTCATTTTTTTGAAATTGTTATCAGGATGTAATAAATCAGAATAATCGGCTATATTATATTCACATCATCATGTTTAATAAATATAAGATGGATTTACAAGTCAAAGCGCCAAATAATTTTTCAGATTCATATACCTTAAATGAAGCGATTGCGCTGTTTTATCAAAAAAATGGCTTTGGCCCAATTGTGGGTGACCGTGAGCCTTTGACGGTAGGTGTATATACAGGCTGTTTAATTGTGCCAATGCCCAATATTGGCGTGCGCCATAAATATTTAAAATATCACGATATGCACCATATTTTGACGGGCTATACGGTTGGGCGGATTGGCGAAGGCGAGGTCAGCGCTTGGGAGCTGGGCACAGGCTCAATGTTCCGCCATCCAATTTTAGGCGTGATGAATTTGATTGCGCTGTCTACAGGCTTTTTCTTAAAGCCGAAACGGATTGTGCACGCTTATGGCCGCGGGCTGATGAGCTCAAATACCTATGATTTAAAAACACGGCAATGGATTGATGCAAATGGTGATGCGCCTTTATCTCAGTTAAAGCAGCAAAAGCTAGAAAGCAAAAAATCCGTTTTTATGCCTTGGCTGCGCTGGGTTGAGTTTGCTTTTTATTTAAGCGTAGCCATGCTGATTCACGCCATTGTGGTAATTCCCGCGTTAATTTTAAGAATCGTCAGCTATTTGCTGGCAGGTGAGCCCTTTATTGAAATTATCAAACCTGCAAAAAGATCAGATCTTTATTGAAGATTTAGCTTTAAATGTCCGACAGCATTGAAATATTTTCAGGATAAATTACTGCAAGCACCGTCTATCTGTGGTTAAATGCCATCATTTTATTGTGTCTCACTCTGAAAGGAAAAATCATGCGCGCGTACAACTTCTGTGCTGGTCCTGCTGCATTACCTACTGCCGTTTTAGAAAAAGCCCAAGCTGAAATGCTGGATTGGCATGGCAAAGGTCTTTCCATTATGGAAATGAGCCACCGCAGCAAAGATTATGTTGCAGTTGCAGAAAAGGCAGAGGCGGATTTACGCAAACTCATGAACATTCCTGAGAATTATAAAGTGCTGTTTCTGCAAGGCGGCGCATCTTTGCAATTCTCTGCAATTCCGCTCAATTTGCTGGGCAAAAACAGCAAAGCGGATTATATCCATACCGGTATTTGGTCTGAAAAAGCGACCAAGGAAGCGCAGCGCTATGGCGACATTAATGTCATTGAAGCGGGCACAACCGTAGATGGAAAAATGGCGATTTCTGATCAAAGCACGTGGAACTTATCTGACGATGCCGCTTATGTGCATTATGCAGATAATGAAACCATTGGCGGTATTCAGTTTGCAAATATCCCGGAAACAGATAAGCCTTTGGTTGCAGACTTCTCATCAAGCATTTTATCTGCGCCTTTAGATGTGTCTAAATTCGGCTTGATCTATGCGGGCGCGCAAAAAAATATCGGCCCTGCAGGTTTAACAATTGTAATCGTTCGTGACGATCTATTGGATCAGGCAAAACCTGAAATTCCAAGCATCTTAAAATACGCTGCGCAAGCCAAAAATGATTCGATGGTGAACACACCGTCTACATATGCATGGTACCTGTCTGGTTTGGTCTTTGAATGGCTGCTTGAACAGGGCGGTGTAGACGCCATTTATAAAGCGAATTTGGCAAAAGCCGAATTGCTATATGGCTATATCGATTCAAGCGATTTTTATGCGAACCCGATTGCAAAAGCTAACCGCTCAATCATGAACGTGCCATTTACGTTAGCAAATCCTGAGCTTGAGAAGCAATTCTTGCAAGAAGCGGAAGAAAATCATTTGCTGAACCTTGCGGGACACCGTTCTGTTGGCGGCATGCGTGCAAGTATTTACAATGCAGTGCCTTTAGAAGGTGTGCAGGCGCTGGTGAATTTCATGGATGGCTTTGCGAAACGCAATGCATAATCCTTGAAGAAAAAAAGCCCATCGAAAGATGGGCTTTTTTGTATCTGCTGAATTAAAGGATAAAAGCGTGGAGTAAATATGCACAGATCATCATGCCTAAAACAAAAAATAGGCAGGCCATAGGCTCGACATGATATCGAGAAATCAGGCTGTGTCCGGCTTGCTGTATGTTTTCTTCTTGCACGATTTTCATAGATATTTATTGTCCGATCTATTTATCGTTAAATCCTATTTCTAATTTTTATTTTTACCATAAAATTTTGATTAAATAAAGTACTATCTTGATTAAAATTGCTAAACCGCTTGATTTATTTTAAAAGATGGGTGAGAAGCATAAAAAATTACATATTTTCAGTCAGATAAAATTTAATTAAGGATTTAAAATTTTCATAATTGAATATTAAATAATCATGCAAAAGGATTAATTTTGAATTTATAAATGTGGATAAGTGCATTTAAGTTTGAATTTAAAATGCTGACTTTTGATTATTAATTGTGGATAAAATTTTGGCTGATTATCAATTATGTAATGAAATTGGCTATCAGCTAAAATAAAAAAAGCCCAAGTCTGATTTGTACAGAAAGAGGCTTTTTGAATTTAAATTAAGCAGATTTTGTGTAGATATTTGCCTGAATCCAAATGTTGCCGCGAATGAACTGGCCAACCTCATAATCTTTGTAAGCTGGGTCTTTTGTGGCAATGCGGATCAGCACGGCGGGCTGGTTTTCTTCGTGAATTAAAGTGACATCGTAAAGCGTATAGTCCTGATCCATAAACTGCATGGATGACTTGCCGACAACATTGCCTTGGAACCAGGCTTCATCTTCCTGGCCCATGTTTTCGCCGTACAGGTAAGCCACCATTTTCGAAAAATCGACAGTGACAGGGGCTTTATCATCTTCAGACTGAGGTTCCCAAGCTTCAATCTGTTCCTGCAGGTTCGCAGGCGCCACACCATTATTGGCGGCTAAAATATCGTTTAAAGCGCGGTGGTGTTTGATTGAGGCCGGGTCATCGACAACTAACTGCTCATGTTCGGCAACGGCTTCTAACTCATAGGCCCAGCCATTCAGCTGCACCAAATAGTCCTGACCCTTTTCGTATTGGCTGTGGTTAACGCTGTACAGGCTGTCAAAGGCATATACCGAAGTGTCGGCGCCTAAATTTAAGCACAGTACGGCTTGAATATTGGACTTGCAGGTAATAATCCGGTCAATGCTGGCCTTGAATTTATATGGGCTGTCGAAGCACGGAAATGCAGTTTTTACCGCTTTGGGTTTGTTGTTTTCAACTTCAATCACTTGAGTCAGCTGCACTGACGCTTTACTGGGGCCCTGAATCAGCCAGGTGCCAGTGTCCATATCGCATTCTGCAGCGCATAAGCCCATTGGCATCACTGGAGCATCCAGAGCTTGACCGAGCCATTGAGGAACATCGGTACACGGTTGTTCTGTTAATAAATTCCAGTGTTCAATGTGGCTACCGAAGTTCTGATCTTCAATAGTGATCATTTCTGGTCTGTTCTGATTTTTCATAAGCACGATTGATGTTGGGTTGTATTTATGTATTAAATCGAGGGTTATTTGAAATTTTCAAGTCTTGGGCGCTAAATATTCCGTATTCAGCCGTTATTTTCAGTCTAGACCATGTCAAAACGGCTGCATAGAAGTGAATGCTCAAGATGCTGATGTGCAAAATCAATAACGGCTCGGACATCTATACTTATTTCATCTGGACATTTTTCTGCTTTAGCGTTCAATGAGATTGCATCAAGTCGTGGAACATGAAAAATCATCAAAAAAGTCAAGATTGGCAGGTTTGGGCTTTTCGTTACATGATAAGTGATTGAAAAATATTTAATAAATTTAAGAATTTCGCATAAGCTGTATTATGTTGATTTTAGAGAAATTAAACTGATTCAAATTTTAAAAATAAACTCTATTAAAGAGAAAAAATAATGCAACAAAGAATAGTGGTCTCTTTATGTTTTGTTTTTCTTATAGGATGTACACCTAAAGAAAAACCATATATTCCTCAAGAGGGGGAAATAGTGACATGGAAACAAAATCCACAACTTATTGTAAAAGCTAAACTTGGACCACGCCGAAAACATATACCAGATCAATTTGATTATGAGTTTTATAGACCCGCTCGAGAACATTATTTAGGGCAATTTCCCATAAATTATGTTCCTGAAAAATTTCCAGTAATTACGCAAGAAGAAGCAGATAGTTTGCCGATGCCTGATTCGAATCGACAATTACAGTTTGATTTAAAATTAAGTAATTTAGATTTTCAAGCAAAAGATGGTTATTTACCTGATCATGATGATCAAGTGAGAGTTCGGATTGAAGGTCTTACCATGGATATGCGAAAGCAAAATTTAGATACCTATAAGACATTTTTACAACGAAAAGAATTTTTTAAAGAAAATTCAAAATTTGAAAAATATGGTTTGACCTGTTACAAAAAAAAAGTAGCTGATAATTTCTATGGTTGTTATGGAAAATCCAAAAAATATGATGTTACAGGTATTTTATTAGATGTAATTGCTTTAGAAAATACGGCAGATAATCGATTTATTCAAATTCGAGGAGAAAGTTATGAGCCCAATAAATATGGCGGTATCTGGGTTCAATGGGAAATGAACTTGAGTAATTGGGATAGATGGCAAGAAATAGATAGTGCAATTTGGCGCTTATTAGGCACATGGAACTCTGCTCCACCATCTCAAGAAAGTAACTGATTTTAGTTACATTTAACATAATCGCGATTATACGAATTCGCTTTGATAGAACCTAATTAAAGTGCCTAAGTTCGATAGGAATTTTTGTTCATTTATGTGTGGGACTGAGTGTCCATTAAAATAAGAATACGCAGCTGATGCATTGAGCTTTCTCAATTTTTGAGAAAACTGTACACAAAATAGAGCAATTTCACGTATTTCTGTCACGTAGATTTGTTAAAATGAAGTTCATACTTTTGCACTGGAAATGATTGTGCTGCCATTTAAACTTTGGGTCGATGCGGATGCGTTGCCTAAAATTTTGCGTGAAGTAATTATTCGTGCTTCGGACCGTTATCAGCTTGAAGTGACCTTTGTCGCGAACCAAAATGTCGGCATTACGCCATCTGTGCGCATCAACTCAATTCAGGTCATGAGCGGTGCAGATGCGGCCGATCAAGAAATTATCAACCGGATGAAAGAGCATGACATCGTCATGACGCAAGATATTCCGCTGGCGGCGCAAGTGATTGAAAAGGGCGGTATTGCAATTCATCCGCGCGGTGAGGTGTATACCACTGCCAATGTTAAAGCGCGCCTGCATTTGCGCGATTTTATGGACAGCCTGCGCGGCGCAGGAGTTCAAACGGGCGGGCCGCCGCCTATTTCAGAGCGGGATAAGCGTGAATTTTCAAGTAGTCTCGATCAAACCATTCAGAAGCAAAAGCGTAAAACAGCTCAACATTAAGGAACAAACAAGGCCATCATGCCCTCAAAACTCAACTTAATGTCGACTTATGCCTTGCTGGTCTTTATCTGGTCTACGACGCCACTCGCTATTGTTTGGAGTGTGGCTGATCTGCACAGCTTATGGGCCCTCGCATTGCGCTTTTTTATTGCTCTGCCTTTAGCCGCAATGCTGATGCTGATCCTGCACACGAGACTGCCTTTGAATGCGCTGTCAATTCACAGCTATGTGGCGGGCGCATGCAGTTTCATCGGCTCGCAAATTTTCACCTATTTGGCGACGGCCTATCTCAGTTCAGGCATTATTGCTTTAATGTTCGGCCTTGCGCCGATTATTACCGGATTGATCGGTTTTTTTGTGTTCAAAATCCGCCTCCGGCGCATGCAATGGCTGGGTATGCTAATTGCTGTTGGCGGGCTGGGGATTATTTGCATTGGCGGCAGTGAGCATCATGTACAGCCCATCGGCATTGCGTTGATGCTGCTGAGCGTATTCATTTATTGCGCTTCAATTTTTTGGGTGAAAAAGGTGAATGCGCCGCTTGAGCCGATGGCGCAGGCGACTGGTTCAATACTGGTATCTGCGCTATTTGCACTATGCCTGCTGCCGTTTATCTGGTCTTATGCGCCAACAGCAATGCCGGGCGCCAGATCGCTGTTTGGATTGGCGTATGCGGTAGTCATGGCGTCGCTGGTGGCGATGTTCTGCTATTTTAAATTGGTGAAAAATGTTCAGGCGACCACACTGTCTTTAACCACAGTCCTGACGCCGATGATTGCGATGCTGGTTGGCGCGCTGCTGAATGATGAAAAAATCACCATGATGGTGTTTGTGGGAGCCGCTGTGCTGCTGACGGGCCTGTTTGTATATTTTTATCAGGATTTTAAGGCGAGCAGAGCACTCGCCCAAAAAATTAAGGCTGAATAAAGCTTCAGTCCTTATGCTGGGTTAAAGAGACGCATTCTGAGAGCTTGACGCGGTCTTGCGGATGCAGGGTAATAAAATAAGCCCCTGTGCGGTACTTACCATTTTCTTCATGGCGGCTGTAAACCACTTGCGCAGTCGCGGCGATATGAAAGAAATTTTCGGGATGGCTGAGCGTGAGGTGCAGGTAAGTGCCTTCTTGTATGGGATGCTCACTGAAAAAGCTTAAGCCGGTCTCTGAAAAATTCACATGTTCTGGAATAGGTAACATGCTTTGTACAATTGCATCATACAAAGATCCCGTAATCAGGTTTAACTTTTGATTAAATAAGGATAATATTCGAGCAATTTGTTGATCTTTCTCAGCTAATTGTTCTAATTCGTAGTTAAGCGCGTGATCAAATTGATCTAATTCTGCAAGTAGTAGAAAATAGCGCGGCAAGACAAAATTAGGATCGTAAGGATCATTCAGCGCTACATCATCAGAAATGATCTGATAATTGATCCTCAAGGCAGCATCGATGCGTGACATAACGCGGCGTTCCGTGTTTCCGCTTTGATGCTGTAAATTTTCCATAATTATTACCTCGGACTAGATGGTTATGTTTAAACCAATCTCGCTGTATATAGGGTTGAGATACACTCGCGCACGGCGCAGTAACCACTTTATTTCTTTTATTGCTCTGGTTTCGATGATCGGCCTTACCCTAGGTGTAGCTGTACTCATTACCGTGTTATCCGTGATGAATGGTTTTGACCGAGAACTGAAAAACCGCGTCTTGGGAATGATACCTCAAGCCACTGTTTCTTCAACACAAATTTTAACAAATTGGCCGGAACTTGCAAAGAAAATTGAGCATCATGAGCATGTGCAAGGCGTAGCGCCGTTTACGCAGCTTCAGGGCATGCTGACAGCGCAAGGCCAGGTCTCTGGGGTAATGGTCACGGGGATAGAACCGGAGTACGAAAAAAAGGTTTCGATTATTCAAGACCATATGGTTGAAGGCAGTATTGATAATCTGAAAAAAGGCGAATTCGGCATTGTGCTGGGCAAGCAATTGACAGATGCATTAGGCCTAGGCTTGAATGACAGCATCACTTTGGTTTTACCGGAAGCGACACCGTCACCTGCGGGTGTTGTGCCGCGCTTTAAGCGCTTTAAAATTGTCGGCATTTTTAGTATTGGCGCTGAAGTCGATTCAATGATGGGTTATATTGCCCTGAATGATGCTTCGACTTTGCTTCGCCTGCCGGATGGCGCGCAAGGCATCCGCATGAAGCTGGATGATATTTTTGCAGCGCCGCAGGTGTCTCAGGAAATTGTCCGCGACTTGCCCGCCAATTTTTATGCATCCGACTGGACTTATACGCACGGCAATCTGTTCAGTGCGATTCAGATGGAAAAAGCGATGGTCAGCCTATTGCTGTTCCTGATTGTTTTGGTGGCGGCATTTAATATTGTATCTTCGCTGGTGATGGTGGTGACTGATAAAAAATCGGATATTGCAATTTTACGGACATTGGGCGCATCGCCTGCAACCATTACCCGAATCTTTATGGTGCAGGGTACCGTGATTGGCGTGATTGGCACGGTCTCTGGCGCTATCTTAGGCATTATCGCCGCATCCAGCATCAGCAGCGTGGTGGGCTGGCTCAACACGAGCCTAGGCTTGAATATGTTTGATGCTTATTTTATTAACTATTTGCCCTCTTATTTGCGCTGGCAGGATGTGCTGATTATTGTGACCTTGTCACTCGGCTTAAGTTTTATTGCAACGATTTATCCTGCTTTCCGCGCAGCGAAAATTCAGCCAGCGGAGGCATTGCGTTATGAGTAATGTAATTTTAGATGCGCAAAATATTACTAAATCCTTTACCGATGGCAAATCTTCTGTTGATGTGATCCGCGGTTTATCACTGCAAGTCAAGGCGGGCGAGTTTGTCTCGATCGTCGGTTCCAGCGGCTCAGGCAAAAGCACCTTGTTGCACGTATTGGGCGGTTTAGATTTACCGACTTCAGGTCAAGTGCTGATTAATGGTCAGCGTTTTGATACTTTGGGTGAAGCAGAACGCGGCTATATTCGTAATGAACATCTCGGCTTTGTGTATCAATTTCACCATTTGTTGCCAGAATTCAGCGCGCTGGAAAATGTGGCCATGCCGCTGATGCTGCGCAAAGGCGCGGCGTATAAAGACGTGAAAAAGCAGGCCGAATATTTGCTTGAACGCGTAGGCTTATCTCACCGTTTAACGCATAAGCCAGGGGAGCTTTCCGGCGGCGAGCGCCAGCGCGTGGCTTTAGCCCGCGCATTGGTGACAAAGCCGAAGTTAATGATGGCGGATGAGCCTACAGGCAATTTAGACCGCAAAACAGCGGTGAAAATTTTTGAGCTGCTGACCGAGCTGCGTAAAGAATTCAACATGGCGATGCTGATTGTCACCCATGATGAATACTTAGCGCAGTCGGCAGATGCTGTTCTGCATATGCAAGATGGCCTGTGGGTTGAAAAAGCCTAATTCATTTGAACTTTACGCTATAGATTGAAGCCCGCCTCGGCGGGCTTTATTATTGCGCGCAATAAAGCAAAAAATAGAATAAAAAATGCTGCAATGGTTTTGCCTGGGCTGGATTTTGGGCGTTTCCTGTATGGGCGCAATGTGGCTCAGTCCTCAGGTGAGTTTTTGGACTGCGGTCAGCGCTGCCGCTATCTGGCTGATCGTGCAGCGCATGATGCATTCGTTCATTCAGATTCAAAGCCTATTACTCAAAATTTTGAATATCAGCCTGAGTGTACTGCTGGCTGCATACTTAGGATTTGGCTATGCCAATAGCCAATTAGATCAGCGCCTTATGCAAGTGGAGCATGAGCCGGAATCCAGAGAGTTGCTTGTTTATATAGAACGTTTAAACGAGCTGAGTGATCGAAGCGTCCAGCAAAAAGTTTCTGTGCTGCACTCGAATGGCTCAGTAAACGCTAAGCTGCCGCTGCAATATTTGGCCTATATTCCATTGGCGAATCTGCATTCAGCGCAGCAGGAGCTGCAATTAGGACATTATTACCGATTGCGCGGTGAGCTGAGGCCAGCGCAGAGTTATGCCAGCGCGGGGGCATTTGATCAGGAAAAATGGTATCTGCAGCAAAATATTGCTTCAGGATTCCGCGTTAAACAGATTGAGCCCCTGACCGAGCAGCAGATGTATGCCCTGGGTTATGCAGGCCATATTAGACAGCATCAGCGCTGGGTTTATCAATTTCCGCTCTGGATAGAACAGCAGCGCTTGAATTTCAGGGGATTCATTCAGCATCAGCCTTTGGGGCATAAAGGCTTGATGCTGGCTTTACTTACCGGCGATGAAAGCCTGCTCAGCAAAGAAACAAAAATGCAGTTTCAGCGTTTTGGCATGAGTCACTTGCTGGCGATTTCAGGCCCGCATGTGGTGATTTTTGCCATGATGGTCAGCTGGCTGCTGCAGCGCCTAATTGCGCGCTATAGGCCGCAGCTGTATTTAATGATGCCCAGACAGCATCTGCTGATTTTACCATTTTTAAGCTGCGTCTTTATGTATTGTCTGTTTGCCGGGTTTGAAATTCTAGCAGTGCGGACACTCATGATGTGCTGTTTAGGCAGCATGCTTTTGCTGCTGAAGCAAAAAATACAGCCGCTGAAATTACCGCTGCTGAGTAGTTCTTTGCTATTGCTGATGGATCCATTCAGCATTTTATCTGCAGCGTTTTGGCTGTCCTATGGCGCATGCTTTATCTTATTGCGCATTTATCAGACGCTGCAGCAACAGCAGTCCCAGCTTCAGCGGCAAACCGGCTGGAGGGCGAGGGCAATTTTATCATTGCGGTTATTGGCCGAATCGCAATGGAAAATCTTTCTAGCATTAGTCCCGCTGATGGTTCTATTTTTTAAGCAGGTTTCATGGATTACTCCGCTCAGCAATATCGCGGCGATTCCTTGGCTTGGATTGATCGTTGTGCCTTTAGATATCGCGGCGGCGCTGAGCTATTATATTTCCGAGCGCATGGCGTCGCTGCTGTTTTTGCTGAACGATCAATGCCTGGCCGTGCTGCTGGCTTTTTTAGACGGGCTGGACGCTTTATTTCAGCCAGCGCTGATGCCAGTGGCTATGAGCGGAAATATGGTCTGGCTTTTGGCGCTGAGCCTGCTGATTCTGTTTCTGCCCAGAGGGGTTTTGCCAAAGAGCTGGGCAGTTTTAGGCCTGCTGGCTTTGGTATTGAAAAGTCTGATGCCGCATCCTTTCGAGCTGAATGTTTTAGATGTCGGGCAAGGGCAGGCGATTTTTATCAGAGATCAGCATCATACGATGATGGTCGATATGGGAGGCAATCCTGATGAGGAAAAATTCAGTATCGGCAAGCAAATTATTTTGCCATTTCTTTCAGTGAATGCAGTCAGTGAATTGGATCAGCTGGTATTGACCCATCTGGATCAGGATCATAGCGGCGGCTACTTTTCAATTCAGCATGATTTGCCGATCCATCAGCTGACGTCCAGTGAGCGTCCAGAGATGCCGGCTCAAACCTCATTTGATTACTGCTATCAAGGACAGCGCTGGCAGTGGAATGATCAGCTCAGCATAGAGGTGCTTTCGCCAGTAAAGCCTCAGCTGGGCATGGCCGGGCGGAGTAAAAATGAAAACTCTTGTGTGCTGTATGTGCAGCTGAAGAATGCTGCGCCGTACCGGAGCTTTTTATTGATGGGGGATGCGGGCTGGGAAACGGAATTTCAGCTGATGCAGCAGTATCCAAATTTAAAAGCAGATGTGTTGATCTTAGGCCATCATGGCAGCCGCAACAGTTCAGCTTATGGGTTTTTAAAAGCGCTGCAGCCGAAATTAGCCATTGCATCAGCAGGAAAATTTAACCGTTATGGGCATCCAAGCGCATTAACGCAAGCGCGGCTGTCGCAGCTGAATATTCCGCTGCTGACGACGAGCCAGCAGGGAAACATTCAATTTCTGCAGCAGGATGGAAAAATTCATCTTCATTTTGCAAGGGATCAATGGAAGTGGCTGCGCAGGGATTAGTTGGCCGCTGGGGCAGAAGTGTTTCCTGTGAAATCTGCAGCCGCCATGTTTTTTTCTGCCGCTGTTTCATTTCGGATTTTTTGCGCCAGGGCTACAGCCTCATGCATGGGCAGATGGTAAATGGAATCCGTGGCAGGACTGGCTTTAAAGCGTTTATAGCTCCAGTGATAATGTTCTGGATACTTTCGGATTAAGTCCTCTAAAGCTGTAAAAATAACCCTTGAGCCATCGTTCGCTGTACCTTGATAGATGGCTTCATCGATGGGTTCGATATACATGTCAAAGCCATCATTTGCGTTGCGCAGGGCATATAGAAAAAGCGCTTTGGCTTTGGTTTTCTGAATCAGTTTGGCGCTTAAGTTGCTGGTGGCTAAGGGCAAGCCAAAATAAGGAATCATTTCACCGCCAGCATTTGGCGTATGGTCTGGCAAAATAACCGTAGTGCCGCCTTGCTTGAGCGCCTTAAAAATCTGCCGAACACCTGATTCATCCGTTGGCACTAAATGGGCCTGCTCGCGGCTGCGCGCATCGCGGACAAAGGCATCAGCGGTTGGATTTTTTACAGGCTTATACATGATGGTCATTTGAGTGTACTGGGCAAACCATGCATTCATGATTTCCCAAGTGCCAAAGTGAGGCACAATCAAGACCAGGCCTTTATTTTCAGCCAAAGCGTCATGAAAATACTGTTCACCGTAAACCTGGTGAATACGGGAAAGATTTTTTTGATTGCTGGATCCCCAAATGCTGAAAAACTCAAAATAGGAAAGTAATTCATTGCGGATGGCCTGAGCCGTAATTTGTTCACGCTGCTGCTCACTGAGTTCTGGCAATGCCAACTGCAGATTCAATCGAATGGTTTCTGATGTTTTTGAAATGTTTAAAGCATTGACTAAACCTGCAAGCGCTTTTGCAATAAAACGAGAAAATTGAATAGGTTGACGGCTGATAAATTTCAATAGTCGATACGTTGTATTCTGCGGATTCTGTTCGGTCATTGCGTGTAATCAATAATGCAAAAAGAAAATAGTGAATTTATTATAGGATAAAATACTATGTTTAGACAGTTTAGGTACTTTCAGTGTATATAATGAGGTACTTCTTAACTGTTTTATTGGATTTTTTATGTCCGATTGGCCACCAAAACCTGAAAACGAAACACAAAATACGCAACAGAATAGTCAACTGCCAATAGGCAACCAGCAGCCAACCGGCAATGAATGGAAACTGCTTGAAAAAGTGGTTTTAGCCTCGGTTGTAGAGCAGCGCCGCGCCCGCCGCTGGGGAATTTTCTTTAAGTTTTTAACTTTTGCCTACATTTTATTTATCTTGGTTGCTTTAGGGAAAAGCTGCAGTACAGCATCGACAGATGATGTAGGATCAATTGGCTCGCACATTGCTGTGGTCGATATAGTGGGGACAATTGCTGCAGATAAGCAAAGCGTCAACAGCACCAATACCATCCGTTCTTTGAAAAAAGCATTTGAAAATAAGCAAAGCAAAGCAGTAGTGCTGAATATTAATTCACCAGGCGGTTCGCCTGTTCAGTCAGATGAAATCTGGCAAGAAATTCAGTATCTGAAAAAACAGCATACGGATAAAAAAATCTATGCAGTGATTGGTGATACAGGCGCTTCGGGTGCATATTATATTGCATCTGCAGCAGATGAAATCATTGTCAATCCATCAAGCTTAGTGGGTTCAATTGGCGTGATCATGCCGAATTACGGTGTGAATGGCTTAATGCAAAAATTAGGCGTTGAAGACCGCACCATGACGTCGGGGGAAAACAAAGCGATTTTATCCATGACGCAGCCAGTAGATCCTGTGCAAAAAGCGCATGTTCAGGGCGTACTGGATAATGTGCATGATCATTTTATCAATGCTGTAAAACAAGGCCGCGGCAAAAAGCTGAAATCCAATGATCCGGCGATTTTCTCCGGTTTGTTCTGGACTGGCGAGCAAGCGGTTAAACTGGGTATTGCAGACCGTGTCGGCAGTTTAAATACCTTAAAGCGTGAACTGAAAACTGATAAAGCAGTGAACTACACAATTGAATACAGCCCATTTGATTCTGTTCTTGGCCGTATGGGGTCTTCAATCGGTCAAGGTTTTGCTTCATCACTTTCACAGCAAGTTCAGTCTGAAAGTCAAACAAAATTGCAATGAAACGATTAATTCACTTTGCGCACGCCAATGGCGTGCCATCAAAAGTTTATCAAAAGCTGTTTGATCTGCTGAGCGATGAATACGATGTTATTTATGTGCCTTTGCTCGGGCCAGACAAGCGCTATCCGATTGATAATCACTGGGCCAGCCTGACGCAGCAGGTGATTGACAGCATTGTGCGGCAAGCCAATGGCAGAAAAGTCATCGGCCTTGGGCATTCGCTAGGCGCAGTGCTGAGTTTTCAGGCGGCTTTAGCGCGTCCTGAATTGTTTGAGCAGGTGATTATGCTGGACCCGCCGTTGATTATGGGGAAAGAGTCTTTGGCATTGCATATTGCGAAGACGCTTAAACTGAAAGCAGTGGATCAGATGTCTCCAGCATCTTTGTCATTGCGGCGCCGTGACCATTGGGAAAGCCGTGAACAGGCGGCAGAATTGCTGCGTGCAAAAGGTTTTTATCAGTATTTTGATGCGGACTGTTTCCAAGCGTATATTGATCATGCATTAATGGATGATCGAGTGCGCGGCGGGGTAGAGCTGACGATTTCTAAAATGGATGAAGTCAAGATCTTTAGAACCAACCCTTCTTTGTGGTGGCTTCCGCAGCCTAAACCTGCGGTGCCTGCGTATTATGTGGCGGCGGAAAATGGTCCATTTATTGGGCATGGCTTTCCGCAAATGGTGAAAAAGAAATTTGGCATACCGTACACTGTTGCTCAGGGTAGTCATATGTTCCCATTGGAACAGCCAGCAGAAACTGTGAAGTTGATCAAAGACTTAATCAAACTTAATAATGTTCAATCTTAAGTTTTTAAAAATCGTTATGTTAAAAAAGCACTCCATGGAGTGCTTTTTTATAAAGTAGGTCGTTAAATTTAACAATTACTTCGCATTTTCAAATTTCAAAATAACATTGTTATTGGTATCTAAAAATTTCAGCTCATCTTTAGAAGCATCATAATGAGTGACTTGGTTCAATGCTTGATTAAAGCTTTGAGGAATGTTTGTTGCGGTCAAACAGGCTTTTTGTGTTGATGCAAGGTTGGAAAATTGGATTTTAGTGTTTTGTACAGCATATCCACCCATGAATCGATTACAGCCATCCGATCCGCTGACACGGGTATTGTCGAAAGAAATACTCGGTACATTTGAATTAGCAGGATCAGCTTCAAGCTTCACGCCTTGAATTTCACTTGCAACCCAGTTTTTGTTTTGTAGCTTATCTAAATTACGGTCAGTGGCTGGATTTTGTGTCGTAGCACAACCAACCATCGCTAATGTTATACATGCACAAGTGGTGATTTTGATGGTTTTTAACATGTGATTTTCTCCGCATTTAAAGGGATGTCATAATTTCTAAAGTTTTATCAGCTTATATTTTTAATGATGTGGAAACGATTCAATTAACGAAAAAAAACATATTCATCATAAATTTTTAATATTTTAAACAACGTATTTTTTTCATTTATTTTTTAAGCATATGCTGAGTCGATTCAGGTGCAAAAACAAAAAACGCATCCGAAGATGCGTTCATTATTAAATTTTATAATTGCTTAGAGCTTGCAGAATTGTACAGGTTCTTTCATAGCCTGACCACGGTACAGTACACCGTGTTCAGTATGCTGGATCGTGCCGTTGCATATCCATTCAGCGACTTGCGGATAAATCACATGCTCAAGCACATGAACACGATTTGCCAAGGTATGTGCATTATCATGTCCATTCACTTTCAGCACGCCTTGCGCAAGCGCTTGGCCTGCATCCAGCTCTGCAGTAACATAATGCACCGTACAGCCATGCAGTGTGTCGCCGGTATTCAGGACGCGTTGATGCGTATGTATGCCTTTATAATTTGGCAATAGGGAAGGGTGGATGTTAATCATTTTACCTTCCCATGCTTTGACAAACTGCGCACTTAAAATGCGCATGAAGCCAGCTAAAATCACCAAATCAGCATCCCATTCCAGCAATTGCTGATGCATGACATCATCAAAGGCTTCGCGGTTTGGATATTGCTTGTGTTCAATCACTGCAGTTGGAATGTCTGCATTTTGAGCGCGCTTTAAAGCATAAGCTTCAGGCTTATTGGAAATTACTCCGACAATTTTCCCTGAAAGATTGGCATCAATCAGGGCTTGCAGGTTGCTTCCGCTGCCTGAAACAAGAACAGCAATTTTAGTCATGAAAAGTGCTTATGCAAAAATCACACGGATTTTTTCGTCAGCGCCTTCTACTGATGCTGCATTGTCTTGGATTTTACCCATTTTCCAAGCTTTTTCGCCTTGAGCAGTCAAAACTTCAATCGTTTTATCCGCATCAGCTGCATCAACAACAAGCACCATGCCTACGCCGCAGTTAAATGTGCGGTACATTTCGAATTGTTCAACACCGCCTTCTTTTTGAAGCAGTTTGAACAGTTCTGGCCATTCCCAAGAAGACTCATTGACAACAGCTTGAGCGCCATTCGGCAGAACGCGCGGAAGGTTGCCTGGCAAGCCGCCGCCAGTGATGTGCGCCATGGCGTGAACATCGACTTGCTTAAGCAGCTCAAGAATTGGCTTGACATAAATGCGTGTCGGTTCCATTGCTGTATCAGCAAGTGGGCGGCCGTCAACAATTTGAGTCAGGTCAACGTTTTTAACGTCTAAAATTTTACGAAGAAGAGAGTAGCCATTAGAGTGCGCGCCGCTTGATGCAACACCAATTAAAACGTCATCCGCTTTAACCTTAGTGCCGTCAATAATTTTGCTTTGCTCCACAACACCTACGCAGAAACCTGCAAGGTCATAGTCGTCACCTTCATACATGCCTGGCATTTCAGCAGTTTCACCGCCAACCAATGCACAGCCTGAAAGCTCACAGCCTTTGCCAATGCCAGTGACAACATTTGCAGCAACATCTACGTTTAAGTGGCCAGTCGCATAATAGTCAAGGAAGAATAATGGCTCTGCACCGCAGACAAGAAGATCGTTTACACACATTGCAACCAAATCTTGACCAATCGTGTCATGACGGTTTAAGTTCAATGCTAAACGTAATTTTGTACCAACACCGTCTGTGCCAGATACGAGAACAGGTTCTTCATAACCTTTAGGAATTTTACAAAGAGCGCCGAAGCCGCCTAATCCGCCCATTACTTCAGGGCGTGCAGTACGTTTCGCGACAGATTTGATGCGATCGACTAACGCGTCGCCCGCTTCAATATCGACACCTGCATCTTTATAGCTTAAACCAGTGTTTGGGGTAGAAGTTGAGTTGCTCATAATGAAGTCTCCGCATTCGCGGGGCGATTATACCTGAATATACGAAACACATATGTTATTTATGCGCTAAAATGCTATCTTTACTGAAATATTTTTTATCTCTATAACGATTAAACTGAAAAAAGGGCGAATTTTTATGGTTGATAAAACCTTACGTCGCATTTTTATTATTGCAGGCATAGTGCTGATCCTTTGGGTACTGTACCTTTTGAAGCCGGTTGTGCTTCCTTTTATTGTTGCCTTTTTAGTTGCCTATTTATTCAGTCCGCTTGTGAATAAGCTGCATGGCATCGGTTTGCCGCGCTGGCTGTCTATCAGCATTGTATTTGTCGGCATCGGGCTGGTGCTGACATGGGCGATGTGGTACTTGGTGCCGCTTGTCTGGCAGCAGCTGATGTATGCCAAGACCAGCATTCCGGCAGGTATTCACTGGGTGAATTACACCTTTTTGCCTTGGCTGTCCCACACCTTTAATCTAATGCCGATGGAAATAGACACTGAACAAATGTCTAAAGCCATTATGGATTACATTCAAACCAATTACAGCGCCGACAGCATACAGGCGGTGCTGCTGAAGGTTGCGCAATCAGGCCTGAACTTTATCCAGATTGGCGGTACGGTTGTTCTTATTCCCATCATCGCTTTCTATTTTCTGCTGGATTGGGAGCGCATGCTTGAAAGCTTCCGCAGATTAATCCCTCGCCCTTATGAAAAAAGCACCTTGAAAATTGTGAGTGAATGCCACAGTGTATTGGGCGCTTTTGTCAAAGGCCAATTTCTGGTGATGTTTTTACTGGGCGTGGTTTATGCCGTCGGCTTGCAGATCATCGGCATCGAAGTCGGGCTGATTATTGGCATGATTGCAGGCCTTGCCAGCATTATTCCTTATCTTGGCTTTGCCGTCGGTATTATTGCTGCCGTCATTGCAACACTGTTCCAGTTTGGACTGGATTGGATGCAGCTGTTTTTAGTGCTGGTTGTATTTATGATTGGCCAGGCTGTGGAAGGCTATATTTTGCAGCCCTTCCTGCTGGGCGATAAAATTGGACTTTCACCTGTGGCTGTGGTTTTTGCCGTTTTGGCGGGCGCGCAGCTGGCAGGATTTTTAGGCATGCTGATCGCATTGCCGGTTGCCGCCATCATTGTCGTGCTGCTTCGCCATGTGCGTGAATACTATGAGCGCAGTCAGCTGTATGGCTCAGATGCTGTTGTGGCGCATGCCGCAAATGCAGGTTCAATTTTGATTGAAACCGAGCAGGCCAACGTTGATATAGAGTTAAAAGAAACTGCAGCAAAAACTCTGCAAGATCCTGAAAAATCGAGTAAGATCGATGTATCTGAAAATAAAGATTTATAAGGCCCGTATAGATATATGCGTCAATTGCAGTTAGATATTGAACCTCAGCTGGATGCCCGAATTAGTGATTTTTCTGGGCCAGGCTGGGGACATGTCATTGATGGCGTGCGTCAGCTGCATGCGGGCTTAATGAACCGTTTTTATATCTATGGCGGTGCGGGAACCGGTAAAAGCCATTTGCTTTCTGCAATTTGTGATTCGTATTTAGAAATTGGCAAATCGGCAATTAAAGTTTCTTTATTAGAGCTATTGGATGCGCCAACAGAAGCCATTACCTCGCTCGATCAATACGATTTGGTCGCTTTAGATGATATTGAAGCGATCAGCGGCGTGCCGCATTGGCAAAAAGCAGTTTTTCATTTAATCAATTACAATAATGAAGGCGGCGGGCAACTAGTCTTTTCATCCCGTTTTGCGCCAATTGAACTGAAATTGGAACTCCCGGATTTGCAGTCCCGCTTGACTCAGGCGGTCAGCGTTAAAGTGCCGAATGGCAGCTTGTATGCGGACAGGCAGGCTTTGGTTTTATCTGTGCTTTCGCGCAGAGGCATCCATATCGATCAGCAAATTGTTGACTATTTATTATTGCACGGCCCGCATCAAGCCTCGATTTTGCTGCAGACTTTAGAGCAGCTGATTCAGCTGCTGAAAGGGGAGAAAACCAAGCTCAGCAATGCCGCTTTACGGCAGATTTATGCGCTGATTGATGAATATCGATAAACTGTAAAAAATCTTGAGTAATTACTCAAGCTATGACAAAGTACACAAAATAATTCGATGCTGCAGGGAATTTGCGGCTAAAGAATAAAAAAGAAATAAAAAGATACAAGGAGAAGGTTATGCTCAAACGGAGCATAGGCATAGGTATGCTGTGTGTTGCAGGACATGCTTACAGTGCTGATATTAATATTACGACGACTGAAGATGTTGTAAAGGATGACACCGAGTGTTCACTTCGCGAAGCCATTGAGTATTTAAATATTCCTGCAGACGACCGGCCAGAAGCAGGCTATATGGGGTGCGGCGGCACAGGCGCGTCGACAAATATTTTGCTGGAAGCAAAGAAAGAATATAAAGTTAAGTCCCCGCTTTATATCAAAACTGCATTGCTCATCCGTACGGATTACTCAACCAATGTCACAGATGAAGTGGCGGAAGGGATGAATAATGCGACGCTAAAAATGACTGGCGCATCAAACATCTTTGTCATTGATGATGCGAACAATCAATCCAGCGCATTAATTACCTTTAAAGAACTGACTTTGGCGGGATGCGGCGTTCAAAAATGCGCTGATAAAGGCGGCTTAATCTATAATAACGAACGCCTGCAGTTAAATACCGTTAAATTATCAGGCGGCTGGGCGGATCAGGGCGGTGCAATTTATAATGTAGGCGTCAATAGTGATTACCCTGCTTATGCCAGTACAGTAGAAATATTAAATAGCCTCTTTGAAAAAAATAAGGCCGCAGAAGGCGGAATCATTTACACGCAAGCGCCATCTGTGTTTATTTCAAGATCAGTTTTCCGCGATAACGAAACCGCCGCTGCGGCTTCAGCCAATATTTATGCAGCTCAGGGGCTGAGCGATGAAAAATTGGTGTCATTTCCTTTAAGCATGTACAAAATTTCAAACAGTACTTTTTTCAGCAACAAAGGTGCTGTTGCAAATGTCACTGATGGAATGGGCTTGAACAATTTAACCATGGTCGCCAATGGTTCAGGCTTGATTTTGAATGCGCCGAAAGCCAAAGCATATATCAGCAATAGTATTTTGATTGGCAACCCTTATCCTGTAATTACAGGCGGGAGTGACTGCCGCTTTGAATCGGGCGATCAAAGTGTTCTGTGGAACAATTTAGTTTCTCCGGTTTGCGGTACTGGAAATGTATCTTATCCAAATGGTATTTGGAATGGAACACAGCTATTTGCTGGATCAAATGTGGAAGGCGAATGCGCATCTTTAAAAGATGATACAACGGCATTGCTTTGCCCTTACCGCACGGTCGAAAAAGCTTTTACAGGCTATTTCCGCCCGCGTATTTTATTGTCTTATAACAGTATTGCAGACTCATTGATCGTCAATAAAGGGCTTAAATCAAATGGAAAGGATGCCTTTGTTACGTGTGAAGCATCTGATCAGCGGAGCGTAAACCGTGATGCCGATCCGGCTGCTTGCGACCGTGGCGCCATAGAAATTGTCGTGCCTACGGCTACAAGTTTAGCAGGTCAGGATATTTTAGTTGGGGACGTCGCTAAAATTTCGATTGCTGATTATCTTGGAGACAGCGATTTAATGCCTAAGGAAGAATGCGAACGCTTATTGGGTAAAAATCCAACTGGAGCAGCATGGAAAGACGGATGTCTTCAAATTGTGCAGCGTGAAACGCCATCTAAGGGCTCATTGACCATCGATCTGCAGGGCAACTTGGTTTATACGCCTAATGGTGCATGGCGCGGCGCGGATATGTTTACGATCCGGGTAGTCACCTCTTCTACACGTTTTAATACAAGCAATAAACCGTATATGGAAATTAATATTAACGTGGTTCAAGAAACTGAAAATACAATGGAAAGTAAGACAGTTGAAACATCTGGCGGTTCATTTGGATTCTTGAGTGTATTTGCACTTTTAGGTTTAGCAGGATTGCGACGCTATAAAAAATCATAGGGATAGGTATCCATGAAAAATTATAAAAAAGGTCTGCTAGCGCTTATGGTGATAGCGGCAATGCCGTTGATGGCTTCGCAGAGCGATATTATTTATGTCAATACTTTTGATGATGAAAATGGTGAAAATCCAAGTAAGTGTTCTTTAAGGGAAGCCATCGAAACAGCAGCCAAAAATAAAGGCATTGGCGGTTGTACGGCAGGCAATACACTAGTTGGACAAAAAGACTATATTCAGCTGGAAGCAGGAACATATAAGCTGAATCAAGAGCTTAAGCCGGCTTCGCAAGTGTTTATTTTGGGTAAAACGGCCGCCGATTGGGAAAAGAAAAGCCCATTGACCAATGATTATCCATTAATAGGAGCGCTCAAAACAAAAATTGATGGTCAAAACAAGACGCGTCTCTTTAATACCGTTGAAAGCGAAGCTACATTAGTTTTGAGTAATGTTGAATTAACCAATGGCTATTCAGCAAATGACGGCGGCGCGCTTTTTATTGGCGGCGCCTTAACGCTAGATGCAAGTGCAATTACCTCGTCTGTGTCGGATAAGAGCGGCGGTGCAATATATCTGGTTCCTGATAAAGGCGAAAAGACGGTTACGGTTAATCAGACGCTATTGCAAGGGAATGATGCTAAACAGGGCAGTGTTTTTGCCATGGACTGTGAAGCGAATTTGCTGAATACTAAAGCTGCCATTACTGTGTCTGGCAGCAGTATTGTAAAAAATGGCTTAGTTAAAGATAGTTCCAGTACGGTTGATGTGTGTGGAAATTCAAGTGTTACCTTAAGTACAAATACAATTGCAAAAAACCGTGCAAACATTGCCATCATCCATACAGCATCTTTTGCGAATCATCCATTAAGCGATAGCTCTATTTTAAGCTTTGTCAGTAATACCATTGTAGAAAATCAGGCGCCAACGGCTTGGTTGTATGATGAAAATGGATCTAAATCATTGAACTATAATGTTTTAGCATTTAATAGCGGCAATGCGTGCAACTACAGCAGCAGTAACAATGTGCTTATAGAAAAGGCATCGGTATGGGCTCAAAATAATGCCTTGGCGCTGACCGGCGCAAATGCGTGTATTTTACCGCCAGAGTCAGCGACTACAGATTTAAAAGTTGAAAACAATATTGATGTTGCGAGTATGAGCTTATCCAGCGTGCTTTCAAGTTATCAGGAAGCATCACAATATAATCTGTTTTTACCGCTGTATTATCCAAAACAAAATAATTCAGCAAACGATCTGATTGACCTTGAAAGAACAGGCTGTTCAAGTACAGACCAGCGCGGCTTAGCGAGAGTAGAAGACGGGACGTTGACACTTGACCCGGCCAAGCGTAACTCTTGTGATATCGGTTCTGTTGAACGCATACGTTTAACGGCTGCCGATATTGTTAACTTAAGCAATGTTTCTGCAGTGACATTAGTCGATGGCTTAAAAGCAGAAAAAGACCGCCTCAAAGCGTTGCTGGATAATTCCAGCACCAATAAAGACTATTTGGTAATGTATCAAGATGACTACAATACTGCATCTGATCTATTGAAATACACTCAGCAATATTTAGGTTATAGAACAGTATTTGTTGACCCGCTGAGTATGACGTTGCGTGAGGAAGAAGCTGTTCCGAACAGCAGCGCTCAATTAATCAAGCCGCTCAATGAAGAAAACTATGAGATTACGGTTGAATCGCTTGGCGTAGGTGTTCAAACAGGTGAAAATTCAACTATTGATTTGACTAAAATTGTGAAAGATTCAAATTTAATATGTGAGTGGAAGTCGGATCTTAAGCGCGCCATTATGTACCGTACCGATGGCAAGATAACGAATTCATCTGAAGCGGAGTACTGTTCTTACGCCATTAAGGACAGAAACAGCGGTGTTGTCACCAAAGGCATAATGCAAGCCCGTTTTGTTAATATCGCGCCGATTGCTAAAGATGATACTTATGCAATTAGTTCTGATACCAATTTAGAAGTGACAGTAAGCCCCTTAGAAAATGACTCAGATGACGGAGATGGTCCAAATTCAGTTTTGCCTGCAGGTAAATCTATTTGGCATCAGAATGCAGACGGTAAAAATACCCCGATTTATTTTAAAAGTATTCCTGCGGGTTTGAATTTTACAGCTGAATACAGCGGCCCTTGCCCTGGCGGTGATGTGCGCAATGTCTGCTATGGCGGCAAGATTAAGTTTTCGGTTAAGAATGCATTCAGTCAGTTCAGTTATCCAATTACCTATAAGGTTTATGATGCGGAAGGCGCTGAGTCGAATGAGGCCATCATCTATCTGCAGAACCAAGCGAAAAATACAAATGAAAGCTCCAGCGGCGGCGGTTCATCAAATGTCTTTGGCTTGATTGTTCTGGCTGGCCTTGCGGTATTCAGAATGCGTAAATTTACAAGACGCTGATTTTAAAAAGTAAAAAGGCCTCTATTAATGGAGGCCTTTTTGTTGCTGAAATTTTGATTATTGGGCGTTTAGGCGGTGGTTAGAAGATTAGACTGAGTGCATGGCAGAGCGTTTTTCGCCCTATTTTATCTAAACATAACGCTCAAAATCAGTGATGTGTCACTTCCGGTGTCAGATATTTATTAATATACTCTTCGCGGATGGCGGAACGTTCATCGGGTGGCGCTTTTTGCAAGCGAGACGCTAATTCCCGGCGTTCCTGGCTGCTCATTTTTTGCCATGTTTCGCGCATTTTCTGCTTTTCAGTTTCTGGAAGCTGATTAAACCAATCCATCCGCTGCTGTAAGCTGACACTCTGTTCAGCGGGGATTTCTTTAAGAGACTGATAACGCTTGATTAGTGCAGCTTGTTCAGTATCAGACAATGAATCCCAAGTTTCATTCACTTGAGTATCTGCATCTTTGGAAAAAATCCAAAAACGTTCAAAGCCTGCAAAGCTGGTTTGCAGGAACCCGAATGCGCAAAAAGCGATTGCTAACTTTCTAGCTGCCATGGGGAGCCTTGTCCTCGCCTAAAACCATTAACATTTCTAAGTCTTCAACCATTTGAGGTGAAAGCTTAGGTGCTGAAACAACTTGATTCTGCGGTTTTTCATTCAGTGTTGTCACTGAATTCGGCAGCACAATAAAGCCTGCAATCGCAGCTGCTAAAGCAAAGCCTGACATTTTCCACAAGCCATAGTGCGATGTTTCACGTTCTTGAATTTCATCAAGAACATTATTCATTACAGCAGGTTTGTGCGCATGTTGCTGTGCGAGTCCATCAAGTTTGGAAGTTACTTGCTTTAAGAAATCATCTTGTTTCATTCGGATGACCCTCCCAGATGCGGATTCAAGTGTGCTAATGAAGCGCGTAAGCCTTGTATAGCACGGTGATAATGGGTTTTTACACTGCCGTCAGTGCAATTCATAATCTGTGCTGTTGTATGTGTATCAAAGCCTTCCCATGCACGAAGCATAAATGCCTGCTGCTGCCGGACTGGCAGCTGTGCGATGGCTTCCTGAATCTCTTCGGCCGTTACGGCACGGTCAATAAATTCAAGCGGATTAGGCGTTGATTCATCTACAACATCATTCAGCTCGATTTCATCATCGTCTAAGCTAACTTTTCTGAAAAAAGAAAAGGGCTGAGCGCGGCGGGCTTCTTTACGTCGCCAATCTTGCAGTTTGTTATTCAGGATGGTGTAGAACAGGGGATACCATTCTTCAGTGGATTTCTCTGCATATGACTTATGCAGCGAGATGAAGGCTTCCTGAACCAAATCCATGGCAATGCCATGCTGGTTTTGGGTTGCGCTTTCCATCATGACCAGAGCGCGGCCAGTGACTTCATTCATGAAGTTTTTCAGGCGAGATTCTACCGTGCTCTTAAGAACACTTGAATCTGCTGTATCTGACTGTTTAGGCGCTAAATCCATAGAGATGGAAAATCCTGTCATTGGATACCCACCATCGCTTTTAAGTTCATGTACATATAACGTTAAAAGCGATGGCTTGGTTGACAAATAAATTGTTATTTTTCTAGTTTAATCTATTTTTAAACTGGGCGGAGCCCATTCAAATAGAATAACGTATTACAGGCGCTGGCGGACCATTTCAAAGAAGCAGATTGAACCAGCAATGGCAACATTCAACGACTCTTGACCGCCTGGCTGCGGAATAACCACAGCTTCAGCATTTTCCAGAGCGTATTCACTGACGCCTTGACCCTCATTGCCCAGTATCCATGCACATGCTTTGCTTAAATCTTTTGAATATAAGCTGGCCGAGCGGTGTGAACTGGTGACATATACAGGAATTTCAAAACGGGGCAAGATGTCTTCGAGCGCGATATTTTCAAAAGTATGCAATGAAAAATGCGCACCCATGCCTGCACGGAGCACACGCGGTGACCAAAGTGATGCTGAACCTTTGGTGCAAACCACTTGCTTAATGCCGGCCGCCGCTGCAGAGCGCAGCAATGTCCCGACGTTGCCTGGATCTTGGACATTTTCTAGAATTAAAGTGTCAGCATCAAATTTCAGCGCTTGGCTAGAGCTTGGCAAGTCAATCACCGCTAAGCAGGCCAGTGTAGTGCCTAGGGTGCTTAAGTCTTTGTACAGCGACTCGCCAATGACAAAGATATGGCCTGTATACGTTTTGAGAATTTCCTCAAAGTCTGGATGTGCCAGGGCATGTTCTGTGGTGAAAATAGAATTGATTCTTCTGTTTTCCTGCAGCCATGCAAGGCATAAATGCGTTCCTTCCAGAACGGTTTGACCTTGTTTTTTGCGGTATGAGTTCTGTTCAATCAGCCCGCGCAAATGTTTGATTTTCGGGTTGTCTTTAGACTCAAGAAAAATTGTAGACATGGGAGATAAGTCCACGGTGATCAGGCAGGCTGATCACCGCTGTTAAATTAGTTATGGTAGCCGGTAACCAGATCGACTTCGTTTTTAGAACCGATGATGACTGGCACGCGCTGATGCAGTTCAGTCGGCTGGATGTCAAGGATGCGGACACGGCCAGTGGTAGATGAGCCGCCAGCTTGTTCCATCAGCATGCTCATTGGGTTTGCTTCGTACATTAAACGCAGACGTCCTGCTTTTTTCGGATCTTTAAAATCGTACGGATACATGAAGATGCCGCTGCGGCATAGAATACGGTGAATATCGCCAACCATGCATGCTACCCAGCGCATGTTAAAGTCTTTTTCGCGCGGGCCGGTTTTGCCTGCAAGGAGTTCATCTACATAGCGCTTCACGGGCTCTTCCCAGTGGCGCTGATTGGACGCATTGATGGCATATTCCTTAGTATCCGCAGCGACAGTAATCGCATCTTTGGTCAGCAGGAATTCTTGGCTGTCTGGATCAAAAGTAAAGAATACTACGCCAGCGCCAACAGTCAGCGCCATCATGGTTGAAGGGCCATACAGCACATAACCTGCGGCAGCTTGGTGAACGCCTGCCTGCATGAAATCTTCTGCTTGAGTTACGGCATTTTTAGCTGGAAGAATAGAGAAAATTGTGCCTACGCACATATTGATGTCAATGTTGCTTGAGCCGTCTAGCGGGTCAAACAGGACAAGATAATCGCCATTTTCTTGCGCTGGGGTAAATTCATCAAGCTCTTCTGATGCTAAACCGCCAACATGCGGATGAACTTTTAATGCATCAATTAAATAATCATTTGAAATCACATCAAGTTTCTTTTGCTCTTCACCTTGCACATTTTCATGCTGCGCGCTGCCCAATACGCCCGCTAAAGCGCCTTTTTGAAGCAAAAGGTCGATGTCTTTGCATGTATCTCCAATTGTTTCAATAACTTGTGCAAGGGCAGGTGTTAAATTTCCGCTTTGTTGTTGTAGAAATTGGGATAAGCTTAAACGTGACATAACCGGAATGCTCCAAAAGAAAAGCGGTCAAAAATGATCGGAATAGAATAACCCTTCATTTTAGATGAGAATGAGGGAAAAGAAAAATTAAACTGTGTTATTTGACGCGATTTTGCCCTTGCAAGTCTCTCAGAACATGCTATGTTGAAAGCAGGAAACAGAGGGAATGACAAGGAGCACAACAATGACCACTCAAAAATTTGATGCGACTCCAACTCCGAGTGAAGGTTTAAATTTGGATGACATTTCCAAAGACAATGTAAAAGAAGCTTGGAGCGGTTATGAGTCTAAGCCTGAATACAAAAAGTTCAATAAGCATGACTTGATTGAATCTATGCAAAGCGCTCATGAAGAAGCTGCGGAGCAAAAGCCTGAGCAGGCTTAATTCTCGCAAATAAAAAAGCACTCAAATGAGTGCTTTTTTATGCCGATTTTTCGTATAGGCATCCGTTTTGAAGGACGCTCTATAAAGTTAAATCAGCACCGTTAAATTATTTTAACAGTGGAGGCACAGCTTCATAGTTGATTTCTACACGGCGGTTTTCTTTCCAGGCATTTTCATCATGGCCCGCATTGATTGGCATTTCTTTGCCGTAGCTGACTGCTTCAAGCTGATTTGCGCTGACACCGCTGGTCACCAAAAAGCTTTCTACCGCTTTTGCACGGCGCTCGCCCAAAGCCATATTGTATTCACGCGTACCGCGCTCATCGGTATGGCCGGTTAAAGCAACGCGTGAGTTTGCGTTAGCAACAAGGAACTGCGCATGCGCTTGAAGGGTTTGCAGGTCTTCATTGCTTAACTCAGTGCTGTCATAGTCAAAGTGCACAACACGCTTAGCTAAAAAAGCTTTATTGGCGGCAGTTACGCCTTTTGATGATGCGCCAGCAAGATTTTGCGCATTCAGCGCTGCATCTTCGCTTAAGCCGTCTGTATTTACAGTCGATGCGCTTGATGGGTTTTGAGTGGCATCAACATTGGCAGCCGGTTTGCGGTTTGCGCAGCCTGTCATCATCATGGCAGTTGCTAAAACAGGCAATACAAATAATTTTACAGCGTTCATGATTCTCTCCATGATCTTTCATTATGATTTAAACGTTATTTTGGTGCCCAAGCCGGTTCACGCACTTCGCCTTGCTCGCTTGGCAAGTTCATGCGGAAACGGCCATCCAGCGACATAATCGCAAGCAAGCCGCGGCTGCCTTCGCGTGTCGCATATACCACCATTTGTCCATTTGGCGAGAAGCTTGGCGATTCGTCCAAACTGGTTGGCGTTAAGATGTTGGTCACGCCAGAATCAATATTCTGTACGGCAACTTTGTAATTGCTGCCGCTCGGCCGGTGAACCAGCGCGAGCTTTTTACCATCTGCGCTTAATGTCCCGCGTGCGTTGAATGCGCCGCGGAAGGTTAAGCGTTTGCTGGTGCCATCGGCAAAACTGTATTTGTAAATTTGCGGAGAACCGCCTCGGTCAGAGGTATAGATAAACGATTTTCCGTCTGGCGCATAGCGCGCTTCTGTATCAATCGCACTGTCATTGGTCAGGCGCTGCAGCTGGCGGCTGTCCAAATCCATTTGATAGATTTCAGGATTGCCGTGCATGGAAGCAGTAAACAGCATGCTTTTACCGTCCGGCGAGAAGCTTGGCGCGCCATTTAAGCCGAGGAAGCTGGCCAGTTTTTCACGGCTGCCTGTTGCCAAGTCTTGCACATAAATTGCAGGACGTTTGGTTTCAAAAGATACATAAGCAATCTTTTTGGCATCCGGTGTCCATGCAGGAGATAAGATCGGATCGCGGGATGTCAAAATAGTGCGGGGCTGTTCGCCGTCAGTATCGGCAATTTGCAGTGTGTAGCGCTGTTCAGGTGTTGCCGGGTTGCGCAGCACATAAGCAATGCGTCCGCTGAAATCGCCTTGAATGCCTGTCAGCGCTTCATAAATCGCATCACTGATCATATGTGCAGCTTGACGGGTGCGGGAAGCCGGTATGGTCAGCAACTCATTGAGCAGATAAGTTTTCTTCTGCACATCATAGAGCTGATAGTGGACTTCGAATGAACCGTCAGCTGCAGGCTTCATCGAGCCGGTTACGACATAAGGCACACCGGCGGCTTGCCATGCTTCAGCATTCGGCGTGTTCATCGCCGCTGTTGCAGGCAGATTTTTAGACGAACTGGTGAATTTTCCAGAACGGTTTAAATCGTTTTCAATAATTGGGTACAGGTTTTGATCATTACTGAACGGCACAATGGCAATTTTGGGCGCTTCTTCAGGCGCCTTGGTGATTTCCAAATGCAGCTGCGCATGTGATTGTGTGATTAAAACCGGACTAAGTGCTGTTAAAACGGCTAAGCAGAGCAGATGTTTTCGCGTCATTTCCATCATTCGCTGAATACTCTAAATCTAGAATTTCTTGTTACTGTGAATGTGTCACATAATGGCATGTTTTTGAAATATTGAAAGAACAACATTATGATTAAACTGTTATTCGTCTGTGAATTCGTGTCTAAATAATTGCAGTTTATGGTGACGCTTTCTTTAAAAATACAATGTTCCGCTTAACGGATGTTCTTATTTAGATTGAAAGGACATATAAATGAACCGAGATTCACGTTGAGCATCCGGATTTTCAGGCAGTTCAAAAGGCGCAACACTGTGAATGGCTTTTTCAATACTGTCTTTAAAAGCTTGATTTGGTGCGTCGCTAATGACGATAGACTGAATTGAACCTGATGGCGTTAAAATAATTCTAGTATTGGCTTTTTGCTCACTTGAATCCGCTGGTACTTCCCAATGGCTAAAGATTAAATGCTTAATTTCGGCTTTGGCCTCAGATGCAAGCTTTTTGGCTTCTGATTTACGAGAAGCCTCAGCTGTTGCTGCGCGTTTAGCTGTTGCTGTTTTTCGTTCAAGTTCACGTTTATATTGCTCAGAATATGCCTTTGCTGCAGCCATGGGTGCATTCGCGGAACTCACCGCTATTTTTTCGGGCTGAATCTGAGAGGCTATTGGATTGTCAGCAGGGCTGGCAAATGTTAGCGCTGAACCTGCCATCACAGGAAATAGAAGCAAGAGTTTAACGGTATGCATTCTTGGGGGCTTAGTCCTATAAAAAATCCCCCTGACGAATCAGGGGGATTTATATCAATTTGAAGATCTAAAGGTGGATGTCAGATTCTGCGCTTCGCGGCGCGCATCTGGATCTGAAGGCATTGGATACGGCGCTGCCGCTCGTACAGCTGCTTCAATACTGGCCTTCATGTCTGGATCGCTGGATGAGACAATCACTGAACGCACTGCACCGCTTTCAGTTAACGTAATTCGGGCGGTGGCTGTTTTGCCAGCGGAGTCGGTTGGAGTATCCCAAACGCGTTTGATTTTGTTTTCAAAATCTCTCTTGGCCGTTGATGCAATCTTTTTCGCTTCAGCTTTTTTCTGCGCGGCTTCTTCAGCTGCTTTTTTAGCAGATGAGGCTTTGGCTTCTTCGGCTGCCCGTTCACGTGCTTCTGCATCGGATCTGGCTTTGGCATCTGCCTTGGCTTTTGCATCGGCGGCGGCTTTATTTTTTGCGTCAGCATCCGCTTTGCGTTTAGCGGCGTCTGCATTGGCTCTGGCCTGAGCGTCGGCTTTGGCTTTAGCATCGGCGGCGGCTTTATTTTTTGCGTCAGCATCCGCTTTGCGTTTAGCGGCGTCTGCATTGGCTTTGGCCTGAGCGTCGGCTTTGGCTTTAGCATCGGCTGCGGCTTTATTTTTTGCGTCAGTATCCGCTTTGCGTTTAGCGGCGTCTGCATTGGCTTTGGCCTGAGCAGCAGCCTTCGCTTTTGCATCGGCATGCGCTTTCACAGCTGCCGCTGCTTTAGCTTCTGCTTTGCGTTTTTCTGCATCTAAAGCGGCTTTGGCTTTTGCATCTTGCTGCGCTTTTAATTTGGCATTCTCGGCTAGACGTTTCGCTTCTAAATCTGCTTTGCGTTTTGTCTCAGCTGCACTGGCTTTGGCCTGAGCTGCTTTTGCTTCAGCTGCGGCTTTGCGTTGGGCTGCTTCAGCATTCGCTTTAGCATCTGCATCTATCTTACGCTGTGCAGCCTCAGCTTTAGCTTTTGCATCCGCCTGAGCTTTAGCTTGTGTTAGGGCTTTCAGCTTGGCGGCTTCATCAGCTTGGCGTTTTTGTTCAGCGCGCAATGCTTCAGCTGCGGCTAGGCGTTCAGCTTTTTCAGCAGCTTGAGCTTGAAGCGCTGCTTTTGCCGCGTCAGGTTTTGGCAATGCTGCCGGCGCAGGCGGCGGTGCCGCAGGAATGACGGGCGCCGGCTCTACACTGGGCTCTGCGGTTTGAGTGACCTCAGCGGCGACATTTTCATGCGCGGTTTCAGTAAACTCTGTTTCTTCTCGGGTCACCGGCTTTAAATCTTCAGGCTTCACCAGCACCGTTTTAATTTGCTTGGGCGGCTCAGGCGGTTTGCTCATGCCCAGATAAAGCAAGCCCACAACTGCAATCACATGGATACCGATGGTGAATCCAGCTGCAGTCGCTTTTTGTTTAAAAGGTGGCTTTTTAAAATCTTTCATAAATTACTTTAGCGGCTCTGTCAGCAATCCAACCTGTGATAATCCTGCATCCTGCAGTGCAGACATCAGTTTGATGACTTCACCATAAGGGCGGGATTCACTGCCATTAATCAGGACGCTGAGCTGTTTATTATTGGCCTGAGCTTGTGTCTGCGCATCTGTCAGCGCTGTTTTCAGTTCTTCTAAAGTCAGCACTTCATTCTTATGAGCGCCGTCTTCCAGCCTAATGGCGCCATCCGCTTCTAAGGTTACAATAGCAGGGCGGTCTTCAGACTGAATCGGGCTGCTGTTGGCTTGCGGCAAGTCCACTTTAACGCCAGTCGTAATCATGGGCGCAGTGACCATGAAGATGACTAAAAGCACCAGCATGACGTCAATGTAAGGCACGACATTCATATCGCTTTTCAGCGGTTTTTTGATGCGCTCGAAGCGTCCTGAACGTTGAATAGCCATCAGTGCTGTTCCTGATCAGAACCCAATGACTGGCGCTGCAGCAAGGCCACCATTTCTTCAGCAAAAAGCGCACGGTCTGAATAGACGGCTTCACCTTTGGCTGTGTAATGGTTAAATGCCAACACGGCAGGAATAGCGGCAAATAGGCCAATTGCAGTGGCAATCAATGCTTCGGCAATACCCGGGGCAACGGTTGCCAGTGTCACTTGCTCAACTTGGGCTAAACCAATGAATGCATTCATGATGCCCCAAACCGTGCCAAATAAGCCGACATACGGCGCCACAGAACCAATGCTGGCCAAAGCGCCCAAGCCTTGCTCTAAGCCGCCTTGGTCACGGCTCAGGCCGACGCGCAAAATACGCTCTGTGCCTTCAATGCTTTGCGCTGCAGGCGCATTGCGTTTTTTCAGCTTTAAAAATTCACCGAGGCCTTGATAGAAAATATCTTCCAGGCCGACCCGCTTCGAATTAAGCTGCGCATTGTTGTAAAGGGTATTCAGTTCGGCGCCAGACCAGAAGATTTTTTGAAAATGATCATCATCGGCCTGCGCCTTTTTGTAGCTCATATGCAACTTGGCAATCAGATACCAGCTGTACAGCGAGGCTAATAAGAGCAGAAGCATTACCAGCTGTACAACAGGACTTGCTTGTAAAATTAAATCTGATACGTGAAGGGTAGATTCTAGTTGAGTTGCCATAGTTACATTGAGCCAATTAATTTTTTTAATCTTGTTCCAATTCTTTCAGAATCAGTTTGCGGATTTCTTCCGGAAGCCGTGTTGGACGCATGCCGTCTACGCTGATGCAGGCCAATTCGACTTCGCCGGAAGCAAGCATGATTTCACCACGATAAATATTTTGTTGCAATACAAATGACGTTGATTTACATGAAACTACACTTGCTGTAACAGTAATCAGGTCATCCATGAGTATAGGGCGTGAATATTTCACATTTATTTTATGCACAACAAAGTTGTAGTCTTTTTGATGCCAATAGTGGCTAATGCCTGATGCGCGAAGCCATTCAGTACGTGCGCGCTCCATGAAGCGGATGTGGTTGGCGTGGTAAACAATGCCGCCTGCATCTGTATCTTCAATATAGACACGAATATTGAACTCGAATTTATTCGCCATGAGAGTGTTCCGTCTGTTTCTAAATCTGATGAGTTTTTAGCTGCACTGAGAATATGAAATCGGCATGTTTTAAACATGACTTCAAATCAATAAATCGTCAAGTGCGTCAATGACGGGCAGTTTAGCACTCTGAAAATTCACTCCAATGGCACAAGATTTCAAATCCTGGGCGCTTGTGTGCTTTATGTTTCGCATAATACTGCTGTGAATTGATATTTATTTATGCGGTTTTGCAGAAGATTGCAGATGAAATGGCGGTCACAGCCATTAAAAAGGTGAACAGGAACAATTCACCTTTTTTTCTTTATATTTTATTTTGCAGGGCTTTGCTTCCGCTGCCATGCATTTTGCACTTGTGCGGCTGCTTTGGGATATTCCATCACAAAGCGCATATGGCTTTCTATGCCTGTTTTCAAGGTGGCGTCATCGACCGTAAACAGCGGGCTGTGATTGGGCGCAGCCTTTGACATATCTTGATCTGATTGAGTTGCGCCGATAAAGATAAACAAGGAAGGCATGAGTTGCCCATAATAGGCAAAGTCCTCGCTGGCGCTGGCATTGCTGTCGAGCACATGCAACTTCCCTTCGCCATTGACTTGCGCCAAAGCAGGCTGCATCAGTTTGGTCAGTGTTTTATCGTTGCTGGTGACAGGCGCATAAGGCGCAATTTCAACTTTCGCGGTCACATCATTGGCCTGTGCATTATGTTCGATCAGCGCGGGTAAATCTTTTAAAAGGCCTTGACGGATATCTTCATTGTTGGAACGGATGGTGCCGACCATATTCACCAGTTCTGGAATGACATTGCCTGTAGTGCCGCCTTGAATGCTGCCTATACTGACCACGCCCATGCCTTTGGTTAAATCTGCTCTGCGGCTGACTAAGCTTTGCATATTGCTGATCATCTGCGATGAGGCATAAATCGGGTCGCGGCCCAGCCATGGCATAGAGCCATGCACTTGTTTACCATTTACCTGAATACGCAGATGGTCGGCACTGTTTAGGATCGCGCCATCTTTATAGAAGATATTGCCGCTGGGCATACCTGCCATAACGTGCATGCCAAAGATGACTTCAGGTTTCGGGTTGTTCAATGCGCCATCAGCAATCATTTTACGTGAACCAATCTGATCACCCTGAGTAAAGTTGTCGATATCAGCTCCGCCTTCTTCTGCCGGCTGAAACACAAAAACAATGGTCCCGGCAATTTTATCTTTATTGGCCGCCAGCGCTTTGGCCGCGCCTAAGAGCATTGCAGTATGCGCATCATGGCCGCATCCATGCATCACGTGCGTTTCTTTGCCTTGATAAATGGCTTTGGTTTTGCTGGCAAATGGCAGCCCGGTTTTTTCTTCGATGGGCAGAGCATCCATATCAGCGCGCAGCGCCATGACGGGGCCAGGCTTTGCGCCTTTGAGTACGCCAATTACGCCAGTTTTAGCATAGCCTTTGCGGACGTCAATGCCATAAGATTTTAATTCCTTTTGTACCAGTTCAGACGTTTTGAACTCCATATTGCCCAATTCTGGATGCTGGTGAATATGCTGCCGTAATTTAATGGCATGGCTTTCGGTATTTTTGGCGGCGTCATCAATCCAGTCAGCAAGGGTAAATTGGCTGCAAAAAATCAGCGGCAGGCAAAGAGAAATCTGCTTGTACATGTTCATATCTTGGGACAATCCTGAAGAGTTTGAAATAATTAAAGTGACTCTCTAGCATCGCATACTGAATGAAATCTAGATAAAACCCTTTAAGTATTAAAGAGATACTTTCAAGGTATATTCTGTTTTAGTGATTGAAATACCAAAATTTTATTTTGTACTCAGTATTGTAGATTTATGTGTTTTATATGAAATTAAGTTTTATGCATTTAGGTTTACACTTTTTTCGCTTTGAGATACAGCGATTTAATTCAATTGATAATGGGGCCATTACAGCTCTGTGCAGTATTAGAGTATTAAATGAGTCATTTTTTTAAATTTGTCATCATGATTGCCATGGCTTTTATGCTTTGGTCATATTGGCTGAAACCGGATCAAGGGATTTCAGATGCAGCTGATTATCAATCGGCTGAAGGTGTTCATCAGTTTGATGGCTATAGCATGACGAATTTGGAGCCTTATGCGGGGGAGTTCCGGGTTTTATCACGCGAAGATTATAGTTTTGGACGAGAGGCTGAAATTAGTCCGGTTGATTTTGCTTTGGGATGGGGAAGCATGACTGATCCTGCTGTTTATAAGCTGTTATCTATTAGTCAGAGCAATCGCTGGTATTATTGGCGTTATGAAAATAATCCGCCAATTCCAGTCAATGAAATTTCAACACACAGCGCGAATACGCATTTAATTCCTGCAACTAAAGCGATTGCCAAACAACTGGCTCAAATTGATCAAGATAATTTGATTTATTTAAAAGGGCAGTTGGTTGAAGTAAAAGCAGTAGATGGCTGGACGTGGCGAAGCTCCCTTAGCCGTGAAGATACGGGAAATGGAGCATGCGAGTTGATGCTGGTGGAAGAAGTGAGGGTGATTTCTAAGTCTTAGATCTTTTATTTGTTGAATTAAGCAAGAATATTATTTTGTAGAGAGGGTGAGCTAATTGAACTTAGTTCCAGATACTCTTTCTAATGTTGGATGTGATTAGTTTTCTATATGGTTTGGTCTATTTGCTTTTGACGGGACAAAAGTATCAAAATTCCTCTGTTGGATTGAAAGGATGTCCTGAGCAAGCTTTAAGCATTGCTTTAAAGCGTAGTGCAAGTCAATCCAACGGGCGACATCCATGTCGCCTGTCATGTGATTTTTTTTGAAGTGATAATTCTCAATAATAAAAATATAAGTTTATGATTTATAGTTAAATATATTTGAAAATTATTTAAATTTTTTAGAGGTAAAATTGGTAAACCAACAAGAAAACACGCAGGCAGTAGTATTACAGCCGTCGAATGAGAAAAAGATTTATCTGGATTTAACACATTCCACAGATTGGGTAGTGGCTGGATCAATTTTTGTATCAGCTTTAATAAGTTTTATTGGATTTTTAATTACAATTTATGTAGTGAGAAAGTCTACAGAAAGTCAAATTCAATCCAATGAAAGTTTAATAGAGCAACAGAAAATTTTAAAAATTAGGGAGTTAGAAATATTAAATAAAAATAATACTCTACAGAGAATTAAAGAATTAATTGGTGATAATCTTTATTTAGCAGGAAATGTACAGAACCAAATTGAAATAGGTATTAGTGAGATACAACAACAAAAATTTGATAATTTTTTTCATTCAAGGCATCACGGGGATTTCAAAATACTACTTAATAATTATCAAAGTTCTATAAACCGTTTAAGAGTATATTTAGGGAATGAAACCCAACATTCAGAAAAACTAAATAAGCATTTTCGAAAAATGCAATTACTCTCTTGGAGTTTATATACTGCCGATATGAATGAGCTAGCTTTGAGTGATAGTCTTGATCAATGGGTGAAAGAATTTAAAGTAGGTGAGATTTTGGTGCAAAATTATTTGAATGATGAACTTAAAAGTATTTATAAATAATATTTAAAAAAGCAGCCTAAGCTGCTTTTAAATCATTTATCCTTCGGCTCAGGTGGTGTCATACCAAACTGTAAATAAGCCATATTGGTAGCAATACGCCCACGTGCAGTACGCATGGTATAACCTTGCTGAATCAAATACGGTTCAATAACATCTTCCAAAGTGCCGGAATCTTCCGCCATGGCGGCTGCCAAAGCTTCCACACCGGCAGGCCCGCCGTCAAAGCGCTCCAGCAGCATGCTTAAATAACGGCGGTCGAGTGTGTCCAGGCCGTCTTTATCGACATTCAGCATATCCAAAGCACGTTGCGCCATGTCTTGAGTCACTTCACCTGTACCTTTGACTTGTGCATAGTCACGTACACGACGCAGCAAACGGTTGGCGATACGCGGCGTTCCGCGCGCGCGGCGTGCAACTTCTTGAGCGCCGTCTTTGGAAATAGGCACATCCATCAAATTGGCTGAACGCGTCACAATATGAGTCAGGTCTGCAACGCTGTAAAATTCTAAGCGCTGCACAATGCCAAAACGGTCGCGCAGCGGAGAGGTCAGAAGGCCGGCACGGGTCGTGGCTGCGACTAAAGTGAATGGCGGTAAATCCAGTTTGATTGAACGGGCAGCAGGGCCTTCACCAATCATAATATCCAGCTGGTAGTCTTCCATGGCAGGATAAAGAATTTCTTCAATCACGGGGGAAAGGCGGTGAATTTCGTCAATAAACAGCACATCGCCTTCTTCAAGGTTGGTGAGCATGGCCGCTAAATCACCGGCGCGTTCTAAAACAGGGCCGGAAGTTGATTTGAGATTGCCGCCCATTTCACGGGCAATGATATTGGCCAGTGTGGTTTTGCCTAAACCTGGCGGGCCGAAAATCAGGGTATGATCCAGCGCTTCTTCACGGCCGCGCGCGGCGCCGATAAAGATTTCCATTTGTTCACGGACCACAGGCTGACCGATGTAGTCATCGAGTGAGGTCGGGCGGATGGCGCGGTCGAAGTGGTCTTCAGGTTTTTCGGAGCCACTGATGAGACGGTCTTGCATAAGTGTTTAACTAATCTCTATATTGTTGAGGGGGAATCACAGCCTCAAAAAGCGATTGAACTTTATATGCCATTGTATAGGCGATTCTCACTTTTGACTGGGCAAAAGTGACAAAACCCAATTGTTAAACTGATGCTACGTCCTTGTAGCACAGTTTAACGGCGGCATCCATGCCGCCTGCATGACTCAAATATTGTCAATAGTTCAAAAAGGCAAGGATGCAGAGCTCATTAGAAACTAAAAGTTATTTATTCATCGATTTTAAAGCTGCACGGATAATGTCGCTGGCTTCGGTAAAATGCCCTTTGGCTGCATTCACCAATTTCTGTGCTTCTGCAGGCTTATAACCTAAAGACTGCAAGGCCGCTTCGGCTTCTGCAACGGCAGAGTTGCCCGTAAACTGGATTTGCTCAGCAGTTGAGTTGCTTGGCGCAGAGCTGGATGACATTGTTTTGAAACGGTCACGCAGTTCAATCATCAAGCGTTCTGCAGTTTTTGCACCTACGCCCGGAACTTTAACCAAGGTTTTAACATCACCCTGTTCTACAGTATGAATCAGCATGTCTACGCTTAACGTCGACAGAATCGCCAGCGCCATTTTGGGCCCGACGCCGTTGACTTTGAGCAGGGTGCGGAAAATAGTTTTTTCCTGCGCATTGGCAAAGCCAAACAGCAGCTGCGCATCTTCACGCACCACTAAATGCGTCCATAAGGTAACTTTCTGACCTTTCTGCAACTGGCAGAATGTAGACAGCGGCGTATCTACTTCATAACCCACGCCATTCACATTCAAAAGCACTGTGGAAATTTCCAGTGCAAGCACTTCGCCAATTAAACATCCGATCATGGAATTTGTTCACTTCTAGGTTGATGAAAAGAATAGTAATCGGCATTGCGGTGAAATACAAAATGCCGAGAACTAAAAAAGCGCAAAATAGGCTATTTACTGCTTAATCCATATTGCACAGCTTCATTTTAACGTCTTGGCTTAAATTAAGCCGGCCTTATTGCCTTGCAGCTCTTGAGACAAGTTATAGGCTTGGTGGTCTGAAAACTTAGAAATAATATCTAAGACCTGCATAATGTTTTCATAATGGTTGCTGCCAAAGTGCGCGCCAGAACGGCATAAAATCGCCATTAAGCGCTGCTCTTTAAAGCTCAATGTTTTATGCGGGGTAGTCAGCGGAATAAAGGCATCTAAAATGTTCTGCAAGCTTTGATGGGCAATAATTTCCAAGCCGGCTTTTTGCGGATGCTCAAAGATTTTATCGCGCGCTAAATCTTTCGCACGGTTAATGCCTAGCTCAATATCAGCAGCGCAGTATTGCAGTAAGCTGCCTGAAAGCTGCCCGCTTAAAATTTCAAAATGATGCTTGGCAAAAGCCGAGGTGACTTCTTCAACCAGACGCTTCATCACCCGCCCGCGCAGGGCTGCAATTTTTTGCTGCCAGGTGGTATCGGGCATCGACAGTTCAGTTGGCGCGCTGTATTCACCGAGCAAGCTTAAAAAAATCGGCTCAACTTCTTCATAAGACAGCATGTTTAAAATAATGCCATCTTCAAGATCAATCAGGGCATAGCAAATGTCATCTGCAGCTTCAAGTAAATAAGTCAGCGGATGGCGGCAATAGTGATAATCGCCCAGTTGAATCAGTCCGAGCTGTTCTGCGATTTGCTGCAGAATTTCTTTTTCCGCCTGATAGCAGCCAAATTTGGCGCGTTGACTGGCAGGCGTGTTGCCTTGCGACTCGATGGTTTTAGACAGCCATGGATATTTTAAATAAGCCCCTAAGGTTGCATAGGTCAGACGCATGCCGCCGTCATTCGGATGGTAGTCAATTTTCGTCAGCAGGCGCAGGCCTTGGGCATTGCCTTCAAACTGGCGCACATCGGCTTGTTCTTCTGCAGAAAGCTTTTCTAAAAAGTTGCCATGGGATGCATCGTCAAACCATTCACGAATGGCGTATTCACCTGCATGGCCAAACGGCGGGTTGCCAATATCATGCGCTAAACAGGCCGCCTGAATAATGGCTCCGACATCGGCAGGGGAAATCCAAATCGGCAGTTCATCTTTGATTTTTTCCGCTGCGAGCATGCCGAGAGAGCGTCCAATGCAGGACACTTCAAGTGAATGGGTTAAGCGGGTATGAATGCCGTCGTGCTGAGTCAGCGGATGGACTTGGGTTTTTCGGTTCAGCTGGCGGAAGCTTTGCGAAAAAATAATTCGGTCATAATCTTTGTGGAATGGGCTGCGCGCCAATTCGGTATTTTGTTTTTTACTTCCAATACGGATTGTTGAGAGCAGTTCTAGCCAACGCATTTGCATCATTTATCGTTATTCAGTTATTTACTCAAAACATCATGCCAAATTTGCAGAAAAAGAACTAGGGTAAGGCGTCATATACTGTCACTTTAATAGGGTGAAACTGTAATTAACTTTGCAAAAATTGAGCTAGAGAATGTCAAGTTTTTGACAGGCTGAACGTGCCGATTTCAGGCAGATTAAGCACATGTTCTTATATAAATGATGAAAATAGCATGTCAGCAAAACAGCCGAATATTTTACTTATTGTTGCCGATGACCTTGGCTTTTCTGACCTTGGTGCATTTGGCGGCGAAATTCATACTCCAAATTTAGACGCCATTGCCTTGGAAGGGCTAAGGCTCACCAATTTCCATACAGCGTCTACGTGTTCACCCACGCGGTCTATGCTGCTGTCTGGCACAGATCATCATCTAGCGGGTTTAGGCGCAATGGCTGAAGCCATTCATCCTGAGCAAAAAGGCCAGACAGGTTATGAAGGTTATTTAAATGATCAAGTGGCTGCATTGCCAGAGCTGTTAAAGGATGCGGGCTATTACACCATTATGTCCGGGAAATGGCATTTGGGTTTAACGCCAGAACGCTTTCCTGCACGCCGCGGCTTTGAAAAATCATTTACTTTACTGCCGGGCGCAGCCAATCATTATGCGTTTGAAGCCGATATTCCTGAAAAGGAAATTCCAGGCCTATTGAAAGTGACCCGTGGCCTATATGCGGAAAATGATGAATATGTTACGTCATTGCCAGAAGACTTTTATTCTTCGGACTATTTTACAGACCGTTTATTAGATTATTTACAAGATGACGGCAGCCGCCAAACCCGTCCATTTTTTGCCTATTTGCCTTTTTCTGCACCGCATTGGCCCTTGCAGGCGCATCCGGAAGATATTCAAAAATATCAGGGTGTGTATGATGCAGGGCCAGAGGTATTGCGTCAAAAGCGTTTAGCGCAAGTGAAAAAATTAGGCCTGGTCAGCTCAAATGCCACTATTCATCCTGTATTGGCGCAAACTAAATTTTGGGAAAATTTAACGGAAGCTGAAAAACAGTTTTCTGCACGGACAATGGAAGTCTACGCAGCCATGGTTGATCGCCTGGATCAGAATGTCGGCCGTGTCATTGAATATTTAAAACAGACCCAACAATATGACAATACCATGATCATCTTTTTATCTGATAATGGCGCTGAAGGCGCGCAGCTGGAGGCTTTGCCGGTATTTGGCCCTGACATTTCTGCCGTGATTGATAAATATTATGACAATGCTTTAGAGAATGTCGGTCATGGCAATTCATATGTTTGGTATGGCGAACATTGGGCGCAAGCAGCCACTGCGCCATCACGGCTTTATAAAGCGCATACCAGTGAGGGCGGAATCCGTACGCCAGCTTTTATTAAGCATCAAGCCTTTGCGCGGCAGCAGGATATTAGCCATGAGTTTTTAACAGTGATGGATGTCTTGCCCACTGTATTGGAAACCCTGCAGATTCAGCATCCGGGGGGGCGTTACAAAGGCCGCCAATTGGTACCCTTGCGTGGACAAAGCATTTTGCCGTATTTGAATAAGCAGCAAGATTATATTCATGAGAAAGATCACATCACCGGTTGGGAGCTGTTTGGGCAAAAAGCGTTGCGCAAAGGCGATTGGAAGGCCTTATTCATTCCAGCGCCGAATGGCCCAAACCAGTGGCAGCTATACAATTTGGCTGAAGATGCGGGGGAAACAGAGGATCTAGCCGAGCGTTATCCTGAAAAATTACAAGAATTATTGGCGGATTGGAAAGTGTATGTTAAGGACAATGGCGTCATTGAATTTGGCCAGCAGGCACAGGTGAAAATCGCATAGCTGAATCCGTCTATAACGATAATTGTTACAGACTTTTTTAGCTTCTCTTTGACGCTGCTTAAGCAAAGAATATCAAGGTTAAATAAAATGGATCAACTTTAATGGCAGCGGCACTGCGCGGCTTTTCGCAAAGGTGCCGTAACATTTTGGTCACGGTATTGCATATGGTTTTGCTGAATCAGCAAATGAACGGTGATGTATCAGCGTTTGCGCTTTGTTATCACCAAGCTTGTCATAGCCTTGATCAGATTGGCCTAAATCTTGAGCGGGCGATTAAACAAAATGGAATGCCGCCGCCCCCTTAATCACTTTTAAACAGTCATGCCGCTCAAAGGCGGCTTCACTTTTTGATACAGATTAAAAATTAATTTTTTTGCTGAGTTTTCAAGTTGATAATTTTTTTAGATTGATAAATAAGGGTTTGAACTAATTTTTGTGGTGATAAAGCCCAATATTGGTGATTTTCTATCTAGCTGATTCTGCCAATACACAGTAGAATATGCGCTCTCTTCAAGTCACATTGCGGCATGGTTCAAAAGACCTGCCCGTGGAGCCAAAAACAGCATGTTTATCGTTGCCGGTGCACCTGCACACTCTTCTTTTAAGCAAACACAACTATTAACACGCCTTGCGTCAATCAGTTCTGTTCAATCAATAGAAAGCCAATGGGTTTACCTTTTCGACCAAGCGCTCGACGAGCAACAACAGCAATCTGCTTTGCAGCTTCTGAACGATGGCGCAACCTTTCAAGTTCGCCAAGCGGCAAGTGATGAAGTTCAGGTCCTTGTGACACCGCGTGTAGGTACAATCTCGCCGTGGTCATCAAAGGCAACGGATATTTTTGCCAACTGCAATACCCCGATACACCGCTTAGAACGCGGTGTTTTGTTTACTTTAAAAGGTATTTCTGAAGTATCGGACGCAGTAAAACAAGTTTTGCATGACCGCATGACTGAAAGTGTATTCAACCAAATTGAAGACGCTGCGGCATTGTTCTCTGAAACTGAACCAAAGCCTTTAAACACAATTGACATATTAGGTCAGGGTAAAGATGCTTTAGTAAAAGCCAACTCTGAGTTTGGTTTTGCGCTCTCTGATGAAGAAATTGATTATTTAGTTGCTGCTTTTAACAAGCTTGGCCGTAATCCGCACGATATTGAACTGATGATGTTTGCTCAGGCCAACTCTGAGCACTGCCGTCATAAAATCTTTGGTTCTGAATGGACAATTGATGGTGAAAAACAGCCATTGTCATTGTTCCAAATGATTAAAAACACTTATAAAGAATCACCGACAGATGTATTGTCAGCCTATAAAGACAATGCTTCGGTGATCGTTGGATTTGATACTCAGCGTTTCTATCCGAAGAAAGATGAAGCGACGGGTCACCACGTTTATAAATACAAGAGTCAAGCCGCTCACATCTTGATGAAAGTGGAAACGCATAACCACCCAACAGCGATTGCGCCTTTTGCCGGCGCTGCAACTGGCTCGGGCGGTGAAATTCGTGATGAAGGCGCAACAGGCCGCGGCGGTAAGCCAAAAGCAGGTTTAACTGGCTTTACCGTGTCTAACTTGAATATTCCGGGCTTTGAACAGCCTTGGGAAGAAAACTACGGCAAACCATCTCGTATGGCATCGCCGCTTCAAATCATGATTGAAGGGCCTTTGGGCGGCGCTGCTTTCAACAATGAGTTTGGCCGTCCTGCTTTAAATGGCTACTTCCGTACTTTTGAACAAAATGTGAATGGCGATGTGAAAGGCTTCCATAAGCCAATCATGATTGCCGGCGGTTACGGCAACATCCGTCCAGACCACGTGGAAAAAGATGCGATTCAACCGGGCGACTTGCTGATCGTTCTTGGCGGTCCTGCAATGCTGATCGGTCTTGGCGGCGGTGCGGCATCTTCTGTGGACAGCGGTAAACTCGGTGAAAACCTGGATTTCGCTTCTGTACAGCGTGAAAACCCTGAAATGGAGCGCCGCTGCCAAGAAGTGATTGATGCGTGCTGGCGCATGGAAGACTTCAACCCAATCGTGTCTGTGCATGACGTGGGCGCAGGCGGTATTTCAAATGCAATGCCTGAGTTGGTGAATGACCACGAACTGGGTGCGATTCTTGATTTGCGTAAGATTCCATCGCTTGAGCAGGGCATGTCTCCAATGGAGATCTGGTCAAACGAAGCGCAAGAACGCTATGTATTGGCGATTCGTCCAAGTTCTTTAGAATTATTTGAATCATTATGTGCCCGTGAACGCTGTCCGTTTGCCGTTTTAGGTGAAGCAACAGAAGCGCGTCAATTGACGGTGAACGATCCATTGTTTGACAACAAAGCCGTGGATATGCCAATGCAAGTCATGCTGGGCGGCACACCGCGCATGAGCCGTTCGTATGAAACCATTGAGCGTCAAGGCGACGACTTTGATGCATCTAAAGTTACAGATTTGAAAGATGCAATTTACCGTGTACTGAAAAACCCAACGGTTGCATCGAAATCATTCCTGATCACCATTGGTGACCGTTCAATTACAGGTATGGTTGCACGTGATCAGTTTGTAGGTCGTTGGCAGGTTCCTGTTGCAGATGCAGCAGTAACCACAACAAGCTTACAAGGCTATACAGGTGAAGCCATGGCGATGGGTGAACGTCCACCTGTTGCCTTGTTAAATCCTGCGGCATCTGCGCGTTTATCGGTTGCAGAGTCGATCTCGAATATTATGTCTGCAAAAATCGACCAGATCAGTGACATTAAATTGTCTGCAAACTGGATGGCGGCAGCAGGACAGAAAGGTGAAGACCAAGCTTTATTCGAAGGTGTAAAAGCCATCGGTATGGAAATGTGTCCTGCACTGGGTATTGCAATTCCAGTGGGTAAAGACTCATTGTCTATGCGTACGACTTGGAATGATGAAGGCGAAGACAAATCGGTGACTTCACCGATGTCAGGTGTAATCACAGCTTTTGCTCCTGTGACTGATGTCCGTAAAACCTTAACGCCTGAATTGAAAAATGAAGAATCAGTACTTGTCCGTATTGATCTTTCGAAAGGTCAGTTCCGCCTAGGCGGTTCGATCCTTGCTCAGGTCTATAAAGCGATTGGTTCAGTGACACCTGATGTAGATAGTTTTGACGACTTCAAAGCATTCTTTGCCTTGGTTCAGGACTGGAACAACCGTGGCTTAATTAAGGCTTACCACGACATTGGTGATGGTGGTTTGCTTGCAACTGTTGCGGAAATGATGTTTGCAGCACGTCTCGGTGTGGCTTTAGAAGATCAATCAACTGAAAGCCTATTTGCAGAAGAAATTGGTGCAGTGCTTCAAATCAGCGCGTCTGATTGGGCAACACTTGCAGAAGAAGTTGCGGCATCTACATTACGCGATGCAATTGCGGTTATTGGTACGGTAAACAACACCGATCAATTGACTGTAAATGGCTTAGTGCTTGAACGTGCAGACTTGCAAGTGGCGTGGACTGAAGTATCACATCAAATCCAACGTCTACGTGACAACGTAGAAACAGCGGATCAAGAATTTGCATTAATCACGGACAAATCACATGCAGGTATTATTGCAAAACCTACATTTGATTTGAATGAGCCAATCGAAGCGCCGTACATCAACGAACGTCGTCCAAACATGGTGATCTTACGTGAACAAGGCGTAAACGGTCATGTTGAAATGGCTGCGGCATTCGACAAAGTTGGTTTCAACACTGTAGATGTGCACATGAGCGACTTACTTGCAGGTCGTATCAGCCTAGATGACTTTGAAGGTCTTGTGGCATGTGGTGGTTTCTCTTACGGTGACGTAATGGGCGCTGGTGGTGGCTGGGCGAAATCAGTTTTATTCAACCCGAAACTTCGTGACCAATTTGAAAAATTCTTCAACCGTGATGAGACGTTCTCTCTTGGTATTTGCAACGGCTGTCAAATGTTGTCGCAATTGGCTCCACTGATTCCGGGTGCTGAAGCTTGGCCGCGTTTCCACCGCAACACTTCTGAGATGTTTGAAGCGCGTGCAGTTAACGTTCGTGTTGAAAAATCGAACTCTGTATTGTTAGAAGGTATGGAAGGTTCGATTTTACCAATCGCGGTTGCGCATGGTGAAGGCCGAGTAGTTGCAACTGCGGATAAGATTGCTGCGTTAAATGCAGGCAACCAAGTAAGCTTGCGTTATGTTGATAGCCAAGGGAATCCAACACAGCACTATCCAATGAACCCGAATGGTTCACCAGAAGCGATTACTGCTGTGACTTCTAAAGATGGCCGTGCAACGATTATGATGCCGCATCCGGAACGTACTTTCCGCGCCATCCAGCATTCTTGGAAACCGGAAGAATGGACTGAAGATGGTGCATGGTTACGCATGTTCCGCAATGCGCGTAAGTTCATTGGTTAATTTTGTATAAATTCATCTGAATAAAGAGCCACCTGCGGGTGGCTTTTTTTAGACTGAAATTTATCAAAAGATATAATAAATGTTGTGAATGTTTGATTTTACTCATATAATCGCCAACGTTTTTAAACCACCTTCGGGTGGTTTTTTGTTTATGCAGTTTTTTGCTTTTAATTTTATTTCTCCCGCTGAAGTTGGTTTAGATTTTGCTTTTATATTGATGTGAACGTGCTATTGTGTAATAAATGCACAAATATTATGTAAAATAAAAGAAAGACGGATCACTAAACAATTTCAGTACCAACACTCATGTATGAGGTGATGACATGATTAAAACAGTGACATATGAAGCAGTCGATAAGTCTGCGTTGCGTAAAAAAGGATGGAAGTTGTTTGCTGTGATTTTGAGTTTGCAATTGATCTTTTTGATTTTGGGTTATGCATTGCAGATGTAATTTTGAGAATTAAAAAACCGCCGTGAGGCGGTTTTTTTCTTTATAAGAATTTTATTTTTACTTTTGATTGGGCAAAAGTAACAAAACCCTTTTGTTAGACTGATGAGACGTCCTGTCCCACAGTCTAACGTGCGACATCCATGTCGCTAGTCATGTGATTGTACTTAGTCTTTGAAAATGTTTTCATAAAAATAATAGAAAAACTGTGTTCTTTGATAATTAGATTTTGTAGTAAATTTTTGATTATTTTCAATTTCTTCTAAAAATTCAAAACTAATCAAGTCCATATTGGGGCTTGGAAAATAGAATTTAGATTGGTCGGTGTCTCTGGAAGAGTTATATAGTTCTTTAATTAAAATAATTAAGTAGTTATTTAATTTAGTAATAATATAGGTATATTTATCAAATTCTTGTTTGAATATTTGTTCTTGGGCTAAAAGTTGGAAAGCTTTAGCTAGCATTTTTGCTTGATCCTCCAACATTGTATTTTGAAGTATTTTGAATATTTCAAACCCTAATCTTTGGTGATTAGGGTTATCAGCCATAAATTTTTCAATATCCTTTTCATCTAATTCTAATGTCTCAAGAAATGTTTTGACTTGTAGATAATACAAGCCTTCATTTGCAAGTTTTGATTGCAAATAAATTTCGTTGGCAGAGCTTCTTAAAGCTTCGGATATGCCAAATGTTCCACTATTTCCAAACTGCCATAATAGATGTTTTGAGGTGGTTGAAATATATTGAAGTAATGGATGGTTATTCATAATGACTATTTGAATTTATAATTAACAATCATATCTCTATATTTTAAAATAATTCAATGCTCAAACTAATTTACTACGTCCCCGAATCTCACCTTGAAACCACCAAACTTGCCATTTTTGAAGCAGGGGCAGGTGGTATAGGAAACTATGAACACTGTGCTTGGCAAGTTTTAGGTACCGGCCAGTTTAAACCTGTAAAAGGAGCAAATCCGTTTATAGGTGAGTTGGATGCTTTGGAGAAAATTCCAGAGTGGCGGGTGGAAACCATCGTTCCAGAGGAAAAAGCTTCTGCTGTGGCAAAGGCTTTAACATTAAGCCATCCCTATGAGGAGCCCGCTTTTGAGTTTATTCAAATTGTCGATATTCTTTAATGGTGAATCTAAAAATATATTTGATGCACGTTAACGTCATTCGCAACTGTTTGAGGCAGGACTTAATTTATCAGATAAAGTTTCTGCGACTAAATTGATAAAAGGCGGAATAGAACGAGTTTTGCGAATGACAATGGTTTTGCCTACTTTTCCCGAAAGAAAAGTAGGTCGAACCGAAGGTTAATCCTGAAATTAAAACTTTAATGAAAAGATTCCATTGAGAAAGTCAATATTAAACCTTCTGAATAAATAGCTCACGGTCAAAACGATACTGCGGGAAAAACACACCGTCTTCTGCACGCTCACCTGCACCAATTACCATCACAGGGTATTGTTGATCATTCAGATTTAACAGTTTACGCACCAAAGGCTCATCAAAACCTTCCATCATACAGCTATCAAAACCATAAGCACGTAAAGCTAAGACTAGATTCTCGCAAGCTAAAGCTGTGGTTTTACTTGCCCAAAGCTTAGCATCAGCTTGATTAAAAGCAGTCACAGGCAGTTGTTTATCTAAGCTACGTGCAATTTTAAAAGCAACTTTCTTAAAGTTACCCAGTGCGTTTAAGTAACCAGTCTTATAGTTATAAGGAATGAACTTGTAATATTTCTGTACAGCCGCAGGCGCTTCAGGAAAAGGGAACTCGGTAATGTTGCGTTTTGCCATTTCATCATTGCGGTCTGTACGCGCGACACACACGATCAGTTCGGACGCAGTTTTTGCAGCAAGCTGTCCTAAGCAGGCTTTGACCAGCTGTTTTTTCTTAGCCGGGTTTTGCACCACATAAAAAGTCCAAGGCTGCAAGTTAGATGAGTTTGGCGCAAGCAGTGCCAAGTCTAAACAGCCATCCAGCACTTCAGCTGGAATTTCTTTCTTGGTAAATTTGCGCACTGAACGGCGGCTTTGAATAACTTTCTTAAAATTTTCGACATCGATGTCTTGTGGCGCAGGCTCAAAGTATCGCTTTTTATCATTAGTGTTTGTCATAAGAAGTTTTCCGAATGAGTTTTTAAAATATGTTGGGATTGAAAATAAAAAAACCACTGTGTTAATTATTACACAGTGGTTTTTTTAGTCATTCAACAATTAAAGGTCAGTTGAACTGAGAAAAGTCTGGTTTGCGTTTTTGCATAAACGCAGCCACGGCTTCCATCATTTCTGGAGAGCCGACACGATCCATGAAAATTTCAGCTTCATGATCAATCCAAGCCACAATGTCATTCACATTGTGCTTCATCAACGCTTTAGACTGCACCAAAGAGGCTAAAGGCAAAGCAGACAGTTGCGCTGCTTTTTTGGCAGCCGCTGCATACACATCATCTTCAATACTGTTGACAAGGTTTGCAGAAACCGCCGTTGCACTGTCAAACTTCTGAGCGGTCAGCAGTAATTCAGCAGCTTTGTGGTAGCCTGCCTGTTCAACTAACAATTTGCTTGAAGCGCCTTCTGGAGATAAGCCAAGGCTGACAAATGGAATTTGGAATAGGGCAGTGTTGTCGCTATAAACTAAGTCGCAATGCAACAGGATTGTTACCCCAATACCAATCGCCACACCGCGTACAGCGGCAATCAGCGGCTTAGAGAATTTTGCCGCAGATTTGAGCAAAATAAACGGAGCGCCTTGAGATGCCGGAGCTTGGCCTTTTTGCGCTGCAGATTTCATGAAATCCTGCATGTCATTGCCTGCAGTAAAGTCTGCATTTTCACCACGCAATATGACAGCACGAACGCGATTGTCCAGATCCGCTTCATCTAAAGCCTGTGCAATTTTTAAATACAGCTCTGTATACAAAGCATTCTTTGCTTCAGGGCGGTTAATGGCTAATGTCAGCACACCATTTTCTAAATTCGCATTCAAATGTTCATGAGGTTGTTGAATACAGCTCAGTGTCATCGTACTATCCTTGCTTTCAATTAATTCAAGTTTTATGGGCTCATTATGTCGCATTTTCAGCTTGCCGGCACAACTCATGAGTTCATAAAAAACGATGATCTTGCTATGAACTATAAATTTGATTACTTGGTATTCATTGGCCGTTTTCAGCCTTTTCATTTAGCGCATATGCAAACGATTCATATTGCGCTACAGCAGAGCCATTACGTTATTTTAGCGCTGGGGTCTGCGCAGAATGAGCGCAATATCAAAAATCCGTTCACAGCAGAAGAGCGGATACAAATGATCTTATCCAACTTTTCTGAAGCGGATCAGCAGCGAATTAAATTTGTGCCTGTGATTGATGTTTATAACGATGAAAAGTGGCAAAAACTGGTCAAATCTTTGGTTGCTGAAATTACCCAGCCAGAAGACCGCATTGGCTTAATTGGGCATTTTAAAGATCATACTTCATATTATTTAAAGTTCTTTCCAGAATGGGAAATGGTTGAGCTGGACAGCCTGCAAGGGTCAATGTCCGCAACGCCTGTGCGTGAAGCCTATTACCGGGGTGAAATTATGGAATCGGCCTTTCCTTTAGGCACCAGCGAGTTTTTACACAAATTTAAAGAAACAGAGATTTATCTACAATTGCAACACAAATTTTTGACTGACGATAAAAGCAATTTAAGCTGATGTTCGGTATTTTAGATTGGAGTAGATGAGTGAAGCATTACAGGGCTAACAGGCTGAATACTGTTAGACGGAGCATGAAATGGAAGTCATAAAACTGATGCGGCGGCTAATGGCAGGGATAGCTGCGGCCAGCCTGCTAACGCAGCTGCATGCACAAAATTGGATATTGACGGATTCGAGCAGTATCAGCTTTGATATTAAAGCAATGGGGCTTTCGGCGGTAAAAGGTGTTTCCAATCAGTCACAAAATCGGCTGTATTTTGATATTCATACACCGCAAAACGCCTCTGTTATTGTGATTTTGCCCGCCAATAGTTTAAGGTTCAACCATCCTGCGTTAAAACCCATGATCATGGGGGAGGATTTTTTCAATTCCGCTCAATATAAAACTGTAACGTTTAAGAGCACGGAATTTGTACCGCAGGATCCAGACCGCTTTAATGTGCAAGGGGAATTGACTTTACGCGGCATCACCAAGCCTGTGACTTTCGATGCAGTGCTTAAACCGAATGCTTCTAATTCTAAATTGCTGGATGTTTATGCGGTTGGCTACATCAACCGCAGTGATTTCGGCATGAAAAGATCCTATGGCGGCGTTGGGGAAAAGGTCGATATTAAGCTGACTGGCCAATGGCAGTTAAAGTAGCATTGGCTGTTCAATGCCGCTGAATCCATCTCAGCTGCCCGCAATTTAATACAGCGGATTATTCATGATCAGGCCCGCCTGAGCCAGAAGCAAGCCGCTTAACTGTTCCAGCACTTCAGACTGCTGCTTCCAGTGATGCCAAAAAAGCGGAAGCTCTATACGCAGTTCAGGTGCAACCTCGACTAATTTGTGCTCTTTTAAATACGGCCCAGCTTGATAATCCGGCAGCCATCCATAGCCTAGGCCCATTGTGACCGCATCGAAAAATGCGCTTGAAGATGGAATAAAATAATGCGGATATTGCGATGGATTGAGTCCAAACCGTTGCTGAATGGTGGCTGTATGCATCTGGTCTTTAGCATTGAAAATCAGCGCCGGCGCATGGCGGAGCGCATCGCGGCTCACTCCCTTAGTAAACCATTGCTGCGCAAATTCAGGCGCAGCAACAAAGCGGTAGCTCATGCTGCCTAGGTATTCAGCAATGCAGCCTTTCATTGCCTGAGATTCTTGTGTGACACAGGCATTGACTAGGCCTGCTTCCAGCAAATGATGGGTTTTAGATTGATCATCTACGTGAAAATGCACGGTAATTTTGTGTTCGATCAAGGCAGGCTTGAGCAAGGGCAAGAGCCAGGTCGCCAGAGAATCTGCATTGGCGGCGATATTGACCTGATGAAATGAAGCGGTTTGTCCAGTGAGGGTTTGAATGAAATTTTGTTCAAGCAAACGGCTGTGCTGTAAATAGTGAAGCAGTGACTGGCCGGCTTGCGTTGTTCTGCAGGGGCGTTCACGCAGAATCAGAACTTGGCCCAGCGTTTTTTCGAGACTTTGTATCCGCAGCGTGACCGCTGAGGCCGTAATGCAGAGGCTTTCTGCGGCGAGGTCAAAACTTCCTGCTTCTGCAACCGCAAGAAATGCGTCGCACTGTTTATGATTGAGCATGATGCATCTCGCAATTAACTTAATAAAATTTAGCTAAGTTGATATTTATTAAATAATACTTAATTTTGTTCATAAGAATAGATAATGCATCAATTTTTTTGATGCGGTAACGCAATGCTGAATACATATTTGCAAGGGCTGGCTGTGGGCTTCAGCTTAATTATTGCCATTGGCGCGCAGAACGCTTTTATTTTGAAGCAAGGGCTGAAGCGGCAGCACGTATTTTGGGTGTGCTTTGCATGTGCACTTTCAGACTCTCTGCTTATTCTTTTGGGCGTGGCAGGCTTTTCAGCGGTATTGCTGCACTATCCGCAAATTATTCAATTCGCTAAATGGGGCGGGGCGCTTTTTTTGTTTTGGTATGGTTTTCAGCACGCGGTGCAAGCGCTTCAATCTGCATCTGCCATACAGCTGAGTGCAAACAGTGCCAGCAGTTTGACTCAAACTTTGCTGATGTGCCTGGCGTTGACGTGGCTGAATCCGCATGTGTATTTGGATACTGTGATTCTGCTGGGTTCGCTTTCTACGCAGTTTGCTGATCAAGCCTATTTTGCGCTGGGCGCAATCTCTGCATCGTGGCTGTTTTTCTTCGCATTGGGCTATGGGGCACGGGTTTTGATTCCTGTATTTGAAAACCCGAAAGCATGGCATTTTCTGGATGGCATGATTGCCTTGGTGATGTGGGGAATTGCAGTTTCATTGCTGTTCAATGCATAAAAAGCCCGAAGACCGGGCTTTAATGTGTGAAGATATTAGGCTTGCAGCGCTTTAATATCTTCTAAAACTTGCTCTGCATGGCCAGCAGCTTTGACTTTGCGGTATTCCTTCACCAGTTTGCCGTTGTGGAAAATGAACGTTGAGCGTTCAATGCCCATGACTTTTTTGCCATACATATTTTTTTCTTTAATCACATCAAAATGATTGCACAGCACTTCTTCTTTATCACTGATCAAATTAATGGTCAGGTTCTGCTTTTCTGTAAAGTTTTGATGCGCTTTGACAGAGTCGCGTGAAATGCCAATAATTGTGGTGTTCAACGCATCAAATTGATCTTTTAAACATGAAAAGCCTACAGCCTGTGTGGTGCAGCCCGGGGTCGAGTCTTTGGGGTAAAAATACACAATCAGCCATTCTGCTGGGAGTTCAGCAAGGTTGATTTCGCCTGTTGTAGCAGGAAATGCCTGATTTGGTAAAGTAATGTCTGACATACAGATTCCTTCAAAATATTAACTGATGTTCTAATTCAAGTGCTAAGAATGCATAATCATCATGATACAGAATTTCCCCTTGGCGTACAGCGATCGGGTTTTTAAATAGAGGGCCATCCAGTACGGTGGTATGAAATTCACCGCCTTCGCCGCAAGGATCAATGCCTCTGCGCTGCAAAGCCTGGATATAGTCTAAGCTTAGCGTTTGCCCGAGATCATCTGCGGTCATTCCAAGGGTTAAATTGACTGTTGTTACGATGGTGCGGAATCCATGCTGGATAAATTCCTGGACAACCTCTAAATGCGGCCGCTGCCAGAGCGGCATGTGCAGTTCCAGCCCAGCCTGCATGGCGACTTTTTCATGCCAGCACCCATGTTCAGGCAGGTCTAAATCGCCAGTCACTAAGGTTTGGGCGCCCATCTCTTGCGCTTTGCCCAGCAGTTTTAAAAATTCAGCTTCATAATCTTGCCAGTTGGCGCTTGCCGTTAAAATAGGCAGGCCTATCGATTGCGCCTGCGCATAGATAATATCTAAGGGCATTGCATGTGAGCGGGAGCGCAAGCCTTGCTCTTCAAGCATAATGATCAGTCCAAGCGCTTCACCAGTTTGCAGTGCGGCATACAGCGCTAATGTGCTGTCTTTGCCGCCGCTGTATGAAGCAATGAATTTTTGGCCTTTCAGGGGCGTTCGCCACGATTTTGACATAGCATTCCTTAAATTTAGTCCATAAAAAAGCCTGCTCAAAGCAGGCTTTTTACAGCAGCAGTAAATTATTTGCCGGCTTGTGCAGATTTCATTGCTTCTTCAGTTAAGGTTTTTAATTTGCCAGTTAACTGAGGGCCGAAACATGCTTGCAAATCTTTATTTTGCTTTTGTACAAAAGCTAAAGTTGCAGGGCTTTTCTTTTGGTTAATGGTACTTTGGATTTCCCATTTTTGAGCATTGGTTAAACGGCCGTCAGCTTCTACTGCGCAAGAGCAGTATTTGCTGACTTCAGCGGCAGACAATTTTTTACCTTTGCCTGTTTCTTCTTTACAAACATTAATTAACGCAGATTTTACGTTAGTGCTCTTATAGGCCTGCTGAAGCTTTTCATTGTCAGCATGAGCTGCTGAAGCAAACAGCGCTGCGGCAGAAACTGCAGCAGAAAGAATAATGTTTGATTTTAAAATTTTCATAAACCCTACCTTGTTATTTCGGTATGTAACGTGTCGGATCTTCAACGCCTGCATCTGCAAAACCTTGTTTACGCAGACGGCAGCTGTCGCATGTACCGCAAGCACGACCTTGGTCATCTGCTTGATAGCAAGACACCGTTTGACTGTAGTCTACGCCATGTTCTATACCTAAGCGAATGATATTTGCTTTGGATAAATGTAACAAAGGTGTTTCAAACTTAAGAGGTTTTCCTTCTACGCCTACTTTTGTGGCAAGGCGCGCCATGTTGGCAAAAGCTTCAATAAATTCAGGGCGGCAGTCAGGATAGCCTGAATAATCAACAGCATTGATGCCAATGACAATGGCTTCTGCGCCAAACACTTCGGCTGCAGCCAGAGCATAAGACAGGAAAATTGTGTTACGCGCTGGAACATAAGTTACAGGAATGCCTTCCTGTTCATGATCAGGCACATCAATTGTATGATCTGTTAATGCAGAACCGCCAAGGTTGCCTAAATCAATATTGATCACACGGTGCTCTACACCCGCTTTTGCAGTTAATGCACGGGCTGCATCCAGCTCCGTGGTAGAGCGCTGGCCATACATAAAGCTCAGAGCAATGCATTCATACTGTGATTGAGCCCAAGCGAGGCAAGTGGTTGAGTCTAAGCCGCCAGATAACAGTACAATCGCGCGAGGACGCATGTTTTTCTCCAAAAAATCTATAAAACTTAACGACCAGTTTCATCGTTCCACAGCAATTTATGCAGCTGCAGCTGGAAACGAACAGGGAGATGGTCTTCTAAAATCCATTGCGCAAGATCACGCGCAAGCTGAGGCAAGCGTACAGCACCTTTTTCGACTGCAAATGCAGGAGAGAACCAAATGGTGCCGGCTTTTTCGTTCAATTTAAGCTGTTGGACTTGCTGTTTAGACCATTCGTAGTCTTCACGGTTGCAAATCACAAACTTAATTTGATCGTGCTCAGTTAAATAATCAATATTTGAAAGCAAATTTCGTGCAGATTCGCCAGAGGCCGGTGTTTTTAAATCTAAAACTTTAGAGACGCGCGGGTCTACTTTAGACACATCTAAAGCGCCGCTGGTTTCTAAAGAGACTTCACAACCTAAATCCGCCAAGCGCTGCATCAGCGGCAGGGCATTCGGCTGCGCCAGTGGCTCACCGCCAGTCACGCAAATAAAAGGCGTTTTAAAATCGAGCGCAGTTTGAATGATGTCGTCTAATGACTGGCGTTCACCGCCTTCAAAAGAGTAGGTCGTGTCGCAATACGTACAGCGTAAAGGGCAACCCGTTAAGCGGATAAAAACAGTCGGCAAGCCTGCAGTATTGGCCTCACCTTGCAATGAATAGAAAATCTCCGTGATGCGCAGCCCCGCAGACGGATCAGAAACAGGAATAGCGGAAGATCGAAGAGTGCTCATAACAAAAAATAACCAGAGGCAGAAAAATAAAATCTCTACGGTCATTGCTGGCCGTAGAGATGAGGAGTGTTCACTCCGAAATCAAATGGACGGAAATCAGTCGTCGCGCAATAAGTCGTTTAAGCTTGTTTTTGAACGTGTTTGCGCATCCACTTTTTTCACGATAATTGCAGCGTATAGGCTGTAAGTGCCGCATTTAGAAGGCAGGCTGCCCGCTACAACGACAGAACCGGCAGGAACTCGGCCGTAGTGAATTTCGCCAGTTGCACGGTCAAAAATCTTAGTGGATTGGCCAATGAATACGCCCATTGAAATCACAGAACCTTCTTCTACGATTACGCCTTCAACGATTTCAGAACGCGCGCCAATGAAGCAGTTGTCTTCAATGATTGTCGGGTTTGCTTGAAGCGGCTCAAGTACGCCGCCAATGCCTACACCGCCAGACAAGTGTACATTTTTACCGATTTGAGCGCATGAACCTACAGTTGCCCATGTATCCACCATTGTGCCTTCATCAACATAAGCGCCAATGTTCACATAAGAAGGCATTAAAATTACGCCTTTCGCCTGGAAAGAACCTTTGCGCGCAACAGCTGGCGGCACAACGCGTACACCGGCAGCTTTAAACTGTTCTTCAGTCCAGCCGTTGAATTTAGTGTCTACTTTGTCGTAGAAGCGAAGGTCACATGACTCGATAGGCTTGTTGTCGTTAATTTTAAAAGATAACAATACTGCTTTTTTCAACCATTGATGAACAACCCAGTCGCCATCAATTTTTTCAGCAACGCGCAATGTGCCGTTATCTAAGCCAGCAATTGCTTCCTCAACTGCTTGACGCACTTCAGCAGGGCAGTCTGCTGAAGTGAAATTTGCACGATCTTCAAAAGCTTGTTCAATGATAGTTGAAAGCTGAGACATGATCTTCCTTCCAGAAAAAAATTTTCCTAGATTTTACACTAAATTGAGTTAAAAATAGATGGAAATTAAACGATAGATCGGAATTTATTATTAAAATAGGAGAAAAACAGCGTTATTCATTTATGCGGCTGAAAAATAGAACGGATTATTTTTAATAATCAACAAGTCAGCTAGAATTGTATCAAAAAATAACAAAAAATAAGCAATTTTTGAATAAACCATGAGCGATAACTGCTTTATATTCCCCTAAGACGAAGCGAACCATGCAAATGATCAATAATTTCTAAAAGTTTGTATTTGAGGAGAAACACAATGAAAGTTCTACGTACAATTTTAGCAGCGTCACTTATGGCGGCAGCTGGCGCAGCAGCAGCAGATTCATCAGTTGTTCATGATGGCTATGCATTTGATCAAAACCAATTAATTCCGACAGGGGCGCGTCTGGAAGCGGGTACAACAGGTTATGGCGGTGCTTTGCTTTGGACTGCAAACCCATACGTAGGTTTAGCGCTGGGCTACAATGGCGGCGATGTTTCTTGGACAGATGATGTATCTGTTAATGGAACAAAATACGACTTGGATATGGAAAACAACAACGTTTATTTAAACGCTGAAATCCGTCCTTGGGGAGCGAGCGCTAACCGTTGGGCGCAGGGTGTTTATGTAGCAGCGGGCGTTGCTTATTTAGATAATGATTATGATCTGGAAAAACGTATTAATCCGGGCGAAACACTATCAATTGATGGTAAAAATTATCAAGTCGCTAGCGTAGCAGACGGACAAGGCGGTGTACGCGGTCAAATGTCATATAAAAATGATATTGCACCGTATTTAGGTTTTGGCTGGGCGCCTAAAATTAATAAAAACTGGGGAGTATTTGGTGAAGTTGGCGCATACTACACTGGTAATCCATCTGTGAAATTAACTCAATATAACTTGGATCCTGTTACAGGAAACCCAACAAGCGCTCAAGATGCTGTTGATAACGAAGCGCGTGAAATTGCCAATGATGATAAATACCAATGGATGCCTGTGGGTAAACTGGGCGTAAGTTACCACTGGTAATTTTTAGATTTTCACTTTAAATAAAAAAACGGGCTTCGGCCCGTTTTTTTATTTAAGCATGGGTTAGAAATAATGTCCGATTTTTATGCCGTATGCCCATGCTTCTTTGTGGTCTAAGGTCGAAATTGAGTTGAGCGTGATCGTGTTGTTATTCGCTTTAGAGGGCCTAAATTTTAAATAATAGATGCCGCCAGAAAAAAAATTGTTAGGCGTGAACTGATATCGAAAACCGGTGCCTAGTCCATGGTAGCCATTGGCCGGATTAATGGTTGAAGCCGGGTTGTCACTTCCGCTGTCCCAGACTGTTTCTAAACTGGCGAAGGTGCGTTCATTGAGTTTTTGCGCGATTCCAATTTTGGCAGACCATTGATCTGATTGATAATCAATTAAGTTAAAGTCAGCCAATGCCGGCAGATATGCGAGATAAGGCTGAATGATCTGATTAAAGCCATTTGGCTTAATTTTAAAGTCTGACCAGTCGACCCATCTGACCGAACCGTAAATTAAGTTATGCATGCTGACTGCGCTCATAAAATCAAGATTAACGGATTGCGGTGTGGTGATTTTGGTTGTATCGGAAACAGTATTGCCGGAGAGCGGCAATGATTCCTCGGCCTGGTTTTTATGATTGATTTCAGAACGGTATGTAAGATTAGCGCGAAATGCGATTTCTGGAATTTGATAGCTGATGCCTGTCAGCCAGCCAACAGAATCATCGCTTTTCAGTTCCACGCTGTACCCATTGAAGACATAAAAACTTTGTCCCAAAAGGCTTAAATGTCCGTCAAAACTTTGATAAGCCAGACCGCCATAAACGTTCCAGCGTTCAGTGGGCTGATAGCCCATCAGTGCCGTGATATTCCGTGATTTAAGCTGAATGTTGATTGCTTCTAACTGCTCATGCCCAAGAATAGATTCAGGGGAATAGTCGTAGTTGAGTTTAATGCCATAGGGCTGGTCAAAAAGCAGTCCTGCGGATATTTGCGGATTCAGCTGCCATTTCACAGCGCCTTGCACAAAGAAAAAACCTTCAATTAAGTTGCCTGTTGAAAAATCAGTCACATTCAGCGCCTGAGATAATTGTTCTTTATTGGAATTTTCACCGCTAAGATTGCCTTCAACTGCGCCATAGCTGAATTCTGTGTAATTGCCAGGCTCAAGAAAGGGCAAAATGCTTTGCCCTGAACGTTCTAAAGCCGCAGCATGCGTATGCAGGGCCAGACATAGAGGCGTAAATGCAAAATATGCGGCGGGTTTCATTGAAATGGCTGGCCTGTTTATTTCTTGTTTTATGTGGCTATTATGCAGGCGTTTACAAATAATTACGATAAAAAAAGAGACCTAAGCCTCTTTTTTTTAAAAATATTTCCTGTCAATCGTCTGGATAAGCCACTTTTTTCAGTGCTTTAATATCGGCGTCTGGGGAACACAGTGAAATAAACTCATAGCCGTAGCCGCGAAGCAGATGACCTTTGCGAACTGCAATCCAAGTTGTGTTTACGCCAAAAATATCCGTAGGGATTTGCTTTAAGCGGTAGTCGCGTTCCGCGTCATAAGCGACGTTGTTGACAATGCCCACGCCCATGTTCAGCTCGACATAGGTTTTAATGACATCGGCATCCAGAGCGGACATCACGATATCCACATCAAAGCCGGCTTCTTCAAAGGCTTCATCAATTTTTGAACGGCCCGTGAAACCGCCATGATAAGTAATGATCGGATAATGAGATAAATCTTCAATGGTAATGTTGCTGTTGGCGGTCAGCGGGTGGTTTTGCGGGGTGATAATGCTGTGCTGCCAAGTATAAAAGGGAACACTGGCCAGGTTATCTTCCGCCGTTAATGATTCGGTGGCAATGCCAATATCCGCCTCACCCTGAAGCAGCATTTCAGTAATTTCAACTGGGCTGGCCTGCTGCAAAATCAGATGTACTTTCGGAAATTCTTTTTTAAATTTATTGACGATCGGCGGCAAGACATAGCGCGCTTGGGTATGCGTTGTGGCAATGGTTAGTGTGCCTTCATCCACTTTATTAAAATCATCGGCGAGGCGTTTAATATTTTCTGCATCCACCAGCATGCGCTCTACAATGCCGAGCAGAGATTGCCCCGGTTCAGTTAAGCCCAAGAGGCGCTTGCCTTTGCGGATAAACAGCTGAACCCCTAATTCATCTTCTAAATCTTTAATATGCTTGCTGACACCGGATTGAGAGGTGTACAGCGCAGCGGAAGCTTCAGTTAAATTAAAGTTCTGTCTAACGGTTTCTCTAATAATTCTTAATTGTTGGAAATTCATGTTTCTGCATACCTCAAAATCGATGGGGCGCCATGCCCCATCATAACGCCTTAAGCGACTTGGTTTTCAAATAAATGCAAAGCAGATGCACTGAGCCATACCGTTTGATTAGGGCGATATTGGTGCAGTTTTGCTTCATCGGGTGTCAGTGAAATTTCAATGAGATTGCCTTGACGGTCATTCAGTTCAGCCAATACTTTGCCTGCAATCCAAATTTCACGAAGAAAAGTCGCTTGAATAGCATTTTCTTGCGGCTGCGCATGAATGCGCAATTCGTCAGGACGGGCAAAAGCAATGACCGGGCCTTGCGGCGCATTTGGCGCTTGCGGCAATTGAATGCGGTCTTCACCGATGTGGATGATGCCATTGCTGTTTTGGCCTTCAAAACGGTTAGCTTGACCTAAAAAGTCAAAGACAAACGGTGTTGCAGGCTTTTCATAGACTTCACGCGGTGAACCGATTTGCTCAACATTGCCTTTGTTCATCACAATGATCTGATCCGCGACTTCAAGCGCTTCTTCCTGATCGTGCGTCACAAAAATAGAGGTGATGTGCAGTTCATCATGCAAAGTGCGCAGCCAGCGGCGCAGTTCTTTACGCACTTTGGCATCGAGCGCGCCAAACGGTTCATCCAGCAGCAATACGCGAGGCTCTACAGCCAAAGCGCGTGCAAGGGCAATACGCTGGCGCTGGCCGCCGGAAAGCTGTGCAGGGTAGCGGTCTGCCAAGAACCCAAGCTGTACCAGGTCTAGCAAACGCGTTACACGCTTTTTAATTTCAGCTTCATTGGGGCGGGTCGCACGCGGACGTACACGCAGGCCAAATGCAATGTTGTCAAACACAGTCATGTGGCGGAACAGGGCATAATGCTGGAAGACAAAGCCCACTTCACGTTCACGCACGTGAACATTGGTTGCATCTTCACCTTCTAAAATGACTTGACCGCCATCAGCAGATTCTAAGCCGGCAATAATGCGCAGCAGTGTTGTTTTACCGCAGCCCGATGGCCCCAGCAGAGCCACCAATTGACCGTCTGGGAAATCGAGGGAGATATTTTTCAGCGCATGGAATGCACCAAAGTGTTTTTCAATATTTTTTACTTGAATACTCATGAGGTCATTCCTTAAGAAGCTGTTGAATCTTCATTGCGTTTGTCTTGTTTCTCTTGGCGGATTTCGACCCATGTTTTCAAAATGAGGGTGACAATCGCCAGCAATGCCAAGAGGGATGAAACAGCAAAAGCGGCACTGAAGGTATATTCGTTATAAAGGATTTCGACGTGCAGCGGCAGGGTGTTGGTTTCACCGCGGATGTGGCCGGAAACCACTGATACCGCGCCAAATTCACCCATTGCGCGCGCATTGCACAGGATTACGCCGTAAATTAAGCCCCATTTGATATTTGGCAGGGTAACTTTCCAAAAGGTTTGCCAGCCATTGGCGCCCAGCACAATTGCCGCTTCTTCTTCCTCTGTGCCTTGCGCTTCCATTAAAGGAATCAATTCACGCGCAACAAAAGGCACAGTAATGAAGATGGTCGCTAAAACAATGGCAGGCACCGCATACAGGATTTTAATATCATGATCCATCAGCCAGCCGCCGAACCAGCCTTGCGTGCCAAAAATCAGCACCAGCATTAAACCGGCAATGACTGGCGATACTGAAAATGGCATATCAATAATGGTGGTCAGAATAGACTTGCCGCGGAAATTGAACTTGGCAACTGTCCATGCTGCAGCCACACCAAAGACCACGTTCAGCGGAACAGCAATCACCGCTGTCAATAGCGTGAGTTTTACCGCAGATAAGGTGTCCGGATGCACCAAAGCTTGGAAATAAACCCCTACACCTTGTTTAAATGCTTCCACAAAGACCAAGACTAAGGGCAGCATTAAGCAGCTAATGAAGAAGATCAATGCAATGGCAATGAGCAGGCGGCGAATCCAGGTCGGTTCACGGGTTGCATCGCGCGATTGCAATTTTTCAGCTAAAGCATTGCTGTTGGTATTCATCGTGCAGTTCTCCCTGTGCGTCGGCTGGCCCAAGCTTGAATTAGGTTAATGAGAAACAGAATGGCAAATGAAATCACCAGCATGACGACAGCAATAGTGGTTGCGCCTGCGTAATCATATTCTTCCAGACGGGAAATAATCATCAAAGGCGCAATTTCAGTTTCAAAGGGCTGGTTGCCGGCAATAAAGATGACTGAACCATATTCACCTACACCCCGGGCAAATGCCAGTGCAAAGCCTGTCAGTAGAGCTGGGAATAAAATAGGTAAAATAATTTTAGTCACAATTTGAAAACGGTTTGCGCCCAACGCTGATGCTGCTTCTTCAAGCTCAGTTTCTAAATCACTTAATACAGGCTGCACGGTACGCACAACAAACGGAATGCCGATAAAAATCAAGGCAAGGGTAATGCCAATCGGGGTATAGGCCACTTTAATGCCTATCGGCTCTAAATATTGACCAATCCATCCCGTCGGCGCATATAACGATGTTAAAGCAATACCGGCAACGGCTGTCGGCAAAGCAAAAGGCAAATCTACTAAAGCATCAACAATCCGTTTGCCTGGAAAGTTATAGCGCACTAGGCACCATGCCAGCAGAAGGCCAAAAACGACATTGACTAAAGCCGCAATAATTGCCGCGCTAAAGCTCAATTGAAGGGATTTTAAAATTCGCTCAGAACTTAAAATTTCCCATAAACCGTCCCATCCTATACCCAGCGATTTAATAAAAACTGCAGATAAAGGAATCAGCACGATTAATGACAAATACGCAAGGGTAAAGCCTAAAGACAGACCAAATCCTGGCAGCACTCGGGATCGCTGCGACATGATTACTCCTCAAAGAGAGAAAACTGACTGAATATCAGCCAGTAAAAGACAAAAACTAAATTTCGGTTCAAGCATAGATTGCAGCAATTAAATTGCAAATTTAAATAAATACTTGCGCTCATCAGGAATGCTGATATGCGGCATTGCTTTTTCTGAAATTAAATAATTGAAAATTTCAGGAAACGGGCCATAACCCGACGCCACATTAATATGTCCAGCCAAGCCCGCATTGACGGGTTTAAGCTTCCATGACTTCGCCAGCAGCTGCGCATCATCAAACGCCAGCCAAGGGTCATTTTCACTGATGATCATTGTGGCGGGCACTTGAATTTTAAGCTGATGGAAATAGGCCGCATAGTCATTATGACTGTCGCGGGCAAAGCCTGCAGCGCCAAAACGGGCTGGATTGGCAGGTGCAACCAAAATCAATTTTTTGATTTTGCTATTGAGTTCTGGATGCTCTGCCAGCGCAGCAACTGCGGTAAGGCAGCCAAAGCTGTGCGCCACAATTTGGATATCATCCTGAATCGGCGCCACAGTTTTGACAAACTGCGCAATCCAGTCGTTCAGTACGGGGCGGTTCCAGTCTTCTTGCTGAACGCGGGAGCATGACATGAGCTGGCGCTGCAGCCAAGACTGCCAGTGATGCTGTTCACTGCCGCCTACACCTGGAACGATTACGGTATGCGTCATGTCAATACTCCTAATTCAGAAAAAGCGGAAATTACTTCGCGCTGTTCGCCTTTACGATTTGGTCAAAGATGCCGCCATTTTCAAAGTGCGTTTTTTGCACTTTGTTCCAGCCGCCAAATTCTTGATCAATGGTCACCAGCTTCAAGGGCTTGAAAATCTTTCCATATTGCGCCAAGGTTTTGGCATCACGCGGGCGGTAAAAATTTTGCGCTGCAATTTGCTGGCCGCGCGGTGAATACAGGAAGTTTAAGTAGCCTTTGGCTAAGTAAAGACTGCCTTTTTTCTCCGCATTTTTTTCCACAATCGCCACAGGCGGTTCAGCCAAAATAGATAACGACGGGGTCACAATTTCAAACTTGCCCGGCTGTTCACGAATAGCGAGATAGGCTTCATTTTCCCAAGCCAGCAAGACGTCGCCTATCCCGCGTTCAGCAAAAGTGGTTGTTGAGCCGCGTGCGCCGGAGTCCAGCACTTTGGTGTTTTTATAGATTTTGCGCACAAACTCTTGCGCTTTGGCATCGTTGCCGCCGGCTTGATGCTTGGCCCAAGCCCATGCGGCTAAATAGTTCCAGCGCGCGCCGCCCGAAGTTTTAGGATTTGGCGTAATGATGCCGACACCCGGTTTCACTAAGTCGCCCCAGTCTTTAATGCCTTTCGGATTGCCTTTGCGCACTAAAAATACAATGGTCGAGGTATAAGGCGTAGAGTTATGCGGCAGTTTCTTTTGCCAGTCTGCAGGGAGCAGTTTCGCTTTTTCCGCAATCACATCAATGTCAGCGGCTAAAGCCAGCGTGACCACATCGGCATCCAAACCGTCAATCACTGAACGCGCTTGCTTGCCGGAGCCGCCATGAGACTGTTTGAAATTAATTTTTTGTCCTGTACGGCTTTCCCAGTATTTGCTGAAATTCTTGTTGACGTCTTCATATAATTCGCGAGTTGGATCATAAGATACGTTCAGGAAGTCTTTTGCTGCAGCGCCTAAAGAGATCGTGGAGACAACTGCGGCTAACACCCCAAGTTTCAATTTTGCTGAAATGCTCATAAGGACCTCAAAATTCTGAATGTTTTATAACATGCGTGCAGAATAGCGCCATTCTTTATGCATAAAAAATAATAAAAAATGAATTTTATATGAATAAATGAGATAAGTTGATTCCGATATGCACTGCATATATCGGCTATAGCGTAATAGCCGATATATCAATTCAGTTTTATGCTATAGACGGGCTTATTTCACACTGTTGGCTTTGACGATCTGGTCAAATACGCCATTATTGTCAAAGTGCTTGCTTTGTACTTTTGTCCAGCCGCCGAACTCTTTATCAATGGTGATCAATTTCAGCGGCTTGAATACGGATTTGTACTTGGCGGCGACGGCAGCATTGCGCGGACGGTAGAAGTTGTTGGCCGCTACAGTTTGGCCTGCTGGAGAATATAAATAATTCAAATAGGCTTTTGCGATGTTCTCATTGCCGTTCTTTTTGGCATTTTTTTCGACAACTGCGACTGGCGGCTCAGCCAAAATAGACAGTGACGGGGTGATGATTTCAAACTTGCCCGGCTGTTCGCGCACGGCCAAGAAGGCTTCATTTTCCCAAGCCAGCAAGACGTCGCCTATGCCGCGTTCAGCAAAAGTGGTTGTTGCGCCGCGCGCGCCGGAGTCCAGCACTTTGGTTTGTTTGTAAATTTGACGCACAAAATCTTGCGCTTTGGCATCGCTGCCGCCTGCTTGATGCTTGGCCCAAGCCCATGCCGCTAAGTAGTTCCAGCGTGCGCCGCCCGACGTTTTCGGGTTCGGAGTGATAATTTCTACTCCTGGTTTCACTAAGTCGCCCCAGTCTTTAATGCCTTTTGGATTGCCTTTGCGCACCAAGAACACAATGGTCGATGTGTACGGTGTAGAGTTTTGCGGGAATTTCTTTTGCCAGTCTTTAGGCAGCAGGCCTCTTTCCGCAATTTCATCAATATCTGCAGCCAAGGCTAAAGTCACTACATCGGCATCAAGGCCGTCAATGACAGAGCGGGCTTGCTTGCCGGAGCCGCCGTGTGACTGTTTAAAATTGATGTCTTGTCCTGTACTTTTTTTCCAGTATGCGCTGAATTCTTTATTGAAGTTGTCATACAATTCGCGTGTTGGATCGTATGAAACGTTTAAGAAGTCTTTTGCCAGTGCGCTGAATGATGTCGCTGAAATTAGCGCGGCCAGTACCCCGATTTTTAATGAACGCATTTTTGATATCCTTTACTTTAATTTATGCATGATGTCTGCTCACTAAGCGAAGAATAGCGGGAAGTGTTTTGTATAAAAAATAATAAGAAACGAATTTGATATGAATAAAAAAGCTATTCATTTTTATGCAGTATTCTTAAACTAAACCATCATTTTCGGGATGCTTGTTATGCCATATTTTAAAAATGCGCAGGAAATCAATGAAGTCTCAGTATCGGACCGCGCATTTCATTACGGCGACGGGTGTTTCACCACAGCGCGCCTGCGCAATGGATTCATCGAGCTGCATGAACTGCATATGGCGCGTTTGCAAATTGCCAATGAACGGCTGTATTTGCAGGCAGATTTGAAGTTGATTGAGCAAACGCTGAATATCATGCGCCAGTCTGATCCAGCTGCGTCAGGCACTTTAAAAATTATTTTAAGCCGCGGAGAGGGTCAGCGCGGCTACAGCTTGCCGGAACATCCCGCCGATGTTTGGGTTTTCTATTACCCTCAAGATGTTGCAGATTTTCAATATCAGACCATTTCGAGCGGCATATTGGATCAGGCCATTGGCCTGACGATGCCGAATTTGACTGGCTTAAAATCCTTAAACCGTCTAGAGCAGGTAATGCTGAAGCATGAGGCCGATCAGAAGGGATGGACGGAAGCGCTGGTGATGGATGTGCAAGGCCTAATTGTTGAAGGCGTGAGCAGTAATTGCTTTATTCGAATAAACGATACATGGATTACGCCTGAACTTCGCTATAATGGTGTGCATGGCGTTATGCGCGCTGAAATTTTATCGCGCATGCAGGCGCATGGCATTGCCTGTGTACAGCGCAAGATTGATCTGGATGAACTGCCAGATTTCCAAAATGTATTTTTTTGCAATGCATTGAATCCTATGAAAATAGCATTCAGCTTAAATGGTGCAGCGCTGAATATTCAGGCCTGTACAGAACTGTTTCATACCCTAAAACTTAATCAAATCCGCTAAAATTATGTCCTCAGTTAAGCCTAAATCCAAAAAGAAAAAACTGCAGCCGCAGAGGCCGCCGAAAGCTATGTGGCTGACGGTGCTGTCCTTTGCCATTATTCTTTGCTTTGTTTTATGGTCCAGCCTATTTAAAGAGTATCCCATTGAAGGCAAAAAGCAGATGCTAGCCATTGGTGCAGGCGATACCTATTCGGGCTTTATTGAGCGTTTAGCCAAAGAAGATAAAGTCAGCTTTCCTATTGTGCTGAAGCTGTATCAGAAATTTATGATTCACGATACCTTAAAAGCGGGCGTATATGAAGTGCGTGAAGGCATGAGCATACGTGAAGTCCTGGTGATGATTTCCAATGTTGAAAATGCGCAGATGAACCGGATTTTAGTCATTGAAGGCACGACATTTAAACAGCTGATCAATGCGCTGCAGAAAGATCCGCTGGTGACGCATGACATCAGCAATCTGCCTTATGATCAGATTCTAAAAGCTTTAGATATTCCATATTCACATCCTGAAGGGTTATTTGCGCCGGATACCTATTTTGTTGCAAAGGGCGAGTCGGATAAGAAAATTTTAAAAGATTTATATACGCGTCAAATGAAAACCCTGGATCAGGCTTGGGAAAACCGCGCAGCTGGCTTGCCGTATAAAGACAAGTATGAAGCGCTGATTATGGCGTCGATTGTCGAAAAAGAGACCAGTTTAGACAGTGAACTGGAGCAGGTGTCAGGTGTCTTTGTCCGCCGTTTGCAGCAAGGCATGCGCTTGCAGACCGACCCCACGGTGATTTACGGCATGGGCGATAGCTATACAGGCAATATTACCCGTCAGGATTTACGCACGCCAACGCCGTATAATACCTATACCATCAATGGCCTGCCGCCAACACCAATTGCCTTGCCAGGCAAGAAAGCGATTGAAGCGGCGATGCATCCGGACAGTTCAAATAATCTTTACTTTGTTGCAACAGGCAATGGCGGCCATAAATTCACTGCAACGTTGCAGGATCACAACCGCGCTGTGCAAGAGTATCTTGCCGTTATACGTTCAAAAAATTAAGGAGTGAGCATGTTTATCAGTTTTGAAGGCACCGAAGGGGTTGGCAAAACCACGCTCATCCGTAAAATTTATGATTATTATCTAAGTCAAGGCAAAGAAGTGGTGCTGACCCGTGAACCGGGCGGCACGCCGATGGCGGAACAAATCCGTTCCCTGCTGCTGTCTGTGAATCATGAAGAGCAGATGAGTCATGATACTGAGCTGCTGCTGATGTATGCCGCCCGCGCGCAGCATTTGCAACAAGTGATTCTGCCTGCGCTGCAGGCGGATAAAATTGTACTCTGTGACCGTTTTACGGATGCCAGTTTTGCTTATCAATGCGCTGGGCGCGGCCTGAGCGAGGAGAAGCTGCAAGTGCTGAATGACAGCTTTGTCAGCCGGATGCCTGATTGCACGTTTTGGCTGGATGCGCCGATTGAGCTTGGCATGGACCGTGCCCGCGCACGCGGCGCATTAGACCGTTTTGAGCAAGAGAAAGTGACCTTCTTTGAAAAAGTAAGAGCGGGATATGAGACTTTATCCAAACGTCAGCCGGAACGGATCAAGCGCCTTGATGCATCACAGCTGCCGGATCAGGTTTTTGCTCAAGCGCTGTCCTATCTTTAATTTTTATTGACGATGCTTTTAATTGCATAAAAGTCAAAAAAAGTCATAGCTTTAAACTTCAAGTTGATTTAAAAATCATGCATAGCGAAAGTTATGGATGATTTTTTTATGGATGATTTTGATGCGAAGTACAAAACAAGAAATTATTGATTTTTTAAAACGCGAATTTGCAGCCAGTTTAGTAAATTGTGACATAGAAGAGGTGGGGAAAAAGAGCGCTTCACTGGTCTGGCGTGTAGGGGAAAAAGACTTGCGGCCCGGCAATACAGTTTCGGGGCCAACCATGATGACTTTGGCCGACTTTGCCATGTATGTCGCCATCTTAGGAGAAATTGGGATTGTCGGTTTAGCAGTGACCACCAATATGAATGTTAACTTCTTGCGCAAGCCGTCCGCAGGTCAAAATTTACGGGGCATCTGCAAACTGATGAAAGTGGGAAAGGCGCTGATTGTGGCCGAAGTTTGGATCTATTCCATTGATCAAATGAATGACCCGGTAGCGCATGTGACAGGGACTTATTCTATTCCGCCAATGAAGATGGTAAATCAAGAAGTTTTACTGAATAGTACGGCGAATGTGGAATGAGCTGATCCTTGAGCGGTGCTGCATTTCATCTGATTTAAATGTGTACTGTTTCTGAGTTTGAGAAAAGGATTGACAGGCGATTTGCACGAAAACGGTTCTTGTCGCAAATTGCTGATTCAGCTGAGTAAGTAAAAAAATATAATAAAGCCAAGATACAGGGGGATACTACATGGATGCAATTGATCACGAAGTTATCCGTTTATTTAAAGCGCATGTACATCCGTTGTCGAATAAGCTCTGTGAGATGCTGAATGAGCATTATTCACATCAAAGCGAACGCCGCGGCTGCGGCTATACACAGGCTACCCGCGTACTTGCGGAGTATGTCAACACGCCGCGCCGAGCGGCGGATTTTTCTGATCTTAAGCTGTTTGACACATCAGGCGCTAAAAAAATTAGAAAAATTATAGATATAGGCAGCATTTATGGGCTGGAGCTGAATGACTGGCATAATTTGGATCAGCAGGCGGGAGTGCAGCAGTTTTTCTCCTCTTGTACAGAATCAGATTATAAGCAAACCCTTGCATCTGAATGCGCGCGCTTAACGTCACTGCGTCACTTAGGCAGCGAAGCCGTATTAGAAGAAAGCAAACTGCTTTGTCATTTGCTGGAAGATGTGTTGCTGCCAAAGACCGCACAGCAAACAGGCTTTGTCGAACTGCGCAATTTGACAGAAAAGCCGAAAGTCGGTTCTTGCCCCATGGCGGAAGATTTCTTTTTGAAAATTGCGCACCGTTATTTGCTGCGTCAAGGCGAAATCAATATATTTGTCGATGATGATCATCAGCCGCTGCTGATGGAAAAAATGAATATGGGAGATAACCATTCCTGTATAAGCCTGCAGCCCCTCATTATGAATGGCATTCGCTTGCCTGCGGGATCTTTATTTTCTGCAGAGTATGACATTGGCCGCATCGAGCAGAAACGTCCGAACAAAGAGTTTAAAGGGCAGATCATGCATCATTCCGCCATTAACGGTTTTTGGTTTCTGCGTTTAACAACACTGGCTGTTTCGCCTGAAAACCGCAAGCGTGCATTCAGCACGCACTTTGAACAGCAAGTCAGCAACGGCCTGTACAGTCCTGGAACAACAGAATTGCAGCAGTTAGTGAATGTAGCGCTTTCCCAGTTAGGTTAATCAGAATGCTCGATGTCTGTTATTCACCGCATTATTTTGCGCATACGCATACCAACAGTATGGAAAAATTGAAGCTTGTTGCCGACGCTTTGCATACTTGGGGCAATATTCAATTTCATGAGCCTGAAATTTTGGATATTGAGATTTTGAAGCAGCTGCATGAGCCTTCATATGTTGATGCTTTTTATACAGGATTGCCTGAAAAAAAAGCGACTTTTTCAGGCTTTAAACAGTGGAATCAGCAGTTGCGTGATGCAGTGCTGAGAATTAATGCGGGCCAGCTTTTAGCTGCCAAGCTGGCCTGGCAAAAGGGCATTGCAGCCAACATTGCACAAGGCTTTCATCATGCGCAATACGAATATGGCGGCGGCTATTGCACTTTTAATGGTTTGGCGCTGATCGCGCAGCAGTTTCCCGAGAAGAAAATTTTTGTACTGGATTGTGATCAGCATGGCGGTGACGGCACGGCAGAATTTAGCCTGCGTTTAGAAAATCTATTCAATTTCAGCATTTATGGTTTAGCCCATGGCTGTCCAGTCTATCCGCGCTCATTCACACGGCATATTCATAAAGATCATGGCTGTTTTTCGCAGTATACCTTGGCTGTTCATGAAGGCTTTCAGCAGGCGCAGGCTTGGGGGGCCGATTTAATTATTTATCAGGCGGGGATGGATTGCCATCAGGCTGATCAGTTCGGTTCATCATGGTTTACCGCAGAGCTGATTCAAAAGCGCGAGGAAACCGTGTTTAAATTGGCGAAAAGAACTGGAATCCCAATCATGTTTGTACTTGCTGGCGGTTATCAAAAATTAGAAAATTTAGTCCCGCTGCATCTATATACGTTTAAGGCAGCCATTGATGCTTATGCAGCACGGAAATCCCCCCGCTTAAAAGCGAAACAGCCGAATGAAGGGCATTCGGCTGTTTGCAAGAAAAAGCAATGATGCTGCTGGATTATGCGGACAGATCTTCCGAATTCACCAGCGGGCGCTGCACTTGAAAATCTGGAGGGGTCAGCACGGTTTTACGCAGCTCTGGGCCCAGTTCAGGATAGTCCAAAGTGTAATGCAAGCCGCGTGATTCTTTACGCTCCATTGCACAGCGCACAATCATTTCAGAGACCAGCACCAAGTTGCGCAGTTCAATTAAGTTTTTGCTGACTTGATAATCTTGATAGTACTCAGTAATTTCGCGTTTCAGCATCTCAATGCGGTGCAGGGCGCGCTGCAGGCGTTTCGTAGTGCGCACAATGCCGACATAGTTCCACATCGTTTGGCGCAGCTCATCCCAGTTTTGCAGAATGACGACATCTTCATCAGGATTCATCACCTGCGAATCGTCCCAAGCCGGCACTTGCGGTGAGGAGTACTTGTTTTGCAAGCCTGTCTTAATGTGATCAGCCGCTGCCATGCCGTAAACAAAACATTCTAAAAGTGAGTTGCTGGCCATGCGGTTGGCGCCGTGCAGCCCTGTATAAGAGGTTTCGCCTATGGCATATAAACCGGCAATATCCGTTTGGCTGTGTTCATCCACCACCACACCGCCGCAGGTGTAATGCGCAGCCGGCACAACAGGAATCATTTCTTTGGTAATGTCGATGCCCAGTTCCAGCAGGCGTTCATACAGTGTTGGGAAGTGCTCTTTGACAAAGCTTTCCGGCTTATGCGTAATGTCCAGCCAGACATGGCGGATACCTAAGCGCTTGATTTCATAGTCGATTGCGCGCGCAACAATATCGCGCGGCGCAAGTTCAGCGCGCTCATCAAAACGCAGCATAAAGCGTTCACCGTCTGGCAGGCGCAAATAAGCGCCTTCACCGCGCATGGCTTCGGTAATCAAAAATGAGCGCGCTTGCGGATGATACAGGCAGGTTGGGTGGAATTGATTGAATTCCATATTTGCGACACGGCAGCCGGCGCGGTAAGCCATGGCAATGCCGTCACCTGTGGCAATGTCCGGATTCGAGGTATAAAGGTAGGCTTTCATGGCGCCGCCGCAGGCCAGTGCAGTAAATGGCGCGAGGAAGGTATGCACTTTTTCGTTTTTCTCATCCAGCGCATAGAGGCCTAAGGCGCGGTTTTCACCGCCAAGATTCAGCTTTTGCGAAGTAATCAGATCAATGGCAATATAATTTTCAAAAATGCTGATGTTGGATTTTTCTTGGGCGCGCTGTACCAGTGTAGTGGAAATTGCGCGTCCAGTCGCATCGGCAGCGTGAATAATGCGGCGCTGAGAATGTCCGCCTTCACGCGTGAGATGAAGCTGTTCCTGTTCATCCAGAGTGAATTGCACGCCATGTTCCAGCAGGAAGTCGACAGACGGTTTGCCGCCTTCAACCGTTTGCTTAACGGCATCCAGTTCACACAGGTGTGCGCCGGCAATCATGGTGTCATCAATATGCTGCTGAATCGAATCTGTTTTATCTAAAACCGCAGCTACGCCGCCTTGCGCAAAATATGTGCTTGCATCCGTGAGCGTTGATTTGGCTAAAACAGCAATGTTGAAATGATCGGGCAGTGATAAGGCTAAACTGAGTCCCGCACCGCCGCTTCCCACAATGATCACATCAAAATGACGTGTTGTTTCTAAATTAGGCATATCCATCAGCTAATTTGAAAAAAAGTTCGGTAATGACAACGCTTTTTTGAGCAAAAGGCAAGAGCAAAAATGCTCCAGCTTGATGAATAAAATTAATAATGCTGTAAATTTTAAGGAATGATTAAGCTGCTGTTTATAAGAATGTATTCAAACATATTGTAACGATTAAGCTTCATGCTTTATGTTAAAACCAATCATATTTCAAAACATCAATAATTTGAGTGAATGCTTAAGATGAAAAATCAAACGATGCAAAAAGGATTATATGCTGCAGTATTTACTGCCGCTGCTGTTCAGGCGCATGCTGCAGCGCCGGTGGATTTTTCCAATCTTGTCGAGCAGGTCAGCCCTGCGGTCGTAAGCGTCAATGTGGTGAAAAAGCTGAGTCAGGAAGAGCTTTTGCAGCAGCAAGTGCCAGAAATTTTAAAACGCTTTTTTGGCAATCAAGTGATTATTCCGCAGCAGCAGGTGCCGCAGGAAAAGACGGCTTATGGCAGCGCCTTTTTTATCAGTAAAGACGGCTATTTGCTGACAAATCACCATGTGGTCGAAGATGCGACCAAAGTGACGATTGTATTGAATGACCGCCGTGAAATTGACGCCAAGGTTGTCGGCAGTGATGAACGCACCGATGTCGCTTTATTAAAAGTTACAGGTTCAGGTTTTCCCGAATTGCGTACAGGGAATGTTGGCCAGCTGAAAGTGGGGGAGCCTGTATTGGCGATCGGCTCGCCTTTTGGTTTTGATTATTCAGCATCTGCCGGCATTGTCAGCGCAAAAATGCGCAATATGATGGGCGAAACTTCAGTGCCGTTTATCCAAACCGATGTGGCGCTGAACCCTGGAAACTCGGGCGGGCCATTATTTAATCAGCGCGGTGAAGTGGTTGGCGTCAATTCACGGATCTTCAGCGGGACTGGCGGCTATATGGGCTTGTCATTCTCCATTCCGATTGATGTTGCGATGGATGTTGCGGATCAGTTGAAAAAGCATGGCAAAGTGACCCGTGCTTATTTGGGGGTGAGTTTGCAGGATATTGACCGCAACTTGGCGGAGTCTTATAAATTGGCCAAACCGGAAGGTTCTTTGATTACGCAAGTTGCGCCAAGTTCTCCAGCGGCTAAAGCCGGGTTTAAATCCGGTGACGTTATTTTGAAATTCAATGGCACGCCAATCTCGCGGACCTCAGAGCTGCTGAACTATTTAAACCGCGCCGTGCCCAATCAGAGTATTCAATTGGAAGTGCTGCGTGATGACAGCCGCCGCAATATTTCTGCAACTTTAGACACCGCGCCGGATGATACTCCTGCAAAAGCGGATGCTGAACAGCAGCAAAGCAAGGGGCCAATTTTAGGGGTCAGCATACGTGATTTGAATGCGGCTGAACTTAAACAGCTGGATACTAAAGGCGGCGTGCTGATTCAGGATGTGCGCCGTGGCGGGATTGCTTCTCAAGCGCGCATTCTGCCAGGGGATGTCGTTACTCAAATCAATAATAAGGCAATCGGCAATACCAAAGATTTTATAGCTGCAGTCTCAGATTTGAAAAAAAATACCGTTGCGCGAGTGACAATTATCCGTGAAGGGCAGCGCGCAATAGTGGGTATGCGTATCGAATAATCCTGTGTATTCCAGGGGAATATAAAACCGTTCTGCATGAGCGGTTTTTTTATTTTTTTGCAATTTACTGCAGGCCGATTTGCCGTAGACTGTGGGGCCAAAGATGAGCCAGCAAAGCAGGGAAAAATGAGCACAATTTTTGATATGAAAATTACAGTGCAGCCAGAACATATCGATGTGCTGGGGCATGTGAATAATGTTGTATATATGAGCTGGATGCAGGATGTCGCGACAGCGCATATTGAGGCGCTGGGGTTGGGCCTAAAACAATACCTGGAACTGAAACATGCCATGGTGGCGGTGGAGCATCATGTGCAGTACCGCAAAGCAGCCATGGAAAGCGATGAAATTATTTTGCGCACATGGCTGCACGATATAAATGCCTTGTATTCATACCGTCAGTATGTGTTCTATCGGCCAAAAGATAAAGCGATCCTGTTTGCCGGCAATACGCAGTGGGCTTGCGTAGAAATAGCCACGGGCCGTCCTAAGCGCATGTCACCTACTTTTACGCAAGCGTATCAGCCTCTTTCTAATACAGAAAACCCGATGGATTTTAGCGTTTATGATGCGTAAATGAAGTTTGGTTTTTTCGCTTTGGAGTTGTAATGCTTTGAACGCCGGCGCTTAAAGCGCAAAAGGAGTTCATTATTATGGATACATTGAAAAAACCATCTGCTATAATCTTTCGCAATTTCTTTTCAGCTTTTGCTGTGCATTTTAAATTGTGTGCATAGCGCGTTTTTTTTCAAGGTAACTCATGGCGCAAGCTAAAAAATCTGTTGATATTAAAAACATTCGTAACTTTTCGATTATTGCGCATATCGATCATGGCAAATCGACTCTTGCTGACCGCTTTATTCAAATGTGCGGCGGTTTACAGGACCGTGAAATGCAGGCGCAAGTTCTGGACTCTATGGAGTTAGAGCGTGAGCGCGGCATTACCATTAAAGCCGCATCGGTTACCTTGTATTATACGCATCCCAATGGTCAGGAATATCAGCTGAACTTTATTGATACTCCGGGGCATGTGGACTTCTCTTATGAAGTATCGCGTTCTTTGGCTGCCTGTGAAGGCGCTTTATTGGTTGTTGATGCTGCGCAAGGTGTAGAAGCGCAATCGGTTGCCAACTGCTATACCGCTATTGAACAGAACTTGGAAGTTCTGCCGGTGCTGAATAAAATTGATTTGCCGCAGGCGGAACCAGAGCGCGTCATTCATGAAATTGAAGAAATTATCGGGATTGAAGCAACGCATGCACCAACATGTTCAGCTAAAACTGGACTAGGTGTTGAAGGCGTATTGGAAACACTGGTTGATGTCATTCCCGCACCGAAAGGCGACCGTGAAGCGCCGCTGCAAGCATTAATTATTGATTCATGGTTTGATAACTATCTTGGCGTTGTTTCTTTGGTTCGTATCAAAGAAGGCCGTGTGCGTAAAGGCGACAAGATGCTGGTTAAGTCGACCGGTCAAACGCACATCATTACGTCAGTCGGTGTGTTTAATCCTAAACATACTGAAACGGGCATGCTTGAAGCAGGCGAAGTCGGCTTTGTCATTGCGGGCATCAAAGATATTTTTGGTGCGCCAGTCGGTGATACCATCACGCTTGCAACGACACCGGATGTTCCGACTTTACCCGGTTTCAAAAAGGTTAAACCGCAGGTATACGCAGGCCTGTTCCCAATTGATGCCAGCGATTTTGAACCGTTCCGCGAAGCATTGCATAAATTGCAAATTAATGACTCGGCTTTGTTCTTTGAACCGGAAAGCTCAGATGCTCTAGGTTTTGGTTTCCGCTGCGGCTTCTTGGGCATGCTGCACATGGAAATTGTGCAAGAGCGTTTAGAGCGCGAGTATGATTTAGATCTGATCAGTTCTGCTCCGACGGTTATTTATGAAGCGCTGATGAAAAATGGTGAAACCAAATACATCGACAGCCCATCAAAAATGCCGGATGGTTCAACAGTTGAAGACCTGCGTGAACCGATTGCAGAATGCCATATTCTTGTGCCGCAAGAGTACTTGGGCAACGTGATGACTTTATGTATTGAGCGTCGCGGTGTGCAAAAAGACATGAAATTCTTGGGCAACCAAGTATCGATTACGTTTGAAATTCCAATGGCGGAAGTCGTTATGGATTTCTTTGACCGCTTGAAATCCTGTTCACGCGGTTTTGCATCATTGGATTATAACTTTGTGCGTTTTGAATCTTCATCTTTGGTTAAGGTAGATGTGTTAATTAATGGCGATAAAGTGGATGCTTTAGCCATGATTTGTCACCGTAATGATGCCCGCCACCGCGGTATTGCCTTGGTTGAAAAAATGAAGGATCTGATTCCCCGTCAAATGTTTGATGTGGCGATTCAGGCAGCCATTGGCGCGCAGATTATTGCCCGTTCAACGGTCAAGGCAATGCGTAAAAACGTATTGGCTAAATGTTATGGCGGCGACGTTTCACGTAAGAAGAAACTTTTGTCTAAGCAAAAAGAAGGCAAGAAACGCATGAAGCAAGTGGGCAGTGTAGAAATCCCGCAAGAAGCGTTCCTTGCTGTGTTGAAAGTAGAAAGATAATAACTCGAGGTCATTACGCTCATGGATTTTGATTTTAATTTAATCCTTGTACCTGTCACACTGGTTTTCTTTATTGTGTGGCTGCTGGATAAGCTGGTTTGGAAACAGCGGCAGACTAAAGGCAAGGGTAATGAAAATGTCATTATTACTTGGGCGTATGACTTCTGGCCAGTGCTTGCGGTTGTTCTCATTCTGCGTTCTTTTTTATATGAGCCTTTTAATATTCCATCAGATTCTATGGTGCCTACTTTAGAAACGGGTGATTTTATTTTGGTGAATAAATTTGAATACGGTATTCGCCTGCCAATCGTCAACAAAAAAATTATAGATGTCAGTGAGCCGGAGCGCGGCGATGTCATTGTATTCCGTTATCCGCCGCAGCCTAGCATCAGTTATATTAAGCGTGTGGTTGGCTTGCCAGGTGATCATATTGTTTATGATCATGGCCAATTGATCATCAATGGCCAGAAAGTTGCCAAAGTGCCGGTAGAGTTTAGCCGGGCAAAAGATGTGCAGGATACGCCAACATCGATTTATCATAAAGAAACTTTGGGTACGCATACCTTTACCATGCGTGAGCTTGAGGGGGTAAATATTGCCCGTCAGGCGCCATTTATCAATTATGTCGATAATGGTAAATATTCGAATGAAAATGGTTTATATTGGGAAGTGAAAGTTCCAGAAGGTCATTACTTCGCGATGGGGGATAACCGCGATCAAAGTGCTGACAGCCGTTTCTGGGGTTTTGTACCTGAAGAAAATCTAACAGGCCGTGCATTTTATAAGTGGATGCATAAAGAGCCTGGCTTTAAATTGCCGTCATTTAGCCGTAACGGTAAAATTGATTAATGCATCATTAGGAAAATAAAAATGCGACATCAGAAAGGGGCTTCGTATATTGCCATATTAATTGCAATTATTGGTTTTGCTTTTATGGCCAAAATTGCAATTGCGGTTTGGGGACCGTATGTTGATGATCGGATGATTAATAATCAGATCGAAGAGCAGTTGAAAAACGGGCCGAAAAATCTAAGTCCTGCTGGTTTTACCAAGGAAATGGATAAGCGTTTTAGCATGAATATGGTGGATATGAAGTTTAAAGACATTGCTCAGGTGACTAATGTCGACGGTATTCAAGTGAAAAAAGATTATGAAATAAGAAAACCATTCTTATTGAATATAGATATTGTGTTGAAGTTCGAGAAAAGTTTTGATCAAAGCTCAGTCCAAGCTAAATGATGCACGTTTAGCCAGTCGTATCGGTTATCAGTTTAAACAGCCAGAGCTGCTGCAGCTGGCCTTGACCCACCGATCGGTGAGCCATAAAACCAATTATGAACGCCTGGAGTTTTTAGGCGATTCATTATTAGGGATGATTATTGCCAATTATCTCTATCATGCTTATCCGCATGAAAATGAGGGCCGCTTGACGCGTATGCGTGCCACGCTGGTGCGTCAAGAGGCCTTAGGAAAAATTGCCAATGACTTAAAGTTAAGCCAAAACTTAATTTTAAGTACAGGTGAGTTGAAATCTGGCGGTCATCATCGTGAGTCTATACTCGCTGATACCGTGGAGTCGATCATTGGCGCCATTTATGTGGATTGTCAGGATTTGAAAATTCTGGAAGCCATTGTTTTAAAATGGTATGTGCCATATTTAGACATCATTGAACCGTCAGATCAGCTTAAAGATCCGAAATCCCGTTTACAGGAATATCTGCAGGCGCGCAAAAAACCGTTGCCGGTTTATGAGGTTGTTGATATTCAAGGTGATGCGCCAAATCAGCATTTCAAAGTGGAATGTATTGTAGATGGCTTGCCTGTTAAATATGGTGAAGGATCAAGCCGCCGTTTTGCTGAACAGGCTGTAGCGGCAGATATTTTAGAAATTTTGGAGAAAAAGTCTTAATGACTACTCATTCCGATCACATCGATGCTGATCACGAGCCGCAAGACAGCGGCAATGATTTAATTAATCAATTCTTCAGTTCACAAGGTACCACCATTCCTTCTGACTATAAGAGCGGTTTTGTTGCCATTGTGGGCCGTCCAAACGTTGGCAAATCAACGTTAATGAACCATATTTTGGGGCAGAAACTTTCTATTACTTCACGTAAGCCGCAAACGACACGTCATAAAATTGTCGGTATTGACTCGCGTGAAAAGTCTCAAGCGGTATTTGTCGATACGCCGGGGATGCATAAGAAAGAAGTGCGCGCCATCAACAAAATGATGAACCGCGCAGCGCATTCAGCGTTGCGTGATGTGAATCTGGTTTTATTTGTACTTGATGCAGATAAGTGGACGCAAAATGATGAATTGGTTTTGGAAAAACTGAAGAATGCGGAAATGCCGGTAATTCTGGTGATCAATAAAATTGATACGCTTGAAAATAAAAACCATGCCTTGCCGTTGATTCAAGAGCGCGCAAAACTCATGAATTTTGCTGAGATTGTTCCCGTGTCAGCGCTTCGCGGCGCGAACTTGGATCATTTGCGCAATACCATTGAAAACTATTTGCCATTCCAGCCGCCGCTGTATTCACTGGAGCAATTGACAGACCGTTCAGAGCGGTTCTTGGCCTCTGAAGTAATCCGTGAAAAAATCATGCGTCAATTGGGTGAAGAGCTGCCTTATGATTTAACAGTTCAAATTGAATCGTTTAAAACAGAAGAAGCGACAATTAATGAAAAAACGGGCCGTCCAAAAGCTGCCTGTACTTACATTGATGCCACAATTTTTGTTGACCGTCCGGGTCAAAAGGCCATCGTGATTGGCGAAAAGGGCGCGAAACTGAAAAAAATCGGTATGGATGCCCGTGTCGATATGGAAAAAATGTTTGAACAGAAAATCATGCTGACGCTTTGGGTGAAAGTCAAAGGCGGCTGGTCTGATGATGAACGCGCTTTAAAAAGCTTGGGCTATAGCGATATCTAATTGCTAGACAATGAAACTTTGAGGGAAGAGTAATGATAAAAGTGTTAGCGGTTGCAGTATGTGTTGTTTTTCTGCAAGGATGCATTACTAAAATCGTTACTGTTCCTGTCAAAGTTGCTTATAAAACCACCAAAGGCGTGGTGAAAGGTACTGCCGCAGTGGTCGGCGCAGTCATCCCTGATGGGGATGATGAAGATCAAGATGAAACTAAAAAGAACAATAAGGATTAATACTTTCAATCATGCGCAATGAAGTTTTGCATGGTTATCTGATCCATCACCGCAAATACCGTGAAAGAAGCCATATTGTGCATTTATTTACACAGGAGCATGGCCGGGTTGACGGAATTTTAAGGCAAACCCCGCCGCCGCAATATCAGCCGATTTGCCTGCAAGCATCGGGGAAATCTGAACTTAAAAATTTTACCAAGCTGGAAATAGTCAATCAGCCGGTTTTCTTTTTTGGCGATGCTTTTTTTTCAGGCTTTTATCTGAATGAAATTTTATTGCGCCTCTGCCCTTTAGAAGTGGAAATGCCGCAGGCTTATGTGCAATATGCTGAAACTTTAGCGCAGCTGCAGCACTTGGCTGCTCAAGATTTTCCGAATGAATTTTTAAAGCAAATTTTACGCAAATTTGAACATGAATTGCTGGAGGAGCTGGGCTATTCGCTCGATTTTTCAACTGATGCTAATCAGCAGGACATAAGCGAGGATCAGCAATATTTATTTCAGCTGAATGATGGCTTTATACCGACGGCACAGGCATCCCGCACTGCATTGCGCGGTCAGCAGATCCTGTCTATGTGCAGCTATGAAAAGGGTAGGGATTTTAATCCAGAACAGTTACAATTATTGTCCAAGCTGTACCGGCAGATGATCAGTTCGCTGCTGGGCGACAGGCCCTTAAAAAGCCGCCAGTTATGGATACAGAATTCTCAAACACAATCGTAATTTAGGAAAATATGATGGCTGCATTATTAGGTGTAAATATTGACCATGTGGCGACATTGCGGCAAGCTCGTGGCACCGCTTACCCTGATCCTGTAAAGGCGGCTCAGATTTGCGAACAGGCGGGTGCTGAAGGCATTACCCTGCATTTGCGTGAAGACCGCCGCCATATTCAAGATGATGATGTGCGCCGCATGCGTCCTGTCTTAAAAACGCATATGAATTTAGAGATGGCGGTTACCGATGAAATGGTGGCATTTGCCAAAGAAATCCAGCCGCATCACGTATGCTTTGTGCCTGAAAAGCGTCAGGAAGTCACCACTGAAGGCGGTCTGGATGTGCTTGGCCACTTTGAGGATGTCAAAAAAGCGACCCAAGAATTAGCGGCGATCGGCTGTGAAGTATCTTTGTTTATTGATGCGGATTTTGCGCAAATTGATGCTGCGGTTGCCTGCGGCGCGCCAACGATTGAATTGCATACAGGCGCTTATGCGGATGCTGAAACAGCAGAGGTGCAGCAGCATGAATTGCAGCGCATTATTCAAGGCGCTGAATATGCGGCATCTAAAGGTTTAATTGTGAATGCAGGGCATGGCTTGAATCTTGAAAACGTCACGCCAATCGCCAAAATTCCGCAAATTCATGAGTTGAATATTGGTCATTCGATCATTGCGGATGCGGTATTTGTTGGGCTTGAACAAGCGGTACAGCAAATGAAAGCTGCCATTCAAGCAGCGCGTTAATTTTATTAGTTTAGAAATATGTCAAAAATCGATTACGATGAGCTGATGAAACCAGTCATTGGTTTCTTAGGCTGTGAAACACCTCAGGCTTGGCTGGATGAAGCTGTAGAGAATTTAGATATTCTGATGCAGGATCATGCCAACTGTGAGAAAAAAGCAGCCAGCACGGCGATGAACCTGATGTTCCGCTACAGTTTTTTTTCTGACTTGCAGATCAAGCTTGCACAGCTGGTGCGGGAAGAAATGCTGCATTATGAGCAAGTGCTTGAGTTTATGGCGAAGCGCGGGCAGGAGTGGACCGCAATCAGTGCAGGCCGCTATGCGGGCGGGTTGCGTAAAGAAGTGCGGACTTATGAGCCGGAAGCCTTGATTGATATTCTTGTGATTGGCGCGTTTGTTGAGGCGCGCTCTTGTGAGCGTTTCTATGCGCTTGCGCCGCGGGTGGATGATGAGCTGGGAAGATATTACCGCTACCTGCTGAAGTCTGAATCACGCCATTATGAGGACTATTTGGCCTTGGCAATGGATGTAGCAACAACCTCTAAACTGAAGAATCCTAAAGAGGATATTCAGATGCGTATTGCGCATATCCGTGAAATAGAAAAAGCCTTGATTAGCAGTCCAGATGAGTTATTCCGTTTTCACAGTGGCGTTCCTGTAAAAACCGTTTAATTTGCAACTCTGAAAAGTCCTCCATTTATGGGGGATTTTTTTACGGGTAGCATTATTGCAAATAAGAATTATTTACAAAAAACTGCCTGGGATTTTAAACTATGCCAATCTTGAAAATCTCGGACAGATATGAATTTTTTAAAATCCGCTGGTTTCATGTGTGCTGCTTTTATTATGGCAGGCGCCGCGCAAGCGCATTATCCCTATGTGGCACCGCTCAGCTATCAGACTTTTAACAATCACTCGGCGATTATATCGGGCTTCTACGACAATCCTTTTGTATCTGAAATTGCCATTAAAAACTTCAAATTTCATGTGCATACACCTGCAGGACAGAAGATTGAATTAAAAGACACAGACTGGGCAAATACGCAAACACTGAGCAGTTATAGCTTGGAAAACAAGGCAGATGGCACCTATCGCATTCGCGGTGAAAAGGCTGGCAGTATGAGCAGCTTTGCACAGGTAAATAAAGAGTGGAAAACTTTAATTGCCGGACAGTCGGCTGCTGATAAGCTCATTAATCAGAATGTGGTTTACCGATCACAGTTGGCAAAAAATCAGAAAATTAAAACGGTGCAAACACAAGAAATTATTGAAACTTTTGTATCACGCCGATCAATTTCAAAAATAGCAGCAGGGCGTTTGCACGATGGTTTTGATGTGCAGTTTATCACGCATCCAAATGCGATTCAGGTCAATCAGCCTATTCAGTTTAAGCTATTGGATAATCAGCTTCCGCTAAAAGGCTTGAATGCTGAAATCTTAGTTCAGACTGCTGATTACAGCCGTGAAGGCAAAGTTTTTAAAACAGTGACTGCAGATGAGCAGGGCGCACTCAATTTTTCTTTAGCGGAAAAAGGGCAATATTTGCTGAAAATTGATTATCAGCAGCCATTTGAGCATAAAGGCGATGCGCTGAAGCGATATAAATATACTTTAAGTTTTAATGCCACAGCTAAGTAAATATAAGTAGTGAAAATGGCAAGTGTTCAGCTTGCCATTGGATCATTTGAAATTATTTGGAGAACAATAGAGCCAGACCAATTAAGAGCGGCATACCTGTTTTAATAAAGAACTCCTTATTCATGCCGCCATAGAACTGCAATGCAAATCCTGCCAGCATTAAGAAACCGACAAGATAAATAAGGCGGAAATAACTGTTTGAATAAATATAAAACACACTTGCAATCGACATGAGCAGGCAGCTGATCACCAAATAATGCAAGTCCCAAATATACGTACTTAAGGTAAAAAAGATTAAGCTCAGGATACCCAGTGCAAGCACTTGCGTGCTTTCAAAGCCGCGGTAATGCAGAAACATAATGCCGGCAATAATCGGCAAAAGAAGCAGTAAAAATTTATAATATTTTGAATGGTGGCTTTGAAAGAAATAGGACGTTTTGGTATGCAGGATGGAGTGAGTTGCAGTGCTTAAACGAATCCATTTGGATTGGTATTCTTGTGGTATGGAGGCAACGGCAATAAAGCTGACATCCTGCACAGGCGTGCTGATCAGGTACTCTGCAGTGTAGCCCTTAGCATAGTAATACCATGATTTTCCTGAAGAGCCGCCTATGGTTTGATATTCGGTCTTATCTTTGGTGGATGCGTTTAAATAGACATGCTCTTGCGGGTAAGCGCTATTTAAAGGGCAAATCGTTTGATGGCTGCCCAAATGACATACAGCTAAAACATAAATTTCTGCATCCTTACGTGTATTTTGAATCCCTGCAAAATCCAAATGCATAAAGAGCTGACCAAAATCATTCTGTACCCGCATAATCGGAGATTCCCAATGCGGCAATGCTTTGAATTGAGCCAAAATATCACCTTGATCATCTATTTGCAGTGCGTCGCCTGAGAAAGCACTGGCTGGAATCATTAACTGCTGTGAATCTGGAATTTCTTCATTGTTGGATTGATCAAATAGTTCGGGTGCATGCGCAATTTGCTTTTCAAGTTTGGACTTGGGTGCGCAGGTGTACAGGAATAGGCAGCAGGGCAGCACAACAATTAGCAGTGCATAAGCAATGGCTTTAAGGCGCAGAAAGTCTTTGGATTTTGCTTTAGGCGGTAGAATATACATTTCTAATTTTCTAGAATTATTATTAAGTTAGCACATTATAATTATTTTTATGCATAAAAAAAGCCCAAGTCATGATGCTTGGGCTTTTAGAATTTGGCTCTCCAACCTGGGCTCGAACCAGGGACCTGCGGATTAACAGTCCGTCGCTCTACCGACTGAGCTATTGGAGAATCTGGAAGGGATTTTATGCACAGCAGGCAGTTCGGTCAAGCCTAAAACTGATAAAACCGCTCCAAAATGAACTGAATGCACTAAATCTAAGCAGTTTGAGGCATCAGTTTGTCTGCGCATAAAAAAACCCAAGTCATCATGCTTGGGCTTTTTAGAATCTTGGCTCTTCCACCTGGGCTCGAACCAGGGACCTGCGGATTAACAGTCCGTCGCTCTACCGACTGAGCTATGGAAGAATAGATGGCTCTCCAACCTGGGCTCGAACCAGGGACCTGCGGATTAACAGTCCGTCGCTCTACCGACTGAGCTATTGGAGAATCTGATGCGCATTTTAGGGATGAAAGCTAAAGCGGTCAAGTAAAAATGAAAGATTAAGCACTTAAATGTTTTTTTATTATCCAAAGATTGGCGTGTTGCTTATTTATTGATTCTTTTGGGCTTTTATAGTAATAAATGTCATCGGATTGCTTTGGCGTTTTTAGTTGGAACAGTGATTAATAGAATTACGGGTACAGTCGCGTTAGATTGCTGTTCTAGTTCCGAATATGTGGAGAGCATTGCGTATCGTAGTTTCGTATAAGAGATTTTATGTTAAATAGATAATCAAAAGGCCCTAGGTCGATGTGAAAATTAATTATGAAATTAAATACCAAAGAGCTTCTGGAAGAGATTTTCCCGCCTTTCGAGTTATGGGATAACCGTTCTTTATTTGAGTGTGATTTTTATGATACACATTATGGATATTTTGACCAAATTGATAATAGTTACTTAGCTGTAATAGAAACATCAGCAGAAGATGTAATTCTTGAATATGGTTTTGATTGGCCTGAATTTTATACACAAGTTGGACTAGAAGCCGTTCGTTCACGTAGCAGACCGCTTGAGGGGATCAAGACATGGAAAGATGTAAGTTATGAATACTTGTATTACTTTGGACAAAACTGTTGTTATTTAAGCTCAGAGGGTTTTAAATTCTTTTTACCTGCCGCACTGTATTATTTTCTATCAATTGATGAAAATAAAGCTTACATGGACTCGTTCATTTTTAGGTTGAACTCACAATGGGAAAAAGATCAACACGTTTTTAATGATGCTCAAAAAAAATTTATTGTTGAATTTATAAAAGAACATTATAAATAAAATGTTTCTTGAATTAATGCAATTTTAAAAGAACTATAATCTTAAAAACTTCTACTATAATACATATTATACGAAATTTATTAATGAATTTCAATATCTTACACTAGCATCAAAGCTCCAGAACTGCGGAGCTGTAATTTTTAATAGGTTTATCACGTTCCATGATTAATAAATAGACCATGTTTCACAATTTTTTTAGTTTTACTTAACACATAAAAAAATCACCCTAAAGAGGGTGATTTTTTGCAAAAAATAGGATTAAAGCTAATCTTATTTTTCAACGCCAGCAGCTTGACCTGCATATTTAGCGTTTGCATAGTCCCAGTTCACTAGGCTTTCAAGGAAAGTAGAGATGTACTTAGGACGAGCATTGCGGAAATCGATGTAGTAAGCGTGTTCCCAAACGTCGATAGTCAACACAGCAACTTTACCGTGAGCAAGCGGAGTGTCAGCATTTGAAGTTTTAAGGATAGACAGGTTGCCATTTACTTCGTCAGCAACTAACCAAGCCCAGCCTGAACCGAATTGAGTTGTTGCAGCAGCAGCAAATTCTTCAGCGAATTTTTCGTAAGAACCGAAAGTTTCGTCGATTTTAGCAGCAAGCGCGCCAGTTGCTTTACCGCCGCCGTTTTTAGCCATACAGTTCCAGTAGAAAGTGTGGTTCCAAACTTGCGCAGCATTGTTGAATACACCTGCTTTAGACGCATCGCCAGCAACCGCTTTGATGATTTCTTCTAAAGTTTTACCTTCAAGGTCAGTGCCTTTAATCAGGTTATTCAAATTCACCACATAAGTATTGTGGTGTTTGTCGTGGTGGTATTCTAAAGTTTCTTTGCTGATGTGCGGAGCAAGATCTTCGTAACCGTAAGGTAGCGCTGGTAAAGTAATCGTTGTCATGTTTTCAATTCCTTGCATTTTGCTGGGTTTTGACATTAAGTGCCCTTATTGTAATAGATTCTTAGACAGAATTGCGCATTGCTTATAAATAAGAATACAGAATAAAGCCCGAATTTATACGTATAAAGAAAAATGCCAAAAGCAGGCTTCAACTAAATTAAATCGGATTGTTTAATTCGAAATAACTATACTCAATATTGAACTGTTCTGAAATAGCTTTTGCCAGGCGCTGTACGCCATAGCGTTCTGTCGCATGATGACCGCAAGCGTAATAATGCACATTCAATTCTTTGGCTTCGTAGAAAGTACGCTCACTGACTTCTCCTGAAATATAGGCATCGCAATTCTGCTCAGCCGCTTTGCCAATAAAGTCCTGTGCGCCGCCAGTGCAATACCCGATTTTCTGCACGGATGCCTTATCTGCCGGCAAATGAATAGCATCAAAATGCAATTGCTCTGATACAAAAGCTTTGAATGCCTGCGGTGTCATGGGCTGCTTTAAAAAGCCGATATTGCCAATCGGATTGCGTTCACTTGGGTCTAAGGCTTCTATGCGCTCAAGCGCCAGCAGATCAGCAATAGCAGCATTGTTGCCCAAAGTGGGGTGACTGTCTAAAGGCAAATGGTATCCAACCAGTGAAAGATCATTTTTAATGATGCTTTTAATTCGCTTACCGCGCATTCCAGTAATTGGATATGCTTCACCTTTCCAGAAATAGCCATGATGCACCAGCAGCATGTCAGCGCCTTGCGCAATGGCCGCGTCAATTGCCCCCTGTGATGCCGTGACGGCGCAGAGGATTTTATGGACTTCAGACTTTCCTTCGATCTGCAGGCCGTTTGGGGCATAGTCTTTAAATTCGTGGGACTTTAATGTCTGATTGCACCACTGAATAATGTCGTTTAATTGAGCCATCAGCCTTCTGCCATTTCAAAATCAATTTCTATTATTTAAACATGCATTTAATTGTAACTAAAGCAGCACAAAACTCCGTGTTTTTTTTAAAGCCTGTATGAAAAATTACATTACAATATGACTTAAATAACTGAACCATCAACAATTAAAAATTTTTAGAGGATATAAACGTGCGCCGGAGCTTTACTTGGTTACCTTGGGTGCTGCTGATTATCGTAATTTTGGGCTTTTTGGGCTGGCAGCAGCTGCAGAAGCCTAAAGCGCCTGTAACGCCTGATGGGGTGAAATTACCTGCAGAAAAAATTGAACCTTTAGTCAATACATCCCGTACAGGCGGTGTCGTCTCTTATAATGCAGCAGTTAAAGTCGCAGCGCCTGCTGTGGTCAATATTTTCACAACACAAAAAGTCAAACAATTAGATCATCCTTTATTAAATGATCCAGCATTCCGTGAATTTTTCGGCAATCAAATTCCGGATCAGCTTAAACAAGAACCGAATGAAAACAGCTTGGGTTCTGGGGTGATTGTTCGATCTGATGGCTATATTCTGACCAATAACCACGTAGTTGCTCAGGCTGATCAAATTATTGTGGCTTTAAATGATGGACGCCGCGCCGAAGCAAAAGTTGTAGGAACAGACCCTGATACGGATATTGCGGTGATTAAAATTGAAATGGATCAGCTTCCCGTGCTGCCTTTCAAACTGAGCGGCAATGAAGTTGGAGATGTAGTCCTGGCCATTGGCAACCCGTTTGGCGTCGGGCAGACAGTAACGCAGGGCATTATTTCTGCTACAGGCCGTTCAGATTTAGGCATCAATACCTATGAAGACTTTATTCAGACTGATGCGGCGATTAATCCGGGCAATTCAGGCGGCGCATTAATTGATGTCGCAGGAAATCTGATTGGTGTGAATACGGCAATCTTCTCGCAATCTGGCGGTTCGCTGGGGATTGGTTTTGCAATTCCTGCAAAAATTTGCCAGCAGGTACTCAATGCCATTTTGAAAGATGGCCGTGTAGTCCGGGGTTATTTGGGCATTAGCCTCCTTCCGATTGAACAGGAAGATGTTTTTGCGCCTAAAGAACAAGGGGTTATTGTTGCGCATGTGCAGCCTAACGGGCCTTCGGCTAAAGCAGGTTTAAAACGCGGCGATAAAATTCTTAAAGTGAATAATGAAGTCATTACTTCCGCATCTCATTTGATCAACTACGTAGCGCTGCAGCCGCCTAACAGCGTCGTACAGATTTCAATTGAACGCGATAAAAAGCCTATGAATATTAATGTCACGATTGCAGAGCGAAAAGTGCAAGAGAAAAATTCGGAATCGCAATATATTCCGCTGCCTCGCTAAATTCGGTTAAAAAAATCCCTCTTCATGAGGGATTTTTTTATTGTTCTATTCGAATGTTCGGCTGCAAAATAGCTATAGAATTTTGCGAAAACTGTTTTATTTTAATTGGGTATTTAAAAATAATGAGTATAACAATGACAAGTTTTATTACTGCAGCTGTTGCTAAAGCGCTGTCTGAAAATGCCAATTTAAATATCGAACTGTATAAAATCCGTTTAGCGCAAATGATTGAAAGCAATGCCCAGCAGGGCAATACCGCGGTGTTCACTGTGCTGCCGAAACATTTGCCTTTGGAAGAGATCCGCAGCCTTTCTGCAGAGCTCACTGAACTGGGCTATCAAGTGCGTTTTGAGGTTAATGAATTTTTTTACAGCGTCAATGTTTATTGGATTTAAAACATTCCAGCAGACTTCATGGTCGGCAAGCCTTTGAGCTGGAACGGCACATTTTTTGCTAAATGGTAAAATAACTATCTAGCAGCGAAGACCATTACATGCACTATCAAATTCATCCTTGTACTGACAATACACAAGCGGAACATATTCTTCTTTCATCAGGCCTTGGCGGCCATGGCGCATTTTGGAAACCGCAATTAGAGGCATTGCAGCAGCATTTTCATGTCTTGACCTATGATCATGAGGGATGTCATGCAGACGCGGAAGCATTGCCTGCCGATTACAGCATGCAGCATATGGCGCAGCAGGCGCTAAGTATCATCAGAGATGCGGACATTCAGCAGTTTCATTTTATTGGCCATGCTTTGGGCGGGCATATTGGCATGGAGCTGGCAAGGCTTATTGCCGAGAGCAGGGAGAATCTCCAGATGAAAAGCCTAAGTTGTATCAATGCGTGGGATCAATTAGATCTGCATACGCAAAAATGTTTTCAAGCGCGCATCAGCTTGCTGAAAAACAGCGGCGCAGAGGCCTATGTGCGCGCGCAGGCGCTTTTTCTTTATCCGCCGCAATGGATTTCAGAACATCAAGAAAGTCTGGAACAAGCCGAAAATGCACAGCTCACGAGCTTCCCGCCTGCGCATAATGTGCTGATGCGTCTGCAGGCGCTACAGCAATTCAGTGTGAATGAACAGCATGCTGAGGCTTTAAAAAATACTCAGATACAATTGATTGCCAATCAGGATGATTTTCTGGTGCCTGTCAAAAAATCTGCAGATTTACAGCAAACATTAGGGCTGGGTGAACTTGAGATATTTGCGACTGGTGCACATGCATCGACGCATACCCAAACTGAGAAAATCAACCAAGCATTGCTAAAATTCCTGTTGAGTTAAGTCAAAGTATTTAAGTTCAATAAAGGCTAAAAGCTCGATATTTATATCGGGCTTTTTTTACATTGGGTATAGAGCGCTTGCTGATGTTTCGATGAAATTTTTAAATGCGCTGAGCAATGTCTTGGTTCATAAAGTGCACCTTTTTAAAACATTGCACACTAAAAATGCGCATGTGTGATCAGGGTTAATTTTACTGAAAAGTAAAAAATAATAATATTAAGTATTTGAAAAATAATAATAAATAATAATTGGCACAGCAATTGCTAAATATTCATCATGGTAAATGTCTTTTTAAATTTAAGTGCGTTTTTTACTAATTGGTAAAATAAAGGTGATGAATATGAAAATCGGTGTCTTCTGTCCAATTGGCAATAATGGCTGGCTGCTTTCTGAAAATGCGCCGCAATATAAACCTAGTTTTGAGATGAATAAGCAGATTGTACAGCGCGCTGAACACTACGGATTTGACTTTGCTTTATCGATGATTAAGCTCCGCGGTTTTGGCGGCAAAACTGAATTCTGGGAACACAATCTAGAGACATTTACCCTGATGGCCGGTCTGGCTGCTGTGACCAGCAAGATTCAAATTTATGCGACTGCTGCGACTTTGGTGATGCCGCCTGCAATTGTCGCCCGCATGGCATCAACCATTGATTCAATTTCAAATGGCCGCTTTGGCTTAAACGTTGTGACTGGCTGGCAAGCGCCTGAATATACGCAAATGGGGATGTGGCCGGGTGATGAATACTTTGGCAAACGCTATGAATACCTGTCTGAATATGTGCAAGTACTTCGCGATTTATGGGCAACAGGAAAATCAGACTTTAATGGCGAACATTTCCAAATGGAAGATTGCCGAGTGAGCCCAATTCCGCAAGCGGATATGAAAATTATTTGTGCCGGCCAATCCGATTCAGGCTTAGCATTCTCTGCGCAATATGCAGATTATAACTTTGTATTTGGTAAAGGTTTGAATACACCTACAGCTTTTGCTGACATCAATGACCGCTTAAAAGCGCATACCGACAAAACCGGCCGCAACGTTGAAACCTTTGTGCTGTTTATGGTGATTGCAGCCGAAACAGATGAAGAAGCATTTGCGAAATGGCAAAGCTATAACGATGGCGCAGATATGGAAGCGATTAATTGGCTGAAAAATCAAGGCGGCAAAGATACTTCTTCAGGCAGTGATACGAACATCCGTCAAATGGCCTCCAGTGTTTCGCCAGTCAATATCAACATGGGCACATTGGTGGGCTCATTTGAAAATGTGGCAAGCATGCTGGATGAATTGGACGGCATTGAAGGTACAGGCGGCATCTTACTGACCTTTGATGACTTTATTCAAGGTGTGGAAGATTTTGGTCAAAAAATTCAGCCATTAATGAAAAGCCGTCAAGGCATCGTGATTGAAGAAGGTGAAGCAGCCTTAACTATTTTGGAGAAATCAGCATGAGCCAATTCATTACCGAAACAGTCGTCTGCAGCGGGTTCACTGCAAAATCAGGTACTGGAAAAATATTGCCTGCGTTACCTGAAGCCCTAAAACTGGCGCCAGAGCAGACAGCATTAATCGTCATTGATATGCAAAATGCCTACACCTCCATGGGCGGCTACTTAGATTTGGCGGGTTTTGATGTTTCGAAAACCAAACCTGTGGTTGAAAATATCAAAAAAGCCGTAGCGGCAGCGCATGAAGCGGGCATTCAAGTCATCTACTTTAAAAATGGCTGGGATGATCAGTACCGTGAAGCCGGCGGGGTAGATTCTCCAAACTTCCATAAATCCAATGCCTTGAAAACCATGCGCAAGAAGCCAGAACTGCAAGGCACTTTATTGGCAAAAGGGCATTGGGATTTTGAACTGATTGATGAGCTGCAGCCTTTAGAACAGGACCTCGTGATTGAAAAGCCACGTTATAGCGGCTTCTTCAATACGGCTTTGGACAGCATGCTGCGCTGCCGCGGCATCCGCAATTTAGTCTTTGTCGGCATTGCCACCAATGTCTGTGTGGAATCGACTTTACGTGACGGCTTCTTCCTCGAATATTTTGGCGTAGCGCTGGATGACGCCTGCTATCAGGCGGGTCCTGTAGAAGCGCATGAGGCGAGTTTGTTCAACATTAAAACTTTCTTTGGCTGGGTATCTGACACCAAAAACTTTGTAGAGACATTTAAGCCGCAACTACAGCTTGAAAAATCAGCTTAAACCTTTTTGAACCTAGACTTTTTGACCCTATAGCTTGATTAAAAATTTGGAGAATGCCATGCCTAAAGAAATTATTGTCCCAGCAGGAACAGGAACACCGCTTGCGCCATTTGCACCAGCCACGAAAGCAGACAACATTGTGTATGTATCAGGCACTTTAGCTTTTGATGAAAATAACAATGTGGTGCATGTGGGCGACTGCGCAGCGCAAGCCCGCCACATTTTGGAAACTATCAAAAAGGTTTTGGAAACTGCCGGCGGCAGCATGGCTGATGTCACCTTTAACCATATTTTCCTGACAGATTGGGCAAATTACGCGGCCTTCAATGAGGTCTATGCAGAGTATTTCCCTGGAGATAAGCCTGCGCGCTATTGCGTACAAACGGGTTTGGTGAAACCGGATGCGCTTGTCGAAATTGCTTCGATCGCGCATGTGTAACTATAACTTTTAAAGCAGGCTGAACTGCTGCGGGGCAGGTTTCAGTTTGGGAGAATTGTCATGAACAGCAAATTAATGACTGCAGAAATGATGAACAGTGCAGCGCAGATGCACAAGCCGATGATGAATGCCTGCGGTGAGGTCGATCAGCAGCTGTTCCGTCAAGGCATGTCAAATTTAGGCGCAGCGGTCAATGTCATTACGACTCAGGGCGCAGCAGGACAGGCTGGATTCACTGCTTCTGCTGTATGCAGTGTAACGGATACGCCGCCAACATTATTGGTCTGTTTAAACCGTTCGGCGTCTGTATTTGAAACATTCAAGGCCAATAAAGTACTGTGTGTAAACACCTTAAATGCGCAGCAAAGCCATCTGTCCAATTTATTTGGCGGCAAAACCCCAATGCAGGAACGTTTTTCGCATGGTGTTTGGAATTCTCTAGTCACGCAAGCGCCTGTGCTAGAGGGTGCTTTAGTGTCTTTTGACTGCGAAGTTGTGCAAAGCATGTCTGTCGGCAGCCATGATGTATTGATTTGTGAAGTGAAAGCGGTGCAAAGCCAAGACGGTCAAAATGCCTTAATGTATTTCAACCGCAGCTACTGTGAACCAAAACCAATGAACTGAGATCTGGACCCATCTGAAGGAGGGGGAACCCTAATGAATGAAAAAGAAACGTGGTTTCCGAAATTTAAGCCTTATCAAGGCAACTTAGATACAACGCCAGTCCAAACTGACGAGTACCTTCCCCCAGCAAAAAGCATCGTCTTGGGGCTACAGCATGCATTTGCCATGTTTGGCGCGACAGTGCTGGCACCTTTATTGATGGGCTTTGATCCGAACCTGACCATTTTTATTACTGGGATCGGCACGATTCTATTCTTCCTCATGACCGGCGGACGCATGCCGAGCTATCTGGGCTCGAGTTTTGCATTTATTGGCGCAGTGGCAGCAGCGACGGGTTACAGCGGCGCAGGCTCCAATCCGAATATCGCTTTGGCATTAGGCGGAACCATTGCCTGCGGCCTGATTTACGCGGGTATCGGTTTAGTGGTGATGAAAACAGGAACGGCATGGATTGAAAAACTCATGCCGCCGATTGTGACGGGCGCTATTGTCATGATTATTGGCCTGAATTTGGCGCCTGTGACCATTAAAAGCGTTTCTGCCAGTTCTTTTGATACATGGATGGCAGTGGTGACTATTTTGTGTATCAGCGCGGTTGCGGTATTTACCCGCGGCATGGTGCGGCGCTTATTGCTGCTGATTGGCCTGATGACAGCTTATTTTGCGTATTTTTTACTGACCAATGTTTTGGGTTTTGGCAAGCCGATTGATTTCAGTGTCATTGGCAACGCGGCTTGGTTTGGCCTGCCAACCTTCCACGCGCCCGTGTTTGATGCCAATGCCATGCTGCTGATTGCGCCTGTTGCTTTGATTTTAGTTGCAGAAAACTTAGGCCACTTTAAAGCCGTATCGGCCATGACTGGGAAAAATCTGGACCCGTATATGGGGCGCGCCTTTTTAGCAGATGGCCTCTGCACAACCATGTCTGCATCCGTAGGCGGAACAGGCATGACGACCTATGCTGAAAATATTGGCGTCATGGCAGTAACCAAAGTCTATTCAACGACAATTTTTGTGATTGCCGGTGTATTCGCTGTTCTTCTGGGGGTATCGCCTAAATTTGGCGCTGTCATCAGCACCATTCCAGTTGCGCTGCTGGGCGGCGCTTCGATTGTCGTGTTTGGCTTAATTACGATAGCGGGTGCAAAAATCTGGATTGACCATAAAGTCGATTTTACCAGGAACAGCACTTTATTAATTGCGGCTGTCAGCCTGATTATGGGCGCGGGAAACCTGAGTTTGCATATTGGCAGTTTTGATTTAGGCGGAATTGGCACAGCGACATTGGCCGCGATCTTCTTAAATCTATTTTTAAACCGCGGTGAAGAAAAAGCGCAAGCCGTAAATGATGAATCCTCTGCTGCATCCTCTGCAGTTCAACACTAGGAGATTATTTTGAGTCAACGTGCAGCATTTATTGGACTCGGGGCAATGGGTTGGCATATGGCTTCCCATTTGCCAAAAACTGGCTTAGAAGTTTTAGTTTGGAACCGCAATTTTGACAAGGCTGTGCTGCATGCAGATAGTTTTGGCACGCAGGCTGCAGCGATTGAAGAGGTAGTGCAGGCCGATTTTATTTTCTCCTGCTTGCCCACCAGCGCAGATGTTGAGCAGTTAATCGCAGCTCATCCGCCTAAAGCGGGAAGTATCTGGATTGACTGCACCAGCGGCGTGCCAGAGTCGGCGCAGCGTTTAAGCCAGCAATTGAAAGCATTCGGTTCTATTTACTTGGATGCGCCCGTTTCAGGGCAAACCATCGGTGCAGAGCGCGGCACTTTAACGGTGATGATTGGCGGAGATGCAGCTGCTTTTGAACAAGCCAAACCTGTGATTGATGCATTTTCTGGTTTAATCGAGCATGTAGGGAAAAGCGGTGCAGGCTTTGCGGTGAAAGCCGTGAATAATACATTAATGGCGGCGCACTTATGGGCGCTGGCAGAAGGTCTGACGCTGTTAAAGTCTAAACAGGTTGATTTAGCTTCTGCGCTGAACTGCATTAACCATTCCAGCGGCAAAAGCAGCATGTCGGAAAATATTATGGCGCAGCGCGTGCTGAACCGCCGTTTTGATAAAACTTTTGCTTTAGATTTGCTGCAAAAGGATATCGGCATTGCCGTGAGCCTGATTGCAGAAGAAAATTTACAGCTGCCCGCCATGCATTTGGTGCAGCAGCAGTTCGGGCTGATTGAAAAGCCGCAGGCACAGCAATTGGACTTTTCAGCGGCCGTGCAAAGTTTAGAGCAGATTAATCAAATTGAATTGTCTTAAACGTAATGGAATGAAAAAACCGCAGCATTCTGCGGTTTTTTTGATACTTTTGACGGTATTTATTCAGACTTTTGATAGTCATTGATGACTTCTAAGGCGGCTCGGAACGCTTCCTGTGTTGCTGGCGCGCCGCAGTACGGCAAACTGTGCAGTAAGACTTCCTGAATTTCTTCAACTGTTGCGCCGTTATTTAAAGCGCCGCGGACATGGCCCTTAAGCTCGGTTGGGCTTTTTTGCGCCGTTAAAAATGCAATGGTAATCAGTGAACGGTATTTGCGCGGCAGCACGCCTTCACGCTGCCAAGTCGAGCCCCAAGCATGTTCATTAATCCAGTCCTGCAATGGCTGCGTAAAAGGCACAGTGTTGTCCTGTGCGCGTTTGACAAAGCTTTCACCCATTACTTCAGTGCGGACTTTTAAGCCATTTTCATAATCTTGCTGAGACATGCAGCATACCTTCTGTAAAGTAGTTTTGCGTTATAGACTATACTCCTGAGCAAGCGATGCCATTGGCTGATAGTCGTACATAGATGCCACCAGCGGCCTCAACGCAGCGGATAGCCTATTTGAATATGCTCAATGATTTTGAGCTAATAACGCAGAAAAGCTTCGGGTGAATCATCCGTGTGCTGCTGTTTGATCTTTTGCTGATCTGCAGGCAGATGCGGATTGGATAATTCGAGTTCGTGCAGCAGCTGCATATCAAAAATATCCGTCAGCATGCTGTCATAGCGCTGTATATTGTATGCAGTTAATTGTTCAGCTTCTGATTGAGTCAGGGCATTTTGCGCAATCGCATCCGCAATATGTTCTTCAAAGCTCAGGCCTTTAAATTGGCCTTTGGCTTCCGCTTTTTTGAACCTGTCCCATAGCGGTTCAATGTTCAGCAGCTGTAAAAAGGCATTTTCCATACGGCCAGAAACGTCATGCGGCGCCAAGCTGTAATGCACGTGTTTTGTCAATTCTTGGCGGAAGGCATTGCTCTGCATCATGTGTTCAGCGGCTGCACGTTTCAATCGATCTGAGGGCGGGGCTGCAGCGCGCCCGAAAGGGAAGCACATCCGTTTAATGAGGCCCGCGGCAAAACGGATCGGGAAATTATCAAAGAGGCCATCAAAGGCTTCCTGTACCTTGTACAGCGCCTTTTCTAAAGCCAGCTGTGCATGGCTCTGTTCTGCTTCAGTCTTTTTGCCGTGTTCGTAGTATTTAAGAATAGCGGTGGCAATAAACAAGTGCGCGTGAATATCCGCAAGCCGTCCGGAAAGCATTTCCTTGCGTTTAATGTCACCCGCTAGCAAGCCAAGGCACATGTCTGCAGTGAGGGCAAAGTCGGCACTGAAACGGTTGATTTTTTGATAATAGGGCAGGCTGAATTGGTCTGCTGCTTCTGGCGCGTCCGATGAACCGCCAGTAAAAGCATAGGCCAGCGCGCGCGCTGCGCGGTTAAAGGTATAACCCAAATGCTGAAACAGCATGTCGTTGAATTTGTTGAGCGCCGTATTTTTATCTTCCGCCTGCAGCAGCTGCAGTTCTTCAAATAAATAAGGATGGCAGCGCATGGAGCCTTGGCCAAAAATCATTAAAGACCGGCTCAGAATATTAGCGCCTTCAACCGTGATGGAAACAGGAATCGCCTGATAATTCAGTGCAAGGAAATTGCGCGGGCCCAGCTGCACCGCGCGGCCGCCAACAATATCCATACTGTGATTGACCACTTTGCGCATGGTTTCAGTGGCGTAATATTTGGCCATCGCGGTCATTACAGCAGGTTTTCCGCCCTGATTCAGGCCGCAAGTCACCAAGTAGCGGAACGCTTCGAGCATGTAGGCATCGCTGGCTATGTCGCTGGATGCTTCCTGAACGCCTTCAAATTCGCCGACGGAAATTTTAAACTGCTGACGGACTTTCGCAAATGCGCCGACATTTAAATAGGCCATCTCGCCGGCTGCGGTAGAGAGTGCAGGCAAGGAAATGCCGCGGCCGACCGCTAGGCATTCCATCAGCATGCGCCAGCCTTTTCCGGCATTTTTGATGCCGCCGATAATCCAGTCCAGCGGGATAAACACGTCTTTGCCTTCGATTGTGCCATTCATAAAGGGTGAGCCTGGATTATGGCGGGGCCCTGTAATAACACCGTCATGACTGGCTGGAAGCAATGCGCAGGTAATGCCGTATTCGGCTTTATTTTTATCTCCCAGCAAACCTTCTGGGTCATAAAGCTTAAAAGTAAGGCCAACGACTGTAGCAATTGGGGCCAGCGTAATCCAGCGCTTGGAAAAATTCATGTTCAGGCCTAAAGTATCTTTGCCTTCAAAACTGCCCCAGCAGACCACACCTGTATCTGGAATTGCACCCGCATCTGAGCCGGCTTCTGGATTGGTTAGGCCAAAACAGGGAATTTCAAGACCTTTGGCTAGGCCAGGTAAGTAACGGTCTTTTTGCGCATCTGTTCCGTAGTGCAAAAGCAGCTCACTGGGCCCCAAAGAGTTGGGCACCATGCAGCTGACAGCTGCCGTTAAAGAGCGGGAGGCGATTTTGCTCATGACGCGGCTTTGCGCAAATGAACTGAATTCACGGCCGCCATATGCTTTAGGAATGACGAGGCCAAGGAAGCCGTTGTCTTTAATGAACTGCCAAGCCGCTGGCGGCAGGTCTTTATGCTTGTGATGAATATCCCATTCATTCAGCATGCTGCAGAGCTGCTCAACTTCATGGTCTAAAAAGGATTGTTCTTCAGTGCTGAGCTGCGGATAAGGGTAGGAGTCAAGCTTTTTCCAGTCTGGCGCGCCCATAAATAATTCTTTTTCCCACCAGCTGGTGCCTGCATCCAGCGCTTCGCGTTCGGTGCTGCTCATGCTGGGCATGGCATTGGCTAAAGTTTTATATGCTGGCTTGGTTATGATATTCATGCGCAGCGGTGCAATCAGCACAATGAGGCTCAGCAAAATAAGCGGTATGCCAAAAATAAGGGACCATGGGCTGATCAAAGGCATTGCGATGGATGCTACGATCAATGCAAGGGCGCCAGCACTTCGTGGCAGTCCGAAGAAGAATATAGCCCATAGCGTAAAAATGAAGAGTACAGCACTGAGTAGAAATAGCATTATTATTGGCTCCAGTGACAAGGGCTCAGCTCAATCAGCATTCCATTGCAGACGGCATCAGCAGAGTGATTTGATCTTCTGGGTTTGAGGTCTTCATGCCGTTTGACGGTGTATGGCTTGTTTGGCCTGCGCATGTTCGTGTGAAGTTGCCCTAAAATAATGAAAGGGCAAAGAATATGTCTAACTATAGGGTGGTTAAAAAGTAGGCGCAAAACAACCAGATTCACGCAAAGAAATGTCACATCACGTAATTTACAAATAGAATTCTGGCAGCGCGCTTAGATTCTAAATATGCTGAGAATAAAAAAGCCCTCAATGTATAGAGGGCTTTTTTATTCGATGTTCACATCAAGTGAAAATTAAGCTTCAATCGTTTGCACGGCAATTTTTTTTGCAGGATCCGTTTTGCGGCGTACAGATGGAACTGGCTCACCGTAGTATTGGCGGTCTGCAAAATAGCTTGAACGCACCATAGGCGCTGCCCAGATATTTTTGAAACCTAATTTCTGGCCATGCGCCGTATAGCGTTCAAATTCTTCAGGAGTAACAAAACGGTCAATCGGCGCATGCTCTTTAGACGGCTGCAGATATTGGCCAATCGTAATATAGTCAACATCATGCGCTTTTAAATCATCCAGCAGCGCAATGACTTCTTCTTCAGTTTCACCAATACCGACCATTAAGCCGCATTTGGTCGGCACATCTGGGCAGTATTCTTTAAACATCTTCAGTAAGTTCAGCGAGTGCTGATAGTCAGAACCCGGACGCATTGCTTTATACAAGCGCGGCACAGTTTCAATGTTGTGGTTAAACACATCTGGCGGACATTCGGTCATAATGCGCAGCGCGATATCCATACGGCCGCGGAAATCCGGTACCAAAATTTCAAGCAGGGTTTTCGGGCTTAAATCACGCGCTTCTTTAATGCAGTCTACAAAATGCTGAGCGCCGCCATCTAAAAGGTCATCACGGTCTACAGAGGTAATCACTGCGTATTTTAGGCCAAGATTGGCAATGGTTTCTGCCATATGGCGCGGTTCATCTGGGTCAAGCGCATTTGGACGGCCGTGGGCAACGTCGCAGAATGGGCAGCGGCGGGTACAGATGTCACCCATGATCATGAAGGTCGCAGTGCCTCCGCCGAAGCATTCAGGCAAGTTTGGACAAGCGGCTTCTTCACATACCGTATGCAGCTTTTGTGCGCGTAAAGTTGTTTTGATGCGCTGCACTTCATCTGGCGCCGCCATTTTTACTCGAATCCAGTCCGGTTTGCGTGGCGCTTCAACCGTAGGAACAACTTTTACAGGAATGCGGGCAACTTTTTCAGCGCCGCGAAGTTTGACACCCTGTTCTGGTTTACGGTTTTCAGACATATTCAACTTTTCCACTGTTTTGACGGGGGAGAGATTCTAGAAATATAGTGCCTTCATTATAGCGGAAATGCGAAATGAAGGGGCGAAAATACTATTCATTTACTAAATGTAGTCATCATTCAATATATGTGAGCTAAATACAGCAAAGCGGCGCTATTTACGTCATAATATACGCAAGATAAGCAATAAGTGATTTTTGAAGGAGCGTTGAATGCCACGTAAGAAAGAGATCGTTAGTGGGACTTTCATTAAGTACGATGCGGTAGTTCTCGGTTCAGGCCCTGCGGGTGAAGGCGCCGCAATGAAGCTTGCGAAATCCGGCAAACGTGTTGCCATTGTGGATATGCGTGAGCAGCTGGGCGGCAACTGTACGCATGTGGGTACAATTCCAAGTAAGGCATTGCGTCAAACTGTTTCCAGCATTATCCGCTATCAGCGTGATCCAATGTTCCAAAAAGTAGGTGAATGGAAACAGTTCACCATGAAGCAAGTACTCCGCAATGCGCATAAAGTGATTCAGCTGCAAGTGGATACGCATTCACGCTTTTATGACCGCAATAAAATTGATATCTATCATGGCCGGGCATACATTCAAGATCAGAACACTGTTTTAATTTTCAGTGCAGACGGCATTACAGAAACTTTAAGTTTCCAGCAGTTGGTGATCGCAACAGGTTCACGCCCATACCGCCCGTCAGCGCTTGATTTTAATCATCCGCGTGTATTTGATTCAGACAAAATTCTAGATCTGGATTTTTCAATCAAGAAAATCATTATTTATGGCGCTGGCGTGATTGGCTGTGAATATGCCTCTATCTTTATTGGTTTAGACCATAAGGTGGATTTGATCAATACCCAGCATAAGCTGCTGAGCTATCTGGATGATGAAATTTCAGATGCCTTGTCTTATCACTTGCGTGAGCAAGGGGTATTGATTCGCCATAATGAACAAATTGATTTCCTTGAGACCTTTGATGATCATGTTGTCCTGCATACGCAAAGCGGCAAGAAAATTAAAGCGGACGCCATTTTGTGGTGTAACGGCCGTTCAGGCAATACCGATGGTTTAGGCTTAGAGAATATTGGCCTGAAGCCAAACAGCCGCGGCCAATTAACGGTGAATGAGAAATATCAGACTGAAGTCGAAAATATCTACGCAGCAGGCGACGTGATTGGCTGGCCATCACTGGCTTCAGCCGCCTATGACCAAGGCCGCTGTGCGGGCGCGAACATGAGCGGTGAAAAAGATGTGGCGCCAGTAACCGATATTCCGACAGGTATTTATACCATTCCGGAAATTTCATCAATTGGTAAGAATGAACAGCAATTGACTGAAGAAAAAATTCCGTATGAAGTTGGTCAGGCATCATTCCGTTACTTGGCGCGTGCGCAAATCACCGGTGATACCGTCGGCGAATTGAAGATTCTGTTCCACCGTGACACTTTGGAAGTGCTGGGGGTGCATTGCTTTGGCAATAACGCAGCCGAAATTATCCACATTGGTCAGGCGGTGATGAACAGTCCAAACAATACCATTAAGTATTTTGTGGAAACCACGTTCAACTACCCAACCATGGCGGAAGCGTACCGTGTAGCTACATTAAATGGTATGAACCGTTTATTTTAAGATTTTTAAATTTTAAATACAGAACCCGTGAGTGATTGCTTGCGGGTTTTTTTATGGATGGAAGAAAGTGGAATTTTGACGGCAACAGAGTGCATATTATTAAGTAAATTTTATCAAAACTGTGGAACATTGATTAACCCTTGCTTGTGAAAAATAATAATTTATCTAAAAAGCTTTCCTGAGTAGAAAAAGACATTATTTATGTTATTAAATTATTGATTTTTAATATTATTAAATGAATTTATATATCGTGTATTTTATTGGTTTTAGGAAAACTGAATCTAACTTTACCTATGAAATCATCTCTAATTATAAGATTTTATTACGCTTAAAATAAAAAATAGAATGAAGCTTAACTCTCAGAGTGACGGCATAGATATTTGAGATTTCACTCGATGTCGACAAAGATTAGTTAGTTTTTCTTCAAAAAAAATGAAAAAAACATAGCTTAAGTATAGATAAATTATAAAAAATGAATATAATGCCGATCTTCTGCATATATTGTCTCTTTATTATTTGATAATGAGAACTGTGTCACTTTTATAGGGTTAACGTGAATAAAATTTATAAAGTCATTTGGAATGCTTCAGTGGGTGCATGGGTTGCTGTTTCTGAACTAGCAACAGCGAAAGGCCATTCTTCATCTCGCAGCAAAGCGGTTGCAAGCTCTAGTACTGAATTAACAATAGTGCAAACAAAAAAAACGATTAATTTAAGTCTATTAGCTTCAGCTTTACTTGCGCTTTCACCACAACTATATGCGGTGAAAGTAGGCAATGGTGATGATTCTTCTGCATATTCTATTGCTATATCTGATCCAAATTGCGGTTCAGCAGTGACCAGCATCTCAACCTCCATTGCAATTGGCTGTTCTGCTAATGTTACTGCTGGTACTGGACAACAAGGCGGTATCGCCATCGGTGAAAATTCACGTGTCATCAATGACGGTATTGCGATTGGCCGCAATGCAAATGCAAATAGCGGCGATGACAAAGGCGGTGTTGCCATTGGTAATGACACTTGGGCGTGGGCGCACAGCGTTGCTATTGGCACAGGGGCAATTGCTGATCAAGCGCAAACAGATGTGGATAATGCATCAGTTGCAATTGGTGCAAAAGCCAATTCAGGCAATTCTGACGGTGGTGTTGCAATCGGTATTGCTTCTAAAATTGGTGATAATACTGGAGATACTGTCGCGATTGGCCGCAAGGCATCTGTTGAAGGCGGCGCTGAGAAAAGTTTAGCCTTGGGCTCAAACTCTTCGATTGCTGCTAATGCAAAAGAATCAACAGCTTTAGGTTTTGGTTCAAGAGTAGAACAAAGCAATGGTATTGCTATTGGTAATTCCTCTAAAGTAACAAAAACGAATGCTGTCGCAATTGGTTCAAAATCAAATACCGATACCGATGCAACAAAAGAAACAGAAGCAACAATTGATGGCATAAAATTTGGATCATTTGCGGGTGCTGCAAGTCAGGCGGGTGATCAAGTTTCTTTAGGATCTGCCGGAGCTGAGCGTCAGCTTAAAAATGTTGCAGCGGGTCAAATCAGTGCTGCAAGCACCGATGGTATTAATGGCAGCCAACTTTACAGAACCAATGTGGTATTGGGTAATGTTGCAAATAGCGCTGCAGATATTATTGGCGGCGGCGTTACTGTCGGTGATAATGGCAAGTTAACTGGGCCATTTAATGTCGCTGGTAATGACTATGCGTCTATCGCAGAAGCAATTGAAAAAAATGCTGGAGCTGGCACAAAAACTAGCGTTGTGGAAGGCGACAACATCACGGTTACCGATGTCACCAATGCAGACGGCAGCAAAGAATATAAAGTTGCGACGAAGAAAGACGTCAGCTTTGATTCTGTGAAGCTGGGCGATACGACGATTAACAACGCTGGATTAAGCATCAAAGACGGTCCAAGCATTACGGCTCAGGGCATTGATGCGGGCAAAAAGAAAATCACCAATGTGGCGGATGGCGATATCAGCGCATCTTCGAAAGACGCCATCAATGGCAGCCAATTAAACAGCACCAATCAAAATGTGACTAATTTGACCCAAACTGTGACCAAACAGGGTGAGCAAATTACGGCCAATACGGGTGATATTGCCAACCTGCAAAACCAAACTTGGAAGATCCAGGCGAATGGCGATGCTGCAAGTGCGGTAAAAGCCTCAGATACTGTTCAGTTCTTGGATGGTGAAAACATTGAGATTAAGCGTGAAGCGAATAACCTGACCGTTGCGACGAAGAAAGACGTTAAGTTCGACTCAGTTGCACTGGGCGATACGCTGATTAACAATGCTGGATTAAGCATCAAAGACGGTCCAAGCATTACGGCTCAGGGTATTGATGCAGGCAAAAAGAAAATCACCAATGTGGCGGATGGCGATATCAGCGCATCTTCGAAAGACGCCATCAATGGCAGCCAATTAAACAGCACCAATCAAAATGTGACTAATTTGACCCAAACTGTGACCAAACAGGGTGAGCAAATTACGGCCAATACGGGTGATATTGCCAACCTGCAAAACCAAACTTGGAAGATCCAGGCGAATGGCGATGCTGCAAGTGCGGTAAAAGCCTCAGATACTGTTCAGTTCTTGGATGGTGAAAACATTGAGATTAAGCGTGAAGCGAATAACCTGACCGTTGCGACGAAGAAAGACGTTAAGTTCGACTCAGTTGCACTGGGCGATACGCTGATTAACAATGCTGGATTAAGCATCAAAGACGGTCCAAGCATTACGGCTCAGGGTATTGATGCAGGCAAAAAGAAAATCACCAATGTTGCGGATGGTGATATCAATGCGGCTTCGAAAGACGCCATCAATGGCAGCCAATTAAACAGCACCAATCAAAATGTGACGAATTTGACCCAAACTGTGACTAAACAGGGTGAGCAAATTACTAGCAATACGGGTGATATTGCCAACCTGCAAAACCAAACTTGGAAGATCCAGGCGAATGGCGATGCTGCAAGTGCAGTAAAAGCCTCAGATACTGTTCAGTTCTTGGATGGTGAAAACATTGAGATTAAGCGTGAAGCGAATAACCTGACCGTTGCGACGAAGAAAGACGTCAGCTTTGATTCTGTGAAGCTGGGCGATACGACGATTAACAACGCTGGATTAAGCATCAAAGATGGTCCAAGCATTACGGCTCAAGGCATTGATGCGGGCAAAAAGAAAATCACAAATGTGGCGAATGGCGATATCAGCGCGTCTTCGAAAGATGCCATCAATGGAAGCCAGCTGCATCAAACAGCCAACAGCATTAAAAACAGCATCGGCGGCAATACATCACTGAATGCTGATGGCAGTGTAACGACTTCAAATGTCGGCAATACCGGCAAGAACACCATTCATGATGCGATTGACTCCGTCAATAAAGCTGCAGCTGCAGCTAAAACGACGGTGGTGGAAGGCGACAACATCACGGTTACCGATGTCACCAATGCAGACGGCAGCAAAGAATATAAAGTTGCGACGAAGAAAGACGTCAGCTTTGATTCTGTGAAGCTGGGCGATACGACGATTAACAACGCTGGATTAAGCATCAAAGACGGTCCAAGCATTACGGCTCAGGGCATTGATGCGGGCAAAAAGAAAATCACCAATGTGGCGAATGGCGATATCAGCGCGTCTTCGAAAGATGCCATCAATGGAAGCCAGCTGCATCAAACAGCCAACAGCATTAAAAACAGCATCGGCGGCAATACATCACTGAATGCTGATGGCAGTGTAACGACTTCAAATGTCGGCAATACCGGCAAAAACACCATTCATGATGCGATTGACTCCGTTAATAAAGCTGCAGCTGCAGCTAAAACTAGCGTTGTGGAAGGCGATAACATCACGGTGACCGATGTCACGAATGCAGACGGCAGCAAAGAATATAAAGTTGCGACGAAGAAAGACGTTAAGTTCGACTCAGTTGCACTGGGCGATACGCTGATTAACAACGCTGGATTAAGCATCAAAGATGGTCCAAGCATTACGGCTCAAGGCATTGATGCGGGCAAAAAGAAAATCACCAATGTCGCGGATGGCGATATCAGCGCATCTTCGAAAGACGCCATCAATGGCAGCCAATTAAACAGCACCAATCAAAATGTGACGAATTTGACCCAAACTGTGACCAAACAGGGTGAGCAAATTACGGCCAATACGGGTGATATTGCCAACCTGCAAAACCAAACTTGGAAGATCCAGGCGAATGGCGATGCTGCAAGTGCGGTAAAAGCCTCAGATACTGTTCAGTTCTTGGATGGTGAAAACATTGAGATTAAGCGTGAAGCGAATAACCTGACCGTTGCGACGAAGAAAGACGTTAAGTTCGACTCAGTTGCACTGGGCGATACGCTGATTAACAATGCCGGATTAAGCATCAAAGACGGTCCAAGCATTACGGCTCAGGGCATTGATGCAGGCAAAAAGAAAATCACCAATGTGGCAAATGGCGATATCAATGCGGCTTCGAAAGATGCCATCAATGGCAGCCAGCTGCACCAAACAGCCAACAGCATTAAAAACAGCATCGGCGGCAATACATCACTGAATGCGGATGGCAGTGTAGCGACTTCAAATGTCGGCAATACCGGCAAAAACACCATTCATGATGCGATTGACTCTGTCAATAAAGCCGCAGCCGCTGCTAAAACTAGCATTGTGGAAGGCGACAACATCACGGTGACCGATGTCACGAATGCAGACGGCAGCAAAGAATATAAAGTTGCAACGAAGAAAGACGTCAGCTTTGATTCTGTGAAGCTGGGCGATACGACGATTAACAATGCCGGCCTCAGCATCAAAGACGGTCCAAGCATTACGGCTCAGGGTATTGATGCGGGCAAAAAGAAAATCACCAATGTGGCGGATGGCGATATCAATGCGTCTTCGAAAGACGCCATCAATGGCAGTCAATTAAACAGCACCAATCAAAATGTGACTAATTTGACCCAAACTGTGACCAAACAGGGTGAGCAAATTACTAGCAATACGGGTGATATTGCCAACCTGCAAAACCAGACTTGGAAGATCCAGGCGAATGGCGATGCTGCAAGTGCGGTAAAAGCCTCAGATACTGTTCAGTTCTTGGATGGTGAAAACATTGAGATTAAGCGTGAAGCGAATAACCTGACCGTTGCGACGAAGAAAGACGTTAAGTTCGACTCAGTTGCACTGGGCGATACGCTGATTAACAATGCTGGATTAAGCATCAAAGACGGTCCAAGCATTACGGCTCAAGGCATTGATGCGGGCAAAAAGAAAATCACCAATGTGGCAAATGGCGATATCAATGCGGCTTCGAAAGATGCCATCAATGGCAGCCAGCTGCATCAAACAGCCAACAGCATTAAAAACAGCATCGGCGGCAATACATCACTGAATGCTGATGGCAGTGTAACGACTTCAAATGTCGGCAATACCGGCAAAAACACCATTCATGATGCGATTGACTCCGTTAATAAAGCTGCAGCCGCTGCTAAAACTAGCGTTGTGGAAGGCGACAACATTACGGTGACCGATGTTACCAATGCAGACGGCAGCAAAGAATACAAAGTTGCGACGAAGAAAGACGTCAGCTTTGATTCTGTGAAGCTGGGCGATACGCTGATTAACAATGCTGGATTAAGCATCAAAGACGGTCCAAGCATTACGGCTCAAGGCATTGATGCAGGCAAGAAGAAAATCACCAATGTGGCAAATGGCGATGTTAATGCGGCTTCGAAAGACGCCATCAATGGCAGCCAGCTGCATCAAACAGTCAACAGCATTAAAAACAGCATCGGCGGCAATACATCACTGAATGCTGATGGCAGTGTAGCGACTTCTAATGTCGGCAATACCGGCAAGAACACCATTCATGATGCGATCGATTCAATCAATAATGTGGCGAATAACGCCAACAAAGGTTGGAACTTAACTGCAAATGGTCAAGACCAAAGTGCTGTGAAACCTGGTGACACGGTTGATTTTGCAAATACGGATGGCAACATTCAGGTGAGCAAAAATGGCAATCAAATTAAGGTCGATTTAGCGAAAGATCTTAATCTAGGTAAAGATGGCAGCATTAAAACCGGTGATACCACCATTGATGATAATGGCTTGACCATCGCAGGCGGCCCAAGTGTGACCAAAAATGGTATCGATGCTGGCGGCAAGAAGGTAACCGGTGTTGAAGATGGTGAAATTGCCAAAGGCTCAAAAGATGCAGTCAATGGCGGTCAGCTGCATGAAGCGATTAACAACGTAAATAGCAATGTGACGAAAGCCAAAACCACTGTTTCAGAAGGCGAAAACATCGTAGTGAGTCAGACCACCAATAAAGATGGCAGTACTAACTATAATGTTGCGACCAAAAAAGATGTCAATTTTGACTCTGTGAATTCGAATAAGGTCACGGTTGGTGATGTAGTGATCGACAAGGATTCAGGCATCAATGCGGGTAATCACAAGGTCAGTGGTGTTGCTGATGGAACGATTAGCAAAGATTCCAAAGATGCCATTAATGGATCTCAACTTCATACAAGCAATACTAATATTTATAACCATTTAGGTGGTGGCGCAAACTATGAAACCAATACCGGTCCGACTTATAACGTCGGTGGAGGGTCTCATAATAATGTGGGTGATGCTTTAAGTGCATTGGATAACCGCGATAATCAGCTTGATCAAAAAATTACCAATCTTGGCGATCAGCTAGAGCAAGCATTTTATAGTGCCAATGAGCGCATTGATGGTGTAGAAAGACGTGCTAATGCGGGTATTGCAGCTGCAATGGCATTAGAAACAGCACCTTATGTAGCTGGCAAATGGACCTATGCAGCGGCTGCAGCACATCATGCTGGTGAAAATGCAGTCGGTGTGACTTTAAGAAAAACTGCGGATAATGGACGTTGGTCATTAACCGGCGGTATTGCTGCTGCGTCTGAAGGCGATCCAAGTTTCCGTATCGGTATCAGCGGTGTAATTGATTAATACGCAATCGATGAAAACTAAGGAAGGCTGGTTTCAGTCTTCCTTATATATTTAACTCTAGAGATTCAATGAATTATGAAAAAAATTGTTAAAAGCATCATCGGTGGTGTATTGCTTGTAACCACAATGTCAATTTATGCTGAGATGGAACCGGTACAAACCCAGCAAGAAGTGGTCTTTCCAAAAATTGAAAATAGCTATTTGGAACAAGTTCAACGCTATGAATATGCTGATGTAGCGCGTTTAAGCACTGGTTTGACGAAGGATCAATTCCGCCATATTTTAGGAAATCCGCATTTTAGTGAAGGTGTTTTCTTTGTTAAAAAATGGAATTATGTTTTGGATATCCGCAAGCCGAACACACAAGAGTATAAACGCTGCCAATTGCGTATCGATTTTGACAAAAAAAGCTTATCTGAACGTTTAAGCTGGAAAGGTGAAGCCTGTGAAGAGCTTATGTTGCGTTCGGAAAATATAGCGCCTGTTCCTGAGGCTCCAGTTATTGATGAGGCAGTTTCACCGCGAAATGCTAATGTCCTGTTTAACTTTGACCGTTTTGATGAGCAAGCCATTATCGGAGGATCTCAAATTCTGGATGGGATAGCTGCAAATATTAAAGCTGCAGCATCTCATGATCCTGTGGTCATTACGGGTTTTACTGACCGTTTAGGTAATGTCGGCTATAACCAGAAACTGTCACAAAAACGCGCTTCAACGGTTGCTGATTATTTGGTTAAATCCGGTATACCCTCTGAACGTATTCGTATTGAAGCAAAGGGCGTAACTGAAGAATATCAAAGCTGTGCAGTGACTGCACGGGCGGATATGGTGCCGTGCTTAACACCAAATCGGCGTGTGAATATTAGCTGGTAAAGCTTATATAGTTTCAGATTTTAATTAAAGGGTAAGTGTTTCAGTCAATTCTCTAAATTAAAATAAAGGATAACCCCATCCCGTGATGGGGTTATCCTTTTGCAGGTTTAATGAACTTGCTTTATTTAGTTCATTAACCATTGGAGATGATGATTTTTGAAATTATCCACACCAAAAAATAATCCGCATACGGTACAAATAATCTTAAGCATCGCTATATAAATTCAGACAAGAAAGCTGAAACTGAATGGGTAATCCTTATAATCTCGTTGAGCATTTAAATACAGTTTGTCATTATTAAAAAATCGGGGCGATTTTTAATGCAGCTTAGTCACTTATAGATACGCGCTCGGTTCTGATTGACTTAATCATGATTGTTAATAAATTAATTGGATAAAAATGAGTTTTTAGTTTTTTTAAAGTTAACAATAATATAATTTATGTAAAAATTTTATATTTAGAAGAAATATTTTTTTTTCGATATTTGAAGTTTAAACTGCAGTAATATGAGCTGAATATCTTTTAAATTTTAGTGTGTTGATCTCATGAAAATAGTTTCCCTTGCTTTAACTGTCCTCCTTTTTATTTTTAGTACAGTAAGTTTTGCGAAAACAACACAGGTATTAAAAAATCCAGCTGCTGGCGTGCTGTGCGACAAATATATTTGTGCCGATAAGACAGGCGTTTCAAAAAAACTAACTGAAAAATATCTTGGGAAACGTCAGGCGAAGAAGGTTTTTTCTCAAGGTGAATTTGATACTTCTGCGTTTACATTTGCCAACGGTGTATTCTGCGACAGCAAAACTCAACTTTGTCATGTTGATCGCTATTTTGACGGCAAAAACAAGCGCAGCGCAGTAGAGCCTAAAGCAACGAAACAATTATTTGGCAAGTAAGATTTTTAAGCGGCAGTTGTATTTAATCAATGTTTCACTACTTTAATCACCTTAATTAAACAATGATGATGAATCATTAGGTTTGGATAAATATATCATTATGTAGATTACATAACTTATTTAACTTCTGTTCATACAGCTTGATCTAAATCCTATGATGCAAAGCGGCGTTCAAGATGATTGAGCGCTTTGCTTTTACTATTCTGTCATCCATTCTTAAATCATTAATTCTAGATTTATTTTTTCAGATAACGAAAAGGTAAATTAACGATATGCTTGTTGAGAGGATTCTAAGCCTTTAACGCGCTTGGCAGAGCCACGAATAAAATCCTCAATTTTTTGATCTGCTGATTTAGATTCTTGAGCTGATTTAGTTAAACCTTTGAGGATAGCTAAAAATCACCTGAAAACTCTAATGCAAGTAGCTTAATTTCAATAATTGCTTTTTTATCTGTATCAAATTTAAATACCGGAAATTCATTTTAATTTACATCATCATATACATTGCGGTTCGGTAATCCCCCCTATAAATAATATAAAAATCTATTCACCAATTTTTCCTATTTAACATAATGGCGGTTATACGGCATCAACATGCAAGTCCAAAGTAAAAAAGTCCGCTATTAGAAGATGCGTGTTTGCGGCCTTCTTAGCGGACGGTTTGCTGTATTAGTGTCTAGGCTGGATAAAGAACTTAAACGATTTTAGTATGGGCGCCCGCCTGCAAGACTGATGCGCTTAAGCAAACGGCGCTGATCGGCAGGGAAAGGGCGGCGCGAGTGTAAAGTGGCTTGGTTGTCCCAAAACACAATATCGCCTTGTTCCCAATGATGTTCATAATGAAATTCAGGTTTTAAAATATGCTCGCGCAGTTTGGCAATCAATTCACTTCCAGCCTGATCGTCATAATTGACCAATTCGACTTCATTATGTGTATTTAGCCACAGCGCTTTATGGCCGCTTTCAGGATGTGTGCGCACCAGCGGGTGAGGATAAGCATCGCCAATTACAGGCTGGTCTTTAAAACGGTATTTAGGAAATGTACCGTAACTGCCATCTTTGGGCGCGCCTTTATTGCTTTGGAAGCGTACAAAAGGATTGTAGGTAATCAGCTGCAGCGTGTCCAAATGCTGTTTCGTTTCATCATCTAAGGCATCATAGGCTTTAATTGTGTTGTACCAAGAGGTCTGACCGCCGTCTTTAGGCAGTTCAATCGCGTAGAGCAGAGAACCAAAAGAAGGTAGGGGTGTCCATTGATGGTCGGCATGCGGTGCGAGTTCACCATAGCCTGTATAATCGCCTTGGCCCACTGCGTTGGATACAGGCACCACGTCTGGCGGTGTGCCAGTATCGCTTTGGGTGGCTAATACAGGGGTATCAGAACTGGGACGGAAAATAGAGCCAAAATAGCTGGCAAAAGCTAAATACTGAAAATCATCTATGCTTTGCTGCTTGAAAATTAAAATTAAATGTTCAGCCAGCGCCTGTTTCAGGCGCAGAATGGTTTCTCCAGATTGCGCTTTTTTTGCATCCAGTCCAAAAACAGCTGCGCCTAGGGCTTCTCCAGCTAAAGGGACAATTTTGACCTCTTGCGGGTTTTGAAACTGATCTTGCTGATGCCAGCGGGGCGCATCATGTATCGCTTGTGAAAGTTGGGTTAAAGCCGTCATTGTTATTTCTCTAAAGTATTTTGCATGCACTGAATTTAAGAAAGATGCATGCGCAAGAGAAATCATAAGAATTGCTAAACTTATGAATAAATGAAGAAAATAGATTAAATTGCTGATTTATTGGCTTTTAGTTATTTTGGAAAATCTCAGCAGGAAAACTGCTGGAAAATGTCAATTTTTTGACACTGTTCACGCTGTCTTTGTGCAGATAAAAGCCAGTAACGCCAATTGATGCGTTTTAGACTGGCATTGTTAATGCGCGCAAAAAGCCTGATTGAAATATTCAAACAGTTGAGGCGTTTTCATCCAGAGCGCAATAGCCAGCGCCAAAAAAGCCACGGCTATTGCAAGAATGGTTAGTTTTAATCCAAGCATTGAATCAGTCATGTATGACATGCTCCTCTGTGACAAAGAAATGCACCAACACCCCTAAGATGCTCAATACCAGTGAAAGCGCCCAAACCATATTATAGTTGCCTGTCATATCATGGTTCAAGCCGCCGAGCCAGCCGCCAAAGAATGAACCGACCTGGTGAGTAAAAAATACAATGCCGCTGAGCATGGACAGGTATTTCACGCCAAACATGTTTGCCACAATGCCATTGGTTAAGGGCACGGTAGAGAGCCATAAGAGTCCCATAATGGCGCCAAAGGCATAGATTGTCCATGCACTTAGCGGCAGCATCAAAAAGGCGATGATGGCGATGCCGCGCAATCCATACAGCCACATCAGCAAATGCGGCTTAGAAAATTTTCCGCCCAGCCAGCCCGCACCGTATGTGCCAAAAATATTAAAAAGTCCTACTAATGCAAGGAAAATGGTTCCCGTTGCTGCGCTGAAGCCATGATCTATCAGATAACCAGGCAAATGGATGCCAATGAAGACCACTTGAAAGCCGCAGACTAAGAAACCTAAAGCCAAGAACCAGAACGGTTTGTGATTTTTGGCAATGATTAAAATATCTTTAAAGCCTAAACTGGGCTTATTTTCTAAGGACTGTGCAGAGGGCGCGCTATACATCGGCGCTTTCAGCATCCATGCCAAGGGAATGATCAGCGCAGCCAAAATAGCGCTGACCATTAAAGCGGCTGACCAGCCAATATTTTGCAGCAGCAGCAGGGTAGATGGCAGCATAATGAATTGCCCAAACGATCCTGCAGCACTGGCAATCCCCATCGCTAAACTGCGTTTTTCCGGATGCGCGGCACGGCCAACTGCGGACAGTAAAACCGGAAATGAGGTTGCGGAAAGCGCAAGGCCTAATATTAAGCCGGCGCTTAAATTCAGCATCAGCCCTGTAGAGCTGAACGCCATCATCAGCAGGCCTAAGGCGTACAGCAGCCCGCCGACAGCAACAACTATTTTACTGCCGTATTTGTCTGCAAATGCGCCTGTGATGGGCTGTACAGCACCCCAAATGAGGTTCTGCATCGCAATCGCTAAACTGAATACATTATGCCCCCAGCCGAACTCATCACTCATGGGCACCAGATACAGGCCAAAACCATGCCGGATACCTAGCGATAGCGCCAAAATAATGGCGCTGCCGATCAGCATATAAATGAGAGGCTTTGAAAATTGCGTGTCAGTCATTTGGCTTTCTGTATACGGTGCAGTCTGCCTATATTATTCGATTCATTACATGAATACGATCAATTAATTTTCACCAAGTAATAAACTTTAGTTATGTAAAAGGGCAACAAAAAAGACGGCGGAAACCGTCTTTCAGGTTAAGATGCGCGCGGTTTTAGAAGCGCATGCCAACGCCTGCATAGGCAAGAATCGGATTGATTTCGATATCTGCTTTGGAGCGGATCAGCTCACCATGCGTATCGTCCGAAACAGTAATGGTGGTATCGTCGGATAAATGTGCATAGGACACAGACCCGACAGCAAACCATTTATCATTAAAGTCGTAGGTAAAGCCAAGGGTTGCGATCGGTGCAAAAGCATCTGAAGCTTCTACATCGACTTTTGGATTGGCGCTGCTTGGCTTGCCGTCTAAGGCCGCTCCAGCTTTACCGTCTTTAATATTGGCAATCATATGGCCAGCTGCAATTAAATCCTGCTCAGTGCGCGGGTTGATTTCCACTTCATTGAAATAGGCATACATCATGCCCAATCCGACATAAGGGCGGAATTTATTGACGCCGGTTTTGCCAAAATGGTATTGGAACTCTGCTGCGGGAGTCCATGCGCGGGCAGAGGCGGCAGGGCCATAGGCTTCTAAATCAGTAATCAGCAGACTGTTTTTCATTGCAATTTGCGGTAAATCTATAATTCCCAGTTCCGGTGTAGCAATGGCTGCAAAAGGGGCATAAATTTTGCCTTTGCCCATCAAGTCCACTTTAGGCGGTATGCCGGCTTTCATCTCAAAGGATACATGGTCTGTGAAAAAGTAGTTGGTCATGATGCCAAGAGTGGTAACATCGTCTGCTTCTAAGCCAGTTCCTTGATTGTCCCAGCTTTCAAGTCCATTAATTTCGGCTGTGCCGCTTAACGCTGCAGGCAGCGTGTCAGAGCCTAACTTATCTAAAACGCCAACAAACCAAGTTGAAATATTGGGACTCATCTCAGGATCTAGATTGGCTTTTACCGCATCAATAGAAATATCTCCAACGGCCGCTTTTTCACCATTTGCTACGGATGTATTGACCTTAAACGGCTGCGCTTTGCCTTGCGGCATGACATGCAAAGCGCCGACAGAGACGGAGAAGCGCTTGAAGCCATCGCCATCATGCAGGCTGAAATAGGGTGAGTCAGCATGGCTGATCATCGGTACGGAAAGCATGGACGTTGCCATGCACAGTAAAGTTTTTTTCATTCAAAGGACTCCATGTCCAAAACAGCTATTGGAATTTTTTTTAGCAGGCCAATTATGCGAATGAAAAACGGGAATGAATGTTATTGAAATCGGATATACCGGTAGGTTTCATGTTAAAAGTAATGCGATTTGTTTAAGAATGATGACTTTATTTTAGTAATTATGTAAAAAACATTATAAAAAGTTATGAAAATTAGGCCTTAAGTGCCTGCTTTTAGTCAACTTATTTAAAATTAAAATCGGATTCCGACACCTGCGTAGATCATCAATGGGTTGATTTCAATGTCTGCTTTGGAGCGGATCAGCTCTCCCAATTTTGCATCAGTGACCGTGATGGTGGTTTCATTTTTAAGCTGTGCATAGCTGATGGATGCCGTTGCAAACCATTTATCATTGAAGTCGTAGGTAAAGCCAGCGGTCACGATGGGTGCAAATGCATCGGTCGCTTCTAAATCGACTTGCGGATTGGCGCTGCTGGTTTTTCTTTCAAGTGATGCGCCAGCTTGCCCTTGTTTGATATTGGCAATCATATGGCCGGCTGCAATTAAATCCTGCTCAGTGCGCGGGTTGATTTCAAGCTCATTAAAATAGGCATACATCATGCCTGCGCCGACATAGGGACGGAATTTATTGACGCCGGTTTTGCCAAAGTGATACTGGAACTCAAAAGCGGGTGTCCAAGCGCGGGCGGACGCTGCTGGCCCATAAGCGCCCAGGTCTGTGATGAAGATAGTGTTTTGAAGATCAATATTCATGAACTTTAATGGCAGGCCCAGAAGTTCCGGCGTTGCAATGGCTGCAAATGGCGCATAAATTTTTCCTTGGCCTTGCAAGTCCACTTTAGGCGGAATGCCGGCTTTCATTTCAATAGACACATTATCGGTAAAAAAGTAGCTGCTCATCAGGCCAAGGGTCGTGACATCATCTGCTTCCAGTCCCGTGCCTGGATTGTCCCAGCTTTGCAGTCCATTAATTTTTGAGCTGCCGCTTAAGTTTGCAGGCAAGGTGCCTCCGGTTAAATAGCCTAAACTTTTCAGGGCCGCGGCTAAACCAGCCTGATCAACATTTTTATTCAGATTGTTGAGTACCGTATCAACTTTAATTGCGCCGTTTTTGGCCACAGTGCCGTCCGGGACAGCCGTTTGCACAGTAAATGGCTGCGCTTTGCCTTGCGGCATGACATGCAAAGCGCCAGCTGAAACGGAAAAGCGCTTAAAGCCTTTGGCTTCCATGCTGAAATATTTTGAAAAATCTGCGGCTTGAGCCGTGGCAGAAATAGACGCGAAACTTGCGGCAATACATAAGAATGCTGATTGATGCATTTAGGGAACTCCATTTTTTGTTTTATTAAAGTGTTGTAAGTGGCTGTATTTAAAATAATGTATGTCTTAATTTTTATTCAGAAATTTTATACGGCCGTATTTAAAAGCGGAATATCATTTTAGGATTAAGGGATCAAATCAATGAACTGATCAGTCCATTTACAGCTCTGTCATGCATAAAACTGAAATTTTTCAATCAGAGCAGTACCAATGCTTCTTACAGTTTTTGCGCATCTTTGGAAGCCTCTAAGCAATGGATTTCCCCAAAGCCTGAGTTTTTTGTACAATATGGGCAGAATGAATTGAGTAAATCACATGAGCACCCCAAACTCTCCCAAGAAAAAAGCTGCTGTGAAACTTCCGTTTCCGGTTGTTTCAGCTGAGCAGGCGCAGCAAGATTCCGTGCATAATCAAGTCCGGCCAAAGCCGGAAAACTATGCGGATCGGACTTGGATGCCGCCTCGCGGTACGCGCCGATCTATGGGCAAGCGTTAATAAAAAAACCTGCAGAAATGCAGGTTTTTTTATGCTTTATTTGAAGAATAGCGGGCTAGCAGGCATAGTATTTTTTCTTTTGTTCATACATCAGCGCATCGGCACGTTTCAGTAAATCCTCAATGCGCTCATTCGGCAGTGTGCTGGCAGAGCCAATAGACAGGCTCATGGGGTGCAATGAATGATACTGATTGTCGACATGCATGAGTTCCTGAAGGCTGTTTAGGCTGGTTTGCAGTGAAGCCTCATCAGCATTGGGAAGCAGGACGACAAATTCATCACCGCCAATGCGTGACGCAGAATATTGCGTATGCTGAATCAGCTGATTCAGCAGATTGCCAATTCGCCGCAGCTGTTCATCGCCGGCATCATGGCCGTAGTTGTCATTAATGTCCTTTAATCCATTTAAGTCAATGAAAATACAAGAGACAGGACGCTGAATGCTGCGCTCCAGACGGTTAATTTCTTCAGTATAAAAGGTGCGGTTATACAATTTGGTTAAGACATCATGCTTGCCTAAATATTCTAAATAGTTTTCCGCTTTTTTGCGTGCAGTAATGTCAATCAATGCAACTTGAACGGTGCTCCAAGTTTCTTCATAGCCTGGAAAAACGGTAAATTGCAGAATGACATGGCGGATGCTGCCGTCCAGCGCATAATTGACCGCTTCATGCTGATGATGAATTTTTCCTTCCCATAAATCCTGCAGCTGTTTACGGAAAGTGTGATTCATTTCCTGACTGAAGACTTTATGAATATTTTTCAGCAGCGTATTTTTGTCTGGGGCGCCAAACAGGGTTAATGTTGCCTGATTCACATCTACAATGATGATTTCTTTAATGCACTGCTGCACAAAATCTGGATGGACATCTAAAAAAGTAGAGAAGTCTTCGATTCCGATGGAGCGCAAATAATCCAGTTTGGCCTTTACTAGGCTGAAATCTTCGACCCATAGTGAGGTTGGGGAATAATTGAAGCGCGCTTCGGCAATTTGGCGGTTTTTTTCTTCCTGCCGGCGGGCATTTTGGTAAGGCGTAATATTTTCTGTGCTGATCAAGACTTTTGACCAGTCATGTTCATATCCCGGCAAAATGGTACAGCGCAGCTGGATATCTAAACGGCTGCCTGAAATCGTATAATTTACAGAAGTATTGATGAAATGGGTTTTACCTTCCCACAGCTGCACCAGCTCTTCGATATGCGTTTGAAGCATATCCTGCTGGAAAATCGTCGGTAAATTTTCACATAAATGCTCAAGGTGTTCGGCTTCGTATAGTTCCAAAGTGCGGGTGTTGACCTGCAGTATTTTAATTTTACTGGCGCTTTCTGCGACTTTTGCGGTGTTGTTTAATAAATATTGACGTAAGTCCTCAACCCCCTGTTTTCGCCACAGATCCAATTGCTGTTTTATTTCGCTAAAATCTTCAAGCCATAACGGGATCGGGGATATATGAAATATAGAATTATTATGAGGTATCATGTCTCGGCCTGTTAGGAGCGGTTTCGTCATTGTACAATTAAGATATTGTTTGTTTACTGTGATTTATGTCTCAAAAAGTAACTGAAAAAATTAAAAAATAGAATATAAATTTATAAAAAAAAGCCAATCCGCAAGGATTTGGCCTTAAATTAAAAAAATAGTAGAACTTGAAGATTATTTTTTCGATCTATTGGCTGCTCTAGGCGGGCTGATCTCGCGCTGTCCTAACCAAACATCGGCAAAATCCTTTTCATTGATATTGTAGAGTTCAAGCAATGCCAGAATGGCGCCGCCAAACATCAGGGCGTCTTCTGCTGAATGCTCGAACTCAAATACTTTGCCTTGCAGCACATGCATAATATCCTGTATTTCAAAAGTACGGTCGCGGCCATTGCTGTCAGTCGGGTAAATTTGCGTATTGAGGATAATTTTTGCTGCGCTTTTTTCATTCTCGGTTAAATCCAGCGCATCAACCGTTTCTTCAGCATTCGCTGCAAAAATTACACTGTCCGAGAAAATGGCCTGTAAAAAATGCTGTGTCAGCTTGGGCAGGGCTTTTTCGACAAAGGGGCGGAAGGACACTGGAAAAATAACATTATGGGAAATGCCTTTAAACATTGGAGCAATTTCTTCAACTTTATAGCCAGCAACACCGCAGCCCACAGAGGTAATAAAATATTTAGATTTAGGATGATTCTTGGTATAGATTTTAAAGTCATCAATATAGTGCTGGATTTGCGACAGCGGCATTTGCTGCAAATGCTCATTCATGGTGGGAATCGCAAAGCTTTGGCCTGCCCAGCCTCGTCCAACGCCTTTCATTGCGCCAAAATGCAGCAGCGCAGTTTTTGCAGCGCCTCCTGCATGTGTGCCTGCCATATTGCTGCCAAATACAAAAATTGTATCTTCAGGTAAGCTTTTAACGATGCTCTCGTCATGATAATGATAAGTCATAGGCTGCACTGCTGTCATAATCCTTTGGTTTCATGTTGCCTTTGAACGCGTATCGGGTCAAGGAAAAAGCATGCTTCATTTATGAAAAATAGCGAGATCAATTAGGGGGGGATGAACCGAAGGGCATTTATTCTATGAGCCGCTGAAGCTGTTTCTGCAAAGTTTTTTCGATTTGGCCTGAATGCAAACTGCCTGGCATTTGCATTAGGCGCCGTGATGGGAACGATCAGAGCGTTTGCAGTGTTCTGAGGGCATTTCACTCTTGAGTAATCTTAATTAGCCCTCATAATTGAAACAGTCAATTTCAGCAGCGCATTGGACCACACGTTTTATGAGTGAGCATCAACCTTTCGAATTAGTCACCCATTATCAGCCCGCAGGCGATCAGCCGCAGGCGATTGAAAAGCTGGTGCGCGGTATAGAACAGGGATATCACGATCAGCTGCTGCTGGGGGTAACGGGTTCGGGCAAGACCTATACCATGGCTAATGTGATTGCTCAGACACAGCGGCCCACGATTGTCATGGCGCACAATAAGACGCTGGCAGCCCAGCTGTATGGCGAATTTAAGGCATTTTTTCCAAACAATGCCGTGGAATATTTCGTCAGCTATTATGATTATTATCAGCCTGAAGCGTATGTGCCGTCTTCAGACACCTTTATTGAAAAAGACTCATCCATTAATGATCACATCGATCAGATGCGTTTGTCAGCAACCCGCGCCCTGTTGGAACGCCGCGATGCCATTATTATCGCTTCTGTATCGGCAATTTACGGCTTGGGTGATCCGAATGCCTATATGAGCATGCTGCTGCATATTGTGCAGGGCGATGTGCTGAACCGTGATGACATTATCCGCCGGCTCGTCGAGATGCAATACAGCCGCAATGAACTGGAATTCTTGCGCGGCACATACCGCATCCGCGGCGAAATCATTGATATATTCCCCGCTGAATCGGATCAGCATGCCATCCGCATTGAATTGTTTGATGATGAAGTGGATTCAATCCGCTGGTTTGATCCCTTAACGGGAAAAATGATCCGTAAAGTGCCGCGGGTGACCATCTATCCTAAAAGCCACTATGTGACGCCTAAGGATAATTTGACCCGTGCCATAGACACCATTCGGGATGAACTGAAAGACCGTTTAGGCTTTTTCCGCGCCAATGACAAACTGCTGGAAGCGCAGCGGATTGAACAGCGCACCCGCTATGACTTAGAAATGATGCAGCAGCTGGGCTATACCAACGGCATTGAAAACTATTCACGCCATCTTTCCGGCCGCCCCGCTGGGGAAGCGCCGCCGACTTTATTTGATTATGTGCCGGATGATGCCTTGCTGATTATTGATGAATCGCATGTCACGGTTCCGCAAATTGGCGCAATGTATAAAGGCGACCGTTCGCGTAAAGAGAATCTGGTGAATTACGGGTTCCGCCTGCCTAGCGCGCTGGACAACCGCCCGATGAAATTTGAAGAATGGGAGCGCATTGTTCCTTCGACTATTTATGTCAGTGCGACGCCTGCCAAATACGAATTGGAAAAGTCTGAACAGATTGTTGAACAGGTAGTGCGCCCAACAGGCTTGGTTGACCCTGAAATTGAAATACGCCCAGTCCTGACACAGGTTGATGATGTGCTGTCGGAAATCAATAACCGGAAAGAATTGAATGAGCGGGTGCTGGTGACGACGCTCACCAAGCGCATGGCGGAAGATCTGACCTCATATTTAAAAGAATATGGTGTGAAAGTAGCTTATCTGCATTCTGACATTGATACCGTAGAACGGACTAAAATTATTCATGAACTGCGTTCAGGCGTTCATGATGCATTGATCGGCATTAACTTGCTGCGTGAAGGCCTAGACATGCCAGAGGTGTCTTTGGTTGCGATCTTGGATGCAGACAAGGAAGGCTTTTTGCGGTCAGAGCGTTCACTGATTCAGACGATTGGCCGGGCAGCGCGTAATTTAAACGGCAAAGCGATTTTGTACGCAGACCGCATTACGGACTCCATGCAAAAAGCCATTGATGAAACAGACCGCCGCCGTAATAAGCAGCTGGAGTTTAATGAATTGCATGGTATTGTGCCGCGCAGCGCCGTGCGTCAAGTCGCGAAAGATTTGGATGATGGCGAAGTACTGAATGATGATGAAATTGAAGCCGGTATCAGCGATCAAAGCAAGGCGCTGAGCGCGGATGAACAGCATTTGCTGTCTGATCCGAAGCTGTTTTCGAAACATCTCGGCAAGCTTGAAAAAGAAATGCTGAAAGCGTCGAAAGACTTGCAGTTTGAGCAGGCCGCGCGCCTGCGGGATGAAATTTTGCGTTTAAAAGCGCAAATGCTTCAATAAGCTAAAGTTGCAGAAAAGCCAGCGGAAGATGTAAAACTTATTGAAAATCATTACAGAACATAGACAGTTAGGATGCTTTTAAAGCAGTATCTTTTAAGCAATCTGCTTGTTAAAAAAGCAAAGTTTGACAGTAAAGGTATTCATAATGATGAAAAAAAATATTCCGAAAGCTGGCTTTACCTTAGCTAAAATTGCGGTAGGCGGGGCTATTTTAGTGGGCTTAGGCATGGCGACCATGGCTTATGCGCAAAGCAAGCCCTTAGCTGTGGTGGATAAGGTCGAATTAGACCGCTATTTGGGGGTGTGGTATGAAATTGCGCGCAAGCCCATGTACTTTCAAAATAAATGCGGAAGCAATGTCTCGGCTACTTATACCTTGAACGAAAACGGCAATGTCACTGTAGATAACCGCTGTTATACCCAAGACGGCAAATTGATGCAGTCAATTGGCGAAGCATTTGTACAAAATCCACCTTTTAACAGCAAGCTGAAAGTGAGTTTTTTGCCTGAAGCTGTGCGCTGGCTGCCTGTGGCGCGGGGGGATTATTGGATTTTGAAAATTGATGATGACTATCAGACCGTTCTGGTCGGTGAGCCGCGGCGCAATTATATGTGGGTATTGTCGCGGACGCAGCATCCTGAGCAAAGCGTGATTAATGAATATTTAGACTATGCCAAGTCGGTCGGTTATGACTTGAGTGATTTGATTCATACTAAACAGACCGTCAAATAAATATTGAAATACAGCGTACTCAAAAACCATGCTCAGGCATGGTTTTTTCTTTGCGGGCATGTCAGTATTCAATCTGCTTGAAAATTCAAGTATTATCAGCGGAAAATTTGCAAGACTTTGTTGAGGTGAGGGATGTATAAGGGCGTTACATTGTCTGTATTGGCATCTGTCACTTTTGGCATTTTATATTTTTATACGCATTTTTTGCAGCCTTTAGACAGTGAGCAGACGTTTGCTTGGCGCATGCTGGCAACCTTGCCGTTTTTGACGCTGTTTATGTGGTGGACGGGCGATTTAAAGCATATCGGTGAGATTTTTAAGCGGATTTTCAAGCAGCCGTGGATGCTGCCGTGGCTGATTTTCAGTTCGGTTTTATGCACCACGCAGCTGTGGCTGTTTTTATGGGGGCCGATTAACGGCCGGGGCTTACAGGTTTCACTTGGCTATTTCCTATTGCCTTTGGTGATGGTGCTGGTCGGCTGTGTGCTTTATAAAGAAAAATTAAGCCGCTGGCAGCTGGCTGCCGTTGTGCTCGCTGTGCTGGGTGTCGGCCATGAACTTTGGCGTATCGGCAGTATTGCATGGGAAACCGCCTATATTGCTTTGGCTTATCCTTTGTATTTCTTCCTGCGCCGTGTTTGTAAAACCGATCATTTGGGCGGGTTCTGGTGGGATTTGTTCTTGATTCTGCCCGTTGCTGTGTATTTAGCATTTTTCTACAGAGACAGCATTTCATTAATGCTGAATGCCACTCACCTGATTTGGGCCGTTATTGGCTTAGGTTTTTTAAGCGCATTCGGTTTAGGCAGTTATATCTTAGCCAGCCGTTATTTGCCTTTTGTGGTTTTTGGCCTATTGAGCTATTTAGAACCCGTTTTATTGGCTTTTGCATCAATTATGCTGGGGGAGCGGGTCGAAGCATCAGAATGGCTGACTTATATTCCAATCTGGCTGGCGGTGGTGCTGCTGGTGATTGAAGGCTGTCTTCATCTTGCAAAGCAGAAGCGCAATGCAAACATATTGGCCCGCAACCGCGGCAAGGTGCAGGAACGTTTGGACATGGAATAATGCGGCGCGTGATTTCTCTTCAAAGATATTCTTTAAAGACCAATGTTTTGAACGTTTGGAAAAATAAAGGGCCTTGTAAATAGCCAAATCTGTCATGCAATTTAAAGCAGTGCCATGCAAAGTTTAAAATCAATTTCACTAATTTGTGCTGATCATTAATTGCAGTATTTATCAATTTGTTTGATAAAGAAGCAAATAAACAAAAATATAAAAAATCTTTTAAATTGCGTATTAAATTCTTTTTAAAAGCAAAATCATAATAATAATTGCAACTATTTTATAAATTTATAATGAATATATAGCAAAATACGCCAATCAAAACTTGTTTTGGATTCTATCTTTTAGATAATTCCATTACAATTGTCGGGTTTTGAAATTTATGCCTAGATATACAATTAATTAGAGGACGTATCTGTGAGCAAAGAGACTATCATCGCCCTACATGCAGAGCACCAAGGTCGCTGGAAAAACCGTGAAGAAATCGCGGAACAAATGATCGCTTTGATCGGTCAGCTTTACCGTGAAAAAAATATTGTGGTTTCAGTATTTGGACGTTCTTTAGTTAACCGTTCAGTGATCCAGATTTTAAAAGCGCACCGTTTCACACGCATGATGGACGTTGAGCTTTCTGTCGTTCACACTTTCCCAATTCTTCAAGCTTTGGCTAAAATCGAAAATATCGGTACCGCTGAAATTGATCTTGGCAAATTGGCTGTTGCATTTAAAGAGCAAGGCGGCGACGTTGATGCATTTGTTGCAGCCGCTGTTAAATCGGTAGAAGGCCGTGCAACTTCAGTTGAAGGCCGTGATGTGGTTCTTTACGGTTTTGGCCGTATCGGCCGCATCCTTGCGCGTTTAATGATTGGCCAATCGGGTTTAGGCCGCGGTTTGAACCTAAAAGCGATTGTGGTTCGTAAGTCATCTGATGGTGATTTGGAAAAACGTGCGTCTTTATTGCGCCGTGACTCAATCCATGGCCCATTCTCTGGCACGATTGCTGTCGATGAAGAAAACGAAGCAATCATTGCGAACGGTCAATTCATCAAAGTGATTTATGCATCTAATCCATCTGAAGTTGATTACACTGCATACGGCATCGAAAATGCACTGGTCATCGACAACACTGGTAAATGGCGTGATGCTGAAGGTCTTGCTCAACACCTGAAGTGCCCAGGCGCTGCACGTGTGATCTTGACTGCACCAGGTAAAGGCGACATGAAGAACGTGGTGTTTGGTGTAAACCAGGCAGACATTCTTGATGAAGATACCATTATCTCTGCTGCAAGCTGTACAACTAATGCGATTACACCAACACTGAAAGTTTTGCATGACAAATACACAGTGTTGAATGGTCACGTTGAAACAGTTCACTCGTTTACAAACGACCAAAACTTAATCGACAACTACCATAAAGCAGACCGCCGTGGCCGTGCTGCAACGTTGAACATGGTAATTACTGAAACAGGCGCAGCTAAAGCGGTGGCTAAAGCGCTTCCAGCGCTTCAGGGTAAACTGACAGGCAACTCTGTACGTGTTCCAACACCAAACGTTTCTCTTGCGATTTTGAACTTAACTTTAGATAAAGAAGTTGATCGCGACGAAGTGAACGAATACATTCGTAAAATTTCAATCAGCTCTAGCCTTCAAGGTCAGATCGGTTATACCAACTCGACTGAAGTTGTATCATCTGACTTTATCGGTTCGCGTACAGCAGGTGTATTTGATGCGCAAGCAACAATCACTTCGGGCAACCGTTTAACTGCATATGTTTGGTACGATAACGAAGTCGGCTATAGCTGCCAAGTATTACGTATTGCAGAGCAAATGGGCGGCGTAAGCTATCCAAAAATTCCAGCTGAAACAAATGCATAATTTGTCATAGCGACTAAAAAGAGCCTCAATTGAGGCTCTTTTTTTTGCGCAGCTGCATGTATCCAAGCTGATTAGATACGTGGGAATGACATCAATATTGGCTTGAGCACTCAGCGTTGCCAATGTTTAATCCCTACTAATTTACTTAGAATAATTAAAATATTGTGTAAAATAGGGTGATAAAAAATAACAGTGTCTGGTTGCTATACCGCCGACAATGACTTTCTAGGCTGACAAAAGGATGATATTTGTCAGATAAAAAGAGAATAGAACAAAAGGAATTTGGATTTGCAAGTGAAGCATATGCTAAGCGGATTGGCATTCATTGTGTTAGCATCTGTATGCGGTGTACTTATCGCTATTTGGACGTTTAAACACTTTAATATTTATATTCCCTTAGAAAATCAAAAAGTCAGCATTGATCTGCAAGAGCCTTTACAAGCTGAGGTTAAAATTCATGATGCCTTGGATGTTGATGTTACAGGGCGCGTCAATGCGGAAATTCCGATCCGTGAAAACCTGAATATTCCACTGACCCAAACCCTGACGCCACGGGTATATTTTGATAATCAGGTTCCGATTAAAACCACCATTCCTGTGCGTGAAACCTTGAAAATTAATCAGAGCATGCCTGTGGATACCAAGGTGCAGGTAAAAGTCATGGGGCGGGATGTGACTTTGCCTTTAAAAGGAAATATTCCTATTCAGCTGGATGTGCCGATTCATATTGATGTGCCGCTTGAGCAGCAGGTGCACCTCAAGTTTGATGCGCCTGTGAAAACAGTGCTGAAAGAAAACCTGCATATTCCAGTCAATACAGTGGTTAAGACCAATATTCCAATACAAGGGCATTTAAACGTTCCAATTAAAACGGCATTGAAAGCTTCGGTGGATGTGCAAAATACATTGCCAATTGAAATTAAGCAGGGGGAGTTGAAAATTCCACTCAATAGCCTGCAATTACTGCGTGAAAAACCTCAACCTCAAGAACAAGTGAAGCCATAGGAGGGAGTATGTGGATATTCCAGTCTGTGAAGCGGCTTGTACTGAGCTTTGTATGCGTTGTAATTTTGGTGGGGGTGCTGTTTTGGCTGTACCTGAATATTCAAGCCAGTATGCAAGTGTCTGCGAGTGAAGCACAAATTCAACTATCAGACTCCCTGCCGACAAAAATCCAAGTGGGTAATTATTTGGAAACCCAGTCCGTTGGGACTCTAGATACACAGCTGAAAATTGATCAGAAAATCAATCTGCCTTTGACAGGGAAATATTTGGCAAATTTAGAGTTTGAAGTAGAAGTGCCGGTTTCAGTATCTGTTGATTATCAAACCGAGGTGCTCATTGATCAAAACATGCCGCTGGAGACAACCACAGATTTAATTTATCAGAATAAGCTATTGCCTAAGTTTCCGCTCACTTTGGATATTCCAATTAAGCTGGCAGTGCCATTTCATTTAAAGCAAGACTATCAGGTTCCAATCAAAATTATATTTAATGGCTTGGTCTATTTTGAGTTCGATGAGCAAGTGCGTCTGCATGTGCTGCATCAGTTTGCGCCGCAGTTAAATTTGAATGATCCAATGACTATGCGAAAAATAGCAAGCTTCAATGCCACCATGTACAACACAGAGCGAAGCACGACTGCGAATTTGGAGATGAATATGACACTGCCCGTGAAGAACATTCATCCATGAAAAAACACCGCCAATCATTGGCGGTGTTTGAAGGTGCGGATGAAAAGGGCGGCTTAAAGCGCAGCTTTAATCGTATCTTGAATGCGGGTGGTCTTGCGGCCAATCAATTGTTCTAAGTCTTTGCTGTCGCTGTACATCGCGCCTTTGGCGGTTTGCACATCGGCATCCACAATCACATCGATCAAGTGTGTAGGGAGGCCGGCTTGAGTTAAGCCTTGACGCAGGTCATCGGCAGACAGGTTTTGATAAGTGACGGACTTATGCGCCGCTTGACCGATGAATTGAGCCAAATCCGCTTTAGTAAAACTTTCTGAACCTGCTAATTCGTAGGTTTTGTTTTCATGTCCAGCGCTGGCTAAAACTTTGGCAGCCGCTTCTGCGTAGTCTTCGCGGGAAGCCGAGCTGATCTTGCCGTCTTGCGATGCGCCATACAGCACGCCAGATTCAGCAATCTGCTGCACAGTGGCTAAATAGTTATCGCTATACCAGTTGTTGCGTAAGAAGGTATAAGCAAGGCCGCTGTCTTGAATCAGCGCTTCGGTTTCACGGTGTTCTTGCGCTAAGCCGAGTGGGGATGTGTCTGCACGCAGTAAGCTGGTATAGGCAATATAAGGCACGCCAGCCTGTTTGGCGGCTTCAATCACAGCTTTATGCTGCGGTGTGCGGCGGCCAATTTCATTGGCTGAAATCAGCAGCAGTTTGTCTACGCCTTGCAGGGCGGGAGCAAGCGTTTCGGGCGCATCGTAATCAAAGTGGCGCAATTCAACACCTTGCTGTTTAAGTGAAGCGGCTTTGGCTTCGCTGCGGACTAAGGCTATAATTTGTGAAGCTGGAACGTCCTTTAACAGCGCTTGAATCACCAATTGACCGAGTTGGCCTGTTGCGCCAGTAATTGCAATTTTCATCTTCTTTCCTCTGGATATGTCTTTATGACGTGTCTATAAAATATACTTGATGATTGAATCATAATCTGCTAACTTACAAAATGTAAGTACGTACCAAAAAGTTAGTTTGTTACGAATTGGAGAGATTTAATGAGCACTTATGCTTCGAGCAAATTATTAGGTCAAGTTTTATCCGCAAACTGTCCTTCACGGGAAATCTTAGAACACATCACCAGTAAATGGGCTGTTCTGGTATTGCGCTGCCTGAGCGAAGGGGTGCATCGTTTCAGCGAATTAAAACAGCGTATAGAGGGCATCAGTGAAAAGATGCTGTCACAAACCTTAAAGACACTGGAACAGGATGGCTTGATTTTGCGCACCGTATATCCGGTGGTTCCGCCAAAAGTAGAATATCAGCTGACAATTACAGGTTCACAGGCTGCGGAAAAAGTGATGTATTTAATCAGCTGGATTGAGCAGAATATACCGGACATATTAAGCAATAAAATCAGCAACAAAAGCGCTTAAATTTAATGATGGCGCTGTGCTGAACAGCTGCGGGCGGATATCGAGTCTTTCAAAGCTGTCTATGGAAAGCAGCAGATCAGGATATATGGATAAGCAGTATTTTTTTATTCTATTTTTATAGAAAAGGCATCACCGGTTTCGTATTTTGATGTTCATCTATGTGTGAGTGACAACGCAACTTCTATGCCGTTGGCGGCATGGGCTTTGGCCATTATTAATGCCATTAATGGTGTGATTTTCAGCAAATTAATCATGAGTGCGGTCATTGTTACAGGGATCAAGCGCTGAAGCATCAGGCTGGAATATTAAAAGAAAAATCACGTGCTGAAGATTTGCCTATTCGCCGCAGTGCTGAGGACTTTATGCTGCCGTTAGCAATACCGCTAAAAATGAATGCTGTTTAATGACAGAGCGGGTCTTTGCGGCTTTCAGTCAAGTGTCAGTTCCGCTGAATCAGCATCAAAAACGGATTGCGGCTGCAGGATGAAGGCTGATCATTGCCATGACAATTTTCAAAATTTTGATGAATGGCCTAAAGCTGCCGCTGGACAATGGCATGCAGTTAAATCACTTAGAAAGGACTTCATCTGCATGATTTAGCAGCCTTTAAATGAATATTAAATATAGGTATTTCTGCAAACGGATCATATCTGCCTTTCACCTGATAGCGCTAGAAACAGCAGCCGCTGGATTGAAAATGGATGCATTTTAGAATCTGGTTTTCATGCATGCGCGGTATGTCTGGTAAAAATGAAGAAATATCTATGCAACATGAATAATTCTATTCGAGAAATTTTGTAAAATATGGCAGAATAGGCGGTTTTAAAGTATTTAGAGGATTGGCAGCATGCGCTTTGTTGATGAAGCAGTCATTACCGTAGAGGCTGGCGACGGTGGCAATGGCGTAGCCAGTTTTCGCCGAGAGAAATTCGTACCGTTTGGCGGTCCAGATGGTGGCGATGGCGGCCGTGGCGGCAGTGTTTATGTTCAGGCTGACAACGATACAAGCACGCTTGTAGATTACCGTTACACCCGCAGATTCCGTGCAGAACGCGCTAAAAATGGCCGCGGCGCAAACTGTTCGGGCCGTGGCGGTGAAGACACCGTATTATTGGTTCCTGTTGGAACAACCATTGTTGATATGGAATCTGGTGACATTATTGGCGATTTGGTTGCCGATGGGCAGCGCGTGCTGGTTGCTGCGGGCGGTGATGGCGGCTTGGGCAATACGCACTTTAAGTCATCGACCAACCGTTCACCGCGTAAGTGTACGCATGGCGCTAAAGGTGAATACCGTGAAATTCGCCTGGAATTGAAAGTACTGGCGGATGTTGGCTTGCTGGGCATGCCAAATGCAGGCAAATCAACATTTATCCGTGCTGTATCCGCGGCTAAACCGAAAGTTGCAGACTATCCGTTTACTACGATGGTGCCTAATCTAGGGGTTGTGGATGCAGACCGTCACCGTTCATTTGTCATGGCGGATATTCCAGGGCTGATTGAAGGCGCTTCTGAAGGTGCGGGTTTAGGTATCCGTTTCTTGAAGCATTTGGCGCGTACTCGCATTTTATTGCACATTGTGGATGTACAGCCGATTGACGGTTCAGACCCTGCGTATAATGCCAAAGCAATTTTGGCTGAATTGGAAAAATTCTCTCCGACATTGTCTAAGCTGCCAATTGTATTGGTCTTGAACAAACTTGATCAATTGCCGGAAGAAAGCCGTGAAGAATGGTGCGCTCACCTTCTTGCAGAAATGGACTGGAAAGGCCCTGTATTCAAAACTTCGGGCTTAATGTCGGAAGGCACCAAAGACGTTGTGTATTACTTGATGGATCAAATTGAACTGCAGCGTGAGCGTGAAGTTGAAGATCCTGAGTACGCGGCGCAAATGAAAGCATTCCGTGACCAGCTTGAAGCGGAAACACGTGAACAAACCATCGCAGCGAAAGAAGCGTATCGCGAATTGCGCCGTCAGCAGCGTCTTGCAGGCCTATTGGCTGAAGATGATGACGAAGATGATGGTGAAGATGGTGAAGCGGAAGTGTACTACGTACGTTAAGCTCTTATTCAAGAGTAACTGAGGACAAGATGATAGAAGCGGTAGATGGGAAGCGGCAGCTTGATGATTGTAAGCGGATTGTAGTTAAGATCGGATCATCTTTGCTCACAGCAAACGGCAAAGGTTTGGATTTGGACGCTATTTCGCATTGGGCGAAACAGATTGCAAATCTGCATGATGCAGGGCATGAAATTATCCTTGTATCTTCTGGCGCTGTGGCGGAAGGCATGGTCCGCATGAAGCTGGAAAATCGGCCCGCAGATCTACCCAGTCTTCAAGCGTGCGCAGCCATTGGTCAAATGGGTTTGATTCAGACGTGGTCGAGTGTTTTGGAAAACCATGGCATCCGTACTGCTCAAGTGCTTCTTACCCATGATGATTTGGCTGACCGCCGCCGTTATCTGAACTCATGCGACGCCTTGCAGCATTTAATTGACTGGCGGGTGATACCTGTCATTAATGAAAATGACACGGTATCGACGGATGAAATCCGTTTTGGCGATAACGATACTCTGGCTGCGATGGTTGCAGGTCAGGTGCATGCCGATTTGCTGATTATTTTGACAGATCAGCAGGGCATGTTTGATTCAGATCCGCGTTCTAATCCAAATGCAAAGCTGTTCCATACAGTGCGCGCCTTGGATGAAAGCCTGTTTGATATGGCTGGCGGCGGCGGCAAGTTTGGCCGCGGCGGCATGCTGACCAAAGTCCGCGCTGCGCGTTTAGCGGCAAAATCAGGCTGTCCTACACTGATTGCCAGCGGTGAAAGCGATAATGTGCTGTCGCGCTTAATGGGCGGTGAATTGCTTGGCACCTTGTTTATTACCGACAACGACCGTATGACTGCGCACCAGCAATGGCTGGCGGCGCATTTGCAGACTGCTGGACGTTTGGTGATTGATGATGGCGCTGTTAAGGCGATTAAAGAAAATCACCGCAGCTTGCTGCCGGTTGGCGTGCGCGCCGTTGAAGGGCATTTTGAACGCGGCGATGTGGTTGAATGCGTAGATACGCAAGGCGGACGTGTAGCAGTGGGCCGTGTCAATTTCAGTTCCCGTTCTGCAGAAATCGTGAAAGGCTTGGCATCCGATAAAGTGCATCAGGTGTTGGGCGAGGCGCGTTCGCTGGAAATGATTCACCGCAATCACATGGCGATTTACTAAGCATTCTCGATTCAGCTGATGCATATAAAAAATCCCGCTTTCGAGCGGGATTTTTTATATGGTTTATTTAATCAAGCCTTTTTCAATCAATGGATGCAGCAACTTTTGATAAACCGCCATGACCCAAGCCATCAGCTGTTCTTTATATTTATTCCATAGGCTTTGTCCAGAAGCATTCACCGCAAAGGCCAAAAGGAATGCGCCAATCATATCCACAGGAAAATGCACGCCGACATAGACGCGAGACCATGCGACCAGCCAAGCCAGTATTATCAGAAACTTCCCGACTTGACGCTGCTCAGAAAAATAATAAGCAAATGCAATGCTGCTGAAAATAGCCATGTGATTGCTTGGAAAAGAACCTGTAGCGGAGTGTTCAATCAGGGTGCGGCCAACGTCCATTACAAAGGGGCGCGGAGTATTGAAGAAAGCAGATGCCATTTCACTGATGGACAATGTGATGCAGGTAAAAATAAACGCTTTTAAAATCTGTTTTTTGATTTGGTAATTGCCGCGCAGCCAGAGCACGGCAAAAATCAGCAGCATGATGTAGATTAAATCATGCGCAATAAAAATCGCATAATGCGTCATGAAGGAAGAGGCCTGATCAGGCGCGTTCAAGATATTGAAAAAATATAAATTCAGGCGGTCAATTGACATGGCAAAAACATGAATACTAATGAAAAATCGAGGGAAACTGTATCAAATAAAAAATGGCGCTATGTAATTTAATGCAGCAAAACTGAAATAAAAAATCCCGCCTATAAGCGGGATTTTTTATGCACCGAAGAATTGCGGTTTAAAAATCGAAAGAGGTTTGCAGGAAGAATGTGCGCGGCTGGCCAACATATTTTCCGCCAGTACCGTCTGTTGAGCGGGTGTAATATTGTTTATCAAAGACATTTTTGATGCCTGCTGCAACTTTTAAGCCATTCAGCTGCTGGCTGAAGTCATAGCCTGCGCGTACAGCAAAAGTTGAATAGCCGGCAATATCGCCATATTTGCCATCAGCGGTTTCTTCAGTTTGATAAAAGCCTGCAGGCAATGATTTATCAGGATTATTTGGTGAATGCTGTTTGGATTGCGCAAACATATCGGCATTAATCGACCATTGATCATACTGATAGCTGACACCTAAATTGCCGACATGCTGTGAATAGAATGGCAAATCTTTGCCTTCAAATTCGCCAGCTTCTGCAACAGCTTTGGTGTAAGTATAATTGCTGTAGACTTTTAAGCCTTCCAATGCTTGATACAGGGTGCCGAAATCATAACTGAGGCCCGTTTCAACACCTTTGTGGCTGGTCGCGCCTAAATTGGTCCAAATGCCGTTTCCAGTACTGTCCCGCTCTAATTGCAGTTCTTTATCAAAGTCTAAATAGAACGCGGTGAGCTCGGCGGTGAGGCCATTGCCTAAATATTTGGTGCCGATCTCATAGTTTTTAGATTTTTCAGGATTGAGGCCGTCTAAAGTAGAGACAGCTGCGCCAGTTGTGCTGTTGGTGGTGGCCAGCTGATTGTACTGCTGCGGCCCAAAAGATACGCCTGCATTGGCAAAGATGTTCCAATTGTCATTTGCTTTATACAGAACAGAGAAGCTCGGCAGGAATTCATCGGACTGGATGGATGGGCTGACAGATGAGTCGACTTTGCCATTTTTATAGACATTGAAGGTATTGTGGGTATCAATTGATTCGAAACGCAGGCCGGGTGTGATATTCCATTTGCCTAATTCAAAACGGTTATCGATGTAAAACGCATGCGCTTTTGTGCCGCCATCACTGGCAGTCCGCGCTGCAAATGCACCGGGCTGGGCATTTACCGCATAATCAGCACGGCCGGCAAGTTCTGAACTTTGCTCATCCATATAGCGGTAGCCGACAGTGACTTCATTCTGCGTATTGCCCAGGCCGTAAGTCCGCGAGTAGCGGGGCTCTATGGCAAATACTTTATAGTCACGCGGCGCTTCGTCCAGACGCTTGAATGGATTGCCGTTTTTATCTTTTTGGTCAGTCAATAAATTGCTGGTGCGGAAGGAGTCAATATAATAGCTGAGCAGCTCAAAATTATTGACATCATCTTTATGCGTATAGCGCAAAGAAACATCTGAGCGGCGCCCGCTGAAATAACTGCGCTGATTGTTCGACTGATAGGGATTCTCTGCAAAAGCCGCTGCCGTCAAGCCTTCAGGCATTTCACCAAAACCTTCGTAATGATGCAGATTTAAGGCAATTTGATCTTGCTCTGTAAAATTATAAGATGATTTCAGCATGACATCATCTATGTCCGTTTTATTGTTGTTTTCACGGTAACCGTTGCCTTTGGTGCCTGAATACAGCAGCGCTAAACCAAGGCCGTTTTCTAAAGTGCCGCCGACAAATAGGTTCGGGCTAAGCTTGGTTTGATCTGTTCCTGAAGCATATTCAGTGGTCAAGCCGGCAGAACCCGAAAAATTCTCAGGGATGCTGCGGGTTGCAAAGTTGATGATGCCGCCGACGTTTTGCGGCCCGAAGCGTACAGAACCTGCGCCGCGCACCACATCAACTGATTCAATATTGCCTAAAGAGACAGGCGCTAAAGACAGCTGCGGCTGGCCGTAAGGCGCAAAGGATAAAGGCACGCCATCCATCAGTACGGTAGAGCGCGGCGACAGGCGCGAGGCGAGACCACGGACACCAATATTTAAAGAGACATCGCTGCCGCCTGTACCATTGTTTTCTTGAACTTGAACACCGGGCACTTGGCGCAATGCATCTTTCAGAGAAGTCGATGCCGTTTGCTCTAAGCGCTGGCGGTCAACAATGGTTCGCGCACCTGCATGCTGCTGCACTTTTTCGGCATTGGCATTTTCAAGCCAGTTTCCCTGAGCTTCAATTGTAATGGTTGGCAGCATATTGGTGCTGGCCGCAGCACTTTCTTCAGCATGGGCTGCGGATAAGCCCATTAGGCAAAGACTGACCGCGAGGCTAAGCTGGGAGGATTTGAAATTTAGATTTTGCAGCAGGAGAGGGCTTGAAAACATCATTGTGTGGTGAACGGCTGATTGGAGAGAGGGCCGTATCATAGACTTTTGTGATAAAAATATAAATAATAATTATTATCAGTTATTGCTATTGTCTGACGCAGGTTAATAGAAATTTCTTCAGGGCAAAGGCTTTTGCCGCGCGTAAAAAAACCGTACATTGGTACGGTTTTTTTACGCGCGAATTTAATGCTTTATTTGAATTGAATCGTGCCGTTTGCATTTACTGCAATTTTAGATTCTCCGCCTGCCATTTCCTGTTCAGGCATAGCATAATCCGCTGGAGCTGCTTTCATCATCGCCATTCGCGGAACCGGCTGTCCTCCGTAATTGCTGGCATTCAAATTTAAGTTCACTAAATTGTAGCCAGATTTATTCCATGCCTGCGACAGCGTTTGAGCCCGCTGCTGGAAATTTTTTGAAGCCTCAATCATTAATTCACTTTCTATCTTTTTGCGTTGAGCGTCAGATACAGAAAAGTTGATTGATTGAGTCTGGAAATTCTGCTGCAGTTCGCTGACCAGCTGGCTGGCCGCTTTAAAATCGGTACTTTCTAAACGGATCTCCGCACGGCCGCGCCATTCTTTCAGCTTGCGGCTGTCATTGTCGTAGATCGGATAGGTTGTTTGCGAGCCGGTTTCAATTTTCACATTTGGGTATTTACGCGCAGTATTCACTGCTTGGGACATCAGCTGATTAATTTGAGCAGCCAGTTCGGCAGGCTGCTTATTTGATTTCTCTATATACAATACGGCATTCATTTCATCGTTGGACACTTGACGGGCTGCATCCGCTTGAATGTTGACGATATTGTAATTCAAGGATTCAGCCTGCTGCGCAAACGCAGGAACACTCAGGGTAGAAGCCAGCAACAGTGCTGATAAGGTCGTTTTTTTCATGCTTAAGGCCTATTTTTCTGCAAGAACGTCTTTAAAAAATAAAATGCTGATTTATGCTGTGCATATATCTTAAGTGCGGATTATGTTGGATTAAAGGAAAATATGTGGCGCGATTGTAAAATTTTAAGCTCTTTTATATTTTTATGGGAAATAAAAAACCATTTTAAAATATATGGTTAGCTTTTGAATTGATTGAAAATTAAAATAAGCCCGCATAAGATTTCAAAAAGCATAAAATAAAAGGGTTTTCTTTGAATTGTCACGTTGTAATATGATAATTCAAACTTCGGCTGGTCTTGATCCTTTTTTTCAATCAGTTTTAGCTATTTTATGATGCAAAACTTGTTTATTTTATTGAAAAAATCTGTATCATCCGCCCTCTAGTCATGACTAACAGAATAGTCGAACTGGATCCATAAAGCACCGAGTCAAAGGACCGCAAGTCACCCGACTTATTTCTTTCAACCCATATCAGAGATGGTAATTCGATATGAGCGTTTCTTCTGTAAATTCTGCCCCTAATTCTACTAACGAATACTACCTGACTCGCCAAAGTCAGATGGAATCCAATGTTCGTAGCTATCCGCGCAAACTTCCGCTGGCGATAGCAAAAGCTTTAGGCTGCTGGGTTACTGATGTTGAAGGTACAGAGTACCTCGATTGTTTAGCTGGGGCAGGCACATTGGCTTTAGGCCATAATCATCCTGCGGTAATTCAAAGTATTCAAGACACTCTTGCGAGTGGTTTGCCATTACATACTTTAGATTTAACGACACCTTTAAAAGATGCATTTACTGAAGCATTACTTGAACAATTACCAGGCGGTAAGGAAGAGTATTGCCTGCAGTTCTGTGGCCCGTCTGGTGCAGATGGCACGGAAGCAGCAATTAAATTAGCGAAAACGTATACAGGCCGCAGTTCAGTGATTAGTTTCTCTGGCGGCTATCACGGCATGACGCACGGCTCACTAGCAATGACAGGCAACCTGTCTGCGAAAAATGCTGTAAATGGCTTGATGCCAGGCGTTCAATTTATGCCGTATCCGCATGAATACCGCTGCCCATTAGGCTTAGGCGGTGAAGCGGGTGTGGACGCTTTGACATACTTCTTTGAAAATTTCATTGAAGATGTAGAAAGCGGCGTAACCAAGCCTGCAGCTGTCATTCTTGAAGCTATTCAGGGTGAAGGCGGTGTGGTAACAGCGCCAACCAAATGGTTGAAAAAAATCCGCGAAGTGACTGAAAAACACAACATTGTGTTGATTCTTGACGAAGTTCAAGCAGGCTTTGGGCGTTCAGGCAAAATGTTTGCATTTGAACATGCAGGTATTGAACCTGACGTAGTGGTGATGTCTAAAGCCGTAGGCGGTAGCTTGCCGCTTGCTGTGTTAGGTATTAAACGTAAGTTTGATGCATGGCAGCCAGCGGGTCACACCGGTACTTTCCGCGGTAACCAATTGGCGATGGGTACAGGTCTTGCAACGATCAAAACCATCAAAGAGCAAAATCTTGCGCAAAATGCGCAGGAGCGCGGTGATTTCTTACAGGCTGAAATTAAAAAATTAGCGGTTGAATTCCCATGCATCGGTAACGTGCGCGGCCGCGGCTTGATGATTGGTGTTGAAATTGTTGACGAACGTCAAAAAGCGGATCACATGGGTTCTTTACCAGGTGATTCTCAATTGGCAGCAGCAATTCAAACTGCATGTTTCAACAACAAGCTGCTGTTGGAAAAAGGCGGCCGTAACGGTACTGTCATTCGCCTGCTTTGCCCATTGATCATCAATCAAGCTGAATGTGAAGAAGTGATTGTTCGCTTCAAGAAAGCACTTGCTGAAGCCCTAGTTGCTACCCGAGGCGCGTAATCATGGTAGATTTTGCAGAACACCGTAAAGCGTTATTCTGCAATGATGCACAATCCATTGCTGACTATCAGTCAGCAATGGGCGAAGCGGTTCAAGCCGTTTCTGCATGGTTGCAAAATGACAAAATGTACACTGGCGGTAGCATTAAAGAGCTCCGCAGTGCCATCGCATTCAATCCTTCGAAAGAAGGGATGGGCGTACACAAATCGTTAGAGCGTATGGTTGAGCTTTTCCTCAACAAGAGCTTGAAAGTGCATCATCCGCACTCGCTAGCGCACTTGCATTGTCCTACGATGGTGACCAGCCAAATCGCAGAAGTGCTGATTAACGCGACAAACCAATCGATGGATTCATGGGATCAAAGCCCTGCAGGTTCATTGATGGAAGTTCAGCTGATTGACTGGCTTCGTCAAAAAGTAGGCTATGGTGCAGGTCAGGCGGGTGTATTCACCTCTGGCGGTACACAGTCTAACTTGATGGGCGTGCTGCTGGCGCGTGATGCATGCATCTCAAAAAACTGGAAAGACGAAAACGGCAATCCGTGGTCTGTGCAGCGAGACGGCATTCCGGCTGATGCAATGCGCAATGTCAAAGTCATCTGTTCTGAAAATGCGCATTTCTCTGTGCAGAAGAACATGGCGATGATGGGCATGGGTTTCCAATCTGTCGTAACCGTTCCTGTGAACGAGAACGCGCAGATGGATGTGGACGCACTTGAGAAAACCATGGCTCACCTTCAGGCTGAAGGCAAGATTGTGGCATGTGTCGTTGCGACTGCAGGTACAACTGATGCTGGCGCGATTGATCCATTGAAAGAAATCCGTGAAATCACCAACAAATATGGCGCGTGGATGCATATCGACGCAGCATGGGGCGGTGCACTGATTCTTTCAAATGACTATCGTTCTATGCTGGATGGTATTGAGCTTTCTGACTCAATCACGCTTGATTTCCATAAGCATTATTTCCAAACGATTTCATGCGGCGCGTTCTTGCTGAAAGATGAAGCGAACTACCGTTTCATGCACTACGAAGCTGAGTACTTAAACTCGGCTTATGACGAAGAGCACGGCGTTCCTAACCTGGTGTCTAAGTCACTGCAAACCACCCGCCGTTTTGACGCGTTGAAATTGTGGATGACCGTTGAAGCATTGGGCGAAGAGCTTTATGGTTCGATGATCGACCATGGGGTGAAGCTGACGCGTGAAGTGGCTGACTATATCAATGCAACAGACGGTTTAGAGATGCTGGTTGATCCGCAATTCGCTTCGGTATTATTCCGTGTGGTTCCAGCAGGCTATCCAGCTGAATTGTTAGATACATTGAACCAAAACGTAGCAGACGAATTGTTTGCACGCGGTGAAGCGAATATTGGTGTGACTAAAGTGGGTCAGGTTCAATCTCTGAAAATGACCACTTTAAGTCCAGTGGCGACTTTAGATAACGTGAAGAACTTGCTTGCACTTGTGCTTGCAGAAGCGGACCGTATCAAAGATTCAATCGCAGACGGTACATATACACCTGCAATTGACTAATTGTCATTTTGTAGTTGTAGAAAAAGGAGCTCATTTGAGCTCCTTTTTTTTGTTTTTGATTCAGCACGATTTAAATTTAGCGTCATTTCGTTAAAAGTATATTTTTATACTTAATTGATCTTTGACCGTCAGCAAAAGCATTTCTACAGTTAAGATGTTTATGGATGATTGAAGACAGTGTATGGATCACGTTTTAAAAGATGCCTCTGTGATAAAAGCCGCCTTAAATAAAGGCATTTCGGGCTTTCAATGGCGGGTGATTATTCTATGTTTTATTATTGCTTTATTTGACGGTTTTGACACGCAAGCAGTGGCATTTACTGCGCCTGCGTTGCTTGAGCATTTTGGTTTGGAAGCAGGCGCTTTGGCGCCAATTTTAACCGCTGGCATTGTCGGGATGACGGTAGGTGCGATGCTGTTAGGCATTTTAGGCGATAAGCTGGGACGCAGAAAAACACTGCTGTTTTGTGTGGCTGTTTTTTCAATTTCAACACTGCTCACGGCATTTGTCAGTAATGTAGACCAAATTTTGATTCTTCGTGTTATTGCTGGGTTGGGAATGGGCGGAGCAACGCCTGTTTTGTTGGCCTTGGCAGCTGAATATTCTCCTCAGAAATATAAAGGTACAGTAACAACCTGTGTGCTTTTGGCATTGCCAGCAGGGGCAATGATAGGCGGCTTGCTCGCGGCGAAGATTTTACCCATTTGGGGCTGGCAGGGCATTTATATCATTGGTGGGGCATGGCCATTGGTTTTTTTAGCGGCATTGTATTTTATGCTGCCAGAGTCATTGGAATATTTGGCGCAGCAGAAAGGTGTTGAAACAAAGCAAAAAATTGCGGCCATTCTTGAACGGATTAATGCGGAAAAGGCAGATATTTCTGATCAAGATTTGGCAGATTTAAGTCCAGCGCGTACCGAGAAAATGCATTTTTCTTTGCTGTTCCAGAATGGGTTGGCAAAAACGACAGCTGGAGTGTGGGGTGTCTACTTCTTTAATTGGATTGCATGGTTTATGCTGCTATCGTGGCTGCCAACTATTTTAAAACAGGCCGGATTGGCGCCTGAACAAGCGCCTTATGCATCGGTTACAGTGAATGCGGCATTTATTCTGTTTGCATTGCCGCTGGCTTATTTTCTGCCAAAATTGAATACCGCTAAAATTCTATCCTTTATGCTGATTGTAGGTTTGGGTGTGGTTTTAGGTCTAGGCTCACTGATCCATTCGCAGCAATGGATGTATATTTTTATCTTAATTGCTTTGGCTGGTTTTGGAATTGGCGGCCAGCAATTGGCGCTGAACTATTTGGTTGTCCAATCATACCCTTCCCAAATTAGAGCGACGGCGACAGGCTGGGCAATAGGCATGGGGCGCTTCGGTGCTATTATTGGTTCGGCAATTGGCGGTATCATCTTAAATAAATTTGGCATTTCGGGTTATTTCTTTGCCCTAGGCGTGCCTTTAATTGCCGCTTTTATATGTATTTTACTCATTAAAGGCAGTAATAAAAATTCAGCTCAAGCGGTTGGCCGTGCGGAACTCGCACATTAAACCATTGCAGTGAAAAGAGGTCTTAGGACCTCTTTTTTATGCTGCAAACAACGGACTAAAGCCTTTCTTACGTAATAATTTACGGTACATGCTGGAACTGCGGTCCGCAGGGAAATGCGCTTCAATGCTTAAATCCAGCGGCAAATATTCAGGCTTTTGCGATTCGGACACCAAGCGGTCTTCCTCAAAAATTTTAAGGTTAAATTCGTAAGCTTCTTCAATTGGCAGGTCTTTGTCATAATTGCGGCAGATGGGTGCAAATAGGCGTGTGCTGCGGGCGGTCATGGGCGAAGCCGCATTCATAATCACTTGCTTTGTATTGTTCGGGAAATGAATCGTCAGTGTGGCAGTAAAAGGCAAATGAATCTCAAAATGACGCAGCCATTGGAAACCGTCTTTGCCTCGTTGATCCAAGCCAATCGGATAGCGGCCGACACTGCTCCAATAATCTGCATTGAATCCAGTTTCAGTCTCGAAAGTTTTATAGTCAGGCACTTCTGCATTTTCAGGGTCGCCAAAAGTATCTGGATGCACCCAAGCAAAGTGTGCGACATCAATAAAACCTTCAAGCTGCCTGCCTGCAAAACATTGAAAATCTACCGTTGGGCAAACCAGCTGCTGGTACTCAGCATCCTCCCAAAAGGGCAGAACAGGAATATTGGGTATTGCTTCTTTGTCCGCGCTTAAGCTGCACCAAATTAAGCCATAGCGCTCAACGGCAGCATAAGTACGCAAATTAAAGCGAGGTGAAATTTTTTGTTCAGGATGGGCCGGAATACGGTTGCAATGACCTTGTTTGCCAAAGCGCAGGCCATGATAGCGGCAAACCACGCCTTGACCATCATTTTTGCCTAAACTCAGCGGTACGCCGCGGTGCGGGCAGGCATCTTTTGCGACAATCAATTCATCATTCATTTTATAGATCACTAAGGGCATATCTAAAAGCATGGCGCCATAAGGCTGTTCGCTGATATCACGCGCTAAGGCAATGGGATACCAATATTCTGCCAGCAGATGCCAGTCATGCTCTTCAAAAGTCATGTGAACAGGGCGGTCTGGATTGTAAGTATTTATTTTGCTGTTCATGCTGCTATTTTCATGATGTCTTAACATCAATATAGGGCAATGCATTGTTCTAAGAAATTTCAATTATTGGAATAAAATGGTTTAAAAATTAGAACACCTGAATGCATACTTTTATTTAACATGAATCAGAGAAAATGCCCTGCTTTTAGCGATTGAAGGCGGCTTGCATAAGGTACAAAGTTACATTGCAATGAAAATTTACTTTTAATAATCAATAAATGCATTGTTATAGAAGCTTGAAAAAAATTATTACATATTGAAAATTAAGGAAATTAATTTAAATCAAAGGCTCGCTGGCAATTATCACTAAATCGTCATAAAGATGTAACTTATCTGTCATATTCTAAAATCAAAATGCAGTTATCGAAATAAGTACAAAACTTAATAAAAAGTGGCGTACTCCTAAACTGCATCAAATAAGAGAGATGAGAATGCGCTTTAACAACATCGCAATTGCATTGGCACTAACAGGCGCTGCTGCGGCAACAGCTGCAAACGCAGCACGTGACACTATTCAAATTGCTGGTTCTTCAACAGTTTTGCCTTATGCAAGTATTGTCGCTGAAGAATTTGGCAATACTTTCCCGCAATTTAAAGCGCCGGTTGTAGGTTCTGGCGGTACATCAGGCGGTTTGAAACAGTTCTGTAACGGTGTCGGCGACAACACGATTGATATCGCAAATGCATCTCGTAAAATTAAAGATACCGAATTGGCGGCATGTAAAAAAGCTGGCGTGAATCAAGTTTTAGAAATTAAAATTGGTTATGACGGCATCGTGTTTGCATCTAATTCGCATAAAGCGGCATTTAAGCTGCGCCCGCAGCACGTATTTGCAGCTTTGGCAGCAGAACTTCCATCAAACGGTAAAATGGTTCCAAACCCGTATACCCGCTGGAATCAAATTGATAAAACTTTGCCAAATGAGCCAATCACTTTAGTGATTCCAGCATCTAACCACGGTACACGTGAAGTGTTCCAAGAAAAAATGGTTGATGCAGGCTGTGAAACGTATGAAGCTTTCGCAAAATTAGATAAAGATGCTCAGAAGAAAGCATGTTCAACTTTCCGTAAAGATGGCCGTGTGATTGAAATTTCTGGCGATTACACAGAAACATTGGCTCGCTTAAAGACATCTCCAAGCGCAGTCGGAGTATTCGGCTTAGGTTTCTATGACCAAAACCGCGACAAATTACGCGTAGCGACAGTGAATAATGTAGCGCCTTCAGAGAAGACAATTTTGAACGGTTCTTACCCAGTTTCCCGCCCATTGTTCTTCTATGTGAAAGGCGAGCACTTAAAATCAATCAAAGGCTTATCACAGTACTCAGAATTCTTCCTGAGCAAAAAAGTGTCAGGCAAAGGCTCTAAATTGGAAAAAGCAGGCTTGATTTCAATGTCTGACAAAGAGCGTGCAAAAGTTCTAGCGGACTTTAAAGCAGGCAAAGCAGTTAAATAAGAATGGTACAAGAACAGATGGCAGGGTGAACCTGCCATTGGTTTTTGCAAAGAATATGTTTTTTCAAAGAATGAAAATTGAAAAAACGGTGGAGAATACATGAATCTGCTGCTTATAGGTGTACTGCTGGCCATTATTGCCATCGCCTATCAAATAGGCTTAACCAAAAGCCGCAATATGGCAGGCAAGGGAAATAATTCTGCGATGCTGCATTCGCGCCCTGGATATTATGGCGCTTTGGTTGCTCTTTGGTGCGGTATCCCTGCTTTTTTAATTTTGATTGTTTGGAATATTGTCGAGCCGAGCATTCTCAAGCATGTTGTGTTGGATAACGTTCCTGCACAAATTAAGGCGACTATGGACCCTGCAAGTGTCAGCGTGCTGATTGATCGGGTACAGGCGATTGCTTCGGGCTTTGGTGTCAGCGATCAGCCTGCGGCCTATGAAGTTGCTGCAGCGCAGCAGTTGGCGAAGTTCGAAAATATTGCGTCTTTCGCTAAATTGGCAGTGGTGATTTGTTCGGCCTTAATTGGCTTGGTTTGGGCAAAACGCCGTGTAGAAAAACGCTACCGCGCCCGCAACCAAGTTGAGAAAGTCATTAATGTCGCGCTGGCGCTGTGTTCAGGCGTTGCTATTTTGACGACGATTGGCATTGTGATGTCGATGTTCAGTGAAGCCATGCGCTTCTTCAGCTTTGTCAGCCCGCTGGACTTCTTCTTTGGCACCGAATGGAACCCAGGGTTCAGTACATCAGGCAATGCTGAAGGCAGTTACGGTTTGCTGCCATTGTTATGGGGCACACTGATGGTAAGCGGTATTGCGCTGCTGGTTGCAGTGCCTGTGGGCCTGATGATCGCTATCTATTTAGCTGAATATGCGTCATCCGGTTTCCGTTCATGGGCCAAGCCGGCGATTGAAGTATTAGCGGGTATTCCAACCATTGTTTACGGTGTATTTGCCTTAATGATTATCGGCCCATTCATCAAGCAGATGGGGGCTTATATTGGCTTAGAGATCAATGCAACGAGTGCTTTAACTGCCGGTTTCGTCATGGGGATTATGATTATTCCATTTGTGTCGTCATTGTCTGATGACATTATTACGCAGGTGCCGAGATCGCTGCGTGACGGTTCATTGGGGCTTGGGGCAACAAAATCAGAAACAATCCGTCAAGTGATTGTGCCGGCAGCGCTTCCGGGGATTATTGGCGCATTTTTGCTGGCGGCTTCACGCGCTATCGGTGAAACCATGATTGTGGTTTTGGCAGCAGGCAATAGTCCGCTGCTGCATGTGAATCCGCTGGAAGCTGTTTCTACCGTCACCATTACCATTGTGAACCAATTAACGGGCGATACTGACTTTGCCAGCCCGCAGGCGCTGGTGGCATTTGCACTGGGTTTGACCTTGTTTGTAATTACCTTGGGTTTAAATATTGTAGCGCTGTACATTGTGCGCAAATACCGTGAGCAATACGAATAATGAGTACTTCAAACACAACATCTATGGATCAGGTTTTAGATCCGCGGGCTGCGGCTGAATTGCGCGAAAAACGTAAGAAAACCATTGAAAAAACTTTGGGAAAACGCCACCGCAAAGAAAAAATTTTTAAATTTTTCGGGTTTTCTGCGGTGCTTACAGGGCTGTTTTTTGTGGCGCTGCTGTTCGGCAGTATTCTGATTAAAGGCTTGCCGTCTTTTTGGCAAAGCAGCATGACCGTTCCTGTGTATTTTGATCCATCGATTATCAACGCTGGGCCTAAGCCTGTGGAAAAAGCAGGTGAATCTCCAGCGCAATATCAAGAGCGTTACGTTGCTTGGCAAACAGAAATGGGCATGGTGGATTGGGATGCATTGATTGTCAACGGCCTTATTGCTGAAGATAAGGCATTGGAAGCAAAGCGTGATGATTTAACTTCACTGTACACCAGTTCAGAAGCCTACCGCCTGCGTGATATGGTTTTAGCTGACCCGGCTTTAATTGGCAAAAAGCAAGATATAAAACTGCTGGCGGATGCCAATGTGGATGTTTGGCTGGCGGGCAATATTGACCGCTCGTTACCGGATGATCAGCAGCAGCTGAGCCCCGAAGTCCGTCAATTGGCCGATCAGTTAAAAGCGCAGGGCATTATCACCAACAGCTTCAATACCAGTATTTTTACCAATCCAGACTCGCGCAGTTCGCCAGCAACTTCTGGCTTGGCAGGCGCATTCATGGGTTCGCTGTTCATGATGCTGATTGTGATCATCATCTCGATTCCGATTGGTGTTGCATCCGCAATCTATTTGGAAGAATTTGCGCCAAAAAACTGGATTACCGATGTAGTTGAAGTGAACATCAACAACTTGGCGGCTGTTCCATCAATTGTGTTTGGTTTGCTGGGCGCATCAATCTTTATTGGCTGGATGCATTTGCCATTATCTGCACCTTTAGTCGGCGGTCTGGTACTCAGTTTGATGACGTTGCCTACCGTGATTATTACCACCCGGGCATCATTAAAAGCCGTGCCGCCATCGATTCGTCAAGCAGCTTTAGGCTTAGGTGCATCACGCCTGCAGACGGTATTCCATCACGTATTGCCTTTGGCTTTGCCGGGTATTTTAACGGGCGCCATTATTGGTGTTGCGCAGGCGTTGGGTGAAACTGCGCCATTGCTATTAATCGGCATGAGCGCTTTTGTCGCAAGCGTGCCTGCATCACCGCTAGATCAATCAACTGCGCTGCCGGTACAGATTTTCCTATGGCAAGGCAACGAACTGCGCAACTTCTTCGAGGGCCGTACCGCGGCTGCCATTATTGTTCTTTTAGCGCTGATGATTGGCTTAAACAGTTTAGCCATCTGGTTACGAAAGAAATTTGAAGTCCGCTGGTAAGTGAGAGCATGATATGAATACTGCAACGGCAACCTCTAAAACGAATTCCTTAGATCAGGATAAATCAGTGAATCCAGAGCAAAAAAACTTTACAGCTTCTTCGGATGCTCAAAAACAGACTTCGACGTCATTTGTATCGCAGTTTGATACGCAGCAGCATTCTAAAAAAGATGAAAAAGCCAAGAATGTAAAACTCAGCACATCCGATGTTCATGTTTACTATGGCGAAGCGGAAGCAATCAAAGGCATTGATTTACAAGTTTATGAAAATGAAGTGATTGCCTTTATTGGCCCATCGGGCTGCGGCAAATCGACCTTTTTGCGGACATTAAACCGCATGAATGACACCATTGATTCTTGCCGTGTTACAGGCAAAGTCATGCTGGACAATCAAGACATTTATGATCCGAATCTGGATGTGGTGTTGCTTCGCGCTCAAGTGGGCATGGTGTTCCAAAAACCCAACCCATTTCCAAAGTCTATTTTTGACAACGTTGCATACGGCCCGAAATTACATGGTCTAGCGCGTGATAAATATGACATGGAAGAGATTGTCGAAAACAGCTTGCGTAAAGCAGGTCTGTGGGACGAAGTGAAAGACCGTTTAAGCCAGCCGGGTACAGGCTTGTCTGGCGGTCAGCAGCAGCGCTTATGCATTGCGCGCACCATTGCTGTCAGTCCGGAAGTGATTCTGATGGATGAGCCATGTTCGGCGCTGGACCCGATTGCCACGGCAAAAATTGAAGAATTGATTTCAGAATTGTCCAATCAATATACAATTGCCATTGTGACGCACTCTATGCAGCAGGCGGCGCGCGTGTCTGACCGTACAGCTTACTTCCATTTGGGGGATTTGATTGAAGTTAACTCCACGGAGAAGGTCTTCACTCAGCCGGATCATCAATTGACTGAAGCGTATATTACTGGCCGTTTTGGTTAGTTTAAATATTTATCGTTTTATAAAACAGAGCCTTAGCGCTCTGTTTTTTGTTATGCGGATCACGGGGCCGTATTGGCTATAAATATTACTGCTGGCAAAGATGAGTCATGGTTAATGAAAGACAAAAGTACCCATAATAAGATGATTAAAGGCTATTGAAAAATACGGGCATTGACCTAATCTAAGAAGCAAGCCAAGCTTTATTTGAGAAAAGAAATCATTATGCTATTTCATACAACTAAACTTCCTGCTGAAATCCGCATTCACCATTTGAATGCGCGGATTAATGAACAACGGAAAAAAATGGCTCAATCAGCAGGGTCAAAATTAGAACTTTTGCAGCTGTCACAGCAGTTTGCTAAAGAAGCCCGCGCACGTAAGAAAAACAATCAAAAAGTTTATGTACTGGATTTTAAAGGTGATACTGCGGCCTCTGCCGTTGAGCAATTGCGTGAAGAAATTACGCTGATTCTGGCAACAGCAAAGGCCGGCCGCGACCGTGTGGTTGTGCGTTTGGAAAGCCCGGGCGGCATGGTGCATGGCTATGGCTTGGCGGCTGCACAATTGGTGCGCTTGCGTGATGCAGGCTTCCATTTAACGATTTGTGTCGATAAAGTGGCAGCCAGCGGCGGCTATATGATGGCTTGTATTGGTTCTGATATTATTTCTGCGCCCTTTGCTGTCGTCGGTTCCATTGGCGTGGTTGCACAAGTGCCCAACTTTAACCGCTTGCTGAAAGAAAAGCATATTGATTTTGAACTGTATACGGCTGGCCAATTCAAACGTACAGTCACCATGTTTGGTGAAAATACGGAAGAAGGCAAAGCGAAGTTTGAAGAAGAGCTGCAGCAGACCCATGAGCTGTTTAAGCACTTTGTGGAAAAATACCGTCCAAAATTGAATGTTGAAAAAGTAGCGACAGGCGAGCATTGGTATGGAAACGATGCTCTGGATTTAAATTTGGTGGATAAGCTGCAAACTTCGGATGAATATTTATTGGGCTTGCTGCAGCAGCATGATGTTTATGTGATTGAAACCCGGAAGAAGCCGACATTAGGTGAAAAACTGGGCTTACAGGCGGCTCAAATCGCAGATTCATTGATTCCAGTGGTGCTGTCTAAAGTGATGGAATCATTGAGTAAGGTGAATGCAGATTTAGTTCAGCTGCGTGATCCTAAGCTTTAAATCCTGAAGCTAAACAATGTTAAAGCTCACTTCGGTGAGCTTTTTTATGGAAAAAATGCCATCATGCCAGATTGATGTTTTGAACTTATTTTTTAATGTCTAATTTTTTGATTATTTTGGGGTTAATTTTCTTTTTCTTTAGTTTTTTAGGCTTTGCTGCCGCTTTAGCGGTGTATTTGCCTAAGGCAGAAAAAGAGGATGAGAAATGGGCAGTACGGCCTTTTGTTGTTATGGGGTCAATGCTGGCAGCAGGGCTCATTTCGTATCACTTTGGCATGAAAATGAAAAAAGAAAAGCCCATGGCGTTATCGACAGCATGCGCAGTGGTCTTGGGATATCAGCATTATAAAAACTGCGCGGGGAGAGGCGGAACGCGCTGTCAGCCTTACGAGAAAATTCTGCTGAAATTGGATGGCTCAGAGTATTCACGCGCCATGCGTTTTGATACGCATATAGCTCGAAAAAGTATCAATGACAGGGTTTGTTTTAGCTTTTATGACCGTAATCAATATTCACACTTGAAAAGTTCAAATATTACTCAGTGGATAGCGCCTTGAGTGATGTAATACGGGGGATATGTTGCGGATGCTGAATGATGTTTAGCTTTGTGGTTTTTATCGGAATCATAAGTTTAGTGATGATTCCATTTTTAACTTTGATTTTTATTGTTCCAAAGTTAAGCAATAAAAATCATCGTGATACTTATCCTTTTTATGCGTTATTGCCGGGCTTTTTTATCCTCATTGCCGCGGCTTGCTTAAAAGAGGAAAAAACGATTTTGCCTTCAAAAGCGTGCGGAGTGGTGCAGTTTTATAAGACATATTCAATAAAGCATGATCATTTTGAACGGATTGCGATTTTATTTGAAGGCAGGAAATATAATCGGCATTTGCGTTTTGATAAAAAAATGCAGCGGAAAAATAAAGGTGATAATGTTTGCTTTGAATATTTAGACAAGTTTGAGCATCCAGATTTGGCTGAATCTAAAATTTTAAAATGGATTGATGAATGAGGTTCTGCCACTGGCATTATCCTGGATGTATTCGATAATGCTTAAACTCCTGTTTGTTTTTGTTGGCATTTTTTGCATTTTGGTTTGGCCGTGGATGTATTTGCTGCGTTACCGCATAGCGGAAACACAGGCTTTGAAGCAATATGCGATGCTGTTTGGTCCAGCGCTAGTGCTGTTGGCTGGCTATTTTTTCTATACTGGGCAGCCGGCTGAAATCCGCTCCCAAGCTTGCGGTATGGTGCAAGGCTATCAAACATATATGACAGCAGGAAATAGTCATCAAAGGAAACCCTTCGAGCGCATAGAAGTTCTGATGGATGATGCAAAATATTCACGGCATTTACGAATTGATGGAGGCCTTTTGAAAAAAGGCGCAGGAGGCCGCGCCTGTTTCGAATTTTATGACCGCAAGCTGAATCCGCATATGCAGGATTCGATCGTCATCAAATGGCGTGAATAAAGCCCAAACCCGATTATGCTTTTGGCGGCTTCAGTAAACACATCACGCCGGTTATCATGCCGCCAACGGTCGCCAGCAGCATGTCTTTATGCGCATCCCAAATATCGCCTTGCTGACCATTATAATTTTCAGCTTCTTCCGGCGAGAGTCGAATCGCAATGATCCATTCTATCCATTCATATATTAAACTGGTGGCCATAATAAATTGAATGACCAGCAAGAATAAAGTGAAGGGCTTAAGATTCGGCAGCCAGACTTGAAACAGCCGGTAAAATACGGGGTAGAGCAATAAGCCTGATGCAAGGTGTACCAAGCGGTCGTACATATTGCGTGACCAGCCCATGGCTTGATTTAAATCAAAATTGAGATATTGAATCAGCCATTCGTTATATGGCACGTAAGAATATAAATAATGCGCGCCTAAGATATGTATCAGCAGGAAAGCGGTATAGAGGGCAAAGCTGTAAAAGGTGAATCCAATCTTTTTTTGGCAATACAGCAGCGCAGCCAGCATAAAGGCTGTGCCGGCCTGATGCAGCAAATATGAATCAAATTCGAGCGGGTGGATGCTGGCGATTGCGACAGCCAGTAAGAGTATTGCAAGGCAAATCCAATGTTTGCCGCTAAGCTGTGTTTCAATCATTTATTATGTTCAATCTAAGTATCAATAAGGAAGGCATAAAAGGCGAGGCTTAAGTTTCGCTGTTTTTAAGTGTAATGGTCAATGAGATTTAAGCAATGCCATCTTTTATCTGCTGATTTGAAATAATGTAATTGCGATGTGAGGTTGCATGGCTGCCCGCTCAGTGGAATTGCTGGTTAAAATAGCTTGAAATTCATTGTGATTTTCTAAACCCGTTTTAATGTGATGAATCATGCTGTGGCTGCATTTAAAGCTTTTCATCAATGAATTCGGTAAACTGCATTTATATTTTTATCATGTTCCAGGCTGCAAACATGGCTATTGTAGAAGCATTTGAAGCAAAACAGAATTGCTATTTTAATTATGATTTTGAGAAATTATATCTGGCGGATGATTTTCCCGAAGAGCTGCCTGTGTCTTTGCGCGGCATGCTGTATAGACACGAGATTCAATATCCAGATGCGACTTATTATATTTACTACAGCGATATTTTAACGGGTAATGAATTGGTAAAAATGCAAGCGGATTGGTCTAGATATTGTCCTTTACCAGAATCATGAAGCATAAAAAACGAGGCATAAAGCCTCGTTTTATATTTAAGCTAAATTAGATTTTTGCAATTAAAGCTTTAACTTGTTTTGCTTGTTCAGCGGCATTACCTGTATAGGTTGCAGGCGTCATTTCAGCCAAACGCGCACGGTCAGCAGCAGGAACGGCTTCTAATTCATTGCCGTTGACGAAATCAACCATCATTTCACGCGTCATTGCTTGACCGCGAGTCAATGCTTTTAATTTTTCGTATGGTTTTTCAACATTATAACGACGCATAACGGTTTGAATTGGTTCAGCAAGCACTTCTTGAGCGTGATCTAAGTCTTCAAGAATACGCGCAGCATTCAATTCAAGTTTGCCCACACCTTTTAAGCACGCTTCAAAAGCGATCAAGCTTTGCGCCATACCAACGCCCATGTTGCGCAGAACAGTAGAGTCCGTTAAGTCACGCTGCCAGCGGGAAATTGGAAGTTTTTCGCCTAAGTGCGCAAGCACTGCATTGGCAATACCCAAGTTGCCTTCAGAGTTTTCAAAGTCAATCGGGTTGACTTTATGCGGCATGGTTGAAGAGCCCACTTCGCCTTCTTTCAAGCGCTGTTTGAAGAAACCTAAAGAGATATAGCCCCAAACGTCACGGTTAAAGTCGATCAATACTGTGTTGAAACGGCGAAGTGCATCGAACATTTCTGCGATGTAATCGTGCGGTTCAATTTGCGTAGTGTATGGGTTGAAGGTTAAGCCTAAAGATTCGACAAAAGCTTGAGAATGCGCAGGCCAGTTGATGTCTGGGTAAGCCGAGTAGTGCGCATTGTAGTTGCCGACTGCGCCGTTGATTTTGCCGAGCAATTCAACATTGTTGAATTGTTTGATTTGACGAGCAAGGCGGTACGCCACGTTCGCCATTTCTTTACCCAAGGTTGTTGGGCTTGCAGTTTGACCATGCGTACGGGACAGCATAGGCTGTTCTGCATGCGTTTCAGCCAAAGCTGCAATGGCATCTACGATTTGCTGCATTGATTCAACCAGAACCGCACGGCCATTTTTCAGCATTAAGGCATGAGAAAGGTTGTTGATGTCTTCAGAAGTACATGCAAAGTGAATGAATTCACCAGCATTTTTAAGTTCATCGATATGTGCAATTTGTTCTTTCAGAAAGTATTCAACTGCTTTTACATCGTGATTGGTTGTACGTTCAATTTCTTTAATGCGGTTTGCATTGTCTTCAGAAAAGTTCGCAACAATTGCATCTAAAGCTGCATTGGTTGCCGCTGAAAATGGCGGAACTTCTGTAATTTCAGGACGGTTTGCAAGCGCTTGCAACCAGCGCACTTCAACAGTCACACGAGCATGGATTAAGCCAAACTCAGAGAGGAAAGGGCGCAAAGCATCACATTTGCTAGCGTAGCGACCATCTAATGGTGAAAGTGCGGTTAAAGCGTTCATAGCGATTCCTTAAACTTTGGAATTAAACGTAAAACAAAGAGCCTGATGCAGTTCAAGTTAAATCACCTGATACTGCAGCCGGGCAAGATCTTGAATATCTTTAAGCAGCTTGCGTTTGCTGAAAATCATGCCCCATGAACTGCCGCCCAGCTGACGCCATAAATGCGCCATCTGCAGGCCAGTAAAGAGCGATGCGCGAATGCGGTCAGTATGTGAAGAATCTTTGAATGCTTCTGCATTGCCGCGCACCATAATGCGCGGATTAATCTGTCCAGCAGTATCTACATAAGTTTGCGCAAGGCTGGCGAGTACGCTGGGATGCAGATAGTTGTTGTCAAAGAAAGACAGCTGACGGAGAATTTTTTGCTGAGAGTGTTCGATAATTTCAACAAATTTAGGGTTGCTGTAGACTTTTTTTTCTAATTGCAGCAGGGCCATGGCATAGCTCATGGGGAGTTTGGCACTGGAAAGTTTAGGTAATCTGGATGTAGGAGAGGTATTGAACGGCTGATTTATGCTGCTTTCTAAGGTTTTTAAACCGAGGGAAATATCGGCCAGCTGATTAAAAAAGTCCAGCGTCTGACAGCTGCATTTTCCGCTTGGGCGGATATTTAAACTGGCTTTCACCATCTGTTCTAAATAAAAGTTACCGCTTTCGCCAATGCTCTTTTGTCCAGTCAACGCGGTCATATGCGTCAGCTGGGTCGCTTGAAAAACGCCCGCTAACGCCAATGCACGGTTTTGGCGAACATTCAGAGTTTGAGGCTGTTGAAACGGTAACTCTGTCATGCCGAAACAATCCTTTTAAATAAAATCCGGTTTAGGAGCATTGGTATGATGGATCACACCGCCGCCTAAGCAAACTTCACCTGCGTAGAACACCACGCTTTGACCAGGTGTGACAGCGCGCTGCTGTTCATCAAATTCAACACGGACACCCTTCGGGGCATCTGGGTCTTTATACAATGTGCATCCCTGATCTGACTGGCGGTAGCGGGTTTTAGCTGTGCAGCGGAAACCTGATTCGGGAATTTCCTGCTCACCGGCAACCCAGTCAATCGCTTCACTCCAAAGTATAGTACTTTGCATCAACGGATGTTCATGGCCTTGGCCAACAATCAGACGGTTGCCTTCAATGTCTTTGTGCAGCACAAACCAAGCGCCTTCTTCCGCGCCTTTTAAGCCGCCAATGCCAATGCCGCCGCGCTGACCGAGCGTATAGTACATTAAGCCGTGATGTTCACCAACCTCTTTGCCGTTATCCAACAAAATTTTTCCGGGCTGAGCAGGCAAGTACTGCTTTAAGAAGTCATTAAAGCGGCGTTCGCCAATAAAGCAAATGCCGGTAGAATCTTTTTTCTTGGCGGTGGCTAAGCCCAGTTCTTCAGCAATTTTCCGCACTTGAGGCTTTTCAATTTCACCGACAGGGAACAAGGTCTTGTTAATTTCACGGCCATGCACAGCATGCAGAAAATAAGTCTGATCTTTATTTTGGTCTAGACCGCGCAGCAGAGGCGCGTATTCTTCACCGCGTGAGTTGGTTGCAGTTTCACCGCGGCGGCAGTAATGGCCTGTCGCAATAAAGTCTGCGCCTAAATTGACTGCGTGGTCTAAGAAAGCGCGGAACTTAATTTCTTTGTTGCATAAAATGTCTGGGTTTGGCGTACGGCCAGCAGCATATTCTGCTAAAAAATGTTCGAATACGCGGTCCCAGTATTCCATGGCAAAGTTGGCGGTATGCAGTTTGATGCCAATTTTATCGCAAACCGCTTGCGCATCGGCAAGGTCTTCCATCGCCGTACAGTATTCCGTGCCGTCATCTTCTTCCCAGTTTTTCATGAACAGGCCTTCAACTTGATAGCCTTGTTGAAGAAGCAGCGCTGCAGAGACAGAAGAATCTACACCACCAGACATACCGACGATGACACGTTGTTGCATAGGATTAAGCATCCAAATTTGAAATTAAGGGAGAGTTTTGGTGCTCATAAACGAGCGATAAAGGATATTTTTGCCCCGACAAGGCGTCTTTCACGGCTTTAATGACCAATGGGCTGCGCGCGCGGGCAGACTCCAGCAGTTCGTCTAAAGTCATCCATTTTGGACCGACAATGCCTTTATCCAGTTCAGCTTCTGGAAAATATTCCAGCACATGCGCTAAAAAGCAAAATCTGAAATAAGTGCGGTCCGGGTACATCGGCGGCGTGTAGGTATAAATGCCAAGGAGGGCATCAATTTCTACTGCGTGGCCAGTTTCTTCCATGGTTTCACGAATGGCAGCCTGAATGATGGATTCGCCGCATTCGACATGCCCAGCAGGCTGGTTAAATACAGTATGCGTCACAGCTTCTGTATGTTCTTCTACAAACAGGAATTTTCCGTCTTTTTCTACAACTGTAGCGACAGTAACGTGAGGAGTCCAAGAGGTCATGACCAGCACCATGGTAAGGGATGGGCTATTGTATAAAATTTTGGTGTGTGTGGCTATGTTGAACAGGGATGAAATGTCATTTCTTTAGCTGAGTCAGAAATAGAGATAAGTTTAAAGCTCATTCATTGCGAGGCATTGCCACGCTTTTAGATTTAACAGCTGATTAAAGTTATTTAGGAATCAATGCCTAAGTAATTTTAATCGCCCTCAAGGCTTAATCCAAAATTTACAATAGAAAATAGCTTGATCAATAAGAATAATTGATAAGCTGTACATGAGGTGAATTGCAATAAGGCCACATGTACAGTTTATTTAAAATGAAATTATTCAGGGATTATATGTTTATCATGAGGGATTTCAGGAAATAGAGTGTATAGCAGATCTGGATTTTTCTTAAAGCCAGTGCCATCTATATACTTCCACTCTTGAGATTCAAGCGAGCGCACTGCGAGCATAAAGGACTTCTCTCCCGTCATGGCTTTGCCATTCATTAAGATAGTCAGTTGTTTGGGAATCACACAAAACTCTTTTTTTCCAAAAATATAACTATTTTGCGGCGGCTGAATATCGACTTTTTCAACGTGGATATTGCCTTTCTTTAAGGAGTCAGCTGCAAGTACGAGCATGGCATTATAGTTTTCCTGGCCGCCTGCAAGCTCAATGATGGACGAATCTGACTTGTCTGCAATATATTGATAATTGCCACTATTTAAAGCGGTGCTCATTTGTGTCATTTCTTTAGAAATAACGCTGCCATAATCTTTTTTGCATCGAGTTTCATCAGCAAAAGCAGTGGTTGAAGATAAAATCATTCCTGTGAAAAGAATTTTTATAAATTGTGACGTATTAAATTTATGCAGCATTAAAAATTACTCGGAATTTGAGTCAATATTTGTCTATATAGACAAGGCCTATTAAATGAGCTTATAAAAAGGATGAAAATAAGAAAAGTGTGAATGATTAATTTTGATCTAAATAATTATTCGCCACCTTCACATAATGCAGTGCCGAATACGGTAAAAATTCTTTTTCTTTATCGGTTAAAGGACGGACTTTTTGTACAGGAGTGCCCACATATAAATAACCGCTTTCTAAGCGCTTGCGCGGCGGAACCAGTGAACCTGCGCCAATCATTACGTCATCTTCAATAATGGCATCATCTAAAATAATCGTACTGATGCCGACCAGCACGCGGTTGCCAATGGTGCAGCCGTGCAGTTTGACATGATGGCCAATTGTCACATCTTCACCAATAATCAGCGGCGAGCCTTCAGGCTTATCGGCTTTTTTATGACTGACATGCAGCATGGCGTGATCTTGCACATTGGAATTGCGGCCAATATGAATATGATTGACGTCACCGCGGATCACTGCAAAAGGCCAGACCGAAACGTTTTCCGCCAAAGCCACTTCACCAATCACCACAGACATCTCATCGATATAGCAGGTTGAATCAATTTTAGGATGATGTTCTAAATAGGGGCGGATATTCTTTTTCATGACGGTCCATCGTAAAACTTTAAATAGCAGGAGTATAAAATAAAAAAGCATCCGAACCGAGGCTGGGATGCTTTAGTCTAAGCCGAAAAAAATCAGCGCTCGAAAATTTTAGAACAAGTTCGCAAAGAATTGTTTGATGTGATCAATCATTTTTGCAAAGAAACCCGCTTCTTCTACAGGTTTAAGCGCTACAAGCGGTTTTTCTGCAATCACTTTGCCGTTTAATGTCGCAACGTATTTACCCACCACTTGGCCTTGTTTTAAAGGTGCAGTCAATTTAGGCTGAACAACCAATTGAGTTTTGATAGCGTTCGCATCGCCTTTAGGCATGGTTACGTTAAAGTTTTCAGGCAAGCCAATTTGCACATCGCTTTCTTTACCGTACCAAACTTTTGCTTTTGCTAATACTTGATTCGCTGGTTGCACTTTTACTGTTTCAAAGTTTGCATAACCCCAAGCTAAAATTTCACGCGTTTGAGATGCGCGCTCGTTCATGCTTGGCGCACCAAAGATCACTGAAATTAAGCGCAATGGGCCGCGTTTGGCAGAAGTCGTTAAGCAGTAGCCAGCTTCGTCGGTATGACCTGTTTTTAAACCGTCAACACTTGGGTCTGTATAAAGCAGGGCATTACGGTTGCCTTGTTTAATGCCGTTAAACGCAAATTCTTTTTCAGAGTAGATTGGGTAGTACTTTGAGCTGTCATGGATGATGTGCTGTGCAAGCGTTGCCATGTCTTTTGCAGTAGAGTAGTGTCCTTCCGCAGGCATGCCTGTAGAGTTGATGAATTGAGTATTCACCATGCCAATACGCTTAGCTTCCTGATTCATCATGTGGGCAAAGGTGCCTTCATTGCCGGCAATGTGTTCCGCCATGGCTTTAGATGCATCATTGCCTGACTGAATGATAATGCCGCGAAGCATTTCAAGCGCTGTTGCTGTACCGTTCAATGGCACATACATGCATGACTCTGTGCTGCTGCCGCGGCACCATGCAGATTCATTCATGCGCACTTTTTCATTTTCGGTTAAATCACCGCTTAATAGCTTTTGTTCAATGATGTAACTGGTCATCATCTTCGTCATTGAAGCAGGCGCCAATTTTTCATTTTCATTTTTTGAAGCAAGGATTTGCCCTGTTTCATAGTCCATCAGCACATAAGATTTATTATTCAATTCTGGGGGTGCAGATAGGACAGTTGCCGCGAAAGAAAAACTAGGGACGAGCAGTAATGCGGCAAGAGCGGTTTTTTGGGTCATTCTGGGTGGTTCCAATAACTTGTTATAAGCGCGAAGAGCCTAGCATTTTAGGCCAAAGCTAGGCCGACTTCTATGGGTGAAAATGGCTTATTTTAAAAGTATTGTAACCAAGTGAAATTAATTTGCGTAAGTGCTGAGCTCTTGGCAAATTTCTGTATTTTTTGCTTTGCCTGCTTTCTTGGCGTCATTTTGCGCTTCATCTAAAATTTTGCCAAAACTTTTCTGCTTGCTGAGCTTTTCTAAAGCGGCAACAGGCGATTTTTCATTTGGCAAATACTCTTTAGCAAGTTTGGCATAGCCTTGATTAAATTTATCCTGATCATTGACAAGTTTAGGGCAAATTTCGGATAAAACATAAATTGCAGCAAGTTCTTGGTTGGTCACTTGCGGTGTAGGCGTGACTTCAATTTTTTCATCGGCGGCAAAAGCCGCGCCCGCAGTAAAAGCAAAGGCAGAAAGAGAGAATGCTGAAAGGGTTTTAAGCAAGACTTTTTTCATTTAAAAACAACCTGAATATTTCAATACAATGAAGCAATAGGCTTAGATTAAATCTATTTTTTATAAATGAAAGTCCCTATTTGTATTGAAGCTGTTGAAAAACGAGGCAATTGTGAAATAAAAGAGGACAATGTGTGCAACATTATCCTCTTTTTACTGGCGATGAATTTAAGCTTGATAATTTAAAACGTCATCGCAGACAGATTTTTGCTCATCTGCAGTAGTTTCTTTGGCCGTTTCGCGCGCTTCGTTTAAGACCGCTTTATATTCGCTGTCGGACTGAATGCTTTCATATGTCATCGATTTATCTGAATAATCAGCTAAATAGCTTTGAACCAGCAATTTGATGTTGCCATCAAATTTAGCATTTTTGCCAATCACAGCAGGGCAGACTTCCGCCATGACTTGAGCAGAAGCAATATCTTCCTTCACGATTGTGTTTGCTTCAGCTTGCGTTAACCCCTCATCGGCAATGACAGCCTGAGAAAAAACTGCAGCAAAACCTAAACCTAATAAGCTGCGAAATGATATAGTTTTAATCATTTTAAAATCACACATTTATGATGGATATTGAACGTTGAATATATATAATTCCTGATATTTTTCAACGAAAAGTTCTGATCAGTCATTTTTTTAGTCATGAGATTTATGAAGTGAATATTTTAATTGCAAATGCATATTATTAATTTAAGTTATTGTTTTATATTATTTATAATTGATTGAATATTAAAATTACCCGTAAGGTTACCCGTTTTTGTGAAATCAATAGGTATAATAAAGCCTGCTATGAGCAGGCTAAATCTACGGGTTTAAATTCTTCAACTTTTTGCTTCACATAAGACTCATGCCAGTAGACATCTTTCTTATTTACTCGAACCGGTTGTTCAATCTCACCCAATTTGACTTTATTGTAAAACTTATCCTTTTTAATTGAAAGAAGCTGCATAAATTCTCTTGCTCTTACGCGACGATCAATCTCCATCAAGACACCTCCTTCAAACTACGCTTCACAGCCGCTGGCAACCCATCTGCCGCAGCCAATTTTTCATCTATAAGCTTGTATAACAATGTGACCAATTCCGCCGGCAATGTTGCCGTATAAAACATTCCGGATACATGCCGTGGCGCCAGATCTTCGCGGAATTCTTCTAAAAGTTCGATTTCAGCAGGGGATAGGTTGGTCATTGGCTTAACTCCAATTCCTTAAGTTTTAGTTCGGAAAGAAGGAAAATAATTTCTCCATTTTCAGAATTACGAACTTTTGAATACACCCTATTAGAGTGAAGCAACACCTTGCGTTTAACCATCAGTAGGTTTTCTATGTTTGTATCTTTAGAATTTCCATTTTTGAAAATAATTTGATGGTCTTTAGGAATCTGGCCATTATGCTGCTCCCAAATATATCGGCTTTTAAATACCCAACCTTCTAATGTTTTAATCAAAATATACCCATCTGGACCTACAATCTCATAGCCTATTGGTTTCGCATGAGGACAAGGTCCATTCTTTTTACCTTTATTTAAAGGTATTCGGCCTTTTGGGAAATGGCCTGTTCTTCCTGTATGTATGCCATTTCTATTGCAGTAAAGTTTGATGCTATTCACAGACTTATTTTCAGAAAACCTTTCATTAAATGCTCGCGTTTGGTCTCGTCTTGTTAGATGAGTCGTGTTTTGTAAAAACAATCTTTGCTCTGATGTAATTGTTGAAATCATTTTTTACCTTCAATTTCTAAATAAGATCCAGGTATTACAGCGGGTTTTTGTTCTTCTCCCATACCTTTATAGGTGGCTACCAATGCAACAGCTTTTAACTGCGTATCATGAGCTTTAATAATTTGATCACTTACACCTCGTATAGCTTCAGATCGTGCAATTTCGTCTTGAAGGTTTTCTTTATCGGCTTTACCTAATCTGTCTAACTGACTAAAAAGGTGGGTCCTTAAATCACTTAAACTGCTCATAACTTCACCTAAACCTTTAATTCGCCGCGTTGTTTTTTAAGTACTTCAATCAATTTTCCAACCGAAAAGTTAATTGATTTTTTGGCGCCATCAGTTGGGAAAAACTGAGCATATTGGCCCATGCCTAACCACATAATTGAGAAAGCGAATATCCTCGCTGATTCCTTATCTTGCTTATTCATCTGCTGCAACATTGGATAAATAACAGCTTTAAAAATTTGTTCAGCAATTTCGTCAGAGGTGCCTTCAAATTGAGTTAAGTTGATTTCTATTTTTTGCTCTAAAGTTTCCATCATGCCATCCAACTATTCACAAATTCTTGAATACAATCCTCAATCCCATACAGGTTGATATTGCGATAACTTTTAACCCGCCCGTTGTGCTGAATAATCAGCACACGGGTAATTGATGAATATTGATAACTCATGAAGCCACCTCACTGCCTTGTGATTCCAGCTCGGCGCGGCGCTTGTTTAAAGCCTTGGTTAATAGCGGCTGTATACCGACATGCCTGCCGGAAATTTCAATTTCCAAGCAATCTAAGGTGGTCAAATCTGCAGCTGTTTCGATTTGGCTCAGAATGAGCGGCGGCTTTTCTTCATTTCCGGCATTCGTTGATTCAAGTTCATTTAAGCGCTTATGAATTGCATCAAGCAGGGGCTTACGCTGCGTTTCACTCCAAGATTTGGTATAACCAGTCAGGGCAGTGGCCTCTGCTGGCAATGCCGCATTGGCTGCGCGCTGCAGTAGATCGTTAAGAAGTTTCTGATATTCAAGTTCAGCTTCATCAGCTAACTTATTATCAGTAACTAACTTTTCTGCTTCAATCTGCAGACGCTGAAGTTCTTCAACACTTAATTCTTCTGGCTCAGGATTAGATGCATATTGCTCAGGATCAAGTTCAAGCAATTTAGCTTCAGTCAGTCTGCACAAGTGCTGCTGATCTTCACGCTCAAGATGACCGTTTGCAAAAAATACTGGGCGCAGCCCCAGAACAGCTTCAGTAGAAGTGCATGCATTAATCCTCGCCGTGAATTCTTCAATGATTTGTACGGGATCAGTTTTGATCTCAGCTACATCTTCAATAGAGAAAGCGGTTCGGGCTGCAGGCTTGGTTTCAGTTGGCGCTGCGGCATCATTCAAAGTTGCACCTTGAATGTTCACTGGATCTACTGTTTTAGTTTTGCGCGGACGTTTCTTTGGCTTATCGTTAAACCCGTCCTTTACTTCGATTTCAGTGATCATATTGCCAAAGGTTTTGCCGAACGCCTGAAGCTGGAGTTTTGCATTATCAATATCAAGTTGAGCAAAGCCATTAGCCACGCTTAAGCAAATATCACCATGCTCATGATCATATGTAGTGCGCAAAATGCATGTTGGCATGACAATAAAAATTTCTTGCCCAGTTTCCAAATCATGTGGCTCTGCTGGCTTTGTAAATTGAATCCCAGCCAAGGTCAGCATTTCTCGCTTAATACAAAATTCATAATCAGGCAGCGCAAAGATAGTCGCAGGGAATTGATCAAGATCATCAAAATCTACCGTTTGGCCTGCCAGACGGCACAATACTTGTTTGCCAGCCATCATTGCATTAAAAGCTTCGGTACCTGAAAGAATAGGGTTCATTGTTATATTCTCCATGTGTATCTAACCCTAGGAGCTAGATACACAAATTTGTTATTTATTAGTATGGAAGACCGTTGTCATAACCCTGATCCAAGATCGGAGGCACATCATCGTAATGCCCATTAAATCCACCTTGGTTGTAACCATTGTTTTGATTAAAACCCTGGTTATTGTTGTTATATCCACCACCATTGTTTTGTTGGTAGCCGCCATTGTTGTTTTTAGGCTTGCGCGTAGTGATGGGATTTGACATGAGTGAAGCAAGTGATTTTGGCAGTGCCTCTGGTGTTGTTTTGCGATCCAAAACCTCTTTAGCCATAAGTTCGCTTTGGGCCTGAAAGCATGAGAAGAAATTCATTTGATATTTCCAATCACCATTATCATTTTGGTAATTTTCGCGCTGTAACAATAGGCCCACACGTTTTCCCGCAACCTCAGGTGCAACCACACAATTTTTCATAACATGGCCTTTAGCCGCATGATCGTACTTTTCAAGTTGCTGACCCGTTGGGGTTAAGCCTTTGGCACCCACACAAGCAAGAAGGGCATTAATTTTATGAACTCCGCCAAGTGCTGTACCATCAGATTTTTCAGTCCAAATTGTCATAGAGGCTGATTGCTTTAAATCAGTTTCAAATTCAATTTCAAAGCCTGTTGTGCCGGTATTGGCGGTCACAAATTCCATGTGTTTAATCACACCAACGTATTTGCCAGGCTCTTCGATACGTGCGCTGCTGTCCGCTTGTTTTGCTGATTCAGGGTTAAAGCCAAATTGTTTGTATTGCTGAGTCATAGTGATGCTCCAAAAAATTAATAGGGTTTAAGCTGTTTGCTGCTGTTGGTTTTGTGGCTTAATTTGTGGGTTTGGAATGCCGTAAAATTCACAAATAGCCACATCCACTTCATTTAAATCGTTGTCAATGTGATCTTCACTAAAGAGGCCCATTGGGGCTTTGACTGTTGATGTGCCGTTATTTTTGGTCTGGAAAACATATTGATCATTGATCACGGAGGTCTGCAGGCAAATTGTGACCATGCCCTCAAGAGTGATTTTTTCGTCCAGCATTTTCCCAATGGTTTTAATTTTGGTTTTACCTTGGTTGTCTTCCTCTGTGTGGCTTAGGATGTAAACCCGCTTGTGGTCATGAGCGCCAATGGCCCCATTAAAAACATCCCATGCGTTGCGCCCGATTTCAGTGAACTTGTCAAAGCTTCTCTCTGCACTTCGACGCATAAATTCATTCGCCATCACATACTGGAAGTCATCAATAATGATGATTGGGCGCTTAGAGCCATTAATCACATTGATGATAAATTGCGGGTTATCTGACACCAGAACAGAACCTTGCTTGTTCTCTGGTGTTATGTATGTCCAATCAGCAGAGCGGAATGGCAACGGTTTTTTGATTACCTGAATTAGCAATACATGCTGGGGATTCAGGTTGCGTAAACTGGTAGATTTGCCAGTGCCTGACTGGCCTAAAATTAAGGTTGCAATACTCATTATTCATTACTCACAATTCATTATTGGTTTTAAGCTGCATCAATCACTTAAACGACGTGCCAGAGGCATCGGTATTGTGTTTTGCAATCTTGTACTGCTCACATTCATGGCGTGAGTTCCAGCGCGTAAAGCTGCGGTGACGGGTCACACGGTCCAACTTGCGCTGCGGGTTCACGACACTTTTAACTGCAGTTTGAAATGGCAGAGAATTGACCAGATCTGCTGGAGCGGCTCTATGCATGCCGTTTTCAACTACCACTACGCAATTTATCCAGGAGAAAACCGGGGCATTCTTTTCAAATACGTTGCGGTCGAAGCCTTTGGAAAAGTCTGCAGAAACCTTAATGATGTATTCGGCACCATTCACATCCACCTTATAGCCATGGTTTACGCGGCAGATGAAGCGGGCAGTGATCTTCTGAGCGCCCAGCACTTCATTCACATTGCGGCGGATCCAAGACTTTGCTGAGAGTGTGGCTTCATCTACGCGGTTGAGTTCGCCAGTAGCAGTCAGTTTGTAAATGACATTGTCTTTTACGCAATAAGTTTCATGAGCCATGAAAATGCGGTGGAAGCCGGCATCATCAATACCTAAATCTTCGCGGAATGGTTTTTTATTAGAATTCATTAAGCAGCCTCCAGCAGTTTGTATTGGAGCATGTGAGCCACCAGCATTTGGTTGATGCTGAGATGGTCATTGAAGTCTGTAAAGTCGCGGATTGGATAGCCAGATGTATCCATGACTTTGTCTACAGATAGATTTGTGATTTCGGCATTGGTGAATTCGCTGCCGGGTACGCCGTATGAGTCATCGATGCGTTCGAAGTCGAAGCTGACGTCTAGGGTAAAGCCGTCTAAGCGGACAACTGCAGTGCCTGAATTGGCTGTGTTGAATTGCATAGCCGCAACCGCTTCATAAATGGGGGTGATATGAGCCTGTGGCATTGCTTGTTCAGGGCTATATGCGAATGCAATTGCACCGATAGTTAAGCTGGCCGCCACAGCAGTTACAGCAAAACTATTGAAAGGATTTAAGGTTTTAGTCATAATTGCCTCGTTGTGTTCAATTAGCCCCGCGTCCTGTCAGATTTCGGGGCTTTTTGTTGTTTGCGAGGTTTATGGTAAACATAGTGTTTACATCAGTCAAGAAGAAAAATAAACAAATGTGTACTATTGTGTTTTCCGCAAACTAAACAAAACAAAAAAAAGACCACTAAAAAGTGGTCTTTTAAAAAACAAGGTGTTTATGGCAGAGGATTTTGAACATTGAATGCATAAGCTACAACACAAAAATCCTGATCCATTATGTCTTCTGCAGTCAATATTTCTTCAGGGTACTCATCTTTATTAGCACTAACGATGCGTACACCACCTTTTGGCATGCGATATAGATACTTAAACTTAAATAGCCCGCCATGATTGATAGCGTAAATTTTCCCATCAATTATATTTGTGCGCCCAACGTCAACATATACGGTTGCGCCATTATTAATAATTGGTGTCATTGAGTCGCCAAACGCCGTGAGTGCATAAGCGTTATTGCTTTCTACACCATATTGACGCAAGGTCGACTTACTCAACCTTAGTTTGCGTGTTTCATTTCCAATAATTTCAACAAGTGACCCAGATCCACAAGACACAAGAGTCTCTTTATAAAAAGGAATTTCCACCTCATCATCATCAATAGGTGTATCTCCATCCCACTCAGACACTTTAGTAACACTGGTATTAAATTTTTCTCCTTCACCTGAAAGAATCCAATTAGCTGAAACACCAAAACTAGCTGCTGCTTTAAGCGCACCCGCTTTAGATACTCCACGCTTCTTCCAATTTGTAATTGTTTGTGGAGATTCATCCATAGCCTTAGCAGTTTCTTCTTGTGTTAATCCGCTGGCTTCTAGCAACCGTATCACGGAATCATGCGGTGCATTTTCAGGTTTCATTTCAACATCCATTGATTCAGTAAACATTTATTTCTCATTATCTATAAAAGTAAACATTTTGTGTTAAACAAATGATTTGACTCTAGTAAACACACCGTTTACTATGTTTTAAACAAATGTTTATTAGGGGCTAATATGTCAATCAAAGCTGACAAAGAAACTCTTTTGAAGCTTGGTGGCTCAACGAAAGTGGCTGAGCTGCTTGGTTATAAAGATAAGCAACGAGTACAGAACTGGATGACGCGTGGGATACCAGCAAAGGTAAAACTTCAGTATCCACACTTATTCTTAAGTCCAAATACCCAAAACGAAAGTGCTGCTTAAGGAAAACCATGAGCAAAGTATCAATTGAATTACCTGCAAGCGCCATCAATGACGCATCGCTCATATTGAGAGCGCTCAACTCAAGCAATCAAAGCAAAGTTGCTGAACAATTGGGAGTGGATGCAAGTACGCTTTCACGCATGAAAAATGACAAGAAATCCAATGACTTGACAGACATTGAGCTTTTAAGCGGATTATTGAGCGTTATTGGACTAAAGGTTGTGAACGCTAATGATGTGTATTGCTCGCCTGAAGTGGCAGAGGCTACACGGGTATTTCTTAGTAATTCTTTTAGTTCGCCCGACTACATGCGCATCTTATTTAAATAAAAAAAGCCTGAGGTCAGAACTCAGGCTTTTAGCAATTCGAATCTTGAGGGATTGAATATGAGTACAAATTTAACACAACAACCTACAAATGACAATTCCGACTTTTTAGCCGGTGATGTTGTTGTTTTTGTTGATGTCTTGAAACCAGATGATCTGATGACTGTGCATAAAGTGCAGGGGAATAGTGTGCTGCTGGATGGGAACAGAAACTTTGCTTTGAATCATTTGATTCGATCAGCAAGTGTTGCTGAGCTTAACGCTAAGCGTCGTTTAACACTTGCTGAGCAAAGTTTGGGAGAGGTGTCATGAAGTCAACACAATCTCAAATGCCAATTGAAACAGCAATACCATTGCTTGAGCCTGTGCGTATCTACACAGCAAAAGAATTAGCTGCAATGCTTTTATCAAAAATGAACGAGGCCATTGAAGCGCAAGAAGCATATTTTGTACTGGAACATACGTCCAAAATGGGGGGGGCTGGCCATTGCCATCCGCCGGCAAATGCAAGATGGCACCAGGCTATTTCAGGTCAAAGAGAAATCGCGCACACGTTACAAAATCAACAACGAATTTGTCGAGCCGAGAATAATTCGCCAGTTGGAAAAGCGCGGCTTAGTCAAATTGGGTGGAGAGTCAAAATGAACCAATTATTCGTTCTCAAGCTCTTCCTGAACTTGTTCATAGTATTGCTTTTGGAGTCTAAGAAGCTCAGATACAACAAGATCAATATCTTCTGGAAGTATTGTAATTATAACATCCTTACTCTTACCAGACTCAAGATCCTCAACATCTGGGTGCATTATCGAAATGGTGTTGTTGTTATTTATAAAAATATCCAAAGCTTCACGTTTTTTAAGAAGAGTCATTTTATTGGTTTCCTGGTTGATTTTGATCAATTTACAGACCTCGATAGCCCCTTGCAAGCCCCTTTAAAGGAGGTAATCTCTCATGCGTGATTATGCAAAAGTTTCACCTCATTTTTGGGTGGGTAAAACAGGAAAGCAGCTAAAAAAGAATCCTGAAGCATTAATGGTTTCTCTTTACTTAATCACGAATCCTCATGCCAATATGCTTGGGTTGTACTACATGCCAACTATGTATATTGCCCATGAAACTGGACTCACCCTGGAAGGGGCTTTGAAGGGGCTACAAAGTGCCTGTGAAGCTGGGTTTTGTGCTTACGATCAAGACTCAGAGGTTGTTTGGGTGTATGAAATGGCACGCTTTCAAGTGGCTGAAGAGTTAAAGCCTGCAGATAACCGCTGCAAGGGTGTTCAAAAGGACTATGATTCATTACCTGATAATCCTTTTTTATCAGCATTTTACGATAAATATTCTCATGCATTTTGTATGTCAAATAAGCGTGGTCCAATTACGAGCAATACAAGCCCCTCTGAAGCCCCTTGTGACCCCCTCCGAAGCCAAGAACAAGAACAAGAGCAGGAACAAGAGCAAGAACAGAATTGTAGTAGTAAATCGTGTGAGGAAAATTTTCCATTGCCAGCAATTCAGTTTTCACAATACAAACCTGAGGACCATAAGCGATATTCAATTCTCGAATGCGTAAATCAATACCCGTTGCAGAATGATTTCATCACTTTAGGAAAACAAAGATTTTCTGAAATCGAAGATCAAGATTTGATTTCTATGTTTACAAATTTTGGTGATTTCTTTTGCGCCAAAGGCAATGAAGCTAGAAACACGCCTAGTCTCTGGTTGGTGAAATGGTTTGCCTGGATTCAGAATAACAAGGACGAAGCACGCCGTAAGCGTGAATCAAAACATACCCCTCAAAAACAAAAAAATTATTCAAATGCGGGTAGCCGAACTCATAACGAAGTTGGTGAATGGATGAGTGAAATTTGCAATGAAAACTCTGCTCCATCGATCCGTGATGTTCACGAAGTGGAGGGCACTAAATATGCGTAATGAATTAGCTCAACACCAACAACCACATATTGTGCAGCAATTCTGTGAACAAGATGCGCGTAAGCTGGTTGAAGATATGCTTCTTATGTATGGTAAAAAATTCACAGATCAGTGGTCAGGTCTGAAAAAAGGGCAAGTGATTGAGAAGCTTGTCGAAAAATTATCTGATTTAACTTATGAGCAATTTCTTCGCGGGCTTAAACGATTAGACACAGCGGAATGGCCGCCATCAATTCCTGAATTCAAGAAGTGGTGTTTGGGTGGTTATGAATACCAAAGCTGTGATGAAGCTTGGTTGCAGGCGCTTATGTATGAAAAAAATAACCGCTCTCATGAAATAAATAAGTTTGCCAAGCAAGCATTTGATGAGGTGATTAAACCATATAGCTATCTTGGTTCATCCGATACGATCTATAAAGTTTTTTGCAGTGTTTATAAGCGCATTATCACCGAAGCTAAAGAGCGTAATGAGGCGGATGACGTCTACGAAGCGGTACTTCAAGTAGTCACTAATGACCAAGAACCCAATCGGGTTTGTGTTGCCAATGGGGAAGCACAGAAGCACCTTGAAGAACTCAAGAAAAAGCTAAATGTAAAAAATCGCACGGCTTCAAAGCCTCAAAAGCTGCAACCCCAAAAACAAAAGCCAGTCGATAACTATTGGCCAGATCCGTTTGATAATCCAGATGAATATCGCGCTATGACTTCGAATGGCTTCAACCGCATATTAGGGGGTGGGGCGTGAACATGTCATTTCTTCCCCATGAATTAATCGTTGATAACTTTGCCGGCGGCGGAGGCACCAGCACGGGTCTTGAGCAGGCATTTGGGCGCCCAGTTGATATCGCAATCAACCATGATCCTAAAGCACTCGCAATGCATCGCATAAACCATCCAGAAACTAAGCATTACTGCGAAAGCGTTTGGGATATCGATCCAATTGAAGTCACCGGCAATCAGCCTGTCGGTCTTGTATGGTTATCACCAGATTGTAAGCATTTCTCTAAAGCGAAAGGCGGTAAACCTTTAGATAAAAAAATCCGTGGTTTAGCCTGGGTTGGGTTGAGATGGGCTGCAAAAACCCGACCGCGCGTCATCATGCTTGAAAATGTTGTTGAGTTTCAGACATGGGGACCATTACGAAGGGGCAAACCAGTTAAGTCTAAAGTGGGCCAAACATATCGAAAATGGCTTAAGCAGCTTACAGAACTGGGTTATGAAGTTGAGACTAAGACTCTAAGAGCCTGTAATTTTGGTGCACCTACAATCAGAGAGCGCTTTTTCTTAATAGCGCGCAGGGATGGGTTAAAAATTCAATGGCCCGATATGACTCATGCGGATCCAGTGTTGATTGATGCTAAAAATGGGAAGCTAAAACCTTGGCGTACAGCTGCAGAGTGCATTGATTGGAGTATTGAGTGTCCGAGTATTTTTAATCGAAGCAGACCATTAAAGCCGGCAACTATGACTCGAATTGCTAAAGGCTTGGATAAGTTTGTAATAAATTCTGAAAATCCTTTTATCGTTCCTTTAACGCCAAAAGCGGATTCAGAATCTGACTTGGTTGCACCAGTAATGACTGAATGTGCAAATGCTTCCAGCCCACGATCGATGCCAGCTGATTCACCTTTGCGAACGATCTGCGCACAAGTCAAAGGTGGCCATCATGCAATCATTGTCAGTTACTTATCAAAATTAAGAAATAACTGTATTGGGCAGGGGGTAGATGAGCCTTTGCATACCATTACCAGCAGCGGCGGGCATTTTGCTGAAGTAAGAGCATTTTTGATTGCTTATTACGGAAATGAGAAGGATGGCAATTCATTAACTGAGCCTTTGCGGACAATCCCGACCCGCGACCGTTTTGGGCTTGTGACAGTTAATCATCAGCAATACCAAATTACTGATATTGGCTTCCGCATGCTGCAACCTGTCGAGTTATTTAAAGCGCAAGGGTTTCCGGATTCATATGTGTATGACCGTGGCATCGATGACCACGGAAATGAAATCAGACTGACTAAGACTGAGCAAAACAGAATGGTTGGAAATTCTGTAAGTCCATACATGTCGCGTGCATTGGTTGAAGCCAATTTCAAACACGAACTTGCTTATCGAGGTGCGGCATGATTTTCAAAACACCTAAATCAGACCGTGACCGCGCCAGAAATTCTTTTGAGAAGCGGCTAGATGTTTTGGTTTTCATTGTGCATGCAGGTTGTGAAATTACAGTAACTGATGTTTTGGATTCAGTTTTAGAAACAACGCGCATGACAGCAAGAGCCTGTCTAAATGATTTGGTGAGTTGCGGGTATTTGGAGAAAACCACGATCTACAAATTTAAAGCTACAGAAAAAGCAAAACAGTTATTTGGGGTGAAGGGATGAGTGAACACGAGCAATGGTTTAAAAGCCTAAATGAAAATGGGAAAACTATTTATTTCCTTGGTAATGAACACAAGGTCTCCAAAATGGCTTGGGATTTTCAGCAAGTCAAGATGGATGAGCTGCAGAGAATTAATGCAAAGAATCAAAACACACTAAGCCATTTGGAACATGAATATCAGAAGGCAGTTGTTCAGCTGAATGAGGTTTTAGGAGTTATTAATGAAGCAAAGGATGGTTGTTACGGATTCTCTAGTGAGGGTGGTGACACAGACAATCTTGTGAAAGATTTAGAAAAGATTATGCGAGGTGACAGTGTCAAGCATCCCACTCGCTGAGTATCACAAACAATTTGCGCCCAAGACTAAAACCAAGTCAGGGCGCTCTAAATACAACGCACAGCGCATTGAAAAGGACGGAATGAAGTTCGATAGCGTCAAAGAATACAAGCGCTACATCGAGCTTACAGCGTTAATGCAGCGGGGTGAAATTTCAGAGCTTAAGTGTCAGGTCAAATTTGTTCTGGCGCCCAAAGTGAAACTGGAGGGGGAGAAAAGGGCAAAACCTGAATTGAGATACTTCGCGGATTTCACATACCTGAGCAATGGGAAGCTGATTGTTGAGGATGTGAAGTCGGCGATAACGCGGAAGTTGGCGAGTTATCGCAATAAGAAACACTTGATGAAAACAGTACACGACATCGATATTAAAGAAGTTTGAGGGCAGGGTATGAATGCAGTTGCAGCAGAGAAATTTGAACACTTTGAATGGCTAACAAAGGGCATTACAGCCAAGTCGCCACAATTTGGTGACGAAGGTCATAGTACTGGGGAGAAGCCAATTGATTATCAAGATCGGCTTGGAGTAATTGCGGCGATGAATAGCCAGCTGGCGAAGTCGATCACTTCAATCATCATCTTTGGTGAAGCATCTAAAGGTGATTATGAGTTTGTGCGCAATCATTTAGCTAAAATCATGATGAATGCAGCGCATCAAGACAAGAAGCGTGAACCTGAGCATGTTGCGATTTACCACTTGTCATGGCTGGTGGCACGCATGGTTATGGATTTTGCGGTAAATCCTGAGCTTGAAGGCTTCTATACTGCTGCAGGCCGGCTGCATTATGCGGGGATTAAATCGCACCAAATGACATTGAATGCGTACCGTTTTACATGGAAGCCTTATGAAAACCTAATGGTGATTGCTTTAGAGATGGCAATCAAAGAGGCATCAGAGGCTATTGAAAAATATCGAAAAAATACTTTCAAGGAATTAAGAGCTTAGGGGCTATCATTATTCTGATAACTAGGATATAGTTTCACTATACTGGTCGTATTACGGTTTATCCGAGACCAAACAAGTTTAGTGTGTGTCTATGTTGGCTTTCTTGGCTTGACAGTCGGTCTCATAGACATGCCTTCAGAACTAACAATACGCTATATTCTTAGAGCCCTACTGCAATACGCATCACTTCTATCAACGATAGAATATATTGTCATTAAATTGCAGCTTCTTCATGAATTAAAAGGTAGTACAAGTATGAAAAATTTTTTAACCCGTGGTTACAACTGGCTAATGCGGCAGTAGGGCTCTAAGATGCAAAAATAGGACTGTAGGATTTATCTAAAAGAACCAGTTGGCGGTTCGAACCCGCCTGTCGCACCATTTTCTTAAAAAGCTCATCATTTGATGGGCTTTTTTTATAGTACATCATCATACTTTGAATTTCGTAAAATAATCTGAACCTAAATTGACATTTGCACCTAATATGCTACTTTTGCTTCAACTCTTTGTTTCAAGCAATTTCAAATTGAAATGGTATCGAACAAAGTGTTTTTATATATTAAAAACATTCAGGAATAGAATTTTTTTATTCCGTTTGTTGAGGAGCTAAAAATGTCTAACACTACTCCAGTTAAATTAGTAACTGCCTTAGATGTTGCTAACTATATATTATGGCTCGATGATCGATTTGAAGGTAGCGAGGGAATAACACCTTTAAAGCTCCAAAAGTTAGTTTACTATTGTCAAGGTTTTCATCTTGCAATGTTTGATCAGAATTTATTTAATGAAGAAATTCAAGCTTGGCTCCATGGACCTGTTGTAGAGGATCTGTATCATTATTTTAAAAAAGCTGGAGATAACATTGTTGAACCACCTGCTGATATCAATTTAGATTTGTTCACACGTGAGCAGTTTGAACTTTTAGATGAAGTTATTGAGTCATATGGCCAATTTTCTGCTTGGCGTCTTAGAAATATGACGCATGAAGAATCCCCGTGGAAAAATGCTTATGTTGCAGGGAAAAATAAACCTATTTCCTTAAATGATATGAAAAATTATTTTAAGACGCAGTTGGAATCATAGGTTAGGTGGTTAATTGTGAAGGGAAAATTAAAAAAACCAGTAGCCCAATCAACGAAAAATATTATTTCGCCTTCTACAGATGTACCAATTAAGGATGAGGGTTATATTGTTTTTTCATTAAGATACATTCAGAAAAACTATTGTTTTTCTGAATGTCAACCAGATGAAAAGCAAGCATTAGCAGAGTCACTTTTTAAAAGGCGTGATATGACATGGTTATCAATTGCCAAGGAGCCAAAACACGGGTTGGGGTTTGAGAAAATAAACAGAAAATCCCTAAATGTCAAAGTTCCAGAAGGAGTGCCTGATGATGCAAATATTTTAGCCTTTCGTTTTAAGGGTAAGGCACCAATGGTGGGATATAAAGAAAATAACCTTTTTTATATCTTATGGCTTGATAGAAATTTTTCGGTTTATCCTCATTAGAAACTTATATTTTAAATCATTTCAGAATATATTCTTAACGCTATCTCTAAGTTTAAATAATTCATCAAAGCCCGACTAATAGATCGGGCTTTTTGTAGCCTGAAGTTTGACAACATTATCCTGTAAGTCTACCAGCTTGTAGGACATGCCTTGAGTACACGTCTAGTTGTTTTAGGTAATTCTAGCTAGGGCTTGGCAACCCGATCTTAAAAGAGAATGAAAGCAATTGAAGTTGACCGTGCATGTAAGGTTGATGTGATTGTGAGTAGCGGTAGATCAGTTGCCGAGCTGATTAATATCGAATTACAGGCAAGGATGTGGCAGATCACCACATTCTTTTTATACGCCATTAGCTCAGATGGATGGAGCAGCACCGCTAAAGTAAAGAATATCGGTTCGAATCGGATATAGTGTGTCATACCACATTATGTTGTAATCCTATGGTTTTATAATTCAGTATCAATCTTTATACTAGTTGGTTATTTAATAAAATTGCTGGCATGAAAATGAATGATGGTAAAAAAGAAGATAAAATACTAGGCATTTACTATATGGTTAATCCATTTGATAAAAATCAAAAAGATAGGATTAAAAATTTTATAAAACTAAATGGTATTTGTATTTTTCATCATAATTTTTTAAGTCAATCAATTGGATTGAATGAGGGTGAAAGTGGGAAGTCATTTTTCTCAGCTTTGGTTGATATTTCTAATGTAGCGTTAACATGGCATATTTTTGATGAAATTTCTGCATCTTTAGAGAATAGAGGGCCATTAAAAGAGTTGATTGAAGAGGTAAAATCTAATGTTTTTAATGATGAAAATTTTAATATGGATTTAGAGTGGCCGTATGCATTAGCATTTAAAGATTTGGAATATAGAACTTTTGATCCTGAATTAATGTACACAGACTTCATAAATAGCAGCCTGTTTCAAGATTTTATTGTAGGAACATATAGCGCTTTTGAACATTGGATGACTAAAATTTATGACCACATAAATAATGTCTCTTCTGTTATAGACAGTAGAAAAATGAAAGTCACGAAAATTATCAGCAATAAGAAAAATAAAATAAAAGATGAAGAGGAGAAGGCTGTTATTGAAAGGTGGCTAGAAGAAGTCCAAGATCAAATTTCGGATGAAATTATCAAGAAATTTGGAAATTATGTTTCAGCTAGTGAAAAAATTGACAAAGTTCTTTCAACTGCCAGAAATAAATTCAAGGATAAATTTCAAAATAATAAGGATGGAATTGATCAGATCGAGCAAACAGACATAGATCTTGTAAAATTCTATGCGGCTCAAAGGAATTCAATTCACAATCTGGGAAAACACTCAAAGTCTCTAAATATAAGCTTTTATGGTGTTAAAATTAATGCTGATGAGCCGAGCTATTTTGAAAATAAAAGTGATCATATAAATCTATGTTTGGATCTGGCTATGATATTCATAAAAGTAATAACAATTCTTGAAATTGAACATAATATCCTTCTTGAGAGGGAGGTTACTCAATTATGATGAAGCAATTACTTTCGCCTGGTTTTTTAATGGGCATAATTTTCTGAAGAATAACTTCATCATATTTCTCCTGTTGTTTAGTTCGATGGTTATTAGAGCCACAACTAGCTTGTTATGGCAGTGATGTTTATGAAAATAAGCAAAAATATTTCTTGGTCAGCAAGTTATAAATAGCAAGCTCGCGAGCCTAGCCAATCACTTGGTTAGGCTCTTTCCTTTTTTGGAATTTGTCTTTTAAAGATGAAAATAGGCCACTCAAATGAGTGGCTTTTTTATGGGTGAAATAACATGAATGCAGGCGATTACTTCCAGAAAACCAAAAAGCGCCCACCTAAAACCAAGCCACGTTCTAAACCTCTACCAAAGGCCAAAGAAAAATACTTAGAAGCGGAAGAGGTCTTATTCCAAGAATTAGAAGAGCACCGGATTGGCTATGAACGTAGATTTCAATTTGAATCAACCAAAAATTGGCGATTCGATTTTTATATAGTGAAGTTGAGGCTTCTTATTGAAATCGCCGGCAGCCCATGGTCAGTTGGTCGTGGTGGAAAAAAGATAGCTAATGCATTCTGTAAATATGATTTTGCTGAGGAAATGGGCTATAGGGCGGTGCGTCTCGAACCCCATCAAATTGAATCCGGTTATGCGATTCGCTGGATTCAGAGCCAATTAGAGAGATTAGAAGATGGCACAGATCAGACCATTCCCGCCGACGGACTTGATTGATAGAGCGGAAGAGCAAGAAGCAATTCTGCTTGCGCCCGCCGTAGATTTAAAAGACTGGGTGATTAAAAACTGGCTGACCATTGGTGGTGAACTGCATAACCCAGATCATGACCATATTGCTGAGCTCATTCACGACGATGAAAACTTTTTGGCGTTTGCTTGGGCTTCATCGGCAGCTATGGCTAAAAAACGGATGGTCTTGGGCCAGTGTGAAAAAGTGATGTTTAACCAAGGTGGGTGGAAAAAGGCGCGGCAAGAGCAGCAGATGCGCGACTGGTTCGGC
>NZ_JAGFEU010000003.1:0-597953 GCF_039655955.1 Acinetobacter sp. CWB-B33
TCAGAAGTGAAACCTCTTAGCGCTGATGGTAGTGTGGGGTTACCCATGTGAGAGTAAGTCATCGCCAGCTCATTATTCGAAAAACACCCCTAACTCAAGCAGTTAGGGGTGTTTTTTTATGCGAAATAAAAAAATAGGAAATAGTTGCCCGCGGAGAGGCTCGAACGAAGCCTGAAGCTTAATAGTGATATTTATAATGAGTAAGCGATAAGAAAAATGATGAGCAAAAAACGCTATATTGTATTTGTATTAAATCTATTCATTGGAATTCAATATGTATTCGCTGATGTTAATGATGGTTTAATGGCTTATTCTAAAAAAGACTACACAAAAGCTTTTAATGAGTTTGAAGAGTCATCAAGTCAAGGGGATCTTGCAGCGACGCATTATCTAGCAAGTATGTATTATCAAGGATTTGGAATATCAAAAGACCTCAATAAAGCTGTCATTTTATTTGAAAAGTCGGCAAATCAAGGCTATGCGCCATCTCTAGCAAATCTTGCAGTTATGCATGCTAAAGGAAAGGAGATGGAGTTCATCAAAATATGGATCGCGCTTTGGAATATCAAAGCAGGGCAGCTAAAGCTGGTGATGCACAATCTCAATTTCTCTTAGGCCAAATGTATAGGCAAGGAGAATATGTTCAACAGCATTATGAAAAGGCACTTTTATGGTATTTAAAATCTGCAGAACAGTTTTACGTTCCTGCATATAATGAAATTGGCCTTTTATATGCACAGGGGCAAGGTGTAGAAACAGATTATATTATTGCCTATGCATGGATATTTCTGGCTGCGGAAAAAGGGGATAGTGAGGCTAAGTTAAATTTGAAGAATTTCGATCGAATTTTAAATAAATCACAGATAAAAGAAGGGAAAAAAGTTGCAAGATCTATTCTTTCACAGTATGAAAAAAGCATAAAAAGCGTCAAATAAAATCCTATGGTTTGTTTCAATGTATTGGGTATCTGAAATTGTTTCAATTGAAACCAAATTTTGAGTGCTAAAAAAGTGGTTTACTCTGATTTTAAATAGATTTTAGTTAAAAACTTCTTTAAATTTATGTAGATAAATTAAAGATACTTAAAGTTTGATATAAACTTTAAATACTAAAAAATAAGCACGGAAACTCATATTTTGATAAAAGAACAGTATATTTAATTATTATTAAAATCATTAATTTAAGCATATTTTATTTATTTATCCATTTGTCTAATTGTCCATACATTTTGGCCTGCGTATAGTGCGCCAACATTGAGTTTTGCTTAAAAATTCATGTGAAAAATTTGGACAAGTACTCATGGGAGATGAGAACGATGACGACGGATAACTTAGATATAAATTCTATAGTCGATAAGGCGAAATTTACCCCGTTCCACTTCAATGTAGTGGCTTGGTGCTTATTGATTATTTTGTTTGATGGTTACGATTTAGCAATTAACGGCGTTGTTTTACCGTTGTTAATGAAAGACTGGGGTTTAACAGCGATGCAGGCGGGTATGCTTGCAAGCTGTGCTTTAGCAGGGATGATGTTTGGAGCAATGTTCTTCGGCTCATTGGCGGATAAAATCGGCCGTAAAAAAGTCATTATGATCTGCATCGTGCTATTCAGCGGATTAACCTTTGCTGGCGGTTTTGCATCAAACCCAACAGAATTCGCTATTTTGCGATTCCTGGCAGGTCTGGGCATTGGTGGTGTGATGCCAAACCTTGTTGCTTTGACTTCAGAATATGCACCGCAGAAGATGCGCAGTACGCTGGTGACGACGATGTTCAGCGGCTATGCTGTTGGCGGTGTTATGGCTGCTCTATTAGGTTCATGGTTTACGCCTGATTTTGGCTGGCAGATTATGTTCTTTATTGCCGGCATTCCTGTATTTTTATTGCCTGTAATTTGGAAATTTTTACCTGAATCTTTGGCATTTATTGTGAAAGAAAATAAGCAGGACAAAGCGCGCAGCATTGTGAAGCGTTTAGCACCTGAAGTAAAAGTGACGGAGACAACAACATTTTCATTGCCTCAGGAAAGTGTGCCTGAAGCTGCAAACGTGGTGAGTCTGTTCCGCCGCGGCCGTGCAGTGAATACATTGCTGTTTTGGCTGGCGTTCTTTACTTGTTTATTGACCATGTATGCGCTGAGCAGCTGGCTACCGAAACTCATGATGGCGGCAGGCTACTCTATGGACAATAGCTTGATGTTCATGATGGTGATGAACGTGGGTGCTGTAGTGGGTATTGTCGGCGGCGGTATTTTAGCGGACCGTTTCCATTTAAAACCTGTGTTGATGGTTTTGGGTATGATGGGTGCGATTGTCATGAGCTTGATGGGCTTTCAGTCGAATCAGTTCTTGCTTTATATCTTGGTGTTTTTGGCAGGTGCGGCGTCTATTGGTTCGCAAATGCTGCTGTATAGCTATGTGGCGCAGTTCTACCCACTTGCAGTACGTTCGACGGGGATTGGCTGGTCTTCTGCGATTGGCCGTATGGGCGCGATTGTAGGGCCGATTTTGATTGGCGGTTTGCTGGGTATGAACTTACCTGCGCATTTCAACTTTATGGCTGTGGGTTTACCTGTACTGATTACTGCAATTGCGGTCGCACTGATTATGCATGACACTGATACAGACAAAGTAGAAGTGGTGCAGCCTGCTAAAGCTTAAGTTGTGATTCTTTAAAAAGAAAAGCCTCCGAAAGGGGGCTTTTTTATTTTTATGTGTATATTATTATGAGTGAAATCTAATCACAAAAATATTTATATGTACAATTCAAATTTTACCTCAAAGAATAGTCAGGAAGAGAGTAATCGACTCATCTTAGATTTAAAGAGAAGAATAGAAAAAGAGTTTGATACTACTGATTGGAGTGAGATTGGCCTCCTAGTAAATGCTGATCATATTATTAGTAATCATCCAAGGTTGTTAAGAAGTTTGAGTTGGGGGGATGAGGATTATGGGGCTTGTATTATTGATGTTCTTAAGACAATCCGAATAGAGAATCCTCAGAATTTACAAAAAATTAAAGAATATTTAGATCATCGCAGTGGAGATAAAGATGCGTTATATGTATCGAATCAAGTAGCAGAAAAAAAGATCACTTTTTCTCCTTCAGTATTCACAGTACCTGAAGCGAACGTTGAAAATGATCTTGTAGCTGTAATGATGCCTTTTTCAGGTTTTGATAATGTTTATAGTGCTATTAAGAATGCTTCAGAACGAGCTAATCTAAGATGCCTAAGGGCTGATGATATTTGGGATAATAGTACAATTATTCAAGATATCTTTGACTTAATTTTTAAATCTAAAATAGTTATTGTGGATTTTAGTGGTAAAAATCCTAATGTAATGTATGAAACAGGAATTGCTCATACATTAGGTAAATTGGTTATTCCTTTGGCTCAAAGTGTAAATGATATCCCATCTGATATGATTCACCATAGAGCCTTAACCTATTTAAAAAATGGTGAAGGATTGGAACGATTGGAGAATGATCTTTATCAAAAGCTCATTAAGCTAAGTGAAAGTTAGGAAATATATATGCAATTTAATTCTATCTCCCCAATCCCTGAAGACGATGAAGAACTGCATCTGCCTGAACTGGTGTACTGGTCATCTTTAGGTGAACTGGCTGAAGTCGAAAAATCACTAGCTAATGGCACAGACGTAAACTCTGCCGATGAAGAAGGCTATAGTGCACTGCATGCAGCAGCAGAAAATGGCTATTTAGACGTTGTGAAGCTCTTGGTAGAGAAAGGTGCAGATGTGCAGCATAAAACGCAATACACGGCATTAGAGCTTGCAGAAATGGCGGGTAATGATGATGTTGCAGCGTATTTAAAAGGCTTATAAAAGCGGTGACGTGCAGAATAATCATTGATGAAAAAAGAAAACCCCAACATCCTGTTGGGGTTTTCTTCGTATTTCGTGTATTAGGTATAACTCCTGTCGTACCTCACATCCCAGTGCTTAACATTATTTTTCTTGTTGTTATGTTTTGGAAACATCCTGTTTCCTGATAACTGCAGAATAAGCTGATTTGCACAGCCTGCCTAGACGCCGATTTCAGCAGATGATGTAAGCCAAAGCTTACATCACTTTTTAAATCGCTTCAGGCCGTTTTTTAAGCCGCGTAATGATCATCGGCATTAAATACATTCGCTTGAATTTGAATCAGTTTTCGTTTTCCTTGTTCACCATTCATGCGCCAGTGGGCAATTTTCACATTATCCACTAAGGCGACATCACCCTTTTGCCACTGCAGCAGCAAGGCATCCTGATAAAGCGCATTAAAAAACTGCTGCTTTTCGCTGTCGGTCCATTCAATTTGGCTGCCTTGCTGATTGTAAATTTCCCATGTCAGCTGCATGCCGTCTGCGGTAGAGTCAATTTGGATTTCCCCCCGGTTTTCGAAACAGCTTTGAGCCGCCTGATGCGCAAATGAATTGGTATTATTGGCAAAAGCCCAGGGCTGCAGCACCAGTTTTTTGGTTTCAGGATGATGGATCACCAGCGGTGAGCGCTGCAGGGTTAATTTGGCTTTGCGGTCTTTGCGCATTTCAATGCTGAACGGGCTTTTCTTCAGCAGCAGATGGTCGATGGCATTGATTTTACGTGCCGAGACATAAGAAAAATGATTCCATGCGCCTAGGTATTTTTCCTGAGCAGATTTTGGCAAGTTATCCCAAATCTGCTCTAAATTATTGAATCCTGTTTCGGCTAAATAAGTGGAAGGCTCTTGGCAGAACAAGGCAATATACCGCGAACGTTCTGAGCGGACCCCGCCCTCTACATGCGGCCCCTGCACTGAATTTTCTACAGGCCCCAGCTGTACGGTATTGCGGTCAATATAGCGGCGGTAATCGCCTGCACCGAGTATTCCTTCGCTGTATTTTCGCATCCAAGAAGCTGCCCAGCCGGGCATATTGGGATTGAAAGAGTTCCACGGCTGCAGCTGAAAATACTGTTCTATCAGCTGGTGGAACTGTTCAGGCTGGTGAATCTGGAAGCCGCGGAAAAGCAAAATGCCGTATTGATGCAGCTGCTGCATCAATAGTTCGCGGTGCGAGCCAATATATTGCGCTAAGGCGGTACAGGAAGCATGGCTCTCATTTGCGACAAACACCTTGGTGTATTCATTCAAAAATTGCTGATGCAGCTGCATATTTTTTCTCTCGTTGTTTTTATTGTCTGTCCAATTCCATGGAACTGTGCGGGTCAAATTGCAAGAATATTTGGCCTGCGGTTTTTATTTTAGTAAAAGCTGTTTGGATTATAAGGACAGTTTTGCACACGCAGTATAAATTTTGCTGCTGAATTGCCACTTTTACGACCAGCTGCAGCTGGTTTTATTTGCAAAACGCGGTATAGAAAAAAGCCTTAGCAAGAAGCCAAGGCTTTTTCGAATTCATTCAGAAGGCATTTATTCAGTCTGCCTGCAGCATCCCGCTGATTGCATTTTTTCTTTTTATTAAAAGACATCCTGTCTTTATGATTTAACAATAGAAATGTTTTAGTATTAAAAATAGTCGGTTTTCACAGCATACGCTGTAAGTAAATGCGGACAACTGCTGAAACGTTGATGGGGTATAGAACCAAGTTATTGCATTCGAGGGCAGTTATGCGCACATTAGAAAAGAAAAAGCCTCAACATCCTGTTGAGGCTTTTCCGTATTCATTCTAGGTAAAACTCCTGTCGTACCTGTCAGCATCCTGCTGCATTGTTTATTGTTATTTTCTTAAGACATCCTGTCTTGTATGAGTTAAATATAAAAGGAAAAAGATAAAGTGAATAGTGTCTATTTCCCACTGGTGATGTAAGCCAAAACGTACATGAGCTTTTTAAGCCGCGCAGAACTGAAAATCGAGATTTTATACTGTTTTTAAAAGACCGCTTTCAGTTGAAATATGCAGTTTAATTAGACAGTTTTAGAGACTAGAAATAAAAAAGCCTTGGCATCCTGCCAAGGCTTTTTTAGATTCATTCCAGCGGTATAACTCCTGTCGTACCGTACGCATCCAGCGTCTATCCTGCTTATGATTATTGTTTTAGGCTTTCGAGACATCCTGTCTCTGCATACATTCAATGTAAGCTGAATTGCAATGTGTGAAAAGTGGTGATTTCCCCATTCCATGTAAGCTCTGGATTACATCTTATTGCACATATTGAATGAGCTTATCGACGGCAGCCTTAAGGCCTTTTTCATCAAATGGATTCGGTTCAAAGGTGTCGCCAGAGTTGCGTGAAAAAATGTCGCGGATTTCAATCACCGCATTGCTGTCAATCAAGCCCAGCTGGGTTGCCACTTGGCGGATTTGATCAATTGAGCGCGATCCGTTGGTTGCGCCGTACCCGATATAGGCTGCCGGCTTGCCTGCCCATTCTTTGCCAATATAGTCCAGTGCATTCTTCAGGGCAGGGCTGTAGCCGTGATTATATTCAGGGCTGATGAAGATCACAGCATCTGCCTGAGAGATTTTATCCGCCCATTCCTGCTGTTTCGGCTGATCATAAATACCCGTAATTGGCGGATGAGCGCCTGCGAAGAAGGGCAGGTTCCACTCTTTGAGATCGACGATTTCTGTTTGAATAGTGGAGTATCCATAACCCTTAATTGCGCTGTTGACCCAGTTGGCGACTTTAATTGCTGTCCGGCCTTCACGCACGCTGCCCACAATTATATAAATTTTCATCGGTTTTCCTTGTTCGGTATTTTATCTATCAGCCTGTATTTTAAAGTATGATTTTTATCAGGCCGTGCCTATAAGCAAATTGTATCTGCAGCAGGTGAAGTCCGAAATTCGGGCATAAAAAAAAGCCCAAGCAGGGCTTTTTTTTAGAGCAAGCGGTTTTACATCAGTTTTACGCCTTGCTGGCCGGCAGGCGTCACTTTGAATATTTCCACTTCAAAGGTAATGTTTTTACCGGCTAAAGGGTGATTAAAGTCCACTTCGGTAATGTCTTCACCGACCGTTTTAATCACGCCAAACAGGCTTTGCTTCGCTTTATCTTCAAACTCAATCATATGGCCAACTACAGGCGCAGGATCAAATTTGACGGTATCAAATTTTTGCACATTTTCAGCATTCCACGGGCCAAAAGCGTCTTCCGGCGGCAGGCTGACTGTGCGGCGGTCGCCGGCACGCAGGCCAAAGAGCGCTTTTTCAAAGCCAGGCAATAAGCTGCCGTCACCGATCACTAAGCTGACAGGTTCTTCGCGGCTGCGGGTATTGTCAATTTCTACGCCGTTTTCAATAGCAACCGAAAAGTGAAGCTCCACTTTGGCGCCGTCTTCAATACGGGTTTCTTCGTTTGGATTAATAAAATCAGTCATTTTTTTGCGCTTCCGCACGTTGAATACGCTGCTTCTCTAGGAAGAAGGTATCAATCAGCAATAAGATGGTGCCAAGGGTAATGGCACTGTCTGCAATATTAAAAGCAGGAAAGTGGCTGTTGTTGTAATACACGTGAATAAAGTCCACGACATAGCCCAATGACATGCGGTCAATCAGGTTGCCGATTGCGCCGCCTAAAATCAGCGCAATTGCAATCGGGAGGATCTTCACAGTTTTTGGCATACGCATCAGCCAAAATACAAAAATTACAGACACTAAACCTGCCAGTGAAGTAAAGAAATAACGCTGCCATCCGCCGGCATCGGACAAGAAACTAAAGGCTGCGCCATAGTTATGAAGTAATGTCCAATTTAAAAAGGGCAGTACAGGCACAGGATCTGCGTAGTTCAGATGCGTGCTGGCAATATGCTTGGTCCATTGATCCAAAATAATCGCAACAATGGATAAGCCCACCCACACTAAATTGTGCGGGTAGAATTGGAACAAGCCCTTTTTTTCTTGCGGATTAGGCATATTTTCTCTCTTCGCCTTGACCTGTAGGAAGGTTAATAATACAACGAGAACAAAGGCCTGGATGTTCATGATGTGTATTCACATCCGGCAGAACATGCCAGCAGCGCGCGCATTTTTCACCGTCAGCAGCCGATACTTTTACGCGTAAACCTTCAAGGTCAGATTCATTGCCTTGCGCTGCGTCAAATGTGTTGACCAGCACTTGAGAGGTAATGAGGACGAAACGAAGCTCATCGCCTAGGCGGTCAAGAACAGTTTTCAGTTCTTCAGATGCCCAAAGCTCTACTTTCGCAGACAGGTTGGAACCGACTGTTTTCTCATTACGCGCAGCTTCAATGTGCTTGTTCACTGCAGATTTCACAGCAATCAGGGTTTGCCATTCTGCTTCAGAAACCACGTTTGCAGCCGATGCTGCAGGAATGTCATACCACTCCGCAGTAAAGACATATTTCTCTGACTGCTCAGGAATCAGCGGCCAAGCTTCTTGCGCTGTGAAGCTCAAGATTGGCGCCATCCAGCGCACAAAGGCCTGAACCAAATGATACAGCGCTGTTTGCGCAGAATGGCGCGCTGCAGAATCCGCTTTGGTGGTGTACTGACGGTCTTTAATGATGTCGAGGTAGAAACCGCCCAAGTCATTAATACAGAAATTGGTCAAGGCATTGGTGACGATATGGAAGTTCATATCTTCATAGGCTTGCTGAATGGTTTTCTGTACGTCAGCCGCGCGCTGCAGGATGTATTGATCAAGCGCGATCAATTGATCTACAGGAAGCGCGTCTGTTGATGGCTTGAAGCCATTTAAGTTGGCCAGCAAGAAACGAAGCGTGTTACGGATGCGGCGGTAACCGTCAGATGCGCGGCTGAAGATTTCTTTACCTGCCGTCATTTCATAACGGTAGTCGGCAGATGCAATCCAGAAGCGTAAACCGTCTGCACCCATGTCTTTAATGATGTCTTGCGGGGTAATGATGTTACCCAAAGACTTCGACATCTTGCGGCCTTTCTCATCCACCACGAAGCCATGCGTTAACAAGCCTTTATACGGTGCACGTTCATTGATCGCAATAGAAGTTAAAAGCGAAGACTGGAACCAGCCGCGGTGCTGGTCTGAACCTTCTAAGTACAGGTCAGCAGGGTCGGTGAGTTCTTCACGTTCACGCAGTACCGCATAGTGGGTTGTACCAGAGTCGAACCATACGTCTAGGGTATCGCGTACCGCATTGTATTGTTCAGCATCAGCACCGATAAATTCCGCAGCATCGCGGTTATACCAGCCGTCAATGCCTTCCTGTTCAATCAGCTTTGCCACTTCTTCGATCAGTTCAGGAGTACGCGGATGAAGCTCATTGGTGTCTTTATGCACGAAGAATGGAATCGGCACGCCCCATGTACGTTGACGTGAGATACACCAGTCAGGACGACCTTCGATCATCGCTTGAATACGGTTTTTACCCCAATCCGGCACGAAGCTGATGTCATTTTCAATTGCGTTTAACGCATTTTGACGTAAGCCTTGCGCATCCATGCTGATGAACCATTGCGGGGTTGCACGGAAGATAATCGGCGTTTTATGGCGCCAGCAATGCGGGTAGCTGTGTTTGATTGGCACATGCGCCCAAAGCTTATTGCTTTCAGACAAGGCAGTAATAATTTGAGGATTGGCTTTGTAGATGTGTTCACCGGCAAAAATTGGCGCAGTGGGCAAATACACGCCGTTGCCGCCCACAGGGTTGTCCACTTTCAAGTTGTAAAGCAGGCCCACTTTGTAGTCGTCCACACCATGGCCAGGCGCCGTATGCACTGCGCCGGTACCGCTGGTGGCAATCACATGCTCACCTAGAATCACCGGCACTTGACGGTCGCCAATCAGCGGATGCTGCAGCACTAAGTTTTCAAGTTTGCTACCTGTGAAGTCTGCAAGAACTTCTACCGATGTGAAGCCATAACGCTCAGTCGCAGATTCAACTAAATCTTTGGCCAAGATGAAGTTTTGCGGTTCTTTATCGTCACCGCGCGCTTTGACCAATTGATACTCAATATCTGCATGCAGCGCCACGGCTTGGTTGGCCGGCAGCGTCCAAGGCGTGGTTGTCCAGATCACGACATCCGTCGAATCGCTAACGCTAACGCCTAGACGTGCAGATAAATCGGCAAGGTCTACAACTGTAAAGCCGACATCAATCGCATCTGATTTTTTGTCTTCGTATTCAACTTCAGCTTCTGCCAATGCTGAACCGCAGTCCAGACACCAGTTCACAGGCTTCAGGCCCGGTTCGATATGGCCTGCTTTAGCAATTGCGCCAAGCGAGCGCACAATGTCCGCTTCCTGCTTGAAGTTCATGGTCAGGTAAGGCTTGTCCCAATCCCCGAACACGCCCATGCGCACGAAGTCTTTTTTCTGTAATTCGACTTGAGTATAGGCATATTCGCGGCAGGCTTTACGGAACGTAGAGGCATCCACTTTAACGCCGACTTTGCCGACTTTTTCTTCGACTTTCAGTTCAATCGGCAGGCCATGGCAGTCCCAGCCTGGAACGTATGGCGCATCAAAACCGTCCATCACACGGCTTTTGATGATGATGTCTTTTAAAACTTTATTAACCGCGTGACCTAAATGAATTTGACCATTGGCGTAAGGAGGGCCGTCATGAAGCACATATTTTTTCTTGCCAATACGCGACGCGCGAATCTGCTGATAAATGTTGTCGGCATACCACTCTTCCAACCATTTCGCTTCACGTACTGCGAGATTTGCTTTCATTGCAAATTCAGTACCTGGGAGGTTTAGCGTGGCTTTATAATCCACTGCATTTTCAGGAGTTTGCTTATCGCTCATGCAAGTTGTCTTCCAATTTAATCAGCTGTTTGGCTGACGCGTTTTACATAAATAATTTGGGATATTAAAAGGGGAACTGGGGGTGATTCCGGCGGAACTCAAGCAGCTTTTCCACATCATCATCAATTCCGGCTTTTAAGGCTTCAAGCGAAGGGTAGTTCTTTTCGCCGTGTAAATAGTTTAAGAACGTCACCCGCATTAACAGGCCATACAGATTAGCAGAAACATCAGGAAAATGTACTTCTAATCGCCATGCAGGATGTTCCTGCTGAATGGCTGGACGGGTGCCGGCATGGCCTGCGCCAAATAAGGCGCTGGGTTCATAGCCGGCAATGCCGGTTTTATCTGGGCATTCAGATTTAACTTTATCTTTTAAAGATTCAGTTTCGCACATCACTTCCACGCCATAAATGCCATGCAGGCAAGGCTTGTGGCGGTTTAAGCGCACATTGATGGTTGGAAAATCAATGGTGCGGCCAATCTGGTCGCCGTATTGCACACGTCCAGTAATACTGTAAGGACGGCCCAAGAGTTTAGCAGCATGCGCCAAATCGCCTTCCTGTAATGTTTTACGGACTAGGGTTGAACTGACGCGTTCACCGTCTACTTCAATATTTTGCAGATCTTCGACATGAAAACCGTAGTTGCGTAAAAACGCGCTGTTGCCTTGGCGGTTTTTGCCAAAATGATGATCTTCGCCGAGTACAAGGCTCTGCGTATTCAGTTTTGTTTTTAAAATTTCGGCAAATTCTTCGGCACTGAGGCTACGAAAAGCATTATCAAATTTAGCAACGACAATATAGTCCACGCCTAATTCACTAAGGTATTCAACTTTTTCACGCAATGAGCTGATGCGCGGCGGTGCTTCATAGCCTTTGAAATATTCCAGCGGCTGCGGTTCAAAAATCATCACCGCCGTTTTTAAATTCTGCTGCTGCGCAAGGGCCTGAAGCTGGCTGATCATGGCTTGATGACCCAAATGTACCCCATCAAAATTGCCAATGGTCACAGCAGTTTTGGGTAATTGAGAATCAGGCGCTAAAGCATTCAGGCGGAGCAGCTTCATGGGCGAATTAATACGTTGAAAATTTGTAAGGGCTATATATTGCCATATTCTCACAGTTTCGTCTTGCTGTTGTGTTTTTACTCAATATTTTTATTTTTATAAAAAGTTTTAAATAAGTAAAATTTATAACATTAACAAAAATAAATCAGTTTTACTTATTAATGCACTGCTTTAAAATAAGCTGAATTACTTTTGAAGAGCAGAATATGATGAAAAAGCCATTTTATCAGCTGGCGCAAAAGCAGGATTTAATCCGCCATTTTACCCCAAATTGGTTCACTGTCGTGATGGGTACGGGCATTTTGGCGGTTATTTTGCCAGAATTTCCATTTGCCAAACACTTGCTGTGGCAGTTGGGCGCATCGCTATGGCATCTGAATACGCTGCTCTTCTTGGTGTTTTCTGCATTGTATGCTGCGCGTTGGCTGCTGTATCCGCAGGAAGCCAAACAGATTTTTAATCACCCCGTAATGTGCCTGTTTTTAGGTGCCATTCCTATGGCGCTGGCTGCAGTGTTAAATGGTCTATTGAAATTTGGCTTGCCGCTATATGGTGAGGTTGTGCTTAATCTGGCTGAATATTTATGGTATGCAGACGCACTTTTGGCGCTGGTGATTGCATGGGCGGTCCCATTTTTGATGTATAGCCGTCAGAAGCATGTATTGCACAGTATGACTGCGGTGTGGCTGCTGCCTATTGTGGCGTGTGAAGTAGCCGCTGCTTCTGGTGCTTTGCTGTTGCAGCATCTGCCCGCAGCTATGCAGAGTGTATATATTCTGCTGAGCTGTTATGTGCTTTGGGGTATTTCTGTATTGCCTGCCTTTGCCGTGCTCACCATTTTGATGCTGCGTTTGGCACTGCACCAGCTGCCATCTAAGGATATGGCCATCAGCAGCTGGCTGGCGTTGGGACCTATTGGTACAGGAGCATTGGCCTTGCTGCTGTTAGGTGTTGAGGCACCGCGGATTTTGGTGCTTAGCGCATGGGGCGCTGCAGGCATGTTTTTGCAGCAGGCGGGTTTTCTAGCGGCACTCATGCTGATTGGTTTTGGGCTTTGGTGGCTCGGTATTGCCGTACTGACCTCTTTAAAACATGCCGCTGCAGATTTGCCCTTTAACTTAGGATGGTGGGGCTTAACTTTCCCCTTAGGTGTATTTACGCTTGCCGTGCTGAATTTGGCGGTGCAAACCCAATTACCTGCAGTTTATGGCTTTGCTTATATCTTGGCTGCAGTGCTGGCCTTGCTGTGGGGCATTGTGCTGAGTAAAACAGTGAAAGGCTTTTACCAAGGGCAGCTAATTGTTTCTCCTTGTTTAAAAGCCTATTTGGAACATCGCACGGATTGATGTCAGCATCGCGTCATCTAGAGCCTGCTTTTCTTTATATTCTTTAGAATATTGAGCGGAAAAGCAGGCTTTTTGCTGTATCAGGGCAGTGAGCGATTGACCGAATTTGCACAATTTATAATCTTTGCGCTATTTAGCATTTTTTTGAAGCTGATACACTGCGGCTATGCTTTTGGCAAAGCTGGATAATGCCGAAGAATAAAAACAATGAATCAATAAAAAATGGACTCAAAATTTAAGGCTTAAAACAATGTGTAAAAAAACTCGATTTTGGGATGAGGCCCAAGGATTGCTGGAAGAATGGTATGTGGCCTGTACATCAAAAGAACTTCAAGAAAATCAGCCTTATGCCGCCACCATTTACGGTAAAAATATTGTGCTATTTAGACAAAAAAATGGTCAAGCTGCGGCATTGCTGGATCAATGCGTACATCGCAGTGTACCACTGTCTGCCGGCAGTATGAAAGATGGCTGTGTGCGCTGTCCGTATTATGGCTGGTCGTATCAGGGTGATGGTCATGTTGCGCATATTCCCAGTGTGAATGGCAAATTTTTCCCTGAAAAGCCACATCCGTTTAAACAGCGCAGTTTTGATGTCTGTGAACAGGATGGCGTCATTTGAATCTATTTAGGCGAAAAGCCTGCGTCGGAACGTCCTGAGGTTTTTAAATTGCCTTTTTATGACCGAGACGGCTGGGTCAGCTATTACATGGCTGGCACCTATGACGGAGAAATGGGCGCAGTGGCGCAAAATATTATGGATGTCACCCATACCATATTTGTGCATGAAGGCTGGTTCCGTTCTGAGTCAGGTAAACAGGTGGATGCCACCATAGAGGTTGAAGCGCGCAAAGTGGTGGTGGAATATCATGATCATGAGGCGGATGTGGGCATGATGCCTTGACTGACCAACCCGCATGGCGCTGAGCAAGTCCACCGCGACAGCTATATTGCGCCGAATATCACCTCGGTCAAATATCATGGGGCGACTCGTCCGATATGGTATTTAACAGTTTGATTACGCCAGCAGGCGCTTATGAGCCGCGGGTATATGCTTGCAGCTGCAAATTTCCGATTTCGCGCTTGATGTTAAAGGCGCTGCGGCCTGCCGTGAATGCTTATATGGATGGTGAATCATCAGGATATTCAAATCCTGTCGGCCCGCCACAAAGGTTTGGAAGGCGCCAATCACGCATCAGCATCGTGTGTGCGGCGATATGGCGCTGGAAAAAATCATTCAATGGCTGCGCAATGATCAGCCCGTGACGGCGTCGCTTCTGGGCAAGCGCCCTATGCAATTTAAAATCTCGCCGAATGATAAAGAGTGAATCAATTAAGGCGGGCTTTGCGTATTTATGCTATATGCATGCAATACAGAAGCGGAGATGCATATGAGCCAGGAATTTGCCTTAATGATGGCGCTGCCGAATGAGTCTAAAGGCCTATTTGAACAGGCAGGCATTGAGGTGCACTACAGCGGTATAGGTAAAGTGAATGCGGCCTTTAAAGCCTTTGAGGTGATTCAAAAAACCGGCTGCAAGGTCTTGCTGAATTTGGGCACGGCAGGCAGTTCGCACTTTAATGCGCATGCGCTGGTTGAAGTTACGCAATTTGTGCAGCGCGATATGGATGTGTCGCCGCTGGGTTTTGCTGTTGGCGTGACGCCGATGGATGATGATCATCCTGCAGAAATCCGTTTAGACAGCTATTTTCAGCATTTGCCGCAAGGTATTTGCGGGACAGGGGACAGTTTTGAAATTGGCCAGCCCAAAGTGCCGTGCAATTTAGTGGATATGGAAGGCTATGCGATTGCCAAGGTCTGCAGGAAGCTGGGAGTGCGTTTGGTATCCGTAAAATATATTACTGATGGCGCGAATGAGACTGCGCATTTGGATTGGGAAGAAAATTTGCTGCTGGGCGCCAGGAAATTGCTTGAAATTTATCAGATGGTAAAATAAAAGCTTAATAAAAAAAGAATTCGGCGGCCATAGATCAACTATGGCCGTATGCCAAATTTCTGCATGGGGCAGAAATTATTTTTCGCTGCGGGGAATTGCGCCGTAAAGCATCATATGCACTGTATGCTGAATCACGCGCTGCACCATGCTGCGGTTACGCAAGGTTTTGCCGGTTACCATTTCCATTTGCGTTGCAAAATCTGCATAGTTTTGGGTAATAGCCCAAATATTCAGAATAAACAATTCCGGGTCAATTTCTTTTGAAATTTTGCCTTGCTCTTGCCACATCGCAATGACTTTGGCTTTACGCTTGACTAATTTCTTTAAAGGCCCTTTTAGAATTTCAAGAATATGCGGCGCGCCTTGAATGACTTCCAGTGCAAATAAACGGGAAGCTTTAGGCTGTGTGCGCGAAACTTCAATCTTCTGCATCAAATAGTTGGTGATGGCTTCTTCGGGTTCTAATTCGGCTTCCAGCATTTGCAGCGGCGCAAGCCATTTTTGCAGCACTGTCGTCAAAACCTCAACGTACAGCGCCTCTTTATTTTCATAATAATAGAAAATATTGGATTTATGCATTTCTGCAATTTGCGCGATTTCGTCTAGGCTGGCGCCATTAAAACCGTATAGGGAAAAAACGTCCAGCGCAGCATTTAACAGCTGATGCCGTTTTTGTGTACTCTTTTTTTGTTCCATTAGCACTCTAAAACATGAAAAAAAAGGGGAATGGGCAATTGTACGGCAAATCATCAGATTTGTGCATAACCAAAGCTTGTCATTTTATGACTTATGATGATTTATTTTTTAGATTGCCATTTAAAATCATGATGATATTTGGAATTAAATCAAATTAGAAAATATAGATTGAAAATTGAGATGTATTTTGTGGATTTAGAGGCAACCAGATAAGGAAATTGAGATTCTTAAGCACTTTAAAAGTGCGAATAGCGGGTATTCATGGTCATTTCTCTAATTCAAATGTTATCCGTCGGAATAATGCATTTGAGATCCATTGGCTCGAAAAAATGCACGAACCATTGATCATGCATTTTTTCGGCTGGGCCGATTTTAGGTGGCTAAAACGGCATTTAAGACGCGCTGTTCAAGTTCTGAAAAGTCGATATTTTTTTTGCGTGGACGTGGAAGCTTAACGTCGAATTGCTGTGCAATATGGCCTTTATCCAGCAAGATAATTCGGTCTGCAAGCTGTACCGCCTCACTGACATCATGCGTCACCAAAATGGCCGTAAATCCTTGCTCCGTCCACAGCTTTTCAATCAGATTCTGCATGTCTAAACGGGTCAGCGCATCCAGTGCGCCTAGCGGCTCGTCCAGCAGCAAAATGCGCGGCTTATGCGAAAGGGCGCGGGCTAAAGCCGTCCGCTGGCGCTGGCCGCCAGAGAGCTGAGATGGCCACAGGCCAGCTTTTTCTTTCAGGCCGACTTTTTCCAGCATGGCGGAAGCATTGCCATGCGCATCCTTTGGCAAGCCTAACTGCACATTCTGCTCAATGCTGCGCCATGGCAGCAGGCGCGGATCCTGAAACATTACGCGGATGTCGTCAGCGCTGATGCCTTCGCGGATATGCCGTGCTGATTTGAACTTAATTTCGCCGTAGCTTTGTTTTTCCAAGTCCGCAATGAGGCGGAGCAGGGTGCTTTTTCCGCAGCCGCTGCGGCCGACAATCGCCAAAAATTCGCCTGGCTGAATGTGCAGGTCTAAATCTTCCAGCACTTTGACGCTGCCGTAAAATTTATGCAGCTGTTCGATAATAATTTCAGCACCCAGCACCGCATGCGGGTTGATATCTGCTGCGGGGGCGGTTGGCGCCGTATTGCCGCCGGCATGACGGCCTAGGCTTAAATCAGTCATTTCATGCTCCTTGATTACTTTTGATAGCCTGAATGCCAGCGCAGCAGGTATCTTTCTAAAGCGACTGCCAGTACGTCCGCCAGTTTGCCCAGCAGGGCGTACAGCAGAATGCCGACAAGAACGATGTCCGTCTGCAGAAATTCACGGGCATTCATGGTCATATAGCCGATGCCTGCCTGTGCTGAAATCGTTTCAGCCACAATCAGCAGCACCCAAACCAAGCCCAGTGAAAAACGCAGGCCGACCAGAATGGAGGGCATAGCGCCAGGCAGAATAATTTCTTTATACAGCTGCCAGCGGTTTAAGCCATAGCTTTTGCCCATTTCAATCAGCTGCGGATCGACCGAGCGGATGCCATGATAGGTGTTGATGTAAATGGGAAAGAAAACGCCGATTGCCACCAAAAACAGCTTGGCGCTTTCATCAATGCCAAACCATAAAATCACCAGGGGAATCAGCGCCAGCGCTGGGATGTTGCGGATCATCTGCAGGGTGGTATCCAGCAAATTGGAGGCAATTTTGGAAGAGCCATTCAGCAGCCCCAAAAGCAGGCCTAAGCCGCCGCCAACCAATAAGCCTATTAAGGCGCGTCCGGCGCTGACTTTGACATGGCGCCAAAGCTCGCCGCTGACCAGCAAATGCCAAAATGCAGTGACCACAGCGCTGGGTGCAGGCAGGATCCGGCTTTGCAGTAAACCTGTGGCAGAGGCAATTTGCCAGATCAAGATGAGTGCAATTGGAAACAGCCAAGGCAGCAAGCGCTGCCCGAACTGTGTTCCACGTGAAACCCGTTTTTCCTGAAGGGTTTCAGCCGAAACTGTTTTGGACATTAAGCCGGCTCCTTAATTTTCTTCTTGTTTTCATCCGGCGTGTAGTTGTTGGCGACAATCTCGCCGAATGGGCCAGTCAGGTTCGGCTGGGCCAGTTTTTTCTGTGTTTCCAGCGGCAGCAGCGGGAAGACCAGCTCTGCAAAGCGGATCGATTCTTCCAAATGCGGATAGCCTGAGAAAATAAAGGTGCTGATGCCTAAATCTGCATATTCCTGAATGCGCGCAGCGACTGTTTCTGGATCACCGACCAATGCCGTGCCTGCGCCGCCGCGGACTAAGCCTACGCCCGCCCAAAGATTTGGTGATACTTCGAGTTTGCTGCGGTCACCATTATGCAGTTCGGCCATGCGGCGCTGCCCGACGGAGTCCATGGTTTTGAATTTGGCCTGCGCCGCTGCAATGGTCGCATCATCCACATATTGGATCAGCTCATCTGCCGCTTGCCATGCTTCTTCAGTGGTTTCACGCACAATCACATGCAGGCGGATTCCATAGTTCAGCTCACGGCCTTTGGCTTCGGCTTTGGCTTTCACCACGGCAATTTTTTCCTTAACTGCTGCCGGCGGCTCACCCCAAGTCAGGTAGGTGTCGACCTGCGAAGTGGCCAGCTCAATGGCGTCATCAGATGAACCGCCAAACCACAGCGGCGGATACGGCTGCTGAATCGGCGGGTACAATAGTTTTGCATCATCGACGCTTAAGCGTTCGCCGTGAAAAGTAAAGCTTTCCCCTGTATGCGAACGGCTTAAAATTTCACGCCAGATTTTGACGTATTCATTGGCTGTTTTATAACGGGTTGCATGGTCTTCATAAACCCCGTCACCCTGCAGTTCTTTTTCATCGCCGCCTGTGACTAAGTTCAGCAGCACGCGGCCGTTGGATAGGCGGTCAAAGGTTGCCGCCATGCGTGCAGCTAAAGCTGGAGTGGTCACGCCAGGGCGCAGCGCGACTAAGAATTTTAAGCGTTTAGTGGCATCAATCAGGCTGGCCGCGGTCAGCCAAGGATCTTCACAAGAACGTCCCGTTGGAATCAGCACGCCTTCATAGCCCAGATTATCAACGGCAACTGCAATCTGCTTCATATAGGCGTGATCAACTGTGCGCGCGCCTTTGCTTGTGCCTAAGTAGCGGCTGTCGCCATGTGTCGGGATAAACCAGAAAATTTTCATGTGAAGTTCCTTAAATTAAAATGATCTTGCTCGGTGATCAATGCGTAGGAGGTGTCCAGACAATCGGCTGGATTTCAAGTTTGCTGGGGATCAGTCCCAATTTCTGAAACTCATCGGCAATGTTTTGCTGCGCCTGAACGACTTCAGGGCTTAATGGATTAATCGGCGCGGGCTTAACGCGGCGTTCAAAGGCTTTTTTTGCGACTTCAGGCGCTAAGCCTGTATTTTTTTGGTAGATGCCTAGCGCCACTTGCTGATGGCTGACAATCCACTGATCCGATTGATTCAGGGCTTTTAAAATGCGGGATGTGGCATTTGGATGCGCTGAGATAAATTTAGGGTTGGCGACATAAAAAGCATAGGTCTTGTCAAAATCACCGGTTTGGGTAATAACGCGGGCATGGCCTTGCACCTCTGCCGCGGCAAGGAATGGGTCCCAAATCGCCCAAGCATCCACGGACTTTTTATCAAAGGCTGCGCGGGCATCGGCAGGCGGCAGCCAAATGGGCTGAATATCGGTCCACTTTAAGCCCGCTTTAGCTAAAATTTTGGAGAGGAATTCATGCGCATTGGAGCCTTTTTGCAGGGCAATGCGTTTGCCTTTTAACTGGCTGATGTTTTGAATGGGGCTTTGCGGCGGAACCACCAGCGCCAAGCTTTGATCGCCATAGACTTCGTAGCCCGCATAATTCAGGTCTTTGCCTGCCGCTTGCGCAAAAATAGGCGGGGTATTGCCGACAGCGCCATAATCAACAGCGCCGACAGCCAGCGCTTCCAGCAGCTGCGGGCCGGCAGGAAACTCTTTCCACTCGACTTCAGCATGCGGGAATTGCTGTTCAATGAATTTTTCGTCACGCGCCACCAGCAGCGTCAGAGAGGACTTTTGAAAGCCTATCGAAACTTTTTTGATTTCATCCTGAGAAGCTGTTTCGGTATCCGGTTTTTGCACAGCTTGCTCTTTTTGGCAGGCGCTGAGCGCGAGGCTCAGCGCGACAAGTCCAACGGAGCTTATGGTTTGAATGCGCTTCATCGTAATACCTGCTTATTTTATAAATAGATCGTTATTTAATAATGGCCGCATCTATATTGAGCTTTTGCGGAATTAATTTTTGTTCGAAGAAAGCGTCAGCCACCTGCTGCTGATGCTTGATGATTTCTGGCGCTAAAGGGGTGACGCCAAAGCCCATGCGGGAAATAGAAGTTCTCAGTACTTTAAAATCCAGCCCTGTCGGCTTTTCCAGCAATTGGGCCGCTTCGTCCTGATGTGCTTCCACCCATTGCGTTGAAAGGTTCAGTTCGTTGACTACGGCTTGAATCACTTGCGGATGCGCTTCGGCAAACTTGCGGTCTGCCAGATAGAATTGGTAGTTGTTGACCAGCTTTTCGCCATCTGCAAGCACGCGCGCGCCAATTTGATGTTCTGCCGCAGACAGGAACGGATCCCAAATCACCCATGCATCCACTGCGCCTTTTTCAAAGGCGGCGCGGGCATCAGAAGGAGGAAGGTAAACCACCTCAATATCGCTGAGTTTTAAACCGTGGGCTTCCAGTACTTTCAGCAGCAGATAATGCACATTTGAGCCTTTATTCAGGACCACACGCTTACCTTTTAAATCGGCCACGGACTGAATCTTGGAATCTTTCTGCACGATCAGCGCTTCCGCTTTGGGCGCTGCTGGCTGATTCGCCACATAGACTAAATTTGAATTGGCGGCCTGTGCAAAAATCGGCGGCGCTTCACCTGATTCACCAAAGACCACGCTGCCGACATTTAAGCCTTCCAGCAGCTGCGGGCCGGCAGGGAACTCGACCCATTTCACGTTGACATTTTGCTTTTTCAGCGCTGTTTCCAATACGCCGCGCTCTTTTAAAATCGGCAGCATGCCATATTTTTGATAGCCGATATTTAAGGTCACGGCTTGTTCGGCTTCTTGCTTGGAGCAGCCAGTGAGCATCATTACAGCCGCAACTGAAGACAGAACCCAAAATTTTGTGCGGCGAATGCTCATGGCGGTGTATTCCTGACTGAAAATATTCATGATTTGACAGGGAATACGGTAATGATTTTTCTTTTTCGGAAAAAATAAGAAAAAATTCATTTATCATGAATAAAAAAGATAAATCAAAAAGTGCAAAGCTTATGTGTTTTTAAGCATTATCAAGCCGGGAATTGAGATGGATATGAATTTATAAATGAATGAAAAATATATATAAATTTGAAAAATCATAAATAGGGGCCGCGAGAGTCAGCCGAGAGCGGATATGAATTTTTTTTCTTGCTGAATTTTTTCGCATAAGCATATTTAAAATTTAGCTATGCAGGCATTAAAAAACCGCATTAAAGCGGTTTCTTGCACACCATAGAGCTGCGCTGATAATTGTACAGCGCTTGCCTTGCATTGGGCAGTTCATCGACGCTGGCCTGCTCAAAGCCCTGCTCTAAGAACCAGTGTGCGGTCCGTGTTGTTAAAATAAACAGCTGCTGAATGCCCAGAGCGCGGGCTTTTTCTTCTAAATAATGCAGAATCTGGCTGCCGCGGTTGGATTTTCGGTAACTCGGATGCACAGCAACGCAGGCAATTTCTGCGGAACGCAATTCGCCTTCAGCGGTTGGAATCGGGTATAGGGCCGCACAGGCTAAAATGGTGCCGTCGCGTTCAATGACCGCAAATTGATCGATTTCATTTTCCAAGCGCTCCCGTGAGCGGTAGACCAAAATGCCTTCTTCTTCCAGCGGGCGCAGCAGGCTGATCAGGCCGCCGACATCCTGAATATTGGCCGTGCGCACTTCTTCATAGTGCGCATTGGTGATCATGGTGCCGGAACCGTCGCGGGTAAACAGCTCTTCGACCAGCGCGCCGTCGTAAGCATAAGAGATCAGATGCACACGGTGCACGCCTTGCAGCGAGGCAGTCTTTGCGCCCTGCAGATGCAGCGCAATATCCGGATTGGAATCCTGATACTGCAGAATATGGCGGTCCAGCTGATGCGGCGCGACTTCACGCTGCAATTGCCCATGCTCATTCAGCAGGCCATGCTGCTTGCCTAAAAAAATTAATTTATCCGCTTTCAGGCTGATGGCGGTTTTGGTGGCGACTTCTTCAGCCAGCAGATTAAATACTTCGCCAGTTGTGGAATAGCCTGTTGGGCCAAGCAATACAATATTTTGACTGTTTAAATGGCGCTGAATGGCATCGGTATCTACGGAGCGGACTTCACCGGACAGCTGAAAATCAATGCCGTCGCGGATGCCGTAAGGCTTGGCTGTAATCAGATTGCCGGAGACGACATCAATGCGCGCGCCGTACATGGGGGAGTTGGCCAGTCCCATAGAGAGCAGGGCTTCAATTTGCAGGCGGATCGAGCCGGAAGCGCTCATGACCGCGCCTAAGGATTCGCGTGTGGTGATGCGGCGGTGATTGTGAAACGGCGTCTGCAGCTGGCTGGCTTTTAAGTTCTGATTAATCTGCGGCCGCGCGCCATGCACCAGAATCAGCCGGATGCCTAAAGAATGCAGCAGCGCAATGTCATGAATAATATGCTGAAAGTTTTCATGCTGCACCGCTTCGCCGTCAAACATGAGGACAAAAGTTTTGCCGCGGTGGGCATTGATATAGGGTGCAGAATGCCGAAACCAATGCACATATTGCAAAGTTGTGCTGTCTGTTGGTTCTATCGGATTCATCTGCATGCTGATCTCAAAATTGAAATGTCTTTTAGATTCTAATCAAAAATCGGCAGGCTGACAGAAGAATTATGCTTTTCGCAGCAAAAAACCGCCTGAATGGCGGTTTTTAAGGAAGAAGAGATCTGCTGCCTGATCAGTTCATAATGCGCACAATGCGGTCAGTGCGCTGGTTGACCAGCACGTAGTCTCCATTGATTTTGTACCATTGCTGATAGCGTCCGGTATTAGGCAAGCGGCGCGCTTCACGGTCACTGACTTTGTAGCGTGATGAGTCAAAGCTGCGCGGCAGGGTTTGGCCGGCACGCCATTGGCGGCTCGGGTTTACACGGCTGTCGTTCCAGCGCTGCTGGTCATAGCGGTTATGATCAAAACGCTGATCTTGATGATTTTGGCCGTAAGCGTATGAATAGTGGCGGTCATCATTGCGGTAGTCTGGCGCGGCCATTGCGGAAGCTGCAATTAATCCAGTTAAAGCCAATACGGTTGCAGTAAGAATTTTTTTCATTGCGGTTACCTTAATTCTGCTGAAGCATCTTTGTTTCGATGCCTTCAAATTAACGGGAAAGAGCAGAGAAAGCGTGAGGGCAATTGAGTGGAATTGTATATTTGATGAAGGAAAAAAGGAGCTGTGCAATTTTGCTGAATGCTTTTGGAACTGCAGGTTTCAGAGCCGTAGACGCAAAAAGCCCAAACAGGGTTGGGCTTTTTGAGCAGCGCAAATCTATAAGCCAAGAATGCGCAAAATGCTGTTATTTTCTGAATTCACTAAGATATAGTCGTTGTTGATTTTGTACCACTGCTGGCTGCGGCCCGGTTTTGGCAAGTCATAGTCGCGGTAATCGACTTTATAGCCGTCTCCGCGGTAATGCTGCGGCATGACATAACCCGTTTGCCATTTGTGCTGCTGCAGGCGCTGTACACCGCGCTCTTCACGCATGCGGCGGCTATTCTGCATACGGTCATCATCATCATCGCCACGGAAGTCACGGCCTTGTTTGCCATTCCGTGGATGGTCATAACCGCGGTCTTGATCAAAGTGAGGCGCAGCATTACTCAGACTGCTGGTCATCAAAGCACTGAAAGAAATCGCTAAAACAGCCAAAATCTTTTTCATGTTGAATCCTCATAGGAACAATTTATTTTCAATACAGCTACTGTACGCAAAAAATGCAGAGAAACTGTGAAGAAAGATAAATAATTCTTTAAATAAAATGCAGAAAATACGGATATTTTGCATTTGGCTGCACAATAAAAACAAACGCTTAGACTGCTTGCCTGCAGCGTTTATACCGATCGCGTACAAGCATAGCAAATTTTGACTTTCATGCTGAAATAATTAAAAAACTTTGCTGATTTAACGGGCTGCCGCTGAATAAGGAGTCTAGTTGTTTTGCTGTGTGAGGCGCTGCATGGACAGTGCCGCCACGGCTATAGTTCTGTTTCAGCAGCTTTGTCCAGCGCAGCAATTAAATTTTCAGCCAGCTGTAAAGATTCAATAGAGCGGATGCTTTCAACTTTGCGTTTTTGGCCTGACAATTTAAGCCTTGCTGTATGTTCAATTGAAAGAGCATAAAATAGAACTTTTAATTTACAAAACCGAAGATTTTTATGAATTTGATTTAAAAAAATTAGATATTTAGTGTTTGTTTACATTGCAGTTTTGAACTAAAAAGGCTTACCGGAATAAGCCTGTGCAAGCAGATGTGTTGTGAATGCGCTGCTTAATAAGCGTAATTGAGGTCAGTGTAGTCGCTCAGTGACTTTGCAATATGCGCTTGAATGAATTCGCGCACGTCCTCAGCGCTCATTGGCTCACCTTGCTTAGTAATCACATGTTCAATGGGCGGCTGGCCTGAAGCGGTAATTTTATAGACAAAGTGTTTTGCTGCTTTATAGTGATCCCCGTCTTTGACAATGCCCAAGGTATAGCTGTAAGCATGTTCAAAATTCAGATCACTATGAGAGAAAACAAACTGTTCGAACAGTTTTACGCTCTGTCCGGAGCTGAGCGCCTTCAATTCTTCTGCAATGCTGGGGTCAAACTTCATGCCGTATTTTTCAGATAGCGGCTGGCCGTCAATCAGCAGGCTGATCATGCCGTCTTCGGCTGGGGTTACGCTAATATTGCTCAAGTCAGACATGACGCTCTCAATGCTTCAAAATATTTGGCACTAAGTATCCGCATATTGCATAAAATTTCAAGGCTGCTTTGGCATGAGGGAAAATGCCTGCAATAAAAAAGGAAGCGCGAGGCTTCCTTTTTCTGTTAACAGTTTAGTTTGAAAGTCATTCAATCCTGTGCATCGATGCTTTGACCATTCATCTGCAGGCTGTCATCGCCCATCAAATACAAGTAGGCGGGCATGATCTGCTCTGGTGTCCGCAAGGTTTTTGGATCTTCGTCCGGATAGGCTTTGGCGCGCATGGCGGTACGGGTGGCGCCTGGATTAATGCAGTTGTAGCGGATATTCGGATGGGTATTTTCTTTAGCAAACAGCGTACTGACGGCTTCAATGGCAATTTTAGACACGGAGTAGGCGCCCCAGCGTTCACGGGCTTCACGGCCCACGCCTGAACTGGCAAAAACCACCGAAGCATGTTCGGACTTTTGCAGCAGCGGCAGCAGTTCCTGCGTCAAGACAAAGGGCGCGCGCAGATTGACGGCCATCACGTCATCCCAGACATCTACAGGGTAGTTGGCCAATTCTGTGCGTTCACCCAAAATGCCGGCATTGTGCAAAATACCGTCTAAACGGCCAAATTGGCGTTCCAGCGTATCCACCAGCAATTCATAATCACGAGGAGAGGCGCTGGACAGCTGCAGCGGCAAAATTGCCGGCTGTGGAGCGCCCAAGCCTTCGATTTCATCATAAATGACTTCCAGCTTATTCAATGTACGCCCATGTAATACCACTGTTGCGCCATGCAGCGCATAGCTGATGGCCGCCGCGCGGCCAATACCGTCGCCCGCACCGGTAATCAGGATGATGCGATCTTTCAGCAGATCTGGGCGAGGCTGATATTCTGAATATTTCATGTTAAGCCTCCTCGTTTTATTGTGCTTGCACGATGGTTTTGTGCTGTTGTTATAGCTGTTCGGAAGTCAGCGCTTTTGCTTTGAGCGGCGCAATCACCAGTTGGCGAACCGCCTGATGCAATTGTTCTACATTATTCACTATACAATCTGCGCGCCACGCTGTTAAGTCATCTTTGTACTGCAGCGGTAAATAGCCATAGGCTGCCAAAATGGTGTACATATCCGCATGGCGTCCCGCATCAATGTCACGCGGATGGTCGCCGACATAAATGCAGTCTCTGGCATCCAGGTTGATGGCTTTTGCAGCCAGATACATCGGTTCCGGGTCAGGCTTGGTTTTGCTGACATCTTCAGGGCAAACCAGCACAGAACAGCGCGCTGTTAAATTCAGCGCCTGCAGCAGCGATTCACTGAGCCAGCGCGGCTTATTGGTGACAATGCCCCAAGGGACCTGATGGCTTTCCAGTTCTTCCAGCAGCGGATACATGCCGTCAAACAGGTCGGTATCAACCGCAATATCGGCGCCGTATAAATCTAAAAAGCGCTGGCGGTGCGCCAAAAAGATCGGGTCTTCGGCATCCAGTTCAGGATAAACCAGCTGGACCATGGCGCGGGCGCCTTCTGATACCTGAGTGCGGATCAGGTCGGCATCCACCACGGCGCAGCCTTTTTCGCGGCACATGTCCTGCAGAATGCGGATAAAATCCGCTGCGGTATCAATCAGTGTGCCGTCTAAATCAAACAGGACCGCTTTCATCAGGCACCTTCATTCACGGTGTACACCATGTAGTTCACATCGACATTCGGCGCCAGCCAGTAGCGTTTGGTCAGCGGATTATAGTGCAGGCCAGTCATGTCTTTGAGTTTTAGATTGGCGCTGCGGATGTCATGCGCCAGTTCTGACGGCTTGATGAATTTATGATAGTCATGCGTGCCTTTGGCCAGCATGCGCAGCACATATTCCGCACCGATAATGGCAAATAAATAGGCCTTAGGATTGCGGTTGATGGTTGAGAAAAACACATGGCCGCCCGGCTTAACCAGCTTTTGGCAGGCTTGAATGATCGATGCCGGATCAGGCACATGTTCCAGCATTTCCATGCAGGTGACCACGTCATACTGCCCCGCCTGTTCTTCAGCCAATTGTTCTACAGGAACTTGACGGTATTCGATGTTTTGCACATTTTCCTGCTCGGCATGCAGGCGCGCGACATTCAAAGGCGCTAAGCCCATATCAATGCCCAGCACATCCGCGCCGCGGCGCGCCATGCTTTCCGCTAAAATGCCGCCGCCGCAGCCGACATCCAGCACTTTTTTCCCGCTGATGCCGCCAGAATGCTCATCAATCCAGTTGAGGCGCAGCGGGTTAATCATGTGCAGCGGGCGGAACTCAGAATGCTGATCCCACCAGATGGCAGCAAATGCTTCAAATTTGGCAATTTCTTGCGGGTCAACATTCAATTGAGACATCAGAGTCACCTCAAGCAGGCCGTTATATTTTAAAAAGTCTATGGGAAGCTAGTGTAGCGTTTATTCTGGAAAAAGCGATAAAAGCCATAAAAAAGTTCACAGAATGAAAACGAAATCCGGCCTTTTTGATTTATAGTGTGAGCATAAGCTAATCATAATGATTCCAGAGGATTATAAGCTTCATGAAAAAATTCCTTTTCAGCAGTGCAGCCGCTGCTCTTTTTGCTTTTTCAGGCAGCGCCATGGCCGCGCAATTTGTTGCAGGCAAAGACTACACAGTTCTTCCCACACCTGTTGCTGTTGAAAAGCCGGGTAAAATTGAAGTGCGTGAGTTCTTCTGGTACGGCTGTCCGCACTGTTTCAAGCTGGAGCCGCATATGCAGGCTTGGCTGAAGCAAATGCCGAAAGATGTGCGTTTTGTGCGTACGCCGGCGGCGATGAATCCACTGTGGGAGCAGGGCGCGCGCGCCTATTATGTCTCTGAAGCTTTAGGCGTGCGTCCAAAAACGCATTTGACTTTGTTCCATGAAATTCAAGCCAATGGCCAAAATATTTTAGAACAGCCTGCTTTCGCCAAGTTCTTTACCCAGTTCGGCATTCCAGAAGCAAAATTCAACAGCACCTATAAGTCCTTCCCAATCACCTCTAAAATTGCTCAGGCGCAGGACTTGGCCAAGCGCTATCAGCTGACTGGCGTGCCGGCAGTGACAGTAAATGGCAAATATGTGATTCAGGGTGAAGATCAAAAAGTGACTCAAGTGTTGAACTATTTGATTGAACAGGAACGCAAAGCGAAATAAGCATCCTTGTGATGAATTTCTGCTGAATGAAAAACCCGCAATGCATGCGGGTTTTTTTAGGCTTGATCGATTGGATGTGCGGAAAAATGTTCAGCAGCTGGCGCGCTTTCCCAATTTAAGATGCCGCGGAACAGCAGCTGCACTTGAAACAGGGCTTGAGTTTTAAAGTTTTCGCGCTGTTCGGCCTGCTGGCCGGGTTCAATGCGCCGGCGGATTTCAATCCAGCCCATGGCCCAGTCCAAAGCCAGCTGAATGAGAAATTGCGCCAGCATGCGCCGGTCTTGCACCTGCTGTATCTGCTGCATGGTGTTAATCCGCCCCAGATCATTGGCTAAATCATCAATTAAAAACTGAATTTCGCGGTCAATGGCTAGGCGCAGCGCCGCAGAGCCGCCCCAGCGCTCTGAAATTAAAAAAATCCAAGGTTCGGGGTGATGCGCAACGGCTTGAAAAAAAATATCCAGGCTGACTTTAGTTTTGGCATTCGGCTGATACAGATAGGCCTGCCCCAGCTGATGCAGCACACCTTTTAAATGCAGGGCCGCCTGATCAATCAGTTCCAGCCCCAGCTGATCCATGTTGGCAAAATGACGGTAAAACGCGGCAGGCACCAGGCCGGCATGGCGGGTCATTTCACGCAGGCTCATGCTGCTGAACGCCCGTCCAGATGTACTGAGCAGCAGCGCGGCATCCAATAAGGCCTGACGGCTTTGCTGCTTGCGTTCATCGCGTAAAGACATAAAATCACCTTTTCCTGAGTGCAGTCAGTCTAGCAAAAAAGAGGCATTTAAACGATGCTGCTCATGGGCCGGCCAGGCCGGCAGCTGCTGCTGAGGTGTAAATCCGTAAATGCCGCGTCAATCTTTCAGGCAGCTTCTGCTATACTTAGGCGCAATAAATTTTTGACAGAAGAAGGGCTCAACATGCGTATCGACCAGCGTGCTTTAGATCAATTACGTGAAGTAAAAATTACCCGCAATTATACCCGTTATGCGGAAGGTTCAGTATTGGTTGAATTCGGTCATACCAAAGTTCTTTGCACTGCCAGTATCGAAAATTCAGTGCCGCGTTTCTTAAAAGGCCAAGGCCAAGGCTGGGTGACTGCAGAATACGGCATGTTGCCGCGCTCTACGCATACCCGCTCTGACCGTGAAGCTGCCCGCGGCAAGCAAAGCGGACGCACACAGGAAATTCAGCGCCTGATTGGCCGCAGCCTGCGCGCGATGGTCGATTTAAAAAAGCTGGGTGAAAACACCATCACCATTGACTGTGATGTCATTCAAGCGGATGGCGGTACACGCACTGCATCGATTACCGGCGCTGCGGTGGCGTTAATTGATGCCATGAATGTGCTGCTGGAAAAGAAAAAAATTAAGCATGACCCATTAAAAGGCTTAGTGGCGGCAGTGTCTGTCGGCATTTTTAAAGATGAAGCGCTGCTGGATCTGTGCTATGAAGAAGATTCAAACTGCCAGACTGATTTAAACGTGGTGATGACCCAAGCGGGCGAATTTATTGAAGTGCAAGGAACGGCAGAAGAAAAGCCGTTTACCCGCGCGCAATGCAACGAAATGCTTGAACTGGCTGAAAAAGGCATACAGGAACTCATCAAAAAACAGCAGGATGCTTTAGGCTGGTAACTCTGCTGATTTTATTCAAGAAAAAGACGCACCTTCGGGTGCGTTTTTTGCTTTTCACCGGGCTGAAATAAAACCATCACCGCCCTGTCATTTTGCTGCTTTATTTCTATGTGCGCATACAACTCTAAGGAATTTAACAAATGCGCGTTTTTTTGATGCTGCTCGTCATGAGTTCTGCTGTTTTGCTGAGCGCCTGCAATGGCGATGATGACGATGTATCTGGCGGGCAGCCAACGCAGCCGAAGCCCAATTGTAAAATGCATTGCGCTCCATAATAAAAACAGCAGGATAGAACAATGAACCGCCGTGACTTTTTAATAAATTCGACCAAAACATTATTCGGCTCTGCCGCATTTGCCAGTTTTCCGCTCAGCATTCAAAAAGCCTTGGCGATTGATGCCAAAGTTGAAACGGGGACTTTGCAGGATGTGAAGCATGTGGTGATTTTGACGCAGGAAAACCGCTCTTTTGACAATTATTTCGGCATGCTGAAAGGCGTGCGCGGCTTTGGCGACCGCTTCGGTATTCCGCTGGCGGGTGGGCGCAAAGTCTGGCAGCAGTATGGCAAAAATAATCAGCTGTATTATCCCTATCATTTAGACAGCCGTTTGGGCAATGCGCAGCGCGTCAGCGGCACGCCGCATTCTTGGAAAGATGGGCAGGCGGCATGGAACTGCGGGCGCATGGGCAACTGGGTTGAACATAAAAATCCGCAGTCAATGGGCTATTACAAAAAAGCCGAAGTTGAATTTCAGTATGCTTTGGCCGATGCCTTTACCCTATGCGATGCCTATCACTGCGCCATGCACGCCGGCACCAATCCGAACCGCAAATTTATTTGGACGGGAACCAACGGCCCGACCGGTTCAGGTACAGCCAGCGTAGTGAATGAATTTGACGGCATCGGCAGCTCTGCCGTGGGCTATGACTGGACGACGTATCCAGAACGTTTGCAGCAGGCGGGTGTCAGCTGGAAGGTTTATCAAAATATGCCTGACAACTTTACCGATAATCCCTTGGCGGGCTTTCAGCAGTACCGCGCCGCCAATGAGCGTTCAGGCCAGCCTGTCAGCCATGATGCGCCGATTTGCCCTGCGTATGATGAAGCGGTCGACGCCAAAGAGCCGCTGTATAAAGGCATTGCCAATACCATGCCGAACGACGGCGGGTTGCTGGGGCAGTTCAAGCAGGATTTAGCTGTGGGCAAATTGCCGCAGGTCAGCTGGATTGTGGCGCCGGCAGCCTACAGTGAGCATCCTGGGCCATCCAGCCCAGTGCAGGGCGCTTGGTATATTCAGGAACTGCTGAACGCATTGACGGATCAGCCGGAACTGTGGAGTCAAACCGTGCTGCTGGTGAACTTTGATGAAAATGACGGCTTTTTTGACCACATGCCGTCACCCTCTGCGCCATCGCGGGAAATTAACGCCAGCGGTGAAGTGCTGAAAGTGCATGGCAAAACCACGCTGAGCGATGAACAGCTGTCTTTTGAATATTTTAACCATCCGCCTGTGGCAGGCTCGACATCGCAGCCGCGCCGTGAATTTGTAAACGGTGAAAATGTGAATTTCTGGCACGGGGTATATGGGCCGGGCGTAAGGGTGCCGATGTATGTAATCTCGCCGTGGAGCCGCGGCGGCTGGGTCAATTCGCAAGTGTTTGACCATACCTCAATTATCCAGTTTTTAGAGCAGCGTTTTGGAGTGAATGAGCCGAATATCAGCCCGTACCGCCGTGCTGTTTGCGGTGATTTGCTGTCTGCTTTTGATTTTAAAACACCCAATACCAGCACGCTGCCGAGCTTGGACGGCAGTAAAAGCAAGGAACAGGCGGATATCATCCGCAGCAATCAGGAAAAGCTCAGTCAGGTGCAGGTGCCGGCGCTGCAGGCCAAACCGAAACAGGAAACGGGCTTGCGCCCATCACGTGCGCTGCCGTATATGCTGCATGCCAGCGCGAAAGTGAATGCAGGCGCAGGCGCGGTGAAGCTGCTGTTCTCCAATACCGGCGTGCAGGCAGGTGTATTCCATGTCTATGATCAGCTGGATTTGTCCGCTGTGCCGCGCCGTTATATGGTGCAAGCGGACAAGCAGCTGGAAGATGATTGGACGCTGAAAAATGGCCAGTATGATTTGTGGGTCTTGGGGCCGAACGGTTTTCACCGCGCATTCAAAGGCGATGTCACAGAAAAAGCGCAGCTGGATGCACTGCCGGAAATTCGAGTGTGCATGGAAGAATGCGCGCCGCGCATCTTTTTGAAAATCCGCCATGATGGGCAGCAGAGCGCTGATCTCACCGTGAAAGCCAATGCCTATTTAGACGGTAAAACGTGGCAGGTAAAAAGCGCTGATGGTGAAACTGACGTCGTGCTGGACATGCAAAGTGTGCATGGCTGGTATGATTTTAGCGTGACACTGAATAGCGGCGGCAGTTTTGAGCGCCGTTTTGCGGGACGCATTGAAACAGGCAAGGATGGCTATTCAGATCCGTTTATGGGCGCTGAATAGCCAGCATAAATGACTGAAATAGAAAAGCGCCTGTTGCAGGCGCTTTTTTATATTTGCAGTTTGAGTTTAGGCATTAAAACGCATGGATAAATCCACGGCTTTGACATCCTTGGTCAATACGCCCATTGAAATATAGTCTACGCCAGTGCTTGCCACTTCACGTAAGTTTTCAATCGTAATATTGCCTGAGGCTTCTAGTTTACAGCGCCCAGCGGCGTGCTTCACGGCATCAATCATTTGTTGCTGGCTAAAATTGTCCAGCATCACAATATCAGCATTCGCTTCAAGCGCTTGATTCAGCTCATCCCAAGTTTCAACTTCCACTTCAACGGGTTTGCCCGGTGCAATGCTGTGTGCTTTGGCAATGGCTTGTGTAATGCCGCCTGCTGCCATAATGTGGTTTTCTTTAATTAAAAAGGCATCAAATAGGCCCAAACGGTGATTTTGACCGCCGCCGACCGCAACTGCATATTTTTGCGCAATGCGCAGGCCTGGCAGGGTTTTGCGTGTATCCAGCAGTTTGGTCTTTAAACCGTCCAGCTGCTTCACATATTCAGCGGTTTTGGTTGCGACAGCGGACAGCGTCTGCACAAAGTTCAGCGCTGGACGTTCCACGGTCAGCAGGCTGCGCGCGGAACCTGCCAGCTTTAGAAACGCTTCATCCGGCGCAACGCGGTCGCCGTCATTTTTCAGCCAAGTCACCTGCACAGATGGATCATAGGCCTGAATCAAGGCATTCACCCATGGCTGGCCAGCAAGAACCATGCCTTCACGGCTGATGATTGTGGCGGAAGCCTGCTCATCCTCAGGGGTTAATAGGGCAGTGATGTCTCCATCGCCAATATCTTCCTGCAGCGCCTGCTGAATATTGATTTGGATGGATTGTTCAAGCAAAGATTGAGAGATGCTCATAAAGTTCCGTCTCTATTAACCCAAGAAATTTGCGCGCTATATTAACATTGTTCCTGAAAAATGAGCGATTTTTCATACAGCTGAAATGCTGAATTGAGATTTGCGGAGGAAAGTTTTAGCATGGGAGCCATCTCTTTGCTGGCCTCCAGCATTCTTTGCAGCCTATTAGGATGGATTTATGTCACCAGCAACAAGCTTTCAGGTTCGTGATGGCCAGCTGATCGGCGCGCGCCAAGTGCCATCGCCCAATTACAATCAGCGGCCTGAACACACCGAAATTCAGCTGCTGGTGGTGCACAACATCAGCCTGCCGCCGTCTCAATTTGGCGGCGGCTATATTGAGCAGTTTTTTCAAAACCGGCTGGATTGGTCTGTGCATCCGTATTTTCAAAGCATTGAAGGCATGCAGGTGTCTGCGCATCTGCTGATTTTAAGAAGCGGAGAGGTGCTGCAGTTCGTCAATTTCAAGGACCGCGCATGGCATGCGGGCCGTTCCTGCTATTTAGGCCAAAAAGAATGCAATGATTATTCGATTGGCATTGAACTGGAAGGCAGTGATGATTTGCCCTTTGATGAGGCGCAGTATCAGGCGCTGACGGCGGTTACGGCCTGCCTGCAGCGGGCTTATCCAAAAATTCAGCAGCATTTGGCGGGGCATTCCGATATTGCGCCGGGGCGCAAGACGGATCCTGGCCCATTTTTTGACTGGTTCAAGTTCAGAGCGGAATTGCACCATTTTAAAAATAAATAAATAACAACATTAGCTCTAAATTAACCAATGAAAGTTAAGCCGGAGTTTCATTACAATAGCGGCAATTAAAATATTAGGTGAATACGATGGCATTATGGCGATCGACCGTCATTGTCAGTGCAATGACCATGCTGTCCCGAATTTTGGGATTAGTCCGCGATATTGTGCTGCTGAATGTATTTGGCGCAGGCAAAGATTTCGATACCTTTGTGGTTGCTTTCCGTATTCCGAACTTCTTTCGGCGGCTGTTTGCCGAAGGCGCATTTTCTCAGGCCTTTATTCCGGTTCTGACCGAATATAAAACGGGCCGCACCCATGCGGAAGTGCAGATTCTGATCAGCCGGGTATTCGGCTGCCTCACCACCTTTATGAGCGCTTTAACCTTTGTGGCGATGGTGGCGGCGCCAGCGATCATCTATATCTATGCGCCAGGCTTCCATGATGATCCTGAGAAGTTTGCGCTGGCGACAGACATGTTCCGCCTGACGATTCCCTATCTGCTGTTTATGTCGCTGACAGCTTTCGCCAGCAGTATTTTAAACAGCTACGGCTCCTTTACTTCACCGGCTTTTTCCCCAGTCCTGCTGAATTTGGCGATGATTGCAGGGGCCGTGTGGCTGACGCCGTATATGGCCGAACCGATTATGGCCTTGGGCTGGGCGGTGCTGATCGCCGGTATTTTACAGCTGGCGATTCAGATTCCGGAACTGTGGAACAAAAAACTGCTGATCCCGCCCAAAGTGGATTTCAAGCATGAAGGCGTAGACCGCATCATGAAACTGATGCTGCCGGCGCTGTTCGGTGTTTCAGTGACTCAGATCAACCTGCTGCTGAACACCATTTGGGCATCGTTTATGCAGGATGGCTCCGTGTCTTGGCTGTACAGTGCAGAGCGCATGACGGAACTTCCGCTGGGCCTGATTGGGGTCGCAATCGGCACGGTGATTTTGCCGTCGCTGTCGGCGCGCCATGCCGAGCAGGATCAGGCTAAATTCCGCGGCATGATTGACTGGGCAGCCAAGGTGATTATGTTAGTCGGCATTCCAGCAAGCATTGCCTTATTTATGCTGTCAACACCCATTATTCAGGCGCTGTTCCAGCGCGGTGAATTTACGCTGGAAGATACGCAAATGACCGCTTTGGCGCTGCAGTGCATGAGCGCAGGCGTGATTTCATTCATGCTGATTAAAGTCTTTGCACCGGGCTTCTATGCGCAGCAAGACACCAAAACACCAGTACGCGTCGGCCTGATGGCAGTAGCGGCCAATGCCATTTTAAACGTGGTGTTTATTGGCTTCTTTAAGCTAATTGACTGGCATGCAGAGCATATGGCGCTGGCATTGGCGTCTTCAGGTTCTGCGTTGGTGAATGCGGGCATGCTGTACTTCTATTTGCATAAACGCAATATTTTCCGTTTTGGCGCGCATTGGAAAAAACTGGCGCTGCAGTTTGCTTTGGCCAATATTGCCATGATCGCTGCGCTTTGGTACGGGTTAACTTGGTATAACGGTGAAGTGTCGCAGTGGATCCGCGTCGCTGAAGTGATTGGATTATGTGTTGTTGGCATCGCTGCATATGGCATTGCATTAATTGCATCCGGCTTCAGGCCGCGCCATTTGCGCCCATAAAAAGCAGAGACAATCCTGAAAATAAGCGCCTATTGAGGCGCTTATTTTTTTAGTGACTGCAGAAGTACGCTATACCTTTCCGCGTGACAGGAAACCAACAATCGCAAGAATCACCGCAATCACCAGCAGGATCACTGCAAAATCTTTGGATAGCCCTGCAACGCCGCCAAATCCGAGCAGGCTCGCAATTAATGCGATTACTGCAAATATAATAGCCCAACGAAACATCGTACTTCTCCATGTGTTTTTATTCTGATCTTCAGTATAGGTTGATTGAATTTTGCACATTGTTATGCTTTTGTTGGGAACTTTTGAATAGATTGTGACGGCTGATTGAAAAGTATCTATTGCACAGCCGCAATCCAAAGTGAGAGGAGGCTGTTATAATTGCGCCGATGACCTAAACTGAATTTTAGACCATGACGGATGCCATTCGCCCGCAATTTTGGAAAAATTACGCTTTATCTGAGCTGACCCATGCCGAATGGGAAGCGCTATGCGATGGCTGCGGCAAGTGCTGTCTAATCAAGCTGGAAGATGAAGAAACACAGGAAGTCGCGTATACCAAAGTGGCTTGCCAATTGCTGGACTGCGCCACAGGGCATTGTTCAAATTATGCTGACCGCCTGCAGTTTGTGCCCGACTGTATTCAGCTGACCCCTGAAAGGCTGCAGAAAATTTACTGGCTGCCGGCAAGCTGCGCCTACCGCCGGCTGAATGAAGGCAAAAGTTTGCCTGCATGGCATTATTTAAACACCGGCAGCCGTGACAGCATTATTCAAGCGAGAAAATCAGCGGCGGGGCGCTGCATCAGCGAAAAAGAGGTGGACGAAGATGAAATTGACGACTATATCGTGCGCTGGGTGCGCTAAGCATGCACTGCGGTTTGAAGGTCTCAATGATGCTTTTTTGTCCTGACCGGGAATGCATTTGCAATGCAGGCCGCAACATTATTTGAAATGAGCGCTGCGCTGATTTAAATATTCAAAGAACTCCAGTTCAGAGATGACCTGAAAGCCATGCAGCTGCAGCAAGGCCGCTGTAATGCCTGAACCGGCTATCTTTCTGCTGCTGAAGCTGCCGTCGTAAATCAAGTTGCATCCGCAGGACGGACTATTTTCTTTAAGAACCGCCATTTGAACATGGTGTTTTTGTGCCAATGCCAGTGTTTTATAGGCGCCTGAAATAAAAGCGGCCGTCACATCTGCGCCATCCCCAGTCAAGACCTGCGCATGGCCTGCCAAAACATCCTGTGCAGTCCCGCCTGAAATTTCTGCCGCTGCCCGCGGGCAGGCAAGCCCGCCGAGCATTTCGGGGCAGGCGGTGATGGCTAATTTCTGGCGGATCAGCTTTTGGATGGCAGCATGCTCATAGGCTTTGCCGTCATAGCGGACAGGCTGTCCGGCTAAACAGGCGCTGATTAAATACATGGATAAAATCCGCTCTCCAGTTCATTGCGGTCTTGCATGGGAAAAAGACGGCGTTACAGCCGCGGCAGCAGCTGTTCCGCATCTGAATGGTTCATTGGCATATAAAAATAAAAACCTTGCCCTTTAAGGCAATTGCAGGATTTTAAAATTTCCAGCTGCTCAGTTGTTTCGATGCCTTCAACTAAAATGTCCAGCGCGATGCTGCTGCCCAGCTGGCTGATGGTTTTAACGATGGCCAAAGCAGACTGGTCATTGGTCATGCGTTCGACAAAATTTTTATCAATTTTAATGCAGTCAATCGGGTAGTCCCTTAAGCGGGTTAATGAGGAATGCCCTGTGCCAAAATCGTCCAGAGAAATTTGAATACCGGCTGCTTTCAGCAGGTTCAGCGCGCGGATCACATAGTCGGCGCCGTGCTCGGAGAGGCTTTGTTCGGTAATTTCAACTTCAATCAGATGGTGCGGAATGCCATATGCATGCATGCGCTTCAGCAGTTTTTCAGCATAGTCATCTCGCAAGAATTCAACAGGGGCGGCATTAATAGAGATTGGCATCACCTCCATTCCATCCGCCATCCATTGCCGAATATCTTTAAAAATTTTGCGGTGCATGGTGTCGCTGATGCCAGAGGCGAGTTCATAATCATGAAAAGCGGCGAAAATATTGCAAGGCAGCTGTAATTGCCCTTCCTGGTCATGCCAGCGCAGCAGCGCTTCAAATCCAATGACGCGGCCATCCTGCAGCAGCACTTTCGGCTGATAATATGGCTCAATGCTGTCTAATTTTAAAATGCTGCGGGCTAAGGTCAGCTGTTTGGTGGTCACTTTCAGCGCTTCAAACATGGATTGAGTAAACATGCGGATGCCGCCGCGGCCGCTGGACTTTAAATCGTTTAAGGCAATGTCCGCACATTTCAATAAATTTGACGCATTTTGCGCATTGCCCGGATAAATTGAGCAGCCGATACTCATGCCGCCATTAATGGATTGCCCTGTATAGCTGATCGGCAACTCCATTTGCATCCAGGCCTGATGCGCGATGCTCAGCAGCTGCTCCTGGCTTTTCAGATGAGGCACTAAAATCGCAAATTCATCACCGCCTAAACGCGCTACGGTAATCTGCTCATCAAAACAGTTCTGGAAGCGCTGTCCTAAAGTCACCAGCAGGTGGTCGCCTGCAGTATGTCCCAGCGTGTCATTGACGTGCTTGAAATAATCCAAATCGATGAGCAGCAGGCCGACTTGCTGCTGGCGGTTTTGCGCATCCTGCAAGGTCATTTTGAATAATTTATTGAATGCCCGGCGGTTCAGCAGGCCAGTTAATTGATCTTCTTCAATGACGTGCTGCAATTTTTCTTCGGCTATCATTTGCGGGCTGATATTCCGGGATACGCACAAAATCTGCTGCGTAGCCCCGTTTTCATCGATGATGGGCGTTAAAATATGATCCCAATGCTGCACTTCCTGCCCAGACGTCAGGCTTTTGGCTGCAAAGCGCGCATTTTGCCCTGAGGCCGCCAAATGCAGGGCCTTTTCACCCGCTGTCCGGACATCGCCGGGCAATAAATTCAGCCAAGGCATGCCGAATTTTTTTTCATCGGCGGAGATTCCCAGCGCTAAACAGCCTGAGCGGTTCATATGCATCACTTTGCCATCTGGCGTTAAGATTTTAATGCAGTCTACGCTGGCATCCAGCATTTTATTTTGCCGGAAAATCTGCTGGCTGAGCAGCAGCTGCTTTTCATATTCTTCATGGATGTCGGTGATGCTGAGCAGCCATTGATATAAGGGCTGTTCGGCCGCGGGAAAATTAATCTGCAGGCTGCACATGCGGTAACCCAGTTTAGCGTGTTTAACGCGGCAGTCTTTATGAAAGCTTTTGGAGGTCAAAGTGGCTGTGCGCCAAAGGATAATCAAGTGTTCTAAGTCTTCAGGATGGATGTACTGAAGCCACTGTTCGTCATTAACCGGTTTTTGTTCAAGGCCCATAAATTGCGCCATTGCGCTGTTGAAATAGGGGAAGCTGTGCTGCGTTTTGATCCAAATCGGCAAATGCAGATCATCCATGAAAGAATGGGGCGGTGGATTGGTGAGTGCCGGCATTGTAAACATAGCAGGAGGCTGAAATTGGGCTGCAATTTCTGATTTAATCGGCCTGGATGCATGCGCTTTGCTTTTCAATGACGACTTCATTACGTCCACCATTTAATGATTGCGTTTCAAATTATGACATTAATCACATTTTATAGTGTGGAAAATTGATTCTTTGATAAAAATATTTTAATAATGCTCAATGAATTAAACATATTTATTCGGCTTTGCATAGAGCATTTCGACTAACTCATCAATGAGTAATTTTCAGCATATAGGCGGAGGCTGCATGAATAATGCTCATGGATTTAAAATCCTGGTGTTAGAATGGTTTCCGACGTGTTTTTAGCAGCCGTGAAATCAGAAGATGTCAGACAGCAATATTCCGCTACCCGAACGTATTAGACCCCGAGACCTTTCCGAAATTATTGGACAGGATCACTTGCTGGGAGATCAGGCGCCGCTGCGCCAGATGATTGATCAGGGGCATTTGCCGTCCATTATTTTCTGGGGGCCGCCAGGCGTTGGGAAAACCACCGTCGCGCTGCTGCTGGCGCAGGCGGTCGACCGGCCATTTGTCAGCTTATCGGCGCTGAATACGGGGGTCAAGGAACTGCGTGAAGTGATTGCGGATGGCGGTGACTTATTGCCCCCTGTGGTGTTTATTGATGAGATTCACCGTTTTAACAAATCACAGCAGGATGCGCTGCTGAATGCGGTCGAAAAAGGCAAGATAACGCTGATTGGCGCAACAACAGAAAATCCGTCTTTTGAAGTCAATAGCGCATTGCTGTCGCGCTGCCAAGTGTATACCCTGAATGCGCTGGACGCCGAATCCATTCAAACCCTGCTGTCGCATGCGCTGCGTACAGACAGTTTTCTCAAAGCGCGTTATATCCAAATTGAAGAATTTGAAGCGCTGGTGCAGTTTGCCGCTGGAGACGCGCGCAAGGCGCTTAATTTGCTGGATTTAATCGCCAGCACCTTCGAACCGGATGAGGAAAACATCATCACCAATGCGGTGGTGGTGAAAGTCGCGCAGCAGAATATTGCCCGTTATGACAAGTCTGGCGAACAGCACTATGATTTGGTTTCCGCCATGATCAAGTCCATCCGCGGCAGTGATCCTGATGCTGCCTTGTATTGGCTCGCGCGCATGCTGAAAGGCGGGGAAGACCCGGTATTTATTGCGCGGCGCATGCTGATCTTGTCTTCTGAAGATATCGGCAATTCCAACCCGAATGCGCTGCTGCTGGCGGGAGAATGCTTCCGCTCTGTGCAGGCTCTGGGCATGCCTGAAGCGCGGATTATCCTTGGGCAGTGCGCCGTGTATTTAGCCACCAGCGCCAAAAGCAACAGCACCTATTTAGCCATCAATCAGGCCATGAGCCTTGCGGAAAAGACTGCGAATTTGCCTGTACCGCTGCATTTGCGCAATGCGCCGACCAAACTGATGAAAGAACAGGGCTATGGGGTGGACTATCTGTATCCGCATAATTATCCAGAGCATTTTGTGCTGCAGGAATATTTGCCGCCGGAACTCAAGGGCACCAAACTGTATGAATCTGCGCGCAATAAACGCGAAGTGGAAGGCGAGCGCCTGCAGCAGCGCCGCTGGATGCAGGAACAGCAGCAACAGCAATAAAAAGCCCAGCTGAGGGGCTGGGCAAAAGAGAATGTCCCTGAAAGATGCATTCTGGAGCGCGGCGGGCTGGTAAAGCCCTGCAGTTTGTTTTCTGCCAAAAAAAAACCGGGCTGAATGCCCGGCTTTTTGCTTTAAAGCTTAGACATGCATTAGATGTCTGAAAGATCGATGCCGATACGGGCAGCGACTTCTTCATATGCTTCAACCACACCGCCTAAGCCTTGGCGGAAACGGTCTTTATCCAATTTTTTCTTGGTGTCTTTATCCCACAGGCGGCAGCCGTCTGGAGAGAATTCATCACCTAAAACGATACGGTCATGGAACACGCCGAATTCAAGTTTAAAGTCCACCAGCAGCATGCCGCCAGCAGCAAATAATTCTTTAAGCACGACGTTTACTTTATAAGTCAGCTCTTTCATTTGAGCCAGCTGTTCAGCAGTAGCCCAGCCTAAAGAAATCGCCTGAGATTCGTTGACCATTGGATCGCCCAGCGCGTCGTCTTTAAAGAACAGTTCAAACGTAGGCGGAACCAGTTCTTTGCCTTCTTCAACACCCAGGCGGCGGCACAATGAACCCGCTGCGTAGTTGCGCACGACACATTCAACAGGAATCATTTTCAATTTTTTGACTAAAACTTCAGTCGGAGACAGAAGCTTTTCAAAGTGCGTTTCAATGCCGGCAGCAGCCAATTTTTCCATGATAAAGGCGTTAAAACGGTTGTTCACCTTACCTTTACGATCCAGCTGTTCGATTTTCTCGCCGTTGAATGCGGATGCATCGTCACGGAAGACTAGGATGAGGTGATCTGCGCTGTCTGTTTCATAAACAGATTTCGCTTTACCAGTATAGAGCAAGGTTTGTTTTAACATGGAGGGAACCTTTTTCAAAAAAAATGCCTAGAAGTGTCTAGGCTGGCCAATTTTGGTAAATCTGAGTTAACAGGTCTGCAGCGGTTTGTTTGTCTGCAAAACTGTTATCGGCATTGAACACAGCAAGGCTGTTGCTGGACCCCACAGATGAAAGCTTTAAAATATAGGTTTGCTGATCGACTTTAACAGTTACTTCGTAACGGTTTTTGCTTTGAGCAACGACGGTATGATTAAGGCTGCTGAGGGTAGCAAGCGTGTATTGCCAAATTGTAGCAGAATTCCCATCGATTTTGAGCAATGGATTCTGATTTCCGTCTGTGACCAGCTGAGGGCGGCCGATAGCAGCTTCTTCGGCCTGGCCGGCATCAGAGATGGCGTGTTCCTGATTTTCATCAGGACGCGGCAGGGAAAAACGGTTGCCTTTCTGATTTTCCAGTTTAGGGGCATGCTCAATGGCAAGCTGATCAACCGTTGGAGCAGGATACAGCGGCGTTGCAGGACGAACCATGGAGCCTTCAGGATATTGCAGCGGATTAAGCTCGGTTGTGTCTTTGTAGTCCAAGGTGCCATTGTTAAAGGCGAGGGAACTGCAGCCGGCTAAACTGAATACAGAAAGCGCAAGGGTTAATCCTAAACGTAATTGCATAATATTTTGCTCTTTATTGAATAACGCCCGCATCGGCTAATGCTTCATGAAGCGGTGCGCGGTATTGTTCTGCTAGCGGAGTTAACGGCAAGCGGATGCCTGCGCCGATTAAGCCCATGTCATGAAGTGCCCATTTCACAGGAATCGGGTTGGATTCGCAAAATAGAATATTGTGTAAATTTGCAACTTTGGCATTCAGCAGTTCAGCGCCAGCCGCATCGCCGGCAATCGCAGCGGCGCAGACTTCGCTCATTGCTTTTGGCGCAACATTGGCTGTTACAGAAATATTGCCCTGCGCGCCTAAGCCCATCAATTGGTAAGCAGTTGCATCATCGCCTGAATACACGGTCATGTCTTTGCCTTTTAAGCCTTCAATCAGGGCTTGGCCGCGCGGCACATCGCCGGTGGCGTCTTTAATGCCGACAATTTGCGCAATGTCAGCCAGGCGGATCACAGTTTCGTTTTCCATGTCGACGCCTGTACGGCCAGGGACGTTATAAAGAATCATCGGCATGTCAGCCGCTTCAGCAATGGCTTTATAGTGCTGGAACAAGCCTTCCTGCGTCGGTTTGTTATAGTACGGCGTTACCAGCAGGGCAGCGTCCGCCCCCAGCTCTTTGGCTTCTTTGGTCAGCTCAATCGCTTCATGGGTAGAGTTTGCGCCAGTGCCGGCAATAATCGGAATGCGCTTATTGGCCACACGGATGATTTCTTTGATCACTTGCGTGTGTTCAGCCATGCTTAGCGTTGATGCTTCGCCTGTGGTGCCGACGGCAACAATGCTGTTGGTGCCTTGGGCAATATGCCACTCAACCAGCTTCTCTAGACCCTTCCAATCTACGCTTCCATCTTCAAACATGGGGGTGACGATTGCGACAATTGAGCCTTGAATGGTCTGTGCTTGCTGAGTCATTTTGAAAAAAATCCTATTTGTCCATCCGAAGCGAAGTTTGGGAAACATGAATTTGGATGGGTTCGTATTTTGATTTATAGCAAAATCAATGCGCTTCATGGCGGCTGAATAATGCTTATGCAAATTATGACTGATCGTAAGCATAAGAACAATATGCTTTAGTCAAAGCCATAAAATTCTTTATACAAAGCCTATTTCAAACAAGCAAGCGGATATTCTGTGAAATTTACGCAAAGGCGGGGTGATCAAAGAAAACGCGGCAGGCAGTCCATTTGAGCTGGTTCAGCTGCGGCGTGCTGCCTGAAGTGAACTGCTGCAATGGCGCGGAAGGGATGAAAAACTGGAAATCCGTGCTTTTTGCTCAGGTTTTAAGAGGAAAAAAGGATGAAGATAGATCTGAAAGCTATCCAATTTTGAATGCTCCATCATTAAAATGATCAATAAAAACTACCTTAATAATCTATTTAAAATATAAAGCAATCGTCCCGCTAATGTGCCGGCTTTGGCATTTCAGCGCTGATTTGAAAAGATGAACGCTTAAAACTCCAGCTTCAATCTAGAGTTCAGTTATTGTTTTTATGACTTTATTGCGTCTGTAAAAAAACGCTAATAATCCATTATTTAAAGTGAAACCTGAGCAAAAGGTTCAACTTATTGATAGTTATTTTATACAGCATGCTCATAGATGATGGAATTCTAATTTGAACACTGATTGAACAAGGATTCTACAATGGAAAAATCAGACAATAAACACGCTATTGTCACGGTAGCCATCTGTTTCCTGATTGCGGTCATTGAAGGCCTGGATATTCAGGCGGCCGGCATTGCCGCTGCAGGTATCCGTGAGGACTTTGGTTTGGACAAATCGCAGTTGGGTGTGTTTTTTAGTGCAGGGATTCTGGGCTTATTGCCTGGCGCACTGGTTGGTGGCCGTATAGCAGACCGGATTGGACGCAAGAAAGTCCTGATCTGCTCTACGGCAGTGTTTGCTTTATTTACGCTATTCACAGCATGGGTCAACAGTTTCCACAGCTTGTTGGCGGTACGTTTTCTCGCTGGCGCTGGGCTTGGCGCAGCTATGCCGATTCTGATTACGCTGGCGTCTGAAGCGGTCACGCCGCAAAACCGCGGCCGTGCAGTGGGCTTGATGTACTGCGGCATGCCGGTCGGCGCAGCCATTCTGTCACTCATTGCGACTACAGATTTTGGCGCGGACTGGAAAAATGTGTTCTATCTGGGCGGTTTGCTGCCGATTATTGTGATTCCACTGATGATTTGGCTGCTGCCTGAATCGAAAGAATACTTGAAGGCTAAAGAGCTGGCTGCAAATACATCTGCTGCGGAAGCGGCACCGCAAGGTTCATTCAAAGATCTGTTCAATACCGAAAACCGCATGCGCACTTTCTGTATCTGGGTAAGCTACTTTTTCACGCTGATGGTGGTATACATCATGCTGAGCTGGTTGCCATCTCTATTCACAGAGCTTGGCTTTACACGTAAAGACGGTGCAACAGCGCAATTTTACTTCATGGTGAGTGCAACAATCGGTACGATCATTTTAGGCATGCTGACGGACCGTTGGAAAAAAGCCTACGTGATTGTTTTGATGTACGGCGGTATCTTGGCTGGCCTATTTGCTCTAAATGGCGCAGGTTCTTTAACGCAAATGTACATGGCATCCGCTTTGGTTGGCGCATTTGTGATTGGCTGCCAAGGCGTACTGTATGCGTTTGGCGGGATTGTGTACCCGACTGAAGTGCGCGGCACGGGTGTCGGCGTCGGTTCAGCGGTTGGCCGTATCGGCGCGATGCTTGGGCCGGCTATTGCAGGCCAGCTGCTGGCTGCAGGCTTTGGCGCAGCGGGGGTCATTTCTGCGGCGATTCCATGCATTATTATCTCTGCAATCTTTATGCTGCTGCTGGTGCGCCGCGTACCGCAGTAAAAGCGGCAAGGCTGTAAAGATTTTTGACAAAGCCCGCATCAGCGGGCTTTTTTGTCTGCGGGGGTTCACCTGCAGCTCAACGCATGCGCAAGTGAACACATGCCGGATTTGCCCTGAACAGTCAGCAAAGCAGAACAACGGTCATTCCATTTTACCGAGGAAGCCTGAATACTTAAGGCTTTTCAGCTATGCTGAGAAGCTGTCAGCAACGAATAAGAAAATGGAAAGAGCATTATGCAAAACAAGAGCGCACTGATTATTGTCGATGTGCAGTATGGATTTACCCCTGGCGGCAATTTAGCAGTCGCCCATGCAGACCAAATTATTCCAGCGATCAATCAGCTGGCGCAGTATTTTGACAATGTGGTGCTGACCCAAGACTGGCATCCTGCCGATCATGTTTCCTTTGCCGAAAACCATGCAGGCCATCAGCCTTTTGATACGATTCAGCTGCCGTATGGCGCGCAGGTTTTATGGCCTGCGCATTGCGTGCAGGGAACACATGATGCGGCACTGCATCAGGACTTGAATGTGCCGCATGCGCAGCTGGTGATCCGCAAGGGTTTTCATGCCGGCATCGACAGTTATTCAGCATTCATGGAAGCGGATCACCGCACCTCTACCGGGCTTGCCGGCTATTTGAAAGAGCGCGGGATTGATACGGTCTTTGTGGCGGGCATTGCAACCGATTTTTGTGTCGCGTGGACGGCGATGGATGCCTGCAAAATGGGCTTCCGGTCTTTTGTGATTGCGGATGCCTGCAAAGGCATTGATTTGAATGGATCTTTGCAGCATGCATGGCAAGAGATGCTGGCGCAAGGCGTGAAGCGCATCTATACAAAAGATATTGTCAGTTTGCAGGAAACGGTATAGTTTCGGTTCCAATAGAATATGACAGATGAATGCAGGTATCTTGCAGGATGCCTGTTTCATCTGCCTGCAGGAGGGGGAGCGCATGGCCGCATTTTTAAGCTTTAATCAATGGATGCAGAAAACCTTCGCCTTTTGGGTGGTCTTGTTTTCAGGGATTGCGCTGTGGATGCCAGAACTGTTCATTTGGCTGAAAGCCTATATTCCGTGGGTGCTGGGACTGATCATGTTCGGCATGGGCATGACCATGACCGCAGCAGATTTTAAAGGCGTGCTGCAAAGCCCGAAAGCCGTACTGATTGGTGTTGCGGCGCAGTTTATTGTGATGCCGGGGCTGGCGTATGCGCTGTGCCAATTGTTTGCCTTGCCTGCGGAAATTGCAGTCGGCGTCATTTTGGTCGGCTGCTGTCCGGGCGGGACGGCATCCAATGTGATTACCTATATGGCCAGAGGCAATACGGCGCTGTCCGTAGCCTGCACGTCAGTTTCCACTATTCTTGCACCGCTGCTCACCCCGGCGATTTTTTATCTGCTGGCCAGCCAGTGGATTGAGATCAATGCGCTGTCGATGCTGCTGTCTATTTTGCAGGTAGTGCTATTTCCAATTCTGCTGGGCTTGATTGCGCGCAGCCTGTTTAAGCGTCAGGTTGAATCTTATATCCAAGTGATGCCGCTGATCTCGGTATTGGGGATTGTCGCGATTGTGGCGGCGATTATTGCCGGCAGCAAAGCGCAGATTTTAGAATCCGGCCTGCTGATTTTGGGTGTGGTGATGCTGCATAACGGTTTGGGCTATCTGCTGGGTTTCTGGGCCAGCAGGCTGTTGCATTTGCCTTATGCCGACTGCAAAGCGGTTGCCATTGAGGTCGGGATGCAGAATTCCGGCTTAGGGGTTGCGCTGGCGGCAGCGCATTTTGCAGCCTCACCGGTGACGGCTGTGCCCAGCGCCATTTTCAGCTTATGGCATAATATTTCAGGGCCTGCTTTGGCCAGCTATTGGGCCAGCAGAACCGGGCGGGCGCAGCAGAAAGCCCTGCAGGATGCATCCTCATCAGAAGCGCCTTAGCGCTGTTTTTATTACAGAAAAATGACGGCTTTCCTGCTGAAATCCGCCCGTTTCGAACAGCTGTAACATGTTTGTCATAAAGTCTGCCTAACATGCCTTCCCGTAAGCTTTATAACAGACTGTTGCAAAACAGCATTGAGAGGGTATGCAAAATTTTCAGCATTCATCGGAGACTTATTTTAACCGCGAATTATCGCTTTTTGAATTTAACCGCCGCGTGCTTGCGCAGGCGCAGGATTCCCGCCTGCCTTTATTGGAACGCTTAAACTTCCTGATTATTTTTGCGCGGAATCTGGATGAGTTCTTTGAAATCCGCATCGCGGGCTTAATGAAGCAGCTGGATTTGAATGCAATTGCCCGCACGCCCGATGCATTGCCTACCGAGGTTGTGCTGCAGGAATTGTCTCAAGCGGTGCATGAGTCCGTCAAAACGCAGTATGGCATCTTAAATCAGGCGATTTTGCCGGCGCTGCAGAGTCAAGGCATTCAATTTATTCAATATCAGGATATTGAAGAAAAGCACAAGCCATGGATTGCCAAATTTTTTGCCAAAGAGGTGCAGCCGGTATTAACGCCAATCAGTTTAGACCCTTCACATCCTTTTCCGCGCCTGGTGAATAAAAGCCTGAATTTTATTGTCAGCCTGGAAGGCAAAGATGCTTTCGGCCGTGAAATTGCCATGGCGATTGTGCCTGCGCCGCGCTCCTTGCCGCGCCTGATTCATCTGCCTGCTGACGTTGCCGGCAGTGCTGACGCGCAAATTTTTTTAACGGCTATTATTCAGCAGCATATCAGTGACTTATTTCCCGGCATGCGCGCGACTGGCTGTTATGCCTTCCGCGTCACCCGCAATGCAGATTTGATTCTGTCCGAGGATGTCGATGACTTGGCTGTGGCATTGAAGGATGAATTGTCATCGCGCCGTTTTGGCCGCGCAGTGCGCTTGGAAATAGAACAGGATTGCCCTGCCGGCATTATTCAGTATCTGCTGGATGAGTTTGATCTGAGTGAACAGGAGCTGTACCGCATTCATGGCCCGATTAATCTGTCGCGCTTAAGCTCCAGTTTTGACCGTCCTGAGCTGAAGTATCCGCTGTTCACGCCGATTATTCCAAAGATCTTCCGCAAGCAGCAGAGCATGTTTGACATTTTAAAGGCGCAGGATGTGCTGCTGCATCATCCTTTTGATTCGTTCCAGCCGGTGATCAGCTTGCTGAAAGAAGCCGCAAAAGATCCAAAAGTGCTGGCGATGAAGCAAACCCTGTACCGCAGCGGGCCGGATTCTGAAATTGTGCAGGTGCTGGCGGAGGCCGCCCGCAACGGCAAAGAAGTGACAGCAGTGATTGAGCTGCGCGCGCGCTTTGATGAAGAATCCAATATTATGGTGGCGAATATTCTGCAGGAAGCGGGCGCCGTCGTGGTGTACGGCATTGTCGGCTATAAAACCCATGCCAAAATGATTTTGATTGTGCGCCGCGAAAGCGGTCAGCTGAGGCGCTATGTACATTTAGGTACCGGCAATTACCATGCCGGCAATGCGCGCATGTATACCGATTACGGCCTAATGACCACACAGCCTGAAGTGTGTGAAGATGTGCACCGCATGTTTCAGGAACTGACGGGCATGGGTAAAATGGCCAAATTAAAAGCCTTGCTGCATGCGCCGTTTACCTTGCACAGTGAACTGCTGCGGCTGATTGATCAGGAAATTGAATTTGCGCAGGCGGGTAAAACAGCCCGCATCATCATTAAAGCCAATGCACTGACGGAGCCGCAGCTGATTGCGGCGCTGTACCGCGCTTCAGAAGCCGGCGTCAAAGTTGACCTGATTATCCGTTCCATCTGCTGCCTGATTCCGCAAGTTAAGGGCATGTCGGGCAACATCCATGTGCGTTCCATCGTTGGGCGCTTTTTAGAGCATACCCGCGTGTACTATTTTGAGCATGGCGGCGAGAAAAAACTGTACTGCGCCAGTGCGGACTGGATGGGCCGAAATTTATTTTCCCGCGTGGAAACCTGCTTCCCCATTCTAGATGCCCGCCTGAAAAAGAGCATTTTCAAAGACGGCCTGATCAATTATCTGCAGGATAATCAAAATGCATGGGAGCTGCAGGCGGACGGCCATTGGAAAAAGGCAGCCTGCACTGATCCTGCTCAGGCACATAGCGCGCAGCGCCTGCTGATGGAGCAAAAAATGCTCAAAGTCTAAGGCGGGCTCCGCTGTCTTATCTCCATAAAAAAAGCCTGAACAGTGTCAGGCTTTTTTATGTCTTATCCGCAATTTAAGAGGCTTTAGACTGCTTGGATTTTAAAATTTCGGTGCGGAAGCTTTGCGCCAGTTCGGCCGCATCGCTGTCCATGCCATTGACCATAAAGGCATGGCGGGTCAGCACATTGGTTGGATTTGGCAGGCTGACCAGCTGGAAGTGTTCTGAAATTTCCTTCAGCAGTTCATTAGGCACGTGCACAGCGCTTTCTTTGGCCGACAGCTGCTGCACCAGGCGCTCAGCGGCTTGCACTGATGACAGCTGCATCGCTTCCACTGCGCTGGATACCGCGCTGCGGGTTTGCAGCACAAAGCGTTTTTCTTCGCGGTAGCGTTTGTACAGCACATCAGACAGCAATTGGAAGACTGCGCCGATCATGGCTAAGCACTGCAGGGCATTTGGCGTATCGGCTGCAATGCTGATGGTTGCGCCCTGATCATCAAATTTATGCACCGTGCAAATGTCGGAACTGTTCAGCTTGTAATGCTGTACGCACAGTTCAGCCGTTTTATTCAGGAAAATCTGGCATAAATTAAAATACGGCACAGAAACGGTCGTGTTGACTGTATCCAGCAGCTGTTTAGGATCGTAGAACTGAATGTTCAGCGCTAAATCATTGCTGTCGACCACTGCAGGCTTGCTTTCTTTGATCTTAGCTTTGTGCTGCGCATTCTGCTGCGCCTGCGCCTGCGCAATCGCGACAGCGGCGTTATGCTTTTCCTGCTCCAGCGCTTGGGTCAGCGTTTGAATTTCATGCTTCAGGCGGGATTCATTGTTGATGCGCGCCAGATATTCGCTTCGGCTTGGACGGGCAATCGCGCGGTAAGCCAGCCAAAGCAAGCCGTGAACAAACAGCGATGCCAGAATCGCCAGCCACTGTGTCCGCAGAATTTCGCCAATGCTGGGTTTAATTAAGGTGATTTCCACAGTGCCGACTTTCTTTTCATTTTGCAGCGCATCGCGGACAAAGACCTCGCCAGCGCGGGTTTTGGTTAAGCCGCCGGTTGCCAGCACTTGATTATCCGCATTTAAAATACGGATAGAAGCCACGCTCGGGTTGGTGGCATAGCGGTCTGCCAGCAGCGCCAGAGAGACGGTATTCGCGGGCTCCATTTCAGAAATGCTGTCCGTGACCAGCTGGCTGGTCATGAGCTGGCCCTGACTGGCGCGGTTTTCATTCAGCTGGTGAGTTGTTGCCAGTACCAGTAAAAAGGTATGAAAAGCAAAACTTATAATCAGTAGGCTAGCAAATAGCCCTTGTCTAGGCGCATTCAACGTAAACTTCCAAGGCAATTCAGTTCATTTTCGATTATGATTCTCACAATAGTTGCAGCTCAGACCCGAGTCACTTCATGCGAGAAATCATTCTTATTTCATTTTTAGGACCTGACCAGCCTAATCAATTCACACGATTAATGCAGGTTCTTTCCGTTCATTCCTTACAAATTCTAGATGTTGGGCAAGCCGTCATCCATAACCAGCTGACTTTAGGTATTGTTGTATCGTCTGATGATCAAACTGCGACAGCATTAGCCATGAAGGAAATACTGATTCTAGCACATGATATCGGCTTAACTGTGCGCTTTAAACCGATCTCTGCAGCAGAATATGACCAATGGGTGAGTGAGGGAGGGCGTACACGCTATATCGTGACGGCTTTGGCGCCAGAACTGACGGCTTCGCACTTACAGGCGGTTACAAAAATCGTCTCTAATCAAGGCTTCAATATTGAAACCGTGACCCGTTTGTCCGAGCGTCCCGAGCTGAATGGACAGCAGAATGGCCCGAAACGCGCCTGCGTTCAATTTGGCCTGAAAGGGCAAATGCTGGATGCCGCGGCGATGCGCGCAGCTTGCCTGCGCCTTTCTGCAGAGCTGAGTGTCGATGTTGCGGTGCAGGAAGACAATGCTTACCGCCGCAACCGCCGTTTAGTCTGCTTTGATATGGACTCGACCCTGATTGAGCAGGAAGTGATTGACGAGCTGGCGATAGAGGCCGGCGTGGGCGCGCAAGTAGCGGAAATTACAGAACGCGCGATGCAGGGCGAGCTGGATTTTCAGCAAAGTTTCCGCGCGCGCGTTGCGCTGCTGAAAGGCATGGATGCGTCTGTGCTGCCGAAAATCGCCGAACGCCTGACCATTACAGAGGGTGCCGAACGCCTGATTTCAACCCTGAAAGCATTGGGTTACCGCACAGCGATTCTTTCAGGCGGCTTCCAGTATTTCGCCGAGTATCTGCAGGAAAAATTAGGGCTGGATGAAGTGCATGCCAATGTGTTGGATGTGCAGGATGGCGTTGTCACTGGCGAGGTGAAAGGCCATATTGTGGATGGCGCGCGCAAAGCCCTGCTGCTGACCAATATTGCCAAAGAAATGGGCATCTCTGTCGAGCAGGCGATTGCTGTAGGTGATGGCGCGAATGACCTGCCGATGCTGTCGATTGCAGGCTTGGGCGTGGCGTTCCGTGCGAAGCCGCTGGTGCGCCAGAATGCCAATCAGGCGATTTCCAGTGTGGGATTAGACGGTGTGCTGTACCTATTGGGTGTACACGACAAAGATTTAAACCGCGCATAGAAAATGACGGGGTGATGAAAATGCGGCGCTGGCGCCGCATTTTTTTTGTCCATTGACAGCGAAAGCCGACCAGCGGTAATTGAAAATAGCTGAGAAAAACAACGATTAAGCTCATCTGAAAAAATAATTTTTTAATGCATAAAAGCCGTGTTTTTTTTGTAATGACACGCCAAGCGGGATGGAATCATTGTTCCAGAAAAAGCGGAAAACGGAAAAATGTAATGACAAAATAATATTACGACAAGCTATGTCGCTTACGCAAAATACAAGACTTTTTTTATGCAAAAAACTCCTCATAATGCATGCATAGAGATTGAGATCGACAATATTCCATTGATTCATTTCACGGTATTTTTCGGCAGAAGGGCAAAGCAAATGCATGCAGGTTCTGCCGTATGACGGAGGTTTTTATGGTAACAGCGAATTTAGCAACCATCATTGGCATGGGTTTAATTGCCACTGCGTTGATTGCTGTTTTCTTCTCGCCTTATCGTCGCTGGTTAAGTTTTATGCTGGCTGGGATGCTGGTTTGGGGACTGATTGAAGTCATTCGTTTTGGCACGCAAACGGTGTTTGAATTGCCAATAGCCTACAGCTATCTGACCGCAATGGCTTCTGCGATGGTGGTGTTTAGTTTAGTTTTACTGCGCGAAGACCGCCGTGCAGAGCGCGCTGTAGCCAACCGCCGCTATATAGAGCATACCCCTGTGTATGAAGATGAGCAGCGGTGCTCTAGCCGTTAAGTCCTAAAAACAGTTTGTTAAGAAATGCGCCTTGGGGCGCATTTTTTATCTATTGCGCCTTGATAATTATTGTACAAAGCCATACGCCTGAAATTAGAAGTTATGGTAGGATGAGGCAGTCAATTTTCCAACAATTACAATAGGCTCAAAGTCATGAAACTATCGTCAATCCCTGTCGTAAAGCTGCCGCTGGTTGATGTCAGCACGGATCCGCTGGATTTGCTGGTTGCTGGTTTAGCGCTGCGCATGAAGCAGCTTGCGCGCACCAGCCCTAAATTTATTGAATTGGTTCATGAGCGCCAGTTCCGTATCCAGATTGGCACAGACTTAGGTGTTGCGCGCCAGATTATTGTAAATAATGGACAAATTGACACAGTATCAGGCGATGCTGAAAAAGCCGATTTTATCTTGCAGTTTGCGGACAGCGAGCAGGGCGTTAAAACCTTAATGAAAGGTGACCCAACGGCATTCATGACCGGCATGCAAAACGGCAGCATTAAAATGGAAGGCGACTTTGGCTTATTGGTGTGGTTTAACAAAGTGGCGAAACTGATCCCGCCTAAATTGCCGAAACCGGTGAAAGAAAAAATTAAAATTGCCCGCCGTTTTATTAAAGAAAAAACCGGCAAGTAAGTTTTACTTCTCTAATCCCTCTTTTTTAAAGGAGGGGTTAGGGGAGGATTAAAAAAGCCCTCATCTGGAGGGCTTTTTTGTGTCTAGCGCTTATTCAACTTCTAAATTGAAGGTTACGGGGCCGTCATTGACCAAATGTACTTTCATATCTGCGGCAAAAATACCGGTTTGCACATTTTCAAATTGGCTTTTTGCATAGCCGACCAACTGTTCGTACAGCGCTTTGGCTTCGCTGGGCGGCATGGCTGGGCCAAAATCAGGGCGCAGGCCTTTTTGGGTTTGCGCCATCAGGGTGAATTGCGAGACCAGCAGCAGTCCGCCGCCAGCTTGACTGACATTCCAGCCCATTTTGCCTTGTTCATCATCAAAAAAACGGTATTTTAAAATCTTATCAATCAGCTTTTGGCCCTTTTCTAAAGTATCGCCCTTTCCGATGCCTAGAAAAACTAAAACTCCGTGTTGGATTTCTCCTGCAGTCGCACCGTCTACAACCACTTTGGCTTCTAGAACACGCTGAAGCAATGCACGCATATTGGACTCAAATGATGATGGAAAACGCAGGCATTGTAGCAAAAAAGAGTCAAGGCTAAGGAAAGAGGGCGGCTTTTATTCTTTGATAAACTGCTGATTTTATCTGATAAAATTTTAAACAATTTAAAAATACGATTAAATTTATAAAAATAATCTGTTTTATCTATTTTTTGAATGCCAGTATCTTTGCGCTGCAGGAAAGGTATTTAACAGAGAGATTAAGACGATGTTTAAGCGTTCTTTATTGGTTGCGATGTTCACATCAGCAACAGCAGCGGCTCAAGCTGCGCCATTAACCAAAGATAATGGCGCTCCAGTAGGCGATAATCAAAATTCAATTACTGCTGGCCCACAGGGCGGCACAATGCTTCAAGATGTGCAATTGGTGCAAAAGCTGCAGCGCTTTGGCCGTGAGCGCATTCCTGAGCGTGTGGTGCATGCGCGCGGTACAGGCGCTTATGGTGAATTTTTCGCGACGAAAGATTTGTCTGACATTACTCTGGCATCATTGTTCAAAGCGGGCACTAAAACGCCAGTATTCTTGCGTTTCTCGACTGTAATTCACGGTAAGGGCTCACCAGAGACTTTACGTGACCCGCACGGTTTTGCCATCAAGTTCTATACACAGGAAGGCAACTGGGACTTAGTGGGCAACCAAACACCAGTCTTCTTCATCCGTGATGCAATTAAATTCCCTGATTTCATCCATGCCATGAAGCCAAGCCCAATCAACAACGTTCAAGACGCAAACCGCGTATTTGACTTCCTGTCGAGCCAGCCATGGGCCACCAATATGCTGACTTATGTGTATGGCAAGCAAGGCGTGCCGACCAGCTACCGTGAACAGGACGGTTTTGGCGTGCATGCTTACAAGCTGTATAACGGCAAAGGCGAATTCAAATACGTTAAATTCAACTTCCGTTCTCAGCAAGGCGTGAAGGGCCTGAATGTCAAAGAAGCTGCTGAGCAGCAAGCTAAAGATTTCAATCATTTAACCAATGATCTGTATGCCAATATCAACAAAGGCAACTTCCCGAAATGGGATCTGTATATTCAGATTTTAGATCCGAAGGATTTCGTGAAATTTGATTTTGATCCGCTGGATCCAACCAAAATTTGGCCAACTGACATCGTTCCTGAAACGAAAGCCGGTACTTTGACGCTGAACCGCATGCCGAAAAACTTCTTCAATGAAACCGAGCAGTCTGCGTTTGCGCCAGGCAACTTAGTTCCTGGTATTGAACCGTCTGAAGACCGATTGCTGCAAGGCCGCATCTTCTCTTACTCAGATACACAAATGTACCGTCTGGGCGCAAACCACCAGCAAATTCCTGTAAACCGTCCAGTAGTTGCAGTCAGCAACAACAACCAGGACGGCTACATGAATGTCAGCGAACGTGATTCTGACGTGAACTATGAGCCAAGCCGTAAAGAGCCACAAGCAGCAACTGAGAAAGCGCGTGCAGTGCAAACACCATTGACTGGCACAGTGCAGCAAATCGGCACGAAAGAGCAAAACTTCAAGCAAGCGGGCGAGCTTTACCGTTCATACACGGCCAAAGAAAAAGACGATTTGATCATGAACCTGGCTGCAGATCTGGGCAATGTGAAAGATTCTGAAACCAAGCACATCATGCTGACTTATTTCTATAAAGCAGACGCAGACTACGGCATGCGCATGACTAAAGCCGTGAAGGGCGACATGGCCATGGTTAAAGCCAAAGCGGCAAAACTTCAAGACTGATTCTGATCGGCCTTTGAATTGGTGACTAGGGTCTCGCAATCACCTCCGAAAAGTCCTGTAGAACTCCAAACCTTTCCTGCACCCTAGGGGGAGTTTTACAGGCGCTCAATATGATTGACTGTACTTGAGCCTAGTTTTTTAATTAAGATTTGATTTCTGTTGGAGTTTATTATGAAAGCTGTGCAGCATTTGACTTTAGCCAGTCTTCTCGCGTTTGGCTCCGCATTCGCAAACGTGGCAATCGCGGAAGATTTCTCCACCGCTAAACCTGCTGCAAGCGATCAGATGACCTCACAACAGGAATTGATTGACATCTTCTTTGCAGCGGCCAAAACAGGCAATCAAGAAGTCATCAATGAGTTCCTTAAGCATGGTTTCCCTGTTGATGTGCGCAATGCTTCAGGCTTCACGCCCTTAATGATGGCGACGTATTATGGCCATCAGAAGATTGTCACCTCGTTATTGGCGCATGGCGCCGACCGCTGCGCGCGCGACAGCAAAGGCAATACCGCACTGATGGGCGCTTTATTCAAGATGGAATTTTCCATTGCCAAGCAGCTGCGCAAAGTCGACTGTGACGCCAATGCACAAAAGAGCGGGCAGAAGACCGCAGCTGAATTCGCGCAGGTGATTGGACAGGAAAAACAGCTGCGGCAAATTATCGCGTCCCTGGAAAAAGATTCAGCGAAAGACATGAAATGATCTTGCAGGCGCGCTGAAACTTTGGTCTAGAATTCAATTAGCTGTACGTAAAACTTGCAATATCGCCGGGCAAAGTATGCTTTAATGCAAAAAGCACAGCGAAATTTCCAGAGATATGGCTCCAATCATTCAATCCTTGCTAGACACTGACTTGTACAAATTCACCATGCTTCAGGTGGTGCTGCATAAATTTCCGCAAACCCACAGTGTTTATCATTTCCGTTGCCGCAACCTTGAAGACACCGTTTATCCGCTGGCGGATATTCTGGATGATTTGAATGAACAGCTGGACCATCTGTGCCAATTAAAATTTAAAGAAGATGAACTGCTGTATTTGCGCAGCCTGCGCTTTATTAAAAGCGACTTTGTCGATTATCTGGAACTGTTCCAGCTGAAGCGCCGCTTTATTAAAGCCGGCATAGACAGCGAAGGGCGTTTGGACATCTGGGTGGAAGGCCCAATGGTGCAGGCCATGATGTTTGAAATTTTTGTTTTGGCGATCGTCAATGAACTGTATTTCCGCCGCATCCGTACAGAGGGCGTATTGGCTGAAGGCGAGCGTCGCCTCGCCGCCAAGATTGAGCTGCTGAAACAATATGAAGCGGCACAAAACCCCAATGATCCGCCATTTTTAGTGTCTGATTTTGGAACACGCCGCCGCTATAGTTTTGAGTGGCAAAAGCATGTGATTGAAGAATTTAATCAAGCCTCGCCGTATATTTTCCGCGGCACCAGCAATGTTTTGATTGCGAAAGATTTGAACATTACGCCGATCGGCACCATGGCGCATGAATTTTTACAAGCCTTCCAGGCGCTGGATGTGCGGCTGCGCAATTTTCAAAAATCTGCGCTGGAAACTTGGGTGCAGGAATACCGGGGCGATCTGGGCATTGCATTGACGGATGTGGTGGGCATGGATGCGTTCCTGCGCGATTTCGACCTGTATTTTGCCAAACTGTTTGACGGCCTGCGCCATGACAGCGGCGATCCCTATGAATGGGGCGATAAAGCCTATGCGCATTATAAAAAATTAAAAATTGACAGCAAAACCAAAATGCTGACGTTCAGTGACGGCTTGAATCTGGAAAAAGCCTGGGATCTGCATCATTATTTCAAAGGCCGTTTTCAGGTCAGCTTTGGCATCGGCACCAATTTGACCAATGACATGGGGCAAACCCCGCTGAATATCGTATTGAAGCTGGTGGAATGCAATGGCCAGTCTGTCGCTAAAATCTCGGACAGCCCAGGCAAAACCATGACCGATAACGATACCTTTCTGGCGTATTTGCGCCAGGTCTTTGATATTCAGGAAGAGCAGGCTTAAGCGCTGCAATTTCCGCAAAAGCTGAACTGCAGTTCGGCTTTTTTTATATCTGAAATTTTGCAAAAGGAATGCAAAAATTCAGAATAATAGTGAAATGCAGTTATGCTAAGATCGAAGCTCAGTAGATGGATGAATAGTCGAACCGCGATGGCTGATGCTGTATTGAATTTAGGATTGCTGATTGAAGCAGAAGAGCTGGCGCCCTATCTGGGCCATGAAAAATTAAGGATCATCGATTTGTGCCGCCGTTCGGTATATGAACAGCTGCATATCCAGCAGGCCGTTCATGTGAAGCCCAGTCTGCTGGTGCGCCAGGAAGAGCAGGCGACAGGCCTATTGCCGGATCAGGCAGGCTTGGAGGCGCTGATCCGCCATTTAAACATCAGCCCAGATCATCATGTCGTGGCCTATGACGACGAAGGCGGTGCATGGGCAGGGCGCCTGATCTGGAATTTGCATTGCTTAGGCTTTGAAAATACCAGTTTACTGAATGGCGGCATTCATGCATGGCTGGGCGCAGGCCTGCCGACTTCTTCTGATGCTGGAACGGCGCCGCCTGTAGAAAACCTGGTTTCTGTCAACTTAAAATATAAAAATCAGTATCATACAAGCTATGATCAGCTTCTGGAAAAGGTCAGCCAAAATGCGGTGCAAGTCTGGGATTGCCGCACAGAAGATGAATATACCGGCTTGCGTTTGGCTGCGCGACGCGGCGGTCACGTTCCGGGGGCGCGTCATTTTGAATGGAGTACTGCCCTAAACCGGGAAAATCATTTAAAATTGCATCCCTTGGAACGCACGCAGCAGCGCTTAGAACAGCTGGGATTCAATATGAATGAACCCGTGGTGGTTTACTGTCAGTCACACCACCGCTCAGGGCTTGCCTATATTTTAGGGCGCCTGCTGGGCTGGAATATTCAAGCTTATGATGGTGCGTGGAGCGAATGGGGCAATCGTTTAGATAGCCCTGTCATTACTGGAGAGTTGCCGTCTTGAGCATCACATCACGATTAAAAAAACAAATTTTCATTCAAGCGCAGCGTGTTGTACCGCAGCACAAGCTGTCCCGCGTGATTGGCAAAGTCGCTGCCAGTGAAAACCCGGTACTGAAAAATGCTGTGATTACTGCATTTAAAGCGCAATATGGCATTGATATGTCGATTGCGGAACAAAGCAACGCTTTAAAATTCAAATCCTTCAATGAGTTTTTTACCCGTTCGCTGAAAGACGGCGTGCGTGAAATTGATGCCGATGCATCCAGCATCGTGTCTCCCGCAGACGGTGCGATTTCCCAGCTGGGTAAAATTGAAGAAGGCGATATTTTTCAGGCTAAAGGGCAATACTTTTCGGTAGAAAAGTTGATTGCCGATCCGCAGCTGGCAGAGCCGTTTAAAAATGGCCAATTCGCGACGGTCTACCTGTCTCCGAAAGATTATCACCGTGTGCATATGCCGTTTGCCGGCACATTGACTGAAACCTTGTATGTGCCGGGCGAGCTTTTTTCTGTAAACCAGACCACTGCGGAAAACATTCCGGGCTTATTTGCGCGCAATGAACGCATGGTGTGCCTGTTTGATACCGAACTGGGCCGCATGGCGGTGGTTTTAGTGGGCGCAATGATTGTGGCCGGCATTGAAACAGTGGCCACTGGCAAAGTGAAGCCGACAGGCCGTTTAGAATTGAATCAGCACAATTTGTTCTTGGATAAAGGCGCGGAATTGGGCCGTTTCTATTTGGGCTCCACCGCTGTAGTGCTATTTGAAGAAAATAAAATGCAGTGGGATGCTGAATTGAAAGCCAATTCTCCGGTAGTGATGGGCAAAGCCATGGGGCATGCGCTTTCATAAAGTTCTCCTCCTTTGCTAAAAAGGGGCTAGGGGAGGATTATGCTGTATATAATCCCCCCTCATTCTCCCTTTCATGCAGAGGGAAGTAAAAGCAAAAAAAGCGCCTTTCAAGGCGCTTTTTGATTGAATCCGCTCAGCGTTTCACGACAATGGAATCAATGCCGCTATGCTGCAGGGTTTGCTGTGCAATGACAGCAGCTTCTTGCGAATCATAAGGGCCAGAGACTACACGGTACCAAACCTTTCCGTTTTCAGTGGTTTGCACCACATCTGCCGATAAGCCGTTCAGAATAATTTCCGCGCGGCGCGCATCGGCCTGATCCGGGTCATCATAGCTGCGCACTTGCAGAATATAATTGGGCGCCTGTGCAGGAGCGCTGGCTTGCAGGCCAGGCTCCGCTGCATTTTCAGCAGGGCTATCCTTGGGCGCTTCCACAATGACGACGGTCCCTTGATTTTTAGTTTCAGGAATGGCCTCTTCAGGAATTGGCGTGACTTGCTGCTGCGGCAGAAGGTCATAAAAACGGTAGTCTTTATTAGTTTCTTCCGGCGCATGTTCAGACGTAATCTGATTTTTCGGCTTCACAGGTTCCCACGGTTTCCAGAGCATCAACGCCACTACAAAACTTAGGATGATCAAAATAATCGCCAATGTTCCCAGCCACGCTGGAATTAAAGGCTTTTTCGGCTTATTCGGCCGCTCAGATACACCGCGCTGCGTTTTTCCAAACACGTGGGAACCTCATTATTTTAATAAAGATGCCTCAAGAGGCATGGTTTTTCAGCTCTATCGCTGTACTGCCTGATGAATACCGTGAAAGTATTCATCAGGAGCGGCGCCTTACATCGCTTCCGGTGCAGATACGCCTAACAGCTCTAAGCCATTGCGGATGACTTGCTGTACGTTTACAGACAGCAATAAGCGCGCTTGGGATAAAGCAACGTTTTGTTCATCTAAAATTTTGACATCTTCTTGAGCATACCAGCCATGGAAAGACGCGGCCAGTTCTTTCAGGTAGTTGCCAATTTGATGCGGCTCATAGCTATTGGCTGCGCGTGTCACAATTTCAGGATACGCGGCCAGTTTTGCCAAAATTTCAGTTTCTGTGTCTGACACCAAAAGTGATGCGTCATAGCTTGCTAATTGGCTGCGGTCAAATGGAATATTTTTTTCAGGCGCGCGAATATCCACCATGCGGTTCACACGCGCATGTGCATACTGAATGTAATACACCGCATTATCCTTGCTTTGTGACACAGCCAGGTCTAAGTCAAAATCAATGTGCTGTTCAGATTTGCGCATGACATAGTAGAAACGCGCTGCATCGTTGCCCACTTCTTTACGAAGGTCGCGCAAAGTGACGAACTGGCCTGAACGCGATGACATTTGCACCATTTCGCCGCCGCGCCATAAGCTGACGAACTGCACCAATAAGACAGTCAGTTTTTTCGAGTCATAGCCCATTGCATCAATGGCGGCTTTAACACGGGCAATATAGCCGTGGTGGTCAGAACCCCAGATGTCTACGATGTCTGTATAGCCGCGCTGCAGTTTATTCAGATGGTAGGCAATGTCGGAAGCGAAATACGTGGTTTGACCGTTGCGGCGCTTGACGACGCGGTCTTTTTCATCGCCAAATTGAGTCGATTTGAACCAGATGTTGCCGTCTTTTTCATATAGGAAGCCGCGCTGATCCAGCGTTTGCAGCGCTTCTTCAATTTTTTCAGTCAGCGATGCTTCACTGAACCATTGATTGAAGGTTACGCCAAATTCGCCAAGGTCATCTTTAATGTCGTCTAAAATCGCTTTTAATGCCGCTTGGTGGAAGACGCGGTAGCCTGCGCCTAAATGGTTTTGCGAATTATGGATCAAACCGTCAATGTGCTTTTCTTTGTCGCCTGACAGCACCACTTTATTGCCTTCGGCATCCAATTCGGCAGCGTACTGAATATCTTCAGGCACATCTTTGTAGATATCCGCCACTGGACGCACGTATGCATCGCCGTCCTGATCAATAATGCTTTGCGCGATTTCTTTTACATAGTCGCCTTGGTAGGCATTTTTCGGAAAGACCAATTCTTGGCCGGTTAATTCTAGGTAACGCAGGTAAGTGGACGTGGCTAAAATGTCCATTTGACGGCCCGCGTCGTTGACATAATATTCACGGTCCACTTTTGCGCCTGTTGCTTCCAGAAGGTTAGCAACAGTCATGCCGTAAGCTGCGCCGCGGCCATGGCCAACATGCAGGCTGGACGTTGGGTTGGCGGAAACGAATTCAACCTGAATGCGCTTGCCCGCATTGGCTTGGGTGCGGCCAAACTGATCTTTTTGCGCCTGAATCTGTTCCAGCACTGCAAAGCGCTGATTGGCGTTTAAGAAAAAGTTGATAAAACCGGGGCCTGCGATCTCTGCTTTGCTGATGTCTGCAACTTCCGGCAGGCTGGCCAGAATTTTTTCCGCCAAATCACGCGGCTTCATACCGGCAGCTTTGGACCCGATCATGGCAATATTTGAGGCAAAGTCACCGTGGCTTCGGTCTTTGGTACGCGTCAATGTGCTGGTATTTTTCCAGTCAGATGGGAGTACACCTTCAGCTTGAAGGGATTGCACTGCATGGTCGAGCGCTGCTTGGATTGCCGTATTCATAATCAGTCGAAAAATAAATGTCGCAGAAAAACAGCAAATATAGCAAATTTCAGACTCTTTAGGTGAACCCATTTGCTGTGAATAAATAATATTCGATAAAAATATCCGGTTGCTTATATCGAATGAGGGCGATATATATGAATATGCAATCAATCCGTGCTTCAGGCCAGACCGATATGACTCAACAGACCCCTCCTGAAAGCCCCAAAATTATAGGGAAGATTCCCAAACTTTCTGCACGCTGGGCAGCCATTGTTGTACCGTTTATTTTGTCCTGCCTGATGAGCGGCATCATCTCTTGTGTGAATATGCTGCGCAACTTGGGCTGGTTTGACGGCTTTATTGCCTTGTGGCTGCACAACTGGATGATTTCATGGGCGATTGCCTTTCCAATTGTCGTGACCTTGCTGCCGTTTGTGCGCAAATTTGCCGGCTTGCTGGTGGATAGGCGTCCGCCGCAATAAGCGCTGAGCGGAATGCTTTAGGGCTCACGGCAGCTGACGGGCTTTTGCAATAATTCCGCTTGATTGTTTTGGAAGGCATAGAGTTTGGATGCATTAAAAATTTTAATGTTTTTGGCCGATATCAGCGCCAATTTAAAGTTTTCCAGCTTTTTGGCATGGTGCAGATCAAAAGGATTGCCAAAGTTTTTGTTGTCCAGTAAAAATTGAACGGCGCCCGCGCTGTCGTCATAGGCGTTAAGCAGCGTCTTGCCATCCGCGCCGCTCAGGCTGAAAGAGGGGCGCTGGCTGGTGATTTTGCAATTCAGGCGCAATGATAAAATCACGTTCTGATCCGATTTATTCTGCAGATCCGCCGTGCCTTGCTGCGCATTTTCAAGATAGACCCACTGATTTTTCGGCAGATGATTCAGCAGTTTTTCCAGCCGCAGCTGAGCGGCTTTGCTGACTTCAGCGGTGTCTTCCACATGGAGCTCTGGCTTTTTTTCTTTGCCGAGAAGCGCTAGAACCTGATCCGGCCATGCCGCGCTGTGCTGAGAAATGCGCTGACAGCCTGTCAATGCCGGAAAAGTCAACACGGCAGAAAGCGCAGAGACATGGAATTTGTTGAGCATAGTTCAATCTTATTGTTGTTGTCCCCGTATTTCAGGGAATAATTTTATTGAATCGGAATATTATTTTAGCCGCGCATTTTGAGGATGCTGCAACGCGGCGGCCAGCTTAGCGATTTTCAGGCGAAAGTACAAATTTTATGGATTCATCACGCAAGCCTGATGCCTATTTTAATCAAGGACAGCGCGTTACAGCGTGACTTCCACAATTGCGCGGATAATTCCGAGAATCAGGCCAATAAAGGCGCCAACCACCACGCCATTGACCCGGATCATGTGCAGGTCTCCGCCGACTTCATTTTCAATTTTGCCGATCATTTCACTGGAATCCCATTCATGAATGCGCTGGCTGATAAAGCGGATGACTTTTTCACTGTACTGACCGGACAGGCTGATGGCGACATCGCTGAGTTTGTCATTCAGCAGCTGGCGCACGGCAATATTGGAAATCATATTTTCGCCCACCTGCTGAATGGCCACGCGCAGGTTTTGCGCAACGCCGGAATCCGCTTTCTGCAAATCGGCTTTGATGGCGTCGCATAAAATCACCACGGCGCCGCTGATAAAATTCAGCACCTGCGGGCTGTCCAGCAGGGCATCTTTGGTCTGGTTCAGCCGCATACTGGCTGGGCTGCGGTGATCTGCCAGCTCCAGCATCAGGTTCTGTCCGGCCTCTTCGATTTTTCTGCGCCACGGATGTTCCGGGTCCGCCAGCATGGATTCGACCCGTTCAATTAACGAGTCAATGGTGCGCTGCTGCACATCGATGCCAATCCAGCTGGCGCCTTTGGCCAGCTTCCAGACGCCAAGCTCTTTAAACAGCTGGCGGGTCAGGTCGCCCGCCTGTTCAGGATGATGCGTCATCCATTCATGCGCCAAATCCAGTCCGCGCTGCAGCACATCCTGATGAAAATCATTTTCCAGCACAGCGCGCAGCATTTCGCTGGCCAAATGATTCACCTGCGTATTTTTAACCCATTGCACGCTGTTGCTTTGAATAAAGCGCCCGATTTGCTCCTGTCCGACGAATTCAAAAATTTTCGGCACTGTTTGCTGGATGACATCAGTCACCTGCTTGTTGTTGTGCGGATTGGCCAGCCATTTGCCGGCCGCCAGCGATAGATCAATATCCTGCAGGCTGCGTTCCACCACCTGCGGCGACAGAAAGTTTTCCTGCACAAAACGGCCCATGGATTCCGCAATGCGGGCTTTGTTGCGCGGGATGATTTCGGTGTGGTCACGCAGAAATTTCGGGATCGGCATTTTCCCGAACGGGTTGCGGAACAGCACCGTAATGGCATACCAGTCTGCCAGCCCCCCGACGACGCCTGCTTCGGCGGACAGCATCAAAATATGAATCAGCCAGACATGCTCTGGCAGCAGTTTGGCGGCCACCATCAGCGCAAGCCAGGCCAGTACTGCCGTCATGAGGGCAATCGTGGCAAAGCGCTTGCTGCGCTGCAGGTTCGGGGATACGGCGGTCTGGTCTTGATCCATAGGCATAGTGCGTTCTGCGCTCCTATTTTGATTGAGCCGGTTCAGGAGCCGGCAGGACTTCGCCCGTGCTGCTGAGGCCGTACTTCGGGCCTAAAGACTGCAGAATCAGGCGCGCATCAAAAGCGTCTTTGGGCGCTGACTGTTCGGTTTTAAAGCATTCAATGGTATAGGCCACTTGCGTCGGGTCTAAGGTGACCACCCGCGGCATATCATAGAATGGATCCGGCCAGAAGCCCGGATAACGGCGGTAATAGCCATATGGATAAGGTGGCGGCGATGGATAAACGACAGCCTGCCTCGGCGGCTGCTGTGTGCGGTTGCTTGGATCATCCAGCACTTTAAAAAACTGAAAGCCTTTTTGCACCGTGGCCTGCGCCGCTTTCACCAAGGTAATTTCTTCTGCCGTGCCATAGCTCATATTCGGGCTGGCTTTAAAGCTGATGCGGAAGGTCTGCGCATTCAGCGGGGTGCTGCTGAATTGCCCCAGCTGATCAAAAGTTAAGGGTTTAGAGGGCGTGGTGGCGCAGCCGGCCAGGATTAAGCTGGCGCCAATAGCGGCCGCAATGAATAATTTTTTCATGCTTTAACCTCCTAAGCGTGGCGGTTGAAGGGGGGGAGAGGCCGAACCGTTCATTTAAAAACTGGAGTTGGGCTGGGTTAAAAATTCTGCTTCTTCTGCTGTGGACGTTCGCCCCAATACTGGATTGCGGTGCGGATAGCGCCCAAAACGGTCAATAATCACTTTATGTTTTTTTTCAAAATCCAGATTAATTGGATTGCCGAGATCTTCAAACAATTTTAACGCATATTGATGAATCAGGGGCGATTCACTGTGCATGAACGGCATATATAAAAATGAACGCTGTTCCGGCCGCAGCTGCTGATCAAGGCCTTGACTGATGGCTTCCTGCGCTAAGGCCAGCGCCAGCGTGTCTTGCGCAAATGCCAATGGAGAGTTGCGGAATAAATTGCGGGAAAACTGATCCAGCACAATGATTTCAGCCAAGCGGCCTTCCGCGCTGCTGCGCCAGTTCCACAGTTCTGAGCGGGACGCGCTCTGCAGTACAGTTTTAAAGCGCTTTTCAATGGCTTGATCAAACGCATCATTCTTTGCAAACCAGCTGGGCTGGTTTTCCGGCGCAAACCAAAAGTCTAAAATATCTTGATAATTCATATATTTTACGGGTTATTAGCATTTATTCTTCAATAAGATCACAAATTTTAAATGTCATATAGTGCAACTTTGTGATAAAAAATTGCAAAAATAAAACCGCAGATTGCCTGAAAAATATGCGGGGTATAATGTGCAGCAGATAAATCACGTTATACTGCATAAATAAATGATTTTATTTTAGTAGTTCTTCCATTAAGCGAGATTGCAATGAGTCAGCCCGAATCGACCTCTCAAGATATTTTACCGGCTTGGGTGGATTCTACGCATATAAGCGGCATGCTGCGCGGCATAGAACGCGAAAGCCTGCGCATGCAAAGCAGCGGTTTTCTGTCTCAGGCCGATCATCCGAAAGCGCTGGGCTCTGCACTGACACATCCGCATATTACGACGGACTACTCCGAAGCGTTAATGGAATTTATTACACCGCCTAAAGACAGTATTGGCAAGGCACTGGACTATTTAAAAGATATTCATGCCGTGGTGCACCGCCAGCTGGAAAATGATGAAAAGCTCTGGCCGCTGTCTATGCCGTGCATGCTGGATGATCAGGAAGAAAACATCCGCCTTGCACAATACGGCACATCCAATGTAGGCCGCTTCAAAACTTTATACCGCCATGGTTTAGGGGTGCGCTATGGGCGCCGCATGCAGACCATTTCCGGCGTGCATTACAATTTATCTTTTCCCGATCATTTTTTTGAAGCGCTGCAGCATGCGGAAACGGATGAGCAGCTGAAAGCGCTGAGCCTGCAAGACTACCGCAGCCACCGCTATTTTGGCCTGATCCGCAACTTTATCCGCCTGACACCGCTGGTCATGTTTGTGGTGGGCGCCAGCCCATCCGTATGCAAATGCTTTATGACAGGGCGTGAGCATCATCTGCTGCCCTTGCTGAAAGGCACACTGTATTTGCCCTATGCGACTGCACTGCGCATGGGCCGTTTTGGCTATCAAAATTCTGCGCAAAAACAGCTGGGCATTCATTACAACAATCTCAGCGGCTATTTAGACGGCCTGCAAAAAGCGGTGAACACGCCGTATGCGCCATTCAGCAGCCTGGGCTTAAATGATGCGCAGGGTCAGCCGATTCAAATCAATGACCATGTGCTGCAGATTGAAAATGAATATTACAGCCTGGTGCGCCCTAAGCAGGTGCCGCAGGAGGGCGAAACGCCGTCTGAAGCGTTGCAGAAGCGCGGTGTGGGCTATGTCGAACTGCGCGCGGTGGATGTCAATCCCTATGATCCTGTCGGCATTGATGAAAATACGGCCGGCTTCCTAGAAGTGCTGGCGCTGTATTGCCTGCTGCAGGACAGTCCGGACTTGCTGGATGATGAACAGGAAATCATTGAGCAGAATCAGGCGGAAGTCGTCAACCGGGGCCGTGCGCCGAATGCATCGATTGCTGAAAACGGCAAGGCGTACCCGATTGAAGAATGGTGCAGCCGCTATTTAACCGCAATGCAGCCGTTATCGGCTTTACTGGACAGCGCTTATGCCACACATCTGTACCGTGATGCATTGGCCGTGATGCAGTCACGGGTGGATGAAGTGGATGAAACGCTTTCTGCGAAGATGATTGAAGATACATTGAAGCAGGGCGGCACATGGAGCTTTGGCAGCTATATGGCGCAGCAGCATGCCGGCGCTTATGAACAGCATCCGCTGAGCGCTGAAACTCAGGCCTATTTTGCAGAAGCTGCGCAGGTGTCCCTGCAGCGCCAGCAAGAATTAGAGCAAGATACATCAATCAGTTTTGAACAATATTTAACTTATTTCAGATAAAAACTTAAGAGGATATGCCATGCAATGGAGTTATCGCTTCGTGAGTGGTTTTTTGTTTTTAGCCAGTGTCATCGGCATGGCTTTCGCCCTGTATTTAGAACATGGCCAAGGCCTGCATCCATGCCCGCTGTGTGTTTTTCAGCGCATTGGCTTAATCGGGCTCGGCTTAATTTCGCTGATAGCCTTTTTGCATAACCCCGCTTCTAATGGCATGAAGCGCGTGTATGCCTTTTTAGGCGCATTGAGCATTCTATGGTCTGCGGGTGTGGCTGCCCGCCATGTCTGGCTGCAGAGCCTGCCGCCGGATGAAGTGCCAAGCTGCGGCCCAGGCTTGGATTACTGGCTGGAGACCTTGCCGTTAAAATCGGTGTTTCAGCAAGTGCTGACCGGTTCTGGCGAATGCGCCAGAGTTGACTGGACTTTTCTGGGCCAGTCGCTGCCGGTGTGGTCGCTGGCGTTTTTCTGCGTGCTGGCGCTGATCAGCCTGTGGCAGCTGCTGCGCAAATATCAGACAGCGCCAGTAAAGCGCCTGAGAGATAAATACTGAATGCGGAACCTTGAATAGATACACTCTCAACTGCTAAAAAGCCCTCACATTGAGGGCTTTTTATTTGACCGCAGCAGCAGGATCAGGTCAGGGCGATGCCTTCAAAATGCTTTAAATCCATCATGTACTCATGGATTTCAGTGCAGTGGATATCCTCAGCATTGGGATAGAACCAATGCACAATTTGTTCGGCCACTTGCGGGTGATGCTGAATTTCAAAATGGTTTAAGCCGTAAAAAATCGCTTTGTGCGCATCCGGCACTTTCAGCTGATAGCGCGGATTCGGATGCTCGCCCAAGGCGCTTTTGACACTGACCAGATAATCGCCAATCACTTGCAGCGTGCGGTTTTTCCGGTTCTCAAACTCAATGGTGCCGGCCACCAGATAGGTATTGATGTGGGATGGAATCGGCGCGGGCTTGCGGTTGTCATCCATCAAGCCAATGCGCGCATCGTTATGTTCCCAGTCATCGTCCCGCACGCTGCCGTAGCGCAAGTCTAAAATGCCGTTGCTGCGGATATTGGCAATGTGGCCGATAATTTTCCCTAAAGGAATCCGCCGCAAATGCTTCTGCAGGGCAAAACCGATGCGCTCCAGCACAGCGCCATGATGCGGTGAGCCTAAGCAGACTAAATTTTCGACCCGGTGAATCCAGCCGTACATATTCTGCTTGCCGTAAAACAGCGCGCTGCGCGAAACCAGCCCGCCCATGCTGTGGCCAATCAGGTCAATGCTGGTAATGCCCGGATTGCGCTGCACTAAATCTTCCAGTGTATTGGATAAGCTGCGGCCATTGGCAGAGATGCGCCGCCCTGTATTGTAGTTTAGGTACAGCATGGTATTGTGATCGCGCTGCGCCAGCAGTTTTTCGCCGATGCCGCCGTATTTTCGGGTTGACCAGTCTAAATGGCTCATGCAGAGGCCATGCACCAGCAGGGTAATGCGTCCAGTCAATTCACCTTTCTGCACAGCGCCGTAATGGTCATACACCACCATCGGCAAAGCCATCGGATTATGATATTTCAGCAAATAGTCGCCTAAAACGCCGTTCAGCGCACCCACTAAAAAATGCAGCGTCGGTGTCAGCTGCTTTTCATGCAGGCGGGGAAACTTTTCAATAATGCTGCGCAGTCCGGGCGCCAGCAAATAGTTTCCATAATTAAAAAAAGTTTCGTAGGTGAGCTGATATATTTTTTCGACATATGGAATTTTATGAAATTTCTTGGATTTTTGCTCGCTGATGCCAAAGATGCTGATCAGCAGTTCACGCTGAATGTTGCGAATCAGGTCATGCACGACATCGCTGAAACGCATAGTGACCAGCTGTGCCAGGCCTTCTAAAACATCTGCTTGGCTGGGCGGGGTACGGTCCCATTTACAATAGGTTTCATGCAGCGGCGTTAAACTAGGCATTGGTTGCTATCCTATTTCTCTGCATCCCGCGCAGGCGGTGATCTGCTTCAACGCAGGGATGGCTTTTCTTGTTGCTATTTTGTCATTCATCTCGAATTCATTTTAAAATACATAGATTTGCAGCAGTGTTCTGTTTATTTTGTCAGACAATCCAATAGATAACGCAGTTTTAATACAATGAGGCATTCACCGCATTGCTGCGCCTTCTTATGCGGGCAAGTTTGAGTCAAGGAATATGGCATGAATCTTATTTATTTGCATGGCTTTCAAAGCAGCGCCTTGTCCATTAAAGGTCAAATGCTGAAACGTTATTGTGATGAATCCCTTGAAGAAAAATCACGCCATATTCATGTGCACTTGCCGGATTTGAATCAGCCGCCGCTGCTGGCATTGCATCAGGTTTCAGAGCTGATTGGGCAGCTGGGTCCAGAAAATACTGCATTGCTCGGCAGCAGCCTAGGCGGATTTTATGCCCTGCAGCTGGCGGCCCGGCATCACCTTCCAGCGGTCTTGATTAATCCGGCCATGCAGCCGTGGGCCTTGTTTCGAACACTGTTTTCACATCAGGCGCTGCCTTATGCCGTGACGGCCCAATGGTCGCTGGATCATGCGCAGCTGGATGATTTAGAAAAAATTGCAATCAAAACAGCGAGCCAGCCTGCACCCATTTTAGCGCTGCTGCAGCAGGGCGATGACGTGCTGGATTACCGTGACGCGCTGTATTTTTTCAGCCAGCCGGGGAGCAATGCGGTGGTCATTTGTGAAACGCAGGGCAGCCATGGCATGGATGATTTTGCCGCTAAAATTCCGATGATTTTGCAATTTTTATCGGATCACGTCGGTGCTTCAAAAAAGACTGAATCAATCCGGCAGCCATAAGCGTTAAGGGGGAGCGGAAAAAAATATGATGGCTGGCATCTGTTCAAATGCAGTGAAATCCCGTAAAAAAAGAGCAAAAAGACGTTTGGCTTTAGGCTGGCGCGCCGCAACTTGACGCTTAAATGCGGTTTAAAACCGATAAATGGCGAAAGAAATAGCGCCGGCAAACGGATACATATGCTTTTTTGCTAAAAAGAATATACTGTAGCGCTTGAGATGAATCTTTTAACCAATCATGCAGGGAATTTTGCAACGTGACGCAATATACGGCTCAATCACTTGAAGTTTTATCTGGTTTAGACCCGGTCCGCCGCCGTCCGGGCATGTATACCGACACGACCCGTCCAAACCATTTGGCGCAGGAAGTGATTGATAATGCTGTGGATGAAGCATTGGCCGGCCATGCCAGCAAAATTACCGTCACGGTGTATAAAGACGGTTCGCTGTCTGTGGAAGACAACGGGCGCGGCATGCCGGTAGACATCCATCCCGAATATGGTCAAAGCGGCATTGAAATTATTATGACTAAGCTGCATGCCGGCGGTAAATTCAGTACGGATAATTACCAATTTTCAGGCGGCTTGCATGGCGTAGGCATTTCCGTGGTGAATGCGCTGTCGACCCGTGTAGAAGTGGAAGTGCAGCGTCAGGGCAATCTGCACAAAATGGCCTTTGCGCAAGGTGAACCGGTAGCGCCGCTGGAAGTGCTGGAAGGCAAATGCGCCAAGCGCGCGACGGGGACACGCGTGCATTTTTGGCCGGAAGCCAAATATTTCGATTCGCCAAAATTTGCACTAAAAGCGTTAAAGCACAATTTAAAAGCCAAGGCGGTATTAGCCGCTGGCCTGCAAATCATTTACATCGATGAGATCAATAACGAAAAAATCGAATGGCAGTTTGAAAATGGCCTGGTCGACTATTTGATGGATGAATTGCAGGACCGTGAAATTCTGCCGATGCCGGCTTTTGTCGCAACAGGCGCGGCTGAGCGCGCCAGCGCTGAATTTGCCATTTGCTGGAATGTCGAAGGCGGCGAGCAGGTTCAGGAAAGCTACGTCAATTTGATTCCAACCGCGCAAGGCGGCACGCATGTCAACGGCCTGCGTTCAGGCGTGACAGATGCGATCCGTGAATTTTGTGAACTGCGCAATTTATTGCCGCGCAATATGAAGCTGTCTGCAGAAGATGTCTGGGATGGCGTGAATTATATTCTGTCGCTGAAGTTCCAAGAACCGCAGTTTTCTGGCCAGACCAAAGAACGCTTATCCAGCCGTGAAGCGTCAGGCATAGTGTTAAATATTGCCAAAGATGCTTTTGCTTTGTGGCTGAATCAAAATTCAGAGATTGCCATGCAGCTGGCGGAAATGGCGATAGCCAAAGCTGGCCGGCGCTTAAAAGCAGCCAAAAAGGTTGAGCGGAAAAAAATTGTCTCGGGTCCAGCCCTGCCGGGAAAATTGGCCGACTGTGTCGGGCATACGCTGGAAGAGTCGGAACTGTTTATTGTCGAAGGCGATTCTGCAGGCGGTTCTGCGAAACAGGCGCGTGACAAGAATTTCCAAGCCATCATGCCGATCCGCGGTAAAATCTTGAATACTTGGGAAGTGTCGTCAGATGAAGTGCTGGCGTCGCAGGAAGTGCATGATATTGCGATTGCGATCGGCGTCGATCCAGGCAGTGATGATCTGTCTGAATTGCGCTATGGCAAAATCTGCATATTGGCTGATGCTGACTCGGATGGCTTGCATATTGCCACGCTGCTCTGCGCGCTGTTCGTCAAGCATTTTTCAAATTTGGTGGAAGAGGGGCATTTGTTTGTCGCCATGCCGCCGCTGTACCGGATTGATGATAATAAAGACGTGCATTATGCGCTGGATGATGAAGAGCTGGACAGCATTCTGAAACAGTGCAAAGCAAAAAGCCCGCAAATTACCCGGTTTAAAGGCTTGGGCGAGATGAATGCCAGCCAGCTCCGTGAAACCACCATGGATCCAAATACCCGCAGGCTGGTGCAGCTGGATTTGGATGACGCGCATTTTACTGCTGGGCTGCTGGATAAGCTGCTGGCCAAAAAACGCTCCAGTGACCGCAAGCATTGGCTTGAACAAAAAGGAAATTTAGCCGAATTGACGGTTTAATTGATGAAGTTCTGTAAACAAAAAAAGCCGCATTGATTGCGGCTTTTTTGTCGCCTTTGTAGAGAAATGCCGCGCATCTCATTTGAATTGAATGCTGCCTTATTGCGCGCGCGCTATCCGTCTGCTGTCAAAAAAAGAATGGATTATTTACATGAAACAGAGCGCGAGCGGGAAATCTAAAGGGCCTGCATATACAATTTCTCAGCATATTTTTTCTTTTTTCGCGTTAATCTGAATGGAAGATCATGACAAGAAGACAATTGATGGAAGCAAGCTTATTTTTAATTCATCCAAATGATTTAGAAACTTTGATTTTAGAGGCGGAGACAGCTCAGTCTGTACTTGAATCGCCCTTTATCCAGCAGTCGCTTTATTTAGGCGATACCTGGGATGCCGTCAACCGCGCCTTGAATCCTGAAGGTCAAGCCGCCCAAAATGCGCTGCAATACGTCATTCAGGCAGAGCACCCGCTGTCGGAACGGATCGATCACCCAGAAGCGGTGCATTACAATACGGTAGTGCGGACAGATGAAATCCAGCAGCAGCTGCAAAAGCTCAGTGTCGATGAGCTTAAAAAGCGCTATCAGTTTGAGGTGGTGCAGACAGCGCCTGAAGAATTGGCGCAGGAAATCCGGCTGGCGGAGCTGAAGCTGATTTACCTGCAGCTTCAGGATTTTTACAGGGATGCGGCCAGACAGAATCTAGCGGTGCTGAGTGTCTTTCAAACGCGGATTAAGCCGGAAAAATTAATCTAAGACCAGCTGCATCAGCACCAAATCGCGCCATTCGCCAAACTTTTCACCGACTTGCGGCATATAGCCGGTTTGACGGAAGCCGAATTGCTGATGCAAGGCAATGGAGGCGGCATTGCCATGATCAATGCCAGCCACCATGACATGCTTGCCTTGCTGCTTGGCATAGGCAATCAGATGCTGCAGCAGGCATTTGCCTAAGCCTTGGCGCGCATATTCCGGTGAGATATACAGCGAATGCTCAACGGTATGGCGGTAGCCGGAAAAATTGCGGAAAGCGGCATAGTCCGCATAGCCTGCTATTTTCAAGTTTTCCTGATCTTCAATGACAAAAAAAGGGTCATTATTTTTTTGGAACAGCTGAAGTTTTTGCCGGAAATCTTTGAGGCGGTAAGCCTGATCATTCCATGTGGCAAAACCATGCAGGACTTCGGGATTATAAATTGCCAAAATATAGGGCAAGTCCTGCTCTGTAGCGGTGCGGATTGTAAACGGCATAATCGCAGTCGGATGGGAAATAAACGGGATTAGATAACTCAGGCACAAAAAAAGCAAGGCTGAAAGCCTTGCTTTTCTAAATTTCAGATGAAATTAAAAGTGGTATTTCACTAAAGCGCTGACATCATTTTGATCTACGCCTTGAATGCCGAACTTATTGTTCCAGACTGAGTGTTCAACACCAAGGTATAAACGGGTTTTTGGAGAAATATGCTTGCCGACATTCCATTTCCACTGAGTCGTCCAGTTCAGTTCACTTGCGTGATCGCCTTTTTCCGCAGTTGACCAGTCCAGGAAGCCGTCAACCAGGAAATCTTCAGAACCGAGCTTAAATGGCACGCCATAAGTGATGGTCATTTGATAGTCGTCTTTCTGAATATCATTGTCAGCACGGTAGAAGTTTACGCTGGCGTACTGTGTATACGGGATATCAAGGTCAAAGCCTACACCGTACAAGAAGTTATTGAATTCTTGGTTTTGACGGTATCCGGCATTGTGTTCCCACGTGGTTGCAATTAATACATCTTTAATTGGGCCAGCAGAAAGTTTTTTTCCAGAGACTTCACCGAGGCTTAAACGCGGCGATAATTCTAAATATGTAGAATGATCCTCATTGCCGTCCACTTGCTGGTCAACAAAGAAAAAGACATCTGCATATTTCAGTTTAGCCGCATATTCTGCAGTTACTGTTGTGCGGTCTTCAGTTCCCACTTCATAGTTGTCGCCATAAAGGCCGGTTAAGCTGAAGTCTTGCCATACGACTGGCGAAGCTTGAGTCAATGCAGCAGCAGACGCCAATGCACATGCAGTAACAAATTGTGTAAGTTTCATTAAAAAATATCTCCCCCGAGAAGCATTGAAAGCATACAGATTCTCTAGCAAAAATAAAGCCAAAAATGATTGGAGGTAAAAAAACTTCAAGTTTAATTTTTTTATTTTGAATGCTTGATATAGATAACTCCTTATTTTTTGAAATTTTATCGAATGAGCCAGATTTTTATCTTCCAATTTTCTGGAGGCGGGCCAGCGTAAAATGCGGAAGAAATGCAGTGCAGCGGCAGGAAAGCCATATACTTTATAAGGGTTTCAAAAAAACATAAAATAGCACTTGCAAATTTTCCGCTTAGGCCCGATATTCAAAGTATAAGGACACAGTTCTGCAGACTATAAAAGTGTTCATCATTCAATGTGGAGGACAGCGTTCCAAACGAAATTGAAGATGTTCTGGCTGTTTAAAACAGCAAGTGTGAGTGTGCCAAGATAAGAAAGTTTTGCACAAAATTTTATAGATAATCCAGAAAGTTAGAGGATGATATTATGAACATAGAAATCCGTACAGATAAAAACATCCAAAATAATGAGCGTTTAATCGAATACGTTCGTGCAGAACTGAATCAGGAATTCCAGCGCCATAGTGAACGCATTACTCACTTCTCGGTGCATTTAAGTGACGAAAATGGGGACAAGGGTGGCAGTGATGACATTAAATGCATGATTGAAGCGCGTCCAGCGGGCTTAAAGCCTGTGGTTGTTACCCATAAAAGCCACAATGTCGATACTGCAATTCATGGCGCAATTGACCGTCTGAAACGAAGCCTAGAGCACGTGTTTGAGAAAAAAGAAAATCCGCGTGCGGTTCAGCCGGCATTTGCCGATGCTGATACCGATGATGAAGACGCTTAAGCGTTATTCAAAAAAAGAGCCCTGCGGGGCTTTTTTTTATACCTCAGGATTTTATAAAGAAAATTCAGCTTGTTTACATTAAGTCAAAACAAAGGGCGGTTTATTCGGCATAATAGTCATTAATCATTTGAAGTGAGCTTTCCCATGTTAACAGCACAGCAGCAAGTTTTTGTGCAAGCTTTAGAAGAACAGAATCTTGAGCAGGTTCAGTCGCTTTTAGCAGAAGGCCTGAATCCGAATTTTATCGATTTTGATAAGGGGCCTGCGATTTCTGTGTGGTCTGATGGCCTGTTTAAATGGTGGGAAGGGGTGTGTGAAGCTTATGAAGCTGGCGCGCCGTTATCAGCGCAGCAAAAGCAGGAACGTCTGGCTGTGCATCTGGATATTTTAGAGGCCTTGATTCAGGCGAAAGTGAATTTGCATTTATGGGACGCAGAAGAGTTATATGGCCCCTTGTGGGATGCCGCCAGCGCCGCCTGCGTACCTGCAGTCAAACGCCTGCTGGAAGAAAAGGTGAATCCGAACAGCAAAGACAGTGACGGCTTGACCATCCTTTCATCCATCAGCGATTTGTTTTTTGATTGTGATTTTGATGAAATTAATTGGGCAGAATCACTGGATGAAGAAAAGCAGACTTTAGAATTGCTGCGCAACAATGGCGCCAAAATGACCAAAGAATTCGAGTAATTACAGAGAATTTGCATGATGATGAAAAGTAAAATAATCAAAACATTTGCATTTGCAGCTCTGGCGGGAGCCAGCACGACTTACAGCATGGCTGCGGAATTTTCATTTGACCGGCCGGGTGCCGGCTTTGGTACGGGCATTACACCAGTGGGCCGGCTGGCTTGGGAGCAAGGCCTGCCGAGCGCGGCTTATCAGGAAAGCACTGACGCAGCGGGTCTAAAGTCAAAAAATCTCACATTGAATGGCGACATGCTGCTGCGGACAGGACTCGCGCAAGGGTTAGAGCTTCAATTGGGCTGGCAGGGCCCTGCGTGGTCTAAAACCAAGGCTGGCGGACGCAGCATGGAAGAAGATGGTTTGGGAGATGTCAGCATTGGCTTGAAAAAAGCCATTGATTTAGACGATGAACAGCTGTCGATGGCTATTTTAGCTGAAGCTGTTTTGGCGACGGGCAATGACGGTTTCAGCAATGAAGATGATATTTACAGCCTCAGTTCCGCTGTGGCGTACAATTACAGCGACTTGCTGCAGACCTCAATAACCATGCGCTATGAAGTGCAGAACAGCGACTGGGCCGTTTCAGCGATTCCGACCATTGAATATAAGATTGCGGGTAAATTGTCAGGCTACTCTGAATTTGTATTCCGCAAAGCGGAAAGTGAAGATCAGGAGTATTCACTGGGCACAGGGCTGATGTATGCCGTCAATGAGCGCATGCAGCTGGATGCCAGCGTGGGCGTGGACTTGAATGGCAAAGATAAAGGCTATCAGTCTGGCTTAGGCGTTTCTTATTTATTCTAATAAGATAGTTTTTAACAGCTGCAGCTGAAGGTGATTTCAGGATGAGTCGATTGGTATGAATAAATTGGCGTATGGCGCAGCTGCGGCCGTGCTGGCTTTCAGCGCTGGCCTGCAGGCAGAAACCGCCCTGCTTTCTGCGGAAGAGGCTTTTCCTGTTTCGGTCATCTCCAGTGCAGAGCAGCAGGCTGAACTGAGCTGGGACATTCCGCCGAATTATTATCTTTATCAGCATAAAATTACTGTGCAGCAGGGCAATCAGCCGCTGGCGCTCAACCTGCCGCCTGCAGAAAGCCTGCATGATGATAATTACGGCCAAGTGCAGGTGTATTACCGGCAGCTGCAGCTGCAGATTCCGACACAGGCGGCGCAGCAGTATCATGTGACTTGGCAGGGTTGCGCGAAAGACCGGGTCTGCTATCCGCCGCAAAGCATCGATTTTCAGACCGATGCCAATGGCTTGGTCAGCGTGCAGAATCATGGCAAGACCAAACAGCTGCTGGATTTAGCCGGCAAAGGCAATCTGCAGAACAGTACGCTGGCTGCCGAAAATGGCGCCGCTGCAGCGTCTGAACCTGTGCCGCAGGAAGAGGCTGCGGCGGCCTCTGAATCTACGACGGCTAAAGATCAAATGTGGTCGGAAAAACTGCAGCAAAGCTCATTGGCCTATGGCCTGCTGCTGTTCTTTGGCTTAGGGCTGTTGCTGGCGTTTACGCCTTGCTCCTTGCCGATGCTGCCGATTTTGACCTCCTTGATCGTCCGTGACAGCAAAGGCTTAAAAGCATGGATGATTGCGCTGACTTTTGTCTGCAGCATGGCTATGGTCTATGCCGTTTTGGGGCTGATTGCGTCATCAGCGGGCCTGAATTTTCAGCGCTGGCTGCAGCAGCCGTCCACTTTAGTCGCTTTCAGCCTGCTGTTTATTGTTTTCGCGCTGAATTTATTCGGGCTGTTTGAAATCAAATTGCCGCGCGCGCTGGTGCAGCGCCTAGATCATGTGCAATCGATGCAAAAAGGCGGCAGCCTTGTTGGCGCAGGCGTTATGGGCATGGTTTCCGCCTTGCTGGTGGGGCCATGCATGACGGCTCCGCTGGCAGGCGCGCTGCTGTTTATTTCACAGACTCAGAGCCAATGGCAAGGCGCCGTGCTGCTGTTCACCTTAGGTTTTGGCATGGGTACCCCGCTGCTGCTGGCCAGTGTGCTGGGGTCGCGTATTTTGCCGAAAGCCGGCATGTGGATGAATCAGATCAAAGTGCTGTTTGCCTTTATTATGCTGGGCTTGGCGCTGTATTTTGTCCGCCCGCTGATGAATGATGCATGGATGCAAGGGCTGTCACTGGCGCTGGAACTCAGTTTTGTAGCCTACGTGCTGTGGCAGATTTTCCGGCGCAGCACGCAGCTGAAATGGCTGTACATCGTTGCTTTATGTTTGGCTGTGCCTTATGCCGTGTACAGTCAGTATCAGCAGAGCCAGCGCTTTTTTGCCGAACAGGCTTCTGCGCAGGCTGTATGGCACCGAGCGCAAACTGCGGCTGAGTTTCAGCAGCTGCTGCGTCAGATACCTGACGGGCAAAAAGCGATTATTGATGTGTATGCCGACTGGTGCGTGGCATGCCAGCCCATCGAACACCGCATTCTAAAGTCAGCGCAGGTGCAGCAGGCCTTGGCGCCTTATTATCTCATTAAGCTGGATCTGAGCCATTACGATGAGGCGCATCAGGTCCTGCTGAATCAATGGGATATCCTTGGCCCGCCGACGTATTTATTTTTAGATGCGCGGCATCAGGAAGTGCGCGGGCTGCGTTTAACCGGCGCGTTTACAGAGGATGAATTGCTGCAGCAATTGCAGCGGTTTTGACCGTCAGGAGCATTATGATGCAGCTGCTCATCGCCAATAAAAATTATTCCAGCTGGTCCATGCGCCCTTGGCTGGTGCTGAAAGCGTTTGACTTGCCGTTTGAAGAGGTCATGATCGCGTTTTCTGCGCAGCCGCATGGCGGAGAGTTTAAACAAAAAGTGCTGAGCATCAATCCGAATGGCAAAGTGCCGGTTTTGCTTGATGACGGGCAGATGATCTGGGATTCTCTGGCCATTTGCGAATACTTGGCGGAAAAATTCCCTCAGTTGCCGCTGTGGCCTGCAGATGTGGCTTTACGGATCCGCGCGCGCTGTATTTCGGCCGAAATGCATAGCGGATTCATGTGTTTGCGCAGCCAGTGCGGAATGAATATCCGTGCAGATTTAAAGGCATTAGGTGCAAAGTTATGGGCGGAGGATGACGGCCTGCGCAAAGATGTGGCGCGCATCGAGCAGATTTGGACATCGCGTCCAAGTTTAGACAGCTTTCTGTGCGGGGCTTTTTCAATTGCAGACGGTTTTTATGCGCCAGTCGTGATGCGTTTGAAAACTTATGGGCTGCCGGTCAGTGATTCAGCGCAGCGTTATATGGCGCTGATGATGGCGCATCCTGCCGTTCAGCAATGGGTGCAAAGCGCAGTGGCTGAACCGATGCGGGTCGGGTATTTGGAAGCCGATCGTTAATCGGGTTCTTTATACCGCCATACCGCCGGCTCAGAAGCTGCAAAATAAATTCTAACTGCATTCCGTCCGCTGGCTTTGGCCTGGTACAGCGCTTTATCCGCCTGGCTGAGCAGCTGCTGCGGGCGCGATTCCGCAGCAGCAATGGCTATGCCAAAACTGGCGGTAATTTGAATGCGCTGCCCTTCATCTGAGAATAGTTCAATCTGTTCAATCGCGGAGCGGCAGCGTTCAGCAATCAGCTGCGCCTGCTCTAAACTGGAGTGATGCAGGATTAAGATAAATTCTTCCCCGCCAAACCGTCCAACAACATCTGTGCCGCGCAAAAGCTGGCTCAGGATTACGCTCACTTTCACCAGGGCTTCATCGCCTTTATGATGTCCGTACTGATCATTGATATGCTTAAAATGATCCAGATCCAGCAGCACCAGCGCATAATTTTCATGCACAGGATGATTTAACTGATCAAGGCACTGATTGATGCTGCGGCGGTTGAATAAATTGGTCAACGGATCCATTTGGCTCAGCTGCTGAATCAAGTGTTCGCGGTGCCGCCACTGGCTCAGTAGAACTTCAAATAAGATTAGGCAAGTGCATAAGATGGGCGCGATAAAAAACAGCATCGACAGCAGCCAAAAATGATTGCTGTAATAATGGTCACTGATTTGAAACAGCGGGCCATAACTTAAGCTGCCGGTATAGCTGAGGTAAGCGCTGCCGATTAAATATAATGTAGCCGGTATGAATGCGCTGTATACAATCACGCGCGGCAGAAGCACGAGGCCCACTGCGACCAGGCTGACGTAGGAAATCATGGTGGCGGGGCTGAGCACGCCAATCAGATAGCCGTCTCGGCAAAGGGAAATAACAAACAGCCCGACTGACAAGTAGGGCAGGGTCAGCTTGACCCAGCGTTTGTGCTGCCAAGCATAACAGGGCCAGATCAGCAGCAGCAGCAGGATGAAAAAAATGCTGTTCAAGCTAAGTTGCAGCTGAACGAGTGGAACATTCATCCATTGCCAAACACTCGGCGTGAGCAAGACAAAGGATTTCCAGATGATCCATGTCAGATGAACCGCCGCTCCTAAAAAAAGCATCAATACGCATTTTTTGAGGATATTCCAGTTCATAATGACTTCGCCTTCGAGCATATATTTCCTAATTTTCTGCTTCGAGAGAGCTTGGTCTTTGGGCGGAGGTATCTTCATACGCGTGCATTCGCCTTAATGTTAATTATATTTTTTTCTTTAAGTTTATACAGATAGGATTATTTGATTCTAAAATAGCATGCTTTACCGGTGTTGGTGATGATTATTTTTTACTCTCCAGTCGTGAGGGTGAACATTAATAACCGTTCTAAATGTGAGACGGTGTGTCTTGATGCTGATGATTATCTCATTCATGATTTTTTGTAAACTGCACCTAATCAAGAAATTTAAGAAACAGGGTTAATCATGAAAGTTCTGCATATCGATTCCAGCATCATGGGTGATGCTTCTGTATCCCGCCAGCTGAGCCAAGCTATTGTTGCGCAGCTGAAAGAAAAGCATGCAGATGCGCAAGTGGATTATTTAGATTTGGCGCAGCAGCCGATTCCGCATTTAACTGCTGAAATCCTGATGGGTAAAGATGCCGAACAGGCGGCTTTGGGCGAACAGATTATTCAGCAGTATTTAGATGCGGATGTCGTTGTGGTCGGCGCGGCCATGTATAACTTTGGCTTGTCTTCCGCGCTGAAAGCATGGATTGATCGCATCAGTGTGGCAGGCAAAACATTTAAATATACTGAAAATGGCCCTGTGGGCTTAGCGGGCGGTAAAAAAGCCTATATCGCCAGCAGCCGCGGCGGTGTTTATGGGGAAAACAGCCCCGTTGATTTTCAGGAAGGCATGCTGAAAACGGTATTTGGCTTTACTGGCGTCAATGATGTTGAAATTATCCGCGCAGAAGGGGTCAACATGGGTGCGGAGCTCAAAGACAAAGCCATGGCGGATGCAATGGCTGAAATCCAAGCAATTTAACGTATTTCCTCGGCTGAAGCCTCTCCCTTCAATGGATTCAGCATTTGTATGGTCAGCCTCGGCTGACCATTTTTTTTTGCCAGGCAGTCCAGCTCTTCAGCCAGCGGCTGGCTTAATCGCGGTCTAGGCGGTGGGCAAAGTCCGACAGATCGGCCAAAGCGCGCTGGCCTTCTTCAAACCATGCGCTGAACATCTGAAAGTTGTGCCACATGCCTGTGTAAATTTTAAATTCAACATTCACACCGGCCTCATCCGCTTTGTCTTTAAAGCGCTGCGCATCATCCAGCAAAATCTCTTTAGAACCCGCTTGCACATGGATCGGCGGCAATCCAGCCAACTTTGCAAAAAATGGCGAAACACAGGGATCTGCGCGGTCGACTGATTTCGGCAAATAATAGTCAATGCCGGCTTCCAGCGCTTCAATACTCAGCAGGGCATCATGCTTGCGGTTAAAGCGCAGCGACTCGCTGCTTAAGGTTAAATCCAAAAACGGCGACATTAAAATCAGCCCGCTGACTTGCGGCAACGCGTCTTTCTGAATCCGAAGCGCCAGCGCCAAAGCCAGATTGGCGCCGCAGGAATCGCCCGACAGGATAATATCTTTCGCCTGTATGCCTTGATCCAGCAGCTGGCAATACACATCAAACAGCGCCTCCAGCGCTTCAGGATACTGATGCTCCGGAGACAGCGGATAATCCAGATGCAGCACCTGCATCTGCGTGCGCGCCGCCACTTGGGTCAAGAACGCGCGGTGGGTATTCATGGAGCCCAGGAAAAAAGCGCCGCCGTGAATATGGAAAATCAGCTGGGTGGATTCATTTTGCGGTTTGAGTTCTTCGGCGCGGAGGCCTGCCAGGCGCAGCGGGCGGATGCGGATATCCGGATTTTGCGGAATGATCCGGCAAAGCTGCTCCAGCGCAAAACGCATTGTGCTGGGCGGTAAGTTCAACTGGCTTGGCGCGCGGATCGCCGTCTTGAGAAAGCGTTCTGTAAATAATTGTTTAGTCAGCGGGGATATTTTCATATTGTTTCCATCTTTTTATCTTTTTTGGCCAGTGTTTGCTTATTTACCAACACAAGTTACAAGGTTACACTAAATGGTCACATTCAAAAATTGCAAATTTGTTGTGAGTTTTTAATAATTAAGCTGTCTATACCAGACCAGGGAAATAAACAAAAATGAAAAAAATTGCGCTAGCATTGGGATTGCTCGGGTTAACTGTATTTGCAAACGCTGCAGACCCTTTAAATGGCACATCTTGGAAAACGATTGACGATAAAACCAAGCAGCCGAAAGCCATTGTGAAATTTACTGAACAAAAGAATGGAACATTGACTGCCAGCATTCAAAACATTTTGACCAAAGGTGAAGAAAATGCCTGCACAAAATGCGAAGGCCCGTACCATAACAAGTCTCTGAAAGGCTTGCGTATTGTCAGCGGCTTGAAAAATGCCGGCGGCGGCAGCTATGAAGACGGCACGATTTTAGATCCGCAATCAGGTAAAACTTACCGCCTGAAAGGCCAGATTGCAGACGGCGGCAAAAAGCTTGAGCTTCGCGGCTTCATTGGGGTAGCTGTGCTGGGGCGCAACCAAACCTGGATTCGCGCAAACTGATAGCCGCTGTGGCTTTGATGCCCGCCTAGGGCGCTGAGCCAGAGGGCGGCTCAGGCTCTGAATAGGCATAAAGAAACCAGCTGGTTACAGCTGGTTTTTTTATGCCTTGTGACTAAGGATAAAACAAGGCTTACTTTAAATTGCGGTAGGCTTGCTCATCAAAACCGACAATCAGGCCTTGTTCTGTCTGCAGCACAGGACGTTTAATCATGCTGCTGTGCGCAGTCAAAGTTTCAATCAAATTTTCCTCGCTGGCAAGGGCTGCCTGCTGTTCGGCCTCATTCAGCTTTTTCCATGTGGTGCCTTTCTTATTTAAAATAAGGTCTGCGCCTTTGGCATCCAGCCATGCTTTGACGGTTGCCGCATCAATCGCCTGCTTTTTATAGTCATGAAATTCATAGGCAAGCCCCAATTCATTCAGCAGGTCGAAGGCTTTTTTCATGGTGCTGCAGTTTTTGATGCCGTAAATCTTAAGCATTGGGATACATCCTAAAAAATAAATCATGCAATGCCCCACAGATTAACCAAAAATGCCGGAAAGCTCTATCTTCTGCATCCGCCTTTTCATGATTTAAAAATGGATAGCGCGGACGGAAAGGCTGTCATGAAATGGACATGTAGAGGCTTTAGACTATGCTTTAAGAACAATAATCCAAGAGCATGGCAGGGGAATCTCCCGCATGATAATAACAAAACTGTAAAATGAGACGAAGCGCATTGAATGCACAGCGCAGAAGATCAAAATGAAAAGGATAAACAAAAAAAGCTGTGCGGATCTTTACTGAGCGGAAGATTGAGAATGCAGGGGCCGGAAAAGAGAAAACCCGCATTTAATCATCCTGATCATGCGGGTCTCAGTACAACGTCCATTGTCACATCCTTGAAAAACAAACCCAATCATGAGCTTATTTCTGCTTTCTTCCTACGGCGTCCTATCCCTTCGTGTCATCCTGACAAGTCCCTGTGCCGTGCGACAATAATGCACTGAATTGAATGTCAGTAAAATCTGCTAAAACGGCAGGGCTTGTGCGAAATCGTCGTTAATTAAGTAAACAGTTGTTTACTGAATTGGACAGAAGATTTAAAGTTTATAGTCGATAATCACGGGCGCATGATCGCTGAACCATTCATCTTTAAACACCCAGGCATTGACGGTGCGGTCTTTCCAGTCCGGTGAGCAGGCGTGGTAATCAATACGCCAGCCCACGTTTTTGGCGCGCGCCTGCCCGCGGTTGGACCACCACGAGTACAGCTCAGCTTCTTTGCGCACTTCACGGAAGGTATCGACATAGCCCAAATCATCATAAATATGATCCAGCCATGCGCGTTCGTGCGGCAGGCAGCCGGAAGATTTCTGGTTGCCGGACCAGTTTTTAATATCGATGCGTTTATGCACGATATTGTAGTCGCCGCAAACAATGATGGATTTATCCTCATCGCGCCACCGCTTCAGAATTTGTCCATATTCTTCCAGAAAGTGATCTTTGCGCGCCTGCGCTTCATCGCCTGAAGAGCCGGACGGCAAATACAGCGAGCAGATGTGTACCGATTTTTCGAGGCCTAAATCAAATTCAGCGGCAATGAAACGCCCTTGCGAATCAGCCAGTTCAAAACCCAAACCGTCAGTCACGGAAAGGAAAGGCAAGCGGCTGTAGATGGCTGTGCCCGCATAACCTGCGCGTTCTGCAGGGAACAGGTGGGTATGCCAGCCTTCCGGTTTGAATTTATCCGTCCACTGCGCATGAGTAATGCGGCTTTCCTGCATGCAGATCACGTCGGCATCAGACTGTTCAAGCCATTCCAGCAAGCCTTTGGTCACAGAAGAGCGTAAGCCGTTGACGTTAATTGAAACCACTCTTAGAATTTTTTGATCACTTGGATAGCTAGTCTTTGGTATCATGCTCAGGTTTAACCTCAACTTAGAAAAATGGAGCACCCCATGACAGCGCAAGCGGCATTTAACCCACAGGCTTTTATCGAACTCGCCTTATCACGCGGTGTGCTTAAATTTGGTGAGTTTACTTTAAAATCGGGCCGTGTGAGTCCTTATTTTTTCAATGCGGGCCTGCTGAATGACGGCGAAGCTTTATCATTGCTGGCTTCGGGCTATGCAGCAAAATTAACAGAATGCGATAACGTAGACGTTATTTTTGGCCCTGCATACAAAGGCATTCCATTTGTCGCAGCGGCTGCCGTGGCTTTATCGCAAAATCATGGCGTAAGTGTGCCATGGGGCTTTAACCGCAAAGAAGCTAAAGATCACGGCGAAGGCGGTGTACTGGTTGGCGCATCGGTTGCGGGCAAAAAAGTCTGGATTATTGATGATGTGATTACGGCGGGTACAGCCATCCGTGAAGTCGTGACGATTCTGAAAAATGCCGGCGCGCAAATCGCAGGTGTTCTGGTGGCGCTGGACCGTCAGGAAAAGGGGCAGGGTAATTTGTCTGCGATTCAGGAAGTGCAAAAAGAATTAGAAATTCCTGTGCATGCGTTAATTACCATGAAAGATTTGATGACTTTCTTGGATGCTAAAGGCGAAACTGAAGCTTTGGCGAAAATGGAAGCGTACCGTGTGAAGTATGGTATTTAATAGTTAATACAGGATATTGATTTTTAATAAAGCTCTATCCATGATAGGGCTTTATTTTTATCCATAAGAAAAACAATGAAACACTGGTTATACAGCATCGCACCAACAATAATCATTATTGTTCTAATTGTGCATTTGGATTCATTCTTAGGGCTCTTGCATTTATGGGCTTTAGTACTCTTTGTGATTGTTGCTTTAGCGAGTTATTACATCCCATATAAACTGATTGAAGGGGAAGATCGCTCAAGTTTTTACGCATTCCTTTGTTGCTTTTTTGTGTTGTTCTGTGCTTTTAAGTTAGATCAACATCATCGGTTGGGATTAAAAAAATATACGCAAGAGATTTGCGGCGTTGTCGCTAATCGAATGGATGATGATTTACCTCGCATACTATGGCGGAAAAGTCCTCATCTTTATCAATTTGATATTTTGGCAGGTGAACAAGGGATAGTGCACTTTAGAAAGAGAAGTCATGCGCCTCGAAATGGGGAAACTGTATGTGTGCAATATGTAGATGGTAGACGCTCTTGGTTATATGCGGAGCATATGATTTCTCGTATTAATTGATGAGTTGCAAAAATTGAATGAAAAAATGAAAGTCTACCGTGTGAAATACGGCATTTAATTTTTCGTAATTAAAAAAGGCAGCAATAGCTGCCTTTTTTATCATTTGTTGAAAGCACAATGATTGAATCAAACTAATGAAAAATGTGGATCAGTCGTTGACTAATAGGCGTGGAGCGTGAAGAATCATTAAAAAAAAGCCAAGGATGATTATTTTAGATTTTTTATTTAATGTAAGGTTATGAATTAAATAAATAATTTAAAATATTTCGTATGGCGCGTATTATGCTAATTTTAGAAAAACTAACAATCAATTGCTTATAGTTCTTATAAAACTTTGCCCAGTTTTTTTATCTTGAATAAATAAATCAAAGGATGATGTTATAGAGTTATCTATACGCTTTTGTCTTGTATAAAAAAATTTTAATAACTCCGTGTGATAATTATAAAAATCCTCAAAATTTAAGAAATTTCCTGCTTTTCTCAAAGAATTTACAAATAATTGATAAATCGGGTCGTCAGGCGTTCCTTCAAAAAGAGAAAAATGTGCATACATAGGATTAATTACTTCATATTCAATATAATTTTTTTGAATTGATAGATGAATAACTTCTACTTTTCCTAACGTAAATAGAGAAAAGAAGGCTGTTCCTGTTGCATGCTGTACAGGTTTACCATCACTTAAATACATAGCTCTTGCTACTTGAGCTACCTGTAAAAAATCCCAATTGTTCTGTTTCGCATAAATCTCTAATACCTCATGAAAGTAATACATCAGTAAAACATCACCTGAAACAGTGATTGCGCCATATTCCCAATACTTAATTTTCTTATAGTCATCCACAAGCGTTCTTGCAGGCAAGCCTGTAAAAGGTTCGCACTCTATAGTCAGCCGATGATCACCAGTAAGAATAATGTAATCATTGAGATTTATGGCAACGGTCAATGTCATATTGTGATGGAGTTTTCAAAGAATAGAATTGTATAATCAAACCATAAAATAAAAATTATTAAAAAGGTTGAACCCTATGGGTGGAAAATTTGAAGTAAAAGCAGGTCAACATCAATTTAAATCAGGTGAACAAGTTGTGAGCCATATTCCTATATTGCCAGTATTCCAGAATGGTTTATTTAATTTGAGCGTACAGCTTACTGATGGAGAAAATATTCCTCATAAAAACAAAGCATACTTTGCTGTAACTGAATCAGGAAAAATGATTGAAGGTATTACAGATGATAAGGGGTATACATCACCAATTTATACAGAAAAAGAAGAAAATATTAGTTTTCATCTAATTGATAAATATACATATGAAGAAGAACCATGTCAAAATCTTACGCAAGATTAAAAATTAAAGAAAGTAAGAATGTTTTAAATTTTGATAAATTCAGCTTTATAGCTACATTTGTCACAAGTAGTGGACGAGTTGGAATTACAAGCAAACTTCCCATACAAGCTAATGGTTTGGGAGCTGAGGTTTATTATAATTTAAAAAAAAATGAAGATCCTACAAAATCAACAGTTTCTTTTAAAATATTCCTTCCTTCGGGCACGGAATACAATTCAAATGTTCCAATTCATGGTAAGGCTTATACAAAAGAACAAGGTTCTAGTCCAATAATTACTGAACATGACCTAAAACTTTTCCAAAATAAAACGAAAGAAGAAGATAAATATAAAATTCAACACAGAATTACGCCTACAACTTACCCTGTACCTGAAGGATTAAGAATGGTCGCATACCTTAGAAATGAAATTAAAACCGCAGGAAGTAAAAATAGCATAGATCCTCAAATTGTTGCATCCATTGTATTTGAAGAAAAAATGCATGGAGTTTGGGCTTACAGAAAAAATCTTCTATCCTTTTATCGTAATTTAGGAGAAATTTTTCCTCACAACAGTTATGGCTTTGGAGAGATGCAAGTTGGTTTAGCTGCTGACTTAATGAAGATTGATAAACGTAACCCCAATTGGCTTGATGAAGTATTTGTTGTTATTTGCACAGATGCAACCATTGCTATGGACTTAGTCGCTAAAAATGTAATCCGAGGTGGAAAAATTCTAGGAAGAAAGTTAACACTTCAAGAATCAACTGTTTTTTACAATGCAGGGGAAAAAGCTCTTAATAGTTGGATAAAAGGAGAGATTCCAAAAGCTCGTTTGAGTACAGCAGTTTATGCACGTTCATGGAAATGGCAGGAAGCAATAAAGCTTGCTTTAGGAGGTGATGTTATTGCTATACCTGACGGTTGTGAGGGCACTTGCAGGGCTGATCCTGAGCGACAAGTTGAAACGTGGAAATTCGACCCATCTTTACGATTGAGTTTATAAAATATGATTAGGCCGTTAGCGGTACTCGCTTTATTTTTGTCAGGTATAGCAGGGTATACCATAGATAAATTTGGACAGGATTTATGTATATATGAATATATATCAATGAATTCTGTCACTTATTTTAAGGAATTAAATGGTGTTTCTGCCAATGATCCATCCATGTTAGGAATGTGTGGATTGGTATCCATAGTTTTCTCTGTAGTATTAATTTTCATAAAAAATAAATACATTTATTCTAGCTTGGCATTTTTTTTAATCGTAATAGAATTAATATTATTGGGTATGCTGGAAACAGCATCCTATAAAGAAATTATTTATGATTCGATCACTAAGTGCTTAAATTTTTCTGTTCTTGGATGGGTTGTTCTTCAAGCAATATTCATTATTTTTAGTAGTTTCTATGTTGTAAAAAATGAAAAATCTAACGCTATTTAATATAATGGGCATTATACGAAATTAACCAAAACAAAACCATATAAATCAATAATTTAATTATTTTTCATAATCTCAAAAAATACCCAAAAGCTGACTTGGAAACAAGTCGGCTTTTTATTAAGCGAATTTGTGACTTTTAGCCAATAAGTGTGATCAAAAAACATTTAAATTTTGGGGTGAAAAATAGTCAGTTTCGTACGCCCTGGCGTACATGGATTCAAGCGCTTTGCGTCTACTCCATACCATAGTAATTGCTTATGATGAGGACATAGAGAGCAGGATGCTCCAGAAGAATAACAATAAAGATCAGCACAGGGATGAGTCAGGTACGACAGGAGTTATACCGAAGCATCAAATACGAAAAACCCCGACAGGATGTCGGGGTTTTTTTATGCGTGAAAATGAAGGGCAATGCGCATTAATGCGGTTCTGATCGACTGGTGGAATTCATTTCATGCCTTACTTGACTGATACGGTCGTAAATGACTTTACGCATACGGTTTATTGCGCCAAGCGGTTGATGTTCCAGCCGTGCATGCCAAGGGCTAAACGAAAGATTTTCACAAAATTTATTTTGCTCAGGGGTATCAAAAATTTGCTGAGGAATGCGAATGGTCGCCACTGTGTAAAAAGGCGCTAGGCTTTCTTTCCATTCGGTCATGGAGTCTTCAATAGACATGGCATTTGAGGTTCTAGGCTGTACTAGAAACTCCATACAGCTATCCGCTTTTTGCAAATCACTGCGCATTGCTTCTCTGAGGAAATTAGGGTGAGGTGCATGCGGCATAGGCGTTGTAAGCGCGGAGCAGGCCCGGGCAGAATATTTGACGGCCTGCCGGTCAGGGTCTGTCCCTAACTGATAGGGCACCATCGACCAGTATCGTGTTTGCAGCGGATTTGAAATTTTGCTCCTAGAATTGAAGGCAATCCAAGTGCCTTTTATCCCTAAGGCAAAAGGAATATGAAGTTTTTTTAAAACTCCACTGCCATTGATATCCTGCATGAACGAGATATACCGATCGGGATCATTCACAAAAAAAACGGGATGATTAATCATAATGAAATCTTGTGTAGATGCTTCATCTGGCAAAAGCTTTTTTCCAGGCACGCTTAATAGTTTGATGGCCATGCCTCGGGCATCGCTTTTGATGTCTGCCTGTGTTGCGTCACGAGATCCATTTGAGAAACGAATCCATGCTTGATAGGTTTTTCCTGGAACAAATATGCCTTGAGCCAGATTTTTAGGCAGTGTTTCATTGATTTTGAATTCAGCGCGGACACAGCCATGCGCTTTCGGGTGAGCATCCCGCAGGGCTAAGCCTGTGGAATATTGTTTCCGAATGGATGCTGCAATGATGTCTGCAATTTCTTCCGCTTTGACGGTTTCATTGGGAGATAGGCGCTCACCTAAGCGGTGATCAATACTGGGATAAACCGTATTGTTCGGTGTATGAAGTGCGGCAAGTGGCGTATTTGCATGCACTGCCGTACACATGCTGGCAGCCATTAGCGTATGGAGTAGCGGATTTAGGCGCATGGGCCGTATCAGGTGCGGCATTGATCGCCTCCTTGCCTAAGGCTTGCATTCATTTTAGTTTTGATGAGGCAGTATTGCTTAAACATATTATTTAAGACACATTATAACGGGATGATCTGTGATGTTTCTTATTCACTCTTTATTGTTTGAAATAAAATGTAATTTTATTCGGAGTTGAAAAAGCTGCCTTTCCTATAAACCGTTCTATAGCAAACTGTGCGCTTCACATTTCTTGCACTCCAGCATCACCCCTAACTTTTCTTTTCGCCCATGCTCCGTCAAAACCCAAGGCCGGTTCTGCCAAGGCGGATCATGCCGCACATGCTGCGTGTGGCCGCAGGCTAAAATGGCGTACCAGTGATTTTCATCATCCAAAGCAAAATCAATAATGGCTTGCTGCATAGCCAATCCCTATACAAAGATCATATGAGATGAAAGGGCATCAAGCCCATATCATCAGCATAATGGTTTTCAAAATTATCATCTTGAACAATCTGGGCTAGATCCATAGCAATTGCCGGACTTCATTTCATAAATGGTGGAATGCCCCGGATTTCCCTTCGGCCGCGGTACACCTTGCGGCACAAAGAAGGTCACCGAATGAGCGCCGTATAAACCCGCAGGAATGGCCATTTCTCTTAAAACGACATAGGCGCTGTCAAAATGCACATAGTCCATGCCTGTACCCGAGGAAGCTGATCCGCCGACCACAGGCGGGGTATAAATGTTGCGCGCTTTATTATAGGACGCTTTCCACGCATCTATATCTGCACGCGTGGCAGGGCGAAGCAAACCTTTCGATACTGCATCCTGTATGCCAGCTGGGCCAGCCAAAGGTGCATTTGGATCAATCACGTCTTTGATGGAACGTTCCTGTGATGAACTCAGCTGCGTATCTGCACTGATATTGCCGATATTGGCGCGCCCATTTTGAGCAATCACAACCGCTTGAATATCACGTTGCAAAATACGCTGCGAAAGCTGATTCATTTCTGCGGCATTGTCATCCGATACATAGCTGTAGCCGCACTGCGAATTTTTATAAGAGCTTTCTAAAACAGGGATGGATTTTGGCAGGCCAATCACACGCTGTGCGTGATAGCCCGTTGCAATGACACCAACGATTTTGGTGTTGCTTTCCCATTTAATCTTCCAAATGGTCGGCTCATAGGCACCTAAAATCAACACCACAGGACGGTTGTGCTGAACCTGGATGTCCATTTCGGTCGCTTGGTGGCCGCTATCGTCAATTTGATAATTGGTTTCCTTGCCTGAGTAAGCGCCTGTAGCAAATACATCAAATTGAGCGGGGAGCTGAGTCTTAAATTTGGTGCAATCATTTTGGATTGGCGGCGTATACCTCGAATTTTGTCGTTGCTGACGTTGTGCTGCCACAGAAGACAGCAGGGCGGTTCTTAACAGGTCGGAGTGATCAGGCGCTTCTTGTCGATATAAACAGTCTTTTGGACGAAATTTGTCGGCTAAGTCTGAGAAACATTGCCATGTTGTGATGGGCTGTCCCGCATAGATTTGCGGCTGAAAGTACAGATGATGACCCGCCAGTGAAGCAGGGATGCTGTCATGGTTCTGCAGCTCTGCAGACAGCTGCACTTGCTCAAAACGAAACACAATACCGTCTTTTGCTTCCAAGTTGGCAACGACTTCTCTTTGAATCTGTGAAGACTGGCGCAGCAGCTGCATCACTTGCTGTGAACTCTCCTGAGTGTGTGACAAATACAGCTGATTCACTTGCGAAACGAATTGTTGTTTTTGCTGTTCAATATGCTTTAACACTTGATGATTTTGATATTTCTCAAAGCCAAGTGTTCCAGCAAAGCCTAAGCCGACAAAGGCGCAGCTTCCCAGTACACCGGCCATGACCCCAGATTTAAATGTTCGATGATGATTTGGCATTTTTATACATTTTTTTTTCATTTATTCGTGCTTAAAATACAGCAAAGTTTTGAAAATAAATACAATACAGTCTTTAAATAAGCCACTTATCCAAGCCTGATTCAAAGATAAGCATCACAAAAAATCAGAAAACATCAGCACTAATCTCCGCTATACTTTTCAGCAATCAAATTTATATGAGCGTTCCAGATGCGTGTACTTGTTGTGATGGATCCCATCGAAAATGTAAACCTGAAAAAAGATACCTCAATGGCCATGCTGTGGGCAGCTGCACGCCGCGGCCATGAGTTGGGCTATGCATTGCAGCAAGATTTGTATATTGATCAAGGCAAAGCCTTTGGCTTAATTGCGCCGTTAAAAGTCTTTGAGGATTACAATCACTATTACGAATTAGGCGATAAGAAAAAAGAGTCGATTGCAGACTACGATGTGGTTTTAATGCGTAAAGATCCGCCGTTTGACATGAATTTCGTTTACACCACCTACATTTTGGAACAGGCGGAGCGCGAAGGCGCATGGATTATCAACAAGCCGCAAAGCCTGCGTGACTGCAACGAAAAACTTTTTGCGACGCAGTTTCCAGAGCTGCAGGTTCCGACTTTGGTGACATCGCAAGACAGTTTGATTCGTGAATTTCTGAAAGAGCATGTTGATGTCATTGTCAAACCGCTCGACGGCATGGGCGGAACGGGCATTTTCCGCTTATATCAGGACGGCATCAATATTGGCTCAACCATTGAAATGCTGACCGATAATGGGACACGGCCGATTATGGCGCAGCGCTACATTCCAGAAATTGTGGAAGGCGATAAGCGGATTTTGATGGTGAATGGCGAGCCTGTGCCGTACTGCCTGGCGCGTATTCCGCAAAATGGCGAAGTGCGCGGCAACCTGGCAGCAGGCGGCCTAGGCGAAGCGCGCCCATTGACTGATAATGATAAAGCCATTGCGGCCAAAGTCGGGCCATTCCTGCGTGAAAAAGGACTGGTGTTTGTCGGTTTGGATGTGATTGGCAATTACGTGACGGAAATTAATGTCACCAGCCCAACCTGCGTGCGTGAAATCGATGCGCAATTCGGCACGTCCATTGCGGATGATTTATTTGATGTCCTTGAAGCAGGTTTAAAAGCTTAATTTTGCACTAGATTTAAAAGAGCCCTTTAAGGGCTCTTTTTTTTATAATATAGGGAGAGGGGAGTTTAAAAACTCCAAGAACTGTAAGTGAATGCAATTAAAGTGAAAAATTGTCTGATTTTTTTTCAATTCTCATAGATTAATAATAAAACTAGTTTAAACTTTTAAAATAGTAGAAAAAAACAATCATACGCCTGTTGAAAAAAAGTAAATTACCTTTCGCGGTCATGCGTTTGTGATTACAATTGTTTGCTTAAAATCGAATATCCTTAGCCTCTTTTTAGAATTGAAGAATTAGACAGTGACCGAAGTAACGCAAGTAAAGCCGAAACATGTCATGATGATGGCTGCCGGAACCGGTGGTCACGTCTTTCCAGCGCTCGCTGTTGCCAAAGAGTTGCAACAACAAGGCTGTGAAGTTTCTTGGCTCGCAACGCCAACAGGCATGGAAAATCGCCTGCTTAAAAATCATAATATTCCAATTTATCAAATTGATATTCAAGGCGTGCGCGGCAATGGCATGGTGCGCAAAATATTGGCGCCTTTTAAAATTTTAAAAGCTACGCTTAGCGCCATGCGCTATATGAAGCAGCTGAACGTTGATGCTGTTGCCGGCTTTGGCGGCTATGTCGCAGGCCCTGGCGGCCTGGCTGCCCGCGCTTTAGGCATTCCAGTGCTGATTCATGAACAGAATGCGATTGCAGGTTTTACCAATACGCAGCTGTCGCGGATTGCAAAAATAGTCTGTGAAGCCTTTCCGCATACTTTTCCTGCACAGCAGAAAGTGGTCACTACGGGCAACCCTGTGCGTAAAGAAATTACCGAAATTTTAAACCCGTCTTGGCGCTATCAAGAGCGTGAAAAAGCGGGCCAGCCGCTGCGGGTTTTAATTGTTGGCGGTTCCTTAGGCGCGCGCGCATTGAATGAGTGTGTTCCAGAAGCCTTGAAACAGCTGAATGTGCCGCTGAATGTCTTTCATCAATGCGGTCAAAACAATGCGGAAGCCACTCAAGCGCGCTATGCTGATGCGCCGGATACGCTGAAAGCGGAAGTTGCGCCATTTATTGAAGATATGGCGCAAGCCTATTCTGATGCTGATTTAATTATTTGCCGTGCAGGCGCGCTGACCGTCACGGAAATTGCGACTGCAGGCCTGGCAGCGGTTTTTGTTCCATTGCCTAGCGCAGTGGATGATCACCAGACTGCAAATGCCAAATTCCTGGCGGATATTCATGCTGCGAAAATTTGCCCGCAAGCGGAAATGACGCCAGAAAGCTTAACAGCGCTGCTGCAGCCGCTGATGAACCGCCAGCTGTTACAGGAAATGGCGGTGAAAGCGCGCCGGCAGGCACAGCCAGATGCAGCACAGCATGTGGTTCGTTTAATTCAAGAATTGTAAACCGAGTAATTTATGTCTCCTTCAACTCCTGCTGAGCAAGCGAAAAAGTTAATTAAAGTGCCAGAAATGCGCCGCATCAAACACATTCATTTTGTGGGGATTGGCGGCGCTGGCATGTGCGGTATTGCAGAAGTCTTGAAGAACCAAGGCTATAAAGTATCGGGTTCAGACATCAAGGCATCAAAAACGACTGCTCAGCTGGAAGAAAACGGCATTCAGGTCTATATCGGACATGCGGCTGAAAATATTCAAGGCGCCAGCGTTTTGGTGGTGTCGACTGCCATTGATCCAGAAAACCCTGAAATCAAAGCCGCCATTGAAACCCGCGTGCCTGTTGTGCGCCGTGCAGAAATGCTGGGCGAATTGATGCGCTACCGCCATGGGATTGCAGTGGCCGGCACACACGGCAAAACCACAACGACCAGCCTTGTAACATGCATGCTGGCGGAAGAAAATCTTGATCCCACCTATGTGATTGGCGGTTTGCTGAACCGTACAGGCGTCAATGCTGCCTTGGGTGCAAGCCGCTTTATTGTTGCGGAAGCTGATGAGTCAGATGCCTCGTTCCTGCATCTGCAGCCCATGGCTGCGATTGTGACCAATATCGATGCGGACCATATGGATACCTATGGCGGCAGTTTCGATGTTCTAAAAGATACTTTTGTGCAGTTCCTGCAAAAGCTTCCGTTCTATGGCTTGGCTGTGGTTTGCGGTGATGACGCCAATATCCGTGAAATCATGCCGCGCATTGGCCGTCCGCTGCTGACTTACGGTTTCAATGAAGATAATGATATCCGCGCAGTGGATGTTGAACATGAGGGCATGCAGTCACACTTTACTGTATTGCGCAAAGACCGCGAGCCATTGCGTGTCACCATCAATATGCCGGGCGCGCACAACATTCTGAACTCACTGGCGGCGATTGGCATTGCAACGGATGAAGGGGTTTCAGATGCCGCGATTTCACGCGCTTTAGAAGGCTTCAGCGGTGTAGGGCGCCGTTTTCAGGTGCAAGGTCAATTTGCGCTTGAAGATGGTGATGTGAAGCTGGTAGATGACTATGGCCACCATCCGAAAGAAGTGGAAGCGACCATTAAAGCGGCCCGCGCCAGCCATCCTGAGCGCCGTCTGGTGATGCTTTTCCAGCCGCACCGTTTCAGCCGGACCCGCGACTGTTTTGATGATTTTGTTGATGTATTGTCACAAGTTGATCAATTGCTGCTGCTGGAAGTTTATTCTGCAGGTGAGAAGCCGATAGTTGGCGCTGACAGCCGTGCGCTGGCGCGCAGCATCCGCCTGCGCGGCGAAGTTGAGCCGACTCTGATAGACCCGGTAGAAGGCAATCTTCAGAATGTGATGAAAAAAGTGCTGCAGCCGGGTGACTTGTTATTAACGCAGGGCGCAGGTAATGTGGGAGCTATCTCTATCGAGCTGGCTCAAAACAGCCTATATTTAAAATAAGCATCCCGTTTGGATGTGATTTTTGATTTGATCGACCAGTTTAAAGTTTAAGGATATAAACGTGTCAAATGCTTCAAAGTTCGGCAAAGTTGCCGTGTTGCTTGGTGGTAAATCCGCTGAGCGTGGGGTTTCTCTAGATAGCGGTACAGCAGTACTTGAGGCATTGGTCCGCTCGGGGGTTGACGCGGAAGGCTTTGACCCGCAAGAGCGCAGTGTGACGGAACTGGTCGGCTATGACCGCGCATTCATTGTGCTGCATGGCCGCGGCGGTGAAGACGGTCAAATTCAAGGCGTGCTGGAGTGGCTGAATATTCCGTATACGGGCACGGGTGTTCAAGGCTCTGCAATCGGCATGGATAAGGTGAAAACCAAGCAAGTCTGGCAAGGTTCAGAATTGCCGACTGCGCCGTACCGCATTGTCAGCAAAGATTCAGATTTAAACGAAATTGTCGGCAGCATTGGCCTGCCGTTCATCATCAAGCCTGTGCATGAAGGCTCAAGCATCGGCATGAGCAAAGTTGAAAAAATTGAAGATTTTGCCGAAGCCATTGCGAAAGCGGCAGTGCACGATGCTGTGGTGATGGCTGAAAAATGGATCACGGGCCGTGAATTTACCATTGTAATTCTGAACGGCCAGGCATTGCCGGTGATCCGTTTAGAACCGCCGAAAGATGTGGCATTCTATGACTATGAAGCAAAATACAACCGCAATGACGTGCAGTACGGTATTCCATGCGGTTTGACTGAAGATGAAGAAAAGCGCCTGCAGGCTTTATGCCTGCGCGCATTCCAGGCAGTCGGCGCCAGCGGCTGGGGCCGAATTGACGCCATGCAGGATGAAAATGGCAATTTCTGGCTGCTGGAAGTCAACACCGTGCCGGGCATGACCAGCCATTCTTTAGTGCCGAAAGCGGCCAAAGCTGTAGGTTTGGATTTTGATCAATTGTGTGTGGCTATTTTAGAGCAGACACTGAATGGTGCGGTTCACTAAGACATGGCTCAACTCCCTGCATCAATGCGCCGCAAGCGGGCTGCAGTCACCTCGATTCACGACAAGCCTCCGACCCGTAAAGAGAAGCTTGCGAATGCGGGCGGCTGGCTTTTGATGCTGGTGGCGGCAGCCGTGCTGGCGGCAGGGATTTTCGGGCTGTACAAAGTGATGACAGATGCGCAAGTCGCATCGCTGGATGTGGTGGGCGCCCGCTCTGATGCAGAGCGCAGGCAGGTGCTGACGCATGTTGCGCCGATGATGACGGAAAATTATTTCACCTCAGATTTGAAAACCATACGCGATCGCGCCTTGGAGATGTCCTGGATAGATCGTGTTGTTGTATCCCGCGCCTGGCCAAATGCCATTCGTGTGCGCGTGATGCCGCGCAATGCAATCGCGCGTTGGGGAACAGGGCGGCTGCTGAGCGACAGCGGCGATGTGTTCACTGAAGTGACGCCGCGGAATTATCAGAATTTGCCGCTGCTGCATGGGCCGGTGACGCATTCAAAAATGATGATGCGCCGCTACAATGAAATTAACCAGTTATTCCTTCCAGTCGGCATTCGATTAAAAGAATTATATTTAACAGAACGCATGACTTGGTTTATGCAGTTTGATTCTGGCCTGCGCATTATTGTCGATCAGGATCAAACCATGAGTAAGCTTCAACGCTTGAGTCATCTGGCAACTGCAGATTTAAAGCCGGTATGGTCTAATATCTCAGCAATCGACTTGCGCTATCGCAACGGTTTGGCAATTCAGTGGAAAAACGCTGCGCCGCCGAAAATAGCAAATGGCCGCTTTGTTGTAACGATTAATGACACAGGCATTGCGGACGGAATAGCCGTAAAGCCATAATGTTTGGCTTATACGTATACGCAGAGGCTTCGCGCCATAAATTAAACACACATGTGAATGGTAGTAGTAAATAATGAATGAAGCTGTTCCCTCGGTTGTTGCGATTGACATTGGGACACATAAAGTTTCAGTTTTGATTGGTAAAGTTCATGCGCCGGATAATATCCAGGTGATTGGCATGGCGACCGCTCGTAACCGAGGCATGAATAAAGGCAAAATTGTCAGTCTCGATAAGGTTATTACCGCAATTAAAAATGCAGTGCAGGAAGCGGAAGATATGGCGGAGTGCCGTGTGCATTCTGCCTGGATTTCCATTCCTAGCGCTGAGTTGAAAAGTTTTTATGCCTCTGGGCGCACGCCTGTAGAAAATACGGACCATACGATAACAACCAATGAAGTGGTGCGTGCATTAGAGCTGGCCAAAGCCAGCCATTTAACATCAGATCATTACCTGGTCAGCGCTGTGCCGCTGGGTTTTGAACTGGATGATGCGCCGGAATGGGTATTGAATCCGATCCGCATGTCAGCGCACAGCATGACAGGGCACTATCATTTGATGATGCTGCCGATCAGCACCATGCAGAACCTGGACCGCGCATTGAAAGGCGCCAATATTGGCGTTGAGCGCATGGTAATTTCCAGTTTGGCGACAGCGGAAGCCAGCCTGCTGAAAGATGAGCGCGAATATGGCGTCTGCTTGCTGGATATCGGTGCAGGCACCACGAATGTTGCGGTATATTTAGATGGCCGCTTGGCGATGACGCATACTTTGCAGCGCGGCGGTGAGCATGTCACCCGTGATATCGCAGCGGTGCTGCAAACCACGACAGAAGAAGCCGAACGCATTAAGCTGCTGTATGGCTGTGTCGACCTGAAAGTGGTTAAGCCAGATCATATGATTCAGTTTCAAGGCATTGATGGTCCTCAAACGATCAGCCGCATTGAGCTGACAGAAATCATTATTGCCCGCTACGATGAAATCCTGGGCTTGGTGCGTGACGTGCTGGAGCGTAATGGTGCGATACATGGTTTATACCATGGTGTTGTGCTGACGGGCGATGCAGGGCAAATTGAAGGCATGGTGAGCTTTGCGCGGAAAGCGCTGGGTGTGTCTGCGCATTTGGGCAATCCGCCGGTGCAGGTGCACGCGGAAGACCAGAATCAGGCTGCGCTGCGCCGTTCGCAATATGCAACGGCGGCGGGTTTGCTGATGTTCAGCCAGAGTGATACGCAAGATACCATTGTAGAGCAGGATGATTCTGAGCCGCTGTCAATGGCGCAGCGGGTCAAGCGCGCCTGGTCAGGCTTGAATGAAACATTGAAATCCATCTTTTAGGTGGAAATTTTTGGGAATATTGTTGGGAAGTTGTACGGAATATCGCTTGAACTTGACAAGCTCAGGCTGGAACCGCATTCTAAAAACAATTTTATTAAGATCAAGGCAGTATACGGGCTGATGTGACTGCCGATTAAGATTAGGAATTTTACAGGTCATGGCCTCATTTGAATTTTTAGAAGACGATCAAAGCGACAGCATTGGTCAAGCCCGTTTCACTGTCTTCGGTGTAGGCGGTGCAGGCGGAAACGCTGTGCAGCATATGCTGGAATCAGATATTCAGGGTGTAAAATTTGTCTGTGCAAATACAGACAAGCAAGCGCTGGACCGCATGAATGCGCAATTTAAAATCCAGCTGGGCGAGCAAGGCACGCGCGGTTTGGGTGCCGGCGCAAACCCGCAAGTCGGTCAGGCGGCGGCTGAAGAAAGCCGTGAGCTGATCCGTCAGCACTTGGAAGGCACAGACATGGTATTTGTGACTGCCGGCATGGGCGGCGGCACAGGCACAGGCGCAGCGCCAGTGGTTGCCGAAATTGCCAAAGAAATGGGCATTTTGACCGTTGGTGTGGTCACTACGCCGTTCAACTTTGAAGGCAAGCGCCGTCAGCAGTCTGCAGAGAAAGGCATTGAAGCTTTAGAGCAGCATGTGGACTCGCTGATTATCATTCCCAACCAGCGTTTGCTGAAAGTTTTCCGCGACATTTCAATGAAAGATGCTTATAAAAAAGCGGATGATGTTTTATTGAATGCGGTGCGCAGTATTTTTGATTTGGTGGTTCGTCCCGGCCATATCAACCTTGACTTTGCCGATTTGAAAACGGCAATGAGCACGCGCGGCTATGCGATGATGGGCGCGGGCAGCGGCCGCGGTGAAAACCGTGCGCGCCAAGCCGCTGAACAAGCGATCCGCAGCCCATTGCTGGATAACGTGACGATCATGAATGCGAAAGGCATCCTGATTAACGTGACAGGCGGCGATGATGTCACTTTCGGTGAAATCGAAGAAATTACCGATGTCGTGAACCAGATTGTCGATTTGGATGAAGGTCAAGTGTTCTACGGCACAGTGTTTGATCCGGATGCGCGTGATGAAATCAGTGTGACGGTTATTGCGACAGGCTTAACCCGCAACTCTGCAGATTCTGCGGAACCTGTGAAGCGCCCGAACGTACAGGCAGTCCGCCAGCAGTCTGCGGTGCAGAGTGCGGCTGATGAAGATGATGTTCCTGCAATTCAGCGTCAGCAGGCGGATGGAACGAATGGCATGCCAATACAGTCGGCTCCTGCAGTGTCCAGCCCGCGTCCAACGCCAATGAGCATTCAGGATTATTTAAAAAATCAGCAGCGTAAGTGATTAACAGTTCGTTGATTTTTAAGTTAAAAAAATAAAAAGGCAGCAGCAACGCTGCCTTTTTTGTTTTTTATCAATGGCTAAATATGCTAACGTATAGCGGTTTGATCTACCGATGAATGAAAAGCATGTTGAAACAGCGTACCCTGCAGCGCGTCGTGAAAGCGAGCGGAATTGGTCTACATAGTGGGCAAAAAGTTATGATTAACTTTGTGCCGCATCATGCAGACGGGGGAATCGTGTTTCGCCGTATCGATTTGGAGCCTCAAATTGAGATTCCTGCGGATGCCATGCTGATTCAGGAAGCATTCATGTGTTCAAATTTGGTTCAGGAAAATGCCAAAGTCGGCACGATTGAACACATCATGAGCGCGATTGCAGGCTTGGGCATTGATAACCTCATTATTGAAGTGTCTGCGTCGGAAGTGCCGATTATGGATGGCAGTGCCGGGCCATTTATCTATTTGCTGATGCAGGGCGGTTTGGCTGAGCAGGAAGCGCCAAAAAAATTCATTAAAATATTAAAGCCTGTCGGGGCCTTTATTGATGATAAAAAAGCAGTCTTCAGTCCGCATGAAGGCTTTCAGCTGAATTTCACTATTGATTTTGATCATCCTGCATTTAAGAAAGAAGACCAGTCAGCATCCATTGATTTCTCGACTGAAACTTTTGTCTATGAAGTGAGTGAAGCGCGTACTTTTGGCTTTATGAAAGATCTGGATTACTTGAAGTCGAATAATTTAGCGCTGGGTGCAAGCTTGGACAACGCGGTCGGATTAGATGATACCGGTGTGGTGAATGAAGAAGGCTTGCGCTTTGCGGATGAGTTTGTTCGTCACAAAATATTAGATGCCGTGGGTGATTTATATTTGCTGGGCCATCAAATTATCGCTAAATATGATGCCTATAAGTCAGGCCATGCTTTAAATAATCAGCTGCTGCGCAATGTCAAAAGTGATCCAAGCAGCTACGAAATTGTAACATTTGATGACATCAATCTTTGCCCAATTTCTTATGTCAGTGTGACATAAGTCCTTGTCTTTTAAATGTTGCGTTATAATATAACAAAATAAAATGCAAAGCAGGTCACATAATAATTTCAAAGGCCGTGCTCGATCCTGAGCCGGTTACTTTTTATTGCTTGCCAAACGCAGCATAGCTTGGCTAAGCTTAGGGTCGCTCACAAAGTCAGCAGCATTGCGCAGCATATCCTGTGTTTCTGGGCTAAGTGATTTGGGCGGTTTTTCAGGAGCCAGCGCCGTTTGAGATGGATGTCTTAAACGCACTTGGATCTTGTTTAATTCTTTCAATTCATGTATTTGTGAAAGCTGAGCAATGTATTGCTTTTGAAGATAGGCCAGCTGGCTCACCAGCGCTTGATTTTCACCAGTCAGCATCAGCACACCATTTTGATAACAAACGACTTGCCATTGCTCCGGCTGGGGCAATAAAGGTTGCACGAGTTTCGTCAGTTTCTGCCATGCGGCGACTTGCGATGAGAGAAACGAAAAGTTTCCTGTTTTTATGTGTTTTCTTGTTTGTTGAAAGACGTTCAGGGGTTCAGACATTCATATTTCCTTCATGTTTATGTCCTAATCTTATGCGCTTCTTTCAGTAGATATCAAGGAAGAGATCACTCAAGGAATTCGATTAAGAACAGTTTTAATGAGGTTTTTTATGCATTTGCGCCGTATTTTATTGGCATTTTCATTCGCCGCGTCAGCAGCATCAGTTGCATTCGCGGACTTGGTTGAGGTAACGCAGGACGGTTCAACAGACCGTATTGAGCAGTTAACCCGCACTTTGGCTCAAGGTGCTTATTCTGAATCCAGCGATATGGATATTCCCGCTGAAACAAAATTGAACGTGAAGCTGCGCGAAAAGAGCATTGAATTGAATAATGCCTCAATTGCGAAAAAATACGGTTCAAGCAGTTCAAAATCCTATTCTGCATCTTCAAATAATCCCTATTCTTGGCTGGTTGCGCATCCGCTTCCGGATTTGAAGCGGGTCAGTTCAGACTTTGGCGGCCGTACCATGGGCGGCCGTGCAGAAAACCATTCCGGTCTAGACATGTCAGCGCCGAGCGGTACGCCGATTTACGCGACTGGCCCAGGCATTGTCACGAAATCAGGCTGGGGTACAGGCTATGGCCAATATGTCGAAATTAACCACGGCAATGGCTATTTAACCCGTTATGCACATGCTTCACGCCTCATTGCGCGTGTGGGTGACCGCGTTGAAGCGGGCGAGCAAATTGCCAATGTTGGCTGTACAGGCCGTTGTACAGGCCCGCATTTGCACTACGAAGTTGTAAAAGATGGCCAGCGTAAAAATCCATCGACTTATTTGGCCATGCTGCCTTAATAAGCTGCTGCATTCATGATTCAGAAGCGCACAGCATTATAAAACCTAAAAAACTGTTTTACTTTAAAAGGCCATTGTTGGAGTTTCAGACTCGAACAGTGGCCTTTTACATTTCATCACTACACTTTTGACACTATCACTTTATAGAATAGGATTCGGTTAATATTTGCACTTTATTGGCTCTATTTTGATAATTTGTGTAAGTTATGGTCAATGTCTATTTATTTCCTAAATATTGGTCGATTGCCGTATTCATTTGCAGCCATAACTGAGCTGGATGAAAATATGATACATATAGAAGTATAAAATTAGGCTCACAGGATAGGTGAAATATGGCTTTCTACAGCGATACAGATGCGCAGGAAACCCAAGAATGGCAAGATGCATTCGATTCAGTTTTACAGCATATGGGAACGGAGCGGGCGGCTTTTCTGCTGGAAAAACTGTATCAGCGCGCAATCGCTAAGCATGTTCCTATTCAGCGTCTAAATACTCCTTACCGCAATACCATTTCAGTTGAAGAACAGCCGGCAATGCCCGGTGATCAGGATATGGAGCGCCGTATCCGCGCGCTGATCCGCTGGAATGCTTTGGCAATGGTGCTTCGCGCCAATAAAACCGGCGATGATTTAGGCGGCCACTTGGCCAGCTTTGCATCTTCGGCAACCTTATATGATGTCGGCTTTAACCACTTCTTCCGCGCCAACAGCAGCAGCTTCGGCGGCGACATGATTTATTACCAAGGCCACTGTGCGCCGGGTATTTATGCGCGTTCATTCCTTGAAGGCCGTTTAACCGAAGAGCATTTGAATAATTTCCGTCGTGAAGTCGGCGGCATTGGCTTGCCAAGCTACCCGCATCCATATTTGATGCCGGATTACTGGCAGTTCCCGACCGTATCAATGGGTCTCGGGCCAATTATGTCGATTTATCAGGCGCATATCCAAAAGTACCTGATGAACCGCGGCTTGATCAAAGAAGAAGACCGTAAAGTCTGGGCATATCTGGGCGATGGTGAAATGGATGAGCCGGAAAGCTTGGGCGCAATTTCACTGGCGGGCCGTGAAAAACTGGACAACTTGATTTGGGTGGTGAACTGCAACCTGCAGCGCCTGGATGGCCCAGTGCGCGGCAACGGTAAAATCATTCAGGAACTTGAGTCTTTATTCCGCGGCGCAGGCTGGCGTGTGATTAAAGTCGTTTGGGGCCGTCATTGGGACCCATTGCTGGCGAAGGATACGACTGGCGCGCTTCAGGCTGTGATGGAAGAAGCGGTCGATGGTGATTTCCAGCGTTATCAAGTGAAAGGCGGCGCATATACGCGTGAAAAATTCTTTGGCAAATATCCGGAAGCTGCGGAACTGGTCAAAGATTTAAGCGATGAAGATATTGATAATCTAAACCGCGGCGGCCATGACCCATACAAAGTTTTTGCGGCTTATGCGGAAGCATGCACAGCCAAAGGCCAGCCGACGGTAATTTTGGCGAAAACAGTCAAAGGCTACGGCCTGTCTGAAGAAATTGAAGCAGTCAATAAAACCCATCAAATTAAAAAGATGCAGCTTGAATCTTTGAAATATGTGCGTGACCGTTTCAATTTGCCATTTAACGATGAGCAGTTAGAAGAAGTGCCTTTCTACCGTCCAAGCGAAAACTCGCCTGAACTGAAATATATGAAAGCGCGCCGTGAAGCTTTAGGCGGTTACTTGCCTGCCCGCCGTAAAGAAAGTGAACAACTCGCTATTCCTGAATTATCTGTATTTGATGCAGTATTGAAAGGCAGCGGCGGCAAAGAGCAGTCAACCACCATGGTAATGGTGCGCTTAATCTCTGCATTATTGAAAGAGAAAGCCATTAAAGACCGCGTTGTGCCGATCGTTCCAGATGAAGCGCGTACTTTCGGTTTAGAAGGCATGTTCCGTCAGCTGGGTATTTATGCCGCGCATGGTCAAAAATATACCCCAGAAGACCAAGAACAGCTGATGCATTACCGTGAAGCCAAAGACGGCCACATGCTTCAGGAAGGCATTAACGAAGCGGGCGCGATGAGTGCTTGGGCGGCGCTGGCAACCAGTTATTCAACCAATAACCTGCCAATGATTCCGATGTACATGTATTACTCAATGTTCGGCTTCCAGCGTATCGGCGATATTGCATGGGCAGCGGGCGATGCGCAGGCGCAAGGCTTCCTATTGGGCGCTACAGCGGGACGTACCACATTGAACGGTGAAGGCCTGCAGCATCAGGACGGTCATTCGCACATTTTGGCCAATACCATTCCAAACTGCGTGTCTTATGACCCATGTTTCGGTTATGAATTGGCGGTCATTGTGCATGACGGCTTGCAGCGCATGTATGTCAATCAAGAGCGCGTGTTCTATTACCTAACGGTCATGAACGAAAACTATGAACACCCTGAAATGCCGCAAGGCGCTGAAGAAGGCATCAAGCGCGGTATGTATTTACTGCAGGAAGATGAAAAAGCCACGGTTCAGCTGATGGGTTCAGGCGTGATTCTGCGTGAAGTGATTAAAGCGGCGCAAATTCTGCGTGATGAATATCAAATTCACTCAAATGTATTCAGCGTAACCAGCTTCAATGAATTGGCGCGTGACGGCATGGCGTGCGAAGAATACAACCGCCTGCATCCAATGGCGGAAACGGCAAAAGAAGCGTGGATTTCACAGCAGCTTCGCGGCACCAGCGGAATTGTGGTATCGGCTACAGATCATATGCGCGCATACAGTGAACAGATCCGCGCTTATCTTCCAGACAACCGTCCATTCGTTGCCCTAGGTACAGATGGTTACGGCCGTTCGGATACGCGCGCGAATTTGCGCAGTTATTTCGGTGTTGATGCTGCGCACATTGTGGTGGCGACGCTGAAAAAATTGGCAGATGAAGGCGAAGTGGATGCGCGTTTAGTAAAAGATGCGATTTCCAGCTTTGAGTTAGATACAGACCGCCCAGTGGCGTGGCTGCCGCAAGCGCATCCGGAACTGCATGCAGTTGCTGACTACAAAGAGGAGAACTGATCATGCAAATTACGACTCCAGATATTGGTGTAGATAAAGCGACTGTTGCGGAAATTTTGGTTAAAGTGGGCGATGCCATCAGTGTTGATGACAGTATTGTATTGCTTGAGTCGGATAAAGCCTCTGTTGAAGTGCCAAGCACTTCGGCAGGCGTGGTGAAAAGCATTTTGGTTCAGCTGGGTGATGATGTTGCTGAAGGCGCGGTTTTAATTGAGTTGGAAGCAGAAGGTCAAACTGAAGCATCAGCTGTTGCGGAAGCGCCTCAAGCGGCGGCGCAGCCTGCTGCACCCGTTGAAGTAAAAGCGGAAGCGGCTCCAGCTGCATCTGCGGCGGCTTCGCAAGTGGTTGACGTGCAGGTGCCGGACATTGGCGTGGAAAAAGCCACAGTTGCTGAAATTTTAGTGAAAGTAGGCGACATAGTTGAGGTGGATGACAGTTTAGTTCTGCTGGAATCCGACAAAGCGTCTGTGGAAGTGCCGAGTCCTGTGGCGGGAACCATTGAAGCGATTGAAATTCAGGCTGGCGATAGCGTGAAAGAAGGCGTGGTCATCCTCAAAGTCAAAACTGCAGGCACAGCGCCGGCAGCAGAAGCGCCAAAAGCAGAAACTATCTCAGCAGCAGCTCCTGCGCCTGTAGAAGCGCCAGCTGCGGCTCAGGCTGCGCCAGTGCAAACAGGCGCGATTGAAATTGCTGTGCCTGATTTAGGCGTAGATAAAGCCGCGGTTGCAGAGATTCTGGTGTCTGTAGGCGATACGGTCGAAAAAGATCAAAGTATTGTGGTGGTAGAGTCGGATAAAGCCACTGTTGAAGTGCCAAGTACAGCAGCAGGTGTGATTAAGGCGATTCATGTTGCCTTAGGTCAAAACGTGAGTGAAGGCGTGGCTCTGGTGACGATTGAAGGTGAATCCTCATCAGCACCCGCTGCTGCACCTGCGGCGGCTTCTGCTCCAGCGCCTAAAGCTGAAGTTAAAGCGCAGCCTGCGCCAGCAGCACAGTCAGCTGCGGCTCCTGTGTCAGAACAGGGTGCAGACAAGCTGACGAAAGCGCAGAATGACGCCAATGCGAAAGTCTATGCAGGCCCTGCTGTACGCAAGCTGGCGCGTGAATTAGGCGTTGTATTGTCTGAAGTGAGCGCGTCTGGCCCGCATGCGCGTGTCATGAAAGAAGACCTGAAAGCATTTGTCAAAGCGCGTTTAACTGCGCCTCAGGCTGCTCCAGCCGCTCAGGCTGCTGCTCAAGTTTCTGGCTTGCCAAAGCTTCCGGATTTCACAGCGTTTGGCGGTGTCGAAGAAAAAGCCTTGACGCGCTTGCAGCAGGTATCCATTCCGCAGCTGTCTTTGAACAACTTTATTCCGCAAGTCACACAGTTTGATGCCGCGGATATTACCGAGCTTGAAGCTTGGCGTAATGACCTTAAAGGCAACTTTAAGAAAGAAGGCATCAGCCTGACCATTATGGCTTTCATTATTAAAGCGGTTGCACATTTGCTGAAAGAAGAGCGTGATTTTGCAGGCCACTTGGCAGATGACGGCAAGTCTGTACTATTGCGTAATGAAATCCATATGGGTATCGCTGTAGCAACCCCAGATGGTTTAACCGTTCCTGTGCTGCGTAATCCAGACCAGAAATCGATTAAAGAAATTGCAGTTGAATTGGGTGTGCTGGGTCAGAAAGCGCGTGATAAGAAGCTTTCGCCGAAAGACCTGCAAGGCGCAAACTTCACGATTTCAAGCTTAGGTGCAATTGGCGGTACGGCATTTACCCCATTGGTCAACTGGCCGCAAGTGGCAATTTTGGGTATTTCACCAGCAGCCATGCAGCCTGTGTGGAATGGTGAAGGCTTCGATCCGAAATTAATGCTGCCATTGTCATTGTCTTATGACCACCGTGTGATTAATGGTGCGGATGCTGCGCGCTTTACCAATAAGCTGACGAAATTATTAAAAGATATCCGTTCATTGTTAATCTGATAACCTCGAATCATTCTGAATTGTGAAATAAACCCTGCTTCGGCAGGGTTTATTGCTTTGCGCAATACGGGTTTGAACATGAGGAAGCGGCTGAGCGGGTGCAGCCCGCTGAATAGCTTTTAGATTGTCTTGATCGGATTGTTTTATCTATCTTTATAAATCAATTTGCTTTATTGCGCTTCGCCCATTAAAATGGCTGTACTTCATTGGGGAGTAGCCGCTGTTTACGCAAAGTAAACAGGTGATGGTCAACATATTTGTTCAACAGAACATGGCCATCATAGCAAAGAACCAAATGAGCTTTTCTTAAAAGCTTTCTTTTGTTGGCAAGACCTTTGATTTACCACTCTGCAGATTTTTGGCTAGCAGGAGCGGTGAGTCATCGGTATTTGTTTGCTAGCCAGAGAAACACATCATGCTTTCAGCTTTTCTGATTTCTTTAGCCGTTGTTGCCCTGTCTGAAATGGGCGATAAAACCCAATTGCTGGCTTTGCTGCTGGCGGCCCGTTTCCGAAAGCCTGTTCCGATCCTCATTGCGATTTTTTTTGCCACCGTGGTCAACCATGGCGTCTCGGCTATTTTGGGCCAATGGATTACAACCGTCTTGAGTCCGACAGTCCTGCTGTGGATAGTCTCGCTGGGCTTTATTGCAATGGCGGTCTGGATGCTGATTCCAGACGAATTGGATGATGAAACTGAAAGCATTAACAAATGGCAAAAATACGGCGTATTCGGCGCAACCTTTGTTTTATTCTTTCTGGCCGAAATTGGCGATAAAACTCAAGTTGCAACTGTGGCCTTGGCGGCCCGCTTTGACAGCATTGGCTGGGTAACGCTGGGGACAACACTGGGCATTATGCTGGTGAATGCGCCAGCCGTTTTTGTTGGCAATAAATTGGCGGAAAAATTGCCAATCGCTTTGATTCATAAAATTGGTGCAGCGGTCTTCCTGATTATTGGTATTGCAGCCTTAGTACAGCATTATTTTTTCTGATCAGCCGTTGATAGATTTGAATCCCGACTTAAAAAATCGGGATTTTTTTATGCAAAATGGTTCTCAATTATTTGATATTTCTAATGATATTGGTCTTAAATTTATTGTAAGTTTGTGTAATTCCATATATGTTGTACGGGAATAAAAGTCTTTTAAGAAAAACAGAATTTCGGGGAATAGGTATGGCATTTGACCGCACTACGTCGCAGGTGTTATTCGATAACGGCACACACAAATGCATCAGTTTTACCAGCTTGGTTAAAGGTGAAGGCGTACAGGCCAATCAGTTTCTGATCTTGGATAATGAGCGCGCTGCAGTGCTGGATCCGGGCGGTGATTTGACCTATGTGCCGCTGACCATGGAGCTGAACAAGTATACCCGCCTGACCAACCTCGATTATGTGATGGCCTCGCATCAGGATCCGGACATTATTACCTCTATGCCGCGCTGGCTGGTCTATACCGATGCCAAAGTCGTGGCTTCGAAACTTTGGGCACGCTTCCTGCCGCATTTGAACTCAGCCTTTATGAGTGACCGCATGAAAGGCAACTGGCTGGACCGCCTGGTTGAGCTGCCGGATCATGGTCAAATCATTACTTTGGGCCAAAGCCAGATTGTGGCGGTGCCTGCGCATTTTCTGCATTCAGTCGGCAACTTCCAATTTTATGATCCTATCGCGAAAATTTTATTTTCGGGCGATATGGGCGCATCCATGGTGGAAGATGCATCGAAACCCTTAGAAAATTTTGCAGCGCATATCCCGAAAATGAAAGGCTTCCATCAGCGCTATATGTGCAACAACAAAATCATCCGCTTATGGGTCAACATGGTGCGCACCATGGATGTGGAAATGATTGTGCCGCAGCATGGCACGCCGTTTGTGGGTAAGGAGCAGGTCAATCAATTTTTGGACTGGATTGAAACACTGGAATGTGGCACAGATTTAATGGATGAATCTGTATTTACTTTTCCAGAATAGACGCAGGAAGTGATAAAAAAAGATTGAGCGGCAGGGCAGTATTTTTTAATATTCAGCTTCAAAAAATCACTTTTGATGACGAGAATTAATAACAATGCTGTCTCAAGTTCCCACACAGGATGCGTGTTTAAGTTGCGGCGCCTGCTGCGCTTTTTTCAGGGTTTCATTTTACTGGGCGGAAGGGCTGAATATGCCCGAACACTATACGGAACCGGTCACAGCAGTGTATTCCTGCATGGCGGGCACCAATCAGCCTTCCCCGCGCTGTATAGCGCTTGAAGGGGAAATTGGCCGGCAGGTGAGCTGCGGCATGTATGAAGCGCGTAGTTCATCTTGCAAAGAAGTGCAAATTGCCGACGCGCAGTGCAATAAGGCGCGCGTTGCGCATAATATGATTCCTTTTGTGCAGATTGAGGCGCCTGAACCGGTCAATGACGACGATTTTGATCAGGTTTGCTGAGGTTGATGCCAGGCGGAGCTGCGGCTCTGCCTTGACCGCAAGAAATAAAATTGAATGCTGAAAACAATATAAAAATAAGCAGTTGCGTTCATTTACAAGATTTAAAGCAGAAGTTTTGACAAAAAAAAGCCGCTTTGGCTGAAATAGGCATGAATAAAAGCCATTTTTTTGTTTATAATGGCGCACGGAAATTACCAGTGAGACTGTTATGTTGACCATCGTTCAAGAAGCGCTAACCTTCGATGATGTCTTATTACTCCCTGCCTACTCAACTGTTCTCCCAAAAGATGTCTCTCTAAAGACACGCCTGACTCGCGGCATTAATCTGAATATTCCTCTGGTTTCGGCAGCAATGGATACTGTGACTGAGTCACGTATGGCGATTGCGATGGCGCAAAACGGCGGTATTGGTATTTTGCACAAAAACATGGATATTTCAGCGCAAGCCGCTGAAGTGCGCCGTGTGAAAAAATTTGAAGCCGGCATGGTGAAAGATCCAATTACTGTGACGCCTGAAACTACAATTCGTGACTTGATTGCAATTACTCAAGCCAACAACATTAGCGGCGTGCCTGTTGTTAAAGACGGCAAAGTGGTCGGTATCGTCACAGGCCGTGATACACGCTTTGTGACCAATTTAGAACAGCCGGTCAGCAATATCATGACTGGGCAAGACCGCCTTGTGACTGTTCGTGAAAATGAATCTAAAGAAAATATTCAAGCATTATTGCAGCAGCACCGTATTGAAAAAGTATTGGTGGTGGGCGAAAACAACGAATTGAAAGGCTTAATTACGGTGACTGATTTCCGTAAAGCTGAGTTGTACCCAAACAGTTGCAAAGATGACTTGGGCCGCCTGCGCGTTGGCGCAGCCGTAGGCACAGGCGCTGAAACGCCAAGCCGCGTTGAAGCGCTGGTAGAAGCGGGCGTAGATGCGATTGTTGTGGATACGGCGCATGGCCATTCAGCTGGCGTGATTGAGCGTGTACGCTGGGTAAAAGCCAACTATCCGCAAGTGCAAGTGATTGGCGGCAATATCGCCACAGGCGATGCAGCATTGGCTTTATTGGATGCTGGCGCAGATGCGGTGAAAGTCGGTATCGGCCCTGGTTCAATCTGCACCACGCGTATTGTTGCGGGCATCGGCATGCCGCAAATTTCTGCAATTGATTCCGTTGCGAATGCATTGAAAGAACAGATTCCATTGATTGCTGACGGCGGCATCCGCTTCTCTGGCGATATGGCGAAAGCCATTGGCGCTGGCGCAAGCACTATCATGGTGGGCTCGCTGATGGCGGGTACTGAAGAAGCGCCGGGTGAAGTGGAATTCTTCCAAGGCCGTTACTACAAAGCTTACCGCGGCATGGGTTCATTGGGCGCAATGGCGGGTGCAACAGGTTCTGCTGACCGTTATTTCCAGGACTCTAAAGCGGGCGCTGAGAAATTGGTTCCTGAAGGCATTGAAGGCCGTGTGCCGTACAAAGGCCCGATGGGCAATATTGTGCACCAGATGATGGGCGGTCTGCGTTCGTCTATGGGCTACACCGGTTCTGCAACTGTGGATGACCTGCGTCAAAATGCGAAATTTGTAAAAATTACCGCAGCGGGCATGTCAGAATCTCATGTGCATGATGTGACCATTACCAAAGAAGCGCCAAACTACCGTGTTGGTTGATTTTTAGTAATCAAAGCGCTGGAAAGCCGTCATTTTTATGACGGCTTTTTTGTTTTTGGTGTAAAGTGAATCCAGTATGAATGGGTTGATCAATATCACCGCATGTGAATAAGAAAGTGAGTAAAAGATGAGTTATTTCGGTACGGATGGCATTCGCGGAAAGTTTGGGGAACTTCCGATTACACCTGAGTTTGCATTAAAGCTGGGGTTTGCCGCAGGTAAAGTATTAAAGCGCACCAGCAAAAAAAGCAAACCGATTGTTGTATTGGGTAAAGATACCCGCCTTTCCGGCTATATTTTAGAAGCTGCGCTGCAGGCGGGCTTGAATGCTGCCGGCGTGTACGTGCATTTGCTTGGCCCTTTGCCAACACCCGCCATTGCGCATTTGACCCGGGCGCTGCATGCCAGCCTTGGCATTGTGATTTCTGCATCGCACAATCCGTACTTTGATAACGGCATTAAATTTTTCTCAAGCGAAGGCAAAAAATTGCCGGATGAATTGCAGGATGCCATTAACCAAGAGCTAGAGCAGGACATGGTCATTGATGACACGGCCAACTTGGGTAAAAGTGTGCGGGTGAAAGATGCCAATGGCCGCTATATTGAATTCTGCAAATCGACCTTCCCTTATCATTTAGACCTGTCGCATTTAAAAATTGTCGTGGACTGCGCCAATGGCGCTGCCTACAGCGTTGGCCCATCGGTGTACCGTGAGCTGGGCGCAAAAGTGGTGGCGCTGTATAACGAGCCGGATGGCTTGAACATCAATGAAGACTGCGGTTCAACGCACCCGGAAAATCTGCAGAAAGCCGTACTGAAGCATCAGGCAGATGTAGGCATTGCCTTTGATGGCGATGCTGACCGCGTGATTATGGTGGATAAAAACGGTGAGCAGGTGACGGGTGACCATATCCTGTATATTTTGGCGACGCAAGCCAGCCACAAGCCTGCGGGTATTGTGGGCACGGTGATGAGCAACATGGCGCTGGAAATTGCGCTGGAAAAAGCGCAAGTGCCGTTTGTCCGCGCTAAAGTGGGCGACCGCTATGTTCTGCAAGGCTTGGATGATCATGGCTGGGTAACCGGCGGTGAGCCTTCTGGCCATATTTTAACTTTAGACAAGAGCACCACGGGTGATGCCATTATTGCGTCTCTGCAAGTGCTGACGGTCATGGTTGAGCAGCAAAAAGCGCTGCATGAATTGACTGACGGTTTTCAGCTTCTGCCCAATGTGCTGGTAAATGTGCGCTTGAGCCAAATGTTTGATCCGTACTCAGTGCCTGCATTGGCGGCGGAGTTTGATAAAGCTGAACAGCAATTAAAAGGCCGCGGCCGCCTATTAATCCGCAAGTCCGGCACAGAACCGGTGATCCGCGTCATGGTGGAGGGCGATCAGCTGGATGAAGTGACTGCATTGGCGAATCATTTGGCTGATGCTGTGCGCGCAAACGCGGCATAAGGTGAAATGTCATGAGTGATATGATTAAAGATTTAAGCGAATTGCGCATGAGCTACCAAAAAGGGGAACTGCATGAAGATCAGGTGAATGCTGATCCGCATGAGCAATTCCTGCTGTGGTTCAACCATGCGTTGGAAGCGCAGCTGCATGAACCGTATGCCATGTCATTGGCAACGGCGAATGCGCAAGGGCGTCCGCATGTACGTACCGTGCTGCTGCGCGGCGCAGCAGCAGCCGGCTATGACTTTTACAGCAATTACGACAGCCAAAAAGGCAATGATTTAGCGGAAAATCCGTATGCAGAATTGTTGTTTTATTGGCAGGAGCAGGAGCGTCAAATCCGCGTTTCAGGCCGAGTAGTCAAAATCCCTGAACAGGAATCGACGGATTATTACCATAAGCGGCCGCGTGACAGCCAGATTGCTGCGCACATCAGCACTCCGCAAAGCGGTGTGATTGCCAGCCGCGAAGAACTGCAGCAGCGTTTTCAAAATCTGCATGATAATGTTGAAGGCAAAGATATGCTGGCCAAACCTGAGTTTTGGGGCGGATACCGCTTAGAGCCGGATTATTATGAGTTCTGGCAAGGCCGCCCAAACCGCCTGCATGACCGCTTGAGCTATGAAAAGCGTGAAGGGCAGTGGGTTTTGCAGCGATTGATGCCGTAAATGCCAAAGACCTTAATACAGCAAAGGCCATTATTGACGCGCCCTGAATCAATTCAGGGCGTCGCGCCGTTTATTGCGCGGATTTTAGCGCGCCGCGGCGTGGAGTCTGAGCAGGAGCTGAAGCTGAAGCATTTGCTGGCGCCTGAAATGAAAGGGCTGTCAGCCGCCATTCTGCTGATGGATCAGGCGATCGATCAGCAGAAAAAAATTGTGATTGTCGGCGATTATGATGCCGATGGCGCAACCAGCACCGCATTAATGGTTTTAGTTTTACGCGAGATGGGCGCACAGGTCGATTATCTGGTGCCTGACCGCTTCAAATACGGCTATGGCCTGACGCCTGCCATAGCTGACCTCGCTTTTGCCTCATTTGCCCCTGATCTGCTGATCACCGTTGATAACGGCATTTCCAGCCATGCCGGTGTTGATCAGGCGCATGTGCATGGCATGCAGGTGATTATCACTGACCATCATCTCACCACTAAAGAAACGCCGCCAGCGGAAGCCGTGGTGAATCCGAATCAGCTGGGCTGTGATTTCGCAAGTAAAGCGCTGGCGGGTGTGGGAGTGGCCTTTTATGTGCTGGCCAACTTGTCCAGCTTGCGCGCCAAACAGGGCAAACCGTCTGCCAAAGTTGTGAATTATCTGGATTTGGTGGCACTGGGCACCTATGCGGATGTGGCCAGCTTAGATTACAACAACCGGATTTTGATTGATGCGGGCCTGAAGCGCATTCAGCAAGGCTTATGCCGTGCCGGCATCAGTGCTTTGCTGGATATCGCGGGGCGTGATCCTGCAGAGCTGAAAGCGCAGGATCTGGGTTTTGTTCTTGGGCCGCGGATCAATGCCGCAGGCCGTATGGAAACCATGGATATCGGCATTGAATGCCTGATTGCGCCCGACCTGCAGGCGGCCTATCCGTTGGCGCAGCAGCTGAATCAGCTGAATGTGGAACGCCGGCAGGTTGAAACACAGATGAAGCAAGAAGCCTTGGCTGAGTTGGAACAGCTGCAGCTGGATGAAAAAAACCTGCCATCTGCTTTAATTCTATTTGAACCGCATTGGCATCAAGGCGTGATCGGCATTGTGGCAGGACGCTTAAAAGAGCAGTTCCACCGTCCAGCCATCGTGTTTGCTGCCGATGAAGACGGCAAGCACATCAAGGGTTCAGCGCGTTCGATTGAAGGCATTCATATTCGTGACAGCATCGAGCAGATTGCGGAAGAGTCTCCGCATTTGGTCAGCCATTTTGGCGGTCATGCCGCAGCGGCAGGCTTAACCATCCTGAAAGAAAATTTTGCAGCGTTTAAAGCGGCCTTTGAACAGCTGATGACGGCGCAGGATGACAGCCTGTTTCAGGCGGTGCTGTGGACGGACGGCGATTTGCCGGATGAGGCTTTTCAAATCGCGACGGTGGACACTTTGCAGCAGCTGACGCCGTGGGGACAGAAATTTCCAGCCCCGGTTTTTGATGGCCTGTTTAAAATATTGGATTACCGCTGGCTGAAAGAAGAGCATCTCAAGCTGAGGCTTGCGTTGCCTTCAGGGCAGGTGCTGGATGCGATTGCCTTTAATGCCGCCGGCCGTTATCAATTTGACCCGATGCGCGGGCAGGTGCGTTTGGTCTATGAGCTGGACAAAAACACCTTTAATGGCGCGACCAGCCTGCAGCTGCGCATTTTGCATTTAGAGCAGTAATGATCGCAATTTAAAAATGCTGTCCATAAAAAAACCGCTCTGACGAGCGGTTTTTTCTATCTGGCTAGATAGGCAGATTTGAATTAGAAGCGGTATTTCGCTGCTAGGCCAAATGAGTTGTAATCATTGCTGCCGGCTTCGCCAAAGCCTACACGGCCTTCTAGGCTCACTTGCTGATTGAAGAATTTGCGCGCATTGATGCCGACTTCACTTCGATCTGTTAAATCATTGTTGTAGTAGTCTGCACCGACACTGAAGGTTTTATCGATGAAGTAATCTGCAGCCAGATTGAACTCATCTAAATCGCCGAATGATGCGCCCGCTTCTAAATTGATGTCCTTGCCATTACTTAGGGTTGTGACATATTTTGCGCGGAGTGTAGGATCTGCGCCGTCATCCTTATCGTTGTCATAACCTTTCACACCGGCAGCAACTAAGAAGCCCGGCGCTGGAAGATAGCCGACTTCAGCAGAATAGTACGTGGTATCGAAATCGTGCTTATTTCCTAAAAAATCGCGGACTTCAGTGTTGTTTCGGCTCACATCGCCGCTTAAGTAAAAATCTGAATTTGGCACATAATATTCTGCACCAATGCCATAAGTGTTGTCGTCTACATCACCGCGGTCAGCAAAATTGGCATGTACGCTGACATTGCTGGCGCGGTCAAGGAATGCTGCTTCTGCAAGCGGCGCATTGCGTGTTTGTACTGGGTTGAAATAGTATGTACCGTTCACGCCGAATTCGCTGCCAGAGCCGCCATTGTCTGGGTCGATATAGCCAGCTGAAGCGCCCACTTCTGCTTGGTAGGCATGTGCTGTGCCTGTAACAGCTAAAGCAGATAATAGTGCTGAAGCAATCGCTAATTTTTTCATGGATCATACCCCTCTGAAATTTGGCTTAAATAATACATTTTTTGTTACAACTTTCAGTCTAGAGCAAATAATCAGCGCGTCAATTTTTAGAAAGTTACTGAACTGTGTCCAGAGTAATTTTATGTAAATAATTGAACCTAAATTATTGATAAATAATTGTAATATTAAAATGTTTTGTTTTATTAAAACTGTGGGGATATTGTGGATTTATGAGATTTTGATTAAAATTTAGACACAAATTAAAGTAAATGCTGCAAAGCGGGCTTTAAAATAGGCAAGGGATGCAGAAAGAATCAAGGCATCCCGAAAGATGCCTTGATTCAGTATGATGTTCGAAATTATGTTTAGAAGCGGATGCTGGCATTGATATTGAATACATTGATATCGTCGCCGAAACCAATGGCGCCGCCGACCGCAAAATTTGAGTTCACAAAGTATTTGGCGCGAACAGCAAAGGCATCGGTGTCATCTTCACCATCATCATGGATGCTGTATTCTGCGCCTATATTGAAGGCAGGATTGAAATAATAATCGGCAGCAATCGCTAAATCATCAGTATGGCCGAGCAGGGCATTTGCTTCTAAGTTGAAGTGTTGGCCTGTTCCGATAGGCGCAACATACTTGGCTTTTAAGAGCAGGCGATTATCGTCGTGATCTTCATTGTTGCTTTGGTAGCCGACAGTTCCTGCAGCCAGTAATAGGTTAGAAATGGGCATATAGCCCGCCACTGCGCGATAGGTATATAGATCTTCTTTCTCAGTGTTGCTTAAAGTGCCAATCGGGGTTGCAAGTTTATCTTCGACTTCAAGTTGGCCGAAGCCTAATCCAGCATTGAGATAAAATTTTTCTACGTAATACTCGATACCGCCATTGAAATGATGTGATGTGATATCGCGTGATGCTGTTCCAGCAGGAATGGAGATATCTTTGCTTTCTGCATAATTATAGCTGTAATCAGCATATACATTGCTGTTATGCCCTAAAAATGCGGCTTCATTTAACGGGCCTTTAATGGTGACAGGATTGAAATAATAAGTGCCTTTCAAATTGATTTGGCCGTTAGAGTCAATGATATCGCTGTCATGGTCAAAGTTGGTAAATCCAGCATCGATTTGACCATTATAAGCAAAGCTTGATGTTGAAATCGCCAGAAGTGCGAATGCAAGAAAAGATAATCTCATGGGTTTAACCTGCTGTTATTGTAAAGAAAATGTAATATTTATTATGAGTGAGCGTATTTTTCATAAAGTATGTGCTGGTGTCAATTGCTGTGGCGCCCTAAAGGGGCTGAATTTGCGCAAACGGTCTGTGATATAATTGCCGGCTATTTAAGCCCAATTTTTGTTTGAGAGTATTTCACGTGGAAATTAATCCTTATCTATTACAGCTAAAAGACTTAAACGACCGTGGTCAAACACTACGGGGGTATCTTTGACTACGATCTGAAAAAAGAGCGTTTAGAAGAGGTTCTGCGTGAATTAGAAGACCCTGCGATTTGGAATGACCAAGCGCGCGCGCAGGCGATGGCCAAAGAAAAAGGCGAGCTTGAGAATGTACTGAACGTCCTTGAAGGCTTGTCGGCTCAGCTGGAAGATGCGCAGGCTTTGCTGGATTTAGCGGTAGAAGCCGATGATGAAAGCTTATTGGCCGATGTGCAGGCAGAATTGGATACGGCTGAAGCTGAATTAGCCAAGCTTGAATTCCGCCGCATGTTCAGCAACCCAATGGATCCGAATCCTTGCTATGTAGAAATTCAAGCGGGTTCCGGCGGTACAGAAGCGCAGGACTGGGCGTCGATGCTGCTGCGCATGTATTTGCGCTGGATCGAGCGTCATGGCTTCAAAGCAGAAGTCATGGAAGAATCAGATGGCGATGTTGCTGGCATTAAATCGGCAACGATCCGTGTGGAAGGCGAGTATGCCTATGGCTGGCTGCGCACAGAATCCGGCGTGCACCGTTTAGTGCGCAAGTCGCCGTTTGACTCAGGCAACCGCCGCCATACGTCGTTTTCTGCAGTGTTTGTATCGCCGGAAGTGGATGACAATATTGAAATTGACATTAATCCAGCGGATGTCCGCACCGATACTTACCGTGCATCCGGCGCGGGCGGTCAGCACATTAACAAAACCGACTCTGCAGTGCGTTTAACCCACGCGCCGACGGGCATTGTGGTGGCGTGTCAAAACCAGCGCTCACAGCATGCCAACCGTGACCATGCGTGGAAGCAATTGCGTGCAAAACTCTATGAGCTGGAAATGCAGAAACGCAATGACGCCGCAAAAGCATTAGAAGACACCAAGTCGGATATTGGCTGGGGCAGTCAGATCCGTTCATACGTTTTAGATGATTCACGCATTAAGGATTTGCGTACCGGTGTTGAAAGCTCAAATACCGGCGCAGTTTTGGATGGCGACTTAGATAAATTTATTGAAGCCAGCTTAAAGCAGGGCCTTTAATTAAATTTATTTAAAAAACAAAGCTCTTGAAGGTATTTTACATTATATCTATAAAATTCGATATTAAAATCGTAAAAATGCGATATATTGTATTCGGATGCTGAATAGAGCTTTGCGCTGTTTTTTTCATTTTTAATTAAACTCGTCTGAATTATGGATATTGATTTAATTTTTAAAGCGTTGGCAAATCCGACTCGGCGGCAGATTTTAGAGTGGCTTAAAAACCCCAATCAATTTTTGTCAGAAGAGCAATGCGGCGGCTTTAATCGCGGTGTGTGCGCAGGGAATATTGAGAAACTCGGCAATGTCTCGCAATCCACCATGTCGAATCATTTGTCTGTGCTGCAGCAGGCGGGTCTGATTCAAGCGGAAAAATACGGCCAATGGTCTTATTTTTCCCGCAACGAAGCGCTTATTCAGCAATATATTGATTATTTGAAAAACTCACTCTAAGTAAAAAGGGGTGAGGGATGAGACGAATATGGCTGAACTGAATTCCCCTTTAATTCTTGGCGATTTGCACCTGAAAAACCGTGTGGTGATGGCGCCATTAACCCGCAGCCGTGCAACCGATGACCGTGTGCCTACGCCGATGATGGCAGAGCATTATGCGCAGCGCGCCAGCGCCGGCTTAATCATTTCTGAAGCGACCGTAATTTCTGAAGAAGCCAATGGCTATTTAAATACCCCAGGGTTATTTACGGATGCGCAAGTTGAAGGCTGGAAAGCGGTAACTGCTGCGGTACATGCCAAAGATGGTTTGATTGTCGCGCAGCTGTGGCATGTGGGCCGGGTATCGCATCCTGATTTACTGCAGGGGGAAACTCCTGTTTCCGCCAGCACTGTTCAGCAGGCGGGGCAGGTCAGCCTATTGCGTCCAAAGCGTGATTATGTGGCGCCTCGCGCTTTAGAAATCGCTGAAATTAAAGTGATTGTTGAGCAGTTTAAACAGGCGGCCATTCGCGCTAAAGACGCCGGTTTTGACGGTGTGGAATTGCACGGTGCCAATGGCTATCTGATTGATCAGTTTTTACAGAGTTCAACCAATCATCGTGAAGATGCATACGGCGGATCTGTAGAAAACCGCGCGCGTCTGTTGTTAGAAGTGGTTGATGCTTTGATTGAGGTTTGGGGCGCTGGGCGTGTTGGTGTGCATTTGGCGCCGCGCGGTGATGAACACGATATGGGTGATGATGATCCACGTGAAACATTCGGCTATGTGCTGGAGGAATTGGGCAAACGTAAAATAGCCTTCTTCTTTACCCGTGAATATTTGGCCGATGACAGCATCAGTGAATATCTGAAAGCGCGTTCTGCCGGTGTGCCTTATATTGCCAATATGAAGCTGAGCCGTGCAGATGCGATTGAATTATTGAATTCAGGCAAGGCGGATGCGGTATCCTTCGGCAAAGCGTATATTGCCAATCCAGATTTATTCGAACGCTTGGTGCAGGACGCGCCGCTGAATGAATTGGTCTTTGACAATATGATCGGCGTACAGACTGCAGAAGGCTATATTGATTATCCAAGCCTGAATGAGACATTTGGCGCAGGACAAGCGCAGCATTAATCCCACAGCAAAGATGCATTATCCATTAACATGTGGATAATGCTCTGATATATTCTGCCGAGACAATCGGCATCAGGGCAAACTATTTGACTACTCCTTTCTGGTATAACGCAGCGCTTTCCATCATTAAGCCTTTGTATCGGTCGCGCATTAAAAAGCGCGCGGACAATGACGCGCAGTATCAGCAGGAATGCCTCGAGCGTTTTGGCTCATTTCAGCCGGTCAAAAATCTGAATGCTATTTGGTTTCATGTGGTATCTGTCGGTGAAACCAATGCCGCGCAGCCGCTGATCGAACATTATCTTAAAAAAGGGCATCCAGTTTTAGTCACCAATACCACTAAAACGGGGCAAGCCCGCGCCAAATCCTTATTCTTAAAAGCGCCGTATGAAGCGCTGTTTCAGGCCGTGTATTTGCCCGCCGATCAAAAGCATCTGGTACGGCATTTCATCGAAAAATATCAGCCTAAACTGCTGGCTTTAGTGGAAACGGAGCTTTGGCCGAACTTGATCGATCAGGCTAAGCAGCTGCAAGTGCCATGCCTGCTGATTAATGCGCGCCTGTCAGAAAAATCGGCGAAGGGCTATGGCAAAGTGCCGAGTCTGAGCCGTCCGATGCTGCAGGGGCTGAATCAATTGCTGGCGCAGGATCAGGCGACTTTAGACCGCTTTATTGCTTTAGGCGCTCAGCCTCAAGCGAGTCAGGTGGTGGGCAGCATTAAATTTGATATTCATGCGCCGCAGCATGCGGTTGAACTGGCCGCGCAGCTGAAAATAGACTGGTCTTTGGCTGGCCGGAAAATTGTGACCATTGCCAGCACGCATGCGCCTGAAGAACAGAAAATTTTAAGCGCGTTAAAGCCTTATTTGCAGCAGTATCCTGAACTGCTGTGCATCGTTGTTCCGCGCCATCCTGAACGCTTTGATGAAGTTTTTGCTGAAGCTCAGAAATTGGCTTTGCGTACCCAGCGCCGGAGTTTAGGGCAAGCTATTTTATCTGATACGCAAGTGTATTTGGCGGACAGCATGGGTGAGCTTTGGCAGTGGCTGGCGTTAAGCCAGGCTTGCTTTGTGGGCGGTTCATTGAATGAGCCGGGCGGCGGACATAATATTTTAGAGCCGATTGCATTGCAGGTGCCAACAGTATTGGGCAAGAATTATTTCAATTTTCAAACCATTGTCGATGAGTTTGCTGCCGTGCAAGGTGTCGAGGTTGTTGAGGATGCAGAACAGGCTGCGCAAGCCTTGGTTGAGCTGGCAGAAAATCCGCAGAAAGCGCAGGCTTTAAATGCCGCTGCGCAGCAGATTATGCAAAAAAATACGGGTTCACTGCAAAAGCATATTCAGGTGATTGATCAGTATCTATAAGACCCTCTAAAAATGCATTTGCTGTAATGAATGGGGGCGGCGGTGTCTTGTTATTATAGATTAATCGCTCGGAGCTCTGATTTTACTTTTGTTTTGGCAAAAGTAACAAAACCATTTGCCATCCACAAAACTCGTCAGATACCAATTTTTTTCAAAGATCTCGCATAAACTTTATATATCACATGCAGTCTTGCCTCGAACAGCTGTGGATGACGTTTACGTGTACCCCACAGGAGGCAATAGAGAAAATTTATGAACATCGTCTTGCTCGACCCACGTCAAACTGAATCAGACCTTTGGAGTATTCGCGCCAAACGCCAGCTGGAGCATTTGCGCACGCATGTGGATGTTCAAGTTGGAGATACCCTGAAGGTGGGGATTCGGGAAGGTAAGCGTTATTTAACAGAAGTGATAGCTGTGTCTGATCAGTATATTCAGTTGAAGCCGATTGCTGAAGAGGCGGTGCCTGACAAATTGCCTGTGACCCTGATTGTGGCGATGCCGCGGCCAAAAGTGCTGCGCCGCTTAATTATGGACAGTGTGACGCTGGGCGTGGAAAAAATCATTTTGCTGCACAGTTACCGCGTCGATAAAAGCTATTGGCAAACCCCTTTTTTGCAGCAGCTGCCGCATTATGTGGACTTAGGCTTAGAGCAGGCGGGCGATACCCTTGCGCCTAAAATTGAATTGCACAAGCGCTTTAAGCCGTTTGTGGAAGATGTGCTGCCTACGATGATTTCAGCGGAGCGCCCAGCCTATGCCGCGCATCCCTATACAGAACAGGCTATGCCATCCGGTATTGCGCATCCGTGCACGATTATGATTGGCCCAGAGGGCGGCTTCATCCCTTATGAAATTGATTTGCTCATAAAAAACGGCTGCCAAGCAGTGAGCTTGGGCAGCCGGATTATCCGTACTGAAACGGTGATTCCTTATGTGCTTGGGCGCTTATTTAGCCGCTGATTCCGCTGCTGCAGCGTCACCGCGGTACACCTTCACTTCCTGTACAGGATAAGGAATAGAAACGCCGTGTTCATTGAAGGCATGAATCACGCGTTCCTGCACCTCACTGATTGAGTTGGCGGTCGTGGTTTCAGAGGTATTCACCCACCAGCGTACAGTTAAATTGATGGAGAAGTCTGCCAGCGCGCTGACGTTGACGGTAAAGCCCGGCTGGCTCAAAATCGTGGTATCGCGGTCTAGAATTTTCAGCACAATATCTTTGGCTTTCTGCACATCATCTTCATAGCCAATGCCCACCACAAATTCACAGCGGCGGCGCGGATAAGCTGTATTGACGGTCACTGCGCTGGTATAAACAGTCGCGTTGGGAATGACAATGCGGCGGCCGTCCGGAGAACGCAGGAAGGTGGCGCGGATCTGAATGTCTTCCACGGTGCCTTCCATGCCTGAAACAATAATGTCATCGCCAATTTTAAAAGGCTCGCTGAGTAAAATTAAAATGCCGGACAGCAGGTTTTGGAAGATATCTTTGAATGCAAAACCGATGGCAACCGAACCAATCCCCAGTGCGCTCATGAGCTGGCCCGGGGTAAAGCCTGGGATGGCAACAACCATCGCAATGAGGAAGCCAATAAAGATAATGGCGGAACTGCCGACACGGTTTAAAACCAAGACCAGGTTTTGTTTGGTATACGATTTTTCCGCCAGCGCCTTGCGTACAAATAATTTAAACAGCTTGGACAGCATGTAAAAAATAGCAAATACAAACAATGCGATACAGATGTAAGGCAGGCGCTCCCAAAAGCCCTCCATAAATTTATCGATGGTGCTGTAAGCATCGTTATATTTTGCAGTATGTTCAATTACAGTTTGCGCTGTCTTTTCAGTCGCTTCCTGCAAAAGCTGGGTGGTGCCTTGAGTGACGTCACTCAAGGCATTTTCTTTTTCAGCCACGGGGGTTCCGAATCTTTAACTAATTTTCAGCTATTTTGCCTGAACTTTTACGGAAAATTAAGCAACAAAATGCAGTGAAATGATATGTTTTATGCAATTTAGCATAAATGCATTAAAAGTATGCAGTGCCTTTCTGCATCATTTCCTGCGGGGTTTCCAGCTCACCGCTACCCATCATGTAAGACACCATGCTGCCGGCTGAAAAAAGGCTCAGAACAGCAATAATGATCATCAGCCATGCTAGCAGTTTTTCCCAAAATGCGGCTGGGCGCGGAGCGCCATAGCGGTTTAGGCCGGCGGTGCCAGGCGCCAGCAGCAGATACAGGATAAAAAATACATTGATGACCGGCAGCAGCATCAGCAGCATCATCCAGCCGGATATGTCTAAATCATGCAGGCGGCGCGCGGTAATGACGATATAAAAATACAGATAGAATACCAGCAGCGCGACATAGCCCAATCCCGCCATGCCGGTCAGCAGATCAGCAAACTGACTGTTCAGGGTCATGGTGCTGAAATTAAAAATGCCAACCGCCAAGCTGAATGCAATAGAAGCAAAGAAGCTGAGCACATTTAAAAATGCGTACCAGCCAATAAAGCTTAAACGCCCAAAGCGGCCTCTGATAGACAGCGGGTGATCTGTTTCAGGGGCTGGATTTCGGGAAAAAAAAGGAGAGGAGTCTTGTGAATTCATGGGCTAAGCCAGCTGATAACTAAGTTATATTTAAGGGAGATGCTGTACGGATTTTCAGCATGATTATAAAACTAAAATATAAAATGCAAAAGAAATGTTCGGATACGCAAATGAGACAGGAAAGGCTTGAATTTGATCTCAAGCCTATGTTTTAAATAGAATGAACAAAATACGACCAAAGCAGGGTTGATCTGCTTAAAAAATACACGCCATACTGGCGCGATGCAGAAATATAAAATCAAAAATGTGGCATGCATCTCGTGATGAGATGAAAAAAATCAAGGAAGTACAATTATGAATGAAATCTATCCTGTCCCTGAAAGTTTCAAAAAAACCGCCCGTATCCTGGAATCGGAGTACTTCGAACGCTATCAAAAATCTATCGAACAGCCGGATGAATTTTGGGCGGAGCAGGCGCGTAAGCTCGATTGGATCAAGCCCTTTACGCAAGTGAAAAACACCAGTTTCAAGCTAGATGATTTTAAAATTGAATGGTTTGCCGATGGCCAGCTGAATGTCAGCGCCAATTGTCTCGACCGCCATCTGAAAGAGCATCCGTATAAGCCGGCGATTATCTGGGAGGGCGATCATCCTTCGCGCCACAAAATCATATCATTTGAAGAACTGCATGATGAGACTTGCCGTTTTGCCAATGTGCTGAAAAAGCATGGCGTGGGCAAGGGAGACCGCGTGGTGCTGTATATGCCGATGGTGCCGGAAGCGGCGATTGCCATGCTGGCCTGCGCCCGGATTGGCGCCGTGCATTGTGTGGTCTTTGGCGGTTTTTCGCCAGATTCATTGGCCAGCCGAATTGATGACAGCCAAGCCAAGATGGTGATTACAGCAGATTGCGGCATGCGCGGCGGCAAGCCGATTCCGCTGAAAGAAAATGTGGATATTGCATTGCAGATTCCAGGCACGGAATCTGTGCAGCATGTAATGGTCGTGCACCGTACGGGCAACCCGATTGAGATGAAGCCGGAACGCGACCTGTGGTATCACATGGAAATCATGTCCGTGAATGATATTTGCCCGCCAGAACCGATGAATGCGGAAGATCCGTTATTTATTTTGTACACCTCCGGCTCTACAGGCAAGCCGAAAGGTGTGCTTCATACGACTGGCGGCTATCTGACTTATGTCAACTGCACCTTCCGCGAAGTTTTTGATTTAAAGCAGGATGATGTGTTCTGGTGTACTGCCGATGTCGGCTGGATCACGGGGCATTCCTATGTGCTGTATGGGCCATTGTCGAATGGCGCCACGACGGTGATGTTTGAAGGCGTGCCGCAGTATCCGACGTGGGCGCGCACCGGGCATATTGTCGATAAGCACAACGTCACCATTCTGTATACCGCGCCAACGGCCATCCGCGCCATGATGCGTGAAGGCGATGCCTTTGTCCGCGAAAGCGACCGCAGCAGCCTGCGCCTGCTGGGCTCAGTCGGTGAGCCGATTAACCCTGAAGCATGGAATTGGTACTATACCGTTGTGGGCGAAAGCCGCTGCCCGATCGTGGATACATGGTGGCAGACTGAAACAGGCGGCCATATGATCACCCCGCTGCCGGGCGCGATGGCCTTGAAACCGGGTTCTGCCGCGCGTCCATTTTTTGGCGTACAGCCGGCAGTGGTGGATGCGGACGGGAAAGAGCTGGAAGGCGCCGCCGAAGGCAATTTGGTGATTAAAGATTCTTGGCCCGGGCAAATGCGCACCATTTGGGGCGATCCTGAGCGCTTTATCGAAGCGTATTTTTCAACGTATCCAGGCACGTATTTTACTGGAGACGGTGTGCGCCGGGATGCGGACGGCTATTACTGGATTACCGGCCGGGTCGATGATGTATTGAATGTCTCGGGCCACCGCTTGGGCACAGCGGAAATTGAAAGCGCGCTGGTGGCGCATGAGCTGGTGGCGGAATCGGCTGTCGTCGGCATGCCGCACGATATTAAAGGGCAAGGCATTTGCGCTTTTGTGACCTTGCAGGCGGGTACGCCGGAATCCGAAGAATTGCGTCAGGAATTGGTGGCATGGGTGCGCAAAATTTTGGGCCCCGTTGCAACACCGGATGCGCTGCATTGGGCGCCGGCTTTGCCTAAAACCCGCTCAGGCAAAATTATGCGCCGGATTCTGCGTAAAATTGCCGCCAATGAACTGGATACCTTGGGCGATACTTCAACACTGGCAGAACCGCAGGTGGTTGAATATTTAATCGCGACGGTTTATCCAAAATAATCAGTCAGGGCTGATGAATGCTGTCTGTGAAATTCAGGCAGCTTTTTTATTTTTGGAATAAGCACAGCAGGCATTCAGATATGCCTTAACAGCAGGCTCTGCTAAGCTCAAAACATAGAAATAAAATCAGACCATATTATGAATGCGCCAACTTCATGGACTGCAGATTCGCTTGATACCGCCCAGCAGCTGGCAGCCACTTTTGCACTGACGGCAGCCGAACGCGACAAGCAGGGCGGCACTCCAAAATATGAGCGTGATTTGATCCGCCATAGCGGTTTGCTCAATTTGTCTATTCCTGCGGAGTACGGCGGGCTGGGGGCATCGTGGAATACCATTTTTAAAACCATTCAACAGATTGCGCAGGCAGACAGTTCTCTGGCGCATGTGTATGGTTTTCATCATTTGCTGATTGCCACGGTACAGCTGTTTGCGCAGCCTGAGCAGTATGCGCCTTGGTTTGAACAGACGGCAAAAGACAGCTTATTTTGGGGCAATACCTTAAACCCGTTAGATAAACGGACAACAGCCCAACAGATATCTGAACATGAATTTATTTTTCATGGCGACAAAAGCTTTTGTTCAGGGTCTATCGACTCTGACATTTTACTGTGCTCAGGATTTAATGATGCTGGAAAACTGCTGATTGGGGTGATTCCGACCGCGCGTGACGGTGTGAGCTTTTTAGGCGACTGGAACAATATGGGCCAGCGTCAAACCGACAGCGGCAGCAGCCATTTTGAGCAGGTTAAAATACATAAAGATGAACTGCTGCTGAATCCCGGTCCGCTCAGTACGCCGTATTCCAGCCTGCGCCCGTTGCTTGCCCAGCTGATTTTTGTGCATCTGTTTTTGGGTGTGGCGGAAGGAGCATATCAGACGGCTATTGAGACTGTGAAAACTCAAAAGGCATGGTCGAAATCTTTGGCAGAAAATGCTGTGAATGACCCTTTTACGCAAAAGCATTTTGCTGATTTTTATGTACAGCTGGAAAGTGTACGGCTGCTGGCACAAAAGGCGATTGAGACTTTGCAGGCTGCGTGGGATGTCGGTGAAAGCTTAACAGCAGCGCAGCGCGGTGAGGTATCCATTGCGGTTGCCACAGCGAAAATTACAGCCACCAACGCATCTTTGAATATTACACAAAATATTTTTCAGGTGATGGGCGCACGGGCAACCACAGCCAAGTTAAATATCGACCGCTTCTGGCGCAATGTGCGCACGCAGACGCTGCATGATCCGATTGATTATAAATATCAGGAAATCGGTGAGTGGGTGCTGACCGGCAAAGTGCCTGATCCGAGTTTTTATTCGTAATGGATAAATCATTTATTTATCTTGAGTTAGAAGTGCCAAGCATTTTCTTGAGCCTATAAAAGAAGCCCAGCCGTACTGGGCTTCTTTTTGAAATTTAAAGATTAATATGGGTAGTTTGCAACTGCTCCTGTCGTCGGGATATTGACCCAAGTACCTTCATTTAGAAAGTTGGATCGATCCAGCTTTTGGGCATAGAAACTTAATGGCGCAACAGTTAAGCCTAACATGGCAATAGATGAATGAGCCGTGTCAGATACAGGAATACCATATAAAGTGAACAGGTTCTTTAAGTCATAGCCCATGATTTTAGAACTTAAAAGATAGATCATGTCAGGCCGGCTGATATTATTTTTAGAGCTATAAGCACCTAAGCCGAGTTTATTCTTTTCAGCTGCAGTGGCTTTGCTCAAGTCAATGCGATAGTACAAACGCTGTGAGATATTGAGCAACCGCATAAACTCAAAGACACCTTGCGAGTCCGGTTTTGCCTTTGCCTGATGCAATTTAGTGTAGTTATGCGCAAGCTGCATATGAAAAGCTTGCTGTGCATTATCATCACCTTGCCATAAGCGTTTTTCCATATCTACACGGAGTGCTTCACCGCTTAAACCCGTATTGCGATTCGCTTGGATTACACTATAAAGTCGTGGATGATGGAAGTTGCTGCCATTGCTGTCGAGTCCGTAAATTTCATTTTTGCGCAGCATGCTTAAGCCTGCCAAAATGTTGTTATTACACTCAGTACCGCAGCCAATCGTGTTTTTAGTTTCTGTAGACGGGAAGGTCATGGTGAGAACTTCTTGAATGGTATTATGTCCAAGTTCATGTACCCAGCCCCAGCCGATATCTAGACCTGTAGAACCATCTGATGGGTTGCCAGAACAAAGGAAACCGCAGGTTGCAATCCATCCGACAAAATGCTGAACATTTGGCGCCCGATGAACATCACTCGTACAATCCCAGCCTAAAGTGCTGCAATATTGCTGCGTACTGCTATCTAAAGGCATGTTGTTATAGCCATTCGCAATATGGTTGCTGTCATAAATGACGGTCTTAATGCGGTCGATATAAACGTCTGGGTTTAGGTTTCCGATCACTTTTAATGCATAGGCATTGGTTTGCTGAATTTCGCCGCCGACAAATTTAAAGGTATTCCAGCCAAAAGCTTTACTTTGTAAAACTTGTGTCGCTTGATCTTTTTCAGTTTGAGTCATTGGCTGCGTAAAGTCATAGTGCGCGTATTTGGCGCTGCCTTTGATTTTTAAGGTGACCGTACTGCCAGCTTGAGCATTATTATAATTCAGCATGAGTGGCCCGCCAAAAGGACTAATAAAGGCATTGTCTTGCTGAGGAACTAATTTAATTGAATAGCTGTTTGGACGTAATGGACGTTTATAGCCTGAATTATCAAATGGATTGCCCCAAGCGCGTATATGACTGGTTTGAATGGCTAAATTCGCATCTTGAGCATCAATAATCTGAACTTCTACTGCTTTTGCGGGAATACTTGCTCGACCAATGGCAGTAACGCCACTGCCTTGCGGAATGGTGACCGTTATGGTTTCCCAGTCACTGCTTACAGGCATATGCTGCGCTTCAGCAGGCATATAGTCGCCAGCGCCAGTTGCCGAGGTTGTTGTTGTTTTGCGTTTATAGTCAATCCAAGCATCAGATGCATAAGCTTGCATAAACGCTTGAACATCACCATTTTTATTTAAGGTATTATAATTTACCGCTGGGCGCCATAAATCGGCAATTAAAACCAGTGCTTTTAAAGCCTCATTTGAGTTCTGATCGCTAAATGCAGACATCCCTTGGTTATTGATCCGTTGCAATGAGCTGGATAGGTTTCTGATGCCTTGAATGAGTGGATTATCGGCAGTCAAGTCGCCTAAGTTCACTGTATGTGGATCAATGAAATATTTTAAAACTTGAATAGTGGCATCAATTTGGTTGATCTGATCCCAGCGCTGTTGAACAGTAAGCTTATTTGAAAGTAAAATTCCATCTTTGTTGCGATAATAATTATTATTGGTCTGCATATTCATCGCAGATAAGACTTTATCGATATTGCTATTGGTGCTTCCCGTGTGGGCTTGGAAATAAATGCTTTTCCCTGCATTTAAATACTTTTGAATCAATTCTTTTTCAAATTTTTGACCGCCAATATTGGAACTGATGACCATGAGGTCTATATCTTCCCAGCAGGTGTTTTCTGGGTCGAGTGCGTTACATTGAGGAAAAACAACAGCCGTATTCAGATGCTTTTCGAGATAGTTTTTAACCGGGTCTGCGGGCATGCCTTGCACTGTTACCTTGATTTCAGGCTTAACTTCTTGGCGCGTATTTCCAGTCAACAGCCAACGCAAACTGTTGTTAAGCACTTCGGTAAATTGTGTAAAATCGGCATTATTATTGAGTATGCCCGTAAACATATTTTGGCCGTAGGCAAGCGTACGCCCTTTACCGATTTTGCTGGCGACTCCCAGCCCGCAGCCTTTGTTGTTTTGCAGTTCTAAAGCCCAATTACAATTTATATCGCTGACCGCAATCGGTAGTGATGTGCTGAAATCTGTTGGATAGATATTCAGTGAGGCACTTGGGATAAATTGTAAATACGGCTGTATCATCTGCTGATTTAAGTCTGTATATAAGCCAGTGAGCAGCTCTTTTTGCCAGCGCTGCTGTTCTTGTGATGCTGCTAATGCCATTTGCAAGAGTGTTTTTTGATCTTCTGCAGTGAGTGCTGAGACATCACCTGTAGAGAGCGCTGTTTTGACCCGATCATTGGCTGAATTGACAGGAGGTGCTGTAGAGGTGCTGTCAGATTCTTTTTGTCCCGAGTCTCCACTGCCGCCGCCGCAAGCTGTGAGTCCTGCAGCAAGCAAAAGCGTGAGCAGTGTTTGTTTGAAAATAGGAAGATGCATAATGTTAAAATTCTCTAATTATTAAAGTTAAAATAGCTGAAATATCTAAGCTGGCGAATTCAGTATAAAATTTACAATGTAAATTTTCATTAACTAATTTAATTTATATTATTGTTTTTAAAGTGATTTTATTTATATTAAATGATTTTAATGTGATTTTGTTAAAATAAAGTAAAAATTCATTCAATACGGTCATATATTTTTTTACAAACTTTCACAGTTTGCAGGATTGAATATAAGGCGTTCAATAAATGGAGTCGTGGTTGCAAGAAAAGTGTACTGAATTTGAGCAGGTCAAAATACATAGGGATGAATTGCTGCTGAATCCCGGTCCGCTCAGTACCCCTTATTCCAGCCTGCGCCCGCTGATTGCCCAGCTGATTTTTGTGCATCTGTTTTTGGGTGTGGCGGAATGTGCGCACGCAGACGCTGCATGACCCGATTGATTATAAGTATCAGGAAATCGGCGAATGGGTGCTGACCGGCAAAGTGCCGGATCCGAGTTTTTATTCCTAAATCACGAATATTTTAGGCTCAATGGCCAGATGAAAAAATACAAGGCCGTATTTTCAGATCCTTTATATTGATTTAATGCGTACAGGTATACCAATTGTAAAAAAGCAGAGGGCTGGATTGATTTTTAATAGGCTGCAATAAATACTAAGGCAGAAATTTTTTGTACGATGAATTAGCTGAATGAACTTAATCTATCTATAAGTGCCTAATATATAAATTTAAATATTAATAACTTAAAAATAATTTAAGCATTGCAGTTGAGCTGGAGAATACAATGAATATGCCTCAAAGTTTATGGGATTTGTCAGGCAAAGTGGCCTTAGTCACAGGCGGCGCCGCAGGAATTGGCCGGGCCAGCGCTGCTTTGCTGGCGCAATCTGGTGCCCGTGTCATGATTGCGGATTTAAATGCTGAAGCTGCTGCGCAGACCGCTCAGGAAATTGCCCAGCAAACCGGAAATGAAGTCAAAAGCGTCATGTGCAATATTTTAGATGACGCGCAATTGGTCAATGCTGTGGAAATGACCTTGCAGGCCTTTGGCAGCCTTCATATTTTGGTCAATAATGCAGGCGGCGGCGGCGGAGGGCGTGAAGCCCCAGATCAGATTACCGTTGATGATTTTATCCGTGATTTTCAATTGAATGTTTTTGCTGCATGGCGCTTATGCCAGCTTGCTGCACCGCATATGCAGCAAGCTGGATATGGTTCCATTATTAATATTACGTCGATGAGCTCTATTAATAAAAGTCCTGCTATGAGCGGTTATGCTTCATCTAAAGCGGCGCTCAATCATATGGGGGCAAATTTGGCGCATGATTTTGGGCCGAGTATTCGCATTAATGCGGTTGGGCCTGGCGCAATTCGCACCGCAGCACTGGAAAAAGTCATGACCCCTGAAATTGAAAAACGCATGCTGGCGCATACCCCATTACAGCGCTTGGGAGAAGCGCAAGATATTGCCGGCGCAGTCTTGTTTTTTGCGGCTCCTATTTCTTCATGGATTTCAGGACAAACCTTGTTTGTGAATGGCGGCGGAGTGCAGACCTTGGATTAGATTCGAAGAATGCATTTGCGTATAAAAAAATTAAAAACCTCCAAACAGGAGGTTTTTTGATGCGTCCTAATTTATCGTTATTTTTAACTAAAATTTTACTTTTGATGAATATGTTCCAGCGTATCGACCAGCGTGCGGGTCATTTGATCAATCTCATAATTCACGGCATCCCCTGTTTTTACATCTTTCCAAGTAGTCAGGCGCAAGGTTTCAGGAATCAGGTCAATCGAGATTTCACTGCTGTCCCGGTCGACGCGGTTGACCGTTAAGCTGCAGCCATTCAGTCCAATAAAGCCTTTGAGAAAGAAATATTTGATTTTGCCATCTGGAATCAGCAAATCGATATGCAGGGTTTCACCTTTGCGGCTCACGTGCTTCACCTGCGCTGTACCTTCAATATGGCCGTACAGGTTGTGTCCGCCATTTTCCGCACCAACTTTGGCAGAGCGTTCAATATTCACCGCGTCACCAGTTTTCAGGCTGCCCAGCGTAGTCAGGCTGAGGGTGAGGTCTGAAACATCAAAATGCACTTGGCTGGCGGCTAAATCGATCTGCGTTGCGGTCAGGCAGGTGCCATTCACAGCGACACTGGCGCCAATAAAGACATCATGGAAAAAATCATGTTCATTGGAAATCACCAGTGTAATGAATCCTTCACCTTGGCGGATTTCTAAAATTTTTTCTAAGCCTTGAACAATACCGGTATACATCTGCTGATTTCCCTCTGTGCGGTGCAGTATATTCTAAAGTGAAATGGCGGGCGGGTCATAACGCATTTTGCAATAAATAGCGCTGTTGAATGCTGTGTTTAAGAATGCCCTGCAGCGGCTATGGTAAATAAAAAATCCCTCCAAGCCGAGCCTTGGAGGGAAGAAAAGCCATTGTCCGCTTATCATTGTTATTATGGTGCGGTGACTGCAGCTAGCGCTGTTTTAGGCAGATTTGGCCGGGACACGCTGTTGCTGCGTTTCCAGTTCACGCACCAAAGGCAATATGTTCTCGCCAAAGTATTCAACTTCTTCAATAAAATGCAGGAAGCCGGATAAAATCAGGTCGACGCCGACACGCTTCAATTCCACAATCCGTTCGGCAATTTGCAGCGGCGTGCCGATCAGATTGGTGCGGAAACCGTCGTTATACTGCACCAGATCTTCAAAAGTTGATTTAGCCCAGTTGCCTTCACCTTCTGCCGTGGCTGCGCCTGCTTCGCGGGTCGCATCGCCAAAAGCGTTCACGGCTTCAGCATTGGCTTTATCAATGATTTCCTGCAGCATCGCTTGCGCTTCTTCTTCGGTATCGCGGGCAATAATGAAAGCATTCACACCTACTTTAACGCTGTGGCCATTGGCTTTGGCTTTTTCTCGGATGTCATCAATCTGCTTTTTCAGCTCTTCCGGTGTATTGCCGTTGGTGAAATACCAGTCGGATACCCGGGATGCCATGTCGCGGGCAGCCCGTGAGCTGCCGCCCTGAAAAATTTCAATATGCGGCTTTTGCAGCGGCTTAGGACTTAAGGTGTAGTCTTTAAACTGATAGTACTTGCCGTCAAAACTGAAATTATCCTGTGTCCAAACCCCTTTTAAGCTGCGGATGAATTCTTCCGAGCGCGCATAGCGCTGGTCATGCTCTGGCCATTCTTCGCCAATGGCATCAAACTCACCGCGGAACCAGCCGCTGACCACATTGATGGCAATACGGCCATTGGTCAGATGGTCAATGGTCGCCAGTTGCTTGGCGGCCAGCGCAGGTTTCCAAGGGCCAGGCAAAATTGCGGCAATGACTTTCAGGCGTTCAGTTTTGGCCAAGATGCCATGGCTGAAGCTGACCGATTCATGCTGGTTTTCTGCGTTATAGCCGGCTGTAAAACGGATCTGTGTCAAAGCATATTCAAAACCGCTTTTTTCGGCCGCTTGGGCCAAGCGCACATTGTAGTCATAGCTCCAGTCTGTGCGCTGCTCAATATTGCTGACCACCAAACCGCCGCTGACGTTCGGCACCCAATATGCGAATTTAATCTTGCTATCCGGCTGAGACATGGCTGAACCCTCTTAATTTTAGATGTTATGCAACGTGAGTCTTAGGCTTCTTGTGATGCAGGCGCGCTTCTGCTGCATCTAGCGTCGGGACTGCTGCAGAAGGCAATACGTCTTCCTGCTCGATTTGTTTGTTAATGCCCAGGTTTTGGTTGGCTTGCTGTGATTTTTCTTTGATGGCTTCTGCACGCTGGCCTTTGGCAGGCGCCCACTCTAAAATGGGCAATGCGCGGGCAACGGCAAGGGTAATGCGGTCTAGCAGGAATTCACTGTGAATGGTGTATTCAGGGGTGAAATCTTTGTCGGTTGCATATACGCCAATGGGCAAAGTCTGCGCTTGGAAAAAACTGAACAGCGGGCGCAATTGATGTTCAAGCACCAGCGCATGGCGTTCGCTGCCGCCAGAAGCCGCTAACAGCACAGGAACATCGACCAAAGCCGTTTGTTCAACGAAGTCAAAGAAGTGCTTAAATAAGCCTGTAAATGAGGCGCGGTAAACCGGTGTGCCGACAATCAGTGCATCTGCTGCTTCTACAGCAGCCAAATCATCCTGAACACGCTGCGGCAATTGATTACGGTAAATTGCGCCGCCCAGCAGCTGGCCAATTTCGCTGAATTTAATGAAATGCACATTAATTGGGGTTGCTTCGCCCAGTTCATCAATAATGGCTTGAACCAGCGCTTCGGTTTTTGACGGATTATTGAGGCCGCCTGAAACAGCAACAATGTTCAGCGGTTTTTGTTGAATTGAATTTGACATTTTTTTTTAACCTGGAAAATAGGGTTAGCTCGGAATGCCTTGTATTAATCCTGAATGCGCTTATTCCTGTAAAATAAGCAAAAGTCCAAAAGTTATCAGTTTTTTAGATATGCGGAATTATGTGAAATATTAAATAATAGATTCTATCTAATTGATTGAATTTTAATTTTATATTGAATTCTGATAATGATTTTACATCGGCAGCTAAAATTTATAAGAAAAAATGATTTGAACTGAAGAATTCATGAAATGCAGATAAACCGAATAATTTGTGCGGTAAAACCGCATATTCATAAAAAAATAGTTATAACTTGCATATCCTTAAAGCCTCATGTGTGGTTAGAATAGGGCTACTGTGCACAAGATCTTTCACGCTGCTTATGAATATATTAATCGTTGATGATCATCCGCTGTTCCGCCACGCTTTGATTCAAGCTGTGCGTTACAGCTTACCGCAAGCTCAAATCCATGAGACGGCGGCAGTAAATGAATTTTATGAACGTTTGGAAAATGGCCCTGAACCGGATTTGGTCCTTCTGGATTTGAACTTGCCGGGCGCATCAGGCTTTTCAGCTTTAGTTCATGTCCGTGCACAGTATCCGTCTTTGCCGATTATTGTTGTCTCTGCACACGAAGAAACTTCAATTATTCAGCGCGCCATTGCGCATGGCGCCATGGGCTACATTCCAAAATCAGCGCATCCGAGCCATATTGGTGAAGCGATCCGCCAGGTGCTGGAAGGTGAAATTTGGCTGCCGCCGAATTTGCCGGCGAATGTCAGCTTTGACCCGCGCGCAGCCGACGAAACCGCTTTGGCAGAACGCATTCAGTCCCTGACGCCGCAGCAGTTCCGCGTGCTGATGATGGTGGCGGAAGGCCTGCTGAATAAGCAGATTGCCTATGAACTGGACGTTTCTGAAGCAACAATTAAAGCGCATGTAACCGCGATTTTCCGCAAGCTGGGCGTGCAGAACCGTACGCAGGCTGTGCTGGCGATTAATGCGCTGAATATTGAAGAAAAGAAAATGTAAGCTGATGGCAGCTGTAAAAAAAGACCTTCTGCAAGGTCTTTTTTTTGGCGCGATCGCGCTTAAGCGATATAGCTTTGCTTAGGCGTCAGATCTGTGCAGAACAGCGGATTTAAAGCGCATTGCAGTTCATCAATCTGTTCATCGGTCACGCAGCCTTTGGCTTTTAAATATTCGGCAACGCGGTCATCACGCAGGCTTAGAAAAGCCGCATCATATACACCTAAATCGACAAACAGCGCAGCGGTTTCCAAACTGTTGAAACGGTCTAGATATACCTCATTGCCGTACATCAGAAAAGCATGCTCCTGAGCTGAATTGGCCTCAACACCCAGGCGTTCCGCCAATTCAAACGGTGACGTTTTAATAAACAGCAGATCGGACAGTTCGTCAAACTGAGTGGTATCCAGCTGATCCTGGCCGGTTTTCACTTTTCCCAGCCATGCCTTAAACACCAGCACTGCGCCGCCGCGCAGCAGCATGCTCCAAATCTGGTGGCGGGCATCTTCATTCAGATCTTCAGACTCGGCCTCCAAACGCTGCAGCAGTTTTTCCTCCTGCTGCGCTAGGCGGTCAAACAGACCCAGGCCGTGAGGCTCATAGGCAGATGGCGCAAAAACGTCAAAATCCAGTTCATCAAAGACTTGCAGCGCCAAAGGCACAGCGCTTTGATACAGGGTGTCCAGCGCCTGCAGCTTGGCATGATCCAGTTTGCTGAATTTAAACAGGTCCGCCCAGTGAATTTCGGGCAGCAGGGCATTGGCGCCATATTCGCGGTGGAATTGCTGGGTACAGTGAATGCCATGCGGGACGGTTTCATAAATATTCATAATTCAACTCCGATAGGGGCGGCTGATCAGCTTTAATATTCAAATGAAGTATGCATTGCGCATGCTGCTGAAAACTGATCAGGTCATGGACTATTTGTAGGTTGAAAATGCAGGGAATAAAAATACGACTAAAGTTGTAGATAGTATTGTTTATCTTAATAATTTTATTAAAAACAGAGGCTTTGAAAATTGTAACTAAGTGTGCGTTTGTGCAAGATAAGTAATGATCAGCTTTTGCCATAGGCAAAGCGGATTTGGTATTTTTGGCTAATTTTTAGCCCTGTTGTTTTGGCTTTTTTGATGCATTTTGCCTATGCGGAAAAATAAATTGCCAGTTGATGAAACGGTGAAGCAGTCCGGACATAAAAATGCCCCATTCATGTGAATGAATGGGGCATTTAAGTCTTTAATTTGCCTATTGAAAACTCAGCGCAGCGTCAGCTGCCTGAAATTTTCAGTCCGGACAGCCAAGAGCGTAATGATGCCGGTTTCAGCGGTTTTTTCAGCAGCACAATGTTCAGCTCTTTTAAGCGCTGCGGCAGTTCTGGGTCCGAGTCTGCGGTAATCAGCGCGACGGGAACATTCTCCTGGCGGTTATCCAAAATAAAATCTAAGCCGACTTGGTCATTGTTCAAGTGCTGATCGACCAGCCAAACCTGAATATTTTCCTGCTGCAGCATGTCCAGCGCCTGTTCAGGCTCAGTCGCCTTAAAGACCTGATAGCCCCATTTGGTCAGCAGGGTCGACATGCCTTCCAGAATGGTTTCGTCATTGTCTAAGCATAAAATTTTGTAGGCTTTGGTTTTCAGCGGCACGGCCTGAATCGGCGCAGCGGTGATTTTCGGCGCTTCCACAATCGGCACGTCAATCATAAAGCAGGAGCCTTTGCCCAGTTCTGAATACACATGTACCGGATAATCCAGCAGGCTGGTCATGCGCTGCACAATGGCTAAGCCCAGCCCCAGCCCTTGCTCGCCCCAAGGCGAGGTATGGCCGCAGCGTTCAAACTCCTGAAACAGCTTGATGCGCTGTTCTTCGGCAATACCGGGGCCTGTATCCCACACGCCGATGCGGATATGGTTCGGTTTGCTGGCATCGCGCAGGACGCCGACCACGACACGCCCGCGGGCGGTATAGCGCAGCGCGTTGCTGACAAAATTTTGAATGATGCGGCGGATCCACTGCGGGTCAGTGTCAATCCAGAACTGGGCATCATGCACGCTGAATTTAATGCCGCGCTGGGCGGCAATCGATTTAAACTGCAGTTCTAAGTCGCTGAGCAGGTCATGCAGCGGATAAGACTGGCGCTTCGGCTGAATCGTGCCCCCTTCTAAGCGGGCGATATCCAGCAGGGCAGAAAGCATGCTTTCCGCGCCATGCAGCGCGCGGTCCAGCTGCTGCAGTGTTTGACGGTCTTCCTGACTTTGCACGCTTTGTTCCAGCGCGGTGCTGAACAGCCGGGCGGCATGCATCGGCTGCAGCAGGTCATGGCTGGCTGCGGCGATAAAGCGGCTTTTCGACATATTGGCTTTATCTGCGGCTTCACGCGCCAGCTGCTGTTCGGACAGGGCATTGGCCAGCTGCTGAGTGCGGTCTTGCACACGGCCTTCCAGAAAGGCTTCATTTTCACGGAAAGCGGTAATATCCGCGAAAGTGGTGACGAAGCCGCCGCCTTCAATCGGGTTGCCGCGCATTTGAATCACGCGGCCATCTTTACGGATGCGTTCAAATTCATGCGAACTGCCCACCTGCATCCAGTGAATCCGTTTACGCACATGCTCTTCGACCGAGCCTGGCCCGCATTCACCGCGTTCCGCGTTATAGCGGATCAGATCGGCAATGGGGCAGCCGACATAGACAATGTCTTTGGGATAATCAAACAGTTTTAAATATTGATTATTCCATGCCACCAGGCACATGTTTTCATCCACCACGCTGACGCCTTGGGTCATATGGTCAATCATGGTCATGATCAGGTTTTGGTTAAAGCGCTGCCACTGCGACGCTTGGTCCAGAATATTGGCGACTTGGCCGAGCGCTAAACCATTATTGACCATGGCGGTGGTCAGCAGGGTCCGTGCGGACGCAGCGCCGATCGTGCCTGCGAGGTACTGTTCGGTAAAGCGCCACCACATGCCGTTGGCGCTGCTGTTTTCGTTCAGGCTGACATTATTCTGCATGCAGAACTGCTGAAATGCGCGGGTAGCGGCGCCCTCGCCGGTAATGCGCTTGGCCAGCGTGATCAGGTCGCCGACTTTTAAGCGCGCTACATCGTGATGCAGATAATTGATATCATTCGAGGTATTGTGTGACGGCAGCGGCTTGGTTTCATAGTAGAAAAAGCTTTCGGCCTGGATCTGTTCCGCAATGCTGGGGCGGAAAATCCGTGAAACCCAGACATATAAAATAATGTTCAGTCCTAATGCCCACACCACGCCATGGGTTAAGGGATCAAAAGATTCAAAGCCCAGCAGCGCTTCGGGGCGCAGCCAGCTGATGCCGAGCGGGCCATGGTTTAAAAAGTTCTGTGTATACACTTTAAACTGATCGGGCAGGCTGCGCAGGACGGTGGGCAGCAGCAGGGTGTAAGCCCATAGCGCAAAGCCGGTCAGTAAACCGGCATAGACGCCTTGCTTGCTTCCGCCGCGCCAGTACAGGCCGCCAATCAGTGCTGGAGAGAACTGCGCTACAGCGCTGAATGCCAAGAGCCCAAAAACGGACAGCTGGTCAATATCATTAAAGAAATGGAAAAACAGAAAGCCCAGCAGCATGACGGCCAGAATGCATACGCGGCGGGTGAATTTCAGCACCAGCGGCAGGCGCTTATCATGGCGTGACAGCAGGTTGGTGCGCCACAGCGCCGGCATGATTAAATCATTGCTGAGCATGATGGACAGCGCAACAGAAGACACCAGCAGCATGCCGGTAGATGCAGAGAAGCCGCCTAAAAAGGCCAGCAGAGTCAGCCAGTCCTGATTATAGCTGAGCGGCAGAGATAGCACGGCAACGTCCGGAATCGCCAAATAAGCCGGCGCAGCATGCAAGGCCCAGCTGGCAATCGGGATGATGGCGACAATGGTTAAAATCAGATAGACCGCAAACCAGCGCCGCGCGCCGCGGATGTGTTTTTCATCGCGCAGCTCAACCACTGCTACGTGAAACTGGCGCGGCAGGCAAATGATGGCCAGCGCGGCCAGCAAGGTTTGAATCCAGAAACTTTCAGGGACGCCAAACAGCTGCACATCATGAAAGGTGGAGCTGATGTCTGCGCTGATTTGATGAATGTTTTCCGGGGCTTCAAAAACAAAGAAAAAGGCCACCGCCAGCAAAGCAAACAGCTTCACAAAGGATTCAAACGCGACAGCCAGCATTAAGCCGCCGTGCTGCTCGGTGTTGGCAATTTGCCGGGTGCCGAACATCATGGCGAGAATGGCCAGAATGCCGGTCAGAAACAGCACGCCGTTGGTCGTGCTGCTGATGCCTGTCGGTGAATCTAAAATGACTGAAGCGCTGAGCGCGATGGCGCGCAGCTGCAAAGCCAAATAAGGGATAATGGCAATCACGGCTAAAATTGTGACCAGTGACGCCAGCGGGCCGCTTTTACCGTAACGGGCAGCCACGAAGTCCGCAATGGAGGAAATGGCATGGTGCTGGCGGACACGGCCCAGCCGGCGCCAAATATCATAACCGAGCGCCACAAACAGCAGCGGCCCTAAATAAATGGGCAGAAAGATGATGCCTTCGCGCACCGCGGCGCCAGTTGCGCCGTAAAACGTCCATGATGAACAGTAAACGCCGAGCGTCAGGCTGAACAGCAGCATGCGTCCCCGGGTGCTGAGCCTGCTGGCGTGCTTTTCGCCAAAAAATGCGCAAATAAAGAGGAGTGCAATGTAGAGGGCTAAAACCCCAATAATAAGCCAGCTGTTCATACTGCCTGCAGCATTAAAATCTTAGGCTCATCATACCTTATCTGGGCAAACCCGTTGAAAATTGATCAAAATTTAACGACCAAAGTCTAAATTACAAAAACCCTGCAAGATTGTTAATGTTAGGGGCGAAATAATTCGAATTAAAAAAATTGCGCCCATGGCTGGGTGCCTACAGGAGTAAGGTTATGGATGAGAGACAAGTAGAGCAAATTCTACAGAATCCAAAATTTAAGGAAATGGTTGCCCGCAAAAGCAGACTGAGCTGGACGCTGACCATTATTATGCTGGTCGTGTACGTTGGCTTCATGCTGCTGGTTGGCTACAACAAAGAATTTTTAATGTCTTCAGTAAGCGGCGGCGTCACCACGATTGGTATGCCGCTCGGCTTAAGCATCATTGTACTGTCTTTTGTTTTATGCGGTGTATATTCCTACATTGCGAACAATACGCTGGACTCATTAAACGAAGAAGCAATGCGTGAAGTTGAAGCAATCACTCATGAAAAAGGACTGCACTAAGATGAAATGGAATTCATTGAAAGCACAAGCGCTGGCTGCGCCAGCACTGCTGATGTCAAGCATGGCAATGGCAGGACCGGATTTAGGTGAAGCTCAGCAGCAGGCGACAAACTGGCACGCGATTATCATGTTCGCCATTTTTGTAGGCTTTACGCTGCTGATTACCAAATGGGCGGCAAAACAAACCACGAACACTGCTGACTTCTATACAGCTGGCGGCGGCATCTCAGGTTTCCAAAACGGTTTGGCGATTGCCGGCGACTATATGTCAGCAGCATCGTTCCTGGGTATTTCGGCACTGGTATTCAGTTCAGGCTTTGACGGCTTGCTGTATTCATTAGGCTTCATGGTGGGCTGGCCAATTGTACTGTTCTTGGTGGCAGAGCGTTTGCGTAACCTGGGTAAATTCAATTTATCTGACGTGGTATCGTTCCGTTTGGCTGAAAAACCAGTGCGTACCTTGGCTGCAATGAGCTCATTGGTGGTTGTGGCATTCTATCTGATTGCTCAGATGGTTGGCGCAGGCCAGCTGATCAAACTGCTGTTCGGCTTGAACTACAACATTGCAGTGGTGATCGTGGGCCTGCTCATGATGGCTTATGTAATCTTCGGCGGCATGCTGGCGACTACTTGGGTACAGATTATTAAAGCGGTCATGCTTTTGTCTGGCGCAACGTTCATGGCCTTCATGGTAATGAAAGGCGTGGGCTTCAGCTTTGCTGAAATGTTCTCTCAATCTATTGATGTTTATGCAAAAGTACATGATATCACTGTGGCAGAAGCGAGCAATATCATGGGTCCAGGCAAACTGGCTGCAAACCCAATTGATGCGATCTCTCTAGGTCTTGCGTTAATGTTTGGTACAGCAGGCCTGCCGCACATCCTAATGCGTTTCTTTACCGTAAAAGATGCCAAAGAAGCGCGTAAATCAGTGGTTGTTGCTACAGGTTTCATTGGTTACTTCTATCTATTAACCTTCATCATCGGTTTCGGCGCGATCCTTTATGTATCGAACAACCCGCAATTCCTTGATGTCGCAAAAATGGCGGTCACTGGCAAGCTAGAGCTTGTTGGCGGCAACAACATGGCGGCAGTTCACTTGTCTGATGCATTGGGCGGTGACTTGTTCATGGGCTTCATTTCAGCGGTCGCATTCGCAACAATTCTTGCAGTTGTAGCGGGTCTGACACTGTCTGGCGCTTCTGCAATCTCGCATGACTTGTATGCAAACGTATTCAAGAAAGGTCAAACCACACCTGAATCTGAACTGCGCATGTCTAAGATTGCAACTTTGGGCTTAGCGATTTTTGCCATGATTCTGGGTATTTTGTTCGAGAAGCAAAACGTTGCATTCATGGTTGGCTTGGCATTCTCTGTAGCAGCATGCGCAAACTTCCCAGTGCTTGTACTGTCAATGTTCTGGAAAGGCTTAACCACGCGCGGTGCTGTGATTGGTGGCTTGGTTGGTTTGATTACAGCGGTAACTCTAATTATCTTATCTAAAGCAGTTTGGGTAGATACTTTAGGCATCTCTGAAACGCCAATCAACCCATTCAATGGTCCTGCAATCTTTGCAATGCCGTTAGCGTTCATCTGCTGCTGGTTATTCTCTGTAACTGACAGTTCAGCGCGTGCTGAAGCAGAACGCAGAGCATTCGATGCGCAGTATGTACGTTCACAAACGGGTATTGGTATCTCTGGCGCATCAGATCACTAATCTGATCAGCCATAAAAAAAGCTCCGTAAGGAGCTTTTTTTATGGCTGGAATTTGTATGCAGCCCGCTATGAATACCCCATGGTTCAGCCGGCAGTGGCTGAATGATCAAGAGATGATTCAGGCCTAGGTTATGAGGGCTCGATACCATACTCATTAAGCCGCTTTAGGCTGATGATCATGCAAATTAATTGTCTGAAAGCAAAAAGCTTCATGCTAAGTTAATAGCAGATAACAGAATCAAGCGTATTTTCAGTCTTGACTATTCTATAGTGTGATGTAGACGATGGCTGTCCGGACAGCATCAGACATCCATAAAAATTTACGATAACCAGAACGTTTCGTGGAATGAACCATGCAAGGATTTATTGATTTTTGGAAAGGTTTCCGCCTGCTGCCGTCAGCCTGGCTGCTTCTGCTGCAGCTGCTGATTTTAATTTTGACCGCAATGCCGAATTTCAGCCTGACGTACCGCGCTGTGCTGTGGGTGCTGGGCGTATTGGTGCTGCTGCTGATTGCCAAAGTCATCCGCCAGACTCCCATGTTTACCATTTTAGGCCTAAGTTTTGTCGGCGGCGCCGTGATTTTTTCAACCCTGATCATTTTGGGAGTGAAAAATCCCAATGTTCAAATCATTGCCCACAGTTTTGAAGCGCTGGCATATTTCAGCGCCGCCTATGGACTGCTGCGCTATATGTTTGCCGACCGGTATTTAACTAAAGACGAGATGTTTGCTGCCGCGGCTGTATTTACTTTAATCGCTTGGGGCTTCGCTTTTCTTTACAGCATTTGCCAGCAGATTTATCCAGGCAGTTTTTCTAATCCGGATATTCCGGGCATGCAGTCTTGGCTGGATTTATTATTTTTAAGCTTTAGCCTGCAGTCTGCAACGGGGCTGTCAGACTTGATGCCTGTCAGTGCGCCTGCACGGGTTTTGGCGATGCTTCAGATGTTCTGCGGCGTGATGTATTTGGCGATGATCGTTTCACGGCTGATTGCGCTGCAGTATGTAACGCATTTGCCGAATAAGCATAAAGATGAATAGGACTGGCAACCAAAATTCAAGCCATAAAAAAGGACGCTTGAAGCGTCCTTTTTTACATTCAGATTCTAAAATGAATTAGAAACGGAATTTAGCGTTTACGCCAACAGTTTGGGTGTCGTTTTTAGCGCCTTCAGCATTTGCATAAACATAGTTCGCGCCAACAGCAACTGCTGGAGTGATGAAGTAGTTTACGTTCGCGCCCCAAGCTGAATCTGGAGTGCCTGCAAAGCTAGATGCAGCATATGAAACGCCAGTGCTTAGTTTAGGGTTCAAATACAGGTCAGTTTTGAATTGGTATGCAGTTGCATCACCGTAAACGATGCCAGATTCGAAACCGACAGCCATGTTAGTGCCGTCAATCGCGCCAACATATTTAGCGCGTGCAGTGATTGCGTCTTGGTCTTCGCCCAAAGTTTTAGTTTCGCCAGCAGCTTTAACAATGCCGTTAGACATGATGTTGAAAGCATCTAAAGCGAATTGATTAGCAGCGCTGGTATAACCAACAGCAACCAAGAAATTAGGAGCAGCAAGCGCACCAACTTCTAGAGCATAGCGGTCACCGTGGTCGTCTGCAACGCCAGCAGCTTTATTGTCAGTAATTGTATTGCTGTAAGACGCGCTAGCATATACAGGAACTACTTTAGTTGGAACATAAGCTTCAGCTTTAGCGCCAATAGTATGAACAGTTTTGTCAGCGATGCCGTCAACGTCATATTCGCCGTAGTTGTAAGCGATAGAAGCGTTAGACGCTTGGTTTAAAAACGCTGCTTCAGCCAATGGACCTTTAGAAGAGTCAACATTTTTGAAGTAGTAAGTGCCTTGAACAGCGCCAGTAAAGTTTTTATCGTTTACTGTATTGTCGATGTACTCAGATTGACCTTGTACTTCTACTTGATACGCTTGAGCACCGGTCATGGCTAATAATAAAGCAGTGGCTAAACCGAGTTTTTTCATGATAATTACCAGTTATGTTGCAAATGGATTAAACATTGAGCATTGTATTGTAACAAAACATTAAGTCAATGAACTAAAAGAACATTATGAATTTGATTGATTGCTCTAAAATCTATAATGTATTAAAAGTGTACGTTTGCACTTTCTGTTGTCAACCCAAAAAATTCTGTCATAACAGTGAAATATGTTAAATATTTTCTGTGTTTTTGCCGATTCAAAAAATAATTTAATTGTTATATTCGATCAATTTTATTTATTGATCGGTAAATTTACTGAAAGTGCAGGCCTGCTCACAGCTGTTTATAAGCTGAAATAAAGCAATGCAGGCTCAAAATGCTTCTTTTAGTAGCAGAAAGGCTTTGCCGAGAATTAGAACATTGCGCCATTCACATGCTTGCCGCATCCAGATCTGCAGCCATGCTTATCAATAAAGCCAGAGCTTCCGCATTGGGAAAAGCCTTTCTAGCCAGCGGTCTATGCTCTGCCATACACAAGAGCAGCTGGATTGAAGGAATTTCAAGTTTTTGAGTTTTTAGAAAGGGTAAATGCGCCTGTTACTGCATCAGCATCAAAATGGACCGTGTTGATGGTGTTTTTGCAGCTTAAAAAATTTGATGCTGCAATAATGATGTTAGGAAAAATTAAAAAGTTAAACAGTATTTTTTAAATATATGATTTTATTAATTTATTTTAACAGAATAAAGAGGCTAAAAATTCCCAATGATCGGCAGATTTTGAAAATAGGATGAACTTGCGTTCATCTTTCAATGCTTTTCAGCAGGAATTAATCCCGACGGTCATCCTAGGCTTTACTTATTTGGCGAAATATCACATAATGTGCTTATTAGATCAGCTTGATTGCTTTTTTTGTGATCCCTGACTGATTCTCCACAATTTTTTGTTTTATCCGCCCAGCTTTCCCCAAGGTTGGGCTTTTTTTTGCCTGAAATTTAAGATAATTGAGTAAAACTAATCAATTTGGTGAGAAATTTTTAAAAATGCACCAGCGGAAGCTTGTTTGTAAGGTTGTGCGCCAATATAGTGCAATAATTTCAGCAGAAGTGAATGATTGAGAATGAAATAGGCAAAAAAAATCCCAGTTCCTATTCAAAACTGGGATTTTCTCGCCAAAATGTGCGGGAAATTTAAAATTACTGCTGAGGATGATTTTAAAATGCCCTAATGCTGTGCATTATGCACCAAATTGTTGCATGTGTAAATAATTGAATTAATGCTTGATTTAAAAATAATCTATTTTTTTGTATCTTTATGAAATTTAAAATAAAAAATATTTTGTACAAAATGTATTTTTCTAAAGTAATTGAATATACTGAGCAACGGGCACTTGGGGAAAGGCTTGCATTTATTTGAACTGAAATAAACAGTCAAAGAGAATGCCGCGCCTAACAGTGGATTTTCTTTGCCTTGAATCAATCAGGGCACTAAATCATTGCGTGAGAGATCTAAGACATCGCTATAAATGCTTTGCGTTCAGAACATATCAGCAGCCGTTTATGGATAGCGATGCTTGTCATTGTCCTGTCTGTGTCTTTAATCGGTTTGCCGCTGATTGTGAGCAGCAACCGCAGCTATCAAAAAAGCGCCGAAGCGCTGCAGGAAATTCAAAGCTTAAAAATGGTGGCGGAACTTGCCAATAAAATTTCGAAAGAACGCGCGCCCGCCAATAATGCCATGTCTAGTTCGCCAAAAGATGTGCGGCAGCATTATGAGGCATTAAAAAAATATCGCGCTGAAGTTGATGTCCAAATTCAATCCACTATTCAAATGCTGGAAAAAACCGGTCAGCACGACATAGCGCAAGGGCTGCGGCAGCATTTTTTGCCGGCATTAATGAAAGGGCGAAAGGCCGTTGACGGCTATATTGCAATTCCCTATGCGCAGCGTGAAATGCGCCAGATGGATGATGCTATTGTGGCCATGTTCCATGCATGGGACCCCTGTTATGAAGCGCTGCAGGATATCGTCCGCAATGCAAAATCGAAAGATGATGCCTTATCCAACTACTATATTTTAATTTTATTGCTGGCCGACTTGCGTGATCAGGCGGGGCGCTCCGCATCCAATATCATGGCTGCGGTCACGTTTAATGAGCGCATATCTGATGAAAATCTTGGGCGGTCCATGCAGACCCAGCGCCAGACCCAATATCTGTGGCAGCTGGTCGGCGTCATTCAGCCTGATTATGCGAAAAATGATCAATTTAACCGGCTTTATCGGCAGGTTAAAGATCAATTTTTGAATCAGGGCCTGCCGATTGTCAGCAGCTTAATGGAAGACAGTTTAAAAGGCCGGCCTTTCAGCAAGAGCGGCCCAGAATTGACTCGGGAGATGGTTGGAAAATATACCACCGTTGTAGATTTGCAGAATTATATTTTAGAAACCAGCATCAGTACGGCGTATGCAAGACAGCAGGATGCTCAAAAAGAATTTATTTATGCCATTTTGATGGTTTTGGTCTCTTTGCTGACAGTGTTATTGACCATGATTTATGCCAAGAAATGGGTGTTTGGGCCGTTGATTCTGGCGCGGGAGCAACTGTTCAATCTTGCGCATGCAGAAAATAAAGCGCGTATTCCTGAGAAAAAAGCCAAAGCGGATGCCAGTATTTTTGATGCGATTAGCCGGTTGCAGGCTCGGCTGCAGCAGCGCGAAGCATTTGAATTTCAATTGAAGCATATTGCGCATTCGGATTCGCTGACAGGCGTCGCAAACCGTTTTGCACTGGATGAGTATATTAAGCTGCTGGAAAAACAGCCAAGCCAGTTTAAAAAAACCTGTTTGATGCTGATTGATATCGATAACTTTAAGCAGGTAAACGATAGTCTGGGCCATATTGCTGGCGATTTGGTGATTCAGTCTATCGCTGAAAGCTTGAAAAGCTGCATGCGGTCCTCTGATTTGCTGGTGCGCTATGGCGGTGATGAGTTTTTAGTATTGATTGAAGATATCAGCTTGGACACGGCGTTAAGGATTGCGGAAAAAATCCGCAGAACCGTTTTGGCTTCAGAGCTTTTTCAGAGTGAAGAATTTGGGCAGGTCAATGTCTCTATCAGTGCCGGGGTTGCTGTAGGGGCAGCCAGCTGGATGGCGTTGCTGGCGCGCGCGGATGAGGCTTTGTTTCGGGCGAAGGCGAAAGGCAAGAATACGGTTTCGAATTAGTTTTTGATTTGGCATGTCTATATGCCCCAGTCAAACGCGCGACATCCATGTCGCTGGTTATGTGATTGAATTTATAATTTTTAAAAGTTATAAAGGATATAAGTTATTAATATTTCAAGAAAATGAATCAGGCTCAAGAACAACGGTTAGAAGAAATTTTTAGAAAAAATGAAAATAAAAAAATCGCAATTGCAATCACAGGTTGCTGGGGTGTAGGAAAAACTTTCTTTTGGAATAAATTTAGAGAAAGCTATAAGTTAAAAAATAAATATGTATACGTTTCTTTATTTGGCTTAGAGTCACTAAGTGATTTGAAAACTCACATATATAGTAATATTGAAAATAACCATTCAGCGTTGGAAGTTCCTCGATGGATTCGCGGATTACCATCAATTTTAAAAGATACAAGAATTTCACAGTTTGGTATTAGTGCATCAGCGAAGGTTTTTGATAGTTTGATGTTTAATCAGGTGAAAGAAGCAGTCATTTGCTTTGATGATTTTGAGCGGATGTCAAACAAACTTGATATTAAAGATGTTATGGGTTTGGCAAACCAGCTTAAATTGGAGAAAAACTGTCAGATTATTTTGATCTTAGATGAAGATAAAGCTGAAGGTGAAAATAAGAAAAAATATGCTGAATATAAAGAAAAGTTGATCGATGAAACCATAAAAATTACATCTGTTGAGCCTTTGATTCGCGAAAATACAAAAGATATTGATGAGTCATTAGTGGACTTAATGGTGAATTTTGCAGATGAATTAGAAATACATAATTTTAGATTTTTTCAAAAGGTGATCAAGCTTTATCAGGCATTTAGAGAGCAGTTGCCTGAAGAAGTTGCTTATTCAACTAAAAAAATAATTTTAATCAGAATTCTACAGGGTTATTTTATTGCTGATTTTGGCGATAAATATGAATTTCAATGGGAAAATATCAAACTGGTTTTTAGAAGAGAAGCAAATAAATTGGTCTGAGCGCAAAATTAAAACTTATGAAGCTCTGCGGACGATTTCGTACAATTTTATTCACTCTGATGAATGGCTCACTGAATTTAGGAAGTGGTTTGATCAAGTAGGTGAACTGGATTTTAGTTTATTGAAAGAGTTGGTAACATCTGAATTGCTCGATGAGAACTATCAAAAGGCTAAAGAAAACATTGAAAGACTTATGCAACAATATAAGGCTTATGATATTGATTCTGAATTTTCTAAAAAGCTATCAAATGAGATAAAGGAAATCATTAAATTTGAGACTATAGATAATATTACGTTTTATTGTTCTATTCTTGCTGAATTTAATGAAATGGAAGAAATTAAGCATATAGACGATTTAGTAGAAATTTATCTAAAAAATGAATTCACCTTAAATAGGAATAAACTACTTGATAAACATTACTGGTATGGGAATGAAGAAAATAAGTTTAGAAAATATATAAAAAAATTATTAGATAATCCCATTTATTTTCAACAAGATGATTTTGTAAAAATAATTCGTTTATTTATTGATCGAGGTGAAATAGCATTTGGTGCAGATGAAGTGCTTGCACATTTAACAAAAGAAAATTTAGAGATTTTTATTTTAAATGAATATCCCCAAAATTTTAAAAGAGTCTCTTTAAAAGTAATCATTGAAGTAATATTGGACTTATACAATTATCAAAATTTTGATAATAAGCGTGATATCCAGATGTAGATTAAAGAAATTCTGGAAGAACAAGGTCACAACAAAGGATTTCCTGCTCAGTATATAAAATACTTCACTGAAAATTTATAAAAAAGGGCTCTTATGAGCCCTTTTTAAATCATTTCAACATCGGCTTCAAGAACTTCGCTGTATGTGAAACCTTCGATTTCACCACCTCTTCAGGCGTGCCTTCAGCAATAATCATCCCGCCGCCGGCACCGCCTTCAGGGCCTAGGTCAATCACCCAATCGGCGGTTTTAATCACATCCAGATTATGCTCAATCACCACAATGGTATTGCCCTTGTTGCGCAGCTCATGCAGGATATCCAAAAGTTTGGCAATGTCATGGAAATGCAGGCCGGTGGTTGGCTCATCCAATACATATAGTGTTTTGCCTGTATCGCGTTTTGCCAATTCACGCGCCAGTTTCACCCGCTGCGCTTCACCGCCAGACAGGGTTGTGGCCGATTGCCCCAAACGGATATAGCCCAAGCCCACTTGATTCAAGGTTTCTAAACGGCGGTGAATCACTGGAATGGCATCAAAGAAATGCATGGCATCTTCAACGGTCATTTCCAGCACATCCGAAATATTTCTGCCCTTGTAATTCACTTCCAGCGTTTCGCGGTTATAGCGCTTGCCGTGGCATGAATCGCAAGGCACATACATATCCGGCAGGAAGTGCATGGCCACTTTAATCATGCCGTCGCCTTCACAGGCTTCACAGCGTCCGCCTTTTACGTTAAACGAGAAACGGCCAGCCGCGTAGCCGCGGGCTTTGGCTTCCTGCGTCTGTGCAAATAATTCACGGATGGGAGTAAATAAACCTGTATAGGTTGCAGGGTTGGAGCGCGGGGTTCGGCCAATCGGGCTTTGGTCAATATCCACGACTTTATCAAGGAACTGCAGGCCATCAATCGAATCAAATTTTTCTGCTGTCAGCGTAGTCGCGCCATTCAATTGGGTGGCCGCTAAGGGCAGCAACGTGCGGTTAATCAGTGTCGATTTTCCTGAACCTGAAACGCCGGTGACGCAAGTCATAACGCCCAAAGGAATAGTCAAATCAACATTTTTCAGGTTATGGCCCGTTGCGCCCATCAGTTTGATTTGTTCATCTGGTTTTGGCGGCTGCACACGGTTTTTCGGCACTTCAATTTTTAACTTGCCCGATAAATATTGGCCTGTCAGAGAGTCCGGATTGGCTAGAATTTCTTCATAGGTGCCTTCAGCAATCACATAACCGCCATGAATGCCTGCGCCAGGGCCAATATCAATAATATGATCGGCGGCACGGATGGCATCTTCATCATGCTCAACCACCAAAACCGTATTGCCCAGGTCACGCAGGCGCACCAAGGTTTCCAGCAGGCGGTCGTTGTCACGCTGATGCAGGCCAATCGACGGTTCATCCAGCACATACATTACGCCCATTAGGCCAGCGCCAATCTGTGAAGCGAGACGGATCCGCTGCGCTTCACCGCCAGACAGGGTCTCAGCAGAACGCGACAGGCTTAAATAATTCAGGCCAACGGATACCAAAAAATGCAGGCGTTCACGGATTTCCTTAAAAATCTTGTCGCCAATTTCACCCTTTGCGCCTTCCAGCTGCACATGCTGATAATATTCTTCGGCATCGCCAATCGACATTTTGGTAATTTGCGCGATGGTCTTGTCTAAGATTTTGACATTGCGCGAAATTTCATTCAGGCGAGAACCATCGCAGGCATCACAGGCGGCATTGGATAAATATTGCGCCAAATCTTCCCGCACATAATTGGACTCCGTCTCGCGGTAGCGGCGCTCCAAATGCGGCAAAATACCTTCAAACGGCTGTACACGGCTGTGGCGGCGGCCGCGTTCATCAATATAGCTCAGGTCAATTTTTTCTTTGCCGGTGCCGTACAGGAATTTCTTTTTGGTCTCGGCATCCAGCTCATTCCACGGCGTTTCCAATGCAAAGCCGTAATGATCCGCCACTTTTTGGATCATGCTGTAATAATACGGACGCTGCCTGTCCCAGCCGCGGATGGCGCCTTCACTGATGCTCAGCGCATTATTCGGAATCAGCTTGTCTGCGCTGAAATGGCTGCGTGTTCCCAATCCGTCACAGACTGGGCAGGCGCCAAAGGGATTGTTGAAAGAAAACAGGCGCGGTTCCAGTTCAGCCACTGCGCGGTCACATTTAGGGCAGGAGTGCTTGGCGGAAAACACGCGGTCAGCCTGTTCGCCTTTCATCCACGACAAAATAGCAATGTCGCCGCCAAGGCGCAGCGCCGTTTCAAAACTTTCGGCAATCCGGTTGCCTAAATCCTCACGGACTTTAAAGCGGTCCACCACCACTTCAATGCTGTGCTTTTTCTTTTTGTCCAGTTCCGGCGGCGGATCAATTTCCATAATTTCGCCATCCACGCGCGCGCGGACAAAACCCTGGCTCTGCAGCTGTTCAAACAGTGCGCTGTATTCGCCTTTGCGTTCCCGCACCACGGGCGCCAGCAGCATCAGGGCCGTACCTTCTTCCAGCCCTTTGACTGCATCTACCATTTCTGAAACCGTTTGCGCCACCATCGGCAGGTCATGTTCCGGACAGTACGGCGTACCGACGCGGGCATACAGCAGGCGCAGATAGTCGTAAATTTCAGTGATGGTGCCGACGGTAGAACGCGGGTTGTGGCTGGTGGATTTCTGCTCGATGGCGATGGCGGGACTGAGGCCTTCAATCGAATCGACCTCAGGCTTTTCCATTTGCGATAAGAACTGGCGCGCATAGGCGGACAGAGATTCCACATAACGGCGCTGTCCTTCGGCATATAGGGTGTCAAAGGCTAAAGATGATTTTCCTGAACCGGAAAGCCCCGTAATCACCACAAACCTGTCGCGTGGAATATCAAGGGACACATTTTTTAAGTTATGGGTGCGTGCGCCTCGAATACGGATGTGGCTTTGGCTCATAAAAACATCTCAGTTTGCTGCAAATGGAAGGTTATATATGATAGCGCATGAAAAATGTTCAAGTGTAAAAAACCTCGAATTTCATGTTCATATTATGAGAAAAAGGCAGGATTGCTTCAATCTACCCTGGCTTCGGTATTGGCTCAGCGGCGGAGAAGCCTGCTAAACTAAGCGCCTTCGGCAGGCGGGGCAGCAAAAGCATAAATTGTTGAGCCCTGCATTAAGGACAGCACATGAATTTAAGAATGAATTGTACCGCGCTTTTGGCCGCGGCAACGCTGCTGGCATTAACGGCCTGCAGCAAAGCGCCAAATGCGCAGAAAGCACAGGCGGAAAAATACCCTACTGTGGCAGAGGCCACGAAAGCGCTGAATGCGGAAAGTGAAACCATTGATCGCTTGATTGTTCAGCTGGGGCAAGCCTCCTCTGAGGCGGATGAAAAAAAGCTGAGCTGCGTACAGATTCCTGAACACTATGCGCGCATGCTGGCCATCATTGAAGCCAATCAGCACCTGATGACAGCTTCGGATCAAAAAATCCAGCAGGATTTTAAAACGCTGGCGCTTGAGCAAAAGCGGCAATTCGAAAGCAACCGGCTATGCAAGTCATAAACAGATTCAAAGCCCTGTGCGATGACATCTTAAGTCTAAATCAACAGTCAGCCTGCATGCGGACGCTCTGCATCGGCTGGAGAACGGGTCAATGCTGTCCTTATTTTTAAAAAGCCTGCTGGGCGCTGCTGCAGTCTTGGTGATTGCCTTCTTTTCAAAGAGCAGGGTATTTTATATCGCTGGATTAGTGCCGCTGTTCCCCACGTTTGCCCTCATTGCCCATGTGATTGTCGCGCAAGAGAAGGGGGCGGAGGCGCTGCGGCAAACAGCGCTGTTTGGCATGTGGTCTTTAATCCCCTACTTTATCTATCTGCTGCTGGTTTATCTGCTGGCCGAACGCCTGTCTTTATGGGGCTGCCTTGGCGCGGCCGGCTTAGGCTGGGCGGCGGCCGCTGCGGTGCTGATTTATGCTTGGCAGCAATTTTGAGTTCTGCCACCTCTGCATATGATCCAAAAAACTGGATGAAAATGAGGAAAAGTATATTTTTTCCAATGACTTGATTGAATAAAAGCTAGACTTCAAAGGGCCGTTTTTGCATATAATGCTTAAAAATTAAACTTTATAAAGATTATAAGCATACGAATATGTTCAATAAAATATTGCCGTTTTTTGCGGGAACAATCATGAGCGCTGCGGCCTGTGCGGCAGATACCAAAATTCTGGCCTTTGAGCAGTTTATCAATCCGTCTGAAAAGCAGGCGTATACAGCTGCAGCGCCTGCAGTTGCGCCGAATGCGCAAGTCTGGTCTGCGGTATATATGGTGGTTCAAGCCAATCAAGCGCCTGACAATACGGCGCTTGGCTTTAAAGTCATTCCTCAGGGCATTTTATTTAAGGCCGCGCCTGCGAAAAAGCTGGATCAATATGCGCTTGAAGGGATTAATCTGGCCAAAAAAAAGCAATATTCACTGACCCAGTTCCAAGACCTGGCTGAAATGATTCAGGATCAGACGGGTAAAAAAATTGAAGAAGCGCCCGTCTTTAATGCTGATCAGGCGCATGTTTATGCAAGGGTGGAAGACTGGGTGCCTGAATATAACACCCAGGCCGCCGGCCTTTCTATTGAATTGGGGCCTTTGCAGGATATGGACGTCAAGGGGCTTTATATCATGATGGGAGAGGGGGAAAAGCCCAAAGATTTGACCGCGCTTGCCAATCTGGATCCGATGTTTAAATCGCAATATCATGCTGATACCGCAGAAGCCAAAGCGGAAGCGCGGTCTTCATTTCGCGAAGCCCGCTGGATGATTCTGCTGGTGGTGCTGGCCATGGGGATTTATTTAGGCTGGTACCGCAGAACATAAATCATGCGCATCGCGCCTGAGCCATGAAAGGCGCGTTTGGGCTTTATCTCTTGTGTTTGCCGCAAAGGGCTGATCAACAAGAGCCTTGTTATTTTTTCTGCAATAAAAACATTTGAAAAAATCAGGCTGTTCCGCAGTTAAGCGGGAAAGCCTTCATCCATGCAAGAAAATCACACGAAGTGTTTTGGCATCGCTGATAAAAGCAGTCATAATTGCGCACATTAAATCTTAAACACTTTTCTTTAAGTTTTACCCAATTTCCCATCTTTCAATAAATTCATAGGTCGATTTGTCATGATGAAACATTTTGGTTTCTCTATCATCTTTACGGTCGTGTGTCTGGGCATCGCCGCGTATTGGGGGTTCACCCATGGGCCAAACGCCGGCATACAGGCCATGATTACCGCACTGACGATTACCGCAATCTTGGCGGTGATGGAAGTATCGCTGTCGTTTGACAATGCCGTCGTCAATGCTTCGGTGCTCCGCGGCTGGGATCATTTCTGGAAAATGATCTTTTTAACCGTCGGCATTGTGATTGCGGTTTTCGGCATGCGCCTGATTTTCCCGATTGTGATTGTTGCAGTCACTGCGGATATGGGCATGCTGGAAGTGGTAAAAATGGCCTTGAATGACCCGATTCACTATTCAGAAAAGCTGATGGCGCATCATGCGGAAATTGCCGCCTTTGGCGGCGCATTCCTGATGCTGGTATTCCTGAACTTTTTTCTGGATGAAGGCAAGGATACCCATTGGTTTAAGTGGCTGGAAGCGCGTTTGTCCAATCTGGCCAATGTGCCGGCGATGTCTGCTTTCTTGGCGCTGATTGCGCTGCTGATCATGGCAGCGAATGTCGAAGAAGCGAAGCGCTTAGTGGTGACGCTGGCGGGCATATGGGGCATTGTGATTTATATTGGCGTACAGGTGCTGAGCCATTTGCTGGGCGGTGAACCGGAAATTGATGAAGAAGGCAATGCGGTGGCGCATGATGCCAGCGGCGCGACCACAGGCGTCGTCAAGGCCGGCATCGGCGGTTTCCTGTATTTAGAAGTGCTAGATGCTTCATTCAGTTTTGACGGCGTGATTGGCGCATTTGCAATTACCTCGGATGTGGTCATCATTATGCTGGGCCTTGCCATTGGCGCCATGTTTGTGCGCTCAATGACCATTTATCTGGTCGAAAAAGGCACATTGGATGCATACATTTTCCTTGAGCATGGCGCGCATTATGCGATTGGCGCTTTAGCATTCATCATGCTGGCCAGCGGCACAGGCGTGCACGTGCCGGAAGTGGTGACAGGCTTAATCGGTGTGGCATTTATTGTGTGGGCGGTGATTGCATCCATTCAATACAAGAAGCGCCAGGAACAGCACCGTTAATTTTCACTTCATAAAGACGGGATACAATCTAAGGGTGCATAAATTGCGCCCTTTTTTATTGCAGGGTGAGTGCATGAATACATCAGCACCGGCAGCCGGAATGATGTAGGATATCCCCATCTGTTTCCCCTTTAATTTACGCTTATTGATATGATGAATGCTTTAGAACGCCGCTCAACTTTTGCCCTAAGCAGTATTTTTGCATTGCGCATGTTGGGCCTGTTCATGATTATTCCTGTATTTTCCGTGGCAGGGCAGTCTTATCAATACGCGACACCTGCGCTGATTGGTCTGGCGGTAGGCGTGTACGGCTTAACTCAGGCAATTTTACAAATTCCTTTCAGCCTGATTGCTGACCGCTACAGCCGGAAGCCTTTGGTGGTGATCGGCCTGCTGCTGTTTGCATTGGGCGGCGCGATTGCGGCCATGTCTGAGACGATTTACGGGGTGATTATAGGCCGCGCGATTGCGGGCGGCGGCGCCGTTTCTGCGGTGGTGATGGCGCTCTTGGCTGATGTGACCCGTGAAGAACAGCGCACCAAAGCCATGGCCGTTATGGGCATGAGCATTGGCCTTTCTTTTGTCGTAGCATTTAGCCTCGGGCCTTGGCTGACAGGTCTTGTGGGAATTTCTGGTTTATTCTGGGTGACAACCATTATGGGCTTGGCCGCGATTTCCATGCTGCTGCTGGTGCCAAAAGTCACCCGCCATCACCGGAATTATCAGCAAGGCTACCTGACCCAGCTGAAGCAAGTGCTGAAAATGGGCAATCTCAACCGCCTGCATGTATCGGTATTTTCACTGCACCTGCTGCTGACGGCAATGTTTATCTATGTGCCGTCTCAGCTGATTGATTTCGCCAAAATTCCTTTATCCAGCCATGGCCTGGTGTACCTGCCCTTACTGGTAATCAGCCTGTTTTTTGCCTTTCCGAGCATTATTCTGGCGGAAAAATACCGCAAAATGCGCGGCATTTTCCTCATCGCGATTGGCGGCATTATTTTGGGGCTGGCGGTGCTGATTTTCGGCTATGAGTCGAAATATGTGCTGCTGACGGGTTTAGGCCTGTTCTTTATTGCCTTTAATGTCATGGAGGCGCTGCTGCCGTCGTGGCTGTCTAAAGCTGCGCCGATCCAGTCTAAAGCCACCGCTATGGGCGTAAACGCCAGCGCGCAATTTTTGGGCGCATTTTTTGGCGGTATGATCGGCGGACAGCTGCTGCTGTTGAACAATACGGCAATGGGCTGGAGCATTTTAACCGCGATTGCGGTCATTTGGCTGCTGATCAGTTTCGGCTTGGCGCAGCCGCGCTATCTGTCTTCACTGGTTTTGCGCTTGCCTGAGGCAAAACAAACAGATGAATGGACTTCTCAGCTTTTAGCGATTCGTGGTATTGAAGAGGTCGTGGTGATGTCTGACCAGCAGGTGGCCTATGTTAAAGTGGACAAGCAGCAAATCGATGATGCTGCGCGACAACATTTAACGCACTTGTTCGGGAAAGAGGTAGCCATTTAAGCATAACTCTTATAAAGTAAATAATAGAAATAGATAGGATGTAAACATCAGATGCGCGGTGTAAATAAAGTTATTTTAGTCGGTACATTAGGCCGAGATCCAGAAACAAAAACTTTCCCGAACGGCGGTTCGCTGACTCAGTTCTCGATTGCAACCAGCGATTCTTGGACAGATAAAAGTACAGGTGAGCGTAAAGAGCAGACCGAATGGCACCGTATTGTGCTGCATAACCGCTTAGGTGAAATTGCGCAGCAGTACCTGCGCAAAGGCTCTAAAGTGTACATTGAAGGTTCTTTGCGCACCCGCCAATGGACCGACCAAAACGGTCAAGAGCGCTACACCACAGAAATCCGCGGTGAACAGATGCAGATGCTGGACAGCAGCCGCCCGCAAGGTGAGCAAGGCCAAGGCTTTGAGCAGCCGCGTTTTAACAATAACAATGGCCAGCAAGGCGGTTATAACAATAACCAATCTGGCGGTTACGGCAATCAGGGCGGCAATAGCCAAAGCGGTTATGGCAATCAAGGCGGCAATAATCAGGGCAGTGGCTATGCCAACAACAACCCGAGCGGTTTTGCGCCTAAAGCTCCAGCAGCGCCAGCGGCTGCTCCAGCAGATTTGGATGATGACCTTCCGTTTTAATCTGCTAACTTGCTGAAAAAATTAAAAACCCTTTGCTTCTGCAAAGGGTTTTTTGTTTGATCGCTAGCCCAAAAAAGCGATAACCTGAATTGGCACATCAATAAGAAACCAAGGCGTTCAAATGAAAAAAACATACTGGGGCACCGCTTTTTTGATGTGCGCAGCGGCGAATGCGCATGCTGCGCCAAAAACGGGCCATTGGGTCAGCGTCTATCAGGATGAGTATGGAACTGCGCTGGTGGATATTCATTCTGCGGCAGCAGCGGCGTTGCCGGAACAGGCAGGATTAAAAAAGTTTGGCTATAAATATGTGTATACCTATGGCGTGCCATCTCTAAAGATTGAACCCAAAGGCTATGTCCAGGCAGTGCATGTGGTGAATTGCGCAGCACAAACGCGCGCATACCTTCTTAGCCAGCGCTTTAAGGCCAATGGAACAGCCATGGAAAAAGCGGTTGCAATGCCGGGATATTTTGAAACGATGGACTTAAGCGCAGCGGAAGTGAACGCACTGTATCAGTACATGTGCAAGGCAGCGCCTTAAGCCGCTATCTATGGGCTTATGCCAAATGGAGGGCTGGGAGGAATTTCAGCCCGCATGCCTTGGGGGAAATTTTTATCGAGCAATATGTGCATTTTTAAGGCCGCTCAATCAAGGCAGGATACTTGCCGCAAAGGCATGACTCCATGACTGAAAAATAAGGCCTCCTGCTGTAAATACTTTTTGTGTTCTATGCGCGTTTCAAAAGATCCGCCGCATATGCTTGATGGCAAGGGATGAAGCGCTATAGCGCTTCATCCCTTGGCCATTTGATGAGATAAACATGCTCATTGAGAACGGCAGATCATCATTAAACTGCATTCATATTGCAAATATGCGCCGATTTTACGCTTTTAATGATACCCACATCATAATGACGGCTTTAAATACGACTTCATTTTGGCTGTTTCTGACCTCGACATTTACCGGATAATCACTGCCGTCTGCCCATGTGAAATCAGCTATGGCCGGTGCCGCGGCTGCTGTTAAATCAGTTTCGGCTTTTTTCAAATATTCGACCGTCATGCCCTTTGGAATCCAGCGGTGCGTAGAGGGTACAGTGACATCTGTCATAGAGCCGCCTGCCAGCTCTGCCATGTTGCACATGGCTATGGCATGGACCGTGCCGATATGATTCAGCACAGCGCGCTGCTTCTTGATTTTAATTTCACAGTAATTCGGTTCCAGCTGTACAAAGAGCGGGGCGATGCTGCTGAAATAAGGCGCTTTCAGGCAAATTAATTTTGAGAACGCCCATTTTCCGCCTGGCGCGCCCGCCAGTTTTTTCCATACTGTAAGAGCTTGGCTCATTGGTTTATTCCTTGGTTGTTTGAACAGAGTGTAAAACAGAATAATATTCTGTAAATATGGCTGCGCAGACGGATGCGTGCTTTTAAAATGCCATCAATGAATTATCATGGGTGCAGAACCACAGGCGGATGCCATTATGCAGAATCAGCAATTGCTGGAACGGGTGTACCGCGGCAAAAGATTTGCGCTAAAGCGCCAGATCTTGGCGGAAGCGCTGCAGTGTTTTTTAGAACAGGGCATTGAAACCGCCACCATTGAAATGATCCGTGAGCGTTCCGGCGCCAGTGTCGGGGCGATTTACCATCATTTTAAGCATAAGGAAGGCTTAGTGGCCGCACTGTATGTTTGCGCAATTCAAGATCAGGCCGAACGCCGTGATCAGGCGTTGCAGTCTGCACAGAATTTGCAGCAGGGCATTCAAATCATTATTGCAAGCTATATTGATTGGGTCATGGACTATCCTGATTTTGCCCGTTTTTTATATGCAGCCCATTTCAGTATTTCGAAAAGCGCGCAGCAAGAAGAGCTTAAGCAGAAAAATGCGGCGCGCAATCAGCATCTGCTGGCGTGGATGAAACAGCAGCCAGATTATGCGGTGATTCAGCAGGTTCCGCATGAACTGTTTTTATCATTGATGGTCGGTTCAACAGAAAGCTATTGCCGTGCATGGCTATCAGGGCGGGTAAAAACTGCGCCGCAAAGCTATAAAGCCGCTTTTGCTCTGGCGGCTTGGAGCAGCTTTGAACAGCTGCAGGCGCAAAATGCCGCAGCGGGATGATCTGTTTTGCCCGCTAAAGCCCAAACGGCGCGAAACATAACTGCTTTCGATTAAAAAGCGCAAATCAATTGAAAATATTAATCTGATAATTCGATTGTTATTATAAAAAACAACTGTTTTACCAATTTTTAAATCTTGCGTATTCTAGCTTCAACAGATAAGCACTCCCCCAAAATGTTGAAGAGGAAAATGAAATGAGCTTGATCAATACTGAAGTAAAACCGTTTAACGCAACAGCCTATAAAGCTGGTCAATTTATTGAAGTGTCTGAAAAAGACATGATTGGCAAATGGTCTGTGGTGTTCTTCTATCCAGCAGATTTTACTTTTGTATGCCCAACAGAATTAGGTGATTTGGCAGACCATTATGCCGAATTCCAGAAAATGGGCGTAGAAATTTACTCAGTTTCGACCGATACCCACTTTACGCATAAAGCATGGCACGATTCTTCTGAAGAAATTAAGAAAATTGAATATCCAATGGTGGGCGACCCAACATGGGCCTTGGCGAAAAACTTTGACGTGCTGATTGAAGCTGATGGCTTGGCGGACCGCGGCACATTTGTGATTGACCCTGAAGGTAAAATCCAAATTGTAGAAATCAACGCCGGCGGCATTGGCCGTGACGCTGCTGAATTGCTCCGCAAAGTGAAAGCGGCGCAGTATGTCCATGCGCACCCGGGCGAAGTATGTCCTGCAAAATGGAAAGAAGGTGAAGCGACGCTGGCGCCATCAATCGACTTGGTCGGCAAAATCTAACCTGAAGCTGCATAGCATTCAGTCATAAAAAACCAGCCGGAAAGGCTGGTTTTTTTATTGCATAGACTCTGGCAAGAAGCCGGTACTGGCATCTGGCGCAATTTCAGCGCTTCACACGGCCTTTGCTTGTCATAGCGTATAGCCTTGATGATTTTCCGCATTGGCGCGCAGCCCTTCCACCAGATGCTCAACCAGTTTTTCCATGACCAGCCGCTGGCCTTTGCGTGACGCATACACCAGCTGCACTGTGCCGACATTGGAGCACCAGTCTGGCAGCAGGTGAATTAGGCGGCCGGCCTCAATATCCTTTTTGACAGTTAAATACGGCAAGTCGGCAATGCCAAGCCCGTCGATGACGGAATAATACACCCCTGCAAGGTCATTGCTTTTGATCCGGGGCTCTAAAGGAATTTCTATCTGTTCCTGACTGCCGGTATGATGGAGCAGCCACTGATAATGCGGCTTCTGTGTCCCTAAAACGATGGCGGGATAATCATTGATTTCAGTTGGAAACAGCAGGCTGCGGCCATTCAGCAGTTCGGGGCTGGCAACCAGGCAATGCGTGGTTTTAATCACATCCCGCACCACAATGCTGGAGTCTTCATTGGCTTGAAAATTGGTGCGAATCGCTAAATCAATATCATCATGCAGCACATCCACACGGCGGCTGGTCAGCTCCATTTCAATTTGAACTTTTGGATAGGCTTTTAAGAATTGATTCAGCAGGCTGCGGATCTGGTAGCGCATCATGACCGAGGGGCAGCTGATTTTAATCAGGCCCTGCGGTTCGCTGGTTTGCTTCAGCAAGACATTGTGCGCGCATTCCACCTGATCAATGACTTTCTCGCATTCTTGGAAAAACTCCTGACCCAGCGGCGTCACTTTGAAGTGGCGGGTGGAGCGCTGAATAAGGGTCACATTGAATTGCGCTTCCAGATCCAGGATGCGCCGGCTGAGCTTGGACTTGGTGATATTGGATGCATCGCTGGCGGCGCTGAATCCGCCATGCTTCACCACAAGATAGAAATAATAATAATCATCAAAGGAATGCATAAGTCACCAGTAGGGCTGAACAAGCGTGATGGGCTTGAGCATCATACGTGAAATTGCTGGGGCTTAATATGCGGGAAGCGGCCTAATGGCCGCTTCAGGTTTTATTTCTGTGCGGTATTTTGCGTGTAGCTGTTGATCAGGTTGCGGTAGTCGGGGATATGGTTGCCGAACAGCGCGCCCAGGCCTTCAATGTCGTTGCGCCAGTCGCGGTGCAGTTCACAGGCTGCGCCGAACCAGGTCATCAGCTGTGCGCCGGCTTGCGACATGCGCTCCCATGCAGAATCACGGGTTAAATGATTAAACGTGCCTGAAGCATCCGTAATCACAAAAACATCAAAGTCTTCTGCAAGGGCTGACAGTGTTGGAAAGGCTACACAGACTTCAGTAACCACACCGGCAATGATCAGCTGCTTTTTGCCTGTCGCTTTGACTGCTTTGACAAAGTCTTCGTTGTCCCACGCATTAATTTGGCCGGGACGGGCAATATAGGGCGCATCTGGAAAAAGTTCTTTCAGTTCAGGTACGAGCGGGCCATTCGGGCCCTGTTCAAAACTGGTGGTTAAGATGGTTGGGAGGTTGAAATACTTGGCTGCTGCAGCCAGCGCCAGCACGTTGTTTTTAAATTTATCCGGATCGATATCGCGAACCAGTGAAAGCAGTCCAGTTTGATGGTCGACTAAAAGTACGGCTGCATTATCTTTATCTAAACGTACGTAAGGTTTGCCCATTTTCTTTTCCTCAGAAATTCGATGCATGATATGAATTGCGCGTGATGCAATTCCAGAGCGGGGCATTATGCCCGGCATGTAAAATGCTGTAAGGCCAGCGTCTAAAGCGCAGATGTAAAGCCTTGCGCTGTTTAAAAGCATAGGGCTAAAAATAGGATAATCCCAGCGTAAAAATGAGAAAAACAATCCTAATTGCGGGATGATCTGAAGATGAAGCATAGCGTTGTCCAATTGGGTGCTTATTCTAAATAGATTGTTTTATTTATAGGATTGTGTGTGCTGATTTGAGGCTACCCGCCAGCATGGTAAAAGGCTACGATGGATCCCATATTCATCCTATTGCAGATAGGAGTCAAAAGATGAAAAAAGTTATCGGTGTCTACCGCAATCATCAAATGCATTGGGTCGGTGACGGTTTCCCGGTGAAAAATCTGTTTTCTTATGACCGTTTAGGCCAGGCCATCAGCCCGTTCCTGCTGCTCGATTACGCCGCGCCGTATCCTTTCGCGCCAACGGCTGAACAGCATGGTGTCGGTTCGCACCCGCACCGCGGCTTTGAAACAGTGACTCTGGCCTATCAAGGTGAAGTTTCACACAAAGATTCGGCGGGCGGCGGCGGCACGATTCAGTCTGGAGATGTGCAGTGGATGACTGCGGGCGCTGGTGTGGTGCATGAAGAATTTCATTCTCCGGACTTTGCCAAAAATGGCGGCGTGTTTGAAATGGTACAGCTTTGGGTGAATCTGCCGGCAAAGGACAAAATGACCGCGCCGAAATATCAGGCGATTTTAAAACAGGATATTCCAGTGCTGGAGTTTGCGGATCAAGCCGGGCATCTGCGGGTAATTGCAGGCGAATATGCAGGGCAGCACGGGCCAGCCAGTACGTTCAGCCCAGTGAATGTTTGGGACGGCGTTTTAAAAGCAGGCCATGCAGAGCTGATGCATGTACCCGTAGACCATAATGTCCTGCTGGTGCTGCTGGAAGGTGAATTGCTGCTGAATGGCGTGCAAAAAGTTGCAGACAGCTCGATTGTCATGTTTGCCCAAGACGGCGATCCAGCCCTTCAGCTGGAAGCGGTACAGGATGCGAAATTCCTGCTGCTGACCGGTAAAGCACTGAATGAGCCGATTCAAGGCTATGGCCCTTTTGTGATGAATACCAAAGATGAAATTATTCAGGCATTTAATGATTTTAATGCAGGCAAATTCGGCGAAATTCCAATTCAGTCTGCGGAATGATTCAGAAAAACGGCATTATTGATGCCTTAAAAAAAGCCCCTGACCAATTCAGGGGCTTTTTTTTGCGCTGCCGCTGCTCTTGCTTTGCCTTATTTAAAAGCGTGATGTGCATAAATTTCAGGATGAGATGTTTTTTAGCAGCGGCGATAGCCGCCTATCTGCCTTCAAGTCAAACGCCCGTTGAAAAAAAGTCAACTGAATCATTTTGTTTCTCAACCGCTTTATTGGGATTGTATCAATGAAACTCGCTTGATGATGCCAGCGGCTGCGCCTGTTCAGATGCCGAAAAAAGGAAAATCCGCTTTTTGTGGGTTTTTGTATCCGCTACTGAAAAAACCGTAATCTGGTAGTTTTTAATAACCTGTTTTTTACTGGCATGGGTCATAATTTTATAAAAGTTTGACACATGGAATAGCAGATTGGATATTGCAGTCATCGGCAGCGGCATGGCTGGGCTTGCTGCCGCAAGAATTCTAAAAGACGCAGGGCATAAGATTACAATTTTTGAAGCGTTGCCTGGACGCGGCATGGACAGTCACAGCACCGAATTTGAAGGCGGCCTGATTGATGCGCCGCTGCGGGTGATGAATCCGCATCTTTGGAGCAATACGCTGAGCTTAGCCGCGTACTTAGGCATTAAAACCTTCCCTGTCCGCACCTATATGGCCTGCAGCTGGCTGTTTGAAGATAAGACAGAAACCTGGCTGACGACGACGCGCAGCCGCATTGGCAATTTCCCGATTATCAATAACCGCAAAGGCATTCAGCAGTATGGCTGGCGCCTGGTGAAGGGCATGCTGCAGCTGAAAACGGCCATTGCGAAATTTTTCAAATCCAAAGATCAAGACATCACTTTGGCGGAATTCATCAACCGCAATGAAATCGAAGAAGTGTTCTGGCATGGCGCGGTCATGCCGGTGCTGTATACCATCTGCACCTGCAATCCGAAAACTATTGGGGAATGGCCGGCAAAACCGCTGCTGGTATTCTTGCGCCAATTGACGGATGGCGATGCGCTGCTGCGCATTCAGGGCGGCACGCCTGCACTGGTGAACAAGCTGATCGAAGGCATTGAGATTGTCAGCGGTTCAGCGATCACGTCTGTCAAAGAGCAGGGTGAAAAAGTGCTGGTAGAAAACAATCAAGGTCAAGTGACTGAATTTGACCGTGTCGTGGTGGCGACGCCAACGACAAAAATTGAAGAATTTTTAGATAAGGCGCAGTTTGCGGATGATATCGCGCTGCTGAAAAAATTCAAATTTGAGCAGGGCGATTTGGTGATTCACACCGATCAGACGGTAATGCCGCCAAAACGCAAAGACTGGGCAGTGCTCAGCTATATGATGGACCGTCAATTCACCAAGCAGCAATTTACCGTGTGGCTGAACTCGATTGAGCCGAGCTTGGTGGGTAAAACGCCTATTTTCCAAACATGGCGCCCTGTGACGCCAATTGACCCGAAAAAAATCATTTCCAAGGTCACATTAACCCGAGCAGTGGTGGATTCTGATACCGTTGCGCTGAATAAAGAACTGCAGCAGCGCCATAAAGCGCAAGACCGCAAAGTGTTTTATTGCGGTTCATGGTCGTGTGACGGCTTGCCGATTTTAGAGTCTGCCGTGACTTCCGCGATGCATATTGCAGAAATTTTTGGCGCGCCATTGCCGTTTGTGGGATTAAAACCTAAAGTGGAGGTTGCCCCGCAGCTCGGTTATTAATACATGAAATGGCTTCAAGCATTCCGCAAACAGTTTCCGCATAAGTACGCAATCAATGCGCAGCTGCTGGGAGATGATGCAGAACTGGCTTGGAGCAATTTAGGCTTTTGGCAGGCGGATACGCGCTCGTATCCGCAGGCTTGCCAAGCCCTTGCCGATCATTTGGCGCAAGCGCTGAAATTGGCTTCACATGATCAGCTGCTGGATATTGGCTGCGGCCAGGGCGCCAGCCTGCAGCACTGGCTGCATGATTATCAAATTCAAAGGCTGTCTGCTGTGGAATTGCAGCCGGCATGCATCGAAAAAATTCAAAAAAATTTAAATTCAAAAGCAGACATCCGCTGCGCATCCTTTTTAAATTTAAACACTGTTTTTCCGGATCTGCGGTTTGATGTGGTGCTGTGCATTGATGCGGCCTATCACAGCGCTTTAAATTCATTCTTGTTCTCTACATCATCCGTTTTAAATTCAACAGGCCGTTTGGGCTTTCATTATTTAATGCTGTCTGAACAATATGTGAATTTAAATGCGTTGCAGAGATTGAAATATCAGGCTTTGCTGAAAGCAGCAGATGTCAATCTGCATGATTTAATGAATCAGAAAGAATTGCAGCAGGCTTTGGAACAGGCTGAATTTACAAATATTCAAATCGAGGATATCAGTGAGCAGGTCTTTGCCGGCTTTGCGCATTATGCAGAAACGGTTTTAAACACTGCAGAAGCATCAAAAGGGGTGGATTCTTTTAAAATTAAAATGACTGCCAAGCTGTGCCGGAGGCTGTTTGAGAGCGGGATAGTCCGATACGTGCAGGTTGCGGCGCAGAAAGGCTAAAACACACGATCCAGAAACATCAAAGCCTCACTGAAAAGCGAGGCTAAGAAATGGTGCCGGCACACGGATTCGAACTGTGGACCTACTGATTACAAGTCAGTTGCTCTACCAACTGAGCTATGCCGGCGTTGTGAATGCATTCTACAGATTTTTTTTTAAGGTGCAAGCCAAAAAGTGAGCGATTGAATAGGCCGTTTCAATTGATGAGGGCATAGCGGGAGATTCCTGTTATGCCCTGCAGAAAGGAAATGTTTTTTATTTGCTGCGAAGGATCCGGTCTAAGTCTTGAGCGCATTCTTCAAGGGTAAATGCGGTGTCCAGCTGCAGCTGAGGTTTCAGTTCATTGGCTAGAATCCGCCATTGTTCGATGAGTTTAAGGGCTTTTTGAATCTTATGCTTATTAATGTCCTTGGCTATGGTTGGCGTGTAGCCGCCGCGTTTCGCATTCTTGATCTGTTTGACATAGTTTAGGCTGTTATTCATGAGCTCTCCCGAATAGCAGTTATTTATGCTGATTGGTTAATGGCGCTTTCAAATACGGTGTGGATCAAGTGGAATGTGAGTTTAAATTTTTTCAAATACATCAAATGAAGATCAATGGATTGTTTTTTATTGTGCAATACCCTGAAAAAATTGCATTAATTCTTTTTATCACAGACTTTGCCAATTGTCTTTAGGCGGTAAATTTTCTATTTGTAAGAAAACGTATCAGTAAAGCCGGTCTATAGGATGCTCTGATTGATAGTTAACTGGCTGTTTTCCGGCTGTATTTTTGACGGTTATGGTTGTTTTTAAGGCGCGGTGCTTTTTAAACGTCGGGCTAGGGCCAGATCCGTATGCAGCGATAGTGCAGCATTGAAATAAAATGGCTGGGAATAGGCGATGCGCTGGCTTCTTAAGATTTGCCTCATCTTGTTGGTTGATATTAGAGATGTTCATTAAGCTGAACCAGTTTAATGGCAATCCTCAGAAGCAGAAGTTGAGCACCTTTGTCAGCCGCATCCTACGATGCGGCTTTTTTTATGCCTTAAATTGAACAGCCTTTTCATCTTGAAATCACTTAGAGAACAGCGCTGGGCGTCTGAACCAGTAGAGTTTCAGGATATGAATCCATGCTGCAGATATTTTCTTTAGCATTGAAGCGAAATTTCATCCGCCAAAATTTTCCGCCTGAAGGGGGAACTTCCAGATCCATATTTTTTTATCAGCAGATTGGGTTTTCTTTTTTGGGTGTAATTGGGGAAAAATGGATTATAGCCCCAGTGATACTTGCGTCTAGATCGGGGTTGCAACAGATAAAACAGATATCATTAGACACAAAAAAAGCCTAAATCCTTTAGATTTAAGCTTTTAAAGACCTCATAAATCATCATGAGAGTAGAATATGGCGGTGAGAGAGGGATTCGAACCCTCGATACGCGCAAACGTATACACACTTTCCAGGCGTGCTCCTTCAGCCACTCGGACACCTCACCATATGCGCGGTGGATAATAACCAAAAAATACCGGACTGCCAAGCTGAAACAATTGATTTAGAGAAAAACTTTTGCCTTGATGATATGATTCGCAAAAATACTGTCTAAAATTGAAGACATAAATATGCAAAGTCCTGCACAAAAAGCCGCACTGCCTGCGATTACCTTAGCAGCCTTAGGTGTGGTATTCGGAGACATTGGCACCAGCCCGCTGTATGCGCTGCGCCAATGCTTCCTCACTGCGCATCTAGCCATTTCAGAAGCGTCGGTGCTGGGTATCCTGTCGCTGATTTTCTGGTGCATGATGCTGTCGATCAGCTTCAAATACGTCACCATTATTATGCGCGCAGACAATAACGGCGAAGGCGGCATTATGTCTTTGCTGGCGTTGAATCTTCGAACCACGCTGATCAGTGACAAAAAAAAGGTTTATTTAATTGCATTGGGCTTTATTGGCGCATCGCTGTTCTTTGGCGACGGCATTATTACGCCTGCAATTTCAGTGCTGTCTGCAATTGAAGGCTTAAGCATTGCGACGCCCATCTTTAACCAGTGGCTGGAACCCTTGTCGATTGGCATTCTGACGGGGCTGTTTTTAATCCAGCGTCACGGTACAGGCACCATGGGTAAATTTTTTGGCCCAATCACGCTGCTGTGGTTCATGTCTATTGGCTTCTTCGGCATATTGAGCATTTTGCAGACCCCGCATGTACTGCTGATGATCAATCCAGCTTGGGCGTTCAGTTTTGTGGTCAATCAGCCTTATGTGGCCTTTTTGACTATGGGCGCCGTGATTCTAACCATGACGGGCGGCGAGGCTTTATATGCGGATATGGGGCATTTTGGCCGCCTGCCAATCAAATTGGCATGGTTTATTGTGGTGATGCCTTGCCTGTTGCTGAGCTATGCCGGGCAGGGCGCGCTGCTGCTGCGCAATCCGGAAGCATTGGCAAATCCGTTCTATATGCAAATTCCAGACTGGGCGCTGTATCCAATGATTGGCTTGGCGACAGCCGCTGCGGTCATTGCTTCTCAAGCGGTCATTACGGGCGTATTTTCGATGGTGAATCAGGCCATTCAACTGCGCTATTTGCCGCGTTTGACGGTGCGCCATACCTCAGATGTAGAACGCGGGCAAATTTACTTGCCGTTCATTAACTGGACGCTGTATATCTCGGTGCTGATTTTAATTCTGCTGTTCGAAAACAGTGAAAATTTAGCCAGCGCTTACGGTGTTGCCGTGACCATGACGATGCTGTGCGGCACGATCTTAATTTCCGTATTGGCCTATAGCTTATGGCGCTGGCCGCTATGGAAAGTCGCGCTTTTTGCAGTGCCGTTCTTATTGCTCGATTTTATTTTCGTTGCCTCAACCTCGCTGAAAATTCTTTCAGGCGGATGGGTGCCGATTTTAATTGGCGCAGTGCTGTTCACGATTTTGATGACTTGGAAAGATGGCCGCGCGCTGGTCTTTAAGCGCCTGGAAAAAGATTCATTGCCGATTGATTTGTTTATCAAAAGCATCGGCTTCAGCAATGAAACCAAGTTTGTGCCTGGGGATGCGGTATTTTTAACCGGAACGCCAAATATTGTGCCGCATGCCATGCTGCATAATATTAAGCACAATAAGGTGCTGCATGAGCGCAATATCATGGTGACCGTGATGACGCGGGATATCCCTTATGTGTCAGACGCGGAACGCTGCCGGGTCGAAAAGCTAGATGACCGTTTTTACCGCATTACCCTGGATTATGGTTTTAAAGATCAGCCGAATATTCCAGAGGCGCTGGAAAAAGCCTATGCAGAATTAGGCTTTGAGTATGATTTAATGCAAATCAGCTTCTTTATTTCGCGCGACCGCATTATTCATACTTTGGGGGAAGGCATGTCGCCTTGGCGTGAAAAGCTGTTCATTTCCATGCAGCGCAATACCAGTCCAGTCAGTGATTTCTATCAGATTCCAACCAACCGCGTGGTGGAGCTGGGCAGTCAGATAGAGATCTAGGGGCGCCAAATCAGAACAATAAAAAACCAGAGCAAGCCTCTGGTTTTTTATTGCGCAAAGATAAGCTTTCAAGTTATTGCGCAATCGCCTCTGCCGGAGCTTGCGGCGCTTCAGGAGAGGCTTGAATTGCAGCGTCAGCCACTGGTGTTTCTGGCGCAGCCTCAGCAGCTGCATTGGCATCCGGCAGTTCTGGTGCGGCGCCTGACATGCTGTCGCTATTGGCAGGAGCCTCCGCATTCACTGGGGCCGCTGAAGAGGAGGACAGAATCGGCGCAGCGGCGGCTGTATTGGCAGGCGCCTGCATTTCAGTCTCGGCTGGCTCTAGGTTCAGTGCGCTTTGCGCATCCTGAGCTGCTGCTGGGTTTGCCTGATCGGCGCCAAGATGGGCATTAGCAACCTGGGTATTATTCAATTCGGCTGGCGCCATGGCATCAGCGGATGCCTGCTCAACAGCAGCCTCATTGGCCTGTGCAGCATCTAAGGGCTGTGCGCCGGCAGGTGCGGGCTCACCGAGGGCGATGCTGGCTTGCTGCGCTGCGGCATCGGCAATACGCACTTGGCCGCTGGCTACTAATTCTTGAATAGAGCCTTGCTGACCGTTGACGGTGGTGGTGATTTTCACTTGTGACAGGCTTTGCAGCGTATCGCCCGGCTGAATTGGCGGTTCTGCCATAGCAGCGGCGCTCATTAAGCCGGAGATGAGGCCTAAACCGATGATCTTTGCTTTCGCTTTCGTCTTAGAATGCATAACGACTCCCAAATAATAAAATTCTTTTGCATATCCTTCGTCGTTTTACCTTGTCATAGTTATTCTGCCAGTTGCAATGAAACACACCGAAAGTCTTCAATCGCGCGTATAAAGTTCAATACACGCGCGACAATTTGTTACACCGACTGCTGTATTGTTGGACAATTTTTGCATAATTGTTAATCAAAGCAAAAAAAGCTCCGTATACTTCCTGCAGGGCGCTTGCTAAGCTCGTGAAAAATAGTTCTTTTTAAATGTAAATGTTGTGGTAATGGCCAAAAAGAAAAGCAGTTCAGGGCAGATTTTGACCCGATTATTCAATCAAAATGGCGTCAAAATGATTTTAGGCGTCGTGGCTGCGGGAAGTTTTGCCTTTGCATTTGGACAAGAAAAAATACAGCAATTTGTTGCATCGGCAACGCCATCCAATTCGGCATGTCTGGATCAATTTTACCGGGATGTGCCGCCGTATTTAATGAAAGACAGCCTGAATAAGCACAGTTATCCGCTGTGCTTCAACGGCTTTAATGTCATGTATTCAGGCGTTTCAAAAACGCCACTGTGGGTGGCGGAAGCGCTTACGCCAGAGCGCTTGAGCCAGAAAATCCCGCGGGAAGACAGTTTCCATGAAGAACCCCGCGTAGCGCAAGAGCATCGGGCGCTGCTGTCGGATTACCGCGCTTCAGGCTATGACCGCGGCCATATGGCGCCGAATGCCGACATGCCGACCAAAGACGCGCAGTTTGACAGTTTTTCCTTGGCCAATATGGTGCCGCAGGCGCCCAAAAATAATCAGCAGGTCTGGCGCGAGCTGGAAGAAGCGGTCCGCGCCTTAGCAACCAGGCAAAAGCAGGATGTCTATATTGTTTCAGGCCCCGTTTTTGCTGCGAAAAAGCTTAAAACTATTGGCAAAGGCGTGATTGTGCCGACCGCCACTTATAAGGCGGTATATTTGCCAAAAACAGGCGCAATCGGCGCGTATTACGCGCCAAATGATAATTCGCTGCAGGTGAAAATTGTCAGTGTCTGCTATTTGGAAGAGCAGCTGGGCATTAATCTGTTTCCGCAACTGACAGAAGAACAGAAACGCAATACCTATAATTTGCCCTTAAAGGCGACGGCAGTGAAAGCGGCTAAGCCGATTGACTATTCGCACTGGGATGCTGAGAGCCAATGTGCTGAAGAGGTGGATAACAGCGCGCTGCAGGCCATGCAGAAGCAATTTAAATCCGCAAGGGGGACATCTTCTCATGCGCAAAACCAGGATGCTGCATCTGGGCTGGATGCTTCTGCGCAGGATGCAATTGTCAAACAGCTGATAGAAGCGCTGCTGCAATATATTCTGCAGTTGTTGAAATAATGTTCCTGCATTAGGATGGCAGGAATGCGGTGCAGATTTGATAACAACAAGATAAGGGAAAATTATGTTTAAGCCTTATGAACATGGCACAGAATCACATGCAATCCATGATTTAACCGTTGAAAATGCTGAAGATTGCGTCAGCCTGTACGGCAATTTGCAGCTCACCAAAGATCAGGCGGGGTTAAAAGCCGCCAAAGCGTTGCAGGCTGTGCTGAATGATGTCGTAAAAGCGCTGGAAGGCGAGGCTGATTTGCCTGAAACTGTGCCGCGGGAACAGGGCCGGGAAATTGAAAATCCATTTCTTTAAAATCTAGTCTGTATAAAAGCATTCTGCATGGAATAAAAAAAGCGCCATAAAATGCGCTTTTTTATGGGGCATATGGCCCATTTGAAGGCCTCAGCAGTTTGGAGCTTAGCCTTCTTGGGTCACATTTATAAATCAGCGCGCCCATCACTTGGAAAATCATATAGGGAATGAAGCCTTTGCTGCTGAAGCGCTCGCCAGCCCATCAGCCAAAAGGCACCAATTCATTCTGCAACATATTTATAAACTCTCCAGAAGCTGTTTTTTTGGTGACCTATACTGATTGTTTTTTATAAGGCACTAAACTTATTGCATTATTTATGCCGAAATAATGGCATGAAGAGAAAGAGCATTACAGCGCCCTACAGATTGCGCAGCCGCCATTGTTGCGGTGTCAGCTGCTGCCATTGCTTGAATGCCCGCTGAAAAGCGCTCTGTTCCGAATATCCCAGCAGCAGGGAAATTTCCTGCAGGCTTAAATGCGGATCGCGCAAATATTCTTCAGCCATCATGCAGCGGATTTCCTGCATGCGCTGCTGATAGGTCGTGCCTTGCTGCTGCAGATGGCGCTGCAGCTGGCGTACAGAAATATTCAGCTGAGTGGCAATATGTTCAATTTGAAATAAATTTTTCTGCAGCCCTGTTAAGATGGCTTGCTGCAGCCTGTGGTCGGTTTGGGTAGTATTCGGTAGTTTTTCCAGCAGCGCATGGGCTTGCTGTGTCAGCAGCTGCTGCAGGGTCTGATCGCCCTGAAAAAATGGTTTTGACAGTTCCTGCACCGGCATCAGCACCTGCGAGCAGGGCTGGGAAAAGCGCACTTTGCAGCGGAAATACTGTTCATACAGCGCTACATGTTTAGGAGCCTCCGATTGAAAATGAACTTCACTCAGGCTGATATCTTTAAAGTCCATAAAATGCTTTAAAAAACCGACCATCAATGCAATGGCAACTTCATCGGTCAATTGAGTCGTCATGTTTTTAGGCAAGTCAGACCAGCGGATCGAGAGCAGGCCATTTTCTGCCGAGACCTGCAGTGGTGAGCCGTCATAAACCAAACGGTGAAAGTCATGATAGCGGTGCAGCGCTTCTCCCAGATTTTCACAGGACATGGCAATATAGGCGATGATGCCTAAATGTTTAGGCTGAACCAGTTCCGCAATTTGCAGGCCCAGCGCCGGACGCTGCAGCTGCTGATCCAGCGCCGTCAGTAAATCCCGCCATAAGATATAATCAAAGCGTTCTAAATTTTGCACCCGCGCCAGCTGTTCTGGAATAGCCAGCGCCTGCGATTGATAAAACGCGTAAAGCAAATGTCCAAGGCCGCCGTAGACTGAGCCGGTATAATTCTTAAGCTGCTGCATTTTTTATTTTTGGATATTGTCGTGATTTGTCAATAATATTCAAAAAACAGGTCAAGATCTAGTCTTTTGCATTCTCTATAGTCAGTTGAATAGAGGGAGAATGCATATGTTGAAAGGTTTTATCGCGGGTTTGGTGATTGCGAATGGATTTGAATGGGTTGCGCACAAGTACATCCTGCACGGCACGCACCGTGCCGGCAAGCCGCGCTACAGTCCTGTGCCGGACAGCATGAAGTCGCATTGGGAACATCACCGCGAGGTGCGGAAAACGGACTTTCACGATCATGGCTATGTGGAAGGATTCAGCAATTGGCGCACCAAAAATGAAATCATTTCATTGGCGGTGGTTGCAGGCGTTTTTGCGCCGCTGTTTTATCCGGTTTCTAAAGGCATGAGCCTGTCTGTACTGTATGCGGCCGGCAATTATTACTATATTCACCGCCGTGCGCATTTAGAGCCTGAATGGGCCATGAAGAAAATTCCATGGCATTATGACCATCATATGAATTCCAATCAGGATGCCAACTGGTGTGTCACCAAACCGTGGTTTGACTACATCTTGGGAACCCGGGTAATTTCATCGCCAGAACTGCAGGAATTAAACCCGCTGGGCATCGCTTTGCCGAAGGCGCTGTCTGATGGCTTGAATTGGGCGGTCAGCCGCATCCGTCCTGCGAAATGGGTCGAGAAGAAAGCGGCAATGCTTGAAAATGCCGCCGCTTAAAGAATTACTGCCGGAAAAGGGCATGACGCAGGCCAGTTTGTCGTGTTTGGTCAATAATTTGCGGCTTTATTGTCAATATTTCGAAGCAGTGTTTATTTTATAGTCGCTTAATCGGAGGCATTCACCTGTCTCCGTGAAACTGTTTGTATATTTCACTGGTCATTTAAGATAACCGAGCGCTGTAATTTTCTTGGTTTATAGGAGTCTAAGGACTCCTTTTTTTTTGCCTGCTGTTTTTTCTTTCAGCGTGGAATTGATGCATTTTGCTGATCAGCTTGCAGTGCTGTCATCATCCAGCGCCCGTTCCAGTCTTTGATATCCCCTGCATAGCGGAAACAATAGCGCTTGCTGTGCTGAAGCTGCGCCATCTGCGGAAGATGTTTTAAAGCAGGCGGATCAGCATTGAATTCGATAAATTGATATTCATCCATTCGGAACTGAACAGCCGTTTCATGTTGGCCTTTCCGACCCCAATTGAATTTAACCAGCCGGATGAATTCAGCGCATTGGCTTTGCTGCTGATGTGAATCCAGCGCTTTTTGATAGCGCATTTCACGATATTGATTTAGCCCGAAGAGATAAGCATATAAATAGCCTGCGATTATCAGTATGACCATGATGCCCTGTGTTTCCTGCCTGATTTTCAATACATAAGTCTGCAGGCCAAATACGATTAGGCCGCAGAAGGCGATGGCAAATAAAAGCGGTGTTTAAATACATGTTCTATTCAATTTTAGTCAGTGTAAAGAACAGTCCATTTCGCTCTTGAGCGGTGAGCGTGTATTGGAAACAAACAGGCTGCTCTGGCTGCAAGCTTGTTAATACTGAAAGTGGTTTAATCACTGGCCTGCTGCCGGTAAAGCTGAATGAAACGCCCAATTCATTTGAAAACCTATAGATATGTTCAACGCGGTCTGATCGGCCAAAACGCTCATGCACCACTTTTGTCTGCTCAATGAATTTGCCGCAATGACGAATTTGATTCGGAGACTGTAACGCTTGTTTATATTTCCAATGATGGTAAAGCGTGACGCCGCTATAAAGTGCGGCGCCCATGACCGCAAGTATAAAAAAATCAACTATCTGTTTTGAAGTGATAGGCATTTTTTAGTTTCAAGATATTCATTTTATTGTGTTTATTATATCGTCAACAGTTTAAGTATGAATTTCTATTTAAAATAAAAAAGAGCGCTGAAGCGCTCTTTTTGTAAATCAAATTTTTATGCTGCCGTTAATTAAAGGCGCATTTCAATGCCTTGCTCTGCCAGATATTTTTTCGCTTCTGGAATGGTGTATTGGCCAAAGTGGAAAATCGAGGCCGCCAATACCGCATCAGCGCCGCCTTTTAAAATGCCGTCCGCCAAATGCTGCAGATTGCCCACGCCGCCGGAGGCAATGGTTGGAATGGTGACGCGGTCATTGATATTGCGCATCAGCTCCAAGTCATAGCCGGCTTTGGTGCCGTCCGCATCCATAGAGGTAACCAGCAGTTCTCCTGCGCCAAATTCCGCCATTTTCACGGCCCATTCAATCGCGTCAATCCCCGTTGGCTTGCGGCCGCCGTGGGTGAAAATTTCCCACTTATTGTCGCCGGTCTTTTTGGCGTCAATAGCCACAACAATGCACTGCGCGCCAAAACGCTGCGACGCTTCCTGCACAAATTCTGGGTTATAAATGGCCGCTGAGTTGATGCTGACTTTATCTGCGCCGGCATTCAGCAATAAGCGGATATCTTCCACTTTACGCACGCCGCCGCCGACAGTCAGCGGCACAAAAACCGACTCCGCCATGCGTTCAACGGTCCGGTAAGTGGTGTCACGGCCGCTTGAGGTCGCGGTGATGTCCAAGAAGGTGATTTCATCTGCGCCTTGTTCATTATAGCGGCGCGCTACTTCTACTGGATCGCCTGCATCACGGATATCAAGAAATTGAACGCCTTTCACCACGCGGCCGTTGTCGACGTCGAGGCAAGGAATAATACGTTTAGCAAGCATAATTTTTTCCAATAATTACAGCCGATTATGAAACTCACCCGCTCAAGCGCTACACCTTGGCAGATTCAGCGGGTATTCTATCAAACTTAAGTAAGATTTTTCGCAGGTTTTCTATGTCGGTTTATACCACTTTGACTTTAAAGGAAGTTCAGGACTTCACAGCGCCGTATGGTTTAAATGTGGCTGACCTGATTCCGATTCAAGGCGGAATTCAAAATACCAACTATTTTATTGTCTGTGAAAATGGCCAGCAGTATGTGCTGACGATCTTTGAAGAGATGGATGAGCAGGGCGCCGGCGAATTGGTGCCGGTGCTGGAGCATTTGGGCCAAGCGGGGCTGGCGGTGCCGGTGCCCTTATCCTATCAGGGCAAAGCCATTCACACGCTGAAAGGCAAGCCTGCGCAGATTGCGCCGCGCATGCAGGGCGAGCATCCTATGCCTGCGTCACTCGCGCAGGCGCAAGCCATTGCCGTAGCGCAGGCCAAAATGCATGTGGCGCTGCAGGATTTTCCTTTAGAGCGCGCGTTTTACCGTGACCATGCCTATTGGCGTCAGGTCTCGCGTGAGGTGAAGCCGAGCCTGAACGATGCAGACGCCATGCTGCTGAACAATCTGCTGGGTGTGTATGATGCCTTGACGGCGATGTATCCGAACCGTCCCAAAGGCTTTATCCATTCAGATCTGTTCCGCGACAATACCTTATTCGATGGCGATGAGCTGAAAGGCATTTTAGATTTTTATGAATTAAATAAAGATGAATGGCTGTTTGATATAGCCATTACCTTAAATGACTTCTGCACAGAATATCCAAACATCACCTTAAATGAAGACAAAGCGGTGGCATTCTTAAATGCCTATGAAAGTGTGCGCCCGCTGACAGCGGATGAAAAAGCGTGCCTGGAGCTGTATTTGGCGATGGCGGCGGGGCGGTTCTGGATGATGCGCCTGCAGGTGGCGCAGAAAAATGCGGCTGAAGGCCGGACTGGCGGCGATATTCTGCAGAAAAATCCTGCTGAAATGCGCGATATGCTGATCGAACGCCTGAAGTTTGTCACCGCTTAATTTGAATCATTTAAAGGAAAAAACATGCGCGATCAAGGCCGCTTAATCGAATGGTTTGATGACAAAGGCTATGGCTTTATTCAGCCCAATGACAGCAGCAAAGAGCGTGTATTTCTGCATATCAAAGATTTTGCCCGGCCTGGGCCGCGCCCGATTGTCGGCTGCGCTTTAGAATATCTGATTATTCTGGATGAGCGCGGCCGGCACCGCGCGCAGCAGGTCACCTATTTAAAAGCTTCGCAAACCCAGCCGAAGCCCAAGCGGGCGAAAGACAATGTCGTGCGCATGCCGCAGAAAACCTCGCCGATGCAGATCCTCTGCATCGCCTACATTTTGGCTTTGGCTGTTTTGAGCTTTGCCGGCCTGCTGAACGGCACCGCGCTGCTGGCGATCAGCTTGGTCAATGCGGCGACTTACTGGTTCTATGCGCAGGATAAGGAAGCTGCGCAGTTGGGCAACCGCCGTGTGCCGGAAAATACCCTGCATATTCTGTCCTTTTTGGGCGGCTGGCCGGCCGCTTGGCTGGCGCAGCACAGACTGCGTCATAAAACACAAAAACAACCGTTCCGGCAAATTTATTTTTGTACTATAGCTTTTAACATATTATTGATTTTGTGGCTGATTTCGCCATTTAATCCTTTTAAAAGTTAAAAGATGCATAAAAATAGAGAGGGCGCATGAATTATTCCATTGATAAAGATCCGAACCGCAGCTTAACGATTGCGCTGTATGTGCTTTATATCGTTGCAATTTTTTCTGCAGGCCTATTGGCGGTTATAGCGCTGATTATCAACTATGTGAAACGCGGCGATGTGCAGGGGTCTATTTTTGAAAGCCATTTTACATGGCAAATCCGCACTTTCTGGTGGTATCTGTTTTGGAACATCATTGCATTTGTGCCGTTCTTTTTCTTATTTTTTACCGGGGAAAATCCCGATGCCTTCGCTGGCGTCGCTTTGGGCGCATCGGCCTTTTGTGTGGCGGTGATTGGCTTGTCTTGGATTTGGATTGTTTACCGCGCCATTAAAGGCCTGATCCGTGTAAATGACAATCAGCCGATGTATCAATCAGAGTGAGCATTTGCTGAATGCCGCCCTTGGGGGCGCTGTAAAATTTGAAAAAGGCGGCTTTGGCCGCCTTTTTTATGCCCTGCTGTTGCAGCCTTGCGCCAGATTGAAGCAATGGAGTGCGCCTTTGTGGTGAGGCTGATGAAACAGGCTTTACGTTTTAAATTTTTATAATTTACGTTTTTAATAATATGAATTTACATTTTTAATAAATTTAATTTACTTTATTAAATAAATAACAATACTTTTTTAATATTTTATATTTACGTTTTATCAAAAATAAATGTACATTTTTGTACATTTAAATTGATTAATTCAGGCGCTGAAGCGGAGGGTATTTGGAGTTGAAAATCCGGCCTATCCATAAAAGCGCCCACGGCGCCTGCGCAGGCCTAAAAGGTGAATGGCGCGCACCAAAACTGCATAAGAAACAGGATAGCCAAAGCGTGTTTCAAAAAGCGGGATCAAGTCACTTATGTTTTTAAATTTTGTTTCTTTTACAAATACTTGAAATTCATTCCAGTTTTTAATATGGCTTGGCGCGCCCCGTTTATTTCCTGTTTTTGGATGCAGGCTTCCAGTTTCTTCTTCCAGCTTGATCCATGCGTCTAAGGTCACCCGGGAGATATTAAACTCCTTGCAAACGGCAACTTTATAGTCGGTTTTTTTGTACATCTGGATAGCTGCATTCCGCAGCTCTAATGAGTATTTCGGCATTTATGCTGATCCAGCTTAAAATGTATTTTTTATATTATATGGCATAGTTGTTGCAAAAAAATAATTAACTTTAATAAAATGAATAAATAGGTGGCATTATGGAAAAAACGCAAGTTTCTTTCAAAAAAATGTCTTTATGGCAAGTGGTCATTATTGGTATTGCATATATGACCCCAATGGTGGTGTTTGATACTTTTGGCATTGTGTCAGGCATTACTGATGGCCGGGTGCCATTGGCTTATCTTCTGGCGCTAGGGGCTATGCTGCTGACCGCATTCAGCTATGCGCGCTTCAGCAGGCATTCGGATAAGCCGGGTTCTGCCTATACCTATACAGCGGAATCATGCGGGGCGCAGGCAGGCTTTTTTGTGGGCTGGTGCACACTGCTGGATTACATCATGCTGCCGCTGGTCAATGCGCTTCTGGCCGGCATTTATTTAGAAGCGGTAATTCCAAGTGTGCCGTACTGGGCATGGGTGGCCTTGTTTACAGGGCTAGTGACACTGATCAATTGCTTCCGCATCAATATTTTAGCCAATCTCAGCATGCTGTTTGTCTGCGCGCCGGTGCTGCTGATGGGCTTCTTTATTTATCTGGTGATTCAAGGGATAGGCAGCGGGCAGGGCTATGATCATGTATTAACCATGGCTCCATTATGGAATGGCGATACGTCGGTTTTGCCGCTGATTGCAGGCGCTTCTATTCTGTGTTTCAGCTTTTTGGGGTTTGATGCCGTGACCACAATGTCGCATGAAACCAGCGATCCAAAGCGCAATATTCCGCGCGCTGTGATGCTGACTACGCTCATCGGCGGAGTGATTTTTCTGGGCGCGTCCTGGTTTATTCAATTGTATTTCCCAAGCAATGTCCGCTTTAACAACCCGGATGAGGCTTTGCCTGAGATTGTGCTGTATGTCGGCGGCGCTTTATTTCAATCGGTCTTTCTCTGCGCCCAGATTATGAATACCTTTGCTTCAGGCCTTGCGACCCATGCCAGCGCTTCGCGTCTGGTGCATCTTATGGGGCGTGATGGCATTTTCCATAAAGGGACGCTGGGCCAAGTGCACAGCAAGCTGGGCACACCTTTATATGCGGTTTTGATGATTGGTGCTATTTCCTTAGCGGCTATTGCCCTTGATTTAGCCACAGTGGTGAGCATGATCAGCTTTGGCGCCTTAATTGCCTTTACCGCCGTGAACTTTTCAGTCTTTATGAAATTCTATGTGCGCGATGGCCAGCGCCGAGGGCTGAAAAATCTGTTTCTGAACTTAATTTTACCCATCATTTCTGTTGCAGCCATTATGTGCCTTTGGATGAGCTTGGAACACAATGCTTTGGTGTGCGGCGGCATCTGGCTTGCTGTTGGAATATTGCTGTTTGCCTATAAAAAATTAAAAAAACAAAGTATTGCGATTGGCAGTGCTTACTAAGTTTGAACGCTTAAAATTGAATTGAAGAGAGTAAATAAGATGATGAAGCCAAAATTTGTTGAAGATGTTGAATTTAAAAACAGTATCAATGTGCAGACAGGCAAGGAGTGGAACTGGCTCAATCCAGCGCGGGGCCAGTTCGATTTTCCTGCCAACTATTATGAAAGTTCACTGGCCTCTTGGCATGCATTTGAGGCTTTGCAGGCCGATATTGAATGTGATGTTGTGGTGATTGGCGCAGGCCTGCTTGGAAGCTCTGCGGCTTTGCATTTGTCAGAGCAGGGGGTAGAGACGGTATTGGTGGAAAAAAACCGGATTGGCAGCGCTGCTTCAGGGCGCAACGGCGGGCAGCTGACGCCCGGCTTGGCGCGCTGGGAGGCCGCCGAAATGATTGAGCATTTCAGCCATGAAGAGGCTAAAAGGCTTTGGCATTTTACTTCGACCGAAGCGATGGAGTTAATCGACCAAATCAGCGATATCTATGGGCTGGATGTGCAGCGCAAACGCAGCCACATTACGGCCGCCGTGCATCCGGGGCATTTGGTTGCCCTCACGGAAGGGGCCGATGCGCGCAAATATTTGGGCGAAAACCATACGCACATTATGGGCAAGCACGAACTGTTTGAACACGTGAAATCTGATAACTACTCCGGAGGCTTGCTGGATACATTGGGCGGGCAGATTCACCCCTTGGCATTGAATCGCGGACTGGTGTATGGCTTCTGTCAAAATGGCGGCACAGTGTATGAGCAGACAGAAGTGCTATCAGTCGAAGAGCGTGATGATGGCATTTATGTCCTGACCAATGGGGGAATGATTAAAGCGCGTAAGAGCGCGGTGATCGGGGTGCATCATGCTGCCTTTAAATTGCTTCAAGAGCACAATCAGACCACCATTCCTTTTTATACCTACGTGTGCACCACGGCGCCGCTTGAAATAGATTTAAACGAAATTTTGCCTTCAGATGCGCCGGTTTATGATACGCAGTTTCAGATTGACTATTACCGCGGCGTATCCCAAAACCGCTTGCTGTTTGGGGGTGAAGGAACCGGTTCATGCTGGACAGCGGAGAAAACCCATGATTATTTATTGGGGCGCATTCAGCATGTGTTCCCGCAGTTAAAGCAGGTGGAACTCGATTTTGTCTGGAGCGGCACAACAGACCTCACCATGAATGGCGCTGCTGACAGCCGTAAATCAGATGGCAAATATCCGATTTATGCGGTGCAAGGCTGGAGCGGCCATGGCGTGGCGCAGACTGTGCGCATTGGCAAAGCCATCGCCGATGACTTTTGCGGCAAAGCCGATGATTTTAAAATGCTGAGCAGTATTCAGCATCAGGATATTCCTTTTGGCCGGACGCTGGCGCCGATGGTGGTGCCTCTTGCTAAAAGCGCCTATAGCTTGGGCGCCATGGTCAATCCTGGAAAAATGGTGTCATTCTAATCATTGCGTGGATTCAGCGGGGCAGCGTTGTTTCAAGGGAAATCACGCTGTTCCATGCCGGATAGGCGGTGAATGGGCAGTCAGATTTTCTTTCTTCTGCGCTGGCGCCAATTCCTCATAAACAGAATCTTGATGAATGGACAATCCGCAGTCCAAGTTCAGGATAGGCCTAAGGGCTGACATCCTCCTTGGCTTTATTTAAAAACTGAGGCCGCCATTCACTCAGTATGATACCCAGCACCATCAGGCATCCGCCGGCTAAGGCTAAAGGCGCTAAGCGCTCGCCTGCAATGCGCCCTATTATGGCGGCCCATACCGGTTCGCCGGCATAAATAATGGCGGCTTGCGAAGGATCGACTATGCGCTGCGCCCAGTTCATAACCAATTGAATGACTGCACTGGCGATTCCCAAGGCGCAGAGTACCGCCAGCAGCGGCCACTCAAAGGCCGGCAATTGGGTTTCGCCATCGAAAGGCGCAATCAAAAAGCACAGCACTGATGCAAATGCCAGCTGCAGCACGGTGACCCTGCGTAAATTGACTTTATTTGCAAAATAACTGATCAGGATAATTTCAAAGGCAATTGCAACCGAACCCAAAAGGGTAATCAGCTGGCCAAAATTCAGCTGCATGGCGCCAAAGCCATTGCCTGTTAAAAAGGCCAGGCCGGCAAAGGCAGAAATGACACCCAGCCAGGTCATGAAGTGTGGCGTTTGCCGAAAGCAGAACCAAAGTAAAATGGGCACTAATGGCACATAGAGCGCAGTTAGAAATGCAGATTCACTGCTGCTGATGCTTTGCAGGCCAATGGTTTGCGTGCCGTAGCCGATGGCGATCACTGCGCCGATGCAAAATCCGGCAAAGACTTCGCTGGCATTGAATTTTTTTAAATCGTTCAGGGACAGCAGGCTGACGGCAAGGGCGGCAGCCGCAAAACGTAAAGCAACGAACAAAATGGGTGTGCTGTAGTTCAGTCCAAACTGCACCGTCAGAAAGCTGCCGCCCCAAATGATGGTGATGAGGATCAGAGCGAGCTGCGGTGTTTTAGATTTGAGCGTGGAGGCAAATTGAGGCATGTACAGCAGATTATGATCGAGGGAGAGCGCAATATTAGCATTGAATGTGCCTGATGAACTTGCATTTCATGGCGCTTATGAACATCCATCCATGGTCAGACAGAACATAAAAACTTAATCTGCAGTTCTATTTTCAAATTTTACAATCACGTATAATCTTTGAGCATAAAACAAAGATTAAAAAGAATAGATTCAAGAGGTTTTTGATGGATGGATTATCTTGGTACTTCCAATATTTTTCTATTTTTGGGGGTAGGGGTTCACGTACAGATCGCACTGTGTTTTGCAATTCATGCGATTCGCAATGGGCAGCCTTTTTTTTGGTTGTGGATTTTATTTGTCTTTCCGTTTTTCGGCAGTATCGTGTATTTGATGGCGGTGTATTTGCCGCAATCGCGAATGCCATATCAAGCCCATATATTGAGTAAAAAAGCCCTGCATGTTTTGCAGCCGAATCGTGCAATCAATCAAGCCAAAACGCAGTATGAAAACATTCCAAGTGTTGAAAATGCCGTTAGATATGCCGAGTATTTAATACAGTCTGGCAAGGCCAGCGAAGCAATTGATATTTTAAAGCAGAAGCATACAAGCCTTGTTGAAAATGATCCTGCTTTCTTAGAACAATGGGCGACAGCATATCTGCAGGATCAACAGGCGCAGCAAGCTTTAGCAATCACGGATAAAATCAAATCGATTGACCCCAATTATAACATTGAACAAATTGCGTTAATCCGCGCTTTGGCGAATTACCAATTAAATCAGCAGGAAAGCGCACGGCAAAATTTTATCATTGCGACAAAATCTCAAGATATTGAAAAATTATCTGAATATGCTTTATGGGCGATACAAACCAATCAAGGGGAATTGGCTCAGCAAATTCGAGCAGATTTGCAAAAAAATGGAACATTGGAACAGCATATTCACGTCAATTGCATAAACCTATTTTCAAGCAAATAGATAAAGCATTAAAAGACATGAAGAAAAAAGCAGCATAAAAAAGAGGCCCGAAAGCCTCCTTAGACTGCCGCCGTGCTTTAGATGGCTTGGTCATCCCAAAGCGACTGCGCTTCACGAAGGTTAAGTGTGCCTTCGTAAATGGCACGGCCCGTGATGGCGCCTAAAATGCCTGGCTGGCCTTTCAAGTTGCGGACGTCATCTAGGTTGGTCACACCGCCAGATGCAATGACAGGCAGGCCTGAATAGGCCGCAAGATTGACGGTCTGTTCAATGTTGACGCCTTGCATCATGCCATCACGGGCGATATCCGTGTAAACAATGCTGGATACGCCGGCATCTGCAAAACGCTTCGCCAAATCCGTGGCTTTAACGTCAGTGACATTGGCCCAGCCATCGGTCGCCACCATGCCATTCATGGCGTCAATGCCGACAATGATGCGGCCGGCGAATTTTTTGCAGGCTTCTTCTACAAACTCAGGGTTCTGCACGGCTTTTGTGCCGATAATGACAAAAGAAACGCCTGCATCCAGATAATGTTCAATGGTTTCAAGTGAGCGGATGCCGCCGCCGATTTGAATCGGCAGTTCCGGCTGCGCTTTGGCAATGGCTTCAACTACAGGCTTATGGATTGGCGTGCCTGCGAAAGCGCCGTTTAAATCGACCAAATGCAAGCGGCGCGCGCCTTCATTAACCCAATGCTGCGCAGTTGCAACAGGATCGTCAGAAAATACGGTATCGTCTTCCATACGGCCTTGCTTCAAACGGACACATTTGCCATCTTTCAGGTCAATTGCAGGGATGATCAGCATGCTTACGCTCCTTGCTCAATCTTTCAATGAATTCATTGCCCGCCATCTTAGCAAAATATTGGCAGATTTCTAAGCGTCAGATGGCGGTTTTATTTTATTCGGGCGGCTGCGCAGTTTTAAGGCGGTATTCAGAATATCCTTGGGCAATAGGCCGAGCCGCAGCAGTTCTTCAAAAATTAATACCGGCGCATAGGCATCGGCAGAGGCATAAGCAATTTGCTGATCGGTTAAATGCTTTCTGGCCCAGTTGGAGGTGCTGACACTTTTGCTTTTGGGAAAGTTTTGCTGAAACAGCAGCGCAACGGCATTTTTCAGCCCGACGGGATTGTCTAAGCCAAAGGATTTAAAGCATTTGGACAGTTCAATTACGCTGTTGAGTTCAATGCCTTTTTTACGGAAAAGATGCGCATCATTTTTCAGGCCAAAACCGGCCTTGATTTGATTATGGCTGGCAAACACAGGCTTTAAAAAATCCAGAATGTCATCGCTGACTTGAAAGAGATAAGCGCGCTCATGCGTGGCAAGCTGAATTAAATGCGGGCCAGTCGCAATTTCTCCTTTGCTGAATGTCGGCTTAGATTCGGTATCGAAGCCCAGCAGGGCAGCGGTTTTTAATTCCGCTTCAATGGCGCGGCACTGCGCTAAATTCTGAATGACCTGAATATTCTGAGCCGGCAAATTTTGAAATCGCGGCAAGGCTTGAATCTGTTCTTTGCTGGGAAGCGCGGCTGCGCGGAGATCATTCATTTGAATCAAAATGGCATCTTTTCAGGCAGACTAGCGGTTTTTCAGGTTAAAGGCAAAATAAAACCTGCGGGGCGCAGGTTTTAAATTTAATCCGCTGCAGCCGTATTTATTCTGCTTGCTGCTGAATGGAGATTTGCGCCTGATGCGCGCGCTGTACGTAGTCTTGGTACGCAGGGACGGCAATTGCAGCCAAGATCCCGATTGGGAAAATCAGCACATAGAACCAGCCTAAAACTTTTTCCCAGGTTTGAGTGGCTCTTGGCTGGCCAAATTGATTTTCCTGCGCATCGCCTTTGGCAAAGATTAAATACAGCGCTAAACCTAAGTTCGCAAGCGGCACCAGCATCAGCAAAGACAGCCAGCCACTGTGATTGCGGTCATGCAAACGGCGGATAGCAAAAATAAAGCTAAAGTAAATCATGGTGACATATACAATGCCCAGCAGCAGCATGGCAAACATAGGCATGCCTTGTTCCATATTGGGTGAAAATCCCGGAAGCGCAATTGCACAAAAAATACCAAGCACCATTATGACAAGCACCAGCAGACCATTCCATCCTAAATAGGACAACCGTCCAAAACGTCCAGCAGCGCTTAGGGGGGAATCATTTACAGTGTTATTCATTATTCTGACCTCTGATTTTTAATTGGAATATTTAATAAGTGTTCAAATCATAGTTGTTTTTGCTTGCAGATTAAAGAATAAACCGCCAAGAGATCAAAAAGCCCGCATGATGCGGGCTTTTGGAGTGAAGCGGGTTTAAATATCCCATTCCACAAAGTTTTTCAGCAGTTGCAGGCCAGCTGTATGGCTTTTTTCCGGATGAAACTGCGTGGCAAATAAGTTTTCTTTATGAATGGCTGTGCAGAACTCTAAACCATAGTCACAGGTTGCAGCCACAATGCCTGCATCTTTTGGTTCGACATAGTAGCTGTGCACAAAGTAAAAACGCGCATCCTGTTCAATATTTTTCCACATCGGGTGGCTTGGATCAGCCTGATGCACCTGATTCCAGCCCATATGCGGCACTTTAATGCCATCCATATCCGGGAAGCGCTTCACGGCACCTTCAAAAATGCCCAGCGCCTCTGCGCCGCCATTTTCTTCAGAACGCTGCATTAAGGCTTGCATGCCTACGCAGATGGCCAGCACGGGCTTGTTGAAGGCTGCTTTGCGCACCACTTCATCAATGCCGGCTTCATGCATGCCTTGCATGCAGTCACGCATTGCGCCGACGCCTGGAAATACAATCTTGTCTGCTTGCGCAATCAGCTTGGGATCATTGGTCACATCAACCGCTGCGCCCACATACTCTAAAGCTTTGGCTGCAGAGTGCAGATTTCCCATGCCATAATCAAGAAGGGCAATACGGGTCATTACAATGTTCCTTTGGTTGAAGCCACTTTACCTTCCGCACGCGGATCAACTTCGCAAGCCATGCGCAGCGCGCGCGCAAAAGCTTTAAAGACGCTTTCAATTTGGTGATGGCTGTTTTTGCCTTTCAAATTGTCAATGTGCAGGGTCATTAAAGCGTGGTTCACAAAACCTTGGAAAAACTCAGAGAATAAATCGACATCAAAACGGCCGATCATGGAGCGGGTAAACGGAATATCCATGAATAAGCCTGGACGGCCGGACAAGTCCACCACCACGCGGCTTAAAGATTCGTCTAACGGCGCATAAAAATGGCCGTAGCGCTTTAAGCCTCTTTTATCCCCCAGCGCTTTCGCAAAGGCCTGGCCCAGGGTAATGCCGCAGTCTTCAACCGTGTGGTGATCGTCGATTTCGAGGTCGCCGTCGCAATGAATATCGATATCAAACAAGCCGTGGCGCTTGATTTGATCAATCATATGATCTAAAAATGGAACACCAGTGTTTAAAGTGCCTTGACCAGAACCATCAAGATTCACGCGAACTCGAATTTTGGTTTCGTTGGTGTTTCTTACCACTTCACTGATACGGTCGGTCATAGACACGTTCCTCAAATACGTCAAAATGATTGATGTAAAAATGTTTTTCGCTGTGACGAAAAGTCACCGCATATTAGATTGCTCAGGAGGGTTTATCAATGCCTATTACCGTACATGCCTATACTTCTTTGGAAAATGATGAAGTGCGCAGCCAGCTTGAGCGACTGTACGACACCAGTCCTGAATTTAGCGACGGTGCAGATGCCATTGAACAACTAGAGCAAAACTTAGCTCAGTATACCTCAGTTTATACCGCAGAATTTAATACTAAACTGATTGGTGCAATTTGGTGCTCAGGTCAGGGTGAAAGTAAAACACTGGAATATATTGTGGTACATCCAGCCAATCGCGGGCGCGGGGTCGCAGAAAGGCTGGTGAGTGAAGCTTGCCGAATGGAAGAAGAGAAAGGAGTTAAAAGCTTTGTACCCGGCTGCGGCGCGATCCATCGCTGTTTAGCGCATTTGGATAAAATCTCTTGATTTGAATTTTTTAGAGATGAAGCAGCCTGATGGCTGCTTTTTTATGAGCAGAAATGCCGTGAAAATCGCTAAAAATATGAATAATACCTTGAGATTTAAACAAAAAATAAGCAAATCAGGATTTTTTGCTGTAAAAGTAAACAAATGAAGCAAAAATCAAAACCGATGCTTGACGTTATCACACTTAAATTGTTTAATACGCGACATCGGCGTGATAGCTCAGTAGGTAGAGCAACGGATTGAAAATCCGTGTGTCCCCAGTTCGATCCTGGGTCTCGCCACCATATTTAAAACTTATTTAAAGTTTCAATCCCTGATCCCATCAGGGATTTTTTTTGCTTAAAAAAAATACATTCGGTAAAAATATTGATGATTTAGATTGACTAATGCCATCAATTACGGCTTAATACACCGCATCGGCGTGATAGCTCAGTAGGTAGAGCAACGGATTGAAAATCCGTGTGTCCCCAGTTCGATCCTGGGTCTCGCCACCATATTCAAAAAAGCCTCAAACATTGTTTGGGGTTTTTTTTTGCCTGCAGTTTTATCGGTGCACAGCTTGGGTCTTTGCTTTGCGGCTGTGCAAAATTGCTTTGCATTGTGGCTGCATCGGTTATTCTGATGTATTCAGGGACAGCAGGAGCGCTGAAAAATGAAAGACTTATTTTCGGATAACAGCCAGCTGTATCAGCAGGCGCGCCCAGATTATTCTGCAGAGATTCTAGAGGCGGTTTTAAAATGCGTGCCTGAACGCCAGCTGGCATGGGACTGCGGTGCGGGCTCAGGTCAATTTACTCAATGGCTGGTGCCGCATTTCCAGCAGGTGCTGGCGACAGATCTGAGCGCGGCGCAATTGGCGCAGGCGCCGCAGCTGCAGAATGTCATTTGCCGCGCCGCTGCGGCAGAACATTCGGGGCTTCCCGATCATAGCGCAGATTTGGTCACTGTGGCGCAAGCCATCCACTGGTTCGATTTTGATACGTTTTATGCCGAAGTACGGCGTGTGCTGAAGCCTAAAGGCTGTTTGGCTGTCATTGGCTATGGCTTGATTGAGGCACAGGATCCGCAGCTGAATCAGCTGATTCAACTGCTGTATTTTGACACCCTGAAAGGCTGCTGGGATGCCGAACGGCATTATGTGGATGAACTGTATCAAACAATTCCATTTCCGTTTGCAGAACAGAAGATGCCGGCATTGTCCCTGCAGTACCGCTGGAGCGGCCCGCAGCTGCTGAATTATTTCAACACATGGTCTGGCTTAAAGCATTATGTAAAACAGCATAATCAAAGTCCGCTGGAGGCCTTGGAGGCATATTTCGCAGCCCAGCCAAGAGCATCATCTTATGCTTTGCAATTTCCTGTGCTGCTGCGGGTGGGCCTGTGCGCCGATGCGCAAAGTTAAGCGTTGCCTGCGGTCATTTTTTTGCTGCGGCGCTCAGGTGCCGTTGGTCTGAGAAAAACGATGTGCATGGCGGTTTATTGTACAATTACAGCTATTCATAAGATGTTTTATCTTTTCCGTATTTGATTTGAGTACAGTGATATGAATCTCCCTAAACCGCTGAGCTATACCGTTCTTGCGCTGGCAGGCGCTGTTTCAATGTCTGCATTTGCTGCAGAGCCGCCGCAGGAGCATGAAGAGGCTGTGCGCCTGCCTGTGCTGACCGTTCTGGCTGAACCCGAATTGCGTGAAGAAACCGGTGTGGTGCCGTACCAGCAGGAAACTGCGCGCCGCAAAGCGCTGCAGCACCGGGTAATGCAAATTGAAGAAGATACGCAATCCTTTGTGGTCGATCCTTCAATTGTGGCCAATTTAGATATTTTGCCAGCAGAGCCGTCGCCGAATTTATCCAGTTTGCCGCCAGCGCTGCAGCAGCATGTGTTGAATATCGCCAGCGGCCTGCAGTCTTCGGATCCGCGCAATGGCCTTTACATCATGCTTCAGCCTTTTGGCATCAACCGTGATGCCACCAATGTGCAAATCAGCCGCGAGCAAATCAATTTAGGCACTATCGACCGTTCAATGCTGGAAGGCCTGCCTCGCCAGTAAGCACGCAATGGTTTTAAATTCAAAACGTGAAAATCCGCAATGAATGTGCGGATTTTTTAATTTTCAGGCCTGATTTTTGCGTCATTTCAGGGAAATCGCGTTTTGAATTCAAATTTTTTCAGGCGGATTTTTTTAAATTCAAAACCGATGCCGCGCAAGAAAAAGTTTGAATTTAAAAGCGCTAAAGCTGAATTTTGCTTATTTATTCGCCATTTGTGTATTTTAGATTTAAACTGTAAAGAAACTGGATTCGGAGCGTTTTATGCCACGTATCTTTATTATTTTAACCGCCGCTACCGTAATTATCTTTGGCGGGCTGTTTTATCAATACCATGCGCAGCAAAAAGAAGCAGGCCAGCTGCAAGCCTATCAAACCGTGCTGCTGGAAAAAACCGAGCAGATTTTTGCTCAGGCCAAAGACACATTCAAACCCATTCAAGTCGATATTGCAGATCCGCGGCTGCAGGGCGATTATCAGGTGATGGCGAATTTTGTGCTGACGCAGATGATACAAAGCGCCGAGGCCAGAAATGCCTATATCCGTGAACTTAAAGCGCAGGATTGGGATCATTTTTTAGATATTGACCGCCTCGCAGCCGATAAAAAGCAGAATTATCAAGCAACTGAAGAAATGCTGAAAAATGTACATGCAGCAGTGGAGAGCTATGCGCAGAAAATGCAGCAATTTGAACAAAACAGTTTGGAGCAGGCCAAGAATTTACCGATTAAAAGCAAATACCGCCAGCAGCTGGCGCAGAGCCTGAGAGACAGCCAGCACAGCGATGATGCGCATGCGCTGTTTGAGCTGGAGAAGCAAAGCTTGGCCAAAGCCGATGCAATTTTTGAAGTACTGAAAAACAATAAATGGGAACAGCGCGGGAAGACCTTTATGTTTTATGAAGATGCGCCTTTGGCGCAGTTTAATGCGCTCTACAAGGAGATACTGGCGCTGAATCAGCAAATGAAGCAGGTCAGTGTGCAAAACCGCAAAGAAATTGCAGAGAAGCTTTAATCCGCATTGCCGGGAAGCAGCCTGCAGCATTCATCATGGCGTTTGAGCTGAGGGCTGCTGAACCTTTATTCATTTGCGCCAGGCCGGTGAAATTCTGGAACATGTTTCTGCTGTAAACGGTATTGCGCAGGCGTGAGCCGGTTTTTTTCTTTAGCACCTGTTTTTATGCAATGGATGTTTGACACAGTATAGAGCCGATTGTGATGCTTTAAGTTAAGACGGGGCATTATTTTTCAAGATGCCCGCAGCCAGTATTGATTTTAGGATTGCCCCGGCAGTTTGCCTGAACCGCGATTATAAAAAAAGACGCCTTTCAGGCGTCTTTTTTGAACAGCAGCGCTTAAATTAAGCCACTTTTTTCTTGAACCAAGAGAAGAAACCTTTTTTCTCTTCAGTTTGCGCTTTTACAGCTTCAGCTGTTTTTTCTGCGCATGTTTCAGCACATGCTTTTTGGGCTTCAGCAGTCATTGCTGGAGCTTTCACTTCAGCCGCTTCTACCGCCTCAGCTTTCGCTGCAACAGCGTCTTTAACTTCAGCTGTTTTAGCGGCAGCGGCATCTTTCGCATCTACAGCGGTTTTAACAGCTGCGTCTTTAACTTCAGCTGTTTCAGCGGCAGCAGCATCTTTCGCGTTTACAGCAGTTGCAACAGTTGCGTCTTTTACAGCCGCAGTTTTGGCAGCCGCAGCGTCTTTCACGTTTACAGCGGTTTTAACAGCAGCATCTTTTACGGCAACAGTTTTAACTGCAGCTTTTTTTGCAGCAGCTGCAGTATTGGTTTTCACAACAGCGGCTGTTTTAACGGCGTCCGCTTTAACTTGCGCAAGCGGGTTCGCCGCTGGAGCCGCTTCTGCAGCCATCGCAGAAGTTGTGCCTGCAACTAGAGCAATCGCCATAGCAGTTTTCATCGCATTCATGGGTAGCATCCTGAATTTTATGATTCGGTTGGAGGGAGAGTTGGCTATGTTAATGCTTATGAAACATGGATTTAGGCTATTGATTATGGAACAGGCTAAAATTGTGTGAATAATCAACTATATTTACAGAGGCATAACATGATGTTTCGGACCGTTACATTTTGGCTTTCTATTTTTTAAATCGGTCTCTGCATATTATTTATCTGATCTTGTTCATCGCTGAACATCAAAGCCCTTCATGCTGAGGGGCTTTTATTTTTGGCAAAATGGATATAGGACGGTCAGTCAAAAATTTTATCGGCTGCTTGGAACGGCAGGCTGACCACGTCGATTGCGACGGCAAACGGCAGCAGCACTAATTTTTCAAAAGGATTCATGCCCGACTTGGATTTATAGCTTTCCTCTTGATGGGTATAAATGCTTACCTGATAAGGCTTACTCAAAGCTTTTAACGACGCTAAATTGTTCGCCGCAGGGTAAACCACACCTGCCAGTTTGATCTCGAAACAGAAACGCTGCGCAAACATGCGTTCATCACTGGAACTTGAACATTCTTTTGCGCCATTTTCAATAAAAAATTCCAGATCTTTCTTGCTGATGTCTTCTTTGAGCTTCACATAAGACAGCGGCAGTGTTCCTGTAAAATGGCCATCATTCTTTTCTGAATAGAAACTCAGTTCTCGGGTGACTTGAATATTTCTCGGGTTCAGTTTGTCAATCAAGCTGACAAATTGAGGCCCGCCTTGGGTCAATACATAACTTTTTTGTTGCCCCGCAATAACTAAACTATGTGCAGGTAAATTCGGCAGCGGCTGAGCGGATTTGCCAAAAGCCACCACTTGGTCTTCGATCAAGGTGACTTGGTTAGTGCGGGTATAGGTTTTATTGTCTTTGGTCATTAGGGTTTTAGTAGCACAGCCTGTGAATAATGTTCCTATGACGCCTAAACAGATGATGGTTTTTAAAGGTGATGCAAACATCGTTAGACTCCAAATCATTTGAAATATAGTTAAGCTGAATTTTTATTGTCTTTCAGCCTATCATTAAAATGGGTAAAAAGTCGTCAAAGCCAAAAATTGAAGTAATGAAGGTTCTATAAGTCGCTCAATGCCGTGGAGTGATAGATTTTATTTCTTATCCATTGGCTGTTTCTAGACAACGAATGAATGTTCATTTGGGAATGAACTGGATATGATCATGCAGGTGCTTGATAAAAAATATGGACTGGCGAATACACCTAACATTGTGGGGAATAGGCTGATGCAAGACTTAATTTGTTATAAAGAACTTCCTGTGTGGACTGCGCAGACCATTCCGCAAGGGTTTAAAAATCAATACAATACCAAAGCAGGTACGTGGGCCAAGCTACAGATTTATCAAGGTGAACTAAGCTTTGCTTTTTTAGATGAGGCAGGCCATGTGCAATCTGAACATCTGTTTACCCCTGAGCAACAGCCACCGTTTATTGAGCCTCAAGCATGGCACAAAATTGTTTCGACCAGTGATGACATAGAGTGTCAGCTACAATTTTACTGTACCCCGCAGGATTATTTTTATAAGAAATATCAGCTTTCACCTACGCACTCAGAAATTTTGGCGGCTATGCCGTATTTACACGGCGGTCATGCTTTGGATGTTGGATGTGGACAAGGGCGAAATTCGTTGTATTTAAGCCAGCAGGGCTTTGAGGTAGATGCTTGGGATGTGAATCTGCAAAGTTTGCAAAAACTACAGCAGATTATAGATGTTGAAGGTATTCAAAAGATTCATCTGCAACAGCGGGATTTAAATGCTGACCCAAGCATTACCGGCACATACGACTTTATTTGCTGTACGGTGGTGATGATGTTCTTGCAAGCGCCAACTGTGAAACCATTGCTTGCACAGATGCAGCAAGCCACAAATGTAAATGGGTTTAACTTGATTGTCTGTGCGATGGATACCAATGCTATACCTGCGCAGGCTGACTTTCCTTTTGCGTTTAAAGCAGGAGAGTTAAGTGCGCTATACGATGGCTGGAACATTATGAAATACAATGAAAATGTCGGGGAATTACATCGGGTTGATGCAGAAGGAAAGAGGATTAAACAGCATTTTGCGACGTTGTTGGCCCAAAAGCTTGGATAGGAGAGGAATGTGAACTTAGGACTGAGAAAAGTTGATGGTTGAAAACAAAAAAAGATGTCACATGGACATCTTTTTTTACAGCTTAAGCTGATTTTTTGAACCAAGAGAAAAAGCCTTGTCATGTTAAACCCCATAGGAGAAAAGAATAGAAACATGATACGCCTATGGAACTTAACTGTATGATGAATAAGATTTTAATGATTGAACATTCAATCAAATCTATAACGGGATAACACTTGTTGTCTTAATATCTTCGTGATTAAGTGCACACAGCATCTATTACATTATGCATACCACTTAATTGAGTTTGAACAAATGAATATTTTTGAGGTTGAGATTGTTGAATATAATGATAGCCTCCAGCACTAAGTTCATCTGGACTTATTCGAGGTGAAATACCTAATTCACTTTTTAGTTCTTCGATGAAGTCATTTGTATTTAATGTTTTACGCTGTTCAGAAGGAATATGGCTTTCTAATAAATTAATAATTCCTTGTTGCCAAGATAATGCTTGAGAAGATATTTCCCAGCTATCGATATCAATGAAGTTAATCCCTTTTCTTGAAAATACATGGAAAATAAAAGAAGAGCAGCTGAAGCCTAACTTTCCTGTATATTCTAGTTCAGAATTAAAGTATTCATGTTTATGATTGTATAAGGGAGCATAAGGTATACTTTGACGATATTTGGTTAAAATATGGATGAAAGCAACTATCATATGATCAATAGTTGATTGTTCTAAATTGGTAATCCATTGAATACAATAAATTTCATCATTTGAAAGTTCATGAATTTGCTCTAAGTTTATTGAACAATGACCTACTAGGTGCAATAAAAAAATATGATTATTAAAATTAAACAATAAAGCAGAATGGAAACCACGAGGTGTTCTAATTACCCCTAAACCAATTCTATTATTTTGATAAACCAGATTATAGGTGTTATCAAATTTAAAAAAATAAGATTGATCAATCATTATTAAAACAATCCAATTAATACTTTCTCAGGGTTTTTATTGTTTGCAATTAATGACCGACGGCATCGTTTTAAAAATTTATTCCAGCAAGGAATATTTTCTTTAGCAAAAGATGTTGTTCTTAAAAGAGAAACTATAGCCCACTCATCTAGTTTTTCTACTTCAATATTTTCGAAAATATAATTTATATTATGGTAGTCATAACTTTCTAAAATATACTCTAACCATAATAATGCATAAGCAGAGGCATAGTACTTCTGATTTGAATATTTTTCCAAATTAATTAAATTATTAGTATGTTTTTCAATATTTAATAAACCAAGATTGAAGTGATTGGTAGATACAGTTTCACTACTTTGAGTAATGTAAATATGATTTTTTTTTGTAGATGTTTCTACAATATTATTCAAAAAATTATTTTGAAGATCTAAATTTGAAGTTGAAGTTTTATAAATGGTTTGCATTATTCAACTCCTTTCTCTAAATAAAAAAATATTTTATCTTTTAAAAAGTTAAAAATATGTTGAATATTTTTATTTTCAAGTTGTATTTCTGGAACAGTATTAAAATCGAATTCAAAAATACAGGCATCTTGCATTTCGGATTGAGGAATCTGAAGAAAAACAAACTCATTGGGATTTATTTTTTTTCTAATTTGCTTAACACTATTGATGCTGATAATTCCATTTATATCGATATTATCAAAATTATGCTTTTTATTTAATCTAATACCTAACTCTGCTAAGTCACTAATTGAACTAAGTGCAGGAAGAAAAATTTTAACAAAGTTAATACTCTCAGTAACGGAATTGGCAGATTTGCTCGCCAGTAAACCTAATGCAATTCTAATTGGGTTGGAAGATAAAATTTCAGGTATTTTTTCCAAGATTAATTCCATAGTTTTTTTAATAGCAATTAAATCTTGTACTGCTGAATCTGGATCTAGATCTAAAACAATATCTAATCTATTACCATTAATATCAATTTTTGCACTGATAGATAAATTTTCTAAACCTATGAGGCTTTGGACATTACGTTGATGAGATGCTTTATTAGAACTAAATGAAGAAGGTTCACTAGAAAAAAATGAACTAAAAATTGTTTCAAGATTGCTGGTGCTTTCAAATAAAGATTGTGTATAAAATAAAGTAAAGCGTATTTGTTCGAAGTTGAATTGCATATCTAGAACCCATTTTTTTTCTTATTTTACATACTTTTTATAAATTTTGTATTTGATAAAGAAATGCCTCTTATTCACAAAGAAAATAAGAGGCATTTTGTTAATTAAACACGTTCGATAATGGTCGCGATACCTTGACCTAGACCGATACACATCGTCGCAAGACCGATTTGCGTATCTTGTTGTTCCATTACGTTCAACAACGTTGTTGTGATACGCGCACCAGAACAACCCAATGGGTGACCCAATGCAATCGCGCCACCATTTAAGTTAATGATGTCTTGCTTCTCATAAACACCTAAGCCTTTCATCACTGATAAGCCTTGAGCAGCAAACGCTTCATTTAACTCGATGGTTTGGATATCCGCCATGCTTAAGCCAGCACGTTTAAGCGCTTTTTGAGTTGCAGGTACAGGACCATAACCCATGATTGCAGCATCACAGCCTGCAACCGCCATAGAGCGAATCACAGCGCGTGGCTTAAGACCTAAAGCTTGAGCACGTTCAGCAGACATCAGTAGCATTGCAGATGCACCATCAGACAAAGCTGAAGACGTTGCTGCTGTTACCGTACCGCCTTTCGGGTCAAATACAGGACGTAAACCTTTGAATGCTTCAAGGTTTGCATCTGGACGAATCACTTCGTCGATGTCGCAAAGGATTTTGAAGCCATTGGTATCATGACCTTCAACACCCACGATTTCATTTTTGAAACGACCTTCTTGCGTTGCAGCCCAAGCGCGGCGGTGAGATTCAACACCGAACGCGTCTTGTTCTTCACGGGTAATGCCGTTCATACGACCTAACATTTCAGCCGTTAAGCCCATCATGTTAGACGCTTTTGCATAGTGCTTAGACGCTTCTGGGTTCAGGTCGATGCCGTGCATCATGCCGACGTGACCCATGTGCTCTACACCACCGATGATGAAGATATCACCTTGGTTAGTTGCAATCTGTGCAGCAGCGGTGTGAAGCGCTTGCATAGAAGAACCACAAAGACGGTTCACCGTTTGACCTGCCACAGTTTTTGGAAGATCAGCCAATAAACCAATGTTACGGCCAATGTTCATCCCTTGTTCTAGAGTCTGGTTTACACAGCCCCAGATCAGGTCTTCAACTTCATTGGTGTCAAACTGGTTGCGGGCAACTAAAGCACGAACCAATTCAGCCGATAAGCTGTCAGCACGTACATTGCGGAACATGCCGTTTTTGGTTTTACCCATTGCTGAACGTACGCCATCAACGATGACAACGTCACGTGGATTTAAAGTAGCCATTCACGTTGCTCCTTAACCGTAGAATTTTTTGTTGTTAGCAGCCATGTCACGCAACATTTGTGGCGCTTCATAAGCCTTACCTAAGTGTGCGTATTTGTCGCAAAGTGCAACGTATTCAGCAACACCTGTTTGGTCGATGTAACGGCATGGACCACCACGGAATGGAGGGAAACCTACACCCATAATCATTGCCATGTCTGCTTCAGAAGCAGTCGCTACGATGTTGTCTTCTAGGCAACGAACAGTTTCGTTACAGAAAGCCAGCATCATACGGTCAATGATTTCTTGAGCATCAAACTCGCGTTTTTCCGCAGTTGCCACAGTAGCAACAAGCTCATACGCAGTTGGATCAACCACTTTGGCTTTTTTGCCTTTACGGTCAAGTTCGTATTTGTAGAAACCAACGTCGTTCTTTTGACCCAAACGTTTGTTTTCGTACATGATTTCGATTGAACCTTTGAAGTCTGGCTTCATACGGTCAGGGAAACCTTCCGCCATGACTTCTGCACCGTGAACGCCCGTGTCGATACCGACCACGTCGATCAAGTAAGCAGGACCCATTGGCCAGCCGAATTTTTCCATGACTTTGTCGACTTGCTGGAAGTCAGCACCGTCTTTCAATAGAAGGTCAAATGCACCGAAGTAAGGGAACAATACGCGGTTTACAAGGAAACCTGGACAGTCGTTTACTACGATTGGTGTTTTACCCATTTTCTGAGCAAGAACCACAGTCGTTGCAATCGCTTCAGCCGAAGTCTTCTCACCACGGATCACTTCTACCAATGGCATCATGTGTACTGGGTTAAAGAAGTGCATACCGACAAAGTTTTCAGGACGCTGCAGGTTTTCAGCCAAACGCGTGATTGAAATGGTTGAAGTATTTGAAGCAATGATCGTGTTGTCACGAACGTTCTTCTCAGTTTCAGCAAGTACAATGCCTTTTACTTTTGGATTTTCAGTCACCGCTTCAATCACGATGTCCACTTCTTTAAACTCGTCATAGCTTAAAGTCGGACGGATGCGCGCAAGTGTTTCACCCATTTGAGCAGGTTTCATCTTCTTGCGTTCAACTTGTTTGGTCAGTAAGCCATTGGCTTCTTTCATACCTAAAGCAAGCTGCGGGTTACCAATGTCTTTCATGATGATTGGTGTGCCTTTGCTTGCCGCTTGGTAAGCAATACCGCCACCCATGATACCCGCGCCCAATACAGCCGCTTGGTTTACAGGGTGCGCACCTTTTTCATATTTCTTCGAAGTTTTCTTCACCACTTGGTCATTGATGAATAGACCAATTAACGCATTTGCTTGTGGCGTAATGGCTGCTTTTGCAAAACCAGCCGCTTCAGCTTGAAGCGCTTCATTACGCGGAAGGCTTGCACCTGCTTGTAATGAGTCAAGAAGTAGCTTAGGCGCAGGGTATTGAGCAGGATTTGCTTTTGCAAGAACTGCACCTTTCGCCGAGTTAAACGCCATCATTTGTTCGATTGGGTTCAATTTAACTGGGTCAAGTTTTTCCTGGCGTTTTGCTTTCCAGTCTACACGGCCAGCAAGGGCTTGTTTAACCAAGTCAATTGCCGCGTCTTGCAGTTTATCCGCAGCAACAACCGCATCAACCGCACCGTCTTTCAGTGCAGCAGCTGGTTTTTTAGGATTAGCCATCGCCATCCATTCAACTGCATTGTCGATACCAATCAGACGGCTTAAACGAACTGTACCGCCGAAACCAGGGAAGATGCCCAGTTTGATTTCAGGAAGGCCGACTTGCGCCGCTTCTGACATCACGCGATAGTCACACACGAGGCACATTTCAAAGCCGCCGCCCAATGCCATGCCATTGATTGCTGCAACTTTAGGAATGTCTAAATCTTCAAACGCATTGAAGATGTCGTGAACAGGCAATGCCCAATCCACAATCGCTTGTTCGCCTTGAGCGAAGTTTGCGCCAAATTCAGTAATATCTGCGCCAACGATAAATGTAGATTTAGCCGAAGTAACGATTAAGCCTTTGATGTCACCGTTTGCTTTAACCGCGTCAATTGCAGCTTTAAAATCTTCAATTGTTGCACGGTTAAATTTGTTGACCGACTCACCTTGTAAGTCAAAGCGGAATTCTGCAATTCCGTCCGAAAGCATTTGGACGGTAATGGCATTGCCAGCGTGGATCATGCCTGATCTCCTTTATTTTGGAGGACTTCTAAGTTGATGTTTTGAAGCGGTGAGTACGCGATTCCTGCGCACTTTTTGCCTCGCTAATCTTACGATAACTATATCTAAAAAGAACATAACAAGTTGTATCAAGCCGTGACGCAAGGGTCATCAATTTTTTTTCTCATCAATGGCGGCTGAACTGCGCCATGCCTGCATCTGCAGCAGCTAGTGTATGGGAACTGATTGTTTAAGCAGGTATTTTAAAATTTGTCACGGCATGATTTATGCTATCAATGGACTGTTTTTTTTTGTAGACGGATCTTTATTTGCAGTCAGAAAAGTCAATTGCGGCTCAAAATACCCTGCGGCGCGTTTTTATGAGGATTAGTTTTGCAGTGTTGATCATTAATCCATGAAAAAAATATGGGATTAATCTACACTGCAAAAATAAGCATTGAAAAATTATGGTTTCCGGCTATGCAAAGATTTCGAAGTAAAATTGACTGGTGGGTAATGGGGTTTGTGATCTGTTTGACGGGTATGCTGATACAGCTGCTGCTGACCATGTATGCGAAGGGCACCATGGCAGAGTATCCAGAGCATACCGCGGTTTATGTGCTGACTATTGCAATGATCTGGTGGCCGGTCTGGACGACACGGTATACTGTGGCTAACGGGCAATTGAATATTCGCTGCATGTGGCTGAACAGGAATATTCCTATGGCTGATATTCAGGGCATTTCTCCGACGTCCAACTCTGTTTCATCACCTGCGCTGTCCCTTGACCGTCTGAAAGTTGATTATCTGAAAGATGGAAAAATTAAATCTGTACTGGTTTCCCCAAAAGACAAGCAGGGTTTCACCAGCCTATTGATGTCAAAGAACTAGCGCATCAGGCAGGGTGTTTGTTAAGTATTTGTTAATTTTATTTTTATTTATAATAATTAGTAGCTTAAGTCTAACTTGTGTTTGTTTAATTAGCAAAATAGACTGCGCAGGAAGAAAAATATTACATGCTAAGTAGAAAATGAAAATGAAAAATTTAAAAGCGGGGTTATCTGTCTTTGCCGCTGCAATCTTATTGACAGGCTGCGGGGGCGGCGGGGGAGATAGTTCTTCATCAGAACAGGCAGTTCAGCCGCCGGCTGCTGTCACTGCAGATTATGCCTATATTGCAGATGATGGAAACTTCCTGAGTGTAAAGACAATCCGTTACGTCAATGGCGGTACAGGCCAGGTGCAGTACAGTACCACGCTGGGGCCGGACAGTTTTTTACTGTCACCATCAACGCTGTACAACAACACATGGGTGAATATGGAAACCCGTGCGCAGAGTCCGGAAATTTTGACTTTCAGTGAAGTGCCAGGCCATTTAAGAACTGAATATCTGAAAAAGGTGGATATTTCAGGCAAGGATATTTTTGCAACCGTTTACCCGGGTATCCGTGAGTTTTATAACTATCTTGCACAGAAAAATACTCTGAATACAGCCGCTCCTATTGTGCAAGCATCTCTGAAGCCGGTTCAGTCGTTCCCTGCAGGTTCAACATGTTATGTCACAGCCAGAACTGAATCAAAGCAGGGCTATATCCGTTTTGAGCGGGCAGATATGGATACTGGCGCCAGCTATCAGGAAATTTCAGAGATATTGGAAGACTGGGTAAAAGACATCGCTGCTGCAGAGCAATGGACTTACAAAATTTCCAGTGGAAACTGGGGAGGGCATGAGTGGAAATATGTTCAGTTTTTTGACCAATATAATATTCTTCGGGATGATTTTGCCGTTGTGAATGATCAGGGTAATGCCTATTACGGTGAAATGTATGATTTTGAAAATTTCAGTGCTGGCGCTCAGATCACTAAAGTAAAAGCATTGATTGCAGATACGCCTGCACAGTCTGAGGATTATTACTGGTACAGCAGCGTACTGAAAAATTATGAGCAGGGCTGTACGTACTATAACAATACAGCGGCTCAGGCACTGTCATTGCTGAAGTAATATTGCTTGATATTCAACTTTTAAAGGTACAGTTCGCTGTGCCTTTTTTTCATTTGTTCAGATCATCAAATCGGGTATTTCAGCAATTGGAGTGCCTGATCCATACATGAAAGCAGCATTCTTGATTCGCTGTATTTAACCATTCTGCTTGTTTTATCCTTGACAGGAATATCTGACCGATTTGTTGATCACAGGCTTCATAACATATGGATCAGGCCTGTTGCTGCGGGTTGGGCCAATAAATCTGCTGTTTGTTCAGGCAGAGGATTTTACCGTCAGCTGGCCGTTTGAACAGTCGATATGCAGTGCGGCCTGCTCGGGGTGGGTGAGAAAATGCACGGCCAAAATCGGTTCAAGCTCGGTGCGCATTCTGCGCGCCAAATGCCGGGCGCCGTAGCGGATGTCATGCCCTTGGCAAAAATGCGCTTTGGCGCTTTCTGTTAAGGAAAGGCTGCGTTTTTGATGCTGCAGGCGCTGATTGAGTTTTTCCAGTTCAATTTCGACCAGCCTTGGTAAGGCATCATTTTGCACCGGCCGATAGTGCAGGGCGCGGTCAATGCGGTTGAGAAATTCAGGATCGAATTTACGCTGCATGGCTTTTTCAATAATGCGCTGGGTCGGTACGCGCTTTAAACACAGATCCTGCATTTTTTGAGGCAGGAAATTCAATTTATCTAAATACAGCTGCGCAGCCTGCGCGCCGATATTGCTGGTCATGAAAATCATGCAGTTGCGGAAATCAATGGTTTTGGTGCCTGCCGTCAGGGTCAGCGTGCCGGTGTCCAGCACATTCATCAGGCCGCGCAGCACTTCAATCGAGGCTTTTTCCAGTTCATCAAACAGCACAATGCCCGGACGGGTATGTGAGCCTGCTATGGAGGCTTCATCAAACAGGCTGTAGCCTTCTTTCGAGCCGACATAGCCCGGAGGCGCGCCGGTAATGGCTGCGGCATAATGTTCCTGCGCCAAGGTGTTCATATCAATGCGGCAAAAGGCGTCTGAACGGCCATAAATAGCTTCAGCAATTAAACGCACAGTTTCGGTTTTGCCGACCCCGGTTGGGCCCAGCATTAAGGTCACCGAAAGCGGGCGTTCGGGGCTGGAAAAATCCGCTTTGACCACCTGCAGCATTTTTTCAATTTCATTCAGCGCATCATCCTGGCCAATAATCCGCTGCCTTAAGCTTTGCATCACCACCTGCGGTTCAAAATGAAAGCGCGGCTTGCCAATCAAGCGGTCTTTTTTCGATGCGCTGTGTGTCGACGTCGTAGGCTTCACGGCATGGAGGGCTGAATGGGCTGTGTTCATTCCGTTTGATTCCTTGGGTTTAAAACTGGATTGGCAGGGAAAAGAGTCATCAAAAAAAACAGGCGCCTCAACAATACATTCCGCACGCTTTGAGCATAGCAAACTTCAGTTTTTTCAATAATAGCTTTTAGCAATCATGTTATTGCCAGCGCCGTAAAATTCAGGGGGGAATGCTTGAAAATACGGCTTAAACCATCACATCATGTAGCATAGACGCAGCAATGCAGTGAATCAGCAGAAGACAGGCCGCCAGTGAACGAAAACGCGCGTGAACATATTGAAAAAATTCTAGCCCATATGACGACTTTGCCAGGCGTGTACCGCATGCTGGGCAAGGATGGCGAGCTGTTGTATGTGGGCAAAGCAAAAAATTTAAAAAACCGCGTCTCCAGCTATTTTGTCAAAACCATTGAGCATCCGAAGACGCAGGCGCTGGTGGCGCGCATTTATGACATCGAAACCTTAGTCGTCCGTTCTGAAACCGAAGCGCTGCTGCTGGAGCAGAATCTGATTAAGCTGCACCGGCCGCCCTACAACATCATGCTGCGGGACGATAAGTCCTACGTCTATATTTTCATTTCCGCAGATCAGCCTTATCCGCGCATTGCGTCAGGCCGCGGCAAGGGCAAGCATCAGGCCGGCAAGTTTTTTGGGCCCTATCCAAGCGCTTACAATGCCCGCGATACGCTGCTGGTGCTGCAAAAGCTGTTCAATGTGCGCCAGTGTGAAAACAGCTATTTTTCACAGCGCAAGCGCCCGTGCCTGCAGTATCAAATCAAGCGCTGTTCCGCGCCGTGTGTGGGACTCATTAGCCCTGAAGAGTATAAAAATGATGTCGATAACTCGATCCGTTTTTTGCAGGGCGATACCAAAGAGCTGAATCAAGAACTGATTGCAAAAATGGAGCAGGCGGCCGAGGCTTTGGAGTTTGAAAAAGCGGTGTTTTACCGTGACCGCATGGCGCTGCTGCGGGATGTGCAGGCGCAGCAGGCGATTTACAAAGTCAAAGGCGAAGCGGATATTATTGCAATCGCCTACCATGCGGGGGTGACCTGCGTGCAGATTATGCATGTGCGCAATGGCAAGATGCTGGGCGGCAAAAGCTATTTCCCGGATATGCTCGGTGATGATCTGGCGCAAATGCTGTCAGATTTCATCGCCAACTTTTATTTTCAGGTGGCGGATGAGATTCCAGCTGAATTGATTGTGAATGTTGAACCGGTCAACCGCAAAGAACTGGAGCAGGCGCTGCAGCAGCACTTTGAGAAAAAGATTCAAATTAAGCACAGTGTGCGTGAAACCCGCGCTGAATGGCTGGAGCTGGCGCAGATGAATGTGCAGCATGCGATTAAAGGCAAGCTGGCCAATCATTTTGAATTGAATGAACGCTTTCATCAGCTGGAACAGGTGGCGGGCAGGCCCATTGACAGCATTGAATGTTTTGATATTTCCCATACCATGGGGGAAGCCACGGTTGCTTCCTGTGTCGTGTTTGATGCAGGCGGCGCACGCAAGCGCGATTACCGCCAGTTTTCCATCAATGACATTACCGAAGGCGATGACTATGCGGCGATGCGCCAGGCGCTGACCCGCCGCTATAAAAAAGCCATGCTGCCTGACCTGCTGTTGATCGACGGCGGCAAAGGCCAGCTGCATATGGCGATGGAGGTGATGCGGGAACTGGAACTGGATGCGTTTATGATTGGTGTGTCCAAAGGGGAAGGGCGCAAGCCGGGCCTTGAAACGCTGCACTTTACCGATGGCACGAAAATTCAGCTGCCTGAAGACCACAAAGCGCTGCATTTGATTCAGCAGGTGCGTGATGAAGCGCACCGTTTTGCCATTACCAAACACCGCGCTAAGCGGGATAAAAAGCGCGGTTCTTCAGTGCTTGAAGTCATTCCGGGTTTGGGGCCAAAGCGGCGCCGTGACTTATTGACCCACTTCGGCGGCATTCAAGGCGTGCTGAAAGCCTCAGAAAATGAATTGAAACTGGTGCCAGGTTTGGGAGAGGTGATGGCGCGCACCATTTATAAAATTTTGCATGAATAAATTGCCTGACCCTATGCGGGCTTACAGCGCTGTGCTGAAAATGGAAGCGCTTGGCTAAAATGCTCAATGACCCATGGGTCATTGAGCATTTACATCAGCAGCCATTCCAATAAAGATAGCGTATCGGCCATCACGTTGGCGTTCAGCAGGGAAGCAGCATGTCATTAACCGCATTATATGAGCAGATTCAGCAGTCAGATACCGTCGATATTCCGCAAGGCTGGCTGCAGGGGCGCACGATTTATGGCGGCTTGGTGGCGGGCATGCTGATGCAGAAAGCCGTGCTGGCGGTGGCCGATGAGGAGAAGCGCTTGCTCAGCGCCAGTGTGACTTTTGTCGGGCCTGTGCAATTAAGTTCAGTGAAGCTGACTGCGGAAATCCTGCGTGAAGGAAAATCTGTGACCACCGTGGAAGTCCGGCTTTGGCAGGGTGGCGCGGTGCAAAGCATTTTACTGGCCAGCTTTGGCGCGCAGCGCGAATCATCTATTCAGGTGAGCCATGAGCGGGCAGCGCCAGATTATCCTGCTGTTGAAGACCTGCAGATCGCGCAGCATCATCCTTTGGCGCCGGAATGCTTTAAGCAGATGCAAATGGCATGGGCTGAAGGGCAGTATCCGTGCACGGCAGCCCAGCAGCCTGATTTTGGCGGCTGGTTCCGCTTTGATCCTGCATGGCATGAAAACCGCGAGATGACGGTGGCGGATTTAATGGTGGCCTTCGATATGTGGCCGCCCGGTGTGCTGCCGATGTATACGCGCATGGCGCCAGCCAGTTCGCTGACATGGCATCTGACGTATGTGCACCCGCTGCAGCATCAGGTGCAGGATTGGTTTAAATATAAAGTATTTACCGACTATGCAGGAGACGGCTATTCGACGGAATATGCGCATTTATGGGATGCAAAAGGCCGGCTGATCGCGATTTCACGGCAAACAGTTACCGTGTTTGCCTAGTGACACTTTAGGCCATTTCGTATAAAGTGAACAGAATTAACGAAGGGTAAATCCTCAATATATTGTGCATTTGCATCGTGCATGAAGGGGAAACATTGGCGGTGTCTATGACTGCAGGTCGAATCCTGAATATTCCAAACATTTTAACTTTAGCGCGTATTGCTTTAATTCCGGTATTTTTGCTTGTGGCCTATTGGCCGCCGGCCATGGGAGTTGAAGGCCATGATGCCGGCATGAGCCGGCATATGCTGCTGACGGGGATTTTTGTAGTGGCTGCGGTTACGGATTGGTTCGATGGCTATTTGGCGCGCACCTTAAACCAGACTTCAGCCTTTGGCCGCTTTCTGGATCCTGTTGCAGATAAGCTGATGGTGGCGGCGGCGCTGATTGTGCTGGTGCAATGGCAGCCCACGATTTCGATGGCTTTTGCCGCCATTGTGATTATTTCACGTGAGATTACCGTGTCTGCGCTGCGCGAGTGGATGGCGGAACTGGGCGCGCGCACCAGTGTTGCGGTATCCACAGTGGGCAAATACAAAACAGCATTCCAAATGATTGCGATCTCCGTCTTTCTGCTGAATTGGCCGCCGCTGGAAATGCTGGCTTATGCGCTGCTGTATACCGCCGTGATTTTAACGCTATGGTCCATGTTTATTTATTTAAAAGCAGCATGGCCGTATTTGAAGCAGCCTTAAGCTTAGAGCTCTGAAAGCCCCTTTATGGGGTTTTTTTATGCCGCCTTTAATATTTAAAAATGCCGGCTGGCAGCACATTTCAGGCTGGCTATTGACTCAAGTCAAAAATTGCAGAATCTGCAGGCATTAGAATAAAAAAATTCCCAGACTTTGGGGGAAATCTGGGAAGAAAATCGGGGATACTTATCACTATTATTCGAAGATGTTTCCATCTTCTTGAAACCGATTATAGGAACTCGCAACGCCAAAATCATGTAGGTTCTTGTATTGTAATGCTGCGTTTTATTAAGAGAATGTAGCGCAAATTTACATTTCCTAATTTTGATACAAATTCTATGACTCTCCTCAGCTTAAGAATGCTGTGCAAAGGGATGTCCAGACTTAAAAAAACTTAAACATTCTGCTGTTTCAATGGGTTGGGTGCAAAATGGCTGATCTTGTGTTCAGGCGGCGCAGTATTTTGCTTGATAAAAAAAGGAGCCGTTTCAGATTCCTTGATGGCATTTGGAGCTGCGCGCTTCGCTTGCCTTGCAGAACAATAAGGCAGCCCATAAAAAAATCCCCAAGGATGGGGATTTTTCAGATTAAAGCCTGCGCACACCTTCGGTGTTTGTCTTGAATAAAAATTAAAGCAGCGCTTTATTTTTTCCACTCGAAGCATAGCTTCTCGTCTTGCGGCGTGGCGGAGCAGTGCTTCTAAGCTAAAAAGGGAATCTTTTCAGACTCCCTTTTGACAATTAAAACTACGCGCTTTGCTTGTCTTGCGTAAAAAAAGAAAAGCAGTGCTTTAGTTTTTCCACTCGAAGCATAGCTTCTTGTCTTGCGGCGTGGCGGAGCAGTGCTCCGCTTTATCACGCCTCAGGCTTCAGGCCTTCAGCTTTTTCCAATGACTCATCATTGTTAAAGAATTTTTCACGCTGTTCTTCAAGAAACTTTTTCGCATCCGGCTCAAACACGTTTAAACGCTTTTCATTGATCAGCGTAGTCTGGTGCTTCAGCCATTCCTGCCAAGCTTCTTTGGACACAGAGTCAAATAATTCCTGGCCTTTTGCACCGGGAAACGGTGCAAAATCCAATCCTTCCATTTCTTTTTGATACTTGCGGCAAAATATTTGTCGAGTCATGGCGCCTATCCTTTAAGCGTAAAGTTTTTCCAAACGGGCATAAGCGCGTTCAATGGCGGCTTCTACCTGAGCTGGCGCAGTCCCGCCAATGTGGTTGCGGGCATTGACTGACGCTTCAAGTGTCAGCGCTTTTTCAAAGACATCGGCTTGAATCAAGTCTGAGAACTGCTGAAGCTGCTCAAGGCTCAGTTCAGACAAATCTTTGGATTCTTGCACGCCTAGCGCGACCGCTTTACCCACAATCTCATGCGCATCACGGAACGCCACGCCATTTTTCACCAGGTAATCCGCCAAGTCAGTGGCGGTAGAGAAACCGCGCAGCGCCGCTTCACGCATGATTTCAATGTTGGGAACCAATGCGGGAATCATGTCAGCGAATGCCATGAGTGAACCGCGGACGGTATCAATGGCATCAAACAAAGGCTCTTTGTCTTCTTGGTTATCTTTGTTGTAAGCCAAAGGCTGGCCTTTCATCAGGGTCAGCAAACTCATCAAGTCGCCATACACACGGCCGGTTTTACCGCGGATCAGCTCAGGCACATCCGGATTTTTCTTTTGCGGCATGATTGAAGAACCGGTGCAGAAACGGTCTGGAATGTTCACAAATTTGAATTGTGCAGATGTCCAAAGAATCATTTCTTCAGACATGCGCGACATGTGCATCATGATGAGCGAGGCCGCAGCATTGAACTCAATGCCAAAATCACGGTCAGACACCGCATCCAGCGAATTTTCTGCAACGGCTTCAAAACCTAACAGTTCCGCTGTATAGGCGCGGTCAATCGGGTAGGTGGTTCCTGCAAGCGCCGCTGAACCCAATGGCATGCGGTTGGTGCGTTTGCGGCAGTCAATCAAGCGCTCAGAGTCACGCACCAGCATTTCAAACCAGGCCATTAAATGGTGGCCAAAAGTCACAGGCTGCGCGGTTTGCAAATGCGTGAAGCCCGGCATGATGGTGTTGGTGTTTTTCGCAGCCAAGCCCAAAATCCCTTTTTGCAGTTTTTCAAGCAATTGCAAAATGGCATCAATTTCATCACGCACATATAAACGGATGTCTGTTGCCACTTGGTCATTGCGGCTGCGGCCCGTATGCAGCTTTTTGCCGGCTATGCCGATCCGCTGCGTTAAGCGCGACTCAATATTCATGTGCACATCTTCTAAGTCGATGCGCCATTCGAAATTGCCTGCTTCAATCTCAGCTTTAATCGTATTTAAGCCGTTAACGATGTCATTGCGTTCCTGTTCGGTTAATACGCCAACTTTGGCAAGCATGGTTGCATGCGCGATAGAACCTGCAATATCTTGTTTATAAAAGCGTTGGTCAAATTGAACAGATGCTGTAAATTCAGCAACAAAAGCGTCAGTTGCTTCAGAGAAACGGCCGCCCCACATGCCCGAAGTTTGGGCTTGTGACGGATTTGAGGAATTAGAAGATGTGGTCATGTCGGCTCAATAAGATAAAAAGCAGTAGAACTGTCCAAGAGTATAGCAAATTCGAACCCTATTGCCGAAGTGCAAGTTCATCAATCTTTTTCGAGCAGTGAGGGCAAATGGAGGTTTCTTTTTTTTCCAGCAGGATTGGGCGCTGGCAGTATGTCCTTGAGCTGTTTACTGCCGGCAATATTTTGGCACTGGTGCTGGCTTTAGCGCAGGCGCAGTCATGGTCAAATTTAAGCTTCAGCAGCCTGATGCAGCATATTTTATTTATTAATTGGGTGTTGCTGGCTTTCGCGGCGATTGTAGAATATTTCGATCAGCGCTTGTCACCGCTGAATTTGAAATTGACTTTGCTGCTGGGCTTTTTGTTGCTGCAGCTGATTGTCCTGGGCACCACACTCGTTCTGAATATTCTAATGTATTTTGGGCATAGCTTCAGCTTTGCTGGCCTCAGCTGGGGAACGGTGTTCAGCCGCGCAGGCATGAATCTCAGTTTTGGCATGCTGCTGGGCGCATTTTGCTTCCGCTATTTATATTTGCGTGAACAATGGAGCCGGCAGCAGAACAGTGAACTGAATGCCCGCATTCAGGCCATGCAGGCCCGCATTCATCCGCATTTTTTATTTAACAGCTTAAACAGCGCTATCAGCCTCATCAGCATTGATCCAGATAAAGCCGAAGAAATGCTGCTGAATTTATCGCGCCTGTTCCGCGCCAGCTTTCAGGAACTGAAGCTGGTGCCGCTGAGTGATGAAATTGATTTATGCCGGCGCTATTTAGCCATTGAGCAAATCCGGCTGGGAGAGCGCTTAAAGGTTGAATGGAAATTGGTTAATCCGGAAATGTACGCGCGTGTACAAATTCCGCTGCTAACTTTACAACCCTTAGTGGAAAATAGTATTTTTCATGGAGTTGAAAAAATTCTAACTAAGAGTACGATAAGCATATTGATTGAAATATTGCAAAATCAAGTCAATATAGTCATTACTAACCCATACGCACAGGATAAAATAACTTTACGTCAAGGACATGGTATTGCAGTGGAAAATGTGCAGCAGCGGCTGAAAGCGTATTATGGTTCATCTGCAGCATTCCAAAGCTTTGCAGGAGAAGGGATGTTTACGACTGTAGTGCAATATCGATATAAGTAAAAACAGTGCAGTTAACCTATAAAAAAAATGATGGTAGCTGAGTAAGGAGGAGAAATGGACATCCTGATTTGTGATGATGAGCCTCTTGCATTAGAGCGCTTGTCACGCTTAGTCACTCAATTGGGGCACCAAGTGACAGGTCATGCAACACATGGACAGCAGGCGGTTGAATTAGCGAAAAGCCTTGAGCCCGATGTTGTGCTGTTGGATATACAAATGCCGGAAATGGATGGTTTGGCCTGCGCTCAGTATTTGCGCCAGCTTGAACCGATGCCGGCAATCATTTTTTGCACTGCATATGACCACCACGCATTGGATGCATTCAAATCAAACGCAGAAGGATATTTGCTCAAACCGGTGATGCAGCAGGAACTGCAGCAGGTTTTGGATCATTTAATAAGATTAACCCAAGCTCAAGTGAGCTGTCTAAAACAAAAAGAAACTATGGAAGAACTCAAAATCAGCCGCCATCAAATCGCGGCCAAGACCTATCGCGGTGTTGAATTGGTGCCTGTTGAAAATGTGTATTATTTTTTAGCAGATCAAAAATATGTCACCGTGCGCCATAAAAACGGCAGTGTCCTGATTGATGAAACACTGAAAGACCTGGAAACAGAGTTTGGTGACCAGTTTATCCGCATTCACCGCAATGCGCTGGTTTCAGTCAATTATTTGGATGGTTTGGAAGTGGTCAGTTCAGGGCAATACCAAGTGCGCTGCCGCGAGCTTGAGGAGCGCCTTGCGGTGAGCCGAAGGCATTTACCGAATTTGCGCGAGCGGATTCAGAAATTGTAAAGCTGCAGAAAGGAATAAATGCTGTCATCTTTCTTAAATTTACTTGCATTTTAATATCGGCAAGATAAGTTTAGAATAATGTTTATTCTTACAGCCGTTTAAAATTTATGAAAACCCTGAAAATCGCAACTCGTCAAAGCCCGCTGGCCCTGTGGCAGGCAGAGCATATTAAAGCACGTCTGGAAGCGCTGCATGCGGACTTAAAGGTTGAGTTGGTGACCTTTGTGACACAGGGCGATAAAATTTTAGATACGCCATTGGCCAAAATTGGCGGCAAAGGGTTATTTGTGAAAGAACTGGAAGCGGCCTTAATGGATGGCCGCGCTGATCTGGCTGTACATTCCATGAAGGATGTGCCGATGGCCTTGCCTGAAGGTTTGGCTTTGGCCGTGATCTGTGAGCGTGAAGACCCGCTGGATGCTTTTGTATCCAATACTTACCGACATTTTGATGATTTGCCTCAAGGGGCCAAAGTCGGCACATCCAGCCTGCGCCGTAAATGCCAAATTTTGAAGCAGCGCCCGGATTTGCAGATCATTGATTTGCGCGGCAATGTCGGTACGCGCTTAGCTAAACTGGATGCTGGAAATTACGATGCCATTATTCTGGCAAGCGCCGGCTTAAAGCGTTTAGGCTTAGCGGAACGCATCCGCCATGCTATCGCGCCTAAACTCAGTCTGCCTGCAGTTGGACAGGGCGCTTTGGGCCTGGAATGCCGAGATGCAGATCAAGCTGTACTGGACTTAATTTTCCCGCTTATGCATGCTGAGACGGATGTGTGTGTGCGGGCGGAACGCGCTTTCAATGCGTATTTGGAAGGCGGATGCCAAGTGCCGATCGCGGGCTATGCAACTTTGCAAAATGGGAAAATTCATTTAGAAGGCCGTGTAGGCAGCGTTGACGGCGCAACTTTGCTGAAAGCTGAATCTATGGGCGCAGCGGCAGAGGCTGAACAGCTTGGTGTGGCTTTGGCGAAAGATTTGGTCGCTCAAGGGGCAGGTGAGCTTCTGAAGGCGCTGTATTAATCGGCATGCTTTTCTTAAACACGCGGCCAGCCGACCGGGCAGCTGATTTAACGCAGTTTCTGCAGGCGCGGCAGATTGATGTGCTGGACTTGCCGCTACTGGAACTGTCACCGATGCCCTGGTCTGAAGATTTAGCTACGCTGTATGCAGCGCTGGCATCGGTTCAGGTGATCGTGGCGGTGAGCCCTTCTGCTGTGCAATACGGCATGGAAGGATTAAAGCGCGCAGGCCTGACGCAGGCCAGTATTTTGCATATACAGTGGATTGCCGTCGGTGAAGCGACCGCAAAGGCTTTGCAGGCTTATGGCATCAAGAGCCATGTGCCGCTGGTGGAAACATCAGAAGGCATGCTGGATTTGCCTGTGCTGCATCAGCTGGAGAATACTGCCAAAGTGGCCTTTTGGCGCGGCGAAGGCGGCAGGCAATTCATGATGGATGCACTGCGCAAGAAAGGCATTCAGCTGTTGAATTTTGTGCTGTACCGGCGGCAATGCCCGGAGCAAACTCCTAAAATTCTTATGGAAAATCTTTTAGGACTGCAGGGCTATTGCATGCTCGTGACCAGTGAAGCCAGCTGGCTGAATTGGCTGAGGCTGATTGCGGCGCATCTGGATGTGCTGAATCAAGCGCATTTTTTGGTGCTGGGCGAGCGCTTATCTGATCTGCTGCAGCATTATAGGCAAGCTCATCCATATAATTTTTCTATTTATCAGTTAAATGATTTGCGGAAGGAATCCATTTTGAAGCAAATAGCGCTTGTGCAAGGAAATTCATGAAAAAACTGCTTGTTCTGGCCCTGGCCTTAAGTGTTCTATGGATCGCAAAAATCAGTTTTGATCTATATCGGTTCAATGCGGCGCAGGATGCGCTGATGCAGCAGCAAAATGCGCTGGAGCAGAGAACGGCCAGTTTGAATGATCAGCTGGCTGCTTTAAACCGGCAGTTCAGCAAGGCAGCGCTTTCGTCCGATACAGAGCATGCGGAATCAGCCTTGGCGCAACCGTCCGCCGCGGCGCTGCAGCCAACGGTTTTAATTGCGAAGCAGCTTGATTTAATTGAGTTCGCTTTGCAGCAGCAGCAATATTCGCTGGCTTTGGAAAAATTGAATCAGCTGAATTTGAATATAAATGCATACCCGCTTGCGCCGGCGCTGAAAGCCAGCCTGCACCAAGTGATTGATAAAGACCGGCATACGGTAATGCAATATATTAATGCCAATAATGAACAGCAAAATAAAATAAAAGCAGTGCTGGATTTGCTCGACCGTGAAATTGGCGAAGAGATTAAAGCGCAATATCAAAAGCCGGCGCCGCAAGCAGGCAAATCATTTTGGCAGCGCTGGATTCAAATTGAATCGGTACAGCAACCAAATGCAGTATTAATGCACCGCAGTATCATTTTAAAAGAAGCGCAGCTACGTTTATTGCTGGCTCAGCAGCAATTGCAGAAAGGGCAATATATTGCCTTTCAGCAGGAATTAACTTTAGCAGTTCAAATTTTAAAGCAGCTGCCGGATGCAAAAACACAGAATTTTATTCAGCGTTTAAATGATTTGAAGAAAATTTCAGCCAATCCGGTACCAAGTTTAAATACACGGGCTTTAATTGGATAATTGCATATGAAGCAAATTTTACTCGCGTATTTATTTATCAGTTTATTGGCTGTTGCGTTATTTAGTGTGCTCAGTTTTGGCTATGGTCCCGGTTATGTCTATATCTATTGGCGCGAATGGCAAATTCAAACCAATATCTGGTTTTTTCTCATTATATTGGCGCTTTTAAGTTTTACTGGGCAAATGGCCTGGCTGGGCATTAAGCGTTATTTAAGCAGAGAACAGCGTAAACGGGAAAATATTTTCAGTTTCAGCAAACTGCATCCCTATGAGCAATTGGCGGTCATTTGGCTGTTAAATGCAGCACAGGATCAGCGTCAGTTTATTCAGCAGGCTTTTACTGAATCCGGTTTGCTGAAAGGGATTATGGATGCGCGCTTATATTGGATGCGCCAGCAATATAAGGATGCGCTGAATGCATTAAAGGATGCCAATCCTATGGCTTTTGAGCTGGCGGAACTGCAGCGGATTGAAGTTTACCTGGCGCAGCAGGATGGCGAAAAAGCCTTAACGCATTTAGAGTTTCTCAATCAGCATGAACTTTCGCCTTGGCTGCAAAATGTCAGCACAGCGTATGAGCAGCGTTTAACCGCGCTATGGGGGGAGTTTGCGCTGCAGTTTCCATGGATGTATTTGCGTTCTACCAAATATGGGCATTTGGATGAAATAACCAAACAGGCCTGGCTGGAACAGTTGCTGGCAGCATTTGATCAGGCAGACCCAGACAGTTTGCAGCTGCTGAAAGAGCGGTATGAGGCATTGAATGATCAAATTTATAACCGCACCTTTCCTATTAAGCTCTTATGGCTGAAAGTGCTTTCGCGCATGCCGGAAATGAGTGCATTGCATGAACAGCTCGCAGTGCATTTGTTGTCAGAGCAGTTTAATCAGGAGGCGTTCTATTTGTGGTTCCAGCAGCAATTGCTGAAGCAGAATCCTGATTATGAACAAATTGAGCAGCGGATTAATGCTTGGGAAAGCCAATATCCAGCATTGCCTGTCTTCAGTTTTGCCAAATGGCATGTATATATGGCAACCGGGCGCGCAGCAGAGGCGGCTTTATTGCTGAACCAGTATTCTGATGATGTATTAATGAGTTATTTAAGAATTAAATCGAATTTGTCAGGTCAGGAAGATTTTATTAAACAGTTAAATTTAATTTTTGAAAATAATGCAAATTTTGTAGAAATTAAAATATAGTGAAAAATAAAATGATTAATATTTCTGAATATCCGGTAATTTTTGAGCAAAATGTGGCATGGGGCGATATGGATGCATTTGGCCATGTCAATAATGTGCAGTATTACCGCTATATTGAAAGCGCGCGCATTTGCTATTTTGATGAGCTTGATATTTTTCAGCAGGATGTTTTTACCGTGGTTGCTTCGAATCAATGTAAATACTTCAGCCCAATACTTTATCCAGACCAGTTGAAAATAGGCGTGCGTGTAGAAGAGCTTCGAAATAGCGCGATCCGAATGAGTTATTTAATATGGAGCACGCAGCAGCAGAAAATAGCGGCAGCCGCAGAAGCGGTCATTGTGTGTGTTGATAAAGTAAATATGCAGAAAATAGCTATGCCTGAAATGATCCGCCAAAAAATAAAACAAATTGAATTACGCGTGCAGCATGTTATTTAATTTAAATTCTGAAAAATAATTCGTTAAAACTATAGAAATCTGGTTTTTAATCCCCATATTGATATTGAATGTTTATATTAATGTAAATATGATGAGCGAGTTTAAAGTAAAATAATACATATTCATTGTTGAGGAATTAATATCATGCCAGACATCAGTAATTTATCTGTTGAAGAACTTAAAAAACTTCAAGTTGAAGCTGAAGCGTTAATCGCTTCTAAAAAAGATCAAGCGGTTGAAGATGCATATAACCAAATTTTAGCGATTGCTGAAAATGTCGGTTTAAGCATTGATCAAATTTTAGAGCTGGGCGCGACCAAGCGTAAGAAAACAACGCGGAAATCAGTAGAGCCGCGCTACCGCAGCAAAGCAAATCCAAATGATACATGGACCGGCCGCGGTAAACAGCCGCGCTGGCTGGTTGCGGAATTGGAAAAAGGCGCTAAGCTGGAAAGTTTCTTAATTTAACTTAGCGTCATTGGGCTGTCATAAAAGCAGTCTAGGATAAAAAAAACCAAGCAGTACTGCTTGGTTTTTTTTATCCCTATGAATTGGCTGCGTGGAAAAAGTGTGCATAATGTGTTTATAAAAGAAATAAAGTTTTCGGGAAAGAAATTGACAGATTGGTTGGGGCGGGATGAGCGGTAAGCCAAAACAAATAAAATGGCTGTTATTCGCGGTCATCATTTTTTTTATTTTCGTTATGCTGCAAGTACCAGCAGCATGGCTAATTTCAAAATTTTATAAAAATAATCAGACGCTGCAAAATGTCAGCGGCAATATTTGGCGCGGGCAAGCGGACTGGAGCAAAGGCCAGCTGAAAGGCTCAATCAGCTGGAAAAGCCGGCCCTTGGATTTGCTGCTGATGCGGTTGGGTGCAGATGTGGAAATTCACAGCGGCAATACACAGCTGCAAGGCGCGGTTGGATACGGCTTGGGTCAATCCTTAATCATCAAATCTCTCAATGGGCAGATTGCGCCGGAAACCTTAAAGTCCATCGCAGATTGGCAGTGGCCGAACAATGCGGTTCAGCTCAAGGATCTTTCGCTGAAATATACAAAGCAGCAAGGATTCAGCCAGGCTGACGGCCAGCTGCAATGGGCGGGCGGAGAGCTGCTGTATATCTTTGCGCAGCGTCAAGACCGCATGAATGTTCCGTCGCTGATTGGAAAATTAGCGGATGATCAGGGCAAGCTGCAGATTGATGTCCGTGATCCGCGGGAACAAAAAATGATGAATTTGCAGCTGGATGCAGAATTGATGCTGGATGTGCAGCTGACGCAGCGTTTATTAATGAATATTCCTTCTTATGAAGGCAAAGCTGGTTTGGACACCTATGTGATTAGTACCCGTCAGCCTATGCTGAAAGGCGGTTTCTAATGCATAACTGGATTGAAAAGCTCAAGCAGTACAACTGGAAAAATACAGACCGCCTGGCGCCAGCTGTGCTGGCCGTGCTGATTATGTGCTTGTGCTGGAAACTGGCTTCTATGCTGTGGCTGGTGCTGGCGCCGCCGCAAGCCATGCAGATGGATCGGGTTGAGCTGGGCTCGCAGCAGCCTCAAGTGCCGAATATCAGCTCCTTTGCCTTATTTCAGGAAGCAGGGCGGGCATCCAGTGCGGATGAACAGCTGAATATGGTATTGCAGGGGGTTGTGGTGGGGTATCCAAGCCAATACTCGTCAGCGGTGATTAAAGTCAATGAAACAGCCGAGCGCTATCGGGTGGGAGAGGCGGTTGAGGGCTCATCTTATACGCTGGCGGAAGTCTATTGGGATAAGGTCTTTTTGCGCAGCGCAAATGGCGCGGTGCGTGAGCTGGCCTTTAAAGGGATTGAAAACGGATTGGACCAGCCCATTGTGCCGAGTGGCAGCGCCAATCCGCAAATGAATAATGAGCAACAGCAAGGCTACTCAGGCAGCGGCCAAACGCAAAGCGCGCTCGGGCAAGCGGTGCAGCGCATGCAGGAAAACCGTGAACAGTATATGCAGGAAATGGGCGTGAACGCATCTTCCGGCGGCGGGTTTGAAGTCACGGCGCGCACGCCGGCGGCATTGAGAAATAAGCTGGGCCTGCAGCCGGGGGACCGCATTATGTCGCTGAATGGGCAGAGTGTCGGCGCTGGCCAGACAGAAGTGCAATTATTAGAACAGGCTCGCCGCGAAGGGCAGGTGAAGCTGGAAATAAAACGGGGTGATCAAGTGATGACCGTGCAGCAGGATTTTAAGTGATGTGTCATCACCTAGCAGGTTGGGAAGCATAAGAGTTCATGGCTTTATTAAATAATCATCGTGCTGTATTTGCGGCATATGCTTTAGCGCCATTGGTGGCTATGGTGAGCACGGCAAGCCACGCGCAGACGTGGAAAATCAATTTGCGGGATGCAGATTTAACCGCATTTATTAATGAAGTGGCTGATATTACGGGCAAGAATTTTGCAGTTGATCCTCGGGTCCGCGGCAATGTTACGGTGATTTCCAATAAGCCGCTGAATAAAAGTGAAGTCTACGACTTGTTTCTGGGGGTGCTGAACGTCAATGGTGTCGTGGCGATCCCATCGGGCAATACCGTCAAGCTGGTGCCGGACAGCAATGTGAAAAGCTCAGGCATTCCCTATGATTCCCGCCACCGCGCAACGGGGGATCAAATTGTGACCCGGGTGATTTGGCTGGAAAATACCAACGCCAATGACTTAATTCCTGCTTTACGCCCGCTGATGCCGCAATTTGCGCATTTATCTGCGGTAGGCGGCACCAATGCTTTAATTGTGTCTGACCGCGCCAGCAACATATATCAGCTGGAAACCATTATCCGCAATCTGGATGGCACAGGGCAGAATGACATTGAGGCTGTTACGCTCCAATCCAGTCAAGCTGAAGAAATGATCGGCCTGCTGGAAGCCATGACCTCTACGGGCGCTTCAAAAGATTTAAAAGGCTCGCGTGTGCGCATCATTGCGGACAACCGCACCAATCGCATCATTATTAAAGGTGATATGCAGTCGCGGAAGCGCATCCGGCAGACCATCGAGATGCTGGATGTGCCGCCTGCAGACCGTTTAGGCGGATTGAAAGTCTTCCGGCTGAAATATGCCAGCGCAAAAAACTTAGCGGAAATCCTGCAAGGCTTGGTAAGCGGGCAGGCAGTGTCCAGCTCTAATTCTGGTTCATCCAATTCATCGTCCAGTTCTAATAATGCCATCAGCAATCTGCTGAATAATTCGAATTCAAGTTCCAACAGCTCATCCATGGGAGCTTCTTCGGGGATCAACCTGAACTCAGGTTCGAACAATCCAAATGAAAACAGCATCAGCAGCTTTAGCGCCAATGGGGTCAGTATTATTGCGGATACCACACAGAATTCCCTGCTGGTGAAAGCCGACCCGCCATTGATGCGGGAGGTTGAATCGGCTATTTCACAGCTGGATACCCGCCGTGAGCAGGTGCTGATTGAAGCGGCGATTATTGAAGTGGAAGGCAGCGATACGGATCAGCTGGGTGTGCAGTGGGCGCTGGGTGATTTAAGCAGCGGGATCGGCTTGATCAATTTTGACAATATCGGTTCCAGTTTAAAAAATATTGCAGCAGGCTATTTAACTGGCGGCGCAGCGGGGGCGGGCAGCGCGATTGGCGCGGGCACATCACTGATCTTGGGGGATTATAAAGAAAGCGCTGACGGCTCACGCAAGCTGTATGGCGCGATGATTCAGGCGCTGAAAGAGAAAACCAAATCCAATTTGCTGTCGACACCGTCCATTTTAACCATGGACAATGAAGAAGCCTATATTGTCGTGGGGGAGAACGTACCGTTTGTGACGGGTTCTGTTTCAACCACATCTTCAGGCACAGCCAATCCTTATACCACCATTGAGCGCAAGGATGTCGGCGTAACCTTAAAAGTGGTGCCGCATATCGGTGAAGGCGGCTCTGTGCGCTTAGAGGTTGAACAGGAAGTTTCTAATGTTAAGGCCAACAAAGGCCAAGCCTCAGATTTGGTGACCAGCAAGCGCGCCATTAAAAGCTCCATTTTGGCTGAGCATGGCCAGATTATTGTACTGGGCGGCTTGATCTCAGATGATACGGCCTATACGCGGCAATCCGTTCCCGGTTTGGGGGCGATTCCGGGCCTGGGGCGCTTATTCCGTTCAGACGGCAAATCCAATGTGAAGCGCAATTTGCTGATCTTTATCCATCCGACCATTGTGGGGGATGCCAAAGATGTGCGCAAGCTGTCGCAGCAGCGCTACAGCCAGCTGTACAGCCTGCAATTGGCGCTGGATGATGACGGCAACTTTGCCAAATTGCCGGAAAATATCGAAGATATGTATCAGCAGCGAATTCCGGTTTCGAAGATACCGGTCAATCCGCCGAAGCCGGCTTATCAGGCGGTTCCATCGGGCGGCGCGCAGCAGCAGCCGGCGATTCAGGTTACGCCTGTGGCGATAGAGCCGGCAGTGACGCGGCAGGTGGTGACTGTGCCGAATGGAGCGCGTCAGCCACCTGCGCCTTAATGTATTGCTGCGCAGCGGAAAAACATGGGCAGAACATGCGGTTGATGAATTTAGACCGCAGCATGTATGATGAAATCAAAATCAGATAGAGAAATCATTTCATGACTTGGAAACTACAAGGCATTACTGGAGAGCAAACAGGGCAGGAAATCAGCATTGACCGTGATATGCTGATTGGGCGCCATCAGGCTGCGGATATTGTCCTGCAGCAGGCTGAAATTTCCCGTAAGCATGCTGCATTTTATTTAAGGGATCAGGCGCTTTGGGTGCAGGATCTGAATTCATCGAATGGCACATTTGTGAATGACGTTAAGATTGAAAATGAAGCGCTGTTAAAAGAGGGTGATATTGTTCAATTCGCCAGCTTAAAATTTTCAGTTTTGCAGCCCGCCCGCACTTTGGATGATGCTGAAGAGAAAGCGCCAGTGCAACCCCCGCAGGCTGAAGCTGCGGTGCAGCCGTCTGAAGCGGTTGCTGTATCAGAAACCGCCCAGTCAGCAGCGCCAGTGACGGCGGCGGCGCAGAAGATGAATGATCAGGGTATGCCTGATTTGAAAGAGCGCCATGAAGGCGTACAGCTGAGCCGTGACGGCATGCCGCAAAATGTCGCTGTGCCAAAACCGGCGCCAATTCCGGAAGGTGTTGATATCAGCGCGGTGAAGCCTGATCCGGCGCCAATTCCCGTTGAACAGCCGGTGACACAGGTTGAACAGGAAAAAGAACAGCAGAAAAATGCATCTGTTGGCCTAATGAGCGTGATTGTCATTATTATTTTGGCAGTTTTAGCATGGCTGTTCTTTAAGTAAGCCGCGCTTGGACTGCAATAAGGCATGCAATCGCATGCCTTTATTGTTTAAGCTGAAGATATATGGAAAAGAGGACCTTATGTTGAATCTGAATTTAGCGGAAAAACAGCTGATTTTATTTGATTTGGACGGCACGCTGGTTGATTCGGCCACAGATTTATACCGTGCGATGAATATGAGCCTGAATGCATTGCAGCTGCCCTTGGTCACTGAAGCGCAGGTGCGGGTTTGGGTTGGAAAAGGCACTTCCATTTTTTGTAGCAGCGTTTTGGAGCATTTAACCGGTATTGTGGATGCTGCGCAGCATCAGCTGCTGCTGGAGACCTTTTTGAAAATTTATAATGCGGACCCGTGTGTGGAAACGCAGCTGTTTCAGGGGATTCAGGAGTTTTTAGATTGGGGTAAAGCGCAAGGGAAAACACTGATTTGCGTGACGAATAAGCCTGAGCAGCCGGCCCGCATGATTGTTGAAAATTTGGGAATCTCCAGCTATTTTGCAGATGTCATTGGCGGTGACCGTTTTGAACAGCGCAAGCCGCATCCACGCCAGCTGCTGCATTGCGCAGATTATTATCAGACTGAAAAAGCAAACATGCTGATGGTGGGTGACTCATCGAATGATGTGGAAGCGTCGCGCCGCGCGGGTATAGATTGTATTGTGGTCAGCTATGGCTATAATCATGGTGAAAATATTCAAGATTGCCAGCCGCAGCTTGTGGTGGATGATCTTCGGGAATTGCTTGCGTAATACAGTGCATTGAAGGAATAAACATGAGCAGCAGAATGGTTTTTCGATGGCGGAACTCAGTCCAGCAATCCAATAAAACTGAATAGCGCCAATCAAAATAGAGAAACCGCATGACCACGCAAAGCCAATTCGATCAACTCAAAGCCCAGGGCTATAACCTAATTCCTGTCTACCGCCAGCGCCTGGCGGACACGGAAACGCCATTATCTGTATTTGCCCGTCTGAAAGGGCATAAGCAGGCCTATTTGTTCGAATCCGTGGAAGGCGGTGAAAACTGGGCGCGCTATTCCATTATCGGCTTAGGCGAGTCGACTGTATTTTCCTGCAATGCGGGTGTGCTGACGGTTCAGCAGGCAGATGGCGGGATCAGCAAACAGCAGTGTTCAGATCCCTTCCAATATATCCGTGACTTTCAGGCGCAGTACCGCGTGCCTACCCAGCAGGATCTTCCGGCGCTGCCGAGTTTTACCGGCGGCTTGGTGGGCTACTTTGGCTATGATGCGGTGCGCTATATCGAGCCGCGCTTAAATAATGTGCCGGAAGCTGATCCAGTCGGCTTGCCTGATATTTGGATGATGCTGTCTAAGACCGTGATTGTTTTTGATAACTTAAAAGACACGCTGTTTTTAATTGTGCATGCGGATGTGCAGGATGCAGATGCCTATGCTCAAGCGCAGAATCAGCTGGATGCGCTGGAAGAGCTGCTGGCGACCCCTGTCAGTCTGAAAGCGCAGAAACATACTGCGCCGCATTTTGAATCGTTAACGGGTCATGATCAATTCATTGCTTCTATTGCCAAAGTTAAGGAATACATTAAGGCGGGTGATGTGATGCAGGTGGTGCCTGGGCACCGCATGGTTTCAGATTTTGACGGTGATCCATTGCAGGTTTACCGCGCGCTGCGCCATTTAAATCCATCGCCGTATTTATTTCTGGTGCAGGGGCAAACTTTAGAGAACAATCAGCCCTTCCATATTGTCGGTTCGTCCCCTGAAATTTTATCGCGTTTGGAAAATGGCATTGCCACGGTGCGTCCGCTTGCGGGGACGCGTCCGCGCGGCAAGACCAAAGAAGAAGATCTGGCTTTGGAAAAAGATTTGCTGTCAGACGAAAAAGAAATTGCCGAACATTTAATGCTGATTGATTTGGGCCGAAACGATGTGGGGCGTGTATCAAAAATCGGCAAAGTGCAAGTCACCGATCAGATGGTGATCGAGCGCTATTCGCATGTGATGCATATTGTGTCGAATGTGCAGGGTGAAGTGCGTGATGATGTGGATGCCTTGGATGTTTTTAGAGCAACATTCCCTGCAGGCACGCTTTCTGGTGCGCCAAAAATCCGCGCGATGGAAATTATTGACGAAGTTGAACCGGTAAAGCGCGGAATTTTCGGCGGCGCTGTGGGTTATTTAGGCTGGCATGGCGAAATGGACATGTCGATTGCCATTCGAACCTGCGTTATCCGTGAAAATAAAGTCTATGTGCAGGCGGGAGCGGGGGTGGTTTATGACTCAAATCCTGAATCTGAATGGAATGAAACCCAAATAAAAGCTCGCGCAGTGATCAAAGCGGTTGAATTATCGTCAAACGGATTGATTTTATGAGTTTTTGACGGTTTTTTTAAAAAAAACACTTGCAAGGATTCTGAGTTTTGCTAAACTGCACACCGTTCCGATACGAAACGTACGAAACACTAAGAAACGCCGGCATAGCTCAGTTGGTAGAGCAACTGACTTGTAATCAGTAGGTCCACAGTTCGAATCCGTGTGCCGGCACCATCTTAGAGAGTTGAGTAAGTAAAGTAAAGAGCAGCACTGAAGCAAGTGTAAAATGGTGAGGTTCCCGAGCGGTCAAAGGGGGCGGACTGTAACTCCGCTACGAAAGTTTCGAAGGTTCGAATCCTTCCCTCACCACCAATTTTAAGACTTCTAGAAGTGGATTGTGCCAACATCGTGCGGGAGTAGCTCAGTTGGTAGAGCGGCAGCCTTCCAAGCTGCATGTCGCGAGTTCGACCCTCGTCTCCCGCTCCATTCTAAGTTCTTATATTTGCTCTTATAGCTCAGTGGTAGAGCACTCCCTTGGTAAGGGAGAGGTCTCGAGTTCAAATCTCGATAAGAGCTCCAGATTACAGTTTAGTAGATTATCTACAAAGTTTTTAAAAAGCAGGCTTATTAGTCTGCTTTTCAAGTATTTGGTGTCTGATTTTTTAGACGATGTGTCGATACCGAGTTGTTTATACCTGTGTTCGACGTAAACGAGGAAGATGAACATGGCTAAGGCTAAGTTTGAACGTAATAAGCCACACGTTAACGTGGGCACAATCGGTCACGTTGACCATGGTAAAACTACTTTAACAGCTGCTATCGCAACTGTATGTGCGAAGAAATTCGGCGGTGAAGCGAAAGATTACGCTGCAATCGACTCTGCACCAGAAGAAAAAGCACGCGGTATTACAATTAATACTTCACACGTAGAATACGATTCTCCAATCCGCCACTACGCTCACGTAGACTGCCCGGGCCACGCCGATTATGTTAAAAACATGATTACTGGTGCTGCTCAGATGGACGGCGCGATCCTTGTATGTGCTGCGACTGACGGCCCAATGCCGCAAACTCGTGAACACATCCTTCTTTCTCGCCAAGTAGGCGTTCCATACATCGTTGTATTCTTGAACAAATGCGACCTTGTAGACGACGAAGAGCTTCTTGAATTGGTAGAAATGGAAGTTCGTGAACTTCTTTCTACTTATGACTTCCCAGGCGACGACACTCCAGTAATCCGTGGTTCAGCTCTTCTTGCGTTGAACGGTGATGCTGGTCAATACGGCGAAGAAGCTGTAGTTGCTCTAGTAGAAGCGCTTGACACTTACATCCCAGAACCAGAACGCGCAATCGACAAGCCATTCTTGATGCCTATCGAAGACGTATTCTCAATTTCAGGCCGCGGTACAGTAGTAACTGGCCGTGTTGAAGCTGGTATCGTGAAAGTAGGCGAAGAAGTTGAAATCGTTGGTATTAAAGATACAGTTAAAACAACTGTAACTGGCGTAGAAATGTTCCGTAAACTTCTAGACGAAGGCCGTGCGGGCGAGAACTGTGGTGTTCTTCTGCGTGGTACTAAGCGTGAAGACGTTCAGCGTGGTCAAGTATTGGCTAAGCCGGGCGCGATCAAGCCGCACACTAAATTTGACGCAGAAGTATACGTGCTTTCTAAAGAAGAAGGCGGCCGTCATACTCCATTCCTTAACGGTTACCGTCCACAGTTCTACTTCCGTACAACTGACGTAACTGGCGCGATTCAGTTGAAAGAAGGCGTTGAAATGGTTATGCCTGGTGACAACGTAGAAATGTCAGTAGAGCTTATCCACCCGATCGCTATGGACGCTGGCTTACGCTTCGCGATCCGTGAAGGCGGCCGTACAGTTGGTGCTGGTGTAGTGGCTAAAGTTACTGCATAATACAAGTTGTAAAAATAAATCGAGGGCTTAGGCTCTCGATTTATTCTGCAGGTCAGTAGTTCAATTGGTAGAGCGTCGGTCTCCAAAACCGAATGTTGGGGGTTCGAGTCCCTCCTGGCCTGCCAAATTTTTCAAAAAGAAGCTTGATGCTGGCTAAACTGGTCATATAATAAGTCGCGAATCCTACGACGAGTACAAAAATGTCGAATGATAAATCGCGTGACGCATTGAGCGACGCGCCAATTCCCCAAAGAAATAATTCAGCTGAAGTTGTAAATTCTGGTTCCCTTGTAGATATTGTTCTATGGGTGGTTGCCTTGATTTTATTGGTCGGAGCAATGCTTGCGAATCAGCATCTGCCAGCGTATTGGGCGCCTGCAAATGATGTTTGGGTGCGCGTTGGGGTAATTTTGGCTTGTATCATCGTGGCTTTAGGTTTATTATACGCCACCCATCAAGGCAAAGGCTTTATCCGTTTATTGAAAGATGCGCGGATTGAGTTGCGACGTGTGACTTGGCCTACAAAGCAAGAGACTGTGACCACATCTTGGCAAGTTCTTGCAGTAGTTGTTATTGCATCTATTGTTTTATGGTGCTTTGACTATGTTTTAGGCTGGTTAATGAAGTTTTTTATCGGGTAAGAGAGCTATGAAACGTTGGTACATTATTCATGCCTATTCAGGCTATGAAAAACAGGTGTTACGCTCACTTAATGATCGAATCCAGCGCAGCGCTGTAGCCGATAGCTTTGGTGAAGTCCTTGTCCCTACTGAAGAAGTGGTGGAAATGAAGGATGGCAAAAAGCGCAAATCAGAGCGTAAATTCTTTCCAGGCTATGTATTGGTCGAAATGGAAATGAATGATGAGACTTGGCACATTGTTAAAGAATGTCCAAAAGTATTGGGTTTCATCGGCGGTACAGCGGAAAAGCCTGCACCGATTACGCAAAAAGAAGCTGATGCGATTCTTGCTCGTGTACGCAATACTGGTGAAGCGCCTCGTCCTAAGACGATGTTTGAGCCAGGCGAAGAATTACTGGTAATTGACGGTCCATTCACAGACTTTAAAGGTGTGGTGGAAGAAGTCCTTTACGAAAAATCGCGCTTAACGCTGACGATTAATGTATTTAACCGTCCAACGCAAGTTGAATTGGAATTTCGCCAAGTCGAAAAATCAGTTTAATTGGAATTGGCTGGTAAACGCCCGATTTGTTATGAGTCGGGCATTGTTGTTGTAACGGTATCGTTACTTTAAATGTATGGGGAGCCTAACGGCGTCAGTACCCAGAGGTAATTGAAATGGCTAAGAAGATTGACGGCTATATCAAGCTGCAAGTTCCAGCTGGTAAAGCAAATCCATCTCCACCGATTGGTCCTGCACTAGGTCAACGCGGTGTAAACATCATGGCATTCTGTAAAGAATTCAATGCTGCTACACAAAAAGTTGAAGCTGGTCTGCCAATTCCAGTTGTGATCACTGTGTACAACGACAAGTCGTTCACATTCATCATGAAAACTCCGCCTGCTGCGATTTTGCTTAAAAAAGCTGCCGGTATTCAAAAGGGTTCAGCTGTACCTAACAAAACTAAAGTTGGTAAGTTGACTCGCGCTCAGTTAGAAGAAATTGCGACTACTAAAGAACCAGATTTAACTGGTGCTGATTTAGACGCACGTGTACGCACCATTGCTGGTTCTGCGCGTTCTATGGGCTTGGAAGTGGAGCTATAAGACATGGCTAAATTAACTAAACGTCAAAAAGCCATTGCTGCTGCTATTGAAGCAAACAAAGTTTACACTTTGGAAGAAGCAGTACAAGTTCTTAGCAGCCTGCCTGCTGTAAAATTCAAAGAATCTTTGGATGTTGCGGTAAACCTGGGTGTTGATCCTCGTAAATCTGACCAAGTTGTTCGCGGCGCGACTACACTTCCTGCAGGTACTGGTAAAACTGTACGTGTTGCTGTGTTTGCTCAAGGCGCTGCTGCTGAAGCTGCTAAAGCTGAAGGCGCGGACGTTGTTGGTTTTGATGATCTTGCTGAAAGCATTCAAGCGGGTAACCTTGACTTTGACGTGGTAATTGCTGCTCCAGATGCAATGCGCGTTGTTGGTAAGCTGGGTACGATTCTTGGTCCACGCGGCTTAATGCCGAACCCGAAAGTGGGTACTGTAACTCCTGATGTAGCAACTGCAGTTAAAAATGCAAAAGCTGGTCAAGCGCGTTACCGTGTAGACAAAGCGGGTATCATCCACGCTGCGATCGGTCAAGTGGGTTTCACTGCTGAAGCTGTTCGTTCAAACGTTGAAGCATTAATTGCTGACCTTAAGAAAGCAAAACCTGCGACTTCTAAAGGTATCTACATCCAAAAGATCACTTTGAGCTCAACTATGGGCCCTGGTCTTGTTGTTGAAGTGGCAAACGTTTCTAAATAAGTTTTGGCTTATTGCAGAATTTTAAAGCCCTGAGTGAGTTTTAAAGCACTGCTTTAAAACTCACGCAAGAAACGCTCCGTCGTATTTTGCAGACTTAGGCAAACTTTGAATTGATAAATTTATTTATCAGCGTCAAAGACCTCAGGCGAGAGTGATTTCGATTGCTTTCTTAATTTTCCAGCCTGAGTAGACGCGGTGGTGTGATTTGTTCATCCTCCGCGTGCAAGTTCAGTGATGAACTTGCGAATTGGGAGTGTGCTTCGCGTAAGCACATAAATCACCGTTAGGAGGTTTTACAATGGCTCTTCTTATCGAAGGCAAAAAACAGATCGTTGCTGAAGTAACTGAAGTTGCTTCTACTGCGTTTGCTGCTGTTGTGGCTGACTACCAAGGTTTAACTGTTGAGCAATTAACTGCTCTTCGTGTTGAAGCTCGTAAGTTAGGTGTTGCTACACGTGTTGTACGTAATACTTTGGCTAAACGCGCTCTTCAAGATACTCCATTCAATATCTTGAACGACAACCTTGTTGGCCCAACAATTTTAGCTTTCTCAACTTCTGCAGATGATATGGGTGCTGCGGCACGCTTATTTGAAGAATTTGCGAAAACTAACAAAGCATTTGAACTTAAAGCTGCTGCGTTTGAAGGCAAACTTTATCAAGGCGAAGAAGTTAGCGTTATCGCGAATCTTCCAAACCAAGAGAAAGCGCTTACTATGCTTGCAAGCGTTCTTCAAGCTCCTATTTCGAAATTGGGCCGCTTGCTTACAGCGCTTCAAGAGAAAAACGAGTCAGAAGCTGCATAAGCTCAAACTTAAACACACATCATTCAATACCCATTTGGAGTTACTCTCATGGCTTTAACAAACGAAGAAATCTTAAACGCAGTTGCTGAAAAAACTGTTCTTGAACTTGTTGAACTTATTTCTGCTTTCGAAGAAAAATTCAACGTATCTGCTGCTGCTGTAGCTGTAGCTGCAGGTCCTGCTGCTGCTGCTGCTGAAGAGCAATCAGAATTCAACGTAGAGTTGACTTCTTTCGGCGCGAACAAAGTAGCGGTAATTAAAGCAGTTCGTGAAGCGACTGGCCTTGGTCTTAAAGAAGCTAAAGACATGGTTGAAGGCGCACCTGCAGTTCTTAAAGAAGGCGTTTCTAAAGAAGAAGGCGAAGAACTTAAGAAGAAACTTGAAGAAGCTGGTGCTACAGTTACACTTAAGTAATCTTAAGAGGAGCCGATTTTTTTATAATCGGCTCCAGAAAATGGCTGATGGCTCTTGGGTCATCAGCCTTTTTGCGTTACAATAATCGGCTCGATTTTTGTTTGCATGATATAAAAATCATACAAATTAGAAATACAGATAAATGTCAAACGCTTACCAATATTTTTCCGTTTAAAAAATATTGTTAAGCGTTTTAATACCACTATAAATTGCAGCATTTGTCAAAGTGGTGGCCATATCGGCCTGCGTAATTCCTTCTAAACCCGTTCTGCAGGCGGGTTTAGTTTACTTTCCGAGGACTCCAGATGGCATACTCATATACCGAAAAGAAACGGATCCGTAAGAATTTTGGTAAATTGCCCAAGGTAATGGATGTTCCGTACTTGCTCGCGATTCAAGTCGACTCGTACAGAACTTTCTTGCAAGATGGCAAAACTCCAAAAAACCGCGAAGATATCGGTCTCCAAGCCGCATTTCGTTCAGTTTTTCCTATAGAAAGTTATTCTGGCAATGCTGCTTTAGAATTTGTTGAGTATAGTCTTGGTAAGCCTGAGTTTGATGTGCGTGAGTGTATTCTCCGCGGCTCAACTTATGCAGCGCCAATGCGTGTAAAAATTCGTCTGATCTTAAAAGACCGCGAAACTAAATCAATCAAAGACGTGCGCGAGCAAGAAGTCTACATGGGCGAAATGCCGCTCATGACTGATAACGGTACCTTCGTTATTAACGGTACTGAGCGTGTCATCGTATCTCAATTGCACCGTTCACCGGGCGTGTTCTTTGACCATGATAAGGGCAAAACCCATTCAAGCGGTAAAGTGCTTTATTCAGCGCGGATTATTCCTTACCGCGGTTCATGGTTAGACTTTGAATTTGATGCGAAAGACCTGGTCTTTGTACGTATTGACCGCCGCCGCAAATTGCTTGCGACTGTGGTGCTTCGTGCCTTAGGTTACAACAACTCTCAAATTCTTGATTTGTTCTATGAAAAAGTGCCTGTCTACCTAGACATGGGCAGCTATCAGATTGATCTTGTGCCTGAACGCCTGCGCGGTGAAATGGCCCAGTTTGATATTGCTGATAAAGACGGCAAGGTCATTGTAGAGCAAGGCAAACGTATCAACGCGCGTCACGTGCGTCAGATGGAAGCAGCAGGGCTTGAGAAGCTTTCTGTTCCAGATGAATACTTGTATGAACGCATTATTGCTGAAGACGTGGCTTTACGCGGCGGCGATGTGATTGCGGCAAATACAGTGCTTAGCCATGAAATTATGGTGAAATTGGCTGAAGGCGGTGTGAAGCAATTCAACATCCTGTTCACCAACGATATTGACCGCGGTTCATTCATCGCGGACTCTTTGCGTGCAGATACAACGTCCAGCCGTGAAGAAGCGCTTGTAGAAATCTACAAAGTGATGCGTCCAGGCGAGCCGCCGACGAAAGAAGCAGCTGAAAACTTATTCAACAACCTGTTCTTCTCTTCTGAACGTTATGACCTGTCTCCTGTAGGCCGCATGAAGTTCAACCGCCGTTTGGGCCGCCCTTACGAAGTGGGTACAGATCAGAAGTCACGTGAAGTTGAAGGCATTCTTTCAAATGAAGACATTACTGATGTTCTTCAAACACTGATTGAAATCCGCAACGGTAAAGGTGAAGTCGATGATATCGATCACTTGGGTAACCGCCGTGTGCGTTCTGTCGGTGAAATGACAGAAAACCAATTCCGTGTAGGTCTAGTTCGTGTAGAACGCGCTGTAAAAGAGCGTTTATCACAAGCTGAAACTGACAACCTGTCTCCGCAAGATTTGATCAATGCGAAGCCAGTTGCTGCTGCAATCAAAGAATTCTTTGGTTCAAGCCAATTGTCTCAGTTCATGGACCAAAACAACCCATTGTCTGAAATTACACACAAACGCCGTGTATCAGCGCTTGGGCCTGGCGGTTTGACGCGTGAACGCGCAGGCTTTGAAGTACGTGACGTACATCAAACTCACTACGGCCGTGTGTGCCCAATTGAGACTCCTGAAGGTCCAAACATTGGTTTGATCAACTCACTTTCAGTTTACGCTAAATGCAACAACTTCGGTTTCTTGGAAACTCCATACCGTAAAGTTGTTGATGGCCGTGTAACTGATGACGTTGAATACTTATCTGCAATTGAAGAAGTCGGTACTGTTATTGCACAGGCCGATTCTGGCGTCGATAAAGACGGCAACCTGCAGGAAGAATTCGTATCTGTACGTCATCAAGGTGAATTCGTACGTATGCCTCCTGAAAAAGTGACGCATATGGACGTATCTGCTCAGCAGGTTGTATCTGTAGCAGCATCATTGATTCCGTTCCTTGAACACGATGACGCCAACCGTGCATTGATGGGTTCTAACATGCAGCGTCAAGCTGTGCCTACGTTAATTGCTGACAAACCGCTTGTAGGTACAGGCATGGAAGCAAACGTAGCGCATGACTCTGGTGTGTGTGTAATTGCGAACCGCGGCGGCCGCATTGAATTTGTTGACGCATCACGTGTCGTGATCCGTGTCAATGAAGATGAAATGGTTGCTGGTGAAGCAGGCGTAGATATCTATAACCTGATTAAATACACCCGTTCGAACCAAAACACCTGTATCAACCAGAAAGTTCTGGTGAAACTGGGTGATAAAGTTGGCCGCGGCGATGTATTGGCTGATGGTCCATCGACTGATGGCGGTGAGCTGGCGCTGGGTCAAAACATGCGCGTAGCGTTCATGACTTGGAATGGTTACAACTACGAAGACTCGATCTTGTTATCTGAGCGTGTACTTCAAGAAGACCGTTTAACGTCGATTCACATCCAAGAATTATCATGTGTAGCGCGTGATACTAAACTGGGTGCTGAAGAAATCACTGCGGATATTCCAAACGTTGGTGAAGCTGCACTGTCTAAGCTTGATGAATCAGGTATTGTTTACATCGGTGCTGAAGTCACTGCTGGTGATATCTTGGTTGGTAAAGTGACACCTAAAGGTGAAACTCAGCTGACTCCTGAAGAAAAACTGCTTCGCGCAATCTTCGGTGAAAAAGCGGCTGACGTAAAAGACTCATCTTTACGCGTATCTTCATCTGTGAAAGGTACGGTTATTGACGTTCAAGTGTTTACACGTGACGGCCTTGAAAAAGACGAACGTGCTCAAGCAATTGAAAAAGCGCAATTAGATGCATACCGCAAAGACTTGAAAGAAGAATACAAAATCTTCGAAGAAGCTGCGCGTGAACGTATTGTGCGCTTGCTGAAGGGTCAAGAATCGAATGGTGGCGGCACGACTAAACGCGGTGACAAGCTTTCTGAAGAAGTATTGTCTGGTTTAGAGCTTGCTGACCTGCTTGAAATTCAGCCGACAGACGAAGGCATTGCTGAGCGCTTAACTCAAATTCAAGTGTTCTTGAAAGAGAAGAGCACTGAAATTGATGAGAAATTTGCTGAGAAGAAACGCAAACTTTCTACGGGCGATGAATTGACAACTGGCGTATTGAAAGTTGTTAAAGTTTACTTAGCTGTAAAACGCCGCATCCAGCCGGGTGATAAGATGGCGGGCCGTCACGGTAACAAAGGTGTTGTATCTAACATCTTGCCTGTAGAAGACATGCCGCACGATGCCAACGGTGTTCCTGTAGACGTAGTGCTTAACCCGCTGGGTGTACCGTCACGTATGAACGTGGGTCAGATTCTTGAGACTCACTTGGGCATGGCAGCGAAAGGTCTTGGCGACAAAATCGACAAGATGATGAAAGAGCAGCGCACAGTTCTTGAACTTCGTGAATTCTTAGACAAGATTTACAACAAAGTTGGCGGCGAGCAAGAAGATCTTGACAGCTTGACTGACGATGAAATCTTGGCGCTTTCAGGCAACCTGCGTGCCGGTGTTCCTTTGGCAACGCCTGTATTTGACGGTGCTGAAGAATCACAAATTAAAGAATTGCTGGAACTTGGCGGCATCTCACGTACTGGTCAAACAGTATTGTATGATGGCCGTACTGGTGAGCGTTTCGACCGTCCTGTAACTGTAGGTTACATGTACATGCTGAAACTGAACCACTTGGTAGACGACAAAATGCATGCGCGTTCTACCGGTTCTTACTCTCTTGTTACGCAGCAGCCATTGGGCGGTAAAGCGCAGTTCGGTGGTCAGCGTTTCGGTGAGATGGAAGTCTGGGCACTGGAAGCATATGGCGCAGCGTACACGCTCCAAGAAATGCTTACAGTTAAGTCGGATGACGTTGAAGGCCGTACCCGCATCTATAAGAACATTGTAGATGGCAACCATTATATGGATCCGGGCATGCCTGAATCGTTCAACGTATTGACCAAAGAGATCCGTTCTTTAGGTATCAACATTGAACTGAAAAATGGTGACTAAGAAATCTCCCCCGACGCCCTCTTTAGAAAAGAGGGGAGAAAGTCCCCCTTCATAAAGGGGGACTTAGGGGGATTTTCAAGATTCCCGAAATTCAGTAAAAACAATATTTGTGACCCAGTTGTGAAGTGAAAATCTCCACAACACACGGAGAAAAAAATTGAAAGACTTGCTCGATATCATGCGCAAAAAGACGGATTCAGACGGCCACGCTCCTGTAGAGTTTGACCGCATCCGTATTGGTCTTGCGTCACCAGAAATGATTAAGTCATGGTCTCACGGCGAAGTTAAAAAGCCTGAGACAATCAACTACCGTACGTTCAAGCCAGAGCGTGACGGTTTGTTCTGTGCCAAAATCTTTGGTCCAGTAAAAGATTACGAATGCTTGTGCGGTAAATACAAGCGTATGAAATACAAAGGCGTCATTTGTGAAAAATGTGGCGTTGAAGTAACAACAGCGAAAGTTCGCCGTGAACGCATGGGTCACATTGAGCTTGCTTCTCCAGTTGCGCACATCTGGTTCTTAAAATCACTTCCAAGCCGTATCGGTCTTCTTTTAGACATGACGCTGCGTGATATCGAACGTGTATTGTATTTCGAATCTTATGTTGTCACTGACCCAGGCATGACTCCATTTGAGAAATACCAGCTTCTTAACGATGAAGAATACTTCAATGCGTTAGAAGAGCACGGTGATGAATTCACAGCGAAAATGGGTGCGGAAGCTGTTCAGGACTTGTTGAAAGACATCGATCTTGAAGCTGAAATTTCTCGCCTGCGCGAAGAAATTCCGAACACAACTTCAGAAACGAAGCTTAAAAAAGCCTCTAAACGTCTGAAATTGATGGAAGCGTTTAAAGAGTCAAACAACAAGCCAGAATGGATGGTGATGAATGTACTTCCAGTACTTCCGCCAGATCTTCGTCCGTTGGTTCCGCTTGAAGGCGGCCGCTTCGCGACTTCTGACTTGAACGACCTTTACCGCCGTGTGATTAACCGTAACAACCGTTTGAAGCGTCTTCTTGACCTTGCAGCGCCAGATATCATCGTACGTAACGAAAAACGTATGCTGCAAGAATCTGTAGATGCATTGCTGGATAACGGCCGCCGCGGCCGTGCAATTACGGGCTCGAATAAACGTCCGCTTAAATCTTTGGCAGACATGATTAAAGGTAAGCAAGGCCGTTTCCGTCAAAACTTACTTGGTAAGCGTGTTGACTATTCTGGCCGTTCGGTAATTACTGTAGGTCCATCACTGCGTTTGCACCAATGCGGTCTTCCGAAAAAAATGGCGCTTGAATTATTCAAGCCATTCATTTTCGCTAAACTGCAGGCATCTGGCCAAGCGACAACCATTAAAGCTGCGAAGAAAATGGTTGAACGTGAAACTCCAGAAGTTTGGGACGTTCTTGCTCACGTGATCCGTCAGCATCCAATCATGCTGAACCGTGCGCCTACACTTCACCGTTTGGGTCTTCAAGCATTTGAACCGACTCTTATTGAAGGTAAAGCGATCCGTCTTCACCCACTCGTATGTGCTGCGTTTAACGCCGACTTCGATGGTGACCAAATGGCGGTACACGTACCATTAACACTTGAAGCTCAATTAGAAGCTCGTGCGTTAATGATGTCTACAAACAACATCTTGTCTCCAGCGAACGGTGAGCCAATCATCGTGCCGTCACAGGACGTTGTCTTGGGCTTGTATTACATCACGCGTGATGCAATCAATGCCAAAGGTGAAGGCATGGTGTTTGCGGATACTGACGAAGTAAACCGCGCGCTTGCAACAGGCCAAGTTGATTTACACGCCCGCGTTAAAGCGCGTGTACATCAAACGGTGATTGATGAAAATGGTAACCGTGAGCATCAAACCATTGTTGTAGATACAACACCTGGCCGCTGCTTGCTTTGGGAAGTTGTGCCTGAAGGTATGGACTTCCAGCAAATTAATGTTGAGATGACCAAAAAGAACATCTCTAAAATCATTAACTCTTGCTACCGTAAACTGGGCTTGAAAGATACGGTTATCTTTGCTGACCAATTGATGTATTTGGGTTTCCGTCAAGCGACACGTTCAGGTGTGTCTGTCGGTATGGAAGACATGCTGATTCCACCGCAAAAACAAGCCATTATTGACAAAGCTGAAACTGAAGTTCGTGAAATTGAACAGCAGTTTGAACAAGGCTTCGTAACTGCGGGCGAACGTTACAACAAAGTGGTCGATATTTGGGCGCGTACCAACGACCAAGTTGCGAAAGCGATGATGGACAACTTGTCATTCACGACTGTTAAAAACAAGCAGGGTGAAGACGAGAAGCAAAAATCATTCAACTCAATCTATATGATGTCTGACTCGGGTGCCCGTGGTTCGGCAGCGCAGATTCGTCAGTTGGCGGGTATGCGTGGTTTGATGGCGAAACCGGATGGCTCGATCATTGAAACCCCAATTAAAGCCAACTTCCGTGAAGGTTTGACCGTACTTCAGTACTTCATTTCAACACACGGTGCGCGTAAAGGTTTGGCCGATACAGCACTGAAAACAGCAAACTCAGGTTACTTAACGCGCCGTCTTGTAGACGTAGCGCAGGATTTGGTTATTACTGAGCCAGATTGCGGTACATTCGACGGTCTAGTGATGACGCCATTCATTCAAGGTGGCGATGTCATTGAGAACCTGGGTGCACGAGTTCTGGGCCGCGTTGTTGCTGAAGATGTGAAGAAAGTGGGTTCGGAAGAAGTTCTTCTTGCGCGCAATACTTTAATTGATGAAAAACTAGCTACATTTATTGAAAATGCTGGTATTGACGAAATTAAAGTGCGTTCAGTGGTTAACTGTGCGTCAACATTCGGTGTTTGTGCGAAATGTTACGGCCGTGACCTTGCACGCGGTCATCAGGTGAACCCTGGTGAATCTGTAGGTGTAATGGCTGCGCAGTCAATTGGTGAGCCGGGTACACAGTTAACCATGCGTACATTCCACGTGGGTGGTGCTGCAAGCCGAACATCTGCTGCCAACAGTATTCAAGTGCGCAACAAAGGTACTGTACGTTTCCATAATGTGAAAACTGTACAGCACGCAAAAGGCCACTTGGTATCGACTTCTCGTTCAGGCGAAATCGGTATTGCAGATGACTTGGGCCGTGAACGCGAACGCTACAAAATTCCATACGGTGCTTCGATCATTCTGAAAGATGGCGAAGAAGTAGCTGCAGGCGGTATCGTGGCGACTTGGGATCCGCATACGCATCCACTTGTTACAGAAGTTGCCGGTAAAGTGCGTTTCAGCCAAATCGCTGACGGCGTAACTGTGACATCGAAAACTGATGATGCAACAGGCATGACTACAATCGAAATCTTGCCAGTGACTTCACGTCCTGCGTCAGGTAAAGATTTACGTCCTGCAGTTGTGTTAGACACAGTTGATGGCGGTGAGCAGTTCTACTTCCTGCCGCAAAACACGATTCTTTCTGTCCGTAATGGCGAAACAATCGGTGTCGGTGATGTTATCGGCCGTGTACCGCAAGAAACTTCACGTACCCGTGACATTACCGGTGGTTTGCCGCGCGTAGCTGACTTGTTCGAAGCACGTAAGCCGAAAGAGCATGCGATCCTTGCTGAAATTTCAGGTGTGGTCAGCTTCGGTAAAGAAACGAAAGGCAAAAACCGTTTAGTGATTACCCCGGATGACGGTTCTGAGATCTACGAAGAACTGATTCCGAAATGGCGTACCATTAACGTGTTCGAAGGCGAACATGTGAACCGCGGTGAAACGATTTCTGACGGTCCGCAAAACCCGCATGACATCTTGCGTCTGAAGGGTGAAGTGGCGTTGACTAACTACATCGTGAACGAAGTTCAAGATGTATACCGCCTGCAAGGTGTGAAAATCAACGATAAGCATATTGAAGTGATCGTGCGTCAAATGCTGCGTAAAGTCGACATCACGGATGGCGGCGATACAAGCTTCATTAAAGGCGAACAAGTGGATTATATCCGCGTTGTCGGTGAAAACCAGGCCGTATTGGCTCAGAACAAGTTCCCTGCGAAGTTTGAACGTCAGTTAATGGGTATCACCAAAGCATCGCTTTCTACTGATTCGTTCATCTCTGCTGCATCGTTCCAGGAAACAACTCGCGTGTTGACTGAAGCGGCTGTAACAGGCAAAGAAGATGACTTGCGCGGTCTGAAAGAAAATGTGGTTGTAGGCCGTCTGATTCCAGCAGGTACAGGTTTGGCTTACCACTTGGAACGCCGCCGTCAAGAAGCAGAAGCTGCTGAACAAGAGCTTCATAATGACTTCTCTGATGTTGATCAGGCGCTTAGCCAAGCATTTAGCCAAGAGTTCAACAACGGTCTTTAAGCCCTGAGTTGATGTGATATGAAAGGCGCCTTCGGGCGCCTTTTTTTATGCCGGCAATGTTCCAGATAAATGAAAAATACCGCTTTATTATTATTCAAAATTTGCCTATATTGAAATGAGAACGAATTTATTTACTTTATTTTTTTAATAAAAGAATAGGAAAAATTTATGAAAGCAATTCAAAAAGTTTTAGCATTTACGGTTTTATCTACGTCTGCAAGTGTGTTTGCAGCACCGCTGCCAGCCAGTATTGTGGTGGAAGATAAGGCTGTTGTCCCTGTCTTGAAAACTGAAGTAATCCGTAAGGCAGCAGGGCAAGAACCTGTACGTGAGGTTCAAGCAACTGTTTTTGAAGTAACCAATAACGGCAAAGATATTGTGGCTAGAGAAATTCAGCTGCAAGATAATCAAGCTCAGTTTTCAGACAAAAAATTGTCCGCGCCTGTGATCAAAAAAGGCGGCGTGATTGTTCCAACCTCGAAAGTTGAAGTCAATAAAACGGTTAAGCAGGATGGCCAAGTTCTGCTTCAAACGAAAAGCATTGATGCGGAAGGCGTAGAATTTAAGAAGGGTCAGGAGCCAGTGAAGCGTACTTTACAAGTGGAGCAGGCCAAACTTCCAGAAAGTAAGGCGAAGGTTTCACATGCGGTCATCACTAACAATGGTACAGTGACCAGAGACGTGACTGTACTCAGTGAAGATGAATAAGATCACTGTATTTTATGCAGTTTTGAGTCATGAATAGCGCTGATTTATTCAGAGCTATTTTACAAATTACTGCAAATTTTTTCTTAGAATTAACAATCATTCAGATTTAGTTCCATAATATGAAAATATAATGTAACTAAAGCAAAATGGGGAATGGTTATGAAAAAAGTATTAGGCGCAGTTGCAATAACTGCGATGTCTGCAATGCTGTTGGCTGGCTGTGAAAACATGTCCGCCAATGAACAGCGGATCGGCGCAGCGGCATTAGGCGGTGCAATCGGCGGCGGCGCAGGCGCTGCAATCGGCAGCAAGACCCAAAATGGCTCTAACCGCAACGCGACATATAGCGGTGTGGGAGGCGCAATTGGTTCTGCAGTCGGCAAAAGTGTTTTTGGCGGCAATGCAGGCGCAGCAATCGGCGGCGCAATCGGCGGCGGCGCAGGCGCTGCAATCGAGCAGAAACGCTAGGCTTGAATATTGAGAAAAGCGCTTGAATGATCGGGCGCTTTTTTATTTGCGGGCTTTAGACGATTTCCGCCGGATATACAGTGTTTTTTGAACTTCGGCAATGCGCAGGCCTGCCTCATCAAAAATATTTAAAGAATAGTTGCGGATCACAGGCGTGTAGTTTTCCGCTAAAACTTTGATATGTTCAATTTCCTGAAAGTCCAGGCGGACGTCCGCATAGACGGTGCCGCGCCCAGGCGACAGAAATTGAATATTGGCGCCTTTATCCCAGACAATATATTTTGAGCCTAAATGATGCATCAGGAGCAGCATATATAGAGGATCCACCATGGAATATAGGCTGCCGCCAAAATGCACGCCAATGATATTGCGGTTCTTATGCGTCAGCGGCATTTTTACGCGAATATGATAATTAGGCAGGTCTATCTTGGTGATTTCAATGCCGGCGCCTTTATACGGCGCGTAGTGGTTGAGTAAAAATTTCGAGACAATTGGAATTGTCATTATTTTTTGCTTTAAGCTCATATCGGTCAATTTCTTTTTATGATCAGACCACCATACTAGAACAGAATAAAAGCTCTGGCATTGATCGGACAGCCAGCGCATCAGCGCAAAACGCCAATAAAAGGACCGCGACATGGAAGCACGTACACAGTGGGTGAATACCTCGGATCAGCAGCGACTTTACGTGAAAGCCTGGGGCGATGAGCGCAGCCCGGCTTTGGTTTTGGTGCACGGCTATCCGGATAACCAAGAGGTTTGGGAGCCGGTGATTCAGCTGCTGATGAAAGATTTTTATATTGTGACCTATGATGTCCGCGGCGCTGGCCAGTCAACTATTCCCAAGCGCGTGAAGGATTTTCGGCTGGAACAGCTGTCGCAGGATTTAGACAGCGTCACGCAGGCTGTATTGGGCGGCCGGCCTTTTCACTTGGCTGCGCATGACTGGGGATCTATTCAGTCGTGGGAGTCTGTGACTGAACCGAAGTTCCGCGGGCAGATTTTATCCTATACCACAATATCTGGACCTTGCCTGGATCATGCCGCTTTTCTGTTGCGTGAGCAGTTTAAAAATAAAAAAGCAAATTTGCTGAAATTGCTCAGCAAGTCTTGGTATATCGGAGTATTTCAATTGCCTTTTCTTGCGCCTGCAGTATGGCATTTTTTTAATCCTGAGCGTTGGGGGAAAATTGTCAACGAGCTGGAGCGGAAACAGCAGCTGCCGCTGAATCATAATATTCAAAAAGACGGCAAATATGGTATCAGTTTATACCGTGCGAATTTTATTCCGCGTTTAACCAAGCCTAGACAGCGCTATGCGGTTTGTCCAGTACAAGCAATTGTTTTAAAGCATGATAATTTTGTCAGTCCAGACTATATTGCTACTCTTCCGCAATGGGTAGAGGATTTATCGATCATTGAAGTTGAAGCTAACCATTGGGCAGTGTTAAGCCAGCCCGAAAAAATCGCGCATTCGATTGCTGAATTTGCTCAGAAGCAGCCCAGCCAGGAAATTTAATCTGGGGCAGCAAACCGGCCCATCTGCAAAGTGAAGATGAATGCGGCTCAAATTGCAGTTTATGGTTTTTTAATCTGCTAAAATGGCGTTTTTTCATCTTCCCTTAATCTATTCATGAATGCCGTAGTAATCGCGATTGCGGTGATGTTTATACTCTCCATCGCACGAGTTTCTGTTGTCTTGACTTTGGTCATTTCAGCAATCATTGGCGGCCTGGTCGCTGGACTGAGCCTGTCAGATACCATCAATGCATTTAACTCAGGCTTAGGCGATGGCGCAGAAGTTGCGCTGGCTTATGCAGTGCTTGGCGCATTTGCGCTAGCGCTGTCAAAATCAGGGCTTCCTGATTTATTGGCGCATAAGCTGATTGGCCTGCTGGGTGCAGAAGTCAGCCATGTCCGGGCCAAAAGGGTGAAATATTTGCTGTTAAGTATTTTGCTGGTGGCTGCAATCTGCTCTCAAAACCTCATTCCTGTGCATATTGCCTTTATCCCTGTATTGGTTCCACCTTTATTGAAGGTCATGAACCATTTGAATTTAGACCGCCGCGCCGCTGCCTGCGTTTTAACGCTGGGCTTGGTGGGGACGTATATTTTGCTGCCGGTCGGCTTTGGCGCTATTTTCCTGGAACAGATTTTGATGGGCAACATCAATAAAATTGGCGCAGCTTACGGTTTGCATGTAGAGCGCTGGATGATGCCTGCGGGGATGGCCATTCCTGTATTGGGCATGGCGCTTGGGACGCTTTTTGCAGTGTTTGTCAGTTACCGCAAGCCCCGCATATATGTGGACCGAGCTGTAGCCCGGGTCACTGCAATTGATTTAGATAAACCGATTCGCGCAGGCGAAGTGCAGCTGCTGGATGATGCAGAAGAATTAAAGCATGAAGCTGAAAAAGCGCCGGTGATCGCTAAAAAAACCATGCTGATGGCGTTCTTGGCCATTGTATTGACCTTGGCTGCTCAGCTGTATTCAGGCTCAATGATTTTAGGCGGTTTGGTCGGTTTTGCCGTCTTGTCCGGCGCAGGCATTTTTAAATGGCAAGATGCAGATGATGTTTTTGTGCAAGGCATGCGCATGATGGCTTTAGTGGGCTTCATCATGATTTCCGCAGCAGGTTTTGCATCCGTGATGACACAGACCGGAGACATTAATCAGCTGGTCAATGGCGTGGTGCATATCATTGGTGATAACCATGCGCTTGCGGCCTTCCTCATGCTGTTTATTGGCTTGTTTGTCACCATTGGGATTGGCTCATCATTTTCCAGCGTGCCTGTACTGGCGGTGATTTATGTCCCGCTTTGCGTGCAATTCGGCTTCAGTCCGCTGGCGACGGTCGCGCTGATTGGCACAGCGGCTGCATTGGGCGATGCCGGTTCGCCTGCGTCAGATTCAACTTTGGGCCCAACCGCAGGCCTTGGGGTGGATGGCCAGCATGATCATATCTGGGATACGGTGATTCCTACATTCATCCATTTCAATATTCCATTGATGATCTTTGGCTGGATTGCGGCAATGGTGCTTTAATCCGTTAAATGAATAAAAAAGGCGATTTTAAAATCGCCTTTTTTTATGCCTAATTCTGATTAAAACTGTCTGGATAAAATAATATTTATTGTTTAATTCCGATGATTTTGGTTGGTATATAATGAGGATGTTATAATATTTTAATAAATTAATAAAACCCACCTTCAAGCTTGGTTTAAAATAAATAATTAAATTAAACAAACACTTATTAAATAATAATAATGAATATTAATTAATGCTATTGCATAATTTTTATAATAGCGGATATGATTAATTAATGTTTGAAATTAGATATTAATTTTCCCAGAGGTTGTTTGAATATGTTAAAGCAAGTTGCTCTTATTTCATTATTGGGTCTTTCTGCTTCTGCGATGGCAGGCCAATGGCAGGTGAAAGTTGGCGGTTCAGCAGTTGCTCCGACAAGTGATACTTCTGTCTCTGGCTTAGGTGTTGTGAAAGCGGATAGTGAATTAGCATTCACACCATCTGTAGAATATTTCTTTAATGATAATATTTCTGCAGAGCTGCTTTTAGCGGCGCCTATCAGCCATGATGTAACATTAAATGGTGTAGATGCCGTTAAGCTTAAGCATTTGCCGCCAACAATTACTGCAAAATATCACTTTAAAAATGCAAGCCGTTTTACGCCTTATGTGGGTGTAGGTGCAACTGCATTTATTCCATGGGATGAAGAAACGCGCGGTTTAGGCGGCCTTGATGTTGATGTCAAAGAGGCTTATGGTGTTGCTGGCCAGATTGGTTTTAACTTCCAGCCCGCAGATGCGAAGAACTGGGGCGTTTTTGCAGATGTCCGTTATGCACAGCTGAGCCCGGAAGTGAAAATTGAAACACTTCAATCTTTTGATCTAGATATTGATCCGCTTGTTTATACCATTGGCTACAGCTACAAATTCTAATAATAAAAAATAAAATCAGCGCTTGAACCCCGTCTATATGATGGGGTTTTTATTCATGCGCCGCACAAAATTATAACGATTATGGAAGTAGGCTGTATTGCGGCTTAAGCTGATTCAACGTACAGTTTAATAACTGAAATTTATAAAAAAAGCCCTAAAGGGAATTTTAATGAGAAGGGCAGCAGGCATGAAAATTCAGCAATATTTAGTTTTGGTTCTTTTCAGCGGCGCAAGTTATTTTACTTCTGCAGCCAGCTTTGACTGCAGTCAGGCAAAAACCGTCACGGAACATACGGTCTGCAATCATCTCATTTTAAATGATGCAGATGTAAAAATGGCCACGACTTACAATATTCTTAAGCGTCTGGTGCCGATGGGCACGAGAGGGGCGATTCAGGATCAGCAGGTGAAATGGCTGCAGATGCGGGACCAATGCCGTGACAATGTCAGCTGCCTGACGGAGGTCTATAAAATGCGTCAGCAAAAACTGGATCTGTATATGAACCGCATCTATCAGCAAGGGCCGTTTTAAGCCCTTTTTTCATGCTTGCAGGATTGAAAATTTCTGAAGTTGCTCCATTCATATAGCTGTATATAAAAAAACTGTTCATATTTGAGGATAAACTGATGAGCGAGCAAAACGTAAAAAAACACAGCTTTCAGGCAGAAGTCGCACAGCTGCTGCATTTAGTAACCCATTCGCTGTATTCCAATCCTGAAATTTTTCTGCGCGAACTGATTTCAAATGCGTCTGATGCCTGTGATAAATTGCGTTTTGAAGGCATCAATCATGCCGAATATTATGAAAATGATCCAAACCTGCATATCCGCGTCATTTTAGATCAAGACAATAAAACGCTGACGATTTCTGACAATGGCATCGGCTTGAGCCAGCAGGAAGCCATTGACAACTTAGGCACTATTGCAAAATCCGGCACCAAAGACTTTATGTCCAAACTGACAGGCGACCAAAAATCGGATGCACAGCTGATTGGCCAGTTTGGCGTCGGCTTTTATTCAGGCTTTATTGTTGCAGATAAAATTACTGTGGAATCGCGCCGCGCCGGCTTAGATGCCTCTGAAGGCGTGCGCTGGATCAGCGGCGGTACAGGCGAGTTTGAGGTGGAGCAAATCAGCAAGGCTTCACGTGGAACCGATATCATTCTGCACCTGCGTGATGATGCTTTGGATTATTTGGACGCGTATAAAGTCAAGCGGATTATCAATAAATACTCAGACCACATCAGCCTGCCGATTGAAATGCAGAAGGAAATCTGGCAGGAAGAAGAAGCGGCAGAAGGTGAAGAGCCAAAAGCTGGCCAATATGTGAAAACGGATGAGTGGGAAGCCATTAATTCCGCCAGCGCCTTATGGACCCGCAGCAAAAGTGAAATTACCGATGAGCAGTACATCGAATTTTATAAGAATTTGACGCATGATTTTGATGCGCCTTTGGCTTGGGCGCATAACCGTGTCGAAGGCAGCACTGAATATACGCAGCTGCTGTACATTCCAAGCAAAGCGCCGGGCAATATTTTTACCCGTGAAGCCAAAGCGGGCATCAAGCTGTATGTGAAACGCGTGTTTATCATGGATGATGCTGACAGTCTGATTCCAAACTACCTGCGATTTGTACAGGGTGTTGTAGACAGCGCTGATTTGCCGCTGAATGTCAGCCGTGAACTGCTGCAGGAAAGCCGTGATGTGAAAACCATTCGGGAAGGCAATGCGCGCCGTGTCCTGAATTTGCTGGATAGTTTAGCGAAATCTGAAAATGAGCAGGATCAAGACAAATTCAAAACCTTCTATGCTGAATTTGGTTCAGTATTGAAAGAAGGCTTAGGCGAAGACATGGGCAACCGTGAACGCATTTTGAAATTATTGCGCTTTGCCAGCTCAGTGAATGATGAAGTATCGACGTCTTTGGCCGATTACAAAGCCCGTATGAAAGAGGGTCAAAAGGCTATTTATTATGTGACGGCAGACAGTCTGAGCGCCGCCAAAAATTCGCCGCAGCTGGAACTGTTCAAGAAAAAGGGCATTGAAGTGCTGCTGATGTCTGAGCGTGTGGATGAATGGGCGATGGAATTCGTGACTGAATTTGATGGCTTGCCGATGCAGAACGTGGCAAAAGGCGCTGTAGATTTAGGTGATTTGCAGGATGCGGAAGAGAAGAAAGCCTTGGAAGCTGCCGCTGAACAATTTAAGCCCGTGGTGGACAAACTGGCAGATTCTTTAAAAGGCAAAACTAAAGAGGTGCGTGTCACAACGCGCTTAGTTGATTCGCCAGCCTGTTTGGTCACAGGGGATGGTGAACTTTCACCGCAATTGATCCGCATGCTGAAGCAGGCGGGCCAGCCAGTGCCGGAAAGCAAGCCCATTTTAGAAATTAATCCAGAGCATCCTTTGGTGAAAAAACTGGATGGCGCTGCGCATTTTGATGATTTGGCGAATGTAATTTTTGATCAGGCGCTGATTGCGGAAGGAGGTTTGCCTGAAGATCCGGCGTCGTATTTAAAACGCATTAACAGCCTGCTGTTAAAATCATAAACAGCAGGCGCTAAAACAGCGTCAGAACAATACCAGTCAGTGCATAAGCTGACTGGTATTTTTTTTGAATATGACTGCTGTATTGAAGCAGCCTGAATGTCATCCGCGGCGGTTAGAAGCGAGCGCCTTGCATGGCGCAGTACCGCTGCAAATGCACATCCTTGATTTGATTTGAGCTGCTGAGCCTGCATCAAGACCGGTAAAATGGCCGGCGGATATGTTTAAACGCTTTGACTGCAGCATGATTCCGTCAAGGGGCTTTTGCGCCCAGGCTGAATTCAGAATAAGGCTTCCATACGCACCAGCGCGCCAATAAAATGGCTGCGGTCATTGCGGTGATCATTCAGGTAATTTAAATCGCCCTGAATATAAAACCACTCTCTTAAAAATGGCTGACGCCATGATACATAAGGCCCCCAGCTGTTTAAGCGCAAATCTTTATTATTGAGGAAACCACCTGTATATACGCCGTAGCTGAACGTATGCTCATGGAAAAACTTATGCTGGCGGAAGATGAAATTATCCCAGGTGAGATCATCTTCCTGCGTATCCGCATAGGTAAGGTTAAACTGGTCCGCCAATAGGGCTTTATTGGGGCTGTTTTGAACCAGCTCTAAATTGGTGCGCAAATAATTTTCACTGTCTACGCCGTAGCGGTAAATTTGTTCAGCATGGAATTTGAAATCATTTTCAAGTTCCCAGTCTTTTTTTGCTTTGACACGGATATAGATATCATCTCCAGAGCGGACACCGAGGTCAAAATCAGTTTCAAAAGGAAGGTGCTTGGAAAAATTTGACCAGCGCAGCGCCAGAGAGCTGTTGTCTTCACGTATGCGCTCTTTATCAAAATTTTTATCTGATGCGCTTGGGGTATTCTCATTGGTAATAGCATTGTTATTGGCCAATTCATTGTCTAGAGAGTCATCACCAAACACCAGGCTGACTTTGCGCTCTAAGGTCGGCAGTTTGATCTTGCCTCGAATGCGGGGCTTGAATTCGTAGCCGTCATGCTTATTCCAGCTGCTGTCTAACAGGACCCGCAGTGTTGCAGATGCTGGATGACGGGGATCTGGGTCTCCAAACCAATTGTCAATTTTATTGGCGGTTCGGTCTGCCCAGTTGCGGATGCTTTTCTGCTGGCGGTCGCTCCATGTGCTGTCTTCTGTTTCAGCAGTCGTTGGCACATAGCTGGAATCAGACTGTTCGGGCAGAAAGGTTGGAACCGCATCGATCATCCGGGGAATTAGATAGAGCAAGCCCTGTTCACTGTTATTAACCGTATCTATATTTTCGGCATCAGCTGCTGGCGCTGCAGCTGGTGTTTCATTGGCCAAAACTGTACAGCATGTGATCCCTAGAGCCGCAGAAAGAAAAATTTTTTTTGCAAAGCAGATATTATTTTTGGGCATATTCTAAAGCTCTTATATATCTTTTACTTAACCGTAGTTTTGTTGGATATCCCATAGAAAAGCAAGAATAAGCTGCAATAATAATACCATTTAAAATCAGCTAGGCCGTCTCGCCTGGCAGATGCTGCTGAATGGCCTCATACAGTTCTGCAGCATGGATGGGCTGCGGCAGAGTTGAAATAATGGATTGGATCATTTGCCAATTTAGGCCATGCCTGCGGTGCAAAATTAAATAGGGATAGGCGGTTTCTGTTTTAGACAGCGCTAAGCGTTTTTCGCCATGAATCACGCGGATTTTTTGCCGTTCTTCCAGCAGTAAAATAGGGGTGCTGAAATCTGCCTCTGGTTCCGAAAATTGAATGAACTTTTGTGTGTGAATGGCTTGAGACGGGATAAAGGGATGGCCATGATCCATTTCCCAGACAGTTTTTGCCTGTTCATAACAGCATTTAAACAGCGTGTCTGCACGCTGCATTGAAGTTTCCAGCGCAATCAGGCTGATTTCGTGAGTGGAGGCCAGCCGATGGCCGGACTGCTGGGCGAACAGTTGGCTGAGTTCTACCGCCTGCACTGGATTGCATGCGCCCAAAAGGATCAGATGCTTGATGAATTGCCCTTGCGCATTGATTTGCGCCGCAATATAGACTGGGCGGGTGTGCCATGTAGCAAATTCGGCGCCATACAGTGCAATATCATACTGCTGTGCAATCTCAGGCGCATCAGGCAGCAGCACGGTATACAGCGGCGGCTTTTCAGCTGCAGGCAATGTCAGTTTATGCAATTGGCCCTGCATTTTATTGAATAGAATAGATTCAGGAATCTGCCTTGACACGTCCATTATATGCGTTGAATCTTCGGCTTCGGCTTCGGCTTCGGCTTCGGCTTCGGCTTCGGCTTCGGCTTCGGCTTCGGCTTCGGCTTCGGCTTCGGCTTCGGCTTCGGCTTCGGCTTCGGCTTCGGCTTCGGCTTCGGCTTCGCGCTTTGCATCATCGGTGCTAAGGCACGCATAGTGCTTTTGCATTTGAAGCATCCACGAATAGTTGTCTTCAAAATTTCCCCAGTCACTGATCAATGCCGTCCGGTTGGATGCGGGAATCAGCCAGATTTGCCAGCCTTTATTCAAGACATGCAAAAATGCCCAGCCAGATTGAGGCATTAAATACAGCTGCTTTTCCAGCGAAAGCTCATCGGTGAAATAGCCCCGGAAATCTTGCGCAAAGGGTGTGCCTGCAGCAAAAGTTTGGGCTGCCGCGTGCGGCTCAATTCGAGCTTTATAAGAGAGGATCTGCTTTTGAAAAATAGGCTCGTCACAGAGCGAAAAAATATCTTTAATGCGCTTTTTTGCTTTGGCAATTTCATAAAAAGAAAGCGCCCGATGTTCTAAATCATTTGTTAATTGATGCAGTTCTTTAATGAGAAGCGCTTTTTCTAACGCATTCATTCAGTTGATTCCCCTAGAGAAATTTTTGAGCTTTTTCTAAATATTTTGCTAAAACGATATTGGCTGCCAATTCGATTAATTTATATTCTGCAGAATTTGGCTGCGGGTGTTGTTCTGCCATCTCAATCAAGTCATCAAGATTAATGGCTTGCGGTGAAACTTTTCCCTGTATAAGCGCCTGAAGGTTTTGCATAGGCAGACCTATGTATTTGACAAAAAGAATGATATTGAATTGATTATATGTATTTCAGGAAAAAAAGCATGAAAAAAAACGTCAAGTTTTGACGAATAGTCTGCAAAATTGACAAAAAAAGTGCATTTTAGTGAAAAAATAACCGTATTTTTAAAATCGGGCTTTGGATTTCCGCATGCTCACGGGCTTGCCTTGCTCGGGAAAAGGCCGAAAAGCGGGCGCTCTGTACTGGCTTAGGCATATTGTCAAATGAAATAAAAAAAGCAGACCCGTAGAATACGGATCTGCTTTTTTTTGACAGAAAAATCAGCTTGAATTTAAGCCGATTTTTCTGATGCTGCCTGATTTAATCCAGATGCTTCAGAAACAGGCGCTTGAGTGCCGGGATTTGAAGCTTGAACAGGTGCTTCTTTTTTAACTGGAAAATCAGGTGTATAAACAACTTGTGCAGAGACAGTAGCAGAAATGGCCATAACAGCAATAGCGAAGACTGATTTTAGTGCGTTCATGATTATTTCCTTTTCTAAAGTCCAGCAAAGCTGGACGGGAGATGCATTTAATGCTTTCAATTTCATTTAAAATAATAGCAAAACACATGCAATAGAAAATGATCAATTCGGCAACAGAAGATGAGCGGTTTGTTTTTTATTGCTATAAAACAATTGTTTAGAGTAAATATTCTAAGTGGTCAGCCTTGCGCATGACCACTTGCTGCAGGTTCTTAATGCTCGAAATTAAGCATGCTTCGAACATTTTTTTTGGTAAACTTTTCCAGCAATACCGCCGATTACAGCGCCGCTGAATGTGCCGAAAACGGGTAAAATGCTGCCGGCAACAGCGCCAATCAATACCCCTTTTACCGTGGGTGAAAACTTAGATGATTTCGCGCAGCTGCTTTTGCGGCAAGAGGCCTCTGCAGCAGTGTCCTGAGGCGCAGAGTCTGAAGCAGAGGATAGATTTTCTGTAGTCATATTGCTCTCGATAGCTGATAGGGTAGAGCCTTTAGATTATAGGGCTTTGAGGCTTTGCATTGTCTTGAGCATGTAAGATGGAGCAACGATTTGTAAGCTAAAAATAAAGAAAATATTAACTGTGTCTATTCCGTAAGTTTTTGCTGTTCAAGTTTTAAAGTGCCTATTGTTGTTTATTTTTTAATCTAGTATAGAGCCTCGATAAGAAAAATTGAGGAACAGCGGTAATGGCCATTGCAAAAATTGTAGAAGTAAATTCCAGCAGTACCCAAAGTTTTGAGGATGCAATTCAAACCGGAATCGCCAAGGTAACCGAAACGGTAAAAAACGTGCAGGGCGCTTGGGTCAACGAACAGAAAGTGATGATCTCAGACAACAAAATTACGGAATACCGCGTCAACTTAAAGATCAGCTTCTTGGTCGATTAACAGATTTATAGATATGCAGCGCTAAAAAAATCCCCAGATGAGGGGATTTTTTTATTCAGGCAACGCTAATTATTTTTCTGGGGTTTCACAGCTTTCATCACTGCATACCGGGGTTGGGGCAAGCTCGGGAAGCTCAGCGGCTTTATCCATCACTTGTTTAAACACTTCTTTGGGCTGAGCGCCTGCCAATGCAATACGCTGTTCAAATACAAAGAAGGGTACACCGGTAATTTTTAATTGATCACGGGCAACTTCTTCATCATATTTTACAAAATCGGCAAATTCATCTGAGTCGAGCAAGTCATCAACTTCAACTGGATTCAAGCCAATGCGGGAGGCAACATCTTCCAAGGTTTCACGCTCACCAATGGCTAAGCCTTGGGTCATATAACTATAGAAAAAGGCTTCTTCCGCTTCCGAGCCTAGGCCTTTGCTTTGCGCCAAATGAATGAGGCGGTGCGCATTCAATGTATTGCCTGAATTGGCTTTTTGCCAGTTAAAATCAATGCCTTCAGCCTTGGCCATTTCTGCAATATTGCGCTGCATGTCTTCAACTTCTTCAATGCTGCGGCCGTATTTTTGCGCCAGACGTTCAGTATTGGAAATTTCCAGGCGAGCGGGCGCATCTGCATCAAGTTGATAGCTGTGCCAAAACACTTCAAGTTCTACACCGGATTCTTCGGCAGCGGCTTCAAGACGTTTTTTCGCAATATAACAAAATGGGCAAACCACATCTGACCAGATATCTACACGCATGGGAAATCTCTTTTCTATATTCTGGGGAATTTATGGGGGCAAATCCTAAAATTTAAAGTCATGCATTGCAATCCATTTTTAGCCATGCTGCTGTAAATCACATCAATTTATTGGCCTTTAAAATAGCAGAAGAGGGGCTATATCTCTATTTATCCGGAATCAAGCGCTTGCCCAAACAAATCATGTCGATTTCTTCATAGCCCTATTGTTCATAAAAATTCTGTACATCGATGTTGTCGTGACGAATGAATCATTGAAGTTTTGGGCAGCCTCATGCTGTAAGCGCTTTTTCAATTGCTGAATCAGAGCAGTGGCAATGCCGTTGCGCTGTAAATCTGGGTGTACAGCAAGATCATTGACCCAGCCCCAGTGACCGTCATAGCCGCCCATGACACTTGCAATAAGCTGATCATCTTTGACGGCGAATAGAAAGAGCCGGTCTTGCTGGGCGAGCTTTCTGAAAATATCGATTTCCAGGTTATTCCATGGACGGATCAGATTGCAAAGTTCCCAAAGCGCAATCACGGCATCTAAATCAGATTCGAGATAGGGGCGAAGAATAAACATCGGTTTTTAAGCTTTTATTTTGATCAATATAAATCCGTCGGGTTTGCAGGATTTAATCAGCGGTCTTCAAAAATAAAAGGCATAAAAAAACGCCCTTGGGGGCGTTTTTTTATTGCGCAGAATTAAGCAGATTTCGCTTCTTTTTGTTGCGCCAGCATGTGGCCAGTTTCTTCGAAGTTAACGTGCCAAGACAGCGCTTCACGAAGAATGTGCGGCGTTTGACCGCCTTTTTCGCATGCGCGGTCAAAGTAATCGTTCAATGCATCACGATACATAGGGTGAGCGCAGTTGTCGATCACAGCGCGAGCACGTTCACGTGGCGCTAAACCGCGCAGGTCAGCTAAGCCTTGTTCAGTTACCAGGATATCTACGTCATGCTCTGCATGGTCAATATGCGATGCAAATGGCACAACCGAAGAAATGTCGCCGCCTTTCGCAATTGATTTAGTCACGAAGATTGCAAGGTGAGCATTACGCGCGAAGTCGCCTGAACCGCCGATGCCGTTCATCATTTTTGTACCGCAAACGTGAGTTGAGTTTACGTTGCCGTAAATGTCGAACTCAAGCGCAGTGTTGATGCCGATAATGCCCAAGCGGCGAACCAATTCAGGGTGGTTCGAAATTTCTTGCGGACGAAGCACCAACTTGTCTTTGTACTGTTCAAGGTTGTTAAATACTTTTTCGCCGTATTTAGCAGAAAGCGTAATGGAAGAACCTGAAGCAAATTTCATTTTGCCTGCATCAATCAATTCAAATGTGCAGTCTTGCAGCACTTCTGAGTACATCACCAGATCTTCAAAGTTGGATTCTTTCAAGCCAGTCAATACAGCGTTTGCAATTGAACCGATCCCTGCCTGCAGCGGGCCAAGGTCTTTCGGCAGGCGGCCTGCTTCCACTTCTTTTTCAAAGAAAGCGATTAGATGGTTAGCAATGCCTTGAGTCTCATCATCCGGTTCAGTCACTGTAGATGGAGAATCGTGGTATTCGCTGTTGAAAACGATGCCGACAATTTTAGACGGATCGATATTGATTGCGCTTGTGCCAATGCGCTCATCCACTTGAGTCAATGGAATTGGCTGGCGCGTTGGGCGGTAAGACGGGATGTAGATATCGTGCAGGCCTTCAAAAGCCGGGCTTAAGTTGGTGTTGATTTCTACAATCACTTCTTTTGCAAAAATAGCAAAGCTTGCAGAGTTGCCGACAGAAGTCGTCGGGATGATGCCGCCGTCTTCAGTAATCGCCACAGCTTCAATCACTGCAACGTCCGGTTTTTTCAGCTGCAGGTTGCGCATTTGTTCAACCGTTTCAGACAAGTGCTGATCGATGAACATCACTTCGCCTTTGTTGATCGCTTTACGTAAAGTATTGTCGACTTGGAAAGGCAGGCGGCGTGCAAGAACACCGGCTTCAGTTAACTGCTTGTCGAGGTCATTGCCTAAAGACGCACCCGTGATCAATGTGATTTTCAATGGGTTTGCTTTTGCTTGTTTCACCAACGCTAAAGGCACCGCTTTTGCTTCACCTGCGCGGGTGAAGCCGCTCATACCTACCGTCATGCCATCTTTGATAAATGCCGCTGCTTGTTCAGCGCTGATAACTTTATCGTGAAGTGATGCTAAACGAATGCGATCTAAAGACATGTTTTACTCTCTGGGAAATCTTAAAACTGATACGGATTGTACCGATCAAAAAAGCTATTTTGCATACCTGTTAGGCTAAGGTCTAATTTTTTGAAAAAATGCGGGTATAAGATATTTTTATGATTTTTAAGATATTGTTTTAAAAAACAAAAACTAAGCTTGTTTAAGGATTGCACAAAACTGTTTGTTCGCTATTTGAGCGCTTGCTAGAAGCGCTCACTGAAAGTTTGCTTGATTTTTTCTAAGGGGCTGCTGCTTAAAACTTCATCAGCTTCGGTTTTCTTCAGCGGCAATGAAATCACCGCTTCTAAACCGCCTTGAGGGCGGTTATGAATTGAAAGCTGCCCTTCATGGATATCCACAATGCGCTTGACAATCGCCAGGCCTAAGCCGCTGCCTTGCACCGTTCGGGCATCATTGCCGCGGACAAAGGGCTGCATCAGGTCTGCAATCTGATCATCCGGAATGCCTTCGCCATTGTCCGCCACACTGATCATCAGCTGCTCAGCTTCTACATATGCGGACAGCTCAATGGGTTCTGCGCCGTAGCGTTTCGAGTTGTTGATTAAATTGCCGATCAGGCGTTTGAGAGACAGGCTGCGCGCTTGAATAATCGGCAGCTCTTGCGCTTCAAAGCGGATATCCAAGGGTTTGAATTGAATAATCAGTTCCTGCAGCAGCATGTTGATATCGGTATCTTGCGGCTCTTCATCTGAGCCGTCACGCATATACGAAATAAACTGATTTAAAATCGCGTCCATATCCTCAACATCATAAATCAGGCCTTCTTTGAGGAAGTCATCATCCGGCATCATTTCTGCACTCAGGCGGATGCGGGTCAGCGGCGTGCGCAAATCATGCGAGATGCCCGCCAGCATGATGCGGCGGTCACGCTCGGCCTGATCCAGCGTATAAATCATATGATTAAAGGCTTGGTTCACCTCACGGATTTCCTGCGGGCCGTGATTGGTTTCCAAGTAGGGCGCTGTGCCGGTCTTGCTGTAGCTGTTGGCGGCATGCTGCAGGCGGGCTAAGGGCCGGTTGAGCTGGCGCACTAAAGTTAGAATAATTACCGCGGCAATCAGCGGAATCCCCAGCAGCCAGCCAAAAATCAGCTCGGGGCTGTAATTGGCATAGGTCTTTAACGGCTCCCTCACCCAATTGCCATTCATTTCAGGCGTTTGAATCCAAATGCGCGGGTCGGGCTTAAATTGGAAATACACGGTGGCATTGTCAATGCGCATTTCATTGGCGAGTTTTTTTTCAATTTGGTTGGTAAAAAACTCAGCAATGACTTTGTCTTTGACATTGGGAAATTCTTTGGGATCGGTAATGTATTCAATGCCAACGCGGTTTTTCATCCAGGTGTCGACATCCACTTCGGCATTGTTATGGAAAATGCGCAGATCAGGATTGTTGATAATTTCCAATTCGACCGCTAAATAGCGCGCATGCTGCTGAATTTCCGGCAAATACAGCGTGCGCCAAAAGAACCAGAGGGACATGAATAAGCTGAAAAAGACAATAAACAGAACCAGAACCGTGGTGCGCATGGCGGCGGATCGCGGTTTGACTTTGTCTAAGAAGCGTTCCCAAGAGGTGCGTTTTTTTTCTTGGTAGGCTGCGTAGTCGGTAAATTCTTGCGGGTCGATGGGGTCAAGTTTCACGAATTGATCCTGAATTGATACATCATGATTTTCTGCTTTTTATTGTTCAGATGCGATTGCACAGCACGGCGGCGTCTTGCCATTAGAATTAATTTGATGGAATAACCTTCGGTTCGACCTACTTTTGTTTCGGCAAAAGTAGGCAAAACCATTTCATTCGCAAAACTCGTTCGCTTACAGTGATAAAAGTATATTTATCGCAGAAACAAAATTTATCGGATGCCTCCTGTCTCAAACAGTTGCGAATGGGCTGTCACGTAATTCAAAGCTGGGAATTCATCTATGACTTAAAAAATTACTCAGCGCCATCTGGAACAAAGACATAGCCTACGCCCCATACGGTTTGAATGTAGCGCGCGCGGGCAGGGTTTTCTTCCACTAAACGGCGCAGGCGCGAGACTTGAACATCAATTGAGCGCTCCATTGCGCCCCATTCACGTCCGCGGGCTAAATTCATCAGCTTGTCCCGGGTTAAGGGTTCACGCGGGTGCTGAACCAGCGCTTTCAATACCGCAAACTCGCCAGTTGTTAAGGTGACCACCTGACCTTCACGCGTCAATGTGCGTGTAGATAGATCTAAAGACCAAGGGCCGAAAGAGACCACTTCCATGTGCTGGCTTGGCGCGCCAGGCACTTCACGCACTTGGCGGCGCAGTACTGCGCGGATGCGCGCCAGCAGCTCATTCGGGTTGAATGGTTTCGGCAGATAGTCATCCGCACCGGCCTCCAGCCCCGCAATGCGGTCAGAATCGCTGCCGCGCGCTGTCAGCATGATAATCGGCGTATCAATATTGGATTGGCGCAGGCGGCGGCAAATGCTCAAGCCGTCTTCAACGGGCAGCATAAAATCCAGCACGATCAGTGAGAACAGCTCCCGCTGCAAAAGCCGGTCCATCTGAGTGGCATCATGTGCAGTTTTCACCACAAAGCCTTTGTCTTCTAAAAATCGCTGCAATAGCGTACGCAGGCGCACATCATCATCGACTACGAGAATGCGCTCTACGCGGTCTGTATCGGCTTGTACGGCATCAGTCTTCTCGGCAGGTACCACTAAACTCATGATGTGCTCCTTATTCTTTATTGTCTTCGTAACAAAAGTTGGCATAACTTGAGTATACGACTCATGTGTATCTGTTGACTATGTTCTAAAGCAACAAATATTGCAGTTAAAATCAAGACATAGATACTAAATATATACATGGTTTGGCGGATAATTGACTTATATTTTTTGGGCTAAATTCATGTTTCATTAAAACTTTAAGTGAAAAATGTTAAATTGCAGTGAATTGGCAATAAAAACCGTAAGCAAATTAATAAAAACAATTGTGGATTTTATGGTCTTGGTCTTTATAATCATGGCTTTTAGAACTTATCCTTGTGGGATCACATACGATGACTGACTTAGTTCAGCAGTTGGCAACAGAAATTGCCGTACGTCCAAATCAAGTTGAAGCTGCCATTAAATTAATTGATGAAGGTGCCAGCGTTCCATTTATTGCGCGTTACCGTAAAGAGGTGACGCAAGGCTTAGACGATACGCAGTTACGCCAACTCGACACGCGCTTATCGTATTTGCGTGACTTATACGAACGCCGTGAAAAAGTTATTGAATCGCTGAAAGAACAAAATAAATTATCTGACGATTTGCTTGCCCGTGTGAACGGTGCAGAAACTAAAAACGCATTAGAAGAAATTTACGCGCCATACCGTCCAAAACGCACCAGCAAATCATTTAAAGCTAAAGAAGCTGGCTTAGGCCCAATTGCTGAGAAAATTTTTGCAGAAGCGGTAGATCCTGCTGAAGCATTGGCGGGGTTCAGCCATGAAGACTATCCAGATGCAGAAAGCCAGCTGGACGCCATTCAGCATATTCTGATTGATGACTGGGCGCAAAATATCGCATTGACTGCAGAGCTGAAAGACACCTTTGCTAAAACTGCGGCGTTGAAAAGCTCCGTAGCGTCTGATGAGAAAAAAGAAGTCGGTAAAAAATTCCGTGATTACTTCGATTTCTCTGAAAATCTGAACAAAGTGCCGTCACACCGTTTGCTGGCGATGCTGCGCGGCCGTCAGGAAAACGTGCTGGGCTTGAAAGTGGACGGCGAAGACCATGCGCCATTGGCCCGCATTGAAACTGAATACAGCCTGGATGCAGTGCAGCCGCAAAGCCGTCAAGACTATTTGAAGCAAACAGCAAAACTGTTCTGGTTAGGCAAAATCCGCCCTGCCATTGAACATTCATTGCTCACGGAAAAGCGTTTGGCTGCCGAAGCTGAAGCAATGCATGTATTTGCAGAAAACTTACGCCATTTATTGCTGTCTGCGCCTGCAGGCGCGCGTTGCACATTGGGTGTAGACCCAGGCATCCGTACCGGTGTTAAATTGGCGGTCGTGAACCAGTCGGGCGATGTGGTTGCGCACAGCACAGTTTATCCATTTGCGCCAAAAGAAGACAAAGCTGGCTCAATTGCAGAGCTTGCGCGCCTTTGCCGTGAATTCAATGTCGACTTAATTGCCATTGGCAATGGCACAGCGAGCCGTGAAACTGAAGCTGTGGTTGCCGAAATGATGGCGGCCAACAGTGACTTGAAATTGACCCGCGTGTCTGTGTCTGAAGCAGGCGCATCGGTGTATTCAGCGTCTGAACTGGCATCGAACGAACTGCCTGATCTGGATGTTTCAATCCGCGGCGCCGTGTCGATTGCGCGCCGCCTGCAAGATCCATTAGCGGAACTTGTGAAGATTGATCCAAAATCGATTGGTGTGGGCCAGTACCAGCATGATGTGAATCAAACCGGTTTGGCGAATACGCTGGATGCGGTTGTGGAAGACTGTGTGAACGCCGTGGGTGTGGATGTGAACACCGCATCCGCCGCAATTTTGGGCTATATTGCGGGCCTGAATAAATCCATTGCGCAGCAAATTGTCGATTTCCGTAAAGAAAACGGCCGTTTTGACAACCGTCAGGCGTTGAAAAATGTGCCACGTTTGGGCGAACGCACTTTTGAGCAATCCGCGGGCTTCCTGCGCATTCAAGACGGTTCTGAACCATTGGATGCATCTGCCGTTCACCCTGAATCTTACGGTTTGGTGAATAAGATTGTTGAAGCGAAAGCAACAACAGTCAAAGACATGATCGGCAACAGCGAAATTATCCGCCAAGTCAAGGCGGAAGATTTTGCCGACGAACAATTCGGTTTGCCAACGATTCAGGATGTGTTGTCTGAATTGGAAAAACCGGGCCGTGACCCGCGTCCAGAATTCCGCACAGCGAAGTTCCGTGAAGACATCACCGAAGTATCACAGCTCACCGAAGGCTTGCAGCTGGAAGGCGTGATCACCAATGTGACCAACTTCGGCGCATTTGTGGATGTTGGCGTGCATCAGGATGGCTTAGTGCATATTTCTGAATTGGCGAATGAATTTGTGTCTGATCCGCATAAAGTGGTGAAACCGGGCCAAATCGTGCAAGTGCGTGTACTGACTGTAGACGCTGAGCGTAACCGCGTGAACTTGTCGATGCGTCCTGAAGGCTCAGAAGCGCCTGCTAAAGCGCCGCGTCAGCCGCGCCGTGAGCACAGCAATGAGCAGCGCGGTGACCGCAAGCCGCAAGGCAAACGTCCGCAAAACACGCGTCCTCAAGGTGATCGTCCGCAAAATAACCATAAGAAGCCGCAGGCTGCTAAACCGCAAGAAAATAAAATTGGCGGTTTGGGCGCATTGCTGCTTCAAGCAGGGATTAAAGGTTCGAAGTAATCTTTAATGCTGAAATAAAAAAACCTCCCGATGGGAGGTTTTTTTATGTCTGTTTCATGCGGTATTAAGCATGCAGCATTGGCACAATCCAGCTGACTAATATCAGCATAATGCCCAAATGGCCTAATTTACGGGTCACATACACCAATTTAGACGGCGGCTGCTCCAGCTGTTTTGCGTAATCTTCAAAACTGATGCCGTCCTGTTTTTTGCTGCTGAATAAGAACGTCGCTAAATCAATACAGATTAAAATGGTGCCGACGTCAGCCACAACTTCCATTAAATCGTAATGCGGTGTGCTCAGGGCAATAGCAACCTGGTAGCACAGGAACAGCGCAAAAGCGATGCAGGCAAACTGCAAGACAAGAAGAAAAATCCGCATAAGCATCTTAAAAATTCAAAAAGTGGCTCGATTATACAAGCCAATTGCGCCTGCTGCATTAATCCTTACAAAGGCTGTATAAACTGCGGGAAATTCTGCTTTTCCACCATCTCTAAAAATTCATCGCCCAAGCGCTGGCTTTCAATGACAGACTGCTTCCACATCTGAATCCGCTGTTTCGCATCCAGACCTTTGAGGACAAAGTCCTTACGGTCAGGCAAGCGCCCTAAGGGCAACGATTGCAGATAATCTGGAGATGGAGAGATCAACACCGTGCGCGCTTGATTTTCAGGATTGGCAGTCCGTGATTTAAACATTTTATCGAACCAGCCGGGAATGATGCTGTCGCTAAAATGCGGGTATAAAACAATTCCTTGGCTCTCAAAGGGCAGATCAATATGGTAGTCGATCAAGCCGCCGTCCCGGTATGCGCCTTGCGGCGCATCCGCGATATTTTTAACAGCAGGCGTTACGCCTGGAATTGAACCGGAGGCCATCAGCCAATCAGCGACATTGTACTGATTAAAATTTAAATAATGGGTTTTAAACGCATCCTGCTGAATTTTAAATTGCGGAAAATGTTCAGGCTGGCAAATCACCCGCTGCATAAATTTATTCAGATGGTTTCGAGACAATGCATTGCTGCCGATAATCCCCAAAAGCGAGCTGTAAAGGGCTAAGCGCTGATCACTTTGGAACAGATGTTCGGCTTTGGCGGCGATAATGGTGAGATGATAATCGGGATGCTCAACCAATTGCTGGGTTTGACTGCCCAAAATGCCTGAGAGCATCTCTCTGGAAATTTTTTCAATTTCCGCAATTTTCATTTTTTGATGAAAAGGCAAATGAATGTATAAATCCGCTAATTGCTCAGGCCCCAGTTTTTCTCCTTGCGCGACAATGCCGGCAAACCGCCAGGCGCCTACGGATGAGCCGATTAAGAAGCGTCTTTGCTTGGATTGAGGGAGAAACTCTCCAAAAATTGCTAAATCAAGACCGGTGAGCCCAATGCCTTTAGGGCCGCCTGCAGCGCCAGGAATCATATCCACGTGGCTGGCCTGCAAGCCTGCCTGCTCAATCAGCTGCCGTGCTGTGGCGCCGGCACGGATGGTCAGGGCGGGAGGCCGTTTCTGCAGAATCTGGGTCATTGTTTTTACGCCGCTATACACTTGTGCATAAAGTTTAGAGTAGAACAAATGTACAGCAATGGCGAGATGACTCAGTCAATGACTGCTGAGTCATTTAGATGCGTGATTTAAGAAGGCCGCTGCGCAAATTTGGCTGCGCGTGAATAAAATTCATTTAGAAGCTATGGAGCGTTAATCCGATTGAGGCAAGCCCATAGCGTTTGTCCAAGCGGGATGCGGTTACACCATTGTATAAAAATGGAATTTGCCCGATAAAATTATGCTGGTAAAGCTCACCTTGCAAAAAAGCGCTGAGGTGCGGGGTGAATGCATAATCCAGCTTGAGCCCTAAGCTTTGATTGTAATGAATTGCTTTACTGCCAAAATTTGAAATGCGGTCATCAATATCTTTACGCCAAAGCTGTTGATATTGATAAGCGAGCTGGCTTTCAAAGTTCTGGTATTTCCAGTTCCACGAAGCGCCGATGCTGGCAAAATAAGCGTCGTAATTCAGGTCTTGCTGCATATCAAGTCCGAATTCACTGGCGTTGCCGCTGATTTTTAAGTCAGTAACCGTTATATTGCCTGTTTTGCAGGGCTGAGCAAGATTTCCTGAATATTGATTGCTGCTGTCAATATTCACATTCATTAAACAGCCTTGCTGTGTGGCTTGAATTTGCAGCTTATTCACTTCTACTTTGCTATAGCCAAGGCTAACGAAAGCATTCAGTTGATTCATGTGGTCCAGCTTTCGTGAAAACAGAGCGTCTAGCTGTACTTGAAAATCTTCAGGATCTTCAACATTCACTGCATTAAATGTGCGCTGATTTACGCGCGTAGGGCTGGTTTTGCTGAGCGTATCTGCGCGGTTTGACCAAATGCTTCCGCGAAGTGTGAATGCATCTGAGGTTTTTAAAGCTAAATCGGGGGTATAGCGCACACCCAATAATGCGCTCTGAATTTTATTGCTATCATCGCTGAATTCGATTTTCCGGTGCCAGTATGTTCCTTCTATTGCCCAATTCGGATTAAAATCATATTGGGCGGCCAGATTGAAACCTTGATAATCCCCCATGGATTTATCTGACACACCTTCACTTTCACGGATATCAAATACATCTAGGGTATCGTTAACGGCATCAGCTGAAAATTTGAGTTGAAGCTTAGAGCTGGATGGATTAATTAAATCTTTGGCTTGAAGAAATAAATCGCTTGGCGCCGCTATGGACTGCAAAGAGATAAAACAGCCGCTACAAAATAATGCAAGTTTGCTACGCATGTGAGGCATCACTAAAAAATTAAGCAAAAAAACAAAAAAGCCAGTCCGAAAACTGGCTTAGAGGCAATAATTAGTTCAGTTTGAAATATGCAGTCAGCGTACTCGCAAGATAGTTGTCACCGCCAAAGTCTACAGCGCCAGTTGCAAGGCCTAAGTTGGCATCAATCACATAAGTGATAGGCAGAACAAAAGCCGATACTTGTACAGTGTCATTGGCTTTAAGCTTGTCCACATATTGATTGTAGAAGTCCTCTAGCGTTGTATTGCTGTCAATTAAATTCTGTAATGAAACTGTGCCATTTGCAGATGTGATATCCACAGGCTTGTTAAGTGTAAATGAAGTGTTATTAACACCATTAAATGTAGTAATGATATTAATCTTAGTGCCCGCTGGAATAGTGGCACTTTTAATTGAACCATTTGCATTGAAATTTAACGTGACATTATTCACAGTGACATTTAAATCTTCTGTTTGCGCTCCGCTTTGGCCCCTTAACTTAAAGGCTAATTTTACGGTATCGCTTAATTCCTTTTGTGTATTATTTAATTTGAAATCTACACTGAGAACTGTATTAAGCGTACCTAAATCAATGTTTAGCGGCGATGCGCTGCTTGAATTTTTGAGATCAGCTAATGAGTAGTGAGCAAGACTGAATTCTGAATATACTGGAGTTTTTAGATTTTCTGCAATGGAATCTTTAATACCGCCTTGGTTGCTTGTAATCGCATCTTGCAGGCTTTCAGCTGTTGTGCCAGATGCCACAATGTTATTTAGCGCACTTGTAATTATGGTGATGCTGGTATGAATTTGATCCACAACAGACTGATTAATCGTTACTGCTGGATCGTTAATGTATGGGCCTGCATCAGTGACTGCTTGGGTCAAAACTGCATTAAGCGCAGTACCGTCAATAATTAAACTATTTGGTGTAAACAAGGGCGCTGTTTGGAGCTGATTTAGAATAGCGCCAAATGCAATTTTAGCAGCTTCATCTTGATCGATTGGATTTGTGCCGTCACCCTTGCTTACGGCTTGTAAGCTGTCTTCAATTTGAGTTGCCAGCTGCTGTACGGTAAAAATAATGGCCATGTCTTGCGCGGTTGCATCTTTTGCCGGGTCAAACTGAGATAAATCAAAGTTAGCGGCTTGAAGTTTCGTAATTGTGCTGCTGCTCAGGCCTAATTTTTCTAAAAGAGGCTTAATGTCGGCATTATTGGCTGCGCCTAAATACGACTGCAATGTTGTGAGCGGCGTGATAACAGCAGTATTACTATTAATTGCTTGCAAATTGGTTTTCTTTAATTTCAATGTACCTGTAAAAGGTAGGCCTGTTGCAATATCTGTACCGCCTGTAACCGTGATTGCTGAGTTTTGGCAATTTTCTGTAGTATTAAACTTGAAGTTCCCCGCGGCGTCAGTTTTTACAAAAACAGGATTGCCTGCAGAGTCCTTGCAGTCATCCAGCTGAACTGTTGCATTTGCTAAATAAAAGTCAACAGCCGTTCCAGAGATCGGTTTAGATGTAAATGGCGCTGCAGCAGATCCTGAATCACCGCCGCCACCGCCGCATGCTGTCAGCAAAGCCATAATTGAAGTGACAAGCAGTGTTTGTTTAACCGATTTATTCAATAACATGTGTTTCCCCGAAAAAATAATCGTGATTTTTGATCTCTTATAACAAATTAAATATTTAAAAAATATTAAGGTTTATCTTTCTATTAATATTTGGTTGGTTGTTATTTGATTTTTTGCATATTTTGAATTGTATTTTTATATTTGGTAAAATCAGTTGGTTGCATATAATGTTTTTGGCGCTATTTTCGTTATTTGTTAAAATAATATTATTATGTGAAAAATATATTAAATATTGATTTTCAATAAATTAATAAAATACCGAGAAATAGGGATGTTATTTTTTTATTATTTATGGTCTTGATTGTAATATAAATCAAATAAATTTTTATTTAAAGTTAAATTGTTTTTTATCGTGAATTATATTTTATGTTGCATAGTTTGATTGAGGTTATGCGGTTTTTAAAATTTCCGCCTTTGGAATAAATAAAGCCTCATCGATGAGGCTTTATTTATTTGTGCATTTTACGGGGGTTATTTCACTATCCGCCACATTGCCAGCAGGCTGGACAGTGCAATCAGCACAATTGAAACATACCATGGCGCAATAATCGCGATTGATAACAAAATTGCCATAATGCTGCCGAAGATCCAGCTGCGTTTTTGCTGATGTTCCATTTGCAGGCGCATGCTTTGCAATTCATTTAACTGTTTGGCATGCCAAGCAGACTGGTTTTTCAAGCCGTTCAGGCTGTCAATCAGCATTGTAGGAAAGTCCTGCGCACCGAGCAGCAAATCAGGAATTTTCTGACCCAACTCCTTTAGATTTTTCTGCGGATTCATTTGGGATTTAATCCAATCCGTGAGAATCGGCTTAGCTAAACTCCAAATGTCCAGTTCAGGATAAAGGTCTGTGCCTAAGCCTTCCACATGCACCAGTGTTTTCAGCAGCAGCATCAGCTGCGGCGGAATTTCCAAATGGAAGCGGCGGGCAATGTCCATGACTTCAATCAGAATGCCGGCAAAGTCCAGCTCATGCATCGGCTTCGACACCATTGGGCCAACCGTGCGGCGCATTTCACGCGCCAAGGCGTCCTGATCGGTGCCCGGCGGAATCCAACCGGCCTGATGCACAATTTGGATCAGCTGCATAAAGTCGCTGTTCATCACGGACAGCAGCATGCGCGCGACTGTCATCTGGTCATGTTTGGACAGCTCGCCCATAATCGCGCAATCCAGCGCAATAAAGCGCGGATTGGCAGGATTGATCGTTTCAACAAAGACGTTGCCGGGGTGCATGTCGGCATGGAAAAAGTTGTCGCGGAAGACTTGGGTAAAGAAAATGGTCAGGCCTTTTTCCGCCAAGTCCTTGCGGTCCATGCTCAATTGATCAAAAGTGGCGATGTCTGAAATCGGCACACCGGTGATGCGCTCCTCGACCATGACATCTTTGCTGTCCATATAGACTTCAGGCACATACATCATGCTGGAGCCGGTAAAGTAATGGCGCATGCGACGGGTGTTGTCGGCTTCCAGTGTCAAATCCAGTTCTTTTAGAATGATCTGGCGGTAGTCCTGAATGATTTCAGACAGATGCAGCGCGCGGGCGGCTTCTAGGCGTTTTTCCAGGAAATTGCCCAGCCATTCCAGAATTTCGAAATCCTGCAGAATTTGACTGCGGATATCGGGACGGGTGACTTTAACGACAACTTCACGGCCATCATGCAAGGCTGCGGTATGCACTTGAGCAATTGAAGCAGCCGCAAGCGGCTGTTCATCAAAACGGGCAAATAGGGTGTTGATATCTGCCTTGAGGGATTCCTGAATGCGTATTTTAGCGACATCAGAACCGAATGGCTTGACGCGGTCCTGCAGCAGCACCAACTGCTGCAGGATTTCGGGCGGAATCAGATCGCGGCGGGTCGACAGCAATTGTCCCAGCTTAATCGCCAGCGGGCCCATATCTTCCAGCGCCTGCTTTAATTTCAGCGGATTTTTACGTTCTTTGCTGGACCATGCCGCAGGGTGCATGCGGATAAAACTCAGCACATGGCGGGCTTTTTCAGGCAGCTCTTCCGCAGGAAACAACGTGTCGAGTCTATAGTGCGCGGCAATGCGCCAAAGGTCGAGTAAACGTGTAAGGTGCGGAATCATATGAGCAAATACCTAGTTTTGAGTTGTATCTTGTAAAGTGTCTATTTTAGCCTGCAGCTGCTGAATTTTGGCTTCTGCACGGTCTAAATTTTGATTGAGCAGGCGGGTGTCCTGATTTAAATCATCCATTTGCCAGCGCGGCGCCAGTAACCCCGTGTCTTCTTTTAAAGCATCTTCGGCAAAAAATAAATGACTTTGCAGGCTGCGCTTAAGATGTTTCGGCGCCAGCTGAATTTTGCCGAGTTCATGCGCCAGTGCAGGGCCAATCCAAGGCGAAAGATGCGAGGCCAAATCAGGTTCAGCCTGCGCAATGATGCGCTGGAGATCCTGCAGCAGATGATAGTCGCCTTGAACAGGGATGGTGCCGATATCATCGGCCAACAGCAGCTTCAGCAGTTCTGCCGTATTTTTGACATGCAGGGTCGCTGTTGCTTCAGCAGGAGAATCCGCCTGATCAAAAGGGCGCTGTTCAAATATGGAAGGCTGTGCGCTGTGGCCAGTGGCTGTCGGCTCTAAACGGACTTTGCCTTCATCAAAGAACACATCTACGGAAAGCTGCGGTGAATCAATCACCACGCGCAAAGTTTTGCCTTGCAGCTGATTGAGCTGGATGCGGCTGATGGCATCCAAATCAATCACATGGTGAATGAATCGTTCAGCTGCACCCAGTGCAAGAATCGACCACATAGATTTGACCTTAATTGCTTACAGTTTAAAGCCGCGGTGAACGGCAACGATCCCGCCAGTGAGGTTGTGGTAGTCACAATTCTGGAAGCCGGCATTTTCCATCATGCCTTTCAGCGTGCGCTGATCGGGATGCATGCGGATAGATTCGGCCAGGTATTTATAGCTTTCCGAGTCATTGGCAATGATTTTGCCCATAATCGGCAGCGCGGTAAATGAGTACAAGTCGTACAGTTTAGAGAAGGGTTCAAATACGGGTTTAGAGAACTCTAATACCAATAAGCGGCCGCCCGGCTTTAATACACGGTACATGGCTGCCAAAGCAGCATCTTTATCCGTCACATTGCGCAGGCCAAAAGAAATGGTCAAGAGGTCAAAGCTGTTGTCTGCAAAGGGCTCAAGTGTTTCAGCATTGGCCAGTACAAAATCGACATTGGTGCAGCCGGCGTCAATCAGGCGGTCACGGCCGACATTCAGCATGGATTCATTGATGTCTGACAGCACGACATGGCCAGTCGGGCCCACTTCACGGCTGAACACTTTGGCTAAGTCGCCAGTACCGCCGGCAATGTCCAGCACCTGCTGGCCGCGGCGCACGCCGGACATATTGATGGCAAAGCGTTTCCAGAGGCGGTGAATGCCGAATGACATCAAGTCATTCATAATGTCGTATTTGCTGGCCACCGAATGGAATACTTCAGCGACTTTTTGCGCTTTATCTTCGCTGCTGACCGTTTGATAGCCGAAGTGGGTGGTCGCGCCGACATTGCCGGTATTGGCGCCGCGCGGCAAATTGTATTTGGGTACAGAACCTGTCACTGGCGTATCAGTCAAGCGCTGTTCTAATGACTGCTGCTGACCTTGCGGTGCGCCTTGCGGAAGCGGTTCAGTTAAGAAAGGACTCGCTGTGTCTTTGTTTTGGGCTGGCTCTGCAGCAGGGGCCGGCGTTTGATTTTCATTAGACATAGAGTCGCTCCTAACGGAAAAATAGGGTGAATGCAGCATTGCATGCATGATGACAGATTCTTTGCTGTTATACAGCAATCAGCATGCAATTGTTATGAATAATATACAGAAATCTTGCAGATTTGCATGGATTTAAAACCGGATGGCGTTCTGGGCTGCAGTCAGCGCTTATGCAAAGGGCAATGGGTCGCCGGCATGCACTTTGCCAATAATTTGCCGTTCCGTCGCAGTAAAATCTTTGACAAACTTTTCAGCAGACTTTAACGGCTTCATGGCTAAAAAGCCATCCTGCATAAATTCATACATGACATTAAAGTTGTATTTGAGCGCTGCGCCTTTGCACATTTTAAAGGCCGCATAGACCACAAAAGAACGCATGTATTTGTCGAGGCTTTGACCCAGCTGATCCAGCAAATCCAGCTGTTTCAGGCGGCCTCCGCCCTGATTCAGCTTTAAATAAGTGATGCGCATCATCTCATCGGTCAGCTTTTCATAGGGATGATAGTCCTGCAGCAGCTGCATCGCGACCTGTTCATCCAGCTGAACCGCCAAGATGGCCAATTCAACCCCGGATGTGCCGGTTTTAATGGCATTGTCTGGAATCAGCTTTTCCGCTTTGTGCGCATATTTGCTCAGGCGCGCAATCTGCTGCGCCAGCGCATCGAAATCCGGCCCGCCGTATAGGCGGTTGATAAAGTATTCAGCCATCAGCAGATTGTGCTTTTCAGCAAACTGTTTAGCATGCGTGCGCTGCATGCGCTGTTTCTGCCAAGCTTGAACGTCTTGCAGGCGCTGAAAAATTTCCGGATTTTTATGGTAGTTCAGCTGGTAATACAGATCTAAAAGATCATCTAAAACTGCAAGCTTGGACATTGCGCGTCTCAATAATTTCAGGGTTCTGCAAATTTTAGCTGCAGTTGGGGCGGCCTGCTATGACAAATTGACAGAAAATTGCCATTCAAGCAGCCAGTCTGCTGTGCTTTTACACAAAAAAATGCTGCATAAATATATGAATTGGTGATTTCGAGTGCCTGCCGGCTTGGTTATACTGCAGTTCAAGAACAGAACAATAGAGAAAAAGATGGCCGCGCAAGACAATGGAATTCAGCTGATGGATCCGGATCAGCTGTCAGTAGAATTGATTGAAGCGCAGTATGCGCTGAAAGACACCAAAGGCAAAAGCAATGCCAAAAGCGTGCTGATTTTGGTCAGCGGCATTGAGCTGGCGGGCAAGGGCGAGGCGGTCAAGCAGCTGCGCGAGTGGGTCGATCCGCGCTATTTGCGGGTGAAAGCGGATGCGCCGCAGACGTTCAATCATAAGCAGGCTTTCTGGCAGCCTTATGCGCGCTTTATTCCTGCCGAAGGGCAAATCATGGTAATGTTCGGCAATTGGTACAGTGATTTGCTGACCACCTCCATGCATGTGTCTAAGCCCATCGATGAAACCATGTTTGATGATTATGTCGAACGCATGCGCGCGTATGAGCAGGATCTGAAAAATAACAATGTGGATGTGATTAAGGTCTGGTTTGACCTGTCGTGGAAATCCCTGCAGAAACGCCTGGATGATATGGACCCGGGTGAAATGCGCTGGCATAAGCTGCATGGTTTGGACTGGCGCAGCAAAAAACAGTATGACAGCCTGCAGAAACTGCGCCAGCGTTTTACCGACGACTGGGAAATGATTGACTGTGAAGAAGAGGCGGAGCGTGATCAGCAGTTTGCGCAATATATTTTACAGACGCTGAAGCATTGCCCGGAGCATCTGCATAAGGCTAAAGGGCGCTGGACGCAGGCGGAAGTGCCAGAAAGTCTTTTGGCCCCTGCAGAAATTCCTTTAGAAAAACATGATTATAAAGAAGAGCTGAAGCTGCTGAGCAAGAAAGTGGCGGAAGGGCTGCGCTTCGACTCACGCAATGTGGTGATTGTTTTTGAAGGCATGGATGCTGCGGGGAAAGGCGGCGCGATCAAGCGCATAGTGAAAAAGCTGGACCCGCGCGAATATGAGATTTATACCATTTCCGCCCCGGAAAAATATGAGCGGAGCCATCCGTACTTATGGCGGTTCTGGACGAAAATTCAGCCCGAAGAAAAAATCAGCATTTTTGACCGTTCCTGGTATGGCCGGGTGCTGGTGGAGCGGGTAGAAAGCTTTGCCAACGATGTGGAATGGCAGCGGGCCTATGATGAGATCAACCGTTTTGAAAAAGACTTATTTGATAGTCAAACCATCGTGGTGAAATTCTGGCTGGCCATCAGCAAGGATGAACAGGCAGTGCGCTTTAAGGCGCGGGAAGAAACCCCGCATAAGCGTTTTAAAATTACCGAAGAAGACTGGCGCAACCGCGGGCGCTGGGATGATTATTTAAAAGCGGCGGCCGATATGCTGGAACGTACGCATACCGGCTATGCGCCATGGCATGTGATTGCCACCAACGATAAAAATACTGCGCGGCTGGAAATCTTGCGCGCGATTGTCAAACAGCTCAAATCGGAATAATCCGCGCTGAGCTGAAGCAGCGCCCCTTATTGAGCGGCAACCGTTTGCGCCTGCTGCTTTTGCTGAATGCTTTTCGCCAGCTTGTAGCAGTCTTCAATATGCGCATCGGCCACTTTTTTCATCACAAAGTAACCTAAGCTGGCGGCAATGGCTTGGCCGCCTAGAGGAATGAATTTGGTCACCTGCTTAGTGATATATTTGGCTGCCGCATTATTGATGGACTTTTTCACTGCCGTGCGGGCAATCACTAAACCGGAAAACTCGACGCCGCGCTTGCGCAGCTCTTGCCAGTGAATCTGTTTGGTGGCCGGGTCATATACACTGATTTGTTCTGGAGAGAGCCCAAAGCGGGCATTAATTTCAGGAATCAGCTGCGATAAAATGCCGACGTCGATGATCACATCAAAAAATGGAACAGGCACAATGGCTGCGCCGGCAGAGAAATATGCCCGCTTTTTGGCCAGCTCCAGACATTCCGCGCGAATGCTTTCTAAATTCAGGGTCGGGTCGATAGAATCTGGAATATTGTCTATTTTCATCTGCGCTTACCTTCAGCTTGATACTGATTTTTTTCATTAAGGATCACTAAGATACTTGTTTCAAAGTGTTTTTTAAACTGCATTTGACTGTCAAATTCGCATAGACAGCTGCGGAAGTATAGTCAATAATCTTTGTGGTTTTGTAGTCTGAACGGAAGGAAATAAGGAAAAGATGGCCATTCATGTGATTCAGAGTCAGCGCATAGAGGTTTTGCTGCAGGAAATGCTGCGCGCCGGCCATCAGCCATCTGCCAATCCTTTTGAGGCCCTGAAAACGCAGCATTTTATTGTGCCTTCTGCCGCCGTGCAGGCGTGGCTGACAGTCAGGCTGTCGGAACATCAGGGCATCAGCGCCAACCGCTTATTTCATCAGCGTATCCGCGCCTTTCAATGGTTTGCCTATCAGGCGGTTTTAGACAATAAAGAAAAAGTCCGTAAAGCCAATATTCCGCGCATGATTATTAAATGGCGCACGTATCAGGTTTTAAAAGCATTTCTTCAGGCTGCAGAAAACCCGCTGGCGCTTGATCATCCGCTGCACAGCATCATTCAGCGCATTTATGACAGCGCTTCCCGCTTAAGCAGCGGCACCGAACAGCAGCTGAAAAAGCAGGGCATGCTGTATTGGGTGTCTGAGCAGGTTTCGCGCTTATTCAGCAACTATATGGAATACCGCGGCCACTGTTTTAAACAGCATGCGGCGGGGCAGGCCTGTGACTGCAGCAGTAACTGGCTGAAAGATTGGGGGCAAAATCAGCCTTTGGATTTAGATCAGCAATTTTTCAGCATGCAAACAGCTTTTCCTGGGCTGGATTCGAAAGAGCAGCTGGCGCAGCAGCGTCAGGTTTCAGATTTTGCGAAGGATCAGGCGGAAAAGCTGGAACAGTGGCAGCGCTGGCTGTGGCACCGCGAGTTCCATGCCGATTTTGAATTGATGCAGGGCATTGATGATGATTTCTGGGCCATCATGGATCATCCTGAAACCCGCGCTGCGGCTTTAGCCAAGCTGCCGAAACAGGTCACGCTGTTTACCGTGCTGGATCTTCCGCCCAGCCAGCTGGCCTTTCTGCGCCGTTTGGGGCAGTACATCGATGTGCTGATTCTGCATTTCAATCCGTCACAGGAGTATTGGGCGGATACCGTCGATGCCAACTGGAAAAAGCAATATGACGTCAAGCTGAAACAGCGCTTTAAGGATAAGCATCCGCAAGCCAGCGATCAGGAAATAGAGGCCTTTTTCGAAAAATACACACTGGAATACGGCCAGATGAAAGAGTCGCGCCATCCGCTGCTGACCCGCTTCGGCAAGCAGGCGCGCGATCATTTTTCGCTGCTGGTGAATTTGGCGGCCGGTGAAAATGGCGAGGAATGGGAAGATCAGTTTCCTGCGGATTATCAGGATCATTTGCTGGGCAAAGTGCAATATGACATTTTGAATTTGGCTGAACCTGAACAGGGCAGTTTTGCTTTAAATGAACAAGATGATTCGATCCGCATTCATGTCTGCCATTCTGCGCTGCGTCAGCTGGAGGTGCTGAAAGATCAGCTGACCTATTGGCTGTCGCAGGGCAGTGAAGAACGGCCGCGTTCACCGAATGATATTTTGGTGTTAAGCCCTGATTTAAAAGATTTAGAGCCGCTGATCCGCAGCGTATTTGCGCCGCCGCCAAGGGAGCAGTTTTTTGATGATCAGGCGAAGGCTGAAGCCGTGCGCAAAGACAGTGTGTACTTGCCGGTTAAAATCGCCGGTGTCGCGCCCTTGGATGCACAGAATGCATGGCAGGCGGTGCTGGGGCCGATTCAGCTGCCGCAAGGGCGCTTTAGTTTAGAGGATTTTGCGGACTGGCTGAATTTAAGCGCAGCGCAAATCCGCTATGGCCTCAATGCCGAACAGACGGCGCGGATGATTGAGCTGCTCAGTGAGGCGAAATTTAAACGCGGACTGGATGAGGAGCATTTGCGCCGCACCCTCGCGCCGAATGACACCGATTTCCGCTACAGCTTTAAATTTGCCTTGGACCGTCTGGCGCTGGGTGTCGCTGTTGCAGAGCATGCGCTGTGGGATGACACTCTAAGCTATGCTTTTGTGCGCCGTGATGATTTTAAACTGGTGAATATTCTTATTGAAATTTATCAGGATTTTGCCGAGCGTAGGCACTGGATTGTGGAACATGAAATGGGGCAGCTACGCAATGTCGAAGAATGGCTGCACTTGCTGCTGCGTGATTTGGAGCGCTATCAGAAACAGGGCGTGACTGTGCTGAAGCCGGTCCGCGATGCCATCCGCAAGCAAATCACCATGCTCACGCTGTCCTATTATCAAGAAGAAGCCGGCGCTGCTGAAGCGCAGAGTGATGTGCTGAAAGACATGCAATTGCCGTTGCCCTATGTGCTGCAGGAAATTCAAAGCATTTTGGATGCCCAGATGGATCAGGCTGTGCCATCGGGTCAGATCACCTTTAGCCAGATTGGGCAAATCCGCCCCGTGCCCTATAAGCTGATTGTCATGCTGAATTTGGACAGCGGGCAGTTCCCTAGCCGGCAGGCGCATTTGCCTTTTGACCTGATGGATCAGCTGAAGCCGCATTTGGGGGACCGTTCGCGTTTGGAAGATGATCAGGGCGCATTTTTGGATGCTTTGCTGCTGGCGCAAGACAGTCTATGGCTGTTTTATAACGGTTTTGATATCAATGACGGTGAAGTCCGTGAGCCGTCCAGCGTGGTGCAGGAATTTATCCGCCATTTGGCGCTGATTGTACCGGGCAGCAGAGCCAATCCAAATTTGCCTGTCTTGGCAAAAATTGAAGGCGATATTGAAGTGCCTGCAAATCTGCAGGCGTTGTACAGTGTGCATGAGCTGCAGCCCTTTGAGCTGCAGGGCTTTGATGCTGAGCGCTCTGGCCGGAAAATCCGCTATCAGGACCATTGGTTTCATGTGGCGCAGCAGCTGCAGCAGGCACAAGGCACGCGGCAGCCGTGGGCAGCACAGGCAGCCGCTGTGCAGGCGCCAGCTGAAGTGCTGTTAGACAGTGCGCAGTGGATTAAACAAATGACCTTTCCCGCCGAGCTGTATTTAAAGACGTTAGGCATCAGCAATTTAAAAGCAGAAGACGGTTTGGCAACCGATGAGCCGCTGCTGCTGAATGGGCTGGAACAGTATGCGGTACGGCATTTCCTGCAGGATCAGTCCTTAAAAGCGTCGTCTATCGAGGCGGCGCAGCCGGAACTGCTTTTGGATCAATTGCCGGTCGGCAAATTTAAAGAGGCGGCGTGGTCGGTGAGCCAGCTGCAGCATGAGCAGCTGTGGCAGCGGGTGAAAGAAGTGATGCAGGCGGAACAGCCGGTATTGACTGCGGTGACGCAGCGCCAGCTGAAAATTGACGCGCAGACGCTGATGCAAATCAGCCTGCCTGAAGCCCCTGTGCAGCAATGGGTGAGCATGACGCCGGCCAGCGCCCGCGGCAAGCGCCGTGCGCAAATTTGGCTGGAATATCTGCTGTGGCTGGCGGCATTGCCGGCCGATGCGCTGCTGCTGAATTATGAACGCATAGAAGTCTGCAATGATGTGACGATCCGCTGTTCAGGGGTTGGCCCAGAAGATGCCCGTGTACATTTGGCGCGCTGGATGCAGGCATGGCGCTATGGGCAGCATCAGCCTCTGGTTCTGCCGGCTGCCCTGATGCTGGCCACAGATAAAAATAGCGCATTGATCCTGCTGGAAGGCAAAAAAGGCGAAGAGCAGGAAGTGAAATGGCAGGAGAATGATCGCGGTGTTCTGGTCTTGAATCAGTTCGATAAATTGACTGCTAAATGGACTGATCCCGGCGATTTTTCTGCCTTTGACATCCGGCAGGATGAAGCCAATCAGGCGCATGCCGACTGGGCGTTTATTCTACGTGATCAGGACAGCGTGCGGAGGCTGACGCAAAGCTGTGAGCAGTTTGCTTATGCGCTGTATCAGCCGGTTTACAGTCATCAAACTGCGGAGCAAGCGCATGCAGATTAAGGAAATTGAAAACCCGATCAGCAGCATGCAGTTTCATGGCCTGCATTGGATCGAGGCCTCCGCAGGCACAGGCAAAACGTTTACCTTATCCAGTTTGATGGTGCGCATTCTGCTGGAAAAATATCTGCCGCGCCAAGTCATTGCCACCACCTTTACCCGCAAGGCGGCAGCTGAGCTGAAAAGCCGGATCCGCCAGCGCCTGTATGGCATTCTGCAGCTGCTGGAAAGCCTGCGCAGTGAACTGCCGGCCAATATTGAAGCCCGCGCAAAACTGGAAAAAGATGAACTGGTGCAGGCGGTGCTGGAGCGCAACGCCAATCAAATCGGCTATGCCTGCGAACGCCTGCAGCTGGTGCTGGATCAGCTGGATGAATTGTTTGTGGGCACCTTGGACAGTTTCAGCCAAACCCTGCTGCGTGAGTTTGCCTTTGAAAGCGGTAAAATTGAGCGCGCCGACATTAGCCATGATGACAAAATGTATGTACAGCAGCTGGTGCATGACATTTTACGGGAATGGGTGCAGAACCAGCCGCAGGCCGCTGTAAACATCCTGCTGCAGCGCAGGCAGCTGAAATCTGTCGAAGCTTATGCGGAGCTGATCGAAAAAAGTTTAAATTTCAGCTCGGCAAAACTGAATCCTATCCCTGCGCCCGCGTTTTCTCTGGCTGCGATAGAGCAGGCGGCAGAGGTCTTGGCGCAGCTGCCGCTGGAGGATTTATCGGCGCTCGAAAATTTCACCCCAGAGGGCGCGTATGCCAAGCTGATGAATCAGCCCTGGTCCAAATTTTCAATTGTTGAGGTCCTGAGGCAATTGCCCGCAGCATTGGAAAAGATACAGCAGCAGGGTGCGCAAGTGCTGTTGAATGGACAAGCGCCCGAAGCGTTGAGCCTGCTGCAGGCGTTTATCAAAAAGCCTGACCCGCGCAGCGCGAATGGCAAAAAGAAAATTGATGATGCTGAAGTGGATGCGTTGCTGCGCCATCCTGTTTTGGCGGCGGTGCAGGCATTGCTGGAGGCGGTGAAGCAGGCCTCTGCCGATTTAGACGGTTTGGATCTTTATCTGAAATACCATATTGCCACAGAAGTCAAATACCGCTTGCCGCAAGTGCTGCAGAGCAAAGGCGAAACTACTTTTTCGCAGCAGATCCGAACCTTGTCGGAAGCGCTGCAAGGCGAGCAGGGCAATCAATTTTCGGCTTTTGTGCATGCGCGCTATCCGCTGATTCTGGTAGATGAGTTTCAGGACACCAACTTGGATCAAGACACCATGCTGGCGGAAATCTGGCGTCATCCAGCGCGGGTGAAGCAGGGCTGCATGATTATGGTGGGTGACCGTAAGCAGGCCATTTACGGTTTCCGCGGCGGTGACATGCTGACGTTTTTAAAAGCGCGTGAGGATGTGTACCGCAAGCAGGGCAGTTTTTATCAGCTCAAGAAGAATTTCCGTTCCATTGCGCCTTTGGTGGAAGCCGTGGATGCTTTGTTCCAGCGGCAAATGGATTTTGGCGAAGATGTTCGCTATGTGCCGATTACCGCAGGCGCAGAGCATGCAGATTTGCATGATCAAGGGCAGATTAACCCTGTGCCGCTGCGCTGGCTGCAATTGGAAAATAAAGAGCAGGAAGCCGAGCAGGTGGCATGGAAAATTCAGCATTTGCTGCAGCAGTCGGCGCAGCAGGAACTGTATTTTACCGAGCCAAAAGCCGCAGAGCCCGCTGCTGAAAAACAGCCGTTAAGCGATAATGATATTGCTGTGCTGGCCACGAGTCACAGCGCATTAAATGCGGTGCAGCAGGCATTGCTGTCACTAGGCATCCGTGTCAATCGGGCAGCCAAACGCAGTGTCTTCAGCAGCGCGATTGCGCAGGATGTGGGTGCCGTATTGGCGGCCGCGCTGTCGCCGTATCAGGAAGCCAAAGTGAAACGCGCTTTGCTGGGGCGCCTGCTGGGCTTAAAGCTGAATGATTTGTGGCGCGCCGATTCGCAGACTGCAGACCTGAGCCATTATATTGCCCAGTTTGATCATATCCGTGAGTTATGGCTGAACCAGGGCTTTTTGCCGGCTTGGCATTACTGTCTGAACTATTTCAAAATTTGGGAACGCATTGTCGCGCTGCATAGCCGTGAAAATGAACGGGATGTGGTCAATCTGCGCCACCTGACTGAAATTTTGAGTGATCAAAGTGAGCAGCTGCAGGGCGCGCAGCATTTATTTCATTGGTACTTAAAGCAGCTGAAAGCGCCTAAAGGCCATGAATGGGAGCTTGAACGCCCATTAACCAATGCCGAAGGCGTCAAGCTGATGACCATCCACCAGTCGAAAGGGCTGGAATTCAAGATAGTCTTTTTGCTGAATGCGGACGGCAAGCCGAAAGAGGATAATTCGCTGATCTTCTCCTATGAAGATGTACAGCAGGATGCGCATAGCGAAAAGCGCCGAGTCATTGATATTGGCGGAGGGGCTGCCGATGAGCTGAAAAAGCGGCAGCATGATGAGCGGCGGCATGCTGAGCAGCACCGCCTATGGTATGTCGCGCTGACCCGCGCCAGTCACCGCATTTATGCCGTGCTCAGAACGCAGGATCATAAATCGCTGTACAGCCTGCCGTTTTGGGCCGGGCAAGGTGAGTTCAGTTTTCAGCATCCGCATTGCGCGATAGAAAGCCTGATCGCAGACAGTCCTGCGGCTTTGCATGCCGCGGCGCAGGCTGAACTGGTTTTAGATGCCTTGCCTTTGCCTGAAGCGCGTTTTTATCCGCGCGGCAATACCAGTTTTACCGGGCTGTCACAGCATTTGGCCTACCGCCAGCTGCCGCAGGATCAGCTGGCGCTTCAACCCGTTGCTGAAGACAGTGCAGATGATGAAACAGATCATGTCACAGAAGCGGAATTGCCGGCCCGTGAAATCGACTGGATTAAGCAGCAGTTTCCCAAAGGCACGGTGGCGGGAACCTTCCTGCACAGTATTTATGAGCAGATTGATTTTCAGGATGCCGCAGGCTGGAAGCTGGAAGTGCTGCGCCGTTTTAAAAATGACGGTCCGCAGCTGCTGATTGAACTACGTTTGAAAATGCAGGAAAGTTTCTCTATTTGGAAAACCTTTGCGCAGGCGTGGAAATCCAGTTATGTCCAAGCGGTTCAGCCGCTTTATCAGCAAGTCCAGCAGCTACTCGGGGTGCAGGTTGCATCGCATGAGCAGCATAAATGGGTCCGCGGCGCATTCATGGAGTTTAACCATCTGCTGATGCAGCGGATTGCCGCCAGTGAGCAGATCAGTCCGCAGCGGGTTGAAATTTTCAAAAATTCAGAACGCTATCAGCCTGAACAGCTCTTGGCGCTGCTGCGGGACTTAAGCGGCGAGTTTCAATCGGTTCATGCAGATGACTTAATGCACCGCCTGCAGCAGACAGCGCATGCGCTCAATGCGCAGCAAGTGAAAACGCCGTTGAAAGAGGCGCCTGCGTATGAAGCCAGAAGCCTGCAGAGCTATGTGGATATGGGCTTTGGCGCATTGGTTGAAAGCATGCAGAATGAAATCCTGTATGTCTTGATGACCCAATGGATGCATGATGTTGCCAAGACGCCTTTGCATGCAGATTTCAGCCTCAGCCGCTTGCCTGCCAACAGCCATTTGCCGGAATTTCCTTTCCACTTGGCGCTGTCTGACCAGCCCGTGCAAATCCGGAAAATCCAGCGCCTGTTTAAGGAACAGGGCATTCAGATTGAGGCCTTAAATGAAGCCAATTCTGCACGCTATCTGACGGGCGCAATCGATTTGGTCTACTTTGACGGTCAGCGCTATCATATTGCCGATTATAAAAGCAATTTTTTGGGCAAAACCGAACAGCACTATGCGCTGAGTGAGGTGAAGAGCAGCATGAGCCAATCCAGCTATTGGCTGCAGGCCGCGTTGTATTTAGCTGCGCTGCACCGCTATTTAAGCGTGAATTTGCAGGGCTACGATATTCATCAGCATTTAGGCGGCGCCAGCTATTTATACTTAAGAGGGATGTGCGCCGCGTCGGATTATGGCATTTGCCATTGGCAGCCGGATGCGGATTTTATTCTGCAGCTGGACCATATTTTGGGCTATTTGCATGCGGATAAGCTGTATGAAACTTCCTGAATTATTTAAAAAAGAACAATTAAACAACGTATTACCTTGTGGATAATACTGAGGATAAGCTTGTGGAAAATTCACCTAAACGCTTGAATATGCAGGCTTGGATCAATAGCTTGATTTCGCTGCGCATTTCAGAGGATGCGCAAGAGCCGGCAGCATTGCTACTGCAGCAGGTTTTTCAAGCGATTGAACAGGGTGACAGCTGTATCCAGTGCGCTGAATCTCAAGCGCTGCAGCTGCAGGGTTTGAGCATCGATGCAGAGCAGGCTGCTACTCAAGTGATTGCGCCTTTTATCTTTGACGGCCAGCATCTATATTTATACCGTTACTGGGCTTTGGAAGATCAGCTGGCGCAGGCGGCTGCGCAGTTGAAGCGGCAGAATATTCAAACTGCGCAATTGACAGAGCAGCATATGGCGCTGCTGACCGATCCGCAGCAGCAGCGCGCGCTGCAAATGGTGGCGGAAAATGCGCTCAGCATCATTACCGGCGGACCGGGCACTGGAAAAACGTACACCTTGGCGCGAATTATTGCCGTGATGAATCAGTTGAATCCCGGCATCCGCATCGCCATGGCAGCGCCGACCGGCAAGGCCGCGCAGCGCATGAAAGAAGCGCTGCAGAATTCATTTAATGATGCCAAGCTGCAGGATTTGGTCAGTGAGAATCTGACACGCCTGATGCCCATTACGATTCACCGACTGCTGGGCTTGGGTGAGGATCAGCGTCCGCGTTTTCATGCTAAACGCCCGCTGCCTTTTGATGTCATTGTAGTGGATGAGGCTTCGATGCTGGATTTGAATTTGGCGCAGATGCTGTTTGCCGCTATAGCGCCAGAAACCCGCCTGATTCTGCTGGGAGATGCCAATCAGCTGGCTTCGGTTGATGTCGGCGCTGTGCTGGCGGATTTGCAGCAGGTGCCGGAGCTTGCTTCAAATAGGATTAATCTCATTACCAGCCACCGTTTTGATGGTGAAAAGCTGATTGGGCGCATGGCGGCTTTTATTCAGCAGAATGCATCTGAGCAAGAGGTGCTCGCGCGTTTTGAGCAGGAAATTGCGCCAGCCGGCGCTTTGCAGGCGGTTACGCTGACTCCGGATATGCAGGACGTGGTTCAGCTGCAGTATCTGCCTGAAGAAGGGCAAGGCCATCAGATTCAAATGGATTGGGCCGCCTATTATGATCAGCTGATGCTGGGGTTTAAGGCTTATGCTGCGGCCTTGGATGAATATTTGGCCTCAGACAGTGATGCGCCGCCGATAGGCGCAGTCATTCATCATTTTGACGATTACCGGATTTTGGCCGCTGTGCGTCATGGCTATTTGGGGCTGAAGGCGCTGAATGAACAGATGGAAGCACGCATCTTAAAGCAAACCGCTCAGGCCAAAACAGGGGAATGGTATACTGGCCGGCCAGTGATGATGACTTACAATGATTATCAGCTGGGGCTGTCTAATGGCGATATTGGCATTTGCTTTGGCCGGAGGCAGGCTGGAAAAGTGCAGTTTTCTGTGTATTTTCCCAGTCTGCAGAAATGGGTGGCTGCGGCGCGGCTGCCGAAAAATATCGAAACAGCGTATGCCATGACCATTCATAAATCACAAGGTTCTGAATTCAAGCATACGGCAGTGGTGTTGGATGCCAATGCACTGCAATTGCTGAGCAAGGAATTGATTTATACAGCCATTACCCGGGCAAAAAAAGCCGTCAGCCTTTTAGCAGCGCCCTCTGCACTGGCTGCGGCCATGACAGTCCAAACTGCGAGAAGAAGCGGGTTATCCGGTCAAATTGCTCAAAAACTTGGAATATTATGCCAATAATGTGACATATTCGTGTAAGTAATTTCTTACATCATTTCGAGAGATTTGCGCATAGAGCTTTGATTCGGTTTCTGAGAAGATGACTTCACACAATAAAACGCTCGATATGGAATGTTGAGTACAATCGCAAAAAAATAATAATAACGTCATCAGACAGCGAACTTACAGTGAAGTAAGTAAAGAGGAAACTTACAGCCGCTAAGCCTTGCAGTTTTGGGAGAGACTGCAGGGCTTTTTTATGCCTGTTTGAGGGATTGAATGCATGAAAAATCAAGAAATGGCGGATTTGCTGTAAGAAAAAGCTTACAAATAGATGCGAAAAAGGCGGCTTTTTAAACAGCAGTTTTGTGGCAAAATGTACCACATAGGGAAATGCTAGTTAAAACATGGAATGTTTGTTTAAAAGACGCGGAAAGCGCACAAAAACACAATAAATAATAAAATTATAATGAAAAAAGAAGAAACTACAGCGCAAAAAAGCCCGAGCTCTGCTCGGGCTTTTTCTATTCTGAGCAAGAGTTGTGTGTTTATATTGGCAAAAAATACCAGCGTCTGAATAATAACCATGGCTGAAACCATACTTTTTTCAATGAGGGGGCATGAATAGAGTCTAATCTGGCCTGCCGTGGCAGAAAATATGCAGTCAATTGAAATTTATTGAATAAAAAAATTGAACGGAGATTGATCAGCTGCACGGTTCAAGATTTTTATTAAATTGCCATGAAACTTTATTGAAATTGCGGCGATGTATTTTTGCAATCGGGCCGTTTTTCCCTTAATATAATGCACTTGCTGTAGTGATGCACGGCAGTCAAATTGATTTTGAAGAATCAGTTTGATTTGTATCAAATGTAATTTATAAGCATCTCGGAGAAATCGAATGGCTTTAACAAACGCAGATCGCGCAGAGATCGTTGCAAAATTCGCTCGCGCTGAAAACGACACTGGTTCACCAGAAGTTCAAGTAGCTCTTTTGACTGCTCAAATCAATGATTTGCAAGGTCACTTCAAAGAACACAAACACGACCATCATAGCCGCCGCGGTCTTATCCGTATGGTTAACCAGCGTCGTAAGCTTCTTGACTACCTTAAAGGTAAAGACGCTACTCGTTACAGCGCTTTGATTGCTGCTTTAGGTTTACGTCGTTAATTCGATTAAACTTTGATTTTCGGACTATTGCATGTCGAATGCCGTAATACTGAAATCTAAAGTCTATCCAACCTTGGTTGGATAATGGGGAAGGGGCGATGATTCGCTCCTTCTTTGTGTCTTAAATGTGTATTTAATGTCTCTAGTGAGGTCGGCTTCTAAGCTTTGTCATTTATGTTGCGGGCTAGTTTTAGCTGAGTGAATGCCAAACCTTAGGGGTCTCCACTAGAATAATTGTTCACAAGAACTAGGAAAAAATAAAACATGTCGATGTTTAATATTATTCGTAAAGAATTCCAATTCGGTCAGCACAATGTTGTGCTGGAAACAGGCCGTGTTGCACGTCAAGCAAACACTGTTGTGATTACAATGGGCGGCGTACAAGTACTTGTTGCTGTTGTTGCTCAACCAAAAGCAAAAGCAGGTCAAGACTTCTTCCCATTGACTGTTAACTATCAAGAAAAACAATATGCTGCTGGCCGTATCCCTGGCGGTTACGGCAAGCGTGAAGGCCGTGCGTCTGAAGCTGAAACTTTAATTTCACGTCTGATTGACCGTCCAATCCGTCCGTTGTTCCCAGAAGGTTACTTCAACGAAATCCAAGTTACAGCAACTGTTATTTCTTCTGACAAAACTATGGATGCTGACATTGCTGCAATGTTGGGTACATCTGCAGCAATGTCTATTGCTGGCACACCGTTCCGCGGTCCAATCGGCGGCGCGCGTGTTGGTTTGATCAACGGCGAATACATCCTGAACCCGAACCACGAACAGTTAAAAGAATCTGATCTTGACCTTGTTGTTGCAGGTACAGAGTCTGCTGTATTGATGGTTGAGTCTGAAGCGAAAGAACTATCAGAAGACCAAATGCTGGGCGCTGTATTGTTCGGTCATGACGAAATGCAAATCGCGATCCAAGCGATCAAAGAATTTGCTGCAGCTGCTGGTGCAGTTGAGTCAACTTGGGTTGCTCCAGTTAAAAACGAAGAACTTCTTGGCAAACTAAAAGAAGCATTCGAAGCGAAAATTTCTGAAGCATACACCATCGCTGTTAAGCACGACCGTTATGCAGCACTTGATGCACTTCAAGAAGAAGCATTGGCTCAATTCGTTCCTGAAAATGACGAAACTGGCATTGCTGATGAAGTAAACGAATTATTCGAAGACCTTAAATACCGTACGGTTCGTGACAACATCTTGTCTGGCAAACCGCGTATTGATGGCCGTGATACTAAAACTGTCCGCGCAATTGACGTACAAGTTGGCGTATTAGGTCGTGCGCACGGTTCTGCATTGTTCACACGCGGTGAAACTCAAGCATTGGTAACAACGACACTGGGTAACACTCGTGATGCGTTAATGGTTGATACCCTTGCAGGTACTAAAACTGACAACTTCATGCTTCACTACAACTTCCCTGCATACTCTGTAGGTGAAACTGGCCGTGAATCTGGTCCAAAGCGCCGTGAAATCGGTCACGGCCGTTTAGCGCGCCGTGGTGTTCAAGCTGTTCTTCCTGCAGCTGACCGCTTCCCGTACGTAATCCGTATCGTATCTGACATCACTGAATCTAACGGTTCATCTTCAATGGCTTCTGTATGTGGTGCTTCATTATCACTTATGGATGCAGGTGTTCCACTTAAAGCACCAGTTGCGGGTATCGCAATGGGCCTCGTGAAAGAAGGCGAGCGTTTCGCAGTTCTTTCTGACATCCTGGGTGACGAAGACCACCTTGGCGACATGGACTTTAAAGTAGCAGGTTCTGCCAATGGTATTACTGCGCTTCAAATGGACATCAAGATCGAAGGGATTACTGAAGAGATCATGGAGTCTGCATTAAACCAAGCTTATGCTGGCCGTATGCACATCCTGAATGAAATGAACCAAGTCATTTCACGCGCTCGCCCTGAAATTTCAATGTTCGCGCCTACATTCCAGGTGATCAACATCAACCCGGACAAGATCCGTGATGTGATTGGTAAAGGCGGCGCAACTATCCGCGCGATCACTGAAGAAACTAAAGCGGCGATTGACATTGAAGACAACGGCACAGTCCGCGTATTTGGTGAAACTAAAGCGGCTGCTTCAGCTGCTGTAGCGAAAATCCAAGCGCTGACTGCTGAAATTGAACCAGGCACACTGTATGTCGGTAAAGTGATTCGTATTGTTGAATTCGGTGCGTTTGTAAATATTCTTCCGGGTACTGACGGCTTGCTTCACATCTCTCAAATCTCGAATGAGCGCATTGCGAACGTTTCAGACGTATTGAAAGAAGGTCAAGAAGTGAAAGTACAAGTTGCGGATGTTGACAACCGCGGCCGTATTAAATTGACAATGAAAGACATTGAACAAGCTTAATTGCCTGATGTTTTGAATTTGTAATATAAAAAAAGCCTGCTTGATGCAGGCTTTTTTTATGGCATGATGCAGGGGAGGAAAGACAAATAAGAATTGGGTCCATGCAAATTTATTCATTTTTTCAGCAACCGGCGGACAAGCATATCTATGTGCAGAAAGGCTGCTTAGATGCATCAACAGAACCTGAATTTATCTGGATAGACTGCACCCGTGAAGATGTTGTGAACCGCGCTGAAGCGTGGCAGCAGGAAATTGCTGAACAGGCCTCAGTGTGGCTGAATGAATATCACCTTAAAGATATTCTCAATTTAGAGCACCCATGCTCTTTTGACACCATGGATGATTATGATCTGCTGGTGTTCAGGAAACTGATTACTCCTGACGATGATATTAAAACGGGTGCAAAGGCTTTAGAACAGCATGAGCGTGTTTTTGGGCTGGCTACAACGCCCATCAGTTTTATTATGACGCCGCAGGCGCTGATTACCGTTCGGGAAAAAGGCAACAAGGAGGTAGAAAATTATCTGCAGCGAATCAATGCCATTTTAGCCCGCAATATAGATGAGCAGAATAAAACTAAAAAACTGCCGCTGACAACGCTTGATCTTACGCTGCGGCTGCTGAACAGCATGGTGGATGGTTATTTGGATTTGCGCATGCCATTAACCCGCCGTGTAGAATACTGGCAGCAGGAACTGCTGCAGGGCCACCGCCGGTTCAGCAAATGGCAGCAGCTGCTGCAGGAAAACATGGCATTCCAGCAAGTTGAAAATCTCTGCGAAGAGCAGATTGAGTGCCTGCAGGAGCTGCGTGATGAAATCGTCGATAATTACCCGCATTTAAAAGGTAAAAAGAAAACAGAACGGCAAGATATTATGCTGGTGCGGATGGATGATTTAAGCAGCCATATCGAACGGATTCAGAAGCATACGATTCGGCTGCGGGGGGCTGTACAGGCGGCGATTGATCTGCATTTTTCAGCCATTGCGAATCAGACCAATGAAAATATGCGCATTCTTGCGATTATTACCGCAGTTTTCGCGCCGCTGACTTTGCTGACAGGGATCTACGGCATGAATTTTGAGTTTATTCCGGGGCTGAAATACGAACGTGGCTTTTGGATTATGCTGGGCATCATGCTGATCACCACGGTATTGCTGATTTACTATTTTTACCGCAGGCATATGGTTGGCCGGGGCGAGAAGAGCGTTATTGATATGCTGGCGCAGCAAAATCAAGATCAGCATTTAAGCTTATTCTGGTTTTTAGATTATGAGCCTCTGAAGCAGACTGTAAAAGGCACGCTAAAAGAGGTGGAAAAGCTGACAAGGATCAAATAAAGCCAGTCACTGGATCTGCCTCACTGTTCCGTGCAATCACGATCCTAAATGCTGCGGCGGCAGCAGAAATGTCCATGGCTGGGCCGTTTCCTTGGGAGGCCAGTTTGCATGCAGATGATTACGGCCTTTTCATTTGCCGAGCCGCACTGTAATTTTGTGCCGGAAATGCACGTCAAGATCAAGTGTTAGGAGCTATGCAGGGGACTGCCGGAACTTTGCAGATAAGGGATTAAAATGCAAAATTACCGTTTTGTGTCTGCTTCAGCAGCCGGTATATTTCATCTTTCAGTTTCAGTTTTTTCCGCTTTAAGCTCTCAATATCAATATTGATCAAGTTGACAGGGTCTTGCTCCAGCTGGCAAATCTCCTGATCCAATTCTTCATGCCGCTCAAAAAGATGAGCGAAATGCGGATTGTCCTCACGGAGTTTTTGTATCAATTCCTTAAACTCAGGAAACATATTTTTAATCTTTTTATTGCATTCTTTGGTTTTCATAAGCTTGAACAGTTCTCTCAGATAAATGAAAAAAATATCCAGCTTCCCCAGCAGCACGGCTGCTGGGGAAGAGATCAGAATAGATTAGTGGGGCTGGAATTGCTGATGTTTGACTTGACGTCGCAAGTTCTGCACTTCATCAATTAAATCCAGCATCATGGCCACTGCCGTAAAGCTGGCATCGAAGTCCCGCTGTAAACGGTATGCGCGCCGCGCGCGGGAAATATCATCGCCAAAAAACTGGTGCACGCGGCTGTCAGGCCGGTTCGGCAAAATATCGTACTCCAGCAGCTGCAGCACCCATTCTGGGCTTTGTCCGCAGGCTTGGGCAAAATGCTGCAAGTCAAAACTGCGCTGTTCATCGACAATTTCAGTCTGTTCGCAGCCGTCAGATACAATTTCACGGTAATAAATTGTTGTCATGAGGGTACTCCTTAAGGCTGTCTAGGCTTAAATTGCTGAAATGTTTCAGCAAATGCCTTATATGCCTGCTGCTCTTCCGCACTTTGAGCAGGAGGGTTTACTATATTTAATACCAAATACAAATGACCAGATGTTTTATTTGGTATCCCTTTATCTTTGAGGCGCAGCTGCTGGCCTGTTTTTGCATTTTTCGGCAAATTGACCTGAACTGTACCGCCATCCAAGGTTCTGACTTGAATGCTTTCCCCCAGAGCGGCTTCCCATGGCGCTACATCAACAGTCATATACACATCTGCGCCATCGGCATGCAGACGGGGACTGCTGCGGTAATGCACTTCAATATACAGGTCACCATTGGCGCCGCCATTGATGCCAGACTGGCCTTGACCGCTGAGGCGGATTTGCTGGCCATCCTTTAAGCCTTTTGGAATTTTAACCTGCAGCGTTTTGCGCTGTACTTCAGGTTCCCCATAAGCATTTAAAGTCGGAATCTGCAAGGTAATATTCTGGGTGGCGCCTGTGTAGGCAATATCTAAATCAACCTCGATACTGGCGTGCTGATCTTCGCCTTTATACGGCTGTTTGGTCCGGCGGCTCTGCTGGTACTGGCTTTGGCCGCCGCCAAAACCGGAGCCAAAGCGGCCAAACAGATCTTCAAATCCGCTGAAATCTGCCTGCTGGCCATTTTGACTGGAACTGTAGCGGTAAAATTGTGAATCATCAAAACCGGAACCGCTGCGTCCAGCTTGACCGCCAAATTGGCCAAAGCCTTCAGGATGATCCAGCTGAAAGTCATACTCCTGTTTTTTTTCTTCATTGCTTAAGGTGTCATAAGCGACATTTATTTCCTGCATGCGGGTTTCGGCATCAGTTTCTTTGCTTACATCCGGATGATATTTCCGCGCCAGTTTCCGGTAGGCTTTTTTCAGTTGATCCTGTGAAGCATCACGCGATACGCCAAGCACCTCATAATAATTTTTTGCCATATTCTCTACTATGAACTCTGCTTAATATTGATAATCTTTTAATCAATATATGGGCCTTCATAGAAATGAAACAGTGTTTATTTGATGCATATTGTTTCAAAGTATAACAATAAAAAAAGGCCTCTAATTTTGAGGCCTTTTTTTAAATGCTGTTAAAGTATTAATATTTAACCCATGTCACGCTGCGGCCAATAACAGAAATGCCAATATAGCCGCGCAATGTCAGGCGCTTTCCTGTTGCGTTCAGTTTTGCCTTGCCTTTATAAATTTTGCCGCCGATCGGATCCAGTACTTTTCCATCTACAAATTCATTTGGATTATTTTCACTGGCTTTAAATCCCCATACGAACGGCAGGCCGATAAATGGCTTGCCTTTCAGAGCGCCAGGGCAATTTGAGCAATAGACTGCTTTTTCAGCGCCAGGCAGACTGCGGGTTTCAACAATAACGCCTTCATAAGTTCCATCCGGTTTTTTGCGTATTTCTACATCAGCCCGGGAATATCCTGAACGGTCATCAATGGTTTTCCATTTGCCGATCAGCGGATCATGAGTGACAGCCATGCTGAACATAGAAACTGAAGATAAAAATAATCCAGTCAGTAGACTTTTATAAAGACCCTGCATGCTTTTCCCCATAACAAATTTATAATTGATTTTAGAGCAGATGCACTAATCTATAGTAATTTTTTTAAAAATCAAATGGATAAATTGATAATTTCATCACGGTCCTGGCATTTTTGTGATTTTTTCCTCAATCCGGCAGGCTTTTATCTAAAAATCTGGCGCATTCAATCCGGTTCAGTATTTGACCCACGTTAAATTGCGGCCAACTGCAGCGCCATCAGCCCGGCTATGGATCAGCAAATGTTTGCCGCTGTTCATGAGGCGGGCGCGGGCTGCAGAGTGCTGGCCGGAATTCAGATCCAGCATTTTTCCGCCGGTATATTCATGCTGATGCGCTGGATCGGCGCTTAAACCTGACAGCATGGTCATGCCAATCACGGGCATATTTTTCTGAGCGCCTGCGCATTTGATACAGGTGTCCTGCGCAGCGGTTCCAGGAACTGAACGAGTACTGATAATTTTGGCGGAATACTGATTATTTTTATCCTTGCTGATCACGACATCGGATAGCGAGTAGCCTGTACGGTCATCAATCGTTTTCCATGTTCCGAGCAAAGGGTCGGTTGCAGCCCATGCAGCAAAGCTGAAGCTGTAAAGACTGAGAAAGAGGGCAGTAATTAAATTAAATTTCATGAAAATGAGCTCAAACAATAAACCGTTAAAATTAAAGGCATAAAAAAAATAAGGATTTAATATATAGTGAAATATAATTTGAACACCAGCGTTATTTATCAATAAAGCTAAATTATTTCAATGAATTGCGAAATTTGTATGGCTGGAGGTGTTTGCCTAAATCAAAATTGCATAGCGCAAAAATGAGGACGGAGGAAGGCCATTGTGGCCTGATATTGAATAATAGGTTTTTGAGCTAAGCGCTGCATCAAATGCAGCAGCTTAAACGAAAATAAAAGCTTTGATTAGTCGATACGAATCCAAGAAACTGTTCGGCCCAGTAAGGTGGTGCCGACATAGCCACGAATGGTCAAGACATTGCCGCGCGCATTGAGCTGGCCTTTGCTTTGATAGGTATTGCCTGAAAGTGGATCAATAATTTTTCCATTGATGTATTCATTGGTCCTTGATGCATTTTTTTCAAAACCTGAAAGAATGGCTAAGCCCAGTAGAGGCGCATTTTTTAAATTGCCTTCGCATTTTTCACACTTAGAAATGGCTGGACGGTTGGGGATGGCGTGAATTTTAATAATTTTTCCTGCGTAGCTGCCATCTTTGAGTTTGCTGATTTTGACTTCGGCGCGGGCATAGCCAGTTTTGTCATCAATTGTTTTCCATGTGCCGGCAATATCTGCGGCATAGGCTTGAAAACTGAGGGCAAAAAAGGCGAATAGGCTGAAGATAACGGTCTTATTCATTTGGAGGATCCATATATTTTTAATTTTTTGTATTGTTAAAAACAAAGCTGTTTTTACTGTTGTTGCTTTATTTCCGCGCAGAGTTTACAAGATCAATTTGAGATAGCAAGTTTATTCATCGAATTGTTAAGTGCTCATTTATGTGAAATTCAGATGGTTTTTCTTTGGGCTTTTCCCGTGCATAAAAAAAGCATCCCGAAGGATGCTTTTTAAAGTGTAATGTGCTTAGCTGAGATGCTCACCAAACAAGCCCAATGCTTCTTCTGCGGTGAAGGTGTATTGGGTATTGCAGAATTGGCAATCCATGGTAATTGGATTTTGATGTTCCAGCGTCTCACGGACTGCAGGCGCACCAATTTGAATCAAAGCAGTGGCACAGCGTTCTTTAGAACAGGTACAGCCAAAATGCAGTTTTTCAACTTCTGGCAGACGAACTTCTTCTTCATTATATAAACGGTAAAGAATTTCATTGCTGTCCAGCTCTGTGAGTTCTTCTGTTTTTAAAGTTTCAGTCAGCATGGTGATACGTGGCCATAGGTCTTCATCAACCATGCGCTGTTCATCTTCGCTATTACGCGGCAGCAGCTGAATCAGCAGACCGCCCGCGCGCTGTGCTGTACTTGCCAAGACAATACGTGTTGGAATTTGTGCAGAAAGATCATAGTACTGCATTAAACAGCCTGCCAAAGTTGGCTGATCCAAAGGCACGATACCTTGATAGCGTTCGCCGTGTTCTGGTTCAATATTAATAAACAGTACAGGATTTTGCAGTGTTTTCAACACGGTGCTACTATCTTCGGCTTGAAGAAAATGCGGATCTTCTTCATAGTCCGCCAAAGCGCGTACTTCACCTAAGTGATTGCACTCCGCCATACCCCATTTAAAAGTACCTGATGCCTGAATTTGCAAGCTGATACGGCCTTTGATTTTTAATGTGCTGGCCAGCAGCGCAGTTGCGCTCAGCATTTCGCCTAATAAAATCTGCACTGCAGGAGCATAGCTGCGCTGTGCAAGAATAGTCTGAAGGGCTTCTTCAAGGTGAACAATCTCACCGCGCACAGGGCTATTTTCAATAAAAAAACGTTGGCGTAAATCAGACATAAAATTCTCCATAACCCTGCATTAATGGTGACACTATTGTAAAACACAAGTCATTCAAGATCATCTCTTGTGACATCAATGCGGCTGCGTTCTAAACCGCGCTGTAAATCAACGCCTGTTGTCGATTGGCGGATTTGCGTATCACTGGCAAATAAATGTTCCAGCTCGGCTAAAGCGTTACGATGTGTTTCATACACTTTTTGTTCATCGGTATAAATGTGCTGCTGCTGCGCCAGCAATTCTTCATCAAAATTACGGAAAAGCTCAATGCTTTTATAGGCATCATCTTCATTTACGCCCACATCGCGCAGCAGATGATAAGCCATGCCCAGTGATGATAAATAGGTTTCACGCCAAATATGCTCTACACCAATATCCCGCAGCAGATGCACATGATGGCGGTCGCGTGCGCGTACCAGCAGTTTTAGATTGGGATAATTCAGGCGGATATGACGCGCAATATTCATTGAATCTTCAATATCATCAATCGCCAAAACAAAGGCTTTGGCATGTTCAATACCTGCCGCCCGCAGTATGTCAGGCTGTGCTGCATCGCCATAATAAAGCTGACCGCCATACGTTCGGACAAAATCAACCTTATCTAAATTGCTGTCAATTGCGGTAAAAGGCTGATGCTGAATATGCGCAACACGGGCAATGATTTGTCCAAAGCGGCCAAAGCCTGCAATGATAATGGGAGGGTGCTGGTCTGGAATATCATCATACTGCGGCGCGCTTTCTTCCTTATCAAAATAAGGCAGAATCACCGACTGCATGAGCCAGTAAATGACGGGTGTCAGCACCATAGACAAAGTTACCATCAGTGTTAGCGGTTCCATCATGGCTTGAGTCAGCACGTGTTCACTGACCGCTACGCTGAACACCACAAAGGCAAATTCACCGCCTTGCGCCAGACAGGCGCCAAGCATCAGGCTATTGCGCCATGACTGCTGAAAATAGCGGGCTATGGCGGTTAATGTCAGTAATTTCACCAGCAGCAGCGTTAACGCACCGCCAATAATCAGCGCAGGCATATCAATGAAGAGTGACAGCTTGGTGGTCATACCTACTGTCATAAAGAAGAGGCCCAGCAATAGCCCTTTAAAGGGTGCAATACTGGCTTCCAATTCATGGCGGAATTCAGAATCTGCCAGCAGGACGCCTGTTAAGAAAGCGCCTAATGTGGTGCTGATTCCAAGCACATCCATCAGCCCTACGACGCCCAAAATAATGAATAGGCCAACAGCCGTGATCAGTTCATGCGCGCCGCTTTTGGCGACAAAACGGAAAAAGGGCCGCATCAGGTAGCGGCTGAACAGAAACAGCCCGGTAAATGTAGCAACTATCGCAGCAAAGTAGGCAACGCCGTGATGGGTGGATTCTGTGCCGGCGAGCAGCGGAATAATGGCAATTAATGGAATGGCCGCCATATCCTGAAACAGCAGAATGGAAAAAGACTGCTGGCCAAAAGTGGTGTTCAGCTGCTGTTTTTCCGTCAATAGCTGCAGGATAAATGCAGTGGATGATAATGCCAGCGCAAAGCCAATCACAGTGCTGGCGGCAATGCTTTGCTGCAGGGTAAAGAAACAGATGACTGCCAGCAGGATGCCTGAAATGCCGACCTGCAGGCTGCCCATGACAAAGATGGAGTGGCGCATTTCCCACAGGCGCTGCGGACGCAGTTCCAGTCCAATAATAAACATCAGCAGAATCACGCCGAAATCGCCCAGTTCCTGAATCGCCACGGCATCGCTGGCAATATTCAGAACATTCGGTCCCAGCAGCATGCCGGTAAATAAATAGCCCAATACGGTTGCGATGCCAAAACGCTTCAGCAAGGGCACCAGCAGCAGCGATGCGCCTAAAAAAATGGTGATTTGCAGCAGTAGTGGCATGTGTCCATCCTAGTTCTGTTTCTTTCTGTACAGTATGCAGCGAAAGGGCTGAGGGGTTAAAACAGCTTTAACTCAGCTCCTGCGGGTCAATGTCTAAACTCAGTTTCATAGTGGAAGGCTTCTGATGAAGCATATTCAGCCACCAGTGCCGGATATAGAAATGCAGTCTGGCGCGGTCTGCAGACAGCAGCACCATATGGGACTGATAGCGTCCGGCCTTGCGTTCCATCGGCGCTGGAATCGGGCCCCAGATGTCTACGCTATGTTCCGAATTTTGCCTTAAAAGCTGGGCATGCTGCTGTAAAAAATCTGTGTTCAGTTTTTGATCTTTCGATTCGCAGCGGATCAGCGCGGCATAACGGAACGGCGGCATCAGCGCAGCTTGGCGCTCTTTCAGCGTCTGCTTGGCAAACTGGCGGTAGTCTTCCTGCACCAGCGTATTCAGCAGCGGATGCTCTGGACGCAGGGTCTGCAGATAGACATCGCCTTTGCGCTCACCGCGCCCCGCGCGTCCCGCCACTTGCACCACCAGCTGCGCGGTGCGTTCCGTCGCGCGGAAGTCGACGCTCAGCAGCCCGGAGTCGATGTCTAAAATCGCCACCAAAGTCACATACGGGAAGTGATGGCCTTTGGCCAGCATTTGCGTTCCCAGTAAAATTGCAGGCTCGCTCTTTTGAATTTTATCGTAAATCTTCTGCCAGCTGCCGACACGGCTGGTCGAATCCCGGTCAACCCGGATTACATCATAATCGGGAAACAGTTCATTCAGGCTGTCTTCAACCTTGGCGGTGCCCATGCCAATTGATTTTAATTCTGTATGGCTGCACTGCGGGCAATGGCTGGGCATGCGGTGAATGGTACCGCAGTGGTGGCAGTGCAAATGCTGATAAGGCGTGCGGTGCACGGTAAAGTTGGCATCGCAGTGCGGGCATTTGGCCTGCCAGGCGCAGCTTTCGCAAATCAGCACCGGCGCATAGCCGCGCCGGTTTAAAAACACCAGCACCTGTTCTTTTTTGTCGAGGCGCTTTTTCATTTCATCCAGCAGCATTTGGCTGATGCCGTGCTGCTTCTGCGCCACTTTTAAATCCAGAATATGAATCTTCGGCATCAGTGCGGAGCCTGCGCGCTGATTCAGCTCCAAACAGCTCATTTTGCCATTCTGCACCAGCGCGTAGCTGTCGATGCTGGGCGTAGCCGATCCCAGCACCACGGGGCACTGTTCCAGATGGCCGCGGTACAGTGCAATATCCCGCGCATGGTAGCGGAAGCCTTCCTGCTGCTTAAAGGACAGGTCATGCTCCTCATCTAAAATGATCAGTCCTAAATTCGGCAGCGGGGTAAAGATGGCTGAGCGGGTGCCTAAAATAATCGAGGCTTTGCCCGTTTGCGCCGCTTGCCAGGCCTGCAGCCGCTTGGAGTCATTTAAGCCGGAATGCAGCAGGGCGATATTGCAGTGAAAGCGGGACTGAAAGCGGCTGATGGTTTGCGGCGTCAGGCCAATTTCAGGCACCAGAACCAGCACCTGCTTGCCTTGCTTCAGCACGTCCTGCATCACTTGCAGATAGACTTCGGTTTTGCCGCTGCCGGTTAAGCCATCCAGCAGAAAGGCTTGATATTTTTTACGCGCTTTCAGGATGCTTTCAATGGCTTTTTTCTGGTCTGGATTTGCGGTCAGGGGCATCTGCGCCATACTGACCGGCATGGGGCTGAAATCCTGCGCGTCCAGTACGCATTCGCAAATGCCTTTTTTCTCCAGCGCTTTTAATGTTGCTGTTTCAACACCGGCTAAATTCAGCAAATTTTCTGCCGTGCCTGAAGGATGCAGCTTTAATACTTTATAGGCTTCCTGCTGCCGTTCTGAGCGCTTAATTTTGCTCTCGGCATCATCATCCAGCAGTTTCCATGTGCGCGCCAATAAATTATAGGGCTTGCCTTGGCGCAGCAGCGCAGGCAATGCGCTTTGAATGACTTCGCCAATGGGAAATTGATAATATTGCGAAGCCCATGTCAGCAAACTTAAAACTTTGCCGTCTAAAATGGCCTGATCATCCAGCAATTCAGTAATGGCTTTGAGTCTGATTGAGGGGTCCAGCGGCGCATCCGGCGCCAGCTTATCTGTGATCACCCCGATTAAATTCTGCCGGCCAAATGATATGGCCACCCGTGCGCCAATTTGCGCCTGCTGGTATTGTTCGCAGCTCAGGCTATAGTCAAAACAGTCATACAGATAGACTGGAACGGCAACGCGGACCCGGTAAACCGTGTTTGGGGCAGGGGCTGAAACTTGCATAAAAAGCTGATGTCATCCTATTTTAAATTTCGTCGTGATCGAAGCAGAGTTATGTTAGAGTGAGCAAATAATTTATATCTAAGAATATGAATGATTTTAAGGGTTGGGCGCAACTGCGCTGCCCAAATTTTTGGAAAATTAGAGCATTGCAATGCCAGCATATCAGTTTACCGCCATTGATGCTTCAGGGAAGCAGCAGAAGGGTGTGCTAGAAGGCGATTCAGCACGCCAAATCCGCCAGCAGCTGCGCGATAAAGCGCTGATTCCGGTAGCAGTCGATCCTGTCGAGCAAAAAGAGAAACGCGCGCAAAACCGCTGGTTTCAAAAAAGCATAACGTCTTATGATTTAGCGCTGTTGACCCGCCAGCTGTCTGTGCTGGTGGCTGCTTCGATTCCATTGGAAGAAGCGATCCGCGCAGTGGGCAAGCAAAATGAAAAAGCCCATGTGCAGAGCTTATTGATGTCTGTCCGCTCTAAAGTGCTGGAAGGGCACTCTTTAGCGAATGCGCTCAGTCAAGCGGGGCGGTTTCCCGAATTATATATTGCGACGATTGCCGCCGGTGAGCGTTCAGGCCATCTGGATCTGATTCTGGATCAGCTGGCGGATTACACCGAAAACCGTTTTGCCATGCAGAAGAAAGTGCAGGGCGCAATGATTTACCCGGTCATTCTGATGCTGATGTCCTTCGCTATTGTGATGGGGCTGATGACGTATGTGGTGCCGGATATTGTCAAAACCTTTGATCAGGACAAAGGCGCGCTGCCATGGATTACGGTTGCATTAATGAATGCCAGTGATTTTATCCGCGCGGCATGGCCATTCCTGCTGACAGGCGCGGCGCTGGTTTTTTTCCTGCTGGCGCGTTTTTTGCGGACGGCTGCAGGGCACTATGCTTTTGACCGGTTGACGCTGCGGCTTCCCTTATTCAGCAAGCTGTCTAAAGGCATTAATGCTGCGCGCTTTGCCAGCACGCTGTCCATTTTAACCAAGTCCGGTGTGCCGCTGGTCGATGCGCTGAAAATTGGCGCCGCGGTCAGCAATAACTGGGTGATCCGGGATTCCGTCAATTTAGCCGCCGAAAAAGTCACCGAAGGCGGCAACTTAGCGACGCAGCTGGAGCGCAGTGGTTATTTCCCGCCAATGATGGTACAAATGATTCGAAGCGGCGAAGCTTCAGGGGAGCTGGACCGGATGCTGGAGCGCGCATCGGCCATGCAGGACCGGGAAGTCTCTACGCTGATTTCAACCTTGCTGGCTTTACTGGAACCGCTGATGCTGGTGCTGATGGCCAGCATTGTTTTGGTGATTGTGATTGCAGTCATGCTGCCGATCGTGAATATGAATAATATGATTTAAATAAATTTTGAGTAAAATTTCAGATAATTGAAAGCCAAACCGGCATTTCTGCGACATGCAATATATCAATGAGAGACATGGAATGAAAAGGACTGAACTTGCTGTGAATCAAATCCACAGCGGAAGCGCAGCATGCGGACTTGCGGCACGTCAGAACGGCGCTCGAGTGAACCGCGCTTCAGGCTTTACACTGATTGAGGTGATGGTGGTGATTGTGATCCTCGGTGTTTTGGCCGCTTTGATTGTGCCGAACGTGATGGGGCGCGGTGAAAAGGCTAAAGTGGATACCACTGAAATTACTTTAAAAAGCGTGGCTGGCGCTTTAGATCAGTACAAAATGGACAATGGCAAATACCCATCTATGCAGGATGGCGGCTTAGGCGCCTTGGTGAATAAGCCAGAATCGGCAAAAAACTGGCTGCCGGGCGGCTATGTGAAAGGCGGCTATCCGAAAGACAGCTGGGAAAATGATATTCAGTATGTGATTCCAGGCGCGGAAGGCCGTCCGTATGACTTGTATTCATTTGGCGCAGACGGGCAGTCTGGCGGAGAGGACAATGATGCGGATCTTTTTTATAAAAATTAATTGAGAATCATTATTTATTCAGATTTTATGGAATAAAGCACTTCACTTAATAGGTTATTTCAATGTTGAGTGAAGTGATAATCAATGTTAATTAAATTAAATAATATAAGTTGCTGTAAAATAAAAATATTATATAATAATTCTATTTGATATTTATAATAAGAATTATTCCCAAAATTATTGATTACAATAATCGTAAAATATGGAGAAATATAAGCTTTTAATTTAAATAAAACCTTGCATAATATCTCTAATGGCACTTTTTCAGCCAAGGGAGGATAGAATGAAAGCATTAATCTTAGAAGATGAAATCAGTCAATTTCATTGGGCGATGCTGAAATCTGTTCTTTTAGTTCTCAGCATTCTTCCTGTCAGTCAAGGCATTTTGCATTTGTGGCAAAATACTGAAGGCAGCAGCCAGATTATGGTTGGCTTCTTTGCGATCAGCATGATGAGCAGCCTGCTGGTTTTGAGTTTCTGGTCCGCACTGCAGGCCACTGTTGCAAAATTAAAGCAAGATCAGCAATCCGTGTTTGAACATGCGGTTGTGCAGATGTACCGTTATGTTCCAATGCTGTCATTGGCTGCGATGATTTCATATATTGCCGTGCAATTTTAAATCAAGGCGCCGTCATTAATATGGCGTTGAAGGACGCGTTTGAAATTTTGAAGCATTCTAAAAAAACCAGAGCGATGACTCTGGTTTTTTTATGGAAAATTGGCGGACTCTATTTTTTGAATGGTCTGCTTTTAATCCTGTCGAAATTGTCCAGATTGCGGGATGCCTTGTCTGTTTCAGCACAGGGCAATGCGCCAAGGCTTGCTTATACTGTGGATGAATAAAAACATGCAGGAGCAATGCAAAGAATGCAGCAGATTGAATGGAATGATTTTTTGAAAGTGGAGATCCGTGCCGGAAGAGTTATTCAGGCGGAGGTCTTTGAGCAGGCGCGCAAGCCAGCCTATATTTTGCATGTGGATTTTGGCGCAGAGCTGGGCATCAAAAAATCCAGTGCGCAAATTACGCAGCTGTATCAGCCTGAGCAGCTGGTGGGCAAGCTGGTCGCTGCAGTGGTGAATTTCCCGAAAAAGCAGATTGGTCCTATTCAGTCCGAATGCCTGGTCACGGGTTTTCATAATGCAGATGGATATGTTGCATTGTGCGTGCCGGATGCTGAGGTGCCTTTGGGCACAAAACTGCTTTGAATTCTAGATCTGTAAAAAAACCGAGCTGAAGCTCGGTTTTTAATTTTTCTGATTCAATTTTATTTTCAGGCTGGCAGGCAATTATCGGCGTGATTTAAACGATACATCGACTTTGCGCGGACGGTAAATCCAGCCCATAATCAGCAGCAGGAGTGAGAAAGCCAAAATTGGCCAATCGCTGAGGCGCATATACAGGGTTTCACCTTGCATTGCCGGCAGATCGCCGCGCAGCACGGCTTCTTTATCCATCGGCGCCTGTTTCACAATATGTCCATGATGGTCAATAAACGCGGTCACGCCGGTATTGGTGGCGCGGATAAACCAGCGGCCGTTTTCCTTCGCGCGCATTTGCACCATTTGCAGATGCTGCAATGGGCCTGCTGTGCCGGTAAACCAAGCGTCGTTGGATACGGTCACCAGAAAATCACTCTGCTGCGCATTGCGCCGGGTCAGGTTCGGGTAAGCCACTTCGTAGCAGATGGCCGCGCCTAAATCATGATGCTTCACAGACAAGGGCTTTTGATCACTGGCGCCGCGGGAAAATCCGCTCATGGATGGGTCATTCTGCAGGGCAGGCAGCACCCAGCTGAGCAGGCCGGACAGCGGAATATATTCACCAAACGGCACTAAGCGCTGTTTTTTGTATAGTCCTTCAGATTCGTCACCGGTTGCCATGATGCTGTTGTAGTACATCGGCTGGCCTTCGCGCTTCGATTCAGGCAGATCCCAGTAAGGAATGCCCGTAACCCATGCTGTGCCGGTTTTTTTTGCCTGCGCATTCATGGCGTCTAAAAACGGCTCAATGTCGGTTTGGAACAGCGGAATGGACGATTCAGGCCAAACGATGAGATCGCGGCCCCATTCAGTCCGGCTCAGCTGGGCATAAATCATTAAGGTTTTGGTTTGATATTCGGTCAGCCATTTTAAGTCCTGCGGAATATTGCCCTGTATCAGTGAAACCGATAATGGCTTTTCAGCTTTCTGCTCGACAAAGGTGAGCTGGGATGCTCCCCATGCGCCGAGGAGTAAAACAGCAGCGGGCACAATCCAAAACATTTTTCTATTCAGAATCTCAACCAGCGCGCAGGCGAGAACAATCACTGCGAAAGATACGCCAAATACCCCAAACAATGGCGCATAGCTGTCGAGATAGCGTTCCGTAAACGCATAACCGGCAAACAGCCACGGGAAGCCAGTAAAGACCCAGGTTTTGGCCCATTCAAACAGCACCCACAGCGGCGCAAAGGTTAAGGGGGTTTCTGGGAAAAAGCGCCGGTATAGCCATGTCTGCACCGCAGTGAACAGCCCCATCACTAAGGCCATAATGGCAATCATCAAGACGCTTAAAAAAGAATTGGTGTCGCCGTAGACATGAATGGAGGTATACAGCCAGAATGCGCCGACAAACCATAAGCCAATGCCATACGACCAGCCAATGGCAAAAGCTTGCTTGGCTGGTCGTTTACGCAGGCAGGCATACAGCAGTGCCGGAGATAGAATCGCCAGCCACCAGTAATAATAGGGCGCCAGCGCAAAGCTGAAGACTGCGCCGGAAAACAGCGCAATCAGCAAAGGGTAAATTAACGGGAGCTGTTTTTGTTGTTCTGCAGGATTTAACAGTTTGTCAAAATAGGTTCTCATTTACGGACAGCTCGAATCAGATGGATAGTGCGCGCATCTGCCTCCAGAATGGTAAATTCCCAATTTTCAAGTTCAATGACCTGACCTTGCAAATCGCTCACTAGACCAATTTCCTGAAGCAAAAGACCGCCGACAGTTTCTACTTCATCGTCAGAAAAATCTGCATCTAAAACATTGTTGAAATGTTCAATTGGTGTAAGCGCTTGAACCAGCCAGGTATTGGCTGTTTTCGGATCTGCGTCGGGGATGATGAATTCAGCTTCTTCATCAATGTTGTCGTGCTCATCTTCAATTTCACCGACAATTTCTTCTAAAATGTCTTCAAGGGTGACTAAGCCTGAAGTTGTGCCGTACTCATCAATCACCACGGCAATATGTGTTTGCGTATTTTTCAGCATGCGCAAGACTTGATCTGAGCGGGCGCTTTCGGGAACAAACAGCGGCTGGCGCATCAGCGCGCGGACATCGACTTTAGAACTGCGGTCCGTTAAGAATGGCAGCAGGTCTTTGGCCAGCAAAATGCCCACGACATTATCGGGCTGATCTGATGAAAATACCGGAAAGCGTGAATGCGCCGATTCAATCAGCACATGCAGAATATCCAGCAGTTCATCATCTTCCTGAAGGCTGATCATCGCTGTGCGCGGGGTCATGACCTCTCGGATTTTTGTTGCAGGAAGGTCAAGCACGCCTTCAAGCATGGCAACAGTATCGGGTTCTAAAAAACGACGTGAATCTTGTACTAATTTTAACAGTTCATCGCGGGTTTCCGGCGCAGTGCCTAGCCATTTACGTAAGCCGCGCATGCCCCACGACGGGCCTGATTCATCGTTCATGATCTTTCCTGAAGACGCTTAATATCTAAAAAATGTGATTTTATCATACCGCAGAAAATACAGTTGTCTATGCCTATTCCAAAGGGAAATCTGAATGTTCAGATCAAAATCCTGCAAGCGGCGGATGCCTGCCTGCAGCGCATAAGAATAGGCTCATTGAGCGCTTTACGCCCTGTCTGTGCGGATGACTTGGATGCCCAGGGGATAAGCCGCGGCATACTGAATTTGGCGCAGGCTATGCTAAACTAGCTGGGTTTTCTTTTTTTGAGCTGTGCGATGTCTGAACCTGCAATTATCCCGAGCATTCAGTTAAATACCCGTGGCCTGCGCTGTCCGGAGCCCGTCATGATGCTGCATCAGGCAATCCGCAAGTCAAAGTCTGGAGATGTGGTGGAAGTATTTGCGACGGATAATTCTACTTCTTGGGATATCCCAAAATTCTGCATGCATTTAGGGCATGAACTGCTGCTGCAGGAAGAGCGCTTGGATGAAAACGGCAATAAGGAATTTCATTATTTAGTTCAAAAGGGCTAACGCTTTTTGAAGTATTGGAATATTTTGATTCTTATCATTTTAAATTCATTTTTAAAAATTAAACCCGCATAATGCGGGTTTAATTTATTAATCTGAAATAGATTACATGTTCGGGTAGTTCGGACCGCCGCCGCCCTCAGGCGTTACCCAAGTGATGTTTTGAGAAGGGTCTTTAATATCACAGGTTTTACAGTGCACACAGTTGGCTGCATTGATTTGGAAACGCTTCGAACCGTCATCATTTTCCATGATTTCGTAAACACCGGCAGGGCAGTAGCGCTGAGCAGGCTCATCCCATTTTGGCAAGTTTACATTCACAGGAATAGAGGCATCAGTCAGCTTCAAGTGAGCAGGCTGATTTTCTTCATGTACAGTGTTGGATACGAATACTGAAGACAAGCGGTCAAAGGTCAGCTTGCCATCCGGTTTTGGATAGTTCGGCTTCACATTGTTGGCATCCACTGTTTTCAGCGCGCTGAAGTCAGGCTGCAAGTCATGCAGCGTGAATGGCACTTTAAAGACGTTTTGATCAATAAAGTTGAACGCGCCGCCTGCAAACGTACCAAACTTATGCATGGCTGGGCCAAAATTGCGCGCGTTATAAAGCTCTTCTTTCAGCCAGCTGCTGTTGAACTTCTCGGTATAAGCCGTCAATTCTTTCGCGAAGAAATCTTCACCTTCAGTGACGCGGGCAATGGCAAGATCACCGCCTTTTTCTACACCGGCTGCAATTGCTTCAAATACCGCTTCACCGCACAGCATGCCGGATTTCATCGCCGTATGAGAGCCTTTAATTTTTGCAAAGTTCAGGAAGCCTGCATCATCACCAATCAAAGAACCGCCTGGGAAAGTAAACTTCGGCAGAGAGTTGAAGCCGCCTTTTACGACTGCACGCGCGCCATAAGAAATGCGTTTGCCGCCTTCAAGATACTGCTTAATCAGCGGGTGGGTTTTCCAGCGCTGCATTTCCATGAATGGATACATGTGCGGGTTGGTGTATGACAGATCGACAATCATACCCAAAGTCACTTGGTTGTTTTCCGCATGGTACAGCCACCAGCCGCCTGAAGAACCAGTTTCAGTCAATGGCCAGCCAGCACCGTGCATCACTGTGCCGGCTTTATGTTTAGCCGGGTCAATTTCCCAAAGCTCTTTAATGCCGATGCCGTAATGCTGCGGATCTGCGTCTTTGTCTAAATCAAACTTCGCAATGAGGCGCTTGCCCAAGTGGCCGCGGCAGCCTTCAGCAAAAATGGTGTATTTTGCATGCAGCTCATAGCCAGGGGTAAAGTTGTGCGTCGGTTCGCCGTCTTTGCCAATGCCCATGTCGCCGGTTTGAATGCCTTTGACAGAACCATCTTCATGGTAAAGGATTTCAGACGCCGCAAAACCCGGGAAGATCGATACTTCAAGCTCTTCCGCTTTTGCGCCTAACCAGCGCACTACGTTGCCGAGAGAAATGACATAGTTGCCATCATTGTGCATGGTTTTCGGCACCATCCAATACGGCATTTCCTGTGATTTTTCATCAGACAGCAAGAAGTAGGTTTTGTCTTCAGTCACTGGAACATTCAAAGGCGCGCCTTCTTCTTTCCAGTTCGGGAACAATTCATTGATTGCGCGCGGTTCAAGCACAGCGCCAGAGAGGATGTGCGCACCGACTTCGGAGCCCTTTTCCACGACACAAACGGACAGATCGTTCAGGTTATTTTCAATTGCAAGTTGACGGATTTTAATCGCAGCAGAAAGGCCAGCAGGGCCTGCGCCAACGATGACTACGTCAAACTCCATCGATTCACGTTCGATGTGTTCCATGTAGGACTCCTCATCTGGTTTAAAGGTGGCTACCGCTTTTGACTCTAAAAACGGCGCTGCCATGAGTGTTCTTTGCTTCCAGACACAAATAAATTATCGTGTCATTTATATTGTGGGCTAGTATAGTTTTAAACATTGGTCTAGCCAATTGGCTGAATCATCATATTTTGCCGTCATTAGGGTCTTCTGCTATGAATAATCAAGAAAAAACACCAAATCCGACGAAAACAGCAGCTCTTGGCGATAATAAAAATTTAATGGGTATTGCACAATACTTAAAAGATGGACAGTCCGGTCACAAAAAGTCAATTCCGCCTTTGGATCAATGGCACCCAAAGCACTGCGGTGCCATGGATTTAGAGGTTAAGGCAAATGGAGAATGGTGGCACGAAGGTCAATTGATCAAGCGGAAGGCGCTGATTGACCTGTTCTCTGCGGTGCTGTGGAAAGAAGAGGGAAAATTCTATTTAAAAACGCCAGCCGAGCAGATTGAAATACGGGTAGAAGACGAACCTTTATTTGTTAACCAGGCCAATCAAATTGAATTGCAGGGCAAATGCTATATTCAGCTGATCACAAGCACGCAGGACGAAATTATTGTCGATGCGCAGCATCCGATTTTCATGCGTGAATTTGCTGGAGAAATGCGCCCTTATGTTGCTGTGCGTTTTGGGCTGAATGCAGTCATTCAGCGGGCGGCTTTTTTTCATTTAATTGAAATGGGCGAGATGCTTGAAAATGCGCAAGGCGAAACCATATTAAGCCTGAAAAGCGGCGATTTTCACTTGCAATTAGGCGCCTGAGGTTTAAGCTTTTCATCATCTCAAACTGCAACTTCTGAATTTGAAGCTATGACCGCTATTCATCCTATTTATCCGCTGAATGATCCAATGCCGAAAGCTGCTGCTGATGCGCCAATTGGGATTTTTGATTCGGGCATTGGCGGCTTGTCGGTGGCTCAGGAAATTGCGCGGCATTTGCCGAATGAGCACATTGTCTATTATGCCGATACTGCGCATGTGCCGTATGGCCCCAGAGATGATCAGGAAATCCGGGAACTCACTGCGCACGCTATTGAGTGGCTGTACAGAAAAGGATGCAAAGTTGCAGTCGTGGCTTGCAATACCGCATCCGCGTTCAGTTTGGATTATCTGCGCGCGCACTATGGCGAAAATTTTCCGATTATCGGCTTAGTGCCCGCCTTAAAGCCTGCCGTGCTGCAAAGCAAAACCAAAACGGTCGCCGTGCTGGCCACTCCGGCAACCTTCAGAGGCCAGCTGATTAAAGAAATTGTGGAGCGTTTTGCCAAACCTGCCCAAGTGCAGGTCATGTCTGTGACCAATTTGGATTTGGTGCCATTTGTGGAAGCCGGCGCGCAAATGAGCGCGGCTTGCCTGCAGACGCTGCAGGAGATTTTGCAGCCTGCTGTTGATCAAGGTGCTGACTTTTTAGTTTTAGGCTGTACCCATTATCCTTTCTTAAAACCCGCCATTCAGCATATTTTTGGTCAGAAACTGACATTAATTGACTCTGGATTTGCCGTTGCGCGTCAAACAGCCCGCATTTTAATAAAAAATGAGTTATTATTTGAGCAAGATCGAAAAGATGCTGTCCGCATCGAGTGCTACGTCAGTGGGCGAAATGCGGAAAATTTAAAGCCAATTTTAAGCCGCCTGATTTCAGAAGATTTGACTTGGACGGTGGAGAATATTAGCAATTAAAGGCTGAATAAATTAATGCAGCTTTTTTATTGTTTTAGTAATAATTATTTATAGATTAAGCATTTAGAAATTAAGTGTTTATATTGGGGTAGTCATATTAGCAGCCAGAGCATGCGGGATATTAACTGCTTCGCACTGCGGTATGCAATTGGAATGAGGATAACCAATGCTCGATAAGCGTTATCAGGTTTTTATTTCAACTTCTGGCGCTGAAATGCAGCCAGAACGGATGGTTTTAGCTCAAACATTGGTGGGAATGGGGTTCTTTTCCTGGGGGTTGGAGCAGCGTACACCGCTAAGCACTGCATTTGCGCGGCGTCAAATTGATGATTGCGATTATGTTGTGGTGCTGTTGGGCAGTTCCTACGGCGAACAGTCTGTTTCCGGCGTGGGCTATATGCATTTAGAATATATTTATGCAGTGACCAAGCAAAAACCGATTATTGTGTTTATGCATGATGAGCCTGCAGCCCGGGAAGCTGCCTTGCATGATGATAAGCCTGAATTGCGCGATAAGTTCCAAGAGTTCCGTAAGCTGCTTCAAAATGAGGTAGATCAAGTGTTTACCTATCGAAGCTTGCGTGATTTAGAAATGGCAGTGCGTTTTAATCTGCCGCAAATGCTGGAGCGCTACCCCGTGCTGGGCTGGGTGCGTCCGCAGAATACGCAAGTCTTGCAGGATGAAATTGACCAGCTGAAAAACAAGCTGGAGCAGCTGGAAACCGAGTCAGGCAAGCGGGAAGTCGATCCTTTCCTGAGTTTGCCTAAAGTATCGATGCATGAGTTTTTTTCGTTTGAATACCGCATGCATGCTTATCAGGACGGCAACTTCAAAGAGCTGAAAATTCAGAAAAAAATGACTTGGGCGCAGCTGCTGTCTGTATTGGGCTCAACCTTTGTTCATCCGACGCCGGAAGAGTTTTTTTCCAAGCGGATGAATGAATATCTAAATGAAACAGGCCTGCAGGATGCCCGCATGGACATGCCGCGCGCGCATGCAGTCGCCCGCGCGCAAGTCAATATCCGCGCATTGCACAGTATTAAAATGCAGATGCGCCAAAACGAATGGATTATTCAGTCTGGACGTGATGACCGCCAGCGCATGCTGTGGCAGGTGACGCCAAAAGCGCAAAAGCTGATGGAAAGCAATTTATTGGATAATGATCGGGTTTTTCAATTTAAAACTCAGTATTAATCCATTTATGAAGTTTTTAGAAAGCTGATAGAGTAGTCGTGTTCATTTAGATTGGAATGGTTTGATGTCTGCTGCAGCGAAAGCGAAAATCACAATTATTTTGGCAAATCTGGGTACTCCGGATTCGCCAGCAGTTCCTGCAGTGCGCCAATTTTTGAAGCAGTTTTTATCCGATCAGCGTGTGATCGAAATTCCGAAGCCGGTTTGGCAGCTGATATTGCGGCTGTTTATTTTGCCGTTCCGCCCTAAGCGTGTAGCGCATGCCTATAAAACCGTGTGGAATCTTGATTCGCCGATGCGTGAAATTTTACTGCAGCAAGTGCAGGCGGTAAAAGCGCATCTGCTTCCGCTGTATCCTGAATTTGAATTGAATATTGTTCCTGCCATGACCTATGGCAATCCCGGCATTGATGCATTGCTGCAGCAGCTGTCAAAACAGCAGCAGGATCATTTGATTTTATTGCCCTTGTTTCCGCAGTATTCCGCGACATCTACCGCACCGCTGTATGATGCCTTGGCAAAGTGGATTCCGCAGCAGCGCAGCCTGCCCGGCCTGTCGATTATTCGGGATTACTATCAGCATCCGCTATTTATTCAGTCACTGGCGCAGAGCGTGCGTGAATATCAGGCTATGCACGGCCAGCCGGAAAAATTGCTGATGTCATTTCATGGCATTCCTCAGCCGTATGCTGACAAAGGGGACCCTTATGCTGACCGCTGCCGTGTTACAGCGCAGCTGCTGGCAGAGGCCTTGGGTTTGAGGGCAGATCAATGGGCCATCAGCTTCCAGTCGCGTTTTGGCAAGCAGGAATGGGTCAAGCCTTATACCGATGCTTTGCTGCATGAGTGGGCGAGCCAAGGCGTCAACTCTGTACAGGTGATGAGCCCTGCATTTTCGGCAGACTGCTTGGAAACGCTGGAAGAGCTGGCAGTTGAAAATGCCGCGCTGTTTGCAGAAGCTGGCGGCGGCAGCTACAGCTATATTCCAGCTTTAAATGCCCGCGCAGATCATTTGCAATTGCTCAATGCTTTGCTTCAAGCTAATCTTGACGCCTTAAAGCACACATTAGCCCACTGATATTTGAGGTTTAGCCAAATGCTGCAAGTCAAAATTGTGCCGGTCACGGCATTCCAGCAAAACTGTTCCATTGTCTGGGATTCTGAAAGCAAAGAAGCGGTTTTGATTGATGCCGGCGGTGAGCCTGAAAAGCTGCAGGCGGAAGTGGAAGCGCTGGGCTTAAAGGTGAAGGCGCTGTGGCTGACGCATGGCCATTTGGATCATGCGGGCGCCGTAGGCGCCTTGAAAAAAGTCTGGAATGTGCCCGTCATCGGCCCGCATAAAGAAGATGCGTTTTGGCTGGATATGATTCAGGAGGTCTCTGCGCGCTACGGTTTTCCGATTCCCGAAAAAGTCGACGTGACGACGTGGCTGGAGGGCGGTGAAGTGCTCAAACTGGGGGAGGAAGAGTTTGAGGTGCGTTTTGCACCGGGCCATACGCCAGGCCATGTGATGTTCTATAACCCAAATTATGGCCTGCTTTGGACAGGAGATGTACTGTTTAAGGGTTCAATTGGCCGTACCGATTTCCCGCGTGGCAATCATCAGCAGCTGCTGGACTCGATTCAGCGTGAATGCTTCAGCCTGCCGGATGAAACGCAGTTTATTTCAGGCCATGGCCCCATCAGCACCATTGGCTTTGAAAAACAGCATAATCCTTTTGTTGCAGGCAAAGCGGGTTAAAAGACACAGGCTGGAGCAGGCGCTTCAGCCTTTTTCAAAGGGATTAGATAATATCTTTTTCATTTCCAAAAAAAGTAAGCCTGAAGCAGAGCTTAAGAGCACGCCGGCAGCAATAAAAATAAGGTCAGCGTTGTAAAACCCCAATATCAAACAGCTGATACTGAATAAAGTGAATATGCCTAATATGGCGTAAAGCAGTTTTATTTTCATGCTTGAGACTCCCCTGAAGCACTTTTGTGGTCAGTTTTTATTAATTTGTGGTCAATTTTTATTATTTATCTCTACAGCGTAGCTTTTATACGCTACAGAGATGACATTATTCTTAATTTTTTAAAAAACAAGCCCTAAAGCGGCCTAAAATTGAATTATTCTTCTGAGCCTTCCGCTTGAGGGGCATCTTGTGTTGACAATTTATAGTCTTCATTGGCCCATGCGCCTAAATCAATCATTTTGCAGCGTTCAGAACAAAAAGGGCGGTATTCATTGTCTTCCCAGGTGGTCAGCTCAGCGCATCGCGGGCAGTTTAGAAGGGTCGGCATGGCGAGACTCCAGCAAAAATAGAGGATTCGATTAGGCAAATACAGTCACAATTGTTAGACTTATGCCGTTTTCATTAGTTTGATCTGATTATGCCGATTCGTCAATTTCAAGCGCAGCGCATGCATGCTCCCCGTGATTTTCAAGCGATTGCCAATCAGCCGGTTTGTGTCGAAATCGGCGCAGGCAAAGGCAAGCACGCTTTGCTGTTCAGCGGCCAAAATCCAGAAAAACAGCTGATCGCAGTGGAGCGCACCCGCGAAAAATTTCTATCGATGCAAAAACAGCATGGCTTAGAAGGTCAACAGAATTTACAGCCAATCCATGCCGATGCTTTGCCATGGGTTGTGCATGCGTTATTTCCAGCGCAAGTGGAACAGTTTTTTATTCTGTACCCGAATCCGGAACCGCATAACCCTGCGCAGCGCTGGCTGAATATGCCGTTTTTTGAATTTTTACTGTCGCGTTTAAAAACGGGCGGTCAGATCACACTCGCCAGCAATATTCCGGATTATATTGAAGAAGCGCAGCAGCAGCTGATTGAGGTCTGGAAATTGCCTTTTGTTAAAGAAGTCATTCCCGCAGATTCAGCGCGAACGCATTTTGAAATTAAGTATTTAGAGCGCGGTGAATTGTGCCAGCAGCTGATCATCACCAAGCCGGAAGGCTGTACAACACGTTTTGATGATTTTCAGCCTTTGCAGGGGCAAACTGCAGCGGCAGCGGAATAAACAGCATGAGCAAACGCATCGCGATTATTGGCGCAGGCCCGGCAGGGCTGATGGCGGCGGAGGTGCTGAGCCAGTATGGCTATGATGTGCATGTCTATGAGCAAAAGCCGACGGCTGCCCGCAAATTTTTAATGGCGGGCAAAACCGGGCTGAATATTTCGCATGCAGAGCCTGCAGCGCAGTTTATTCAGCGCTACGATCAGGCAGATTGGCTGGCGCCGTGGGTTAAACAGTGGGATGCCGCCTGGATTCAAAACTGGATGAAGGGCCTAGGCATAGATTCCTATATTGGTTCATCCGGCCGTGTATTTCCGATTGAAATGAAAGCCGCGCCGCTTTTGCGCGCTTGGCTGAAACGCTTGGCGGAAGAGGGCGTAAAATTTCATTACCGCCATCAAGTCTTGCAGGTACAGCCGCAGGCCGTGCAGTTCAAAGACTTGCTGCAGGAAGCGGTGCGTACCGAAGCATTTGACGCTGTCGTCTTGGCCTGCGGCGCAGTGTCGTGGCCTCAGCTGGGCAGTGACGGAGCATGGCAGGCATGGCTGAAGGCCGAAGAAATTGAACCCTTTCAAGCCAGCAATGCTGGGGTAGAAATTGCTTGGTCTAAATTTATGCAGCCCGTATTCGGTCAGCCGTTAAAGCGCGTAAACGCGTGGGCGGGGGAGAGCGCGAAATCAACAGGCGATATTGTCATTTCACATTATGGCTTAGAAAGCGGACTGATTTACAAACAAGGGCGCGAACTGCGCCATTTAGTCAGACAGCAGAAACCGATGGTTTTGCAGCTGGATTTGCTGCCTGATCAAAGTGTTGAACAGCTGGCAGCGAAACTGCAGCCCAGCAAAAAGCAGTCATTGAGCAATGTCTGGCGCAAAGCTGGCTTAGACAGCGCTAAAGCCAATCTGGTGCGTGAGCTGGTGGATAAGGCATTATGGACACAGCCCGAGGCTTTAGCTGGGCAGATTAAATCTTTAAAGATCGCCCTGAGCGGTTTCCGCCCGATTGAAGAAGCGATCAGCTGCGCCGGCGGCATTAAACGCGAAATGCTGACCGAACAGCTGCAGCTGAAATCCAATCCTGCGGTATTTTGCGCAGGTGAAATGCTGGACTGGGATGCGCCGACCGGCGGCTATTTGCTGACCGCATGCTTTGCGACTGGGCGGGCCGCTGGTGAAGGCGTGCATCAATTTTTGAGTGCGCAATAAAGCAGCATGTTCAGCGGTATGGAAACTCGCAGGACTGTGTTAACTTGTTCAGCAAAGATCTGACGGGAAGCAGTGAGTGATGCAAGAGAACTTCTATACAGGCAGCTGCTTATGTGGCGGCATTCAATATGAAATTCACGGTGAAATTGGCGAAATTGTGCAGTGCCACTGTCAGCGCTGCCGCAAAGCCAATGGCGCCGCTTATGCCGTGAATGCGCCAATCCGCAAAGCCGATTTCAAGCTTGTTCAAGGCGAGCACCTGTTCAAAAAATTTCAGTCGACTGAAACCACGCAGCGCTGCTTTTGCGGCGCCTGCGGTTCGCCGATCATCAGCATTAAAGCGGAGACTCCGGATTTCTACCGCTTGCGCATTGGCACTTTAGATACGCCCTTGGCGCAGAAGCCCGTCATGCACATTTTTGCAGCGTCCAAAGCGGAATGGGATGACATCTGCGATCATTTGCCGCAGTATGCCGAACGGCCTTCAGCTTAAAAATGCGGCTGCTGTTAAAAAGGGTTCCTATGAACCCTTTTTTATTTTGAGAGGCTTACTGCTTTTCTGCCGGTGATGGAATGGCAGGATATTGCTGCTGCCAATGTTCCAGCTGTTCCTGCGCATGGATAAACTGGCCTAAGCCTTTCACATTTTCACTGGGCTGTTGATTACCGGCGGCCTTGCTGTTTTGATCCGCAGGCGGCTGCCGCAGCAGTTTGCCCTGATTGTCCCAGTATTGATACATCAGGCCCTGAATATAGCGGCCTTGCTCCGTTTTTAAATCCAAGGCTTTGAGCATGGTCAGCGCAGAGTTGATATTGTCCTGCTTGCGGCTTAAGGCGAATTCTGGCGTTAAAGAGCCATCCTCTTTCATGCGCATCAGCTCATCTTCCATTTCATCGCTGACTGCGGTAAAGCGCGCGTCAAAATCAGTCAGGGCCTGAATGTCCTGCACATCATTGGCGGTCTTGGCAAAAGGCTTAACCGGTTCTGAAGCCAGTTCACGCATAATCTGATCATCTTGTGACAGATCTGCGGACGGCTTTTCCGCCTCTTTGCTGCGGTCACAGCCTGTGGCCAGCAGCGCGGCGCTGATCAGCAGCGGCAGACCTAAAACTTTAAATGCATGTGGCATAAGGCACCTATTTTCCTGCAGTTTTTTTAAAGACATACACATGGGTGGTATAGGGAAACTCAATGTCATCTTGCGCCTGTTTGCTGGTCAATTCAAATACAGTTTGTTCAAATTGCAGTTTCAGCGCCTGCTGCTGCGCTTCAGGCATGGCCGCGATAAAACTGGTGGACAACAGGCGTTTAGAAACGACCTGTTCAACCGTGCCGCAGTGCAGCTGGCGGAAGGCGGTTTCCTGATCCAGCTTAAACCATGGCTGCTGTTCAAAGGCTTTTTGCCACAGGCCGCTGTGGTAGCGTGGCGTGCCGCCTTCCAGCGGCAGCAGAATCTCAGCTAAGGCTTTCACCCAATCCGTGTTAATATCGCGCTGATTCCAAATCAGTACCAGATCGCCGTCCGGCTGTAAAATGCGCTCAATTTCAGCCAGCGTGGCTTGGTCGGCAAACCAATGAAAGGATTGCGCGCAAAAGACCGCGCGGATGGAGTGATCCGGTACTGGAATTTCACTGCTGAAAGCCTGTACAGTACTGATATCAGGATGCGCTTGGCGCAGCTGCTGCAGCATGGCGGCAACCGGGTCGACCGCGGTAATTTTTGAGCTGATGGATTTTAAATAAGGCAGAAACTTGCCGGTGCCCGCTCCCAGATCCAATAATGCATCTTGGCCGCTGAGCTTGAGATGCGATTTCAGCCAGGTGCTGATTTCGGCCGGATAACCGGGGCGCACTTGCTGATACAGCGCCGCAGCTGCGCCAAAGCCTTTTTCTGCGGCAGGATGTAGTGATTGTGTCATATTCTGCAATTTTTAATCCCTGACTCCATTATAAAATAGCATATTCCTATGAACTGCAAATTTGACTGTGTGTTGAATATTCGATGAATGAAGCAAAAGGACTTGATAACGGTGTGATGATGGATAAACAGATTATTTTTGAAGATGAACAGATCCGGGTCATTTTCCTCAAAGGTTCATCGGCAGAATTGATTTTTTCCTTTGGCGATTTAATTACGCGGGCCAAAGGCCTGAGCGTGAATGCTGAAAAATCCCTGCACAAATTCGATTTTAATGTGATCGGCATTATGCCGAAGCAAAAATCATGGTTTCCTGAAAGCTCTATTTTAGCCATGATGGACAGCATTCAGCCGGTGATTGCGCCGTTTAAAACCCGGATTGCCTATGGCGGTTCGATGGGCGGCTATGCCGCCATTAAATATTCCAATCTGCTGGATGTGCAGCGTGTCGTCGCGATGGTGCCGCAGTACTCGATTAACCCCGAAGATGTGGAAGATACGCGCTACAACATGTTCTATCAGCCCGAACTGAATGGGCGCATGTTTGTGCGGGCGGAAGATGTTTCGCCAGCGCGTGAATATATCGTGATTTTTGACCCGTATTATGCCGCGGACCGCGTGCATATTGAGCATTTGAAGCCGCTGATTCCGCATGCGCATTATCTGCATTTGCCCTATACCGATCATGACGCGATTGCCGTTTTGGCCAGCTCCGCGCTGGTGCATGACTTTTTGCGCCACCCTTTTGACGCCAGCTATTTCTACAAAAAGATGCGCGAGGTCAAAAAGAACAGCAAATTCTATTACCGTAAAGTGATTGAAAATCTGCTGCCGCGCCATCGCGCGGCGCTGGGGCATATTTTAAAGAGCAATGCGCTGGCGCTGGATGATCAGTTTTTTGATGCCAAACAGAAGCAGGCCCTGCTGCGTGAACTGTTCAGCAATAAGCAGGTGGATCAGCAGGATTTAGCCAAACTTGGCATACAGGTCAGCATGCCGCAGGAAAAACGCAGCCTGCTGCAGGATGCCTATGGGCATGGCTTGGTATTTAATGTCATCAGCCAAAAAATTGAAAGCTATGCCGCGGGCGCGATTGCGCTGAATCATAAATTCCTGATTCCGATATATGCCAAAGGCAATGCCTTGGTGCAGATCAGCTGGAATGATCAGCCTTATATGATTGTCATGAATGACCGCCAAATGATGAAGCTGGTGCTGCTGCAGGATGAACTGTCTTTAGGCATGCATCCGCTGATGATGAAGAAGTATGCCGGTTACTATGTGCTGAGCTACAAAAATCTGAATTTAAGCACCGATGAGCTGGGCGCGGCGCACTTTGCTGATGTATTGGATGATTCCAGCAAATTTGTGCCGCAGCTGGAAAAAGCTTAGTTTAAAAAACAGCCCGTTGCTTTATGTCGCATTCAGGCTAAGATTTGAATTGAGCACGGCTTCATTGCGTGCATTCAACGGATTTTAAACTTGAAGATCAGTATGAGCGGGGTCATCAGTATGCAATCTCATCAGATGCTGGCTGTAGGGTGTTTGATCTTGATAGCAATGTTTCCGGGCAGCGCTTTTGCGCAGGGTTTCAGCGCCCATGCCGCCGTTTTCAGTCTCGGACTGTTGGTGGTGGGCGCATTGGCGGTGTATGTGGTGATTCAAATCCGCAATGCATTGCGCAGCGATTTAGGCAAGCGCTGAACATCATTTTCTGGATGGATCCGCCAGCATGGCAAACCCGCAGCATTGCGGGTTTTTCGTTTTTATGTGCTGCAAAATGGGCTTGAAATGCCTGCTGGACTTAGCTTTAATGCCTTAAACACATGCAATCTGCATGCATAATGACTGAAGGACATACAGATGAAAGCCGTATATTTAGATTTTGAATCATTGGATAAAAACGATTTGGATTTCAGCGGTTTGCATGCTGTATTTGATGAGCTGGTGTTGTATCCCGGCACTCTGCCTGAACAAGTGCTGGAGCGTGTGCAGCGGACCGAGGTTATTATCAGCAATAAGGTGGTGCTGAATGCTGAAACCCTGCAGCAGTGCCCGCAGCTGAAACTGATTTTAATTTCCGCTACCGGCACCAATAATGTGGATTTGCAGCAGGCCAGACAGCAGGGGATTACTGTTTGCAATTGCCAAGGCTATGGCACATCCGCCGTTGCGCAGCACACGTTGATGCTGATGCTGAACTTAGCCACATCGTTCCGCCAGTATGACCGCGCAGTGCAGCAAGGCGAGTGGAATAAAGCCAGCCAGTTCTGTCTGCTGGACTTCCCCATTATTGAACTTTCAGGCAAAACTTTAGGGCTGGTGGGCTATGGGGAGCTGGGCAAGGAAGTTGCGAAGCTGGCGCATGCTTTCGGCATGAAAATCATGATTGCATCTTTGCCGAAACGCCCATCCGCTACAGAGCGGGTGCCTTTTGCAGAACTGCTGCCGCAAGTGGATTTTTTAAGCCTGCACTGCCCTTTAACGGAAGATACCCGTGATTTGCTGGACAGCGCTGCCTTTGCGCAAATGAAGCCAAGCGCATTTTTAATCAACTGCGCGCGCGGCGGGGTGGTGAATGAGCAGGCGCTGGCGGATGCGCTGCGTTCAGGCCAGATTGCGGGAGCAGCCACAGATGTGCTGACGGCTGAACCGCCAAAAGACGGCAATGTGCTGCTGGACAGCAGCCTTCCAAACTTAATTGTAACGCCGCACAGCGCATGGGGCAGTGTCGATGCGCGTCAGCGCATTGTGCAGCAGCTGATTGAAAATACCGAAGCGTTTAAAGCGGGTTTGGTGATTCGTAAAGTGAATTAATGCCGTGCGATGATCAAAGCGTGCTGTTAATCAGCATGCTTTGATGAGCGCGGGCTTAAATTGGGAAGCGATTTTGTCAAATAAGCTCAGGGTTTGAGTATTTAATGGATTCATAATTTTTAAATACTGTTGCTGTGTTTCAAATGCCTGCTCCGTTGCATTTTCTGCATAAAAACCGCCATTCGGGTAGCTATACGAGGTTTCAAAAGCAGACAGAATTTTACCTTGCTGGACATAAAAGCTGATTTCGTATTGATACGATTCACCAAAGACACTTAGTGTGAGTTTGCATTGATCCTTCAGCTGATACAGCACAGCGCTATTGCCTTCAGTGGATTTGAAGTCTTCACCTGCAACATAGTCTAGTGACTGCAATATTTTTCCCTCAGGTTCATGTGAGTAGGTGTTCTGCTGCTGTATGTTCGGCAGAGGCGCATTGGGGAAATAGCGGTGCAATTTTGGCAGGCAGTACCATACTGCATAGGCGAAGAGCAGTCCTAAAATAAATCCAGTCAGTATTTTCATTATTATCCGTGGGCGGTGATGAGGTTTTGCATGATATGAGTTGTTTTTAGTAATAATTGGAAGCAGGCGTTATATTTTTAATCAGGCTGCATTCTGTTCTGAGATATATTTTAATTGCAAAGTCAGTGTAAAAAAAAGCCCATTACTTGATGGGCTTTTTTTACTGCATGCGTTTTTTACAGTGACGTGCTTGGATGGTGCTGTATTTAATTTATAAATCCGTCACAGGATAAGCAGCAGCGCCCGAACTGCCCGGTACTGTATTCGGTGCAGCTTGATTGACGCTAGGTGCTGCAGGAGCGCTATGGTAGCTGCTTGGCGATGTAGACGGCTCGCTCAATGAACGCCGTTCGATCGGCGCCGATTGGCTCGGCTTGCCGCCCAGCGCTGCTTTGGTTTCCTGAATTTTAGTATTTACGCCTTGAGTCGCTTTCTGTGCGCCTTCATCGACCTTTTGCACGGTATTGCCAGCAATGTCTTTGGTATTGTCCCAGGCCTGATCGACTGATGGCTTAATTTTACCGATGCCGCGTTCAGCCGCATTGCCCACTTTAGCCGCGGTATTCAATACCCCTTCCTGCGCTTTATAGGCCCAGACATGGAGAATATTCGGGTTATCGCCATAAGGCTTCACCGGTTTTTCTGCCGGCTGCTGTGTTTGCGCGGCCACTGGTGCGGGTTCTTGCGCCCACAGTGAAGAAGCTGCCGCTAAAGCCAGACCCGTGCAGAACACAGTTTTTATGGCATTTTTGATGAAAGCGGTTTGAATATATTGCATGGTGCAGGCACCTCTATTGATTGGCTGAGCTTAGAGGCTGTAGAGCCCATTTCTGTTGCTCATTATATGCAAGCAGGCTGAAGTTGCATGCATAGGCTGCGAAATTCATACAGCTTTTAAAATGAGGGTATCGGATGAGCTGTACTGTCCTATAAAGCATCCAGAACTGATCTGTCCGGCATAAAAAAAGACCCACCAAAATGGGCCTTCTTTTTAGATATCTCTGGAGGAGAATACCGTTTTTAACGCTGAATCATGCAGCGCTATTTAATGCCAATCTCGGCATCCGTTTCTGACGAAATATGCGCTTTGCCGGCTGGCGTATTGAGATCTGCCTGCACATTGCCCTTCAAGCCCGTGTTGGGTGCTTGGTCTGGATTGGTTTTTTTCGATAGGAATTTTTTGGTTTTTTCAGGCTTTTCATGCAGAGGCTGTTTTGCCTTCGCGCTAGTTTCAGCACTGGATTGCTTGATTTCAGCTGTTTTTTCTCTGGCGGTCTGCGCTTTATCGGCAGCAGCGGCTTTAGTGCCCTGCCATTGCTCTTGTGTAAATGCTTGGGTTTTTGCAGCGCCGTGTTTGACGCCTTGCTCCGTTTTAGAGGCAGCTGCTTTAACGGCATCGCCGGTTTTATTCACAGCGTTTTTAACGTTTTGGCCTAAGCTGCTCAGCACGCTTGTATCTGCATTTGCTTGTACATTGACTTGGGCATTTGCATCAGCCTGGGCGGTATTTGCGAGAACGAGAGGCGAGGCTGCACACAGCGCTGCAGTCATTACTGTTGTTAGTGTTGTTTTAAAAAGATTCATTCTGAATTTATACCTCGTTTGGTGAAAAAAATTCACCTTGCGGATGGGATCGGAAATCATCTTAGAGGTATTTTTTTGAAAAAAACGGATTTGTGATCAAAGCTGCACAAGGGCTTACACGGAAAATACGTTGAGCCGTTTTATGTAAGAAGCGGGTAAAAAAATGTGATGAAAGTTAAGTCTGTGAAAATAATTTTATTCTCTGTAACTTCAGTTTTGTATTTATGGATTGCTGGATTTAACGCATCATCTGTTAAAAATGCATTTAACAGATGATGAAAAGTGCTGGATTAGTCACATTGCGCTAAAGCGTCTTTATGGAAGTTGTGGCGCAGCGCAAGGAAGTTTTTCTGTACGTCTGGCGCGTGCAGGTCAAAAGTGTTGGCGGTGCTGGTACCGTCTTTGGCAAAAGTTGCAGAACCGCCGCTGATGAGTGTAAAGCCCCTGAATGACCACTGTTCAATGACTTTGCCGGCTTCCAGATTGCCAGTAAATTCAATCACGCATTTGTCATCAAATTTGGTGAGTTTGGCTTTGTTGTTGGTTGTATTTGGATAGACATCTAAATTGCTGACTTCTTGCAGAACCCCAAAGTCCAGCGTTGGAATTTTTGGCGCTGTTGCACATGCTGTAAGTGCGATACCCGCAAGACCTGTCAAAATGAGCGTTTTCAGTTTCATATGGTTCTTTCTTGTTGAGTGTTGTTGTCTTTGAGTATAGGGAAATGTGAATAAGAATCCAAAATATTTTTAGACATTATCAATATTCCCATAACTTCAGCGATAGCAAACTTCTTAATTCATTTAAGTCATTCAATAAAGAGATATTTTCGTTATTAATGTGATTTAAGGCTAAACTATAGATTTGGTCTTGAATTGGTAGTCCGCTTTGAATCAACCGATTAATAAATTCGCTAGGTGTGTCTGAGATTCTGATAATATTAATGAAAGTTTCCATTTCTTTATAGCTGAGGCTTGCGCCATTAAAAATATAGCTAAAAATGAATAATGTATTTATTTTTTCTAAAACTTTTGCTTTAGTAATTTTTTCATTTTCGGCTTTAATAATTTCGTCATTTTCAAGTTTTTTGTCAGCATTTATTAGTATTTCTAAATAATTTTTTAAAGTTAAGTTCAAAGTTTCTAAATGTCTGATTTGGCTTTGAAGAGACTCAAATTTTTTTGAATTTCCGCGCTTAACAAGGAAATCTTTGAATAACCCAGACCACTGATCTTTTAACCAATCCTCGATTTCATTATATTTTTCAAAAGAAAAAATTGGATTGTTATTAGGCTTAGTATGAATATCATCTATTAATTTAAAAATATTAATATTGTCTACATGAGCATATTTTATATCATGATTATCACGGTTGTTTTTATAAGTTTGATATTCAGCATATACACCTTTTTCAATTAAGATATAAGTAGGAATGTGATTACGGCTGGCAGTATCATATTCTTGGCGTGTGATACTATTATAATCAGTATATTGATTTTTATTTTTGATCTGAACTTCGCTTGTTTCAGAACCATAACGTCCACCGATGATAAGCACGAAAATATCAGCAGATTCAGCTTCACGATAGCAAGATATATCTAAAGGGTCATCACTGACAAAAGCAATTTGCCCTTTCTCAAATAAAATAGATTCATAACCTAGTGAATCAATAAATAAGCTCAAAGAAGCTCTTATATGTTTTAAATCATAATATGTTGAACTAACAAAAATACGTGGCTTTGCCATGATTTTTCTCAAGTAAAATTTTAAAAAGTTATACCTAAAAATTTTATGTTTTACAATGCCTTGAGGTTTTTTAGAAAGCTTTTTAAATCGTTGGCAAAAAGAACAACAACACAAGCGAACCTAAAATCCCGCCTAAAATGAGCCAGTCTTTTTTGCGCATATCGGCAACATGAATAATTGAAAAATACAGGGTGCTCAAAAACAGAAAAACAAAGACAAAAAAAACAAGCGGGCTGTTGTTGAAAAACTTAGTGATGCCAAACAGCACGAAAATGACCGTACTGGACAGCCAATAAATAATGCTTAAAACAAATTTAGATAGCATTAAGTGTCTAATTGTACGATCTAAGCGCGGTAAACATACAGCAATAATAATGATTCCAATAAATCCCCCCACAACAGAAATGATCATAAAGAATAGGCCGCTCATATCCCGCTTGTTTGGAATGTATGGATAAAGCTTCCAAAGGATGAAACTAAACACGAGCAACAATGTGTGAGCGATAAAAAGATACACATCTGGGCGGTAATGACGCTGAACTTTAATATTTGGCATCTATTATTCTTGTAAAAAATCCAGCTATTTTTAGCAGGATTTCAGATGTGTTTCAAACTGCATAAAAAACCCGCTCTAAAGCGGGTTTTAAATATCAAATCAGAACTTAGTGTTGAAGCACTGAAATATCCGCCACTTTCGTAAACAAGTCACGAAGCTGAGCAAGCATACGTAAACGGTTAGCTTTCAAGTCTGCATCTTCAGCCATTACCATCACGCCATCAAAGAACGCATCGACTGGCGCACGCAGCGCAGCAAGCGCAGACAATGCAGCCGTGTAGTCTTTGGCAGCAAATAATGGCTCAACGACAGGAGTCACTTTAGCAAGTTCAGCGAACAATGCTTTTTCAGCATCTTCAACTAAGTTTGCTTCAATCACAGCGCCTTCAGGCGCAGCTTCTTTCGCAAGAATGTTAGCAACACGCTTGTTGGCAGCAGCCAGCGCAGCCGCTTCAGGCAAGTCACGGAAGTGATTTACTGCATTTACACGCTTATCAAAATCAAGCGGTGATTTTGGAGAAAGCGCTTGAACCGCTTGAATCACGTCAACCGCAACACCTTGGTCTTCATACTTGGCACGGTAACGGCCTTCAAGGAATGCAACAGCATCCGCCAAAGTCTTAGCGTGATCTTTTAATACATCGCCATAAGCAGCCAAAGCTAATTTGATCAGTTCTTCAATCGAAACATCAAGATTGTTTTCAGTCACTAGACGAAGGATACCAATTGCAGAACGGCGCAGTGCAAACGGGTCTTTAGAACCTGTAGGCGCTTGACCGATACCAAAAATACCTGTCAGCGTATCTAAACGGTCTGCAAGGGCAATCGTTGTACCTGTTTTAGTCTTCGGTAAAACATCGCCAGCGAATTTAGGAAGATATTGCTCGCCTAAAGCTTCTGCAACTTCGTCATTTTCGCCTTCAATACGCGCGTAGTATGTACCCGCAATCCCTTGCAGCTCAGGGAATTCACCCACAAGTTCAGAGGTTAAGTCACATTTTGCAAGCAGGGCAGCTTTTTCAGCATCAGCTGGGTTTGCGCCAGTAATCGGCGCAAGAGCCACAGCCAATTTTGCAATACGTTCAGATTTGTTCCACAGCGTACCCAATTCTGCTTGGAACACCATGTTCGCCAATTTCTCTTTGCGAGACGCAAGCGGCTGCTTTTGATCTTGCAGGAAGAAGAATTCAGCATCCGACAAACGCGGACGAACAACTTTCTCATTTCCTTCAATAATTTGAGCCGGATCTTTAGACTCAATATTTGAAACGGTAATAAAATACGGCTGCAATTTATTATCGCTATTCACTAGGCAGAAATACTTTTGGTTATCCTGCATCGTAGTGATCAAGGCTTCTTGCGGCACAGCAAGGAAGCGTTCTTCAAAGCTTGCACGCAGCGCAACAGGCCATTCAACCAATGCGGTTACTTCATCACGTAAGTCTGCAGGGACAATAGCAATCGCATTCACTTCATCCGCAAGCGCTTTCACTTGCTGATCGATAATGGCTTGACGCTCTTCAAAGTTCGCAACCACATACGCTGCTTTTAGCTTCGCAAGATATTCATCCGCATTGGCTAAAGTAATCGCTTCAGGCGCATGGAAACGGTGACCATAGGTCACATTGCCTGCTTGATGATCCTGAATGGTTGCATCAACCACATCGTTGTCTTTTAACAACACCACCCATTTTACCGGACGGACGAATTCAGTACGGCTAGCCGCAGAACGCATGCGTTTTGCAATTGGAAGATTGTCCAACGCAGTTTGTAAAATTTGCGGCAGTAAAACGTCAAGGCTTTGACCTTTCACATCTTTTAGGTAGCAGACTTTTTCAACTTTACCCGCTTGGAAGGTTGATACTTGATCAACCGTAATGCCTTGACCGCGCATAAAGCCTTCAAGCGCTTTAGTCGGGTTGCCTTCGGCATCAAAAGCGGCTTGTTTGGCAGGGCCGTCAAAACGCTTTTGCGTGTCTGCTTGCGCGCCATCGACATTGACAATTTTAAGTGCCAAACGGCGCGGCGCTGCATAGGCTTCGATAGAATCGAATGCAAGGCCTGCATCTTTTAAGCCTTTTACTGTTTCTGCTTGCAGCGCATCACGTAATTTTTTTAAGCTTTTTGGCGGAAGTTCTTCACAGCCGAGTTCGAATAAAACGGTATGTTTAGACATTATTTATTCTCCTCTTTTGCTGCTTCTTCAACTTGCGCTTTTAACTGAGCTAATACTTCATCGCGTAAATGCGGTTCTGCCATTGGGAAGCCAAGCTTCGCACGTGCAGCCACATAGCTTTGCGCAATAGAGCGCGCCAAAGTACGCACACGTAAAATGTAGCGCTGACGTTCAGTTACAGAGATCGCGCCGCGCGCGTCTAACAAGTTAAAGCTGTGAGAAGCCTTAATCACTTGTTCATACGCAGGAAGCGGCAATTCTGCTTCCATTAGGCGGGTTGCTTCAGCTTCGTAGAAGTCAAACAGCTCAAACATTTTTTCAACGTTGGCATATTCAAAGTTATAGGTCGATTGTTCCACTTCGTTTTGATGGAATACATCGCCATAGGTGACAGTACCAAACTGGCCTTTGGTCCAAACCAGATCGTAAACTGAATCTACGCCTTGCAAGTACATTGCCAAACGCTCTAAACCGTAAGTGATTTCACCAGTCACTGGATAGCACTCAACACCGCCGACTTGCTGGAAGTAAGTGAACTGAGTCACTTCCATGCCGTTGAGCCAAACTTCCCAGCCTAAGCCCCATGCGCCTAGTGTTGGCGATTCCCAGTTGTCTTCGACAAAACGGATGTCGTGAGTGAGGGTGTCAATACCAATGGCTTTTAAAGAGTCCAGGTATAACTGCTGGATGTTGTCTGGGTTTGGCTTAAGGACTACTTGGAATTGGTAATAGTGCTGTAAACGGTTTGGGTTTTCGCCATAACGGCCGTCTTTCGGGCGGCGTGATGGCTGCACATAAGCGGCGTTCCAAGTTTCAGGGCCTAAAGCGCGCAGGAATGTTGCAGTGTGGAATGTACCAGCGCCCATTTCCATGTCGTAAGGCTGTAGAATCACACAGCCTTGCTCAGCCCAATAGTTTTGTAAGGCAAGAATTAAGCCTTGGAAGGTATCAATATGCGATATGGCGCGACTCATGGTCATCCACTTAAAATTAGAGAAAAATTGTGCTCAATTATAAGGGCTTTGGGTGTGTGTGGCAAAGGTTTAAATATTGATGCATTTTTTTAAATCGTTAATGCGGTTTCTAATTTCCATGGCGCAATTTGGTTGTATATTTTCTGCCACTTCGCAAAACATCCATGCAAATTCTAATAAACTAATATCGGTTAATGGTTTTGGATCAATAGAAATATTTTTTTCATATGCAAGAATGAACATGTTTGCAAAAAGCATTGGGATTTTTTGAAAGTGTTGAAATTGAATATCATCTAACTTTATTTGTTTTTTAAAAGTATCACCAATTTTTACAAGTTCAAGCATTTGTTCTTCATCAGAAGATTGACAAAGATGAATTATTTTTTGTGTTATTCCTTGTAAAATTAAAGAAGTATTGAAATCTTCGACTTCATCGAGAAGATTAATGAGCTCTGGCTGTGATAGCAGTTGCTTATAAAGCTTAATTTTCTTAGTAAAGTAATTTTGTTTACTTCCAGCTGTTTGGAAATTAATTTCTCGTTCGTATAGGGCTAATTCAACATTCGGACTTTCTATAAAGTCTAGATTACATTTGAGTGAATCAGCAATTTGCATAAAGATGTTGTCTGCATCTGCTCGATAAATGACTTTGCACTCTTCATCATTTTCTAGAAAATGGTGGCTTTCTTTTTGTAAAACTTGCTCACTATACTCAAGCCAATACAGCCAATTATTGTAAGGACGCAATTCATTCAATGCATCCATTAATGGGTCGTTTTCGCCGCTGTAGCCAGCAACCACCCAAGTTTTATTACATCCAGTCGATCGTACAATTTGAGAGAGTGTTTCTTTATGCGCTTCAAGTTGATCAGTGGTATTACGTTGAACAAAACCCACATGCTGACCGTTGAGATAAACAATACTCGGGTCATGAAGAAGTTCTGCATTTACTTTACCCATTGCACCTAAGTCATAAATGGCTGGGAAAGGATACATGCCGACCATGAAGCATGCGTGGATGAGTAAAGGGTCAAAGTTAACAGTGAGAATTCGACTGAAATAACCTTGTTTTAAAAGTTCAGCTATCGCGATATGGGCAAAATTGAGTTTGGCTTTCTTAATCCCTTTTTCTTTATTTCCCTCAATAAACCATTTGAAAAGTTCTTTTCGTTTAACATTTGACAGTTTAGTCATAATGTCATTGTATTGAAGTTTGTTTAAGTCGGCTTGGGCCAGCTTTTGCTCTTCTTCAGTGAAGTAATTGGGAAAATTTTCAATCGCGATTTTCATCAATTTTTGCGCTGGGGGAATCCCAGCTGAAACGGAAATTCCTGCTCCGACGAGTAAAATTGCTCCTCCATCCTCTTTAGCATCTTTTAAAGAGGCAGCTAAGTGTTTTAAAAGTTCTTCGCGATTTTGGTTCATTATTTTTTATAAAGTCATAAATTTCTTTTTATATTATGGCTAAGTTTATGTTTTTCAAATTTTATTTATTTTTTTTGAAAATAGCTGACATCCATTAAACATATAAAATAAATACACCTTATAAAATGCTTCGATCTATAATTGCAGCATCCGTTAAAACAACCAATTAGGCATCCCGTGTTTCACTCCAAAGCAGACTGGCTGAATACGCTAAAACCCAACTTTAAAGTCTTGCCCTTAAAAGACCGCTTGCTGTGCGGGCTGGGCGCACTGATTGGCCTGGCATTGTCATCTTTTATCAGCTGGCTGGCGCTGGGCGACTTAAACGCATGGTATATCGCCCCGATGGGCGCTTCTTCTGTTTTGCTGTTTGCGGTTCCCGCCAGCCCGCTGGCGCAGCCGTGGAATATGGTTATCGGCAACAGTCTTGCGGCTTTGATTGGCGTAACCTGCGCCATGTTCATTCCAAATTTGACGGAAGCGTTCAGTGTTTCGGTCGCGCTGGCGATCATTTTGATGATGACCACAGACTCATTGCATCCGCCCAGCGGCGCAGTGGCGATTACTGCTGTTTTAGGCGGCGATGCAGTACATCAGCTGGGTTACAGCTTTTTACTTTACCCAGTGCTGCTGAATTCAGTGCTGCTGATGCTGATTGCGATTATGTATAACCGCCTGCTCGGCAAGCAATATCCGCAAAAAGCGCAGCTCAATACGCGAACTGCAGCGCCGACGCCGACGCAAAAAGTGACCATTCAGCCGGCGGATATTCAAAATGCGCTAGAACAGCGCACTGAGCTGCTGGATATCAGCGAATACGATTTACAGAAAATCATTTTAGAAGCGCAGGAACTGGCGAATGCCCGGGCGGTGAATCAATTTACCTGCCAGGATATTATGACCAAACAGGTGATTTCACTGCGTGCCGAAGATGATATTCAGTCTGCGCTGGATAAATTCAAACAGATTAATTTAATGAGCCTGCCGGTGGTGACAGATTTGGATCGGCTGGTGGGCACGCTCGCGCTGTATGATGTGGTGGAATGGTTTAAGCGGGCGGCCGATCCTAAAGCGTCTTGGGAAGAGCATGTTTATCAGATTATGAATCCGCAGGTGGTGACGGCACAGCCTCAGCAGCCAATTCAAGATCTGGTGCCTTACTTTGTCGAACGCTCTTTTAACTATATTCCTGTGGTCGAACATCAGCGCTTAGTGGGCATTATCAGCCGCGCCGATATGATTGCCGTCTTAAACCAGCAGCTGAATCATCTGCGCCAGCAGGCCGAGTAGCGCAAGCGAGGCAAAAAAAAGCTGCAGCATTTTGGGGAAAAGCTGCAGCGACCAAAAGAGCAGGTCTAAGGGATCAGTACATCAGGTTTTTAGCTTAAAGGGTCATCGTTGACTGTGCGCACAGGGTTTTTATAGCCCTGCATATTTTTGTATGCAACACTTTGCTTTGGCATGACCAGCCATAGCACCAGGTACACTAAAATGCCTGGAAAGGCTGCACTCATGCAGGAAATGATGACAAAAATAATGCGCAGTAAAGTCACATTCCAACCAAAACGTTCAGCAATACCGCCCATTACTCCCGCAATCATATTTGAGCGGTTCGAACGGTATAAACCAACATTGGCCATTTAAGCCTCCTTAAAAACGAACAAAATAGGGCAGAGGTAAAAATTTGCCTCTTGTATAAAGAATGGTGACGCACTGCATGTTTTAAAGGGGGAAATGCCAATAAAAAGTAAAAATATGTAAAGCTGGATGATAAAAACAGGCGGACATTATTAAAATGAGGACCATGGCATGGTGTGAAAATATTTTTATTTATAGAACAATTAGATATACAACATGCTGTTCACAGGGATATGAGTATTTTTATGATGTGCTGATTCTATGCTCAGCACCTCGCTCAGCAGTCAAGCGGTAATGGTTAAATGATGGGATATGCAGAAAGAAAGTCTTTATTCGCTTCAATGCGCTGCTTATCGCTGAGCGCAGCCAGCCTGTTTTTAGGCTGCGAGCAGCCGCCAGAGCCGCAGAATCATTCCGCCTCACAGCCTGTCTCTGCAGCAGATGCCAATGAACATATTGCTTTGGAAAAGCAAGCAGAAGCGCAGGGTGGAAAATTGACCGATGTTGCGGGCCAGGCCACGCTGAATGCGGATCAGCCTAAGTTGAAAAATATTAGCGTGCCTGAATATGCCAAAGTTTTTATTGGGCGCTTTCATGCCAGTATTCCATGCGATGACGGATTTATTCCCTGCAAACAGGGTACGGCTGAATATATTCTGAATTTATTGCCGGATGGGACGGTACACCGCAGTATTATTCATTATGGCAAAGTCTTTGCCGATAAACCGAGGACAGAAGACGGCAATACCACCTATCGAAAAGATAGATGGACGCTGGATGAAGAACTGCAGGAAATTATTGTTCACCGCAAAGAAGGGGTGAATTTTTATTACAGTATTCAAGACCGTGATCATTTGGTGATGAATGTAGAGAAAATCAGCAGTGACCGTGAAGGGCGGAATCAGGAATTATTTAATAAAGGCTATCCGCAGCCGGCAAAAGCCTATGTGCTGACGCGTGATCAAAACAGCCAATAATTTAAAATAAAGATCATTTGAACTTTAATTTATGCTGAAGCATGAAGAATCTGGTGGGTTGTGTGGGGTTCGAACCCACGACCAATAGATTAAGAGTCTACTGCTCTGCCAACTGAGCTAACAACCCTGAGCGAGGATCAGTGAACTTAAAGCATCGCTTTAAGGGTTCACCCGAGTGCTACAAGAAAAAATCTATGATTTTTAAAGGTGCATTAAAGCACTGCATTTTGCAGCATCGGTATAGCAAAATTTCGAGAATGGCGAATCAAAACCGTTACGGTAATGGTTTGTCTTGGTCGGAACCTGCAGGTTTCATTTCTTTAACTGACGAAAGAAAGAAGCCCTAAGAAAGAATGGTGGGTCGTCCGCGACTCGAACGCGGGACCAATAGATTAAAAGTCTACTGCTCTACCAACTGAGCTAACGACCCATATAGGGGTATTTCTAAATTGTATTCTAAAACTGATGTTTTAGAAAGATGGTGGGTCGTCCGCGACTCGAACGCGGGACCAATAGATTAAAAGTCTACTGCTCTACCAACTGAGCTAACGACCCATCAGGGATATCAGAGAAAATGGTGGGTCGTCCGCGACTCGAACGCGGGACCAATAGATTAAAAGTCTACTGCTCTACCAACTGAGCTAACGACCCATCTCTCTTGATGGAGCGTATTGTAGCAAGATCTCATCCAAGCGCAAGTAAAAAAACATAAACTTGCTTTTGTTTGATTATAAAAAAAACAAAATGGCCTGCCTTATTGATAAAACAGGCAATTATCTGTTTTAGAAACGGTATTTATACGCTTGAATATTTTTTAAAATATCTGCCGTTAAATCGCAATACGCCTCACTGTTGGGTAGCAGCACTAAGATGCGCTCATCCGTCTGACTTGGATCATAAGCCTGTTCTTTCAGCTTATTTTTTTGATATTTAAACGTGCCCGTGGTTTCAACTTTCTGCTGTACACGCAAAAAGACGGGAACGGCATAAGCGGGCAGATGCTTTTTGAATTCGGCCGCCATGTATTTGCAATCCGCTGCATCCAGCGCGGCTTGATCTGTCAATGTGATGGCTGCCATGCCCGCACGGCCATTGGTATTGGGAATCTCTACACCATAAACTACGGCTTCGGCAATTTTAGCGTATTCGCTGACGATGTTTTCGACTTCAGTGGTCGAGACGTTTTCACCTTTCCAGCGGAAAGTATCGCCTAAACGGTCGACAAACTGCGCATGGCGGAAGCCGATGTCGCGCACTAAGTCGCCTGTATTGAAATATGAATCGCCATGTTTAAACATGTCTTTGATGATCACGGACTTGTTTTTTTCTGCATCGGTATAGCCGTCAAAAGGAGAGCGCCGGGTGATTTTTCCCACCAGCAGGCCGACTTCGCCTTTTTTCACTTTCATGCACCAGCCTTTTTTATCCCGGATGGGCTCATTTTTTTCTTTATCAAACTGAATAATGGCATACGGCGTTGGCGAGAAGCCCACGGTATTGTCAAAATTGAAGACATTGCTGAAGCCGACGTTGCCTTCGCTCGATGCATACAGCTCAAGGACTTCTTCTACGCCAAAGCGCTCCTTGAATTTATCCCAGATATTGGGGCGCATGCCGTTGCCGATCATTTTTTTGACGCGGTGGCCTTTTTCCAGTTCGGAAGGCGGCGCATCCATCAAGTAGCGGCAAAGCTCGCCTACGTAGCCAATCGCCGAAGCATCAAACTTTTTCACATCTTTCCAGAAAGATGATGTAGAGAATTTACGGCGCAAAGCCAGTGTTGCAGCTCCTGCAATGACGCCGCACCAGCAGACGACAGTGCCGGTCGCGTGATACAGCGGCAGCGTCACGTACATGACGTCTTGCTCATTTAGATTCAGCACATGGCCATAAGTGCCGTAGGCCAGTGTCCAGCGGCTGTTGGTGAAAATCACCGCTTTGGGCAAGCCGGTTGTGCCTGATGTGTAAATATAGAACAGCCCATCTTTGCCTTTTACGCTGTGGGTCGTTGCTGGATTGAAGGTCGGGAATTCATCAATAACGCTGGCTAAATTGATGAAGCCTTGCGGTGCGGTTCCGGCATTTTGGCGTGTCGCCTGATCAGCGAACCAATGAAAGCGCTCGGCAGGCAAGTCAAGCTCATTGCGGACATCATCTACTGCGGCACGGCATTCGTCACCTGCAATCAGTGCAATCGGTTTGACCAGGTTAATGCTGTGAACCAGCACTTTGCCTGTTTGCGCTGTATTGACCAGCGCCGCTGTCACGCCTATTTTTGCCAGCGCGATAATAGACGCTACCAATTCAGGGCGGTTTTCCACCATGACGGCAATGACATCGCCCTTTTGCGCGCCGATCGACAGGCAGTAATGCGCAATCTGGTTGGCCCATGCATTGAGCTCATTATATGTATATTTTTGATCTTCAAACAGCAGGGCATTGCCGTTTGGGTTGCGTTTGACGGCCCGTTCAAAAGCAATGCCTAAACCGGCAGGAGTATTGGGCGTGCGTAAATAGGCTTGCTTGAGGCCGCTCAACAAGTTGGGAACTTTGCTGATAAAGCCTGGAATTTTTGCTGCGACATCAGCAATCCCAATTAGATCGTGTTGTGTAGTTTGACTCATAATAATCCTATTTATTTTTCGCCGTCCAATGCGGTTTCTTTCTCTGCAAAAAAACTTTTGCGTTAATTTCACACTTGTCTTTTAATCGTTTCGTTCTAGTGCAATCAACCTAATCTGACAAAAGTAACAAAAAAAATCCAGTCACCGAAATGACTGGATTTTTTTAATCACCTGCAATTGAGCAAATGCTTACTCTGCTGCGGTGTTTGCTTTTTTCGGCGGACGGCCGCGCGGACGGCGTGGACGGGCTGGCTTGTCCTTTTCCGCTTTCGCCTCTTCAGCTTCAGAAGTTTCTGTATTTTCAAGCTTTTGAGCTTCTGCTTGCACTTGTTCAGTTTCAGCAGGCGCTTCAGCTTTCACGTCTTCTACAGGCAGTTCGGCTTGAACAGGTTCTGGAGCGGCTTCGGCTTGAACTGCCGGTTTGCTTTTTTGTGCAGGCGCCGCTGCTTCTGCAGCAGGCTCAACAGCAGCTTCAGCTTTTACCGGCTCTTCGGCATGCGTTTGTTTCGCCTGTTCCAGCGCTTGCTTGGCCAAACGGCGGCGTTCGCGCGGGTCATTGGCAACGCGGCTTTCAGACGCAGGTTTTGGCGGGATCAAGTCCAGCACAGCAGCAGGTTCAGCTTCAGGTGCGGCTTTTGCAATTGCCACATCACGCGTTACCGGCTTTTTCTCAGCAGGCGCAGCTGCTGGAGCGGTCAGCGTTGCTGCATATTCTTCCGTGAACTTTTGCAGAGCGCGGTTGAATGTTGGAATTAAGCCAAATTGCTCAATCAGCACCGAACAGTCAGCACCATACACATGGCTGATCAGGCTGCCGACAGTGTATTGGCTCAATGTAGGCACTTGCGACGGCGCAATTTTTGGCGCTGCGGCTTGACGGACTTGGCCTTCACGCTGTTGACGGCGGCGTTGACGCGGATCATTGCTGGCGCGTTTCACAGACTCTTGAGGCTTTTGTTCTTCCTGTTTTGGCGCAGGCTCTGCTGCAGGTGCTTTCGCTTCCTGAGCTGTTGCCGCACGCGCTTTAGCAGGTTTTTCAGCTTTCGCTGGCGCTGCAGCTGGCTGTGTTTCAGAAGCTAAAGCAATGATTTCACTTTGCGCTTGATCAACATTTACCACTAAAGCAGTCGGCATGATGTCCTGGCGTGGCGCATCAACCGTTTCTACTTTTGGCTGACGAGAAGGTGCAGCTTGTTGAGCTGGTGCTTCTTGCGGCGCTGCAGCTTGCTCGTTCAGAACGCTTTGATCGCGGTGGCGATTTGGGCGGTTTGGACGCTGGCTGTTGCGGTCACGGCGCGGCACTGCATTTTGCTGCTGTTCATTGTTTTGAACATCTTGCGGCTGCTGCTCATTGCTGTGCTGACGGCGTGAGTTGCGTTTATTGTCACGCGCTTCTTGACGCTGTTCTTGGCGAGATACCTGAACAACTTCTTCATGCACGTGATGCTGCGCTTCGCGCTGCTCTTGAGGCGCTTGTTCACGCGGCTCTTTGTGCTTAGTGCGCTGTGGCTTTTTATTGCCATTATTGTTGTGACGTGGCGCTTTTTCGTCTTTTTCAGCAGGTTTGTCCGTATCACGGCCATCTGCTTTTTGCGCTACAGTCGATGGTGTCAAATAAGCATTGTTCGCAGGAACAATGGCAGCAGGCGCTGGCGCTGCTGAAACTTGACCCATTTGACCGCGGCTTACGGCACCGCCATTCACCATTTGCTCAATGGCTGCAGCTGCATTGTTGGCAGTGCGTGATTGGTCAATGGTTGCTGCTTGTTTTTGAACAAACAGGTTTTCTAACCAAGCGCATGGGCTAGCAGAAGCTTGTGCAGGCGCAGCTTGTACTGCTTGCTGCTGAGGCGCTGCTGCAGCTGTATGCTTATTGTTGTTGTGCTTACGCTGGCCCTTTTCTTGCTGCTGGGCAGGTGCTTGAGCTGGCTGTTCACCATCTAAATGCCATTCAGCAGACTCGTAGCCCAGTTCTTTTTCGCTAGAGCGAGTTGCTTCTGTACGCTCGTAACTTGTTGGCGCAAAGCCTTCTGGGTTATACGAAATTTCGTAGTGAGGCGTTTCTAAATGCGGGTGAGGCAATACAGTCACACGTACATTAGATGTTTGCTCAAGGTAAACCAAGCTGTGGCGCTTTTCGTTGAGTAAGAAAGCAGCAATTTCAACTGGTACTTCAACTTGAACTTCACCATGACGTTCACGCAGGGCAATCTCTTCCACTTTACGCATAATAGAAAGTGAAAGTGAGCGCAGGTCACGCACCATGCCTGTACCGTGGCAACGTGGGCAAACATAGCCAGTCGCTTCTTCAAGAGAAGGACGTAAACGTTGACGGCTCATTTCCATCAAGCCGAAGCGAGATAATTGACCGAATTGGATACGTGCGCGGTCGCTTTGCGTTGCTTCGCGAAGTTTCGCTTCAACCATGCGCTGGTTACGGTCTTTGGTCATGTCGATAAAGTCGATTACAACCAAGCCGCCTATGTCGCGTAAACGCAATTGACGGGCAATTTCTTCAGCTGCTTCTAAGTTGGTGTTGAGCGCTGTTTCTTCAACGTCATGACCGCGGGTAGATTTTGCAGAGTTAATATCGATAGAAACCAAAGCTTCAGTTTGGTCAATGACGATTGAACCGCCAGAAGGAAGTTTCACCTCACGTTCATAGGCAGTTTGAATTTGGCTTTCAATACCAAAGTGAGCAAACAAAGGCTCATTTAAAGTATAGGTTTTAAGCTTGTCAATTTGACGCGGCATCACAGCTTTAACAAAGTTATACGCTTCGTTATATGCTTGTTCTGAGTCAATTAAGATTTCAGCAACATCGTCACGCAGGTAATCGCGGATTGCGCGAGTCACTACGCCAGCTTCTTGATGCACCAGCATAGGCGATGGGCCTGAGCTTGAAGTGCTTTGGATTTGCGCCCAAAGATCCAGCAAGTGCTGAAGATCCAGCTGCAGTTCTTCTTGAGAACGGCCGATACCCGCAGTACGTACAATCACGCTCATGCCACGAGGTACGCTTAAAGACGCCAGCATTTCTTTCAATTCGTCACGAACTGAACCTGAAATCTGACGGCTGATACCGCCGCCTTTCGGGTTATTTGGCATTAATACTAAATAACGGCCAGCCAGTGAAATGAATGTAGATAAAGCTGCGCCTTTATTGCCGCGTTCTTCTTTTTCCACTTGAACCAAAAGCTCTGTGCCTTCAGTGATCAATTCGCGGATATTTGAAGTTTGGCGAGGATCAGCTTTGAAATATGAATTGGCAATTTCCCGCATAGACAGGAAGCCTTGACGGCCTGCGCCATATTCTACAAAGACTGCTTCTAATGAAGGCTCTACGCGAGTCACGTGGCCTTTATAGATATTTGATTTTTTTTGTTCACGCGTACGATTTTCTAAGTCGAAATCGTAAAGACGCTGACCAGTGACAAGTGCAACGCGAATCTCTTCTGCATGTGTTGCATTAATCAACATACGTTTCATGGGTGTAACACCTAATAGTGATACACAGCAAAACATCGCTATACACGCAGCGGACATCACACATCACGGATCAATTGCTCAGTCCTTAAAGAACACTTTGCGTCCTGAGCTTTACTTACCGGCCTTTTTTGGTGGGCTTCGGTTTATGATTCACGTATTGATGATGGCAATACGGCTTCAATCTTTAAACGATTAAAGTCACCTGTGCGATTCACTGGCGGACGAGCGGTGCATTGGATGTGAGTAACTTTCACTGTCACATTGCTCTAAGAGCATCCCTGTATATTGAGGGAATGTCTTGATACGGAATTATCATCGTATCTTTGCAATTTGTGCAGATCCAATGCATCAAACGCTGTTGCCTGAATGCGGCATCAGGGTGCGACTGATCTGATGTGTATCAGTTTACGTTTAAAAACCAACAAAGTTGGCAGCATATTTTTTTGGAGCAGGCTGCTTTTGCATCTTAAGATGCAATTAAACGCAACAGCTTGCTGTTTTGCCGATATAATAAGCCTTCGGCGTCGGCATAATTCTTTGGGGACCTTCCCGTTTTATGTGAGTTCAGTATAGGGCAGCCATCTTCAGAAAATCTGAAATGAACCAACTTTTACTCACTTACGATGGTTTCCGTGCGCTGACTATATCAAACCTTGCATCATCTGCCTATGGGCTAAGCTTATGTTTCTTGTGTAAAGCATAGCCTAAATGATCAGTTTTTAATCAATTTCGGTATTTTTTTTAGGTCACAGTAACTGTATGAATTCTACACAGCAATGGCAAAGCGTCACTTGGTTTGAAGTGGATGAGCATCAAGCCGGTCAGCGTATTGATAATTTCCTGTTTAGCCGTCTAAAAGGTGTGCCGAAAAGCCGCATTTACCGCTTGATCCGCGAAAGTCAGGTGCGTGTCAATAAAAAGCGTGTAAAAGCGGAAACCAAGCTGAATATTGGCGACCAAGTGCGTGTTGCGCCGATCCGCTATGAGCAAAAAGATGAATCGGCTGTACCTGTTTCGGACAAGGTGGCGCAGAGCCTGCTGAGCCGGGTGGTTTATGAAGATGAAGGCCTCATGGTGGTCAATAAGCCTTCAGGCATTGCCGTGCATGGCGGCAGCGGCGTGGCCTATGGCTTGATTGAAGGCTTGCGTGCAGCAACCGGTAAGAAGTATTTAGAGCTTGTGCACCGTATTGACCGTGACACGTCAGGCCTAGTGATGATCTCTAAAAAGCGCAGCGTTTTGAGAACCTTACAGGATTTACTTCGTGAGCATAAAATTAAGAAAACCTATGCTGCTGTGGTTAAGGGCAAGGTTGCTTTAGATAAGCAATTAATTAATGCGCCTTTACACCGTTATGAACTGGCTAATGGTGAACGTCGTGTCTGTGTATCGCCTAAAGAAGGGAAAGAGTCTAAAACGCAGTGGAATGTCGAAGAACGTTTCATGCATGCCACCTTGGTGTATGCGCAGCCGCTGTCTGGGCGTACGCATCAGATCCGTGTGCACGGCTTAAGTATCGGGCATCCGCTGGTAGGTGATGATAAATATGGCCATGAAACGGATTATAAAGGGCCAAAACCGCGCCGTTTGTGCCTGCATGCGATGCGTTTGGACATTCCAGGCTATCCAGCGATTGAAGCGCCGCTGCCGGAAGATATGCAAAGCCTTGTGGCTCAGCTTCGTGCGCAGAAAGCGGATAAGCCTGCTGTGAAGGAAGATGACGAATAAGTCTTGTTTAATGTGGGTTATGCTTTATTTATAGAGGCTAAAAGCACCTCTCCCTTAAGCAACAGTATTCCCTCATCTCCTTTTAGGAGATGAGGGAATACTCCAATTGATTTATCGAAAAATCTCCCAACTTGTTAAAGGTGAGAAGTACTCCTTCATTAGGGGGGTACTGGTATGTGCTTTGCACATAGCAGTGATTTAAAAATTGAATAAAATATTGGAAAAAATACATATGAAAAAGCCAGTTGAACTCATCATTTTTGACTGGGATGGAACACTATTCGATTCAGTGGGGCAGATTGTCGCGAGTTTGCAATTTGCGGCACAGCAGTTCAATCAGCCGCTTACAGATGCTGCGGCAAAAAGCATTATTGGCCTGGGCTTGCCGGAAGTGGCTCAAGTCTTATTTCCAGCTGTGCCTGAGCTGCATCATGATATTTTGCAGTGCTATGCCACTCATTATGTGGAAAATTCCAAAGGAGATGTCTGGTTTGAAGGTGTTGCAGTGATGCTGCAGGATTTAAAAGCACAGGGCTTAAAACTTGCGGTCGCCACAGGTAAAAGCCGTAAAGGTTTAGACCGGGTGCTGAATCAAACTTCAAGTCAGGAGCTGTTTGATGTGACCCGTGCAGCCAGTGAAACCAAATCCAAGCCTGATCCTTTAATGTTGACTGAAATTTTACAGGCCACAGAGATCCATGTTGAAAATGCCATTATGGTCGGTGATACATCTTATGATCTGGAAATGGCGCAAAATATTGCCATGCCGCGTATCGGCGTAAGTTATGGGGTGCACGCCCCTGAAGTGCTTGCCCGTTATAATCCGTTGGCCATTGCCGATGATGTTGCGGATTTGCATCAACTGTTGTTAAAGCATGTGAATATCAGACAGGCTGTTTGATATAAGCGGGATGCTGAAAATGGTGATTTGAAATCACCATTTTTTATGTTCATTTTATTTTAAATTTTTGCACATCAGGTTTGTGGTTACCCCAGCCCGTCCAGTAATTAGTAACAGTTACCGTTTTATTTTGAATGCTCATGATTTTATAAATTTCATTGCGTGGTGGTGAAATTTCATTGGGACGAATGACCTCAGTCATGACAAAAATTTCTGGTGTAATCCAAGTAATCCGCCATGCATCTTTATTATAATAACCATGGCTGCATTCCATTTCATTTTGTCATGCTGCTGCAGTCGCTTGAGCATTAAATTTTAAGCCAGCACATTCAGCTCCGTCTAAAATGAGGTATCTGCCTTTCAGTGACTCTTGATAATTTTGTGCAAAAGCTGCATTGGAAAGGGTGCACAGCAAGATTGTACTTAAAATAATTTTATGCTTCATGAAGTATATAGCCTATTGATTTTAAAAATATAAATAGCATCGTCGTGAATGATTAAATATGATGCTTGTGCTCAAAATAAGCACTTAATCTAGTCTTTTAGTCGTAGATTGATGGTGATTTTCTGAATCTGACAATTTAGCCCGAAGCTGGAGCAAGAAAGCATTTTTTCATATTTTTTTATATGTTTGTTTTTTAAAAATAAAACCAAGTTAATTTATAGGAATTAGCTATTGTCATAAATAAAATAAGTATTGGCATAAAAACCGCAATTTTCCGATTCTAAAACTGTTTATACATATACACGTTTGCCAAGATGGGCAGCACCCATTTGCTGATAGCTTTGATCAGTTCACAGATTTTTCTCGTTGTTCATCGCATTTCCATCAATAACGGTATAAGTCCAATTTTTGCAGTTTAAGGAAACATTGATGTCGAATTCTGCTGTTGTTGAATCAGTTGCTTTCGCTTTACGCGAAGCTGAATTATCAAAAACTGCGATTGCGCCAATTCGTCCACAGCTTGGCGGTGAAGGTGCTGATGTAGATATCGCTTATGCGGTACAAGAAATCAATACTGAACGTGCGCTTAAAGAAGGCCGCCGTTTAGTGGGTCGTAAAATTGGTTTAACATCAATTGCGGTACAAAAGCAGCTGGGCGTTGACTCTCCAGACTTCGGCATGCTGTTTGCGGACATGGCTTATGGTGATGGCGAAGCGATTCCAGCAGGCCTTTTGATCCAGCCTAAAGTTGAAGCGGAAATCGCTTTAATCATTAATAAAGATTTAACGCAAGAAAAACACACTTACGCAGACATTATCAGCGCGACTGAATATGCATTGCCTGCGGTAGAAGTGGTGGATAGCCGTATCGAAAACTGGAAAATCAGTTTGATTGATACAGTTGCAGACAACGCATCTTCTGCTGCTTATGTATTGGGTTCACGTCCTGTGAAACTTGAAAATCTTGACCTTGTAAATTGCAAAATGACCATGACCCGTGCGGGTGAAGTGGTATCGCAAGGTGTGGGTAAAGCCTGTCTTTCAAATCCATTAAATGCCGCAGTTTGGCTTGCCGATGAAATGGTGCGCCGCGGCCGTCCATTGCTTGCAGGCGACATTATTTTAACAGGCGCGCTTGGTCCAATGGTTGTGGCCAATGCCGGTGATGAATTTGTTGTAGAAATTGAAGGTTTTGGTTCAGTGACTGCAGCATTCGCTGCTGAATAAGCTTGAATTTTATAACGTATTTACAGAGAAATTGTTCATGAAAAAGATTAAATGCGCAATGATCGGTCCAGGGAATATCGGTACTGATTTGCTTTATAAACTTCAGCGCAGCGAATGGCTGGAGCCAGTGTGGATGGTAGGCATTGATCCGACCTCTGAAGGCCTTGCACGCGCTGCGAAAATGGGTTTGAAAACCACGGCGGAAGGCGTAGACGGCTTGCTGCCTCACGTGATTGAAGATGACATCAAAATTGCATTTGATGCAACTTCTGCATACGTTCACGCAGAGAACAGCCGCAAGTTAAACGAACTTGGCGTGCTCATGATTGATTTAACACCTGCTGCCATTGGCCCATTCTGTGTACCACCAGTCAACCTTGAAGCATTGCTTGAGCAAGGTGAAGTGCCAAACGTGAACATGGTGACTTGCGGCGGTCAGGCAACTATTCCAATGGTTGCGGCTATTTCACGTGTACAGCCTGTTGAATATGGCGAAATCATTGCCACAGTATCCACTAAATCTGTGGGTCCGGGTACACGTAAAAACATTGATGAATTCACCCGTACCACTGCCGGCGCAATTGAACAAGTGGGTGGCGCGAAACAAGGTAAAGCAATCATCATCATCAATCCGGCTGAGCCGCCATTGATGATGCGCGACACCGTGCATTGCTTAGTCGAAGGCGAGCCGGATCAAGCGGCGATCACAGAATCTGTGCATGCCATGATTAAGGAAGTTCAAAAATACGTTCCGGGCTACAAGCTTGTGAATGGTCCAGTGTTTGACGGCAGCCGCGTTTCAATCTTCCTGGAAGTGGAAGGTTTGGGGGACTTCCTGCCGAAATACGCAGGCAACCTTGACATTATGACTGCGGCGGCAGCGCGTACTGCAGAAATGTTTGCAGAACGCGTTCTTTCAAAATCAACTGTTGAAGCTTAAGGAGCAGTCACATGTCTAAGATTATTATTAATGATATGACTTTACGTGATGGCATGCACCCAATGCGCCATCAAACCACGCCTGAACAAATGGTTGCAATTGCCACTGCGCTGGATGATGCCGGTGTTCCTTTAATTGAAGTGACCCATGGTGACGGCTTAGGCGGCAACTCGGTGAACTACGGTTTTGCGGCTGCAACCGATGAAGAATATCTCAGCGCGGTGATTCCACAGTTAAAGCAGGCCAAAGTATCGGCGCTGTTAATTCCGGGTATTGGTACGGTTGATCATTTGCAAATGGCATACGATGTGGGTGTTTCCACCATCCGTGTGGCAACGCATTCAACGGAAGCGGATGTGTCTGAACAGCACATTACCGCTGCGCGCAAACTGGGCATGGACACGGTGGGCTTCTTGATGATGGCGCATATGGCATCACCTGAAAAATTGCTTGAAGAAGCGCAAAAGATGGTGTCTTACGGGGCAAACTGCATTTATGTAACGGATTCAGCCGGCTATATGCTGCCGCAAGACGTAACGGACCGTGTGGGGATCTTGCGTGCTACCTTAGGTTCAGACATCGAAATCGGTTTCCATGGCCACCATAACTTAGGGATGGGCGTGGCGAACTCGATTGCAGCGGTTGAAGCCGGTGCAAAACGTGTTGACTTGGCTTCTGGCGGTTTGGGTGCAGGCGCCGGCAATACGCCGCTTGAACTTTTTGTTGCGGTTGCCAACCGGATGCAAATGGAAACAGGCGTGGACTTGTTCAAAGTGCAGGATATTGCTGAAGAATTGGTTGTGCCAATGCTGCAGCAGCCGATCCGTGCCGACCGTGATGCGGCAACTTTGGGTTATGCAGGGGTTTATTCTTCATTCCTATTGTTTGCAAAACGTGCCGAAGCGAAATATGGCGTATCTGCGCGTGAAATCTTAATGGAACTTGGCCGCCGTGGTACGGTAGGCGGTCAGGAAGACATGATTGAAGACTTGGCATTGACCATGTCTAAAGCCAAAGAAGCCAATGCTTAATTTTTAATATACCTGTTGAAAATTTAAGTCAATGAAAGCGTCCGGAAGGGCGCTTTTTTATGGCGGATGGATGCTGCAGCAGGTGCTCCGGCGCGATGCTGCGCTGCAGTTCCGGCAGCAGAGGCCACTGCTTTTAACGGAATCTGCAGAGTTATTTTACATTTATTGATAGTTCTGAAATATCACGTCATACCCGCTTTATATTAATGGATTCATGAGCTTAGAGAGGGGGGAAGCGCACTTAAACTTAAAAGCGATCAATAATATTCATTTGTCTGAAATATTTATTAAATCTTATAAAAAATCTTTTTTTAACAATGTTTTATTGATTAATGGTGAATAAAAAATCAAATCATCTTATTGTTTAAAGGTATTAAGCCTTTGAGCGGGCTTTCCTGCATCGGCATGAATTTTACCGGATGCGGATGAATCTTTAATACTGTGGTCGGATTTCTTGAAAGCAGAGAGTTCTGCATGATAAGGCCATCGCTTAATCTGATTATTAGGAATTCAGCCATGCGTCGTCAAAATTTATGGATAGCAATTTTTGCTGCGACAGCAACGTTAGGGACAGCTGCATCACATGCAGACTTTATTGACGACAGCCAAGTACAGCTAAAATTTAAAAATTTCTATTTAGACCGTCAAATTCAAGAAAACTCCGCTGCCAATTGGGGTTCATGGTCACAAGGCGTGACTTTGGATGCCAAGTCTGGCTATGCGGATATTGGCGGCGGCATTCAAGTCGGCGCCGATCTTTTGGTGCAGCATGCTTTTAAATTGAATGGCCGTGATAAGAATCCAGACTGGGTGCTGCCGCATGACGGCAAAGAATCGAAAGACAACTTTGGCAAAGTGGGTGCAACCTTAAAAGCCAAAGTGTCGCAAACTGAATTAAAAGTGGGTGAGTTATTGCCTGTTTCACCAGTTTTAGTCTTCGATCCGTCTCGTCAGCTGCTCACCACTTACAGCGGCGCTTGGCTGGAATCGAAAGACATTAAAGATACCAAATTGACTTTGGCCTACATTGACGGCATCAACAACCGTTATGACAATCAGTTCCGTGACTTAACCAAATTTGCACCGCCTGCCTATGACAATGGCGCCAAAGCGGACGGCATGTATATTGCGGGCATTGATCACCAGTTTACCCCTGAAATTGGCGGCAGCTACTGGTATGCCGATGTAAAAGACATTTATCAGCAACATTATGTGGGCGCAAGCTACAAAACCAAACTGGGTGAAAAAGCCAAATTGGACAGCCACATCCGGTATTTTGACAACTCGGAGTCTGGCGACAAGCTGTATGGCGACATTGATAATCAGGCCTTATCTGTGGGTGCGAAAGTGAATTATGGCGCGCATACTGTAGGCTTGGGCTATCAGCAGATGTTTGGCGATAGCGCCTTCCCGACGTTGGGCGGCTGGGTGCCGCAGCCGTATTTAGTCAACTGGGGCGTGGCGACATTTACCAATCCGGATGAAAAATCATGGGGTTTTACCTATGGCTATGACTTCTCTGAATTGGGCGCAAAAGGCTTAAATGCCACGGCGGTTTATTTCACGGGTTCAGATGCAAAAGTCGCGGGTAAAACGGATCAGAAGTCAGATGAGCTGAATTTGATTGTGAACTATAGCGTGCCAGAAGGTAAGCTGAAGGGCTTGGGCTTTCAAGCCATGTACATTGATGCCAACTATGATTGGAAATCCGATCTTAAGGAATATCGCGTAGCAACGACTTATACGTATAAATTCTAATAGATTGCGATAAAAAAAGGCGGCTGGAAAAGCCGCCCTTTTTTTGCGCTGAAAAAATTCAATAGCCCGCTGCCGGAAGGTAAATTCAGAGTGGCCTGCATATTAAATCTATATAAAACAAATAGTTAAATAATACCTAAATTGTTGGGTATGATCGGAATTTTGTATCAGTTGACAGCGCGATAGCGGTTAATATGAAGCAGTAAAAAGTCTAAAACTTTAATCCACTAGGCGTTTAAATCGGCATAAAAGATTGAAACGCAGGCGCTTACGCTGTACGAGGAGTATGTATGAGCACAGTTCAAATCCCTGACTACACAACGGATTCATTCTTCGGTTTAGAAGATAAATGGATTGAAACGGCTGAAGGTGAGTTGACTCACTATCACGAAATTGGTGAAGGAACGCCAATCCTGTTTTTGCATGGTTCAGGTACTGGCGTATCTGCGGCGGCAAACTGGTGGCTGAACTTGCCGCAAATCGGCGAGCAGGCGCGCTGCATCGCGATTGATACCATCGGCTACGGCCAAACAGTGGTTGCGCCAAATACCGCTTATGGCATCCGCGCGTGGGTGGACCATGCGGTGCGTACTTTAGATGCGCTGGGCATTGAAAAAACCTGGTTAGTCGGCAACTCATTGGGCGGCTGGCTGGCTTTCCAAATGGCGATTGATTACCCTGAGCGTATTTTGGGCATTGTCTCTATGGGCACAGGCGGCGCGGTTCAAACGGCTGCACTGAAAGCGCATGCGAACCCGGTATTAACAGAAGAAGGCATTAAAAAAACGCTTTCTATGTTTGTGGTGAACAAAGACTTAATTACCGATGAACTGGTGAAAGTCCGTTTTGCATCTGCTGCCAATGACTATGCTTCTAACCGTTTAATGGACGTTGTAGGCGCGCGTGACCGTGACCGTTTCGAATTCCCGTTAGACTTCGACAAAATGAAAGACATCACAGTGCCTGTACTCCTGATTCACGGTACGCAAGACGTGGTGATTCCTGTTTCGCGCACTTGGGACATTTTAAATGTGGTGCCAAATGCGGATGCGCATATTTTCAGCCAGTGCGGCCACTGGTCTCAAGTTGAAAAAGCGGAAGAATTCAACACCGTGATTAAAGATTATTTAACTGCGCGCGGCGTGTAATCCTCTGAATTTCGGCTGGAATAACGAAAAAAGGATGGCGAAAAGCCATCCTTTTTTTATTTTGCCTTGAGCATTTAAGGCTGAATGAAGCTGGCTGCGACATTAATGCAGATGGCCAATATGGTGGTATTGAAGCTGTAAGCCAGCAAAATATGCAGCATGTTCAGCACCCGCATGGGCTGGGAGGTAATCGCAACATCTGCTGTTTGCGCAGAGGTGCCAATCACATAGCTGAAATATAAAAAGTCAGGATAGCTGGGCTGCGGTGTTTTGGGAAAATCCAGGCCGCCGTCTTGAGATTCGGCCAAAGCCAAGTAAAAGTCATGCGCATAATGAATGGCAAAGACCGTGTGCATAAACAGCCATGCGCACAGAATGGTAATGACAGAGAGCGCCAAATGCGAAAGGCGGATGTGCTGATCCTGCGGCAGATGGTTGACTTCAACCACGATCGCAATAAAGCACATCACCAAAGTCAAAAACACTAAAAACAGAATCAGCCATTTGCTGGCGTCCTGCTGCTGCGCGCGCTGTAAAATCTGGGTGTGATCGGCATGCCAGAGCCGCTTCATGGTAAAGATCAGATAGCTTGAAACAGCGATATTCCAGCTGATGAGCAGGCAGGTTGACCATTGCCATGCAGTGCCGTAACGCAGCGCGCCATACAGGATCAGGGTCAATAAAAATGACACAAAGAAATAAGGGCGGTACAGCACGCCGGCTCTGAGGCTGAAAAATGGCTGAAGCTTCATCAGAATTCCTTTATTGTTTTTTATCAATAAGATAAATTTTTAGATGACGACTCAGCGTACTCTAAACTGAATAGCCGGATCTTATTAGACTTAAGTTGTAATTTGCAGGAAAATTAAAGAATTTATGAATCCATCAACTAAAATTTATAAGTTATTTTCCATGAAGCTTGCGCTGCTGATTGATAAATTGTGTAAGACTTAAGTCGAGTGCGGCTGAAAATAAGGCGATTTCAGCCTAAAAAAAGCGCCATTATTTTTAAAATGAATAATGGCGCTTTAATATTTGAAGCTGCGCTGGAAAATTCAGCTCTGTTCACGGGCGATATTTAAATAAAATACCTTGGTCAGCAGTTCAATAAATTTCTGCACTGCCGCCGATGAGCTGTTTTTGCGGTAACTGACATACAGGTCAAGATAAGGCAATTCAATATCCAGCGGGCGGATGACGGTATTGCTCATGGTCAGCGGGGCAATGTAGCCCGGCAGAATCGTACAGCCTAGGCCCATGCCAATCGAGTTGATATTGAACAGAATGTTGTCGGCTTTCTGCACAATATTGAATTCAATATTGTTGGCTTTGGCAAAGTCTAAAATAGCCGTATGCAGCGTCAAGGACTGCTCGGCAGCTGGGATGATAAAATCTATGCCATTCAATGCCTTCACTGGGATGCGTTCGTATTTTGCCAGCGGATGGTCTTTAGGCAACAGAAAAATTAACGGTTCACGCAGCACAAACTGGCTTTCAATTTCGTCGTTGTGGAAGTTATGGCGGGTAAAAGTGACGTCCAATTCGCCTTTTTTCAGCAGTTTCATCTGCTCAACATTATTCAGGCTGAGCAATTCAATCTTCAGGTCTGGATTCTGCACCCGCAAGTTCGGCAAGACATAGGGGAAGATTTTCATTTCCGCCACAGGAACAAAACCAATGCGCAGCATCTGCTGCTTGGCTTGAGAGACCTGACGCGCCATGGCAATAGCTTTGTTGGCCTGTGCGATGGTTAAGCGCGCCTGCTCCAGAAATACAGCACCTTCTTCGGTGAGTTCCACTTTACGTTTTGTGCGGTGCAGTAATTTGACGCCCACATCTTCCTCAAGATCTTTAATTTGCTGACTGAGAGAGGGCTGGGCGGTATAAAGTTTGAGCGCAGCTTTGCTGAAATTGAGTTCTTCAGCAACTGTAATGAAGTAGCGTAGGTGTCGTAATTCCATATATTCTGCCTAGGAGTAATCCAAAAAATGTCTTACTATGAGTTAGGGGCAGTATAATCTATAAACAACTATGGCGTGAAGATGATTTTGCCATTTAGGAAATAAATGGCCTGCGCGCTGATGCGGGTGTTTTAATATAAGTAATAGCTATACTAATAAGTTCTTAAACCTATTAATTGAAACAAAAAAAATATTTCACCAAAACCCATCAAAAATCCATCATCGTTGAAAAGTTGAGTCTATTTGTTTGTGACCCCACGGTTGTCGCAGGAGAGCTTTCATGAGTGGAAAAATTGATGTGCGCGAAATCGACGCTTTAGTTGATGCGCAAAATGGACGTATCTCGCCATCCATCTACACCGACCCGGATCTATATGAATTAGAGCTTGAACGCGTGTTCGGCCGTACTTGGCTGTTCCTTTGCCATGAAAGCCAAATTCCTAAAGCGGGTGATTTCTTCAACACCTATATGGGTGAAGATCCAATCATCGTGGCGCGTCAAAAAGACGGCTCAATCAAAGCATTCTTAAACCAATGCCGTCACCGTTCTATGCGCGTCAGCTTCGCAGACTGCGGCAACACCCGCGCATTCACTTGCCCGTATCACGGCTGGTCTTACGGCATCGACGGTTCTTTAAAAGATATCCCGCTTGAAGAGCGCGCTTTCCCGCATGGCGCTTGCAAAGAGCAATGGGGCTTGGTGGAAGTGAACCGTGTTAAGTCTTATAAAGGCTTAATCTTTGGTTGCTGGGATGAAACCACGCCAGATCTGGAAGAATACATGGGCGATATCGCTTGGTATTTAGATGGCGTTTTAGACCGCCGTCCGGGCGGTACTGAAATCATCGGCGGCGTGCACAAGTGGGAAATCGAGTGCAACTGGAAATTTGCGGCTGAACAGTTCGCATCTGACCAATACCACGCATTGTTCTCGCATGCTTCTGCCATTCAAGTCTTAGGCGCGAAACCGGATGACGAATCTTCTAAAAAATTAGGCGCAGCTCAAACTGCACGCCCAGTGTGGGAAACGGCGAAAGACGCAATCCAGTACGGTTCACGCGGTCACGGTTCAGGCTTCTTCTTCACCGAAAAACCGGATGCGAACGTATGGGTGGATGGTGAAGTTGCCAACTATTTCCGTGAAACATTTGATGAAGTGAAAGAGCGTCTAGGTGAAGTGCGCGCCTTGCGTCTTGCAGGCCACAACACCATGTTCCCGACATTGTCTTGGCTGAACGGCACAGCAACGCTTCGAGTATGGCACCCGCGCGGTCCAAACAAAACTGAAGTATGGGCATTCTGTATTGCAGACGCTGAAGCATCGCAAGAAGTGAAAGAAGCATTTGAACGCTCTGCAACGCGCGCCTTTGGTCCAGCCGGTTTCCTCGAGCAGGATGACTCTGAGAACTGGATTGAAATTCAAAAAGTGCTGCGCGGCTATAAAGCGCGTAAGAACCAGCTGATTATGGAAATGGGCAAAGGCAACGAGAAAGTGCGTGAAGACGGCATTCCGGGCATCACCAACTATATTTTCTCTGAAACTGCAGCGCGCGGCATGTACCGCCGTTGGGCAGATTTATTGATCCATGAAAAATGGGAAGACGTGGAAAAAGCCGCTGACGAATACGAGAAGGAGCTTATGAAATGAGTCAGATCAGTTTAGAACTTCAGCATCAAATCAGTCAGTTCCTATATCGCGAAGCAAAATTGCTTGACGATTGGAAGTTCCGCGATTGGTTAGATACGCTGGCAGAAGATATTTCTTATACGCTGCGTACAACACCAAACGCTCAAACGCGTGACCGCCGCCGTTCAGTTGAACCGCCAACCACTTGGGTATTCAACGATACGAAAGATCTTTTAGAGCGCCGTGTTGCCCGCCTTGAGACAGGTATGGCATGGGCTGAAGAGCCTCCGTCTCGCACAACGCACATGGTTTCCAATGTGATTGTTGAAGCGTCGGAAGTGGAAGGCGAGTATGACGTATATGTCACTTACCTGCTGTACCGCACTCAAAAAGAGAAAGATGTCACGATCTATTGCGGCAAGCGTCACGACAAAATCCGTAAAGTTGACTCTGAGCTAGGCTTCCAGATCTTTAACCGTAAGATCATCCTTGATCAGGTGACTTATAACTCACACAACCTGAGCGTGTTCTTCTAATGAATAAGATTTTTGTTTGCCAAGTTGACGATTTAGACGAAGGCGAAGCATTGAAAGTGGACTGCGGCGTAAACGGTATCGAAGCGCTTGCAGTATTCAACAACGGCGGTGAGTTCTTTGCAATGAACGACCGCTGCTCACACGGCAACGCGTCTATGTCCGAAGGCTACCTTGAAGACGACGGCACAGTTGAATGCCCATTGCATTCAGCGCGGTTCTGTTTGAAAACTGGCGAAGCGCTTTGCTTGCCAGCAACTGATCCAATCAAAACTTTCCCCGTGATTGTGGAAGATGGTCAGTTATTTGTTGAAATGGCAGGAGAGTAATCATGGGTTGGCTGCAAGGCGAAGTTGCGCTAATTACTGGCGGCGGTTCTGGCTTAGGCTGGGCGCTGGTTGAACGTTTTATTGAAGAAGGCGCGCAAGTTGCGGTGCTTCAGCGTTCTAAAGCAAAAGTGGATGCATTAAATGAACACTTTGGCGGTAAAGTTCTTGCGATCGAAGGCGATGTAGCCAGCTATGAAGACAATGTCCGCGCTGTGAATGCGACTGTTGAGCGTTTTGGCAAGCTGGATTGCTTTGTCGGCAATGCCGGCATTTGGGATCATTACGCAGATATCGTCAATACGTCAGGCGAGCAATTGGAAAAAGCCTTTGATGAAATCATGGGCATTAATACCAAATCCCTCATCCTTGGCGCTAAAGCTGCGCTGGATGCATTGATAGCTTCTGAAGGTTCTATCATATTTACTTTGTCTAATTCCGCGCTGTACTCTGCTGGCGGAGGCCCTGTATATACTGCATCTAAGCATGCAGGGGTCGGCATTATGAAAGAATTGGCGTATGAGCTTGCGCCTAAAGTACGAGTGAATGCTGTTGCACCGTCGGGTATGAATGTCAACATCAAAGGCGCTGCGTCTTTAGGTCAAGAAAACCTTGGTCTACTCGATGCGCGTGATCCTGAGAAGATTGCCCGCGGTATGCCGCTCAACTTCTTACCAGAACCCGAAGATATGACTGGTTCTTATGTGTTATTGGCTTCTCGTCAAAATAACCGTCCATTAACAGGCGTTTTAATTAACGCGGAATGTGGTCTAGGTATCCGTGGTTTACGTCAACCACGTGCTGGCTTCTTTGACGAGATCTAAATCGCCAAAAACGTAAAGGACTTACTCGGCAGCCGTTTTGGCTGCCTTCCGTTTAGGAGTCACCCATGGCCGTTAAACTTATTTGTGCATCGCACAGTCCCCTGATGGAATTTGCTTCTCCGCAAGAGGAATATAAAGAGGAAAAAGTTCGTGAAACTTTTGCCAAACTTGCGAAAGAAGTTGAAGACTATAATCCAACATTGATCATTACTTTCGGTCCAGACCATTTCAATGGCTTCTTCTATGACCTGATGCCAAGCTTTTGCGTGGGCATCCGTGCGAAAGCGGCAGGCGACTGGGACTACGGCAAAGACAATGATCGCATTGATGTGCCGGAAGACACTGTGCTGAATCTGGTTCGCCGTGTACTGGATGAAGGGGTGGATGTTGCATACTCATACCGTATGCAGGCGGATCATGGCGTGACTCAGCCTTTGCATTTTTTATGCAATGGCAAGCTGGACCGTTATCCAACCATTCCAATTTTCATCAATGGCGCAGCGGTGCCGATGCCAACCACCAAGCGCACTGTGGCTTTAGGCCGCGCAGTCGGTCAGTTCATTCAATCATTGAACTTGGAAAATGAACGCGTGCTTATTTTAGGCACAGGCGGCCTTTCTCATGATCCGCCGACACCGCAAATGGGCGCTGTGCCGCCAGAAGTGGAAGAGTTCCTCATCTGCGGCCGCAACCCAAGTGAAGAATCACGCAATAACCGTCAGTCTAAAATTATTGCGGTGGGTCAAAAGCTGGCCGCTGGCGACAAATCTGTCGCTGTTCCACTCAACCCTGAGTGGGACCGCGCACTGCTGCAGACTTTTGCCAAAGCAGATTTTGCAGCCATTGAAGCGATGACTGAAGATGAAATCCGCCGTGACGGCGGACGCGGCGGTCAAGAAGTGCGTTCGTGGATGGCGGCATTTGCTGCATTGCATGAAGTGGGCGAGTATGAAATGACAACGCACTGCTACGAAGATATTAGCGAGTGGATTGCGGGCTTCGGCATCGTATCTGCTGAATTGAAATAATTGTAAGAGTTTAAGCACATGAGCAACATCGAAACCATCGTCATTGTAGGTGCGGGTCAAGCAGGCGCAAGTGCAGTTTTAGAGCTTCGCGGCAACAAATATGCAGGCAAAATCATCTTAATCGGTGATGAGGCGCATCTTCCGTATGAACGTCCGCCGCTCTCTAAAGATGTGATTTTGAAGCCTGAAGAAACCAAGATAGAAATTCTGTCCGAACAAAAACTGGCAGAACTTGGGGTGGAAACCATTCGCGGCAACGGTGCGGTGAAAATCAATCCGGATGCGAAAACGGTTGAACTTCAAAACGGTGATGTTGTTGCTTATGACAAATTGCTGCTTGCCACAGGCGGTGCAGCGCGCCGTTTGCCAAACTTTGATGCCTTGGGCAAGCACGTGTACACCTTGCGCAATCTTGAAGATTCTCAAGCTTTAGTTCCTGTATTGCAGGCTGGCCGCCGCTTAATTTTAATTGGCGGCGGGGTGATCGGTCTAGAGCTTGCGTCATCGGCACGTTTCAAAGACTGCCAAGTAACTGTGATTGAAATGGGTCCAATGGTCATGGGCCGTTCATCGCCGCGTATTTTGAGCGAATTCCTGCTTGAACAGCAGCGTCTCGCCGGTGTGGATGTGCGTCTTTCAACCTCTATTGCAGACTGCCAGCTGGATGGTGAAGAAATCGTTGTGACTTTGGGTGATGGCGAAGAGTTGCGTGCAGATGCCGTGGTTTACGGCATTGGTATTGTGCCGAATGCACAGCTTGCAGTAGATGCAGGGCTAGATGTTGATGTTGCCATTAAAGTCAACGATAACTGCCAAACCTCAAATGCAGACATTTATGCGGCAGGGGACGTGGCAACGCAGCTACGTGACTGCGGCAATCACCGCCGCGTAGAAACGTGGGAAAATGCGAATCTGCAAGCAGGTATTTTCGCGCGTCACGTGATGGGTGCAGAACACCCTGCGCCAAACCCAGCGTGGTTCTGGACGGATCAATTAAATATCAATTACCAGTTTGTCGGCGATATGGCGGCGGCTGAATGGATTGTCCGCGGTGAAATTGCCCCTGAACAGCGTGCGGAATCATCTTTTGTCTTGTTTGGCGTAACGGATGGTGTAATCGTCGGCGGCATCACGGTAAACGCGGCCAAAGAAATGCGTCATTTGAAAAAATTGATCAGCAAGAATGCAGTTTTTGAAGCAGACAAATATTTAGATTTGAGCCAAGAGCTTCGCAAGCTGGTGAAGTAATCTGAGTTTGCAAGAGGGCAGACCTTGGGCAACCTGGGTCTGCTTTTTTATGTCTTTGGCTTTGTTGCCACTGCCCTAAATTTCAGTTTTGGTTATATGTCTTTGCGGAGGCTATGCCTGACTTTTCAAAGATGATGAGAACCTCAAAAATATATTTTTGGGTTCGCAAGGCAAAAATCTTCTGCTTATCTGAGGGTACATCCCTATACCCCAGATAAGCAGGCGACATTCATGTCGCCCCCCGCATAGTGAATGATGGGGAGGACTCGATTTTAGTCTTATCCCTAATTTAAATTACGATTGATGAGCTTATGAATTCCAACTCCTCGCCACTTTTTGTCACGGCAAGTATCTATGCTTTGCTGGTTTTGATTTGGGCCGCGACGCCGCTGGCGATTGTCTGGAGCGTGGCGGAAGTGCATCCGATGTGGGTGCTGATCATCCGCTATTTTGGCGCGTCCATCATTGCGCTGTTGGTATTGAAGCTGATGCGCGGCCCGCTGCCTTTTGACAAAGTATCGGTGCAAAGCTATATCGCAGGCAGCCTGAATTTAATCGGCGCGCAGTTGTTTATTTATCTGGCAGCCAATTATTTAACCTCGGGCTTAATGGCGCTGATTTTTGGTTTTTCGCCGCTGATTGCAGGCTTGATTGGCCACGTGATTTTAAAAACTCAAAAGCTGGTTGGACTGCAATGGCTGGGCATGGCCATTGCGGTCAGCGGCCTAAGCTTTGTCTTTATTGCTTCTGCTGACAGCAAAGTCAACCCATGGGGCGTTGTGCTGATGCTGATCAGCATGGTGTCTTATATCAGCTCCATCTTTTGGGTTAAACAGATTAATGCGCCGCTGAAGCCGATGTCGCAGGCCACAGGTTCGCTTATGGTGTCAGCACTGGGTTCATTGCTGCTGATGCCATTTATTTGGCAGCATTTCCCAACGCAGATGCCCAGCACGAATGCTATCATTGGCTTTCTGTTTACCATGATTTTGTCTTCGATTGTGGCGATGCTGTGTTACTTCTGGCTGATTCGTCGTTTGGCGGCGTCTACCGTCTCTTTAAGCAATGTGATGACGCCTATTATTGCCCTTGTGCTGGGTGCGGCGCTGAATAATGAACACATCAGCGGTCATGCTGTTTTAGGTATTGCTGTGGTCCTGTTCGGGATAGTGCTGTACTTTTGGAAAGAGTGGCGCATGCAATATTTTGCCAAAGCCAAAACATGAAAACTCAGGTAAAAAGGGAAGCAGGGCTTCCCTTTTTTATGCGCATTTGTCAGCCAGCAGATGAAAGGCGCTTATCCTGCGGACAAGTGAATCCATGTTCCACATGGAACCTTGCGTAATGCAGAGACAATCATGAAGGCTGAAACAGTCTCCCGCCAGCATCATAGGAATGTGCAAAAAGAGATTGAAATACAACAAAAAATAAACCTTTCTGCGCAATGCTTTGGTTATAAGATAGGGCAATACAGCGGGAGTGCGCCAGCAAGTGAAATCCAAGCCGCCGCTGATGATTATAATTTTAGGCCGTACTTTTTAGGACAGCATTCAATGTCGAGTACCAATAAAGCCGTAGTGTATGCAGCATTGCTGGGGAATCTGGCGATTGCTTTGGTCAAGTTTATTGCTGCTTACATCACCAACAGCTCTGCCATGCTGAGTGAGGCGGTTCACTCGGTGGTAGATACCCTGAATGAAATTTTGCTGCTGCACGGCATGAAAAAATCCCAGCAGCCGGCCAACTCCAGACATCCTTTCGGCTATGGGCGGGAATTGTATTTTTGGGCATTTATTGTCGCTTTGCTGGTATTCTCCTTAGGTGCAATAGTATCCATTTATCAGGGAGTGCAGCATATCCGTTATCCAGAAGAAATTAAAAATCCGATGGTGAATTATGCGGTGCTGGGTTTTGCCATTATTTGTGAAGGCGCATCATGGTTTGTCGCTTTAAAAGCCTTTCGCAAATCCAAAGGCGCGCTGGGCTATTTTGCAGCGTTCCGGCGCAGTAAAGATCCGACGGCTTTTACGGTGCTGTTTGAAGATACTGCGACCTTGATTGGTTTATTTATCGCCTTCATTGGGGTTTATTTGGCGCATGCATTGAATATGCCTGTGCTGGATGGTGTAGCATCTGTAATGATTGGTGCGGTTTTAGCTGTTTCGGCATGTCTTTTGGCGCGTGAAACCAAGGGCCTGCTGATGGGGGAGACCGCTGATCCGCAGCTGCGGCGCAATGTGCTGCACATTGCGCAGAAGGATCCGGCCGTGCTGTCTGCCAATGGCGTGCTGACAGAACAGATGGGGGCGCATCAGGTCATTGCATCTTTAAGCCTGGAATTTAAAGATCATTTAAGCGCCGATGAAATTGAGTCCTGCGTGAATCGGATTGAATCACAAATTAAACAGATTCATCCTGAAATTGTGGCACTCTTTGTCAAACCTCAATCTCAACAGGTTTGGCTGGAACGGATGAAAGGCCGTTTGGATTAAGTTCAGCTGCCTATTCAGCTGATTTTGTTTTGCTAGAATTTTTTGAAGAACTTTGAATGTCCATGAAGCACGAGTCGGAACAAAAGCATTTTCAATTGCCAGCAGAGGCGTGCTGGTCACATACTTGGCGTCAGCCGATGTTTGAGTTTCTCGCCTCAGCGCATTTTAATGGCGAGCATTTTTTTAATGCGCTGCGGCCGCCGGAAAGCCATAAGCGGTCCAATTTTATTAAGTGGATGCTGAAGCGCCGCTCATCGACTTGGAATGTAGACCGCAAGCAGGAATATCAGCAGTTTGCGCAAGCGTCGCGTTCCCTGCCGCAAAACCGCCCCAATGCCAAAATAGATGATTGGCAGGTCTGGTTCGTCGGGCATGCGACAGTGCTGATTCAAATCGGCCCTTATAACTTGCTGACAGATCCTGTCTGGGCGGAATATGCCGGCCCGAGCCAAGGCCGCGGGCCGCGCCGCGCATGCCCTGCAGGAATTGCCTTGGAAGAGCTGCCGGAGATTCATGCCGTGCTGCTGAGCCATAACCATTATGACCATATGGATTTAAGCACCCTCAGCTGGCTGCATGAACAGTTTGCCATGCCGATTTATACTGGGCTGGGCAACAGTTACTACTTACCTGAGCATTTTCAGGTTTATGAGCTGGACTGGTGGCAATCTGCGCTGCTGGGGGATTTAAAGCTGGTCTATACGCCTGCCCAGCATGGCTCAGGCCGCGGCCTGCGTGATCAGAACCGCGCGCTTTGGGGTGGCTTCTCTGTCTTGAATGGCGCAGATCACTGCTTTTTTGCCGGCGATACCGGCTATTCTCCGCATTTTAAAGAAATCTATGCCAAATATGGCGCGCCGCGGATTGCCCTGCTGCCGATTGGCGCCTATGAACCGCGCTTATTGATGCGCTATCTGCATATGAATCCAGATGAAGCGTTCCAGGCGCATAAAGACCTGCATGCCAAATGTTCATTGGCTATTCATTACCGCACCTTCCAATTGACGGATGAAAGCCGTGAACAGCCGGAAGAAGACCTGCAGAAGGCACGTCAAAAATCTTCGAAGCTGATGAATCCATTTATCTGCATCCGCGAAGGCAAGCGCTTAACGGTTTAAGCCGATGGCTGAGGTTCTTTGATGAGCGCAATGGCAAGCGATAGACTGCGTTGCCATTGTTGCGTTCATCACCAATGGCTGAACCGCCTGCTGGGAGTCGTGGGGATCGACTGCTAAAATTAAGGCGCTGAGAGCAAGCAGGCCGATAATATTCCCAAAAATGCCGCTGATGGTCTGCAGAAGGAATCAGGTATTGGCTGGCTGTGCCAAAGAGCTGATAACGGTTCAGCGCCACCCGGCGGTATAGATAGTCGCGCCAGAGGCGCGGCATGAAAGAGCCGACGTGCATCAGGGAGAAGGGGAGCCCTAAGTGCCGCATCACTTACAAATCACGCAAATGGCATCCAATAAAATAATAGCGTGCTGCTGAATAATCTGCGGAATATCGTATTGCATAGATCATCACCAGATGTTTTTGCTTTTATTTTCGAGGATATGAAATAAGAGGCGATTAAAAAGACCGATTTCTTCACTTTTCAGCGAATGGCGCTGGGCATCGGATTTTTCGAAAAACAGGATTCAGATAAGCCATCAGTCTCCAAAAACGCGCGTTAGCCTAATTTCTTCAAAAGTAAAATCATAACTTTTTGAAAAACAAAAAATCATTTATTTTTAATATTTTAAATTGAATAAACCGATTGTTTTGATTCGTTAAATTCGCTTGGGCTTCGGTCAAAAACAAGATATGTTCTTAATCAGCAGCAGATGTATTTTACGGTTCAATACAATACTTCATAATTATTTTGGAGACTTACAATGACACAAAATTCGCAAGCATCCGGTTGCCCATTTCACCAAGCCGGTGGGCAGACCAGCGTAGCCAGCACAAGTAATGCAGACTGGTGGCCCAACGCTTTAAACCTCGATATTCTTTCTCAGCATGATAAAAAAACCAACCCAATGGATCCGGACTTTGATTATGCAGCTGCCTTTAAATCACTGGATCTGGAAGCGGTTAAACAAGACCTCCGTGAATTGATTAACAGCAGCCAAGACTGGTGGCCATCGGATTATGGCAGCTACATTGGCATGTTTGTGCGTACTGCATGGCACTTGGCGGGCTCATACCGCAAGCAGGATGGCCGCGGTGGCGCCAATACCGGCAACCAGCGTTTTGCGCCGCTCAACAGCTGGCCGGATAACGTCAATACTGATAAAGGCCGCCGCCTGCTTTGGCCGATTAAACGCAAGTACGGCAACAAAATTTCCTGGGGCGATTTGATTGTACTTGCCGGTACGGTGGCGTATGACGTTGCCGGTTTAAAAACCTTTGGTTTTGGCGGCGGCCGTACCGATATTTGGGCGCCTGAAAAAGATATTTACTGGGGGGAAGAGCGCCAGTGGCTTGCGCCAACCAAAGAGCGCTATGCCAATGATGCAGACCGTTCATCTCTAGAAAACCCGTTGGCTGCGGTGCAGATGGGCTTGATTTACGTCAACCCTGAAGGGGTGGATGGTGTGCAAGACCCGCTTCGCACTGCACAGGATATGCGTGTGACCTTTGACCGCATGGGGATGGATGACGAAGAAACCGTAGCGCTTACGATTGGCGGCCATACGGTAGGTAAAGCGCACGGGAATGGTAAAGCTGAAAACTTGGGCGCCGATGTGGAAAGCGCAGATGTTGAATTCCAAGGCTTGGGCTGGCACAACCCGGAAGGTACAGGCAATGGTGCAAATACCATGGTCAGCGGCTTGGAAGGCGCATGGACCACGCATCCAACCAAGTGGGATAACGAATTCCTGTACTTGCTATTTACTTATGAGTGGGAAAAAACGCTGAGTCCGGCAGGCGCGAAACAATGGGAACCCGTCAACATTAAGGAAGAAGACAAGCCTGTTGATGCGCACAATCCGAATGTCCGCCGCAACCCGATGATGACCGATGCCGATATGGCGCTGAAATTTGACCCTGAATACCGAAAAATTGCAGAGCATTTCTATCACAACCCTGCAGAACTTGCGGATGTTTTTGCACGCGCCTGGTTTAAATTAACCCACCGCGATATGGGGCCGAAATCGCGTTATTTAGGTGCAGATGTTCCTGCAGAAGATTTAATCTGGCAAGATCCAATTCCGGCTGTTGATTACACATTAACAGATGCAGAAGTCGCTGAACTGAAAGCGAAACTTTTAGCAAGCGGTTTATCTTCTGCTGAGCTCATTGCAACGGCATGGGACAGCGCGCGCACCTTCCGCGGTTCGGACTACCGCGGCGGCGCGAATGGCGCTCGTATCCGCCTTGCACCGCAAAAAGACTGGGAAGGCAACGAACCTGCGCGTTTAGCGAAAGTACTCGCAAAACTTGAAGAAATTCAGGCGGGTCTTGCGAAGAAAGTCAGTATTGCCGACTTGATCGTGCTGGGCGGTACAGCGGCCGTTGAACAGGCAGCCAAAGCAGCAGGCGTAAACATTGCTGTGCCATTTACGGCTGGCCGCGGTGACGCCACTCAAGAGCAAACGGATGCGTACTCATTTGAAGACTTCGAACCCAAAGCTGACGGTTTCCGTAACTATGTGAAAGCAGATTATGCGGTACAACCTGAAGAAATGCTGCTAGACCGTGCGCAATTGCTTGGTTTGACTGCACCTGAAATGGTGGTGCTGGTGGGTGGCCTACGTGTATTGGGCGCGAACTTTGGCGACTCTAAACACGGTGTGTTCACAGACAAAGTGGGTACATTAAGCAATGACTTCTTCGTGAACCTGACTGACATGGCGTACAACTGGAAGCCTACAGGTAAGAACTCGTACAACATCGTGAGCCGTGCAACAGGTGAAACGAAATACACAGCAACACGTGTAGATCTGGTATTTGGTTCGAACTCAATTTTACGTGCTTATGCAGAAGTGTATGCGCAAGATGACAACAAAGAAAAATTTGTAAAAGACTTTGTTGCAGCGTGGACGAAAGTGATGAATGCAGACCGTTTTGATATTTGATTGATTTAAAATATAGAAAACCGCCTAAGGGCGGTTTTTTATGGAACAATGAAGTTTCAAGTAAAAAACCTTAGTTTGTTAAACCTCGGCTTTTTTTATGGGTTTCAACTTATTGAAATAATTAAACTAATACAGTCGATTTCGCATAACGCGTATTATGTTAATTTTAGGAAGATTAATAAATATGCAGATTTTTATTTATTTAGTTTTATCATTTTTACTTTTGGGATGTGCTTCAAATCCTCACTTTAAACCTACCAAAATGTATGCAGGTAATCAAAATAAGACTGAAGCTGACTTTTCTTTAATTTATATAGATTGGATGGAGTCTTCTATTGTTTATAAAGGAGTAGGGCAAACTGCAATTACGGAAATAAACAATGTTAAAGTAGAGGAAAGAGTTTCAAGTTTTGGTAGCAGATATCTATTTCAAGTATTGCCTGGTGAACAAAAAATTTCTATTTTTCTATACATTTTTAAAAATTATATAGGTATGGGCTACTATAAAACAGAACAGGTAAATTTGAAATTAGATGCATTTAACACAGAACCAAATAAAATTTATGTACTATGTCCTCAAAAAGGTAATGATATAAAATTTAACGTTAATATATATCTCGTGAAGAAATCTTAAAAAATAAAGGAATGACTGATTTTATAGTGCGTCCTTGCAGAACTATGAATAATCTTTTAGTTAGATAACCCCCCGCCATTTAACATAATGGGTGTTATACGAAACGAAAAATAAATAGTTTTATATTTCAAAAAGTTATTCTATAAGAAATTGGGGACGCAAACCTAAAAAGCCTACTTGGAAACAAGTCGCTTTGTTTTTAATCAGTTTTGGTCGATTTTGCCACTAAAAATACATATTTATGTACAAAATTTAGCTACGGTAATCTAAATTTTTTAGGAACTGAACAATATCCATCTCCAAAACATCCAAATCCTTAAATGTAGGCTCAATCAACAAAGTCTGCGACACAAAGCCATAACATACCCGTTGCATATTTAAAGCCATCTGCTTGAGCTGTTCTTCATCTTTGATAAACGGCTCAAGAATGCTGCGCCACATCTGCACCATCATGGCATAACTCTTACGGTAGCTTTCAATATCTGAAATTTGCCGTTCCAGTAAAAACACCTGCGACCATAAAAACTGCTGCACTTGAATTTGCTCAATTTGAAAGTGAATAATTTGCTGTAAATAATCCTGAAAATCCAAATCTGTGGATAACTTGATCAGGCTTTGTGCATAACTTTTCAGGCTTTCCGCATTGTGTTTGACATGCAAATGAATGGTCAGCGCAATCAAATCTTCCTTTTTGGAGAAATACTCATAAAAGGTCCCCAAGCCCACACCGGCAAGGTCAGTGATTTCCCGAATGGTAATTTGGCTGGCAGGGCGTTCATGCAAAAGCCGAACAAAACTTTCCTGCAAAGCTTCTTGAGTCAGTTTTGCCCGTGATTGGCGCGGTTTACGCCGTATTTGAATGACTGAATTCTTCATATTTTTAAGCTGTAAAAACCGAACGTCTATGCTTTAAATTGTCTCTATACTGAAATGAAAAGCCAAGAACAACAAGCGGAAAATATAGACGATGAATACATTAGAACAGACATGGATGACGCATCAAATCAGCAATCAATTTGATGAACTGGAAAACTATAATCTATTTTCAAGCGATACAGTTTTACACGAAATATTAAAACGCTGCGGTAGCCATGATCAGGCCACTCTATGTGAAATGGGCAAGGTCGCAGGTTCGAGTGAATATTATCTGCATGGCGCTTTAGCCAATCAGCACACGCCAATTTTACATGCCTTTGATGCCCGAGGCCGCCGTAAAGACTTTATCGAATTTCATCCTTCATGGCATAAATGGATGGGCCTCAACCGCCAGTTTGATACCCATGCACATCCATTTAATCATCCGAACTCCAATACAAAATGGGTGGATTGGGCTGCGCGTTTTTATCTTGCCGGACAGGTGGAATGCGGCAACTTATGTCCAAATTCGATGACCTTAGGCAGTATTCCGCTGATTCAGCGTGAACCTGAACTGTGGGCCAAAATTGGAGAGAAACTACTTTCGACCGAATATGATGAACGCGATGTGCCGATGGCTCAGAAAAAGTCGATTTGGCTGGGCATGGGCATGACCGAAAAGCAGGGCGGTTCGGATGTGCGGGCCAATGAAACCATTGCTGTGCCTGTCGCTGAGTCAGGCCGCGGCAGAGCCTATTTGCTCACAGGGCATAAATGGTTTTTTTCTGCACCGATGTGTGATGCGCATTTGGTGGTGGCGAAAACCGAGCAGGAGGGGTTGGCCTGTTTCTTTGTGCCGCGCTGGCTGAAAGACGGAACGAAAAATCAAATACACATACAGCGTCTGAAAGAGAAAGTTGGCAACCGCAGCAATTCCAGTTCTGAAGTCGAATTTAAAAATGCCTGGGGCATCATGATTGGAGAAGCAGGGCGAGGTATTCCGACCATTATTGAAATGGCAAACTATACCCGCTTAACCTGTTCGGTCGGCAGCAGTGCCATGCTGCGTCAAGCCTTGGTGCAATGCATTACCTATACCCGCCAGCGTCAGGCTTTTGGCAAGCCTTTGATTGATCAACCATTGATGCGTGCAGTCTTGGCCGATTTAGCTTTAGAGAGTGAAGCCGCGACTCAGCTCAGTTTCCATTTGGCGCAGTGCTATGAATCGGATGATGCGCTGTCTGTAGCATGGAAACGCATTATGACCCCAGCCGCCAAGTTTTGGATTTGCAAACGTGCGGTTGAGCTGACGGGGGAGATGATGGAAGTCTTTGGCGGCAATGGCTATGTCGATAACGGCATCATGGCGCGCATTTTTAAAGAAGCACCTGTGAATACTATTTGGGAAGGTTCGGGCAATGTCATGTGCCTGGATGTGCTGCGCGCGATTGGGCGTGAACCTGAATCGATTGAAGTGCTGTTTAAAGATCTGGCTGCAACTGCAAGCACAGATGCAACGCTGCAAACTGAGCTGCAAAATCTATTCAAACTGTTCCAGCAAGCGCCAGAAGATCTGCAGTTTATGGGACGCAGCCTGGTCAGCCGTGTGGTGATTTTGGCGCAGGCGGTATTGCTGAAACGCTATGCCCCAGCCTATGTGGCGGATGGATTTATTCAAAGCCGTTACAGTGCATTTCATGGCCGTGTTGCTGGAATGCTGGACGCTAAAATGGTGGATGCAGAGCGCTTGCTGGAAAGAGCTTTCGCGCTCTAAATTCAGCTTTTAAGTTTCCAGTGCGGCGGTCAATGCAGGCAGAGAAGGAGATTGCTCGGTATGCAAATGTTTAAAAAATAAATGCATATTCGAACTCCATTGATTTTGATCTCCGGCAATTAAATAGGTCGGCATGCGGGCAAGCGGCGCTTCAAGCGCATGGATTTGTATGTGCGGATAAAAATACGACTGCTGCACATATTTAAGCGGCAGAATGGCAATGCCGACATCTAAGCTGACACAGCTGACAATCCCGTCCAGACTGCCCATTTCAAGAATATTCGCTGCGGGGAGCTGCTGTATAGAAAGGTAATGATCAATCACTTTCCTGTAGCTGCAGCCTTGCTTGAAGCTGATGAATTTTTTATGGCTTAAATATTCTGCCGATAAGGGATTTGGAGAATTTTTCGCACTAATCAGGACCAGTTCTTCCGTCCAGACATGAAAATTAAATAAACCTGCAACCGGCGCAGGATTGGCGATAAATGCACAATCGAGCTGCCCGGCCTGAACTGCATCAATCAGCTCACGCGTTGGAGCCGTGGTTAAGGTGTAGGGAAATTGCAGATCACGTTTTTGAAGATTTTGGAAAAGCGCCGGCAAGCGAATTGCAGCCGTGGTTTCCATGCTGCCAATTTCTAAAGGAAGATTCGAATCTAAACTGGAATGATTGAATTGATTGAGCACCTCCTGATGCAGCTGCAGCATCTGTTCCGCCGCGCGGAAAAGCTGCATGCCTGCACGTGTCGGGCGGATGGGATGCTGCCGATGCAAAAGCTCAGCCTGCAGCTCCGTTTCCAGCTTCTTGATATGCGCGGTGACATTGGATTGCACCGTATGCAGGTGCTGTGCAGCAGCAGAAAAACTCTGCAGCTTGATGACGGCAGTAAATATTTCCAATGATTTAATTTGCATTATGATCACGTTTTAAGATAGATGGCATCACTTTAAATCATTGTACATGATAACCCGCGGCTGTTTTAATTTCACAGTATTGAACGGCAGGGGAGCTTGTTATGGATCATGTTTTTAGTGTGGGCAAGTTATTGCTGATTTTATTTTTTTCGGCGGCTTTCGCCAGCGGGCTGTCGCATTTTGATGCGCTGATTTTAGGGGGATCAGTACAGCAGGATTTACATCAGCATATGGATTAGGCTTTAAAAATACTGCTGTTTTTGCCCTGCAGGCTGGATGCATGGCGTGATTAATGATGTAAAGATAATGCTTGAATTTTTGATAAAATAGCGCAATATATGCACTGCATGCGTCAGATAGGCAAGCTGAAAACAGGTGAAGAAAATGGCAAAGAGAAAAGCAGCGCCAGAGGTTGTCATCAACAACTTTGTGGCAAAACACATGAACGATTTTAACAAAAGCCAAACTTTTGTAGACCGGAAGAAAAACGCAAAACGCGGCTACAGCAAGCACAAAAAAGGGGGATATTCGAATGAGTATCTCCCTTTTTTAATGGCGGCTTAACCGCCAATGCAGTTATTTTTTATTAGAAAATAAATCATTCAAGAGTGTCGCTAAATCTTCTTTCTTTAACGGCGCGGCTGCGGTTTTTTGCTGTGCAGCTTCATTCATGTCAAGCACGGCTTTTTCAATCTTTTTCCCCATTTGCTCGAAGAATGACGGCGCTGCAGCATGCGTATCATGCCGTTTTGCGCGGTTGGCTGCCTGTACCGATGGATCATTCTTGCCTAAGCGCCGCTGCTGAATGCGGGTAATTTCAATGCCTAAAAGCGCTGGAATGGCTGCCCGTGCAGGGCTGTGGCTGGAATTTCGAACCGCGGCCGCTTTGATTTTCTGTGCTGGCGCCTGCGGTCTAGATTTGAGTTGTTTAAACGGCTTTGCGGTGATTAAAAAGATAATCCCGGCAAAGACAAGAAACAGAATAAAATCCATATGCACCTCATCAACAGGCAGTGAACAATAGATCACGGCCGTCACTGCTGATTAAACCGCTTCGTCTTTTAAACTCAGCCAAAGCAGCGCGGTTAAAACAAGTTTTGGGTGCTGAAGTCAGGCGCTTACAATACGCGTAGATGCTTTGACCATATCCGCCAGGCCATGCGTTTTAAAGTAATACTCCATCCAGCTTTTCACCATCAGCGGATTGCTCATGTTCAGCACGTGTTCCAGCTGTTCCTGCGCTTCAGTCATCGGCACATGGCAAATCGCTTTGCGCACCCGCAAAATGTTGCTTGAACTCATCGACAGGGTATTGAAGCCCATAGCCATCAGCAGTACCGCAGACAGCGGATCGCCTGCCATTTCTCCGCAGATGCTGATGGGTTTGTCATATTTATGGCATTCTTGCACTAAGCGCGCCAGCGCGCGCAAAACAGCGGGATGCAAGTGCGAATAGACGTTGGCGACACGCGGGTTGTTGCGGTCAACCGCCAGCAGATACTGGGTCAAATCGTTGGAGCCGACCGAGAAAAAATCCACCAGTTCAGAAAATTCTTCAATCTGCAGCAGCACGCTGGGCACTTCGACCATGATGCCGATTTTAGGCTTGTTGATTTTAACCTGTTCTTCTTCCTGTACCGCCTGCCAGTCACGGTCCAGCAGGTACAGCGCTTCTTCCACTTCACTGACGCTGGTCACCATCGGCAGCAGAATATGCAGGTTGTTCAGGCCGATGCTGGCTTTGAGCATGGCGCGGATCTGCGAAGAAAAAATTTCAGGATGATCCAGCGTAAAGCGGATGCCGCGCCAGCCCAAGGCTGAGTTTTCTTCTTCAATCGAGAAATACGGCAGGTCTTTATCCGCGCCGATATCCAGTGTGCGCATGACTACCGGCTTATTGGCAAAGTGGCTCAGCTGCTGGCGGTAAATCAGGCGCTGCTCTTCTTCACCCGGAAAACGGTCACGCAACATAAATGGAATTTCAGAACGGTACAGGCCAACCCCTTTGGCGCCGCGCTGAACTCCGCGCACCACATCAATCATCAGGCCGGTATTCACGTAGAGTTTCACCGCGACACCATCAGGCGTGACGGCATCTTTAGTTTCGTACTGCTTCAGATCTTTGGCGAGCTGCTCTTCTTCTTTTTGAATCTCTTTGTAGCGGGTGCGCAGGCGGCGCGGCGGGTTAATGAAAACACGGCCTTGGTGCGCATCGACAATCATCTCGACATCATCAAGGGTATTGATCGGCAGTTCAGTGACGCCAACGACTGTTGGAATGCCAAGCGCCCGCGCCACAATCACCATATGCGAATTCATTGCGCCTTCGGTGGTGACAATGGCGGCGATCTTGTCGACCGGCAATTCCACCAGCGCGGCCGTAGAAATTTCATCGCCAATCAGGATGCTTTCATTGGTAATTTCGCGGTGACTGGCATCGGCTTCCTGCAGGAAGGCTAAAATGCGGCGGCCTAAATCTTTCAGGTCTGATACGCGCTCACGCAGGTAGTCATCTTCCATTTGCGCAAACAGCGCGATGTGCTTATCAATAACATTGCGCACGGCGCCTTGCGCCCAATTGCCGTCACGGATTTCTGATTTAATTTCTGCCGGCAGGGCGTTTTCATCCAGCATGCGCAAGAACACACTGAATAAGGCGCGTTCTTCCGCCATGAGGGCATCCTGCATTTTGTCATCCAGCGACTGAATTTCCAGCCGTACTGAATTTAGGGCATTGTCCAGCAGCTCCAGTTCTTCACTGATGTCATCCGCTTCGCGGTCTGGCACTGCGGCTAAGTCTGCTGGCGGATAGAGGATGACCGCGCGGCCAAGCGCAATGCCGCCAGAGCCGGAAACGCCCTGAAAGGTTTTATACGCGGGCAAATTGTTCGGCTTGCGGAAAACATCAATATTGCCGACGGCATGCGCATGCGCAATGACGCCGGACAGCTGTGCGCACAGGGTGACCAAAAAGGATTCGGCGGCTTCACTGAAATCCTGTGACTCTTTATTTTGCACCACCAGCACGCCCATCACTTTGCGGCGGTACATGACGGGAACACCAAGGAAAGAATTGTAAATTTCTTCCCCAGTTTCCGGCAGGTACATAAAGCGTTCATGTTTCGGCGCATTGTCTAAATTGACAATTTCCTCGCGCTGGCCGACCAAGCCGACCAGGCCTTCACTGGTATGCAGGGACACATTGCCGACAGCTTCGGCATTCAGGCCTTTTGAGGCCATGAGCAGGTAGCGGTGATTGCGCTCATCCAGCAGGTAAATGGAGCAGACATCGACCTGCATGGCCTCGGCCACCTGCTTGACCATGATGTCTAAGGATTCATGCAGGCTGGTGGACGCATTAATCTCTTGGACAATGCGTCTTAAGGTATCCAGCTGCATATTCGACATCGTGTCTGCTCCTAAAATGTTCCGTTCTATATGACTTAATTTATAACAATAGTTCTCTCAAAAATCTGCATTTTTCTGCAATTTTTAAGGTTTTTGCGGCAGCTGATTGCACAGCTCCATCATCGCTTTGCGGTAAACATCGCGCTTAAAATTGACCACTTGGCCCAGCGGGTACCAATAACTCACCCATTGCCATTGGTCAAATTCAGGCGGATCGGAGAGATCCAGCTGAATATGCTGTGCTGAAGCCGTCAATTTCAGCAAAAACCACTTCTGTTTTTGACCTATACATACGGGGTCAGAGTCTGGGCGTATATATCGATTCGGCAAACGGTAACGCAGCCAACCTTTAGTTTGCGCGATAATCTGGACATGTTCGGGCAATAAGCCAACTTCTTCTCTCAGTTCACGAAAAAGTGCCTGTTCGGGGGTTTCACCATACTGAATACCTCCTTGCGGAAATTGCCATGCATTGTGACCAATGCGTTTTGCCCATAAAACTTGACCAGATTCGTTTGCCAAAATGATCCCGACATTGGGTCGGAAACCTTCTGAGTCGATCATTTGGCTACCTAAATATTGTGTAATTTATAGCTTTGCCTCCGGGGATTGTTATTTCTGCATCCAACTCGGAAAAGCAAAGTGTAAATAATGTTAAAATTGATATGATCTTAACGAATTTCTATCGACTAGCGGAGATAGATTTACAAATTTTTTCTTAAATTTAAGCTTTTACGAGTATTTTCATGAAATTGGCGCTGTTTGACTTAGACCACACCTTATTAAATACAGATTCTGACCATTCTTGGGGGGAGTTTCTAGTCAATGAAGGCTTGGTGGATCCAATTCGCCATCGCGCCATGAACGATAAATTTTATGACGATTACAAAGCTGGCCAGCTTGATCCGATTGCCTATAATGAATTTGTTTTTGAGTTTTTGACCCAGCACGACAATGCCTATTTAACTGAACTGCATGAGCGCTTTATGCAGAAGGTCATCCGTCCGCAAATGCGCCCCGAAGGCTTTAAAGCCATTCAGCGCCATCAAGAGGCAGGCCATGCTTTGGTCGGAATTACCGCAACTTCAGATTTTATTACGGCGCCGATTTTCCGCGAGTTCGGCATTAGTGAAATTATTGCCACCAATGCTGAAGTGATTGAAGGCAAATATACGGGCAAAGTGGTGAATATTCCCTGCTATCAGAAAGGCAAGCTGGCGCGTTTGGATCAGTGGCTGGAAGGCCGCGATGTTACCGAATCCTGGGCCTATTCAGATTCCATCAATGACCGGTTTTTGCTGGAATATGCAGACCATGCCATTGCAGTGAATCCAGATGACCGGCTTGAAATCTTGGCCAAAGAACAGGGCTGGGCGATTCAAGACTGGTCAATTTAAATTTTTGCAGCTTGAATTGCACAGCAGCGCAATAGCATGCGGCATTTCAGGATGCTGCTTTTCAATGAAAACAACTCAAGATTAAATTGCAGATGACAAGTGAATTATCCACCCCAGTACGTTCTCAGGCAGAGTTATTAGCGCTGTTCATGGGCCCGCGCGCGCAGTCTTATTTAAATCTTCCGCAGGGCCAAACCGCCGCTTTCAGCTGGGCCGGCCTGATCTTTGGCATCTACTGGCTGCTGTACCGGAAAATGTATGCGTACTTTTTCTTGGCGCTGGCTTGCGGCTTATTTTTTGGCGTGATTTCACAGATTATTGGCGTGAGCGCGCAATATGCGGTGTGGCTGGGGCTGATGCCCAATCTGGTCTTGGGCTGCATCGGCAAGCGCTTATATGCGGAATTCGCTGCAGGGAAAGTCAAAGCTTACCTGCAGAATGCCCAATACAGTGAAAAGGTCTTTGCAGAAGCAGGCGGGACTGCGCTGAGCATGCCGCTGCTTTGGCTGTTTACCCAGATTGGCTTGGTAATGATGCTGACCACGCCGTTTTTGAAATATTAAGCGCCAATTTAAGCAATTGAGTGCTGTGGGCTTCCATGCTATACCCTTAATAAGAAAAAAATTGCCAAGCAATCATGAGTAATGAAATAAGGAGAAAAGCAATGAGTGTACGTCCAAGAATGACCAACCTTTTTGAGCAGCTGGGCTTGGATTCGAGTGAAGAGGCAATTGCGCTGTTTATTGCCACCCATCAGCTGAATCCGCAGACCAAAATTACAGAAGCGGATTATTGGACAGAGGGGCAGCGCCAGTTTTTAGCGGAAAAAATCAAATCCGACGGCAGCTGGGCCATTACTGTGGATCAGCTGAACGAATCTTTGCATGAAGACTCAGTTGAAAAATAATGGCGGATAAAAGAAGGCGGCGTTGCTGAATGCGGGTAGCCTTGCTCTGCATGATGCAAAAAAACCGCCAGTTTGGCGGTTTTTTTGATGCATTGAACAGCTGATGCTAGGGCAGCTGTTTCATAATATTGACCAGCGCTTCAGCGGCTTTGGACTGCGTGCGCGCAGGATGCCACACCATGCCCAGCTGGCGGTTCATTTCCAGCGGAATATCCAGCTGTTTTAAATCCTGATTCAGCAGTGTTTTGGGCAGCACCGACCAGCCTAAGCCAATAGAGACCAGCATGCGGATGGATTCCAGCGGGTTATTGCTCATGGTGATTTTAGGCTTGACGCCCTGCTTTTCAAATTCGGCCAAGGTGATTTGGCTGGTATAGGTTTGCGATGCCGGCAGCAGGCTAGGATATTGAATTAAATCTTCCAGGCTGAGATTCTGCTTCTGCGCTAAAGGATGAAAGGGGGATGCAGCAAAAACCAAAGGGTCATTCCAAATGGTGACATATTTGAGGCGCTCATCCAGCTGCGGCGGCAAGGTCAGAAAAGCCAGTTCTAAATCGCCGGCAAGCACTTGTTCATGCGCCTGTTCAGAATCGACAAAATGCACATCTAAAGTGACCTCAGGGAACTGCTGCACGTAGCTGCGCAAATGGCTTGGCAAATGATGCAGGCCAATATGATGGCTGGTGCCGATTTTCAGCTTGCCCTGCACTTGGCCTTGCTCATGGCTCAAGGTGTTGTGAATGTCGCCAAGCTCGTTCAGCCAGCTTTTGACTTTCGGCAGCAGGGAATGTGAAGCATGGGTTGGCTGAACACCGCGGCCTGCGGATTCAAACAGTTTCACGCCAAAATATTCTTCCAGGCTGTGAATGCGTTTGGTGACTGCGGGCTGGGTAATAAAAAGTTGATCGGCGGCCAAAGAAATCGATCCTGTTTCCATGACTTTAACAAAGGCTTCAAAGGCGGCGAGATTCATCTTAAATTACCTATAAAGATTTTTTATGGTAATTTTATTATTCAGAAATTTTAAGAATTAATCAAAGAAAAAGTTGTATCTATTGGTCTAATAGTAGGCATTTATCAAAAAAGCTTAAATGGCGAGCGGTGATGTTTCCGCCGGGCGGAAGCGCGGCATTCAGTTCTGCCCGAAATTTGACCTCTTTGGAGGGCTTTGAAATTGCAGCGATGAACCGTTCAAAGGCAAACCGCAGCGCGATGTTTTGCATGCATCTGAACCGTGATAGTTCCGAAATCTAAAATGATGAATGGGCCAAAGCCAAACTGCCCGCGGGCTGTTTTTAGAGCAGCGCCGCTCAGAGATCAGTGAGTCATTCACTGATTTTACTGGGCTGATTTTTTTTCCCAAACTTTTTCGTGGAAGAAGAAAGCCACCGCCTGCACAGTGGGTTCCAATAAGCTTAATGCAATGGCCATCGTTAAACTGCCTGTTACAAAGTAGCCTACCAGCATTGCCACGGTGATGTGCATAATGTAGTAACTGAACGTCTTTTTTAAGGTTTTTTGGTTGCAGTCAACAAACCTTTGAATGTTCGCCATGGGAGAGCCTCTCAATCTTTGCCTTAGAATGCTTTAATAATAATGATTATCATTTAAGAAGTAAAAGCGGATTTTGTTTTCTTTAGCATCGCTTTTGCAAATTATAAATTGAACCTTTGGAATTAAGGGGAAAGGGTATCTCGGTCAGATACATTTCCTGCAAGGTGAATGCAATGGACATTAAACATATAAAAAACCTTCTGGATATTTTTGAAGGAACCGTGGAACGGCGCTGCGCAATCTATGAAATCGCAGATGATGAAGATGATGAAAACAGGGCTGCTGCTGAATGCGGCGCAGCCAAAGCTGAACTCATCCGAGCCATTGAGCAGCTGGCGCAGCATCAAGAAGATTCATCGGCTTAATGCAGATTGTGCGGCGGCTGTCTGGGGCAATGCGCTGCATTCTGATGCGTTTTGGCTGTTGACGCACGGCATGGGCGCTGTGCAGGGGAAATTTGGCCTCAAAATCTGTGCGGCTGCATAGTTCAGCTGTAAAACTGGACAGAATACAGCTGAATAGCCGTTGATGACGGTTTGCAAATTGAGGGACAATCAGCCGTAAAATGCATCGCGATCCGTTCAGGCCTATCGGGATGAGCTGCTGATAAAGATGCTTGAAGGAACCGAAATGGCCCGGATTATCCGCTGATGAGGACGGCTGTGGATCTGATCCACAGTCAGGGCAATAGGGCTTTAACTGAATTGGGTTTATTTAGAAGCGCGGGTGCGCCGTGTGCAACAGGCCTGCCAAAGTATTGTGAGGCGTTTGAAGCTGGTATTGGCTGGCCGCTCTTAAGAAGGGTTGATGAAAAAAATCATTCGGCATCCGCGCTTTTTCTATCCTTGATTAATTCTAAAAAGTTTTTAAATTAATAAAAATGATAAATTAGATTTATGTAAAAACGCAGTTATAATTAATTTAATGACAGAATTACCCAGTCTAGTGGAGCATATCGACATGGCAGGCGAAACCCCAAAAGCTAAAACATTGTATGACAAATTGTGGGATGACCATTTAGTAAAACAACGAGATGATGGCTCTTCACTTTTGTATATCGACCGTCATTTATTGCATGAAGTGACGTCTCCGCAAGCCTTTGAAGGCCTGCAATTGGCCGGCCGCAAGCCGTGGCGCTTAAGCGCGAATGTAGCGACGCCAGACCATAATGTGCCGACCTCGAAAAAAGAGCGTTCTGAAGGCATTGCCGGCATTGAAGATGATACTTCACGCATTCAGGTGCAAACCTTGGATGACAACTGCAAAACCTTCAATGTGGTTCAATTTGACATTAATGATGTGCGTCAGGGCATTGCGCATGTGGTGGGTCCAGAGCAAGGCTTGACTTTGCCGGGCATGACCGTAGTGTGCGGCGATTCGCATACTGCAACGCATGGCGCATTCGGCTGTTTGGCGCACGGCATCGGCACTTCAGAAGTTGAACATGTATTGGCCACCCAATGCTTAGTGCAAAAGAAAATGAAGAACATGCTGGTGCGTGTGGACGGCACATTAGGTCAAGGCGTGACATCCAAAGATGTGGTTTTAGCTATTATCGGCAAAATCGGCACTGCAGGCGGCACCGGCCATGCCATCGAATTTGGCGGCCAAGTGTTCCGGGATATGTCCATTGAAGGCCGCATGACGGTTTGCAATATGGCCATTGAAGGCGGCGCGCGCGTAGGCATGGTTGCTGTTGATGACAAGACCATTGAATATGTCAAAGGCCGTCCGTATGCGCCAACAGGCGAACAGTGGGATGCTGCGGTTGAATACTGGAATACTTTACATTCAGATGAAGGTGCACATTTCGATACCGTTGTTGTATTACAAGGTGAAGAGATTGAGCCGCAAGTGTCTTGGGGCACCTCTCCTGAAATGGTGATTCCGGTGTCTCAAGCTGTGCCGACTTTAGAACAGGCCAAAGATGACGTGCAGCGCAATGACTGGACGCGCGCTTATCAATATATGGGCTTAACTGCAGGCCAGGCATTGGCGGATATTCAGTTGGACCGCGTATTTATCGGTTCTTGCACCAACTCGCGTATTGAAGACATCCGCGCCGCGGCTGAAGTGGCGAAAGGCAAAAAAGTTGCTTCCAGCATTAAGCAGGCCATGGTGGTTCCGGGTTCTGGTTTAGTGAAAGCGCAGGCCGAAGCGGAAGGCTTGGATAAAATCTTAATCGAAGCCGGTTTTGAATGGCGTGAGCCGGGCTGTTCGATGTGTTTGGCGATGAATGCCGACAAATTGCAGCCGGGCGAGCACTGCGCATCAACCTCAAACCGCAATTTTGAAGGCCGTCAAGGCAACGGCGGCCGGACACACTTGGTGAGCCCTGCTATGGCGGCTGCGGCGGCAATTGCAGGCCACTTTGTAGATGTGCGTACATTCTAATAGGAGCAAAAGACATGAAAAAATATACCGTTGAACAGGGTATCGTTGCGCCATTAGACCGTGCCAATGTCGATACCGATTTGATCATTCCAAAACAGTTTTTGAAATCCATTAAACGCACAGGTTTTGGCGACAATTTATTTGATGAATTGCGCTATTTGGATGAAGGCTTTTTAGGTCAGGATAATTCTAAACGCCCTAAAAACCCGGATTTTGCTTTGAATCAGCCGCGTTACCAAGGCGCAACGATCTTAATTTCCCGCGCCAATTTTGGCTGCGGTTCAAGCCGTGAGCATGCTCCGTGGGCATTGGAAGAATACGGTTTCCGTACCGTAATTGCGCCGAGCTATGCAGACATTTTCTTCAATAACAGTTTTAAAAACGGCATGCTGCCGGTGATCTTGCCTGAAGCGATTGTTGATCAGCTATTCAAAGAATGTGCGGCAAGCGAAGGCTACCAGCTCACGATTGATTTGGCCGCGCAGGAAGTGCGTACGCCAAATGGTGAAGCGTTCAAGTTTGAAGTGGATCCATTCCGCAAGCATTGCCTGTTAAACGGCTTGGATGATATTGGTTTAACTTTGCAGGCCGCAGATGATATCCGCGCTTATGAAGAAAAAACCAAGCAGGCCCGCCCTTGGGTTTTTGCGGAAATTCAGGGCTAAACCATTGTTGCATGGAGCTATAGTCATGCCGGTGAAGACTTGTTAATATCGGTGAATAATTAAAGTCATATTTTGCCAAATTTTGTCAGGTTGGATTCGGGTCATGAATAAGCTTTTGGGACGATTTGCTTTGCTCGGGGCTTTGGCTGCCGCATTAACGGCATGTCAGAGTATAGATACTGCACAATTAAACAAAGTGAAAGAAACAGAAGGCACCAAAAGCCATGCGCAGATTTATTGTGCAGGCACGGAAGATTGTGAGTTTGAACGTTATGATCAAATTCGCATTTTGAATGCCGAAAATCAGCGTTTGGAAAAATCTGCCATCAAGTCCGGCATTTTGCGTATGCGGGCCAAATCACTGCAGGATCCAAATGCTTTGTACCTTTCAGTGCCGGCGGGACAGCATGAAGTCGTGATCCGTTTTTATCCAATTTCTAGGGAAAAAGCGGAACAGCTGCATGTGATTCACCAGTTCAATCCCAGCCAGCGCTATGTTTTTAAAATGTATCGGAACCGCAGCAAGCAGCGGGGCAGCTTGCTGAATGTTTCAGCGCCAGATCCTTTATGTGTGGATTTGATGCAGGAACAAAAAACTATTCGACGTTTCTGCAAACCGTACAATGTCTTAAATGGACTCGGCGAGTTTGTAGAAAAGAAACTGTAAAAAAACTTGTTGGTTAAAAAACTGACCTTATAAATGGAAACCCTCATGTCAAAACAAATCTTGATTTTAGCTGGCGACGGCATTGGCCCTGAAATTGTAAAAGCTGCAGAGCAAGTGCTGGCCCGCGTAAATGAGAAATTCAATTTGGATTTGACTTGGGAGCAAGGTTTGCTGGGCGGCGCCGCAATTGATGCGCATGGTTCGCCGTACCCGGATGTAACTTCAGAACAGGCGAAAAAAGCCGATGCGATTCTGCTGGGCGCCGTGGGCGGTCCAAAATGGGATGCGATTGAGCGCTCAATCCGTCCAGAGCGCGGCTTGCTGAAATTGCGCAGTGAATTGAACCTGTTCGCAAACTTGCGTCCGGCAATTTTATATCCGCAACTGGCTGATGCTTCCAGCTTAAAGCCTGAAATTGTTGCGGGTCTGGATATTTTGATTGTCCGTGAATTGACGGGCGGCATTTACTTTGGCCAGCCTCGCGGTATCCGTGAATTGGAGAATGGCGAAAAGCAAGGTTTCAACACAGATGTATATTCAGAGTCTGAAATTAAGCGCATTGCCAAAGTCGCTTTTGAAATGGCCAATTTGCGCGGCGGCAAAGTCTGCTCAGTGGATAAAGCCAATGTGCTTGAAGTGACTGAATTGTGGAAACAAACCGTAACTGCAATGAAAGAGGCGCAATATCCTGAAATCAATTTATCGCATATGTATGTCGACAATGCAGCAATGCAATTGGTGCGCGCGCCGAAGCAGTTTGACGTGATTGTAACGTCTAATTTATTCGGCGATATTCTGTCCGATGAAGCCGCCATGCTGACGGGTTCTATCGGCATGCTTCCTTCTGCCTCTTTGGATGAAAACGGCAAAGGTATGTACGAGCCATGCCATGGTTCAGCGCCGGATATCGCCGGTCAAAACCTGGCAAATCCATTAGCGACGATTCTGTCTGTTGCGATGATGCTCCGCTATACTTTCCGTGCAGAAGCGGCTGCCAAAGCGATTGAAGATGCTGTAGGCAATGTCTTGGATCAAGGCCTGCGCACAGCAGACATTATGTCTGAAGGCATGAATAAAGTGGGTACGGTGGAAATGGGCCAAGCGGTTGTCGCTGCATTGAACTAAGCCCTGCTGAGCACTATAAAAAACGCAGCCTTTTGGCTGCGTTTTTTATGCAGACTATTTAGATCACGCTAAAGTCAATGAATACCGAACTCAGCTTTCAGTATCTATTGACTCTATACAGCGCGGCAGACTAACAAGTCCGTCCGGTCAAATAAACAGCTTGAGCGATATTCTGTTTCAGCTGAAAACGGATTTGGCAGCTTAAATTCACATCATAGCGGTCGGCCGCTGTGCTGGGGATTGGAACTGCGGAGCCGGCGCCTAGGCCCATGGCTGGATTTTGCGCCATAGGTACTGGAATGCTGACAGCGCGCGCAGCGCTATAGGTTAAGGTATTTCCGCTGAGAACGGGAGCGCCGGCCTGCTGATAGCCGATACGGCTTAAATCCAGCTGGCTGCGGATTTGATCACTGCTTAAGCCAATGAACTGCTGCAGATAGGCTTCACGCTGCGAGGCATTCATCGCTGGGCTGGACATGCATCCATAAAGCGCGGACAGCGCTGTCAGCAGCAGAAAAGATAACTGAAGTTTCATAAGATTGCTCCAGCAAATAAATTCAGTTTAGGCATAAGCCAGAAGCTTTATTGTTGTGATTTGATACACGGTAATTCAGCCGAGTGCCGAAGACACAGCTGACCTGAGGCCATATGCCTGCTTTCAATCAGCGGATGCCAGCCGCATTTGGTGTGAAGTTAACACTTTTTAATTTTCTGCAGGGCGTATTCGTTTAGAATATGCAGGACGCGTCCGTCATATTTTTAAGCGGGCCGCAACAATAAAAAATAGAGGATGCAGAACATGAAAAGAATAGCTTTGCTGCTGGGCAGCTTGTGGATAAGTGGCGCGGCATTTGCGGATAACTGCGAGCAGGCGAGAAACACTTATGATGATGTGTATTGTACCAATAAGCTGTATGCGAGCGCAGATGCGGAGCTGAATAAAAATTATCAGGCTTTGCGGGGCAAGCTGTCGGAAAATCAGAAAAAAATTCTGAAAAAATCACAGCTGGCATGGATCAGGGAAAGGGATGCACAGTGTACAACAGACACAGGGATTGATGTGCAGTGCAGGCTGAGCACGACTCAAGAGCGCAATAACTGGCTGCGTGAACGGCTGCGCGAATGCGCGGCGATAGGCTGTAAAACCAATATGCTGTATTGAATTAAAAATGCGGCGATAAAAAAAAGCCACTGATGCAGTGGCTTTTCCGCTTTCGCTAAAACTTAACGCGCACGGTAAGTGATACGACCCTTAGTCAAGTCATAAGGTGTCATTTCAACTTTTACACTGTCGCCAGTCAAAATGCGGATATAGTGTTTACGCATTTTGCCAGAGATGTGGGCAATCACTTCATGACCGTTTTCTAAACGTACACGGAACATAGTATTAGGAAGCGTCTCGGTGACAACGCCTTCGAACTCGATGAGTTCCTCTTTATTGGCCATAGCCTACCTGAATGAATAAATTGGAAAGGCGCAAATTATAGTCAATTTTTTTGCTAAAAACAAGATGAAATGGGCGTCAGAATAATCATCTGCCATTTAAATAGGCGAACACTGCGGTTAAAATTTTTCTTCAAAAAAGCATTCCAGCATGTTGTCAGTTTGGTCAATCACAGTTAATCTAATTTGAATCTTTTTAGGTATAAATGAAGTACATACAAGGAAGGTTTTTGAGTGGGTCAGCTAACCGATGCATCCGTAGTACTGCGATTGGGTTACCAGGCGATTCGTCGAGCCGGTTTGCCAACAGAAGAAATATTAACAAAAGCAGGTGTGGCTTTAGGACAGGTGGAAGCCAATGACCGCACGCCTTTAAATGCGCAATATGCTTTTTGGGTCGCTGCTGAAGAAGTCAGCAAGGATTCAGACATTGGCCTGCATTTGGGAGAACATTTGCCGCTTTACCGCGGCCAGGTGATTGAGCATCTGTTCATTTCATCTGAAAATTTCGGTGAAGGCCTAAAGCGCGCTTTGGCTTATCAGCGTCTGATCAGCGATGCATTCCATGCTAAATTAGTGATTGAAGATGACCGCTGCTATCTGACCAACGGCGTACAGCCCTGGGCGGAAAATCTGGTCAACCGCCATTTTTCAGAATGCGCAATGTCCGGTGTGCTGCGGTTTTTTAAATTTATTACGGAAGGTCGCTTTCAGCCGATTTATATTGACTTTAACTTCAGTCAAGGCGCGCCGGATGATGAATACTTCCGGGTGTATGAATGTCCAGTAAGCTTGGGGCAAAAAGAAACCCGCCTGTACTTTGATCCAGCAATTTTGGATTATCCATTATGGCAGGCCGAGCCTGAATTGCTGCAGCTGCACGAACAGCTGGCAATTGAAAAGCTGCAGGAGTTGGCGCGTTATGATTTGGTTGGAGAGGTCCGCCGCGCGATTGGTTCAACGCTGGAAAGCGGTGAAACCACGCTGGAAACTGTGGCTGCCCAGCTGAATATCACGCCGCGGCGCTTGCGCACTCAGCTGTCTGAAGCAAATACCAGTTTTCAGCAGATTCTGTCTGACTACCGCTGCCGCTTGGCGAAAAAACTTTTGGCGAATACTGCTGAAAGTGTAGAGCGGATTGTGTATTTAACCGGATTCTCTGAGCCAAGCACGTTCTACCGCGCCTTTAAGCGCTGGACCAATGAAACCCCAGTGGAATACCGTAAGCGCAAGCAGCGTTAGTTTTAATCCTCTTCCTAACCCCTCCTTTTTTAAAGGGAGGTTGGGAGGAATTTAATATATTTAAATAAAATTGAATTATTCCGGCATATTCAGCCAATGCGGCCCCAGTGGCGCTTTCGGCAGCTCAAACTGTTCCGGGTAATCGGCATGAATGAAATACAGTCCATCCGGCGCTGCTGTCACGCCGGCAGCTTTACGGTCTTCTGCTGCAAAAATTTCGTCAATATGGTCAATTGCATACATGCCTTGGCCAATTTCCAGCAGGCATCCCATGATATTGCGCACCATATGATGCAAAAAGCCGTCTGCCTGAATGTCCAAAACCAAATAGCAGCCGTGGCGGATTAAACGGCAGTGGCTAACATGGCGCACTGGCTGATTGGATTGGCAGGCGGCAGCGCGGAAGCTTTCAAAATTATGCGTGCCTTCAAACTTTTTCGCCGCCTGAATCATTTTATCGACATCCAGCGGAGCATACACGTGCGTCACCTGTTTATGCAATAAAGCTGGCCGCTGCGGATTGTTGTAGACCACATAGCGGTAACGCCGTGCCTGCGCCTTAAAGCGCGCATGGAAGTCCGAATCCATTTCCTTAATCCATTGAATAGAAATGTCTTTTGGCAGGATGCTGTTGGCGCCCATCATCCAGCCCCGAAGCGGGCGGATGGCTTCGGTATCAAAATGAGCGACCATATTGGTCGCATGCACGCCCGCATCAGTACGTCCAGCGCCATGTATGGCAATGGGTTCATTTGCGATTTTACTGAGGGTATTTTCGAGTGTTTCTTGCACACTGGGCACGCCCGGCTGCTGAGTTTGCCAGCCTCTGTAATGTACGCCGCAAAATTCTATACCAATTGCAAAACGCTGCATATTTACCTCAGTGTGTTGTTCAGTCCTGCCAATGCGCAAGCCATTGGTCTACAGCATCATATTGTAAATACATTTTTAACGCTTTTGCATAAAGATCTGCATGGCTGCTGCAATTGCTGATTAAAATTTTGGCGTCAGTAATCCATTGGCTGACGGCATAGCGCTGATCTGTTCCGCCAAAGGGCACTTGTGTGGTGACAATGACTGCGCATCCTTGCTGCCTCAGCGCTTGCAATAGCGCGATGATGTCTGCGCTGACGGCGATGTTGCCTGTGCCATAGCCTTGCAAAATAAGTACATGCGGAGGTTTGGAAGCAATTGCCTGCAGATTGGCAAAGAGCAGTTCTGGCGCTATAGGCTGCATCATCAGGCTCATGCAGTTAAAGTGGCGCGCTTTTTCTATGAGCGGTTCATGTACTGCCAGCGGTTGCCAATCGGCCTGGTATTCATTGTCTTCTGTTGAACCTGCAAAAGCGTTGAGGGCCGTGGTATGCACTTTTAAGGCGGTTGATGCATGGATCAATTGATGATGAAACGCTAAGTAGACGCCAGCCGGCGCTTGCACTGCTGAGTCCAGTGCAAAATTCAGGTTATCAATCGCATCCGTAAATTCACGGCTGTCGGACCCTTGGACATTCAGCAGCGGGTATTGGCTGCCAGTCAGCACGACATGCGCTGATTGGCCCATAAAGCGGGATAAAACGGCGCTGGCGTAGCTTAGGGTATCTGTGCCATGAATAATCACAAAATGCTGATACTGCTGCAGCTGTAAGTGCTGAATCTGTTCCAGCAGCTGCAGCCAGTCACTGGCAATGCACGCGCTGCTGTCCCGTATAACGGGCGCAGTAAAGCAGTCAATTTCAAGATGCAGCGGCAGAATATGCTGCAGCTTGGGGATAAACTGCTCCGCAGGCATTGGGCTTAGCGGTTCACCAATACAGCCAAAGGTGCCGCCCATGTAGATCAAGGCTATTTTTTTCATCATAAAAAAAAGCAGTCAAGGATGACTGCTTTAGTTTAAATCGAATCGGGTTAAGATGCGATTTGATTCAGTAACAGATCTGCCTGCTGACGCTGCTCAGTTGAATACTCGTTTTCTTTTTCTGCCAGCAGTTCACGGGCAGCATCGAAAGCGCCGAGTTTGATATATTGCTGGGCAAGTTCAAGATTAACCTCAATGTCATTGCTTTCAGCCAATGCTGGGAAGGATTGAATCAGCGGGTCGCTGCTGTCGGCAGGCGCTGCGGATGGAGAGCTGACGCTGCTGATGTCAAAATTCACGCCTGTCTGTGCAGGCTTTACTGCAGCAGCAGGGGTTTCTGTAGCCGCAATATCCAATGAATTCAGGTCAAAACTCAGCGGCGATGCGCTTTCAGGCTTTTCGGCCGGCTGCGGCGCATCCAAGGAGAATGAGAAATCTAAAGGCTGAATTTCTGCTTGGGCAGGCGCTTCCGGTTCAGCTTTGGCTGCAGGCGCTAAATTTAAGGAGAAATCTAAAGGCTGAATTTCTTCCTGAGCAGGCGCTTCCGGTTCGGCTTTGGCCGCAGGCGCTGCTTCTTCTAAAGAGAAAGAGCCAAAATCGATGGATGGTGCAGGCGCTTGCGCTGGTGCCGGAGTTTCGGCCTTAGGCGCGCTGTCAAAAGAGAGGTTAAACTCTAAAGGTTGAATCTCTTCAGCGGCCTGCTGCACGGGCTCTGCCGGCTTTGGCGCTGCTTGTGGCTCAAGCTGTTCAAAAGCGAGATCTGCCTTAGGTTCAGCAGGCGCGGCAGATCCAGCCATTAATGCATCAAAATCAGCAGTATTTTGCGCTTTTGGCGCAGCAGCGGCAGGTTCTGGATTTATCGTCGGGCTGACAAAAGCAATTGCTTCATCCGACTTATGCTGTGATTTGTCAAATTCGGCTTTTTTTGCTTCCGCCTGCGCTAAAATATCATCCAGCTCTAATGAGCGCACATGATTGAGCAGCTGGCTGATGGCGAATTCATCTTTTTGCAGAATATGAATATCCAACAGATACAAATACAGCTCATGCTGCGAGTTGTCTCTTTTCAGCACCTGATTAATTTGCGCTTCTGCAGAGAAGAAATTGCGCTCTTGAATTAAGCTTTCAATTTTATTGCGGGTTTCCGCAGTCAGCGGCGTAGTCTGCTTTTTTTCGACTACTGAATCTTGAACAGCTTGTGTCTTATTTGGGGCAACTTTCGCTGATGAGCTGGCTTTTTTCGCCTTACTTTTTTGTGTTGCCGTGGTTGCAGTGGATTTTTCAGAACCCTGTGCGTCTTGACGTTTTTTTAAGACCACCAAAACGATCAGCAAGATCACAAATGGAATCACATACAGCATGTTATTACCCCTTGGGGATAGGGCGCAGAGAAAGTGCGCTCATCCTTTTAAATCATCATATGTAACTTTTTAGTTGATTGGCTTTTTCTCTGCCTGGCGTGCTTTCAGCTGCTGCTCAAGCTGCGCAAGACGAGTGTTTAATAATTGAATTCTATGATCCTTTTGATTTAGCGCCAATTCTAATTGGGTTACGTTTCTCTGTAATTTAACGGTTTTTTCACGAGATGTCATAACTTTTAATGATAACTCGTTCGAAGTTTGATTTTTTTCTGTGCTTTTATTTGCAGAAGCATGCGCCGAATCTTGCGTTTTCTCCGCTACCAGGCTCATTTCCGCTTCATTCAGGCGGTATTTGGTCTTGCCGGATTGCGTGGACGGCATCTGTTTCAGCGCGGCTGCGGAAATTTTCTGACGTTCCTTAGAAAGGGCAGCTCCATTCAAATTCAGGGCTACGCCGCGTTTCAGCCGGTTGGAATCCCCCTGAATGAACGCATGTGCATTGTTGGCTTTAATCTGCTTCATTACGTCGCCCACAGGACGGTTTTCAGTGGATGCGATACGTGAAGCAATGCCCCAGAGGGATTCATTTGATTGAACCACATATTTTTGCGCAGCAGATTGCGGCGCGGGTTTTACGGACGGCGCACGTGCAGCGTCTTGCGGGCTTTTTACCGCTGCTGCAGGCGCTTTGAGCTGTGCAGCCTGCTGTTCCGCCGCATATTTTTGAGCCAGCGGGTCACTGGAGACTTGCTTTTGCACAGCTTTATCTTGCGGCGCTGCATGCGCATTGGCATTATTTGACGCCAAGGCTGCAGGCGCGGCTTCAGCAGATACGGCTGGCTGCGGCGCAGGTGCAGCGCTTATCGAGGGTGCAGAAAACGGCGCTGAAGCGCTATTTTTATCCATGCTCGGCGGCAGCGATGAATTTAAAGAAAGAAGGGTTTCTTTGGGTTTGCCGGCGGCATTCGGCTTAAGCGCGGCATATTGGGCGCTGACAGGCAAATTCAGCGCAATGTCGCGCTCATTGCTGATGATTACCGGTGCAAGGGTGCGTTCGTTGCGCGCGGCATTCATTTGCTGGCTGATTGGCATGCTGCGCTTCAGCGGTGTTTTGATATGCTGCAGCCGTGAAGAATTGCCTTCACTGATTTTGACAATAATATTCAGTTCAGCATCGGTCAGCGGCCGCGATGATGTAATGGTAATCACGCCCGAACCAGAGCTGTCTTTGCGGGTAAAGAAATTCAAATGGCCCGGAGGCTGATGCCCGGCGCCCATTGCAATTAAGTCTTCGGCAGACGCTAAGTCGGCGCGAATTGATGCGTTCGGATCCGCATTGCGGAAATTGATTTCCGCATACAGAAGTTCCCCGGGTGCCGACTGAATTTGAATCGGGTCAAGTGTCATCGCATGAATGTTCTGCGATGCAATTATGGCTAAAATGGCGATCTTTAATTTGTTATATACATTCATCTTAATCTTTAGCTCAGGCGATGCCGCATAGCGAAAATGATAGAGTAACGGCATGTTGAAGAATTGTAAAATAATTACAAGACTGCTACACAAAAAAGCCGATCAATTGAGATCGGCTTTTCATATTTTGAGATTAGTTACATGATGCTCACCATGTAAAATCAGGCATTTTTATAGTCGATTAAAATGCGCAGCATGCGGCGCAGCGGTTCAGCCGCGCCCCAAAGCAATTGGTCGCCGACGGTGAAGGCGCCCAGATACTCTTTACCCATGTTCAGCTTGCGCAGGCGGCCCACTGGAACAGACAAGGTGCCTGTGACTGCAACTGGCGTCAAATCTGTCATGGATGCTTCACGGGTATTTGGAACCACTTTTGCCCACTGGTTCGCGCTGCGTAACATATCTTCGATTTCATCCAGCGGAACGTCTTTTTTCAGCTTTAACGTCAGGGCTTGCGAATGGCAGCGCATTGCGCCGATACGCACGCAGTGGCCATCAATAGGCACGATCTGCTGATTGCCAAGAATCTTGTTGGTTTCAACTTGACCTTTCCATTCTTCTTTCGACTGGCCGCTTTCCAGCTGCTTGTCGATGTACGGAATGAGAGATCCCGCTAAAGGCACGCCAAAGTTTGCGGAAGGGAAACCTTCGCCACGTTGCAATTGCGCAATTTTAGAGTCGATGTCTAAAATTGGAGAACGCGGATCATCCAGCAAATCTTTAGTGTTGTTATATAAATAACCCATGCCGGAGATCAATTCACGCATATTTTGCGCGCCTGCACCCGATGCCGCTTGATAGGTCATTGAGGTTGCCCATTCCACCAAATTGTTTTGGAATAAACCGCCTAGGCCCATCAGCATTAAAGAGACCGTGCAGTTGCCGCCCACGAAAGTTTTCGTGCCTTTGACTAAGCCGTCTTTAATCACGTTCATGTTCACTGGGTCAAGCACGATGATCGCTTCATCATCCATGCGCAGTGTGGATGCAGCATCAATCCAGTAACCGTTCCAGCCTTCCGCTTTTAATTTAGGGAAAACGTCAGTGGTATAGTCACCGCCTTGGCAGGTAATAATGACATCCATTTGCTTCAGACTGCTAATGTCTGACGCATCCATAAGTGCTGGGGCGGTCTTGCCGCCAAACGCAGGCGCTTCACCGCCAGCATTACTGGTAGAAAAATAAAATGGCTCAAAATGAGCAAAATCATTTTCTTCAACCATACGTTGCATCAGGACGGAACCAACCATCCCGCGCCAACCGACCAGACCTACTTTCATGTCACTTTGCCTCGGTGCGTTAAAAAATAAAAGGGGGTTCGAGTGTATCAAAAGAGCGCTCAACTGCAAGCGCTACAGAATGAAAACAGCAATTATATTGTGCAATATATCTTGTTTATGTTACATGCAAAATTGATATAAATTTATGAGTCAATAAAAAATTAAGAATATAAAGCGGAGGCGCCAATGATTTGGGTGGAAGTGCTGTCAGCGCTTGTAATTTGGCTCAGCGCCTGGTCATTGATCCGCCGCGATGAATGGTGGTTCCGCGGCGCGGATTTCCCGCGGCTGCAGATTTTGGCGCTGGGCATGCTTGCACTGATGCTGATGCTGTTTTGGCCTGAACCTTGGGATATCTGGCGTGAAATCCTGTTAGTCGGGCTGATCGCGGCGCTTGCTTTTCAGCTGAAAATGGTGCTGCCCTATACTGTTCTTTGGAAAAAGCAGGTCAAGAAAGTCCGCGGGCATCAGCTGAATCCTGAGCGGCAAATCTCTGTAATTGTCTCAAATGTGTTAACGCCCAATCATCAATATCATTTGCTGCTTGCTGAAATTGAAAAATATCAGCCGGACCTGGTGCTGACTTTAGAGTCGGACCTCCGCTGGGAATAGGCCTTGAGCGCGCTGGGAGATGACTATCCCTACCGGGTTGCAGTGCCGCTGAATAATCTGTACGGCATGCATTTATTCAGCCGGCTGCCGCTGCATGGCACGCAGGTCAAATTCATTTTAAGCGATGAGATTCCATCTATTCATACCGCTGTGACTTTGCGTTCCGGCGAGACTGTACAGCTGTATTGCCTGCACCCGAAGCCGCCCAGCCCGACAGAAGCAAAGGATTCCACCCTGCGCGATGCTGAGCTGCTGATCGTCGGCGATCAGATTAAAGATCTGGATGAAAGCTGCATTGTGATGGGAGACTTAAACGATGTGGCGTGGTCGCGCACCACACGCCTTTTTCAGCGCATCAGCGGCCTGCTGGACCCGCGGGTGGGGCGGTATTTCGTGAATACCTTTCATGCGGATTATCCTGTATTGCGCTGGTCGCTGGATCATGTATTCCACAGCACCGATTTTGCTTTGGTCAGAATGAAGCGCTTAGCTCACGTAGGTTCAGATCATTTTCCTGTATATGTCTCACTGCAAACCGGCCGTGTGTTTGCACAGATACAGCAAGAGCTGGAGCAAAGCGATGCGGATGAGCGGGAAGCGCAGGAGGCGATACAGGAAGGTATTGAAAAAGCGGAGAAAGAAGAAAAAATAGTGACTGATGACATTGCGCAGGACTATAAGGACGGCACCAAGGCGCCCTGAGCGGCTCTGTGATTTTAAGAGAAAAGTGTAAGAAATAGCTTACATTGATTTCGGCTGATGGCGCATAGGCAAGCTTGAGAAAACCGCCTATCCTACATTCATCGGCAAATGGAACAGGGAACGGATTATCCCGCTAAGGAAGACGGCGCCGATGGCAATCATCATGGATATGATGCAGGAAAGGAAAGCCACCCGAAAAGAATAATAAGACTTGTGAAAGCACAACCTCATCAACCCGAGTTTTGCAGGATGCAGAACTCGGGTTTGGTCTATCTGCAGGCCGCATTTTTTGCTTTGCATTTGGCGCCCGGCATTTTAGAGTAGGGCGCAGAACAACGAAATGAAAAAAATAAGTGAGTTTTATGAGCATCTCTCTGCTTTATGAATGGCGCACCGCCTTTCTGCAATTGACCCAATTGTCCCATGATGCTTTGCTGATTTATCTGGGTGTGCTGCTGTTTTTCTTGATTGCCTTTTTTCATCAGCGCCAATTGAAATCCAATTATGCTGTATGGGCTGTGATTCTTGCTGCCGTTGCATTCGAGCTGTTCGGCGCGCGCCACGATATTGTAGACAGAGGCTATTGGAAGGTAGGCTCCAGCCTGCGTGATATTGTGAGTATGATTTTGATGCCGCTGCTGATTTGGCTAATGGCGAAATATCGGGTCTGGAAGGGATGAAATCCGGTCAGAATGCTGAGCGGAAAGTCTGTTGATTGCCTGGGAGGCGCCGGTCAGAATGGAATGACAGCGCTTGATTTAAGCGCTGTCCCGGGCTTCCCTGCTTCTAATCTTTGCCTGATACTTGTTTGTACAGCGCCAGCGTCTGATCACACATATCTTTTAAGCTGAACATGCTGACGGGGGCAACCTGCTGCGGCGCATCAATATGCTGTTTCACCGCGCTGAGCAAAGCGGTTTGGTCATCCACTGCAATTAAGCCTTGCGGATAAACATGGGATAAAATTTCTGCAACGCCGCCGCGGTTCCAGCCAATCACGGGTGTGCCTACGGACAGCGCTTCTAAGGCGGTGCGGCCAAAAGTTTCCGCCTGATTCGACAAGGACAGCACAGCATCGCTCAAAGCCAGCCATTCGCGGATATCGGAACGGTGGCCGGTGAAGGTGAATTTATCACTCAGGCCTTTGGCCTGAATGCTGTCGTGCATTTCTTTTAAATAGGCTGCTTTTTTCGGGTCAGCGCCGCCGACGACGACAGCATGCAGCCGCGGGTAGTGCGGATGCAATTGCTGCATCAAGGCAATTAAGGTTTCATGGCCTTTCAGGCGGGTAATGCGGCCAGGCAGGCAGATCAGGAACTTATTTTCCAATTCTGGAAAATCTTTAAAAGTCTGATTGAGCCATTGCGCGGATGGCTGATAGCCGTGCGGAAATGCCTGCGGGTCAATGCCGCGGTAAATGCGCACAATATCTTCTGGCGGACAGTTTCTGTAGTTGTCCTTGATGTATTGCACCACGCTGTCGGATACCGCAATGACTTTTTCCGCTTGGGTCATAATTTGACTGTAGCGGTTAATGGAGTAAAAGCCATGTACTGTACTGATGAGATGCGGGCGCTGATTTGCCGGCATGCCGTTGAGCGCAAAGTGCGCCAGCCATGCCGGAACGCGTGAGCGCACATGCAGGATATCCGGCTGATGCTGCGCAATCAGTTTGCGCAGCGGGCGGATTTGCCAAAGAGAGGACAGCGCTTTTTTATGGATCGGCAGGGTTAAGTGGGTTGAGCCCTCAGCTTCCAGCTGAGCCACCATACGCCCGCCGTTCGACACCACCAAGGACTCATGGCCATCGGCAATCAGCGCGCGGGCAATTTCTAAAGTGCCGCGTTCCACACCGCCGCTGTTCAGTTCAGGCAAAAGCTGCATCACTTTCATTGCGTGTCTCTCTCTATTTTTTGTCAGGTCTATGAGTATGTTGAGCAGAACTCAGTAAATTTCATCAAAGCCTTCTGGGCGGGTTTTAAAGCGGCGGTGAAACCACATGTACTGCGTCGGGGCAATCCGCAGCTGGTTTTCGATGATTTTATTGACGCGTATAGCATCGGCCACTTCGTCTTCGCTGGGGAAGTGATCTAAAGCGGGCTCAAGGCGGACATGGTAGCGCGGGTCTTTAATGTCGCCATCGCGGTAAAAATAGAGGGGAACCGCTACGGCTTTCGAGATTTTCATTAAACGGCGGTGCGCAGTCACGGTGGCTGCATGGACGCCAAAAAATGGCGCCATTACGCCTTGCTTCAAACCGAAGTCCTGATCGGGGCTATACCAGATGGCGTGTCCATTTTTTAACTGGCGAATCAGCCCGCGCATATCATCATGATCAATTTGATGCTCATAAATGGTTGCGCGGCAGCGGTAAATCAGCATGTCCAAGAGCGGATTGTTTTGCGGGCGGTAGACCACGCCCAATTTGAAAAACTGATCGCAGAGATAACCGCCCGCATCGAGAAGCGTTGAATGAGTGCCTAGCAATAACACACCTTGACCCTCTGCCTGCGCCTTTTGAAGGTGCTCTAAGCCTTCGATACTGAAGCGGCCTTTAAACCAATACGGGCAATACCAGGCATTCAAGGTTTCAAAGATGCCAATCATCTGGTCAATAAAAACTTGGCGGGTGTTGTCCTGTACTTGCGCGGCAGACCATTCAGGAAAGCATACTTCAAGATTGCGGACTGCGGTTTTTCGGCGTGATTTTAAATGCTTAAAAGCGGTCTCGCCCAAGAAGACAGCCAGACGGTACTGCAGCGCCCACGGCAAAAGCGCTAAAATCATCAGGAAAACAATGCCAATCCAAATACCCCAATATTGCGGCAATAGAAAGGACCATTGAAAGGCGCCGGGCTGATAATCTGGCTTTTGACTCATAAGCACTAAATCAAATTTAAAAAAATAAGGTACAGTCTAGCATGAAGCTGAAATAAAAAAGAAAGTTCAGGCAGAACTGGGCGCCCAGTTTAGCCTTTGACTAAACCGCCATCCACAATTAAGTTTTGGCCTGTGACCGCGCGTGAATAGGGCGACAGGAACATCATGATGGCGGATGCAAATTCTTCAGGCGTCGTGACGCGGCGCAGCGGGGTAGCGGCCGCAATCATCTCAAATACCGCATTCGGAGTGGCTTTGCTGGCATCCGTGGCCTGCAGCAGGCCGCCCGACAGCATATTGACATTAATGCCGAACGGCCCCAAGTCCTGCGCCGCGGTGCGGGTAAACGCCAAGAGCGCCGCTTTGGCTGCGGTGTAGTCATGGTAAGGCACCACGGGGTTCTGAACCAAGTTGGTGCCGATATTGATGATGCGCCCGAAGCCGGCCTGTTTCATATCATCCAAAGCGGCCTGTGTCGTATTGATGGCGGCCAGCACAGCGCCATCAAACTGCTGCAGCATGGTTTCAGCGGTCAGGTCTTCGACTTTGGGGCGGGCATCGCCATTGAATTCGAAGCGGATCAGGGCATTATTCACCACCGAGGTGATGGCGGCGCCAAAATGATTTTTTGCAGCGGCAAATAGGCGCAATACTTGTGCTTTATCGGTGACATCGGCTTGGCAGGCAAAGACTTGCTGCGGGTGCTGCAGGGCTAATTGTTCCGCTTGGGCTTTGCTGGCGTGGTAATTCACCACGACGCGCGCGCCTTCAGCAATTAAGCATTGGCTGATGGCTAAACCCAAACCGCGCGCGCCGCCTGTGACTAAGACCACTTGATCATGAATTTGCATTTCTTGAGCCCGAGTAAACGATTTATTTGAAACCTTAGCAAGCTTTAAAAACAAATGCCAAATGAAAATTTAAGCGCTGTAAATGATCTTCACCTTTCTGCGGAAGAAGGGGCTGCAGAAGCGGAGAGTGCGGCAGCTGCAAGCAAAGCGGTTAAAAAATTCAAAGCTTAAAAAAGCCGTCAAAGTGACGGCTTTTTTGGCAGGGGGAAATTTAGCCTTTGGCCATATTTTCCAGTTCTTCCAGCCGTTCCATTTTTTCCAGCATTTGATCATCAATTTCTGCAAGGCGCTGCGAGGCCTTCGCTGCCGCGCCTGCATCCGTGATAAACCAGGAGCCGTCGGCCAATTTTTCTGACAGCTGCGCCTGTTCTTTTTCCAGCGCTTCTATTTCAGCAGGCAGCTGATCTAAAGTGCGCTGATCTTTATAGCTGAGTTTGACTTTTTTAGCAGGGGCTGCGTTCGCTTCAGCTTTCGCCGCTGCTTTTTTCACAGCACTTTTTTGATCAACCGCAGTTTGATCTGGTCGTTGTTGTAAGTAATCTTGGTAACCACCGATGTATTCATCGATATTGCCTTTACCATCGAACACCCAAGTTGAGGTTACCACGTTATCCATGAAGGCACGGTCATGCGAAATAAGCAGTAAGGTACCTTTATAGTCGGACAACATTTCTTCTAATAGCTCTAATGTCACCATATCCAAGTCATTGGTGGGTTCGTCCATCACGATTAAGTTAGATGGCTTAAGTAGTAACTTAGCTAAAAGAATACGGTTACGCTCACCGCCTGAAAGAGCTTTGACTGGTGTACGCGCACGTTCTGGTGAGAACAAGAAATCTTGCAAATAGCTGTAAATATGACGACGGTTACCATTCACATCGACATGGTCCGAACCTTCTGACACGTTATCTTTGACTGATTTTTCAAGGTCGAGGGCATTACGTAATTGGTCGAAGTAAGCCACTTCCAATTGCGTACCTGTTTTCACCGTACCCGTATGTTCTTGTTCCCCTAAAATGGCTTTAATGAGGGTGGTTTTACCGACACCGTTGTCACCAACAAGACCAATACGGTCACCACGGAGCACCAATGCAGAGAAGTCTTTGATGATCGGCGCATCATGACCAAAGCGAACACTTAAGTTTTCAATTTCAAAGACCACTTTACCTGAACGGCTAGCGTCTTGTGTTGCCATGCTGACTTTGCCTTGCTGCGAACGGCGCGCTTTCGACTGTTCACGTAATTCTTTTAAGGCACGTACACGACCTTCGTTACGGGTACGACGCGCTTTAATGCCTTGGCGAATCCACACCTCTTCTTCAGCTAAACGTTTGTCAAACAGGGCATTCTGCTTTTCTTCCGCTTCCATTTGTTGCGCTTTCAGCTCGAGGTAACGTGAATAGTTGCCTTCATAGCTGCGCAGGGTGCCGCGGTCGAGTTCAACAATTCGGGTTGCAATGCTGTCCACAAATGAACGGTCATGCGAGATGAACAGTAAAGTTAAATTATTTTGATCGAGTAAAAACTTTTCCAGCCATTCAATACTTTCAACGTCCAAATGGTTAGTTGGTTCGTCCAATAACAATACATCCGGCTGTGTGAGGAGGGCGCGGGCCAGCAGCACACGGCGCTTACGGCCGCCCGATAAATCAGCCAAATCGGCATCCGGGTCCAGGCCCATTTTGCTCAGGATGGAGTTCACTTTAGTTTCTAAAGCCCAGCCATCCAGCTGATCTAGTTTGTGCTGCAGTTCACCCATGCGGTCGCAGGCGTCCATATCACCCAGTACGCAAGCGTCACTGGCTTCATGATAGGCTCTGAGCACTTCGGCGGCTTCGCCTGCGCCATCGGCCACAATATCCGCGACTTTGCCCGAGTCCATCGGCACATCCTGCGCCAGCATGGAAATGGTGATGCCATTTTGCAGAGAAACTTCACCAGAATCGGGCAATAAACTTCCCTCAATCAGTTTAAGTAAAGTAGACTTGCCTTCTCCATTACGGCCGATTAAACACACCCGTTCGCCGCGCTCTAATGAAAAGTTCGCGCCGTCGAGCAGGGCAGGTCCACCAAACGCAAGTTGGACATCCCTTAAAGTAATATAGGCCATAATGTTTCCTGAAAAATCTCAAATGAGGACTTGAAGTGTCTAAACAACAAAATATTGATAATCAAGCGCCATTGTCCGCACCCATTGAAGATTTGCAAGTCCGAATTGCATTTTTAGATGATTTAGTTGATCAGCTGAATGACCAGGTTGCGCGCCAGAGCATTGAAATTGCTGATTTAAGAGCGCAAATGCAGCTGATTTACCAACGCATAGAATCTGCCGACTTATCTGAAGGCATTGCGGCTTTTGACCCAATGACCAACCGCCCGCCGCATTATTGATTGCAGGCCTTGGTTCATTGGAGAATGACTGGAAAAAGCCTTTTAGTTATTGACCTTTTTACATCGAACCGCTGTAATGCACAGCAACCGCTATCCACCAAACAGTTCTCCCTTTATGACCGCTAAAGCCGTACTGCTCGATCTTGAAAACAATATGCCGACAGCGCAATTGCTGAGAGATGTGACTGAACACTATCCCGTGCTGTATTTATTTAATTGCCAAGGGAAATTTGAATATGCTTTGGAAGATTTAACGGAATTTTCCAGCTGGATCAGCAGCGGTCAAATCGTCATTTTAGATACTCCGGAAGCCCCGCAGAAAGAATTTGAATATGCAGTGGTGGTGGGGCAATTAATGGCGCTTCTGGATGTGGACACTCATGTTGAAGTCATTTCAGCAGCGGCGGGCAGCAAGATGCTGCTGGAAATGATGCAAGGTTCCAATATCAGCTGCAGCCTGATTCAAATTCAGCCTGAACAGCAGGCGGCATCTGATCGTCCGAAATATAAAATCCCAAGTTTGGATACAATTAAAGCCACGCCGCATCTGCAAATGGTGAAAAAATATTGCGATGCCATGGTTCAGGCCGCTGGAAAGCCAAACACTCTGGAATCGTTAAAAAATTCGGTGGCGAATATTCTGCAGCTGCTGCCGGAAAATGCGCAGCAGGTGGTCGGCATGCTGATTAACTTGAAAATTGTGAAGCGCGATGACGCGCATGTAAATTTCCGCAAAAAAGTCCTCAAACACTGGGCGCAGTTAAATTTAGACGCAGATGCTGCGCCATTGCAGCACAATATGCAGGATGCTTTTGCCCAGCTGGATTTACCGCAGCGCAGCGCGGATGAGGCAGAGCCTGCAGCGCAGAATCCGCAGCAGAATTTATATGCCAATTTTCAGAAAGTTGATCCTGTGCAGCTGGAAGTGATTAAGAAACTGCATGAATTAAAACAGGAAAAACCCAAGGATATTTATGCGCTGCGGGACCTGCTGGAGCAGCTGTTTCCAAAATCAGACATTCGCCTGCTGCTGAAAGAGTTGATTGATAAAGGCTATATTTATTGGAATGGTCACGAAGTGCTCTACAGCCACGAGATGTTCTTGAATTAATTTTTGTCGCCACAACTTGCCTTTTATATTGCGCTTATGCAACTCTAATAAAGGAACATTAAGGTTGTACTATGGAAAACACGGGTATTTGGGTCATTGGTTTCATCATTCTTTTTGTTTTGGGCTCTATTTTAGGACTTCGCGTCAGCCCGAGAGAAAAGGCGTTAGGCATCATGCGCGATAAAGCGCGCAAGATGGGTTTGCATCCGCGTTTAGTGGTTGCGCCGGACTGGACAAAAATTCCAATGGTTTCTGAAAAGCGCGCCAGCATGGTGGCGTATTACAGCATCCTGCTTCCAGAAGCCCGCTTGCCATTAATGCGCGCGCGCGTAGCAGATCAAAAATTGCAGCTGGTGCATGGTGATGACAAGTTTAAAGATTTGCCCATTGCATTAAAGGGCATTTATGCTATTGATATGCAGGCAAACTGTGTAGGACTCTATTGGGACGAAGAATCCGATTTGAGAGCCACCCAGCTGGATGACATCAAAGCCTATTTGAATTCTTTGGCTGAACTTTAATTTTAGACCCATTAAAAAACAGGATTAACGGTTAATTATGGCGAACGCTCCTCGGTCCACATCCAAAAGCGCGGCAGCAAAAACTGATGCTGGAAAAAAACGTGCCTTAGTGATTGTGGAGTCGCCTGCAAAAGCGAAAACAATCAATAAATACCTTGGTTCAGACTACATTGTAAAGTCGTCGGTTGGCCATGTTCGTGATTTGCCTACAGGCGGTTCAAGCAAAACGGCAGAAAAGAAACCTGCAGCCCGCACCAAACTGACCGATGCGCAGAAGGCTGAAAAAGCCCAGTCCGCATTGGTAAACCGCATGGGTATAGATCCCGAAAATGACTGGAAAGCGCATTATGAAGTGCTGCCTGGCAAAGAAAATGTGGTTTCGGAACTGAAAAAGCTTGCTTCGCAGGTTGATGAGGTTTATCTCGCAACGGATTTGGACCGTGAAGGGGAAGCGATTGCCTGGCATTTAAAAGAAGTCATTGGCGGTGATGATTCACGCTATCAGCGTGTGGTGTTTAACGAAATTACCAAAAATGCCATTCAGGAAGCCTTTAAGCATCCATCGCGTTTAGATACCAATAAAGTCAATGCCCAGCAGGCGCGCCGTTTCCTGGACCGTGTTGTGGGCTTTATGATTTCTCCTTTGCTGTGGGAAAAAATTGCCCGCGGCTTATCGGCTGGCCGGGTTCAGTCCGTTGCGGTGAAGCTGGTGGTTGAGCGCGAGCGTGAAATCCGCGCGTTTATTCCAGAAGAATACTGGCAAGTTTTTGCAGACACGAAATCGAAAAAAGATGACATCCGTCTGGAAGCGGTGAAGCAAAACGGCAAAACATTAAAGCTGCACAACAAAGCAGAAACTGATGCTTTATTGAATCTGATTAAAGATGCGGACTATACCGTTGCAGCACGTGAAGATAAGCCGACCAAGGTTAATCCGAGCGCGCCGTATATCACCTCAACCCTGCAGCAGGCGGCGAGCACCCGTTTAGGTTTTTCTGTGAAGAAAACCATGATGCTGGCGCAGCGTTTGTATGAAGCGGGTTTCATCACCTATATGCGTACCGACTCAACCTTCCTGAGCGACGATGCCGTGAATATGGTGCGTCATCATATTGAGACTGAGTTTGGCGCGAAGTATCTGCCTGCCAAGCCGAACCGCTATGGCAACAAAGCGGGTGCGCAAGAAGCCCATGAAGCGATTCGTCCGTCAAATGTGGCTTTAAAAGGCGACAGCTTAGTGGGTGTGGAACGTGATGCGCAGCGTTTGTATGACCTGATTTGGCGTCAATTCGTCGCGTGCCAGATGACGCCTGCTGAATACCTGTCTTCAACGATTTTAGTCAACGCGAACGGCGTAGAGCTGAAAGCCAAAGGCCGTACCTTGGTCTTTGACGGCTTCACTAAAGTCCGCGGTCAAAACAAGTCAGATGATGATGTATTATTGCCTGCGGTGAAAGTGGGTGAAGTATTGAAGCTTGAAAAGCTTGATCCTTCTCAGCACTTTACCAAACCGCCTGCGCGCTTTACCGAAGCCTCTTTGGTGAAAGAGCTTGAGAAAAAAGGCATCGGCCGTCCGTCGACCTATGCTGCCATCATCTCGACGATTCAAGATCGCGGTTATGTGAAACTGGAAAACCGCCGCCTGTATGCAGAGAAAATGGGCGAAATCGTGACAGACCGTCTCGATGAAAGCTTTAATAACCTGATGAACTATGACTTTACCGCAGACCTTGAAGGCCAGCTGGATAAAGTGGCGGAAGGTGAGCGCAATTGGAAAGAATTGCTGAACAGCTTCTATGGCGATTTCAAGCAGCGCCTGACCAATGCGCAGGGTGAAAGCGGCATGCGCCGCAACCTGCCGGTCGAAGTGGCGGATGTGCACTGTAAAGAATGCGACCGTCCAATGCAGATCCGTACGGGGACAACCGGCGTATTCCTGGGCTGTTCAGGCTATAACCTGCCGCCGAAAGAGCGCTGTAAAGGCACGCTGAACTTAACGCCTGTGGAGTCTTTGGCTGCGCTTTCTGATGATGACAGTGCTGAAACGGCAGATTTGATGTCGAAAAAGCGCTGTCCAATCTGCGGCACCGCGATGGACAGCTATGTGATTGATGGCGGCCGAAAACTGCATATCTGCGGCAACAACCCGGACTGCAGCGGTTTTGAAGTTGAAGAAGGCGAGTTTAAGATTAAGGGCTATGATGGCCCAACCATTCCTTGCGATAAATGCGAAGGTGAAATGCAGCTGAAGACTGGCCGCTTTGGCCCTTATTTCGCGTGCATGAGCTGTGACAATACCCGTAAAGTCTTGAAGAATGGCCAGCCTGCGCCGCCGCGTGTAGACCCGATCAAAATGGAACATTTGCGTTCAGCGAAGCATGATGACTTCTTTGTGCTGCGTGACGGCGCAGCGGGGCTGTTTTTAGCCGCCAGCAAGTTCCCGAAAATCCGTGAAACGCGCGCACCGAAAGTAGCGGAACTGCGCAGTGTTGCAGAGCAGCTGGATCCAAAATATCAATTTATTTTGCAGGCGCCGGATCAAGACCCGGAAGGCAATCCAACATTAGTGAAATTCAGCCGGAAAAATCAGGCGCAATACATTGGTTCGGAAACGCCGGAAGGCAAGCAAACCAAGTGGTCTTTGGTTTACCAAGACGGCAAATGGGTTGAAGCTTAAAGCTTAAGATGTGACAAAATGCTGGCGGATGCCGGCATTTTTTATAGGATGGCGGAAATTTGCCGCTGATAAAATTGATTATATTTGATGGGGATGCTGATGATTCCAATCCGCTCAATTGTTGTTTCTGCCGTGCTGCTTTCTGAGTTTGACGGCCAGTTCAAAATTTTATTGATGAAGCGGGTCAAAGGCCGGTTTTGGAGCCACATTGCCGGAAAAATAGAATCAGGTGAAACAGCTAGCCAGGCTATTGTCCGTGAAATTTGCGAAGAAACAGGCATTCAGGTTCAGCAGCTGTACAGTGCGGATTATCTGGAGCAGTTTTATGAAGCCAGCGCCAATGTGATTGAGCTGATCCCTGTATTTGCTGTTTATTGCGATAAACAGCAAGCCGTGGTTTTAAATGATGAACATACAGAATATGGCTGGTTCAGCTTAGATGAAGCTGTTGAAAAGGCTGAATTTGGCGGGCAGCGCTTACTTTACCAGTATCTTTGGGAAAATTTTGTAAATCGGCAGCCCTCTGCATTATTGAAAATAAATACTTATTAAATAAATAGATCAGAGTTTCAGCTATGTGGAAAAAAATTCGGATTTTGTGTCTGCTGGTTATTTTGCTGATCGTTGCCGTCAATGCATGGAAAGATAAAAACCAGGATTGGCGCAAGCCGGTTTTTGTGCTGCTGCATCCGATTAATGCAGATGGCTTACCCAGCACGCAGCGGTATATTCAAAAGCTTAGCGTGCAGGATTTTCAGGGTGCGCAAGCGTACCTGCAAGAATATGCGCAGCAGTACCGCGGTCAGCCGATTTATTTTTATTTCAATATTGGGCGGGAGCTGAAAGTATTGCCGCCGAAGGTGCCCGATCAGGCCCGATTGTGGGATGTCGTCCTATGGAGTTTAAAATTCCGCTATTACGCGTGGCAGCAGCATCAAAAGGCGGATGGCGCACCGAGCCTGACCCTGTTTTTAAATTATTATGACCCTGCGAAGACCCGTGAACTGAAGCATTCGACGGCGCTTGAAAATGGCCGGATTGGCTCGGTCAATTTGTTCGCATCCAAAAAGCAGGCGGCGCAAAATAAAATTGTGCTGGTGCATGAGCTGCTGCATGCCTTTGGCGCTACCGATAAATATGAGATAGCGACAGGACAGCCAATCTATCCAATCGGCTATGCTTTTCCAGATCAGAAGCCATTATTTCCGCAAGCCAAAGCAGAATTGATGGCCGGGCACATTCCAGTCTCCCAAACCAAGAGCAAGATGCCTGATAGTTTGGAACAGACACTAATCAATGCACAAACGGCAGCTGAAATAGGCTGGGTCAAATAAGCGGATCTCTGCGGATAACTCAAAAGTTATCCACAAATTAAGGCGCTTAAATTGCTACATTTTGACTAACTTTTTGGGCTTTAGATCGTCAATAAATCATGTTAAAACTAAATCATCCCTATTAAAACTTGAGAATAAGTATGAAAACTGTAGGAAATGATTTAATCCGTAGCCAGCTGCATCAAAACCGTAAGTGGTACATTGGCTTAGGTGTTTTATTGACCATTTTTGGTATTGTGCTGCTGGCGTCTCTTCCTTTTGCCACCTTATCCGCTATATTTATCTTCGGCACATTAATGATGATCGGCGGCATATTGCACTTGCTCGCAGCCTTTAAAATTTTTGAGGGCGGCTTCCGGTGGCTTTGGGCGCTGTTTGGCGTATTGTATTTGGTTGCTGGGTATTATGCGTTTAGCACCCCGGTAAAAACTGCGATTGTACTCACCAATGTTTTGGCGATTATTTTAATTGTTGCGGGTGTGATTCGTATTTTTAACGCCATTTTATTTCGAGGATTGCCAGGCTGGGGCTGGACATTATTTTCAGGCCTATTGACCTTAGCTGCTGGCGTCATAATTTTAAAATCACCCGATGCGCCGTTCTGGGTGTTAGGTTTGTTCCTTGCGATGGATATTCTATTTCAAGGCATTAACTATCTCAGTTTTGCATCTTATATTAAACATGAAATCCCTAAAAGTTCTGCGGATTGATGCTTTGGTTTGAGCATTGATTGATAAAAAATGCCCAAGTTGATGACTTGGGCATTTTTTATTGCAGCCTTAAGGTTTGACGCTGTAGCGGCTGCTGACGGCAATCCGGTTCCATGCGTTAATGACAACCGCCAGCCATTCCACTGCGCTGATTTGCGCATCGGTCAAAAAAGGCAGGGCATCTTCATAAACCTCATCAGGCACTTGACCTTCAGCGACTAAAGTAATGGCTTCCATCAAGCTGAGCGCAGCGCCTTCCGCCTGATCGTAATATTCAGTTTCACGCCATGCGCTGAGCAGGGCAATACGTTCGGCCGTTTCTCCTGTTTTGAGCGCATCCTGCGTATGCAGGCGGATGCAAAAAGCGCATTGGTTGATTTGCGACGCGCGCAGTTTGAGCAGATGCGCAAAGCCTTCGCTAAGCTGCGCTTCTTGAACTTTTTGCATAGCCAAGGCGTCCAGCTCTGCAACTTTTTTGTATAAATCGGGGGCGGATTGGCCTAGATTGATTCGAGACATGATCGTTCTTCTGATGCTGAATTTTATTTAGTCTAAAGGAAAATTGCGTTAAAACATGCTTAACTGAATGCCGCTTATGAAAAAAGATCCTATGAAAATATTTATCCTTGCTCCCGATTCATTTAAGGAAAGCATGACGGCTGAACAGGCGTGCGCTTCAATGCAGCGCGGTATTTTGCGGGCTATGCCCGATGCGCAGTGCATTCATGTGCCTATGGCAGACGGCGGTGAGGGCACCGTGGATGCCTTGATTGCGGCTTTAGCCGGTGAGCGCATTGCATGTGAAGTGACAGGCCCTTTGCCGCATCAGCAGATCAAAACCTATTTTGGCCTAATCGATGGGGGGAGCACTGCCGTCATCGAAATGGCCAAAGCCAATGGCATTGATTTATTAAAGCCTGAACAGCGCAATCCCTTGCTGACCTCAACCTGTGGTACCGGTGAAATGATCATGAAAGCGCTGGATTTAGGTGTGACGAAAATGATTTTAGGCCTGGGCGGCAGTGTGACCAATGATGGCGGTGCGGGCATGGCGCAGGCATTGGGGGCAAAATATTTTGATGCTGCCGGCAATTCTGTTGCTGCTTGCGGAGGCAGTCTGAACCGCATCCAAAGCATGGATTTGCGCCGCTTAGATCCACGCTTAAATGCGGTTGAGATTGTCATTGCATCAGATGTGAATAATCCGCTGTGCGGGCCAAATGGCGCATCTTATGTATTTGGCCCGCAAAAAGGCGCCAATGATGAGATGGTGCAAATCTTAGATCGCAGCCTCGGTCATTTTGCCGATGTTGCTGAACATGCAGCGGGACATGCATGCCGAAATTTTGCCGGTGCTGGAGCAGCAGGTGGTTTAGGTTTTGGACTGATGGCATTTGCCGGAGCTAGGGTTCAATCGGGCGTGGAGCTGGTGATTGAACAGTGCTGCTTGGCGGAGAAAATTGCGCAGGCGGATTATGTGCTGACGGGCGAGGGTAAAATTGATTTTCAAACTAAGTTTGGCAAAACGCCGTATGGCGTGGCGCAGGTGGCGAAGCAGTTCAATAAGCCGGTAATTGCTTTTGCGGGTTTGGTGGGGGAAGGCATTGATGAGCTGTATGATTTAGGGTTTAGTCAGATTATTGGCATTAATCCGCCAGACTGTGTTTTGCAGGATGCGCTGAAAAATGCAGAAATGAATTTGGAAAAGGCAGTGGGCGCCTTTGTTCATACACTGGCTGATTCTATTCCATTGAAACCATAATGCTGCGCGGTTTTTTGTAGAGAGTGATGATTGGCGTCAATGGGGCTGAGGATTTATAGAGGATTTTAAAATTTCATCCGCAGAAGCATGTCTTTGCTTCAAATTATTGGCATGGAGCTGCGCCTCCGAGCAAGCCTTTCTTGCTTATGAGGGCTGAGAAGTACTGCTTCGTAAGGCAACAAGATCCTTTGTAGGTACATCTGGATATGCGCCAATTCAGCGGACGGCAAAGATGCCGCCCAGCACGCGCATTTGAGCCCTGTGAGAATTATTTTAGTCATTGGCGCTTCGCTAAAATCTCAGCAGAGATTTCTCTGCCAAGTTTTCTGCAGTCAGCTCTGTTAAACTACCCGCCTCCCTAGCGCGATGAGACACTATGAGTTTAGCCAGCCTGATTGATGAATTAAATCCTCAACAACGACAAGCCGCCATTACCGAAACCCAGCACAGTCTGGTCTTGGCCGGCGCAGGCTGCGGCAAAACCAAAACCATCGTAGCGCGGGCTGCCTACCTGATTGATCAAGGTGTGCCAGCCAACAAAATTCAAATTTTAACCTTTACCCGCCGCGCCGCCAGTGAAATTGTGGCGCGGGTAGAGCTGGCCTTAGGCGACCAAGCCAAGGGCCTGCGCGCATCCACCTTTCACACCTTCTGCATGTACCTGCTGCGCCGGATTCCAAATGCCTTTGGCTTAGAGCAGTTTTCGATTATTGACCGTGATGATCAGATGATGCTGTTCCGCCTGATCCGCGGCAAAGACGACAAAAAAAATCCGAATCAGCTGCCGAAACCAAAAGAACTCTGCGACCTGTATTCTTTTGCGCGCAACACCCGCCAGAAACTCAGCCTGGCTTTAGAAAAGCAGCTGCCGGAATTTTTGGACATGAAAGATGAAATTGCCGAGATCATGAAAGAATATGAAAAGCGCAAGCGCGACCGCAGCTTTCTGGACTATGACGATATTTTGGCGGTGGTGGCCTCGGCTTTGGCGCAGTCCGAGGGCTTAGTCGATTATGTGTCTTCAATTTGCCAGCACATGCTGGTGGATGAAATGCAGGACACTAATCCTTTGCAGTGGGCGCTGCTGGAACCGCTCAAAGACAAAGTGCATTTGTTCTGCGTGGGGGATGATGCGCAGTCGATTTATGGCTTCCGCGGCGCAGATTTTGAAAATATCCACCATTTTAAAGAGCGCGTGCCGAATGCACAGATCTTTAAACTGGAAAAGAATTACCGCTCAACGCAGGAAATTTTAGACCTGTCGAACTGGCTGCTGGATCAAAGTCCAATCAAATATGATAAGCGTTTAGAAGCTTACCGCGGCGATGGCACCAAGCCGAAAATGCATATCTTTCCCAATGAATTTGATGAAGCCAAATGGATTGCGGTGGATATTAAAGAGCGCCATTATCTGGAAGGCGCGAAATGGAAGGACCACATGGTGCTGGTGCGTTCCAGCTTTGCCGCGCGCCATATTGAAGCCGCCTGCATTGCCGGCAATGTCCCTTACCGCTTTATTGGCGGCATGAAGCTGCTGGAAACCGCGCATGTGAAAGATCTGCTCAGCCTGCTGCGCGTGGTGGCGAATCCGCTGGACGATATTGCATGGATGCGCTTTCTGACGCTGTGGAATGGCGTGGGTGATGTAGGCGCGAGCAAGCTGTCGCATCAGCTGCTGCAGGAACCGGAAATGGACGCGATTGGGCAGAAACTGGAAAAATTCGGCAAAGTGCCAGATCAGGCCATTCTGATGATGAAGCAGATGATGGTGATCCGCCACGAAGTGAAAGAATGCGTCAGCCTTGCGATTCAGGCCATAGAAGAACAGCTGGCTGAAAACTATAAAAAAGACTGGCACCGCCGCCAAGGCGATTTTGAACTGGTGAAGCAGCTGGCGTCCAAGCATGGCCAGTTGGCTGAATTCCTTGAAGAATACGTGCTGGATCCAGTGTCGATCAGCGAGATTGAGCGCCAGTCCGAAGATGATGTGGTCACGCTGATTACCATCCATTCCGCCAAGGGAACCGAGCAGAAAGTCTGCTACGTGGCCAATGTCTCTGCAGGGCAGTATCCGCATGCGCGCGCGCAGGGAAATTTTGATGACGTGGAAGAAGAACGGCGCGTACTGTATGTCGCGCTGACCCGTGCGCAGAACGAGCTGATTTTAACCAAGCAGAATTTAAATATGTGGGCGCGCGATACGGTCGATGAGCAGGGCCGTACAGTGCAAAGCTATTTCCTGAATGATTTAACCCGCAATTTATGCACTTCTGAGACGCATTACAGGCCGCGTGAACAAACCGTGAAAAGCGCTTTAATTGAACGCAAGTCGATTAATTTAGATTTTGGCATCGATCTCGATTAAAATAGTCCTTTGACGTGATTTTGCACGCAAGTTCAAAAAGCAAAAAATAGGCAAATGCTTTTTGATGATGCAGCCTATTTGGAAAAATGAATGAATATTTTAGTACGTAACTTAGAGCGCTCAATTACAGAGGCTGAATTGGCGGAGCTGTTTAAGCCATTTGGCAAAGTGGAATCTGCTGTGGTTGTGATGGACAAGGAAACGGGTAAATCTAAAGGGTTCGGCTTTGTTGAAATGCCGAATGGCCGGGAAGCGATCAAAGCGATTAAGGGCTTGAACACGCTTAAAGTGAAAGGCATGGGCATCCGCGTGAAAGCCGCGGACGATAAGCCGAACGCGTAAATTAAAAAGGAGCAGTCACTGCTCCTTTTTTATGCAGGCATTCATTCACACAGCATTTGCTGCTCGCAGGCCGGACATTATGTTGAAACTGAAGTCATGACATCAGCATACTTGGCGCTGTCTATTGTTGCCCCGAACGGCACGCGTATTGCACAAGGCATTAAAACACTGGAGGTCCGATCATGGACTCCTGAGCAGCTGCCGTTAAAAGATGTCGTCATTGTCGAAAATCAGCACTATTTGAAGCGTGATGGCGATGAAGAGCAAGGCTTGGCTGTCGCGATTGCGGATATTATTGATGCGCATCCCTGGCGCAAGGATGAGTTTGTGGCGGCTTGCGCAAGCTATTGGGCTGAAGGCTATTCTGCGTGGGTGCTGGACAATGTCCGGCCCATTGATCCGCCAATAGCCGTGCCCGCTAAGCGTAAAATCTATTTAATTGACATCGATCATCCGTAATATTTATTGTGAATTGCAGAATATTGCGATTAAGCTAAAGAGCAGACTCAAAGCCAAAATTTAGGAAATTGAACCATGTCCCGCGTTGCCCGTTTTCATGCTGACCGCACCAATCAGAAACTGTATTTTGCCCGCCTTGCCTGCCAGCAGGCTGAGCAGGTTGACCATGTTCAGCAAGCGCAGGCATTGCGTGAATCGGCTGTCTTTCATCTGCAGGGCGCTGTTTTGGCGTTCTTGCAGGAGCTGGTGCGCTATTACCGCCTGAATGATGCTGCGCCGACGCTCAAATCCATTGAAGAGCATATGGCCGCCAAAGGCCAGGTGTCTCCTGAAGTCACCGTCATGCAGCAGTTGGCGCAGCGGGGCTTTATCGCTGAATTGAAGCGCGCATACCGGATGTGCCAGTATGCGCCGGAACCGACGGCGCCGGAACCGGAAGATGAAACCTCTTCTAATCTCATCATTAAAGTTACGCAAACACCGCAAGCGTGGCTGCCGGATACGAAAATTCTGCGCGAATGGCATCGTGAATTGACTCAGTTGATAGACGGCTTCAGAAACGAGATGGTTGAATTCTAATCCGATGCTTGGCGCTTGAATTTCAATAATCGGTCCCGATATATATTAGTCTAAGCAATGCAAGGCGCTTGTGCCTTTGCCACCATGTTGCACATGGAGGAACTATGTCTATAGAACAATTGAAAGAATTATTTGGAAATCAGGAAGCGGTTTTGGAACTGGTTCAGCTGGAAGGCGGTGAATTGGCATTGCGTAATGCTGGGTCTGACAAAGAGCCCTTGGTCACAATTCATTTTAATGAAGAAGTGAAAGCATTATTGGGGGAGGAAACTCCTGTGGTTGCGCAGCATATGATTCAGGCAGCCTTGTTCAGTCTGCTGGAAAAACAAGTCAATGAATGGCAAGCTGAAGTCGTGGATGAAAAACCGCAGTTTATGAGTTGATGATTTTAAAGAATTTTGAAAAAACGCGCCTTTGGCGCGTTTTTTATTATGGGTGAACAAGAGAGGTTCAGCGTTAAGCGCCGCTGATGTGCGCAGGCGAAATAAACATTGACCCTAAAAAAACAATCAAAATACCGATCAGCTGCAAGAAAAATGGATTCTTGGCATCTTGCCAGTACAAAATTAAAAATACGATGGATATTGGCGAAAACAGCAGGCAGCCCAGTCCCCATAAAATGCTGTTTTTAAAGGCGGCAATTAAAAAGCCAATGGAACCGATCAGAATAACGGCAAACCCCAGATACATAATGAACATTTTTTTCTCTCTTGAGTGCACTGAATATGCTGTATTTTTTTATTGATTGTATTGAATTATAAAATAAATTCAATGTTACGCATTTTATGTGAATGAATTCAGATGCTGTGGGCTGGCAGGCTGCCAGTCGCCAATCTCAGATAAAAAAATAAGGCTGATGCTTAACAGCACAGCCTTATTGGTAGCGCATATTAAAGGATTAATGCGTTGGCGCTTCATGATGCGCAATCTGAATTTGGTTCAAAATATGATTGCTCATATTCTTCGCCATTTCTTCTTTGGCAAAATAGACTTCGCCAATATTTTCCCTGCGGATCACTTCAGCTTCTTCCTTGCTTTCTGCACACACCAAAACTTGAATTTGGGGATTTAAGGTTTTGGCAATATCGACAATTTTATGGATGTCTAAAATATCCATAGGGGACAGCACCAGCAAGCGGGCATGCTGAATATGCGCCTGAATGAGCACACTCGGCTCAGTCGCCATGCCGCACACGGCAGCGATGCCTTTTTCCCGCAGGTTTTCGACAATTTCCCGGTTTTCTTCCGCAATCACCACTTTAATGCTCTCTTCCATGAGGCTGCGGGTAATGCGGCGGCCAACTTCACCATGGCCGACAATCACCACCTGATCGCGCAGGTAGTCCTGTGAGACCTCATCTGGAAGCATGGCTAATGGGTCACCGCTGCGTTCCAGCAAGCGGGCCAAATTCGAGCGCTCACGGATCCATTTCTGAATTGGTTCGACGGCTGAAAATACAAAAGAGTTCAGTGTGATTGAAATCAGCGCGCCAGCTAAAATCAAATTTTGCCCATCAATCGACAGTAAATTCAGCGAAACCCCGAGCGCCGCTAAAATGAAGGAGAACTCGCCAATTTGCGCCAGGCTTGCGCCGACGGTCAGCGCAGTATTGATCGGATAGCGGAAAAACAGCACCAATGCCATGGCCGCGATGGTTTTGCCTATCATAATGATGGCAACGACCGCCAGGACATGCAGCGGCTGCTCGATCAAAATGCGCGGATCAAACAGCATGCCGACAGAAACAAAGAACAAAATGGCAAAAATTTCACGCAAAGGCAGGGTTTCTTCTTCTGCGCGATGGCTGAAGTCAGACTCTTTCACCACCATGCCCGCAAAGAATGCGCCCAAAGCCATGGATACGCCGAAAATTTTGTATGCGCCAAAGGCAATCGACACTGCGGCGGCGACCACGGTCAGCGTAAACAGCTCGCGTGAACCTAAGCGCGCGACAATCTGCATAATCATCGGTACGAGGCGTTTGCCGATAATCAGCATAAAGGCAATAAAGCCGGCGACTTTCAGCAGCGTCGTGCCGAGTGTCAGCCAGATATTGTCATCGCTGCCGGCGCCTTCCAGCGCCTGTCCGCCTAAAAGCACAGCCGTTGCGGGCAGAAGCACTAAAGCTAAAACCATCACCAAGTCTTCAACCAGCAGCCAGCCGACAGCAATTTTGCCGTTGACGGAATTCAATAGCCCCCGGTCGCCTAAAGCTTTCAGTAAGACCACAGTGCTGGCGCAGGATAAGCTCAGGCCAAAAACCAGCGCGGAGCCGAAACTCCAGCCCCACATCATGGACACGCCCATTCCCAGCAGCGTGGCGACGGCAATTTGCAGGATTGCGCCCGGCAGGGCAATCCTGCGGACTTGCATCAAATCATTTAAAGAAAAATGCATGCCGACGCCAAACATCAAAAACATTACGCCGAGTTCAGCCAGCTGATTGGCAAGATGAATGTCTGCTTCAATCCCTGGGGTATTCGGGCTGATAATGATGCCGGCGATTAAATAGCCGATCAGGGGAGGAAGCCGCAAACGGGCGGCGCCATAGCCAAAAACTAAAGCCAAGCCAAAGCCGACGGCAAGCAATATTATGAGTTCTACATCATGAGGCACTAAAAACTCCTTAAGCCAAAGTTAAGGGCAATCAAAATAAGCACAAAAAATGCCAAAATATAAGAAAGTGTAGCAAGCGGAACAAAAAGAATGCAAAAAAAAACGGCCTGAATAGGCCGTTTTTTTCAAGAAGCTAAAATTATTTAATTTTAGCTTCTTTGAAGATTACGTGTTGACGGATTTTTGGATCAAATTTTTTGATTTCCATTTTTTCCGGCATAGTACGTTTGTTCTTAGTTGTGGTATAGAAATAACCTGTACCAGCAGTAGAAACTAGGCGAATTTTATCACGCATGGTTCAGACTCCTTAGATCTTTTGACCTTGAGCACGCAGGTCAGCAACAACCTTCTCAATGCCCAATTTGTCGATAATACGCATACCTTTTGTAGTTAGACGAAGACGTACGAAACGTTTTTCGCTTTCTAACCAGAAACGGTGGTGATGCAGGTTCGGCTCGAACCGGCGTTTGGTTTTGTTATTGGCGTGCGAGACGTTGTTGCCAACGACTGGACGCTTGCCGGTAACTTGGCAAACCTTAGACATGGTGAACTCCATTGCTAGACAGCACCGATTGTGCGGCTAGTTATTAAGTAAACGGATGAAATCATTCAAGGGGCGTTTTATACCAAAAATGCGCTTAAAAGACAAGCGATTTTCATTAAAACTAGGCATGAACCCGTGCGATAGGTCATGCCTTGATCATTTAGCGAAGAAGGGTCTTTGAAATCAACTTGTGAATTGGCTTGTTAAACGGCGGAAGAATGAATTTCAAGCTGTATAACTTGGGATTCGACATCACTGACCGTTCATGCGACAAACTGAAGAAACCTTCTGGACCATGATATTTCCCCATGCCAGATGCACCAACGCCACCAAATGGTAAATCGTCTTGCGTGACATGGGTCAAAACCGTGTTTTGTCCGAAATGCCCTGAATGAGTACGCTGTGCGACATAATCTGCACGCGCCTGATCAAAGTCGAAGTAGTATAAAGCAAGTGGACGCGGACGGCTATTAATAAACTCAATAACATCGTCTATTTGATCATATTCCATGATTGGAAGGATCGGCCCGAAGATTTCATGCTGCATGATCTGCATATCCGGACGGATGCCTGTCAGCAGCGTTGGCGCAATTTTGCGCACAGCGGCCATATCTTCATGCTGAGGATTAACTTCAATGATCTGCGCGCCCTGTTCGCGGGCATCATCTAAATAGCTTTGCAGGCGGTTATACTGCTTATCATTAATAATCGAGGTATAGTCCTGATTGTCAGCAAAGCGCGGGTACATGCTTTCAGCGCAAGCTTTAAAGCGGTCTATAAATTCTGCAGTTTTGCCGCGCGGCAAAAACAGGTAATCTGGCGCGACGCAGGTTTGGCCCGCATTCCACAGTTTCCCGACAGCCAAGCGTTCGGCAACATCCTGCAAGTCAATGGATGGATGCACCAGAACCGGCGATTTTCCGCCCAGTTCCAAAATCACCGGAACCAGATTTTCAGAAGCGGCCGCCATCACGGTTTTGCCGACATTGGTTGAACCGGTGAAAATCATTTTGTCAAACGCCAGATGGCTGAATGCATCTGAAATGGCGCCGCCGCCATTCACAACAGCAACCAGTTCGAGCGGGAATGCCTCAGCCAAGGCTTTTTCCAGCACTGCGCCAAAGGCGGCCGATGAGCTGGAAATTTTAATCATGGCGTGGTTGCCGGCAGCCAAAGCGCAAATCAATGGGCCGATAGACAGCAGCAAAGGATAGTTCCACGGTGTGATAATGCCGACAACGCCCAGAGGCTGATACTGCACCCATGCTTTTGCAGGCTGATGAATAATGCCGACATGGCGTTTGGATGGCTTCATCCAGCCAGTTAAATGCTTGCTGTAATATTTGATGTGTTCCAGGCAGGTCAGCAGTTCACCAATTTTAGTTTCACTGATGGAGCGGTTACCGTAATCTTGATTAATTGCTTCAGCAAATTGATCTTGGTACTTAACTAAGATACGCTTAAGCCTTGCTAAACGGTCAATGCGCTCTTTTGCTGTTGGCAGAGGGTAGCGCAAATAAGCGTGCTTTTGCTGTTCCAGCACTTCATTCAAGTGCTGAATTTCAAATGAATGTGGTGTCATGGAAGTTGTTTTTGTTTGACTGTTCATACCGCGCTGCCATTTTTAAATAAGCGATTAAATTATTTTTAGAGTAAATGCTCTAAATAGTCAAGTTACTTTATGTGTTCGTTATATAACACATTGAACTCATGGTTATTTTAGGATGTCCCAGACTAAGACGCTGAAAACAAAAGAACGTATTTTGCAGCTCAGCCTGCTGCTGTTTAATGAGCGCGGCGAGCGTTCTGTTACGACCAATCATATTGCAGCTGAATTGGGGATGAGCCCTGGGAATCTGTATTATCATTTTCGAAATAAAAGCGAAATTATCAAAGAGCTGATGGAGCAGTACCAAAAGGAAACTTTGGAAATGCTCGCGCTGCCGGATGACCGCCCGCTGGATGCCAATGACAAAATCCGTTATTTTCAAGTCCTGAGCAGCCAGCTGTGGGCTTACCGCTTTTTGCACCGCGACGTCTATCATTTGGTGGAAAATAATGTTGATTTCCGCAAGATGTATCCGCGCTTTGCCGGCCAGGTGATGCAGCAGGGCCAGAAAATTTACAGAGCTTTCGTTGAAGCCGGCCTCATGGAAATGACGGATTCTGAAATTGAAGCCTTGGTTATTAACTTGTGGATTGTGCTGACCAACTGGACCAACTTTCTGTATATGTCGGGCCATATTACCGATTCCAATCATTTGGAAGAAAAATGGGTCTGGCAGGCGCTGCGTCAGATGGTGTTTTTGGAAGGCGCCTATTTGCGCGGTGAAAGCCGTCAAACGTATGAGCATTTGCTGGAAACGATGGGGGAGTCAGAACTGTTTGCCAGCCTGTCTTCACATAAATCATCGGAGAGCGAATAAGCTTTTTTTCAGCAGGCTGAACTTCCTGCATTCGCAAAATACTGCTCCTAAAAAGGGGCGGTATTTTTTATGCCTTGGGCATTCGGACGCAGAAAGACAGGCTGTGCCGAATTTATGACTAAAGGCATTTAGGCCGGCAGCTGAAATGAATGTTTTGCAGCTCCTATTTAGTCTGGCTCTAAAACGGGTTAGAATACTCGGCTTATTTTTTATTAATTATATTTAGCGATACACATCAAAATGAATATGTCGACTGCAAATACTGCACGCTTGCTCATTACCTGCGAAGATAAGCCGGGTATTGTGCAAGCTGTATCGAGCTTTTTGTATCATCATGGAGCAAATATTACCGCACTTGATCAATACGCGACTGAAGCTCAGGGCGGGCGCTATTTCATGCGTGTTGAGTTCGAATTAGACAGTCTGCAAAGCCGCAAAGACAATTTGCTGCAGACCTTTGAAAATAATGTCGCTGCCCGTTACGCCATGCACTGGCGCTTAGCGCTGGTCAGTGATGTGAAAAAAGTCGGCATTTTAGTCTCTAAAGTGGACCATGCGCTGCTTGAGCTGTTATGGCGTCATTCGCGCGGCGGCCTGCCATGCGAAATTACCAAAGTGGTCTCTAACCATGAAACGCTGCGTGAAGCGGTAGAAAACTTCGGCATTCCCTTTGAAGTTGTGCCCGTGACCAAAGAAAATAAGCGCGAAGCCTATGCGCAAATTGATGACATGATGCAAGGCAATGACTTGCTGGTTTTAGCGCGCTACATGCAGATTCTGGATGAAGAGTTTGTGCGCAAATGGGAAATGAAAATCATCAATATTCACCATTCATTCCTGCCGGCTTTTGTGGGCGCGAACCCCTATAAGCAGGCGCATGAGAAAGGCGTGAAACTGATTGGCGCAACAGCGCATTATGTGACTGCAGAGCTGGACCAAGGTCCAATCATTGAACAGGATGTAGAGCGCGTCAGCCATGACTTTACGGTTGAGCAGCTGCGGGAACTGGGTCAGGACGTTGAACGCAATGTCTTGGCGCGCGCTGTGAAATGGCATTTGGAAGACCGCATCATTGTCGATGGCAATAAAACAGTCGTATTCCAATAAGGCATTGAATTTTGGATTGAAAAAGGCATACTCAAAGTATGCCTTTTTTTATGGCGCAATGTGCATTCGAAAAAGCCATAAAAATAGGCAAATTAATAGTTGCAAATGAAAACACTTCTCATTTATCATTGTGCCACTTTATTGCGCTATCCAATGAGCTGAATTGCAAATTGGAATGCACAGCGCACTGCTTCTTCAAGGTAACTGATTTTAATGAGTCAATCTTCTGCTCCCATGATGCCAGCTCCGAATCCAATGAAAAAGAAAGTGATTACTGCACTGGCAGCGGTCGTGATTGGACATGCCGGTGTACTGTGGGGGGTCAGCCATATGAAGACTCCTGAACTTAAGCCTGTCGAAAAAGACCCGATTCAAGTCCGTTTCGTCAAATTGGAAGAAGCGCCTAAGCCATTGCCTCCGAAGCCGAAGCCGCCGGAACCGAAGAAAGAGCCGCCGAAGCCGAAAGAGGTCAAAATCGTAGACAAGCCTTTGCCGCCGCCTAAAAAAGTGGAAAAAGTGCAGCAGGTGAAAAAAGCGGATGCGCCAAAACCGGCAGTTAAGCCAGTAGAAACGCCTAAGCCAAGTCCAGTGGTATCCGCAACAGTTTCAGAAACTAAACGCCCTGTGCCAGAGCCGGCGCCTGTAGTGAAATCTGCGCCGCCAGTTCCGCCGGCGCCTGCAGCCCCGCCAGCGTCTAAAAGCGTCTCACTGGGCGGCGGCGTATCTTGGCTGAAAGCGCCAAGCGTGCGGTTTTCCCCAGGCGAGCTGAAATCATCATGCTCAATGATGGTGGCGATCTCAGCCAATGAAGATGGTAAAGTGATTGCAGTAACGGCGAAGAATTCCAGCTGCGGCGCAGCAGTGGACCGTAAAGTAACGGCTGCTGTAAAACGCGCGCAGCTGACCAAATATATTGAAAATGGGGTGGCCTATCCAACAAAAGTGGAACAGCCATTTGATTTTCAGCTTAAATAACCGGCTAACCCTTTAGGAGTTCGAGTATGAACTTTTCAGTTTATTGGCAGCATGCCGATGCAGTCAGCAAAACACTGTATTTTGTCCTGCTGGCGATGTCGATTGTGACGTGGACTATTTTTGCCTTGCGCATTATGGGCACGCGCCAATTGAAGCAAGTGGCGTATAACCGCCTTTCAGATGCAGTGAATGCATTAAAAGCGAAATTGTCGCCATTGAGCTTTGAACAGCGTAAAGCTGTGGCTGAGCAGGCGCTGCTGCGTCAAATTGCAGCTGAAAAAGCCAATGCTGAAAAAGGCATATCTGTTCTCGGAACAATTGCGTCATTAGCGCCGTTTGTGGGCTTGTTCGGCACCGTATGGGGCATTTTCCATGCCTTGGTTGCCGTAGGCAAGAGCGGCCAGGCCGGCTTAGCGCAAGTAGCTACACCGGTCGGTGAAGCGCTGATTATGACTGGCTTGGGTTTGGCTGTAGCGATTCCAGCGGTATTGGCTTACAACATTGCAGTGCGCTTTAACCGCACGCTGACCAATGAATTGCAAGACCAAGCGCATGGCTTGCTGATTGATACCATGCTGCAGCAGGAATCTGCAAAAAAAGCTGAAGTGAAAGCAGTTCAGGAAGGTTTAGTTGGAGGTCAAGCTTAATGGCTTTTCAATTGGGTGAAGACAACGATGCAGGCATGAATGAGATGAACCTCATTCCGCTCATCGATATTATGCTGGTATTGATGATCATCTTTTTGGTGACAGCGACCGTTGCCAACCCATCAATTCCATTAACCTTGCCAAAAACCACTGCGGATATTGTGGATTTGCCGCCGCAAAAGGTGCAAGTCAGCATCAATGCGAACGGTGATGTCGCTTGGGATGATCAGGTGATTACACTGGCAGAGCTGGAACAGCGCTTTGCAGAAGCGGGTAAAGCGCCGCGTCAGCCGACAGTGATTTTAAAAGCAGACAAAGAAGCACGCTATGACACTGTAGCGCAAGTGATGTCCCGCGCGAGCGAAGCCGGCCTCAGCGATATTGCATTTGCAACAGATAATTGATTGATTCAGAAATAAAAAAAGTGGCCATTGAGCCACTTTTTTTTATTTCTTAATATGACAGGCCGCTTATTCCTCTTTCAGCAAGTCTTGGAACTTGCTGCGCAGCTTCATCAGTTTCGGCGGAATGGCAAAATTGCAGTAGCCTTGTGATGGATTGCGGGCAAAGAAATTCTGATGATAGTCTTCAGCAGGATAGAAAACCGGTGCAGGGCTCAGCTCTGTGACAATGTTCAAGCCGTCCGCTTTCAGGGCATCTATCCTCTGCCGCGCCTGCACGCGCTGCTCTTCATTCAAATAATAAATTACGGAGCGGTACTGCGTGCCGACATCATTGCCTTGGCGGTTGAGCGTGGTTGGATCATGGGTTGCAAAGAAGACATCCAGCAGCTGCGTGAAGCTGATCTGGGCTTCATCATAGTCAATCATAATCACTTCGGCATGCTGGGTATCGCCATTGCAGATCTGTTCATAGGTCGGCTGCTGAACGTGTCCGCCCGCATAGCCGCTGGTGACAGCGCTGACGCCTTTCAGCTGCAGGAACACAGCTTCCGTGCACCAGAAACAGCCGCCGCCAAATAATGCATGCTGCATAATCATTTCCTATCTTAATATTAATGAATATATAAGGGCATTTTGTTCAGCTGCAATGCTGGCTGCATGCCGGGCAAAGAAAAAGCCTGCATAAGCAGGCTTTGATTCGGATCAGCGGGGCTGCACTGCGCTTTCAAACTGAATCAGCAGGTTGCCGTGGCGGTCCAGCAGTTTCAATGTTTTGCCAAACACTTGGTAATGCGTCACTTTAGACAGCGCTTCATTGTATTTCTGGTCAATATTGCCGTTGTTGATGCATGCCATGCGGGTGCTTGCCAGCTGGCTGAGCAGCAGCGTGTCATTGCCAGCCGTGTACGCGCCCATAATGCGGTTGCAGCCGTCAGAGCCTGAAACACGCTTAGAGGCTTCATCAAACTGAATGCTTGGAATATTTCGGGCATTCGGCGCTGTTTTAATGGCAGTGCCGCCAATTTGTGTAGCGATCCATGTTTTATTTTGCAGAAGCTGCAGATTTTCGGTCATATGCGGAGAAGTCTGCATGCTTTCACATCCAGTAAAGGCGGCCGCTGAACCGAGCGCCGCCACTAAAAGAAGATTTTTTAACATTATGGGATTCTCTTGTTTTAAGTAGGCATAGTTGTATATAAACAAATATTTAGTTAAAGCTCCAGCCGTATTTGTATCTTTATTTTAATTTGGCATTCAGCGCTTATTCTGCTGGATGCGGTAAGCCTTTGCGGATCAAATATGAGTAATCTGCACTGCTGATGTGCTGATATCCGCTGACTCGAGGATTGATATGCGCGCGCTGATACCATGTATGCAGATCCCATTGCGGTGAAATGGCATGCAAATCGTAAAGATAATTGGGCAGATAGCCGGAAGCGAGTAAGCGGTAATCGGCAGGGAGCTCTTGCGGCGACACCGCCTGTACCATATCAAAGACCAGCGTTGTGCAGTTGCTGGTTAAGGTATTGTACCATTTCGGATGTTTGGCCAGCTCGTCTGCCTTATGCAGATACTCTTCAAAAAGCGCCATGCGTGCAGCTTTGGGCATATTCACTGGGAAAAAGTAGACCTGCTCACCGCGGATATTGCTGCGGGTATAAATCAGATCCTTTTCATCTGAGGCAACTAGGCTGAGTTCGTATTTACGGAAAAAACCGCCAATGGCAGAAAATTTCTCATCTTTTTCTTTGCGGATTTCGATCGAGAACGTCAGCGTCCGGCTATTGGCAAAATCAAAACTGACCAAGGTGTGGGCAATTTTGGGCCCCATCCAGTACGAGGTAATGATGTTGACCCCAGTAATCTGATTCAGGTCAAATTGGCGGGTTTCCCAGTGCTCTGTGTAGCTGCCGTCAGGATGCCAGTCGAAATTGCGGACATTATGCAGGGTAATGAGATCGCCCTGCTGTTCATAATGCAGCATTTTAGCCACTTCAGGCGCCCATTCCCGGTCTTGCTGAGCCTCCAGCCCAAAATACCAAAGCAGGCTGCACAGAAAGCCTAAAATATAAATGATAGCGTCTTTTTTGCGGCTGAAAAAAGGCTGGGCGGCGTAGAGGCCAAGGATGCTGAGCGCAAAGGCAATCCAAGCGCCAATCAGTATTCGGCTCCAAAGCCAGCTGAGGGGCTCTTGAATCCACAGCGCCATGCACAGCCAAATGGAAGACAGAATCACAAATAAGCTGAAGAGGGCGTGCAGTGCGCCGACTCCCAAAGCCCTGATGAATTCTGTTTTGCCAATGTTGTGCATATTCAGCTGTTTCTAATGAATTATTGTTTATTTTCGGTAGGTTGCAAACTCAAATGCAATCCCTGTTTTGTCGTCAATATGCTGCTCTGCCTGAACTTTTTTAAAGCTGTCCGGAATTTCAGGATAGTGCGCATCGCCCTGCACATCCAGTTCGACATGCGTTAATTCCAAACGGTCTGCAATATCAAGGGTTTGCTTGAAAATTTCACCGCCGCCGATAATAAAAATGCTTTTCGGTTTTTCCGAGGCTTTGACATCTTGCGCAGACAGGGCTAACGCTTCTTCAATGCTGTGCGCCACTTTTGCGCCTGCATAAGACCAGTCCGCATCGCGGGTAATCACCCAGTTCACACGCTTTGGCAGCGTGCGGCCCATCGACTCTAAAGTCTTGCGGCCCATAACCACTACACCGCCTTGGGTGATTTCTTTAAAATGCTTCAGGTCTGCTGAAATGTGCCAAGGCAGGTCATTGCCTTTGCCAATGCAATGCTGCTGATCCATAGCGACGACGTGTACAACTTCTAAATTTTGGAACGCCATAGCGCAGTACTCAAAAACGGTAAAAATTGCCTCTATTAAAATGCAAAATCCCGCTTTTCGCAAAGCGGGATTTTATTTTTTTGGCAATGCGGTGTAATTAAACAGCTACAGGCGCTTTAATGCCGGGATGTGATTCATAACCTGCAATTTCAATATCTTCAAATTTAAAATCGAACAGGTCGTGAATTTCAGGATTCAATTTCAATTGGCACAGCGCCATCGGTTCACGGCTGAGCTGCAGCTTGGCCTGTTCAAAATGGTTGGTGTATAAATGCGTATCGCCGCCTGTCCAGACAAAATCACCGACGCCCAGGCCGCAGACCTGCGCAATCATATGCGTCAGCAGGGCATAGCTGGCAATATTGAACGGTACGCCGAGGAACACATCTGCGCTGCGCTGATACAGCTGGCAAGACAATTTGCCATTCTGCACAAAAAATTGGAATAAGGTGTGGCAGGGCGGCAAGGCCACGTTCCCGGCTTCATTCGGGTTCCAGCCGGAAACAATTAAGCGGCGGGAATTGGGATTGGCTTTAATTTCATTGACCAGCCACTGAATCTGGTCAAAACCGTCTTGATTGAATGAGCCGTCTGCATTTTTGGTTGCGCCGAAATTACGCCATTGATGGCCGTAAACAGGCCCTAATTCGCCTTCGGGGCGGCCAAAGCGCGCGGTTTGCTCTGCTGTAGACCATTCATCCCAAATCGTAACTTTATTGTCCTGCAAATATTTAACATGGGTGTCTCCTTTTAGAAACCACAGCAGTTCAATCGCAATAGAGCGGAAGTGGACTTTTTTGGTGGTGAGCAAAGGAAAGCCTTTGGAAAGGTCAAAGCGCATTTGGTGACCAAATACAGAGCGGGTTCCCGTACCGGTACGGTCACCTTTGTCACCGCCGTTGTCAAGAATGTGCTGTAAAAGGTCTAAATATTGGCGCATATCACTCTCATGAAAATTGTTTTGCTGGCCGCACATATTAGCTGTTTTTGGCTGCAGATAAAACTGTTAAGCATTGTCAATCGAGCGTCAGCGGATTTGGCTGCATGCATAAAATAGGGCTTGCCTATACAGCGGGCTTACCGGATGCAGCAAATAACAGGTTGCAAAAAATTCGCCTTGCCAAGACGTTTCAAAGAATGGATTACATTTATATAAAGAAGTTTTAAGTTTGGTTTTTTAGTATCTAATCCGTCCAAAGCGCTGCTGCCGGAGCGCACGGCAGAACATTCTTTACAGGGAATTAGAGGAACACGCATGCTTGTAGATCTGCATCACACTGAAATTCATCAAACTATTCACTCTGCACCCGTGCAGATCGCACTGCGGAGTCAGAACAGCCATAAATATCCTCCAAGCCGTGTCCGTTTAGATCCCGATGTGATGCAACCCAGCCCAACAGCAAGCTTAAATACAGAGGATAAGGAGGAAAGCTTTACAGGGGATTTTAATTCAGATTCAGACCATGCTTCCGTCATTCACTTAGATAAATTTGTTCAAACGCTGGACAGCATTAAGGCGCATGTCAGCTCAAAACGCTGCGCGCGCAGCATCCGCATGGCGCTGCAAAGTGCTGGCGCCGTGTTTGGCAGCCATCCAGTGGCAGCCTCAGATTGGGGAGACACGCTGACGAAAATTGGCTATAAGCAAATTCAGCCTGAATTTGACAATCCGCAGGAAGGGGATATTTATATTATCCGGCGCACGAACAAGCATGTGTATGGCCATATCGCTGGATTTAGCGGTTCTGAATGGGTCTCTGACTTTAAGCAGAAAAGTTACGATGTGTATAAAGAGACCGGATTAAAGTATGAATATTACCGTTTAGGCTTATGATGCAGCATTTAATTTTCGCCGGCGCAGACGGTAAATTTTCCTGAAAATTGATATAAAAATAAGCATTTGAAGCATCAATGCTGAGTTTGATAAAATTTTATTACATTTTTTCTATGAAATTATTCTCATCTAGGCGTACCATCCCCTACGGTTAAAATATGTAAACGTAATCAATTTTGATTGCAGAGGAGGTTGTTGTAAGAATGGTTTATGATCAAAGCGTGGACATGCAGAACGCGCATAGCCCAGTGAAAGCAGAAATCGTGATCCGTTCACAGCACGGCAAAAATGTTAAGAAAGTGTCTGATCAAGCCTCTAGCCGCAATGCCAAGCCGAAAAGCGTGTTTGGCGCGAATAACGGCCAGCGTATTGATATTGATAAGTTTGCACAGCGGTTGCGTGGCGTTACTGCGCAAACCAGCAGTCAGAAATGCGCGAAGAGCGTGCGCCTGGCTTTGGAGTCAGCGGGCGCCAAATTTAACAGCCACCCAGTGGCGGCTGCGGATTGGGGCGGCACTTTAAGAAAAATCGGCTACCAAAAAATCAATCAGGCTTTTGACCGTCCGCAAAAAGGCGATATTTATATCATTGACCGTACGCATAATCATGTCTATGGGCATATTGCCGCGTATAACGGCTCAAATTGGGTATCCGATTTCCAGCAGCGCACACATGCCGTGTATAAGGACCCCAATGTGCATTATGAATACTACCGTTTAGGCCAGTAAGGCTCCGCGCTTGCAGCGCGCTGGCAAAATAAAAAGACTTAAAAACCGCGCCGCGCTATTCAAAGCGTTTGGCGCGGTTTTCGTAGATAGAGACTAAAAATAGGCCAATGGCGCAAAAGCCGATGCACTGCAGAATCTGCATCAGCATCTCTGTCCAGCTGCCGGTTCTTGGCAGGCAGGAAAACAAAAGGATCAGCAGCAGATAGGGAATTTTTTGCGCGAAATGCCGCCATTTCTGTATGCCCGTGCCGGCTTTCACTGGCATCGCGCTGTACAGCACATGCATCAGCAAGCCAATGCCGAGGCTGATGCCGGTAAATGCGGGGCTAAGCTTGAAAATCTGGCTGCTGAAGGTGATGATCAGGCAGGCGGCGATGACGGCAATCAATTTCATTTGCCGCGTGCAGCGTTCGGAATACCAGAAATCCAGCATTACTCTGCGTCATTCTTGGGCTGATGCTGATTCAGCAGCGCCAGCGGTGAAAATATGCAGATCGACAGCGCCATAAAGCCGATGCCTTGCGCCCCAGGTATTAAAATTTCGCCTTCTTGCATATGCATGAAAATCAGCGCCAGCAGCAAGGCAATGGGAATCCACGTCAGCAGGCGGTACAGCAGTCCTGTCGGTTTGCTATAGGCGAAATGGATTTTGCAGTAGCGGCAAATCAGGAAAATAATGCCCGTGCCCAGAAACATTAAAATGGCGTCCGGTTTCAGCGGCTCCATCCAATACAGCGCCGCTGTAGCCGCAGCAATCACGGCAAAGATCATTATTTTTTTCAGGACAGAAATTTTAGGATTGAACCAAAACTCAAGCATGCGCGTCGCGGTCTGTAATTTGAATGCTGAAACTGTAGCACAGAACAGCGGGAAAAATGCAGTGCAAAAAAAGCGGGGCATTTGCCCCGCGTCAATTTCGCATTCATCTTTATGCGGTTGTTGGCATCAGCTGTTTTTGAGCGGGCCCCAGTCGTAAATTTTTTTCTGATAGGCGTACCACATCATCCACAGGCCAATCAGAATCATCGGCACAGTGAGGAATTGGCCCTTGCTCATCCAGCCGATAAACAGCAGGCCATTGTCGGGTTCACGGAAGAATTCCACCACAAAGCGCGCAATGCCGTAGCCGATTAAGAACAGGGCAGACACTGCATAGCGCGGGCGCGGTTTCGAGCTGAACCACCACAGCACAATAAATAAAATCAAGCCTTCGCACAGCGCCTGATAGATTTGCGATGGATGGCGCACCAGCTGCAGCGGGTCGGTCGGGAAAATCATGCCGAATGCAAAGTTGGGGTCCGCCACAGGACGGCCATACAGTTCTCCGCCAATAAAGTTGCCGATCCGGCCAAACATTAAGCCCGTCGGTACGCAGGGCGCAATAAAGTCCAAGGTCTGGAACCAGGTCATCTTGTATTTTTTACACCACAGCAGCATGGCAATCATGACACCCAAGAAGCCGCCGTGGAAACTCATGCCGCCTGTCCAGACTTGGAACAGCCATAAAGGATTGGCCAGGAACTGGTCAAATCCGTAAAAGAACACATAGCCGACACGTCCGCCCACCACGACACCCAGCGCACCGTAGAAAATCAGGTCAGAGACCATCTCCGAGTTCCAGCCGTCGCGCTGCTTGGCGCGGTGAGTGGCGAGGCCCCAAGCAAATAAAAAGGCCAATAAGTACATCAGTCCGTACCAGTGGACTTGCAGCGGCCCCAGCGATACCGCGACGGGGTCAATATTCGGGTAGGTCAGCATTGCTGCTCCTTGTCATTATGTTTTGCACAGATTTTAGCTGAATGTGATGAAAAATGTTGTACATTCAATGTGTAAAGATATCGAGTGACATTTATGTGCATTGTGGCATTTGCTTGGCAAGTCTTGGAAGATACACCGTTATGCCTGATTTCCAACCGTGATGAGTTTTATCAGCGCCCGTCCGCAGCCTTGAAGCAATGGGATGCCAGTCCAATTTTGGCCGGGCAGGACTTGCAGTCTGGCGGCACATGGATGGGGGTGACGAAGGCCGGGCGCTGGGCGATTATCACCAATTTCCGCGACGGTGCTGATAAAAGCGAATATCCCACTTCGCGCGGGCATTTAATTCAAGCCTTTTTGGAATCAGATCAAACGCCTATCCGTTTTGCGCAAGCACTGGAGCAGCGTCAATGCGATTACGCAGGCTTTAATTTATTTATGGGCAATCAGCATCAGGCCGTATATATGAGCAACCGGGGAGAGGCGCCGCAGGTGCTGGCCAAAGGGGTTTATGTAGCATCAAATGGATTAATGACGGAGCATTGGGAAAAGACCAGACATCTGCGCAAGCGGTTTAGCCAAGAGTTTTTGCCGATGCTGCAGCAGGCGCATACGCCAGAAGGCGGTTTAGAGTCTGCAGTCTGGGATATTTTGGAAGATGAGCGCAAAGTCATTCCAGACTTGCTGCCCAATACAGGCATTCATGCAGAGATGGAAGAACTGCTGTCTTCCACATTTATTCAAAGTCCAGTTTACGGCACCCGCTGTTCCAATTTTCTTAGAATGAAAGGCCGGCAGTGGCTGTGGCAGGAAAAGTCACAGCAAGGCACAACACAGGGCGAAGTGGTTTCTGTCCAGCTGGATATCTCATCCTCATAAGCTGGGGATGCGCGGTTCAATGATTTGGATTGGATAAAAAATGCCAGCATGACGCTGGCATTTTTTCGCGGTTTTGGATTGTGTCCAAAAGGCTATTTTGAGAATGCCGGCTTTGTTGCTGACGGCATAATATCGGCCGTGATATAGCCGACAGATGCGGCATAGCCATTGTTGTAGTTGGCTAAAGTGGCCGCTTTAAGGTCTGCAGAAAGGCTGCTCATGTCGCCTGCATGCTGGAAGTTGCTCATGATATAGGTCCAGCCATTAATGGAATCGACGGCATGCAGGCCAGTGGATTCTGCACCGGCAGGCGTCGACAGCAAGCGCACAGGATCTGCTTTGGTATTGACGTTGTAGGCCCAAAGGAAATTGTTAGGATGGTTGCCGCTATCTTCACCAATGAACAGTGTGCGCAGCTGTTCCGAGAACTTTAAGTTGTCCGGGCTGGCAATCTTGTTCGGATTTGCCGTATTGCCCAGCGCGTCCACAGAGATATCTTCGCCTGAAAGCAGCAGTTTGGATTGGTGCGGCACCCAGTCACTGCTGATCGGCATGCCTGCTTGAGTCGATTGGCCGCCTGCCAAATCATGCGCCAAAATGCCGCCGGCTTGAATCTTTGTGAATTTCACATTGTGCGCGGCATTGTAGCTGGAGGTGCCTTCAACCATGGAATCAACAATATTGGCCAAAGCTGAATACGCCACTTTGTCTTTGATATTGACCGTCGTGCCTTCCATCTTGGTAAAGGCCATACTTGCGCCTTTGAGTGCTGCATAACGGTGGGTTTCTAAGAACGCCGCCGCTTTTTCCATGCCTGGCTTTACTTTGACCCACAGCTTTTTCTTCGCCAGCATAATTTCAGTAAATGACGCATCATTTGGATTCACGTTAACGCTTTCCATAATGTCGCTTGGCTGAATATTGCTGACATTCACTAAATCTTCAATTTCTTTGCTGGTTGCATGGCCCAGCTCAATCCACTGGATTTGGCCCGTCGTGTTATTGCTCAATAACGATGTATATTTTGCAACATACAGTGTTCCTGCAGATAAGTCTTTTGCCTGATCGGCAATAAACATGAAGAAGCCGCCATTGGTATAGTCATCGCCCATGATCACCGTGCGGTTATCTGGCATGACATGCACCAGTTCATGAGAAATACGGCCCATGCAGTAGTGTTTGACAATCTTGCCGCTGCCGTCTTTATTCACAATCACTTCCGGCAAGTGGCCATAGTTGTACGGTTTAGCCGCATTGGCATCGCCAAAGAAATTTTTACCCAGACCGCTCGGGCTTGGGCCGCCGATTCCCTGATTGAAGGCATCCGGCTCATATTCCTCACTCGACAAATGCGTATTCCACGGTGACAAGCTTGCGCCGCAGGTAATCCATAAGCCATGCACAGCAGAGGTGTCGACATTGAAGTATTTTTTCAACTCAAGATGGCCTGTGCTTTGGTTCTGATCCAGGGTCAAAATCGCAATCGGCGATGGCAGGTTGCCGTATTCACTGGCGCCCGCTTGGTTCATGCTGGCATATTCAAACTGCACCACATGGAAGACCGGGTTTGCGACGCCATCGACTTTGGCATTCTCCAGCTTGAGTAAAGAGGAGCCATCTGGACAGTCTGAGAAAAATTGACGCGCTGGAAGCGTTGCCGATGAGGTATCCATAATCGGCTGGCCTTTGGCATCAAAATAGCCGCCTGCCACAATTTCACCGCCGCCCCATTTAGGCACTTTAGTGCCCGTTTCAAAGAAGCTCTTATAGCCCAGCTGATATTCGGTACTGGTTGAATCATCCCATTCAATTTTCAGTTTTGAACTCACTGACGTTTTTGCGCGGTCTGCTGTCGCCGTCGGCGCATCCATTTTAATAAAGGTTGCAGACTTTAAGTTGGCTGGCTTTACTGCAGGTGGAATGACGGCATCATCACTGCTGTCGTTGCAGCCCGCCAGCGTTGCTGCTGTGCCCATTGCGCCTAAAGGTAAAAAAGGAATGCCTGCAAACCATTTAAGCAGGTCACGGCGGCTTGGCTGAGTAGAAGTGGCTGTCATAAGAAATCCGTACGTTAATTGTTTTTAAGTCGCTAATGATTCTATGAAGCAGAAATGACAGATTCTTTACACTTTTTAGACAGTTTGACGACAAAGGCTGTTTGCCGAGATCAATAAAAAAGCCCTGAAACTCAGGGCTTTTTGAAAGCGGATGTATTTTTAAGCAGCTCTGTCTTCCGTTTTAGATTTGCGCTTTTCCAGCAGCTTGCCAAGCAGCAGGCCGACTTCAAACAGCATCCACATCGGCACAGCCAGCATGATCATCGAAAGCGCATCGGGCGGCGTAGCAAACATGGCGACAAAGAAACATCCCACCACAATAAAGCGCCGTTTTTCCACCAGGCTTTGTGTGCTGACCGCGCCGATTAAAATCAGCACCAGCGTAATGATGGGGATTTCAAACGTTAAGCCAAACACCAAAAACAGCTTGAGGCAGAAACTGAGATAGCTGTTTATGTCGGTCATCGGCGCAACGGTTTCAGGCGAGACACTGATAAAGAAATGCAAAATTGCCGGCAGGGTAATAAAGTAGGCAAAGGCGATGCCGAGATAAAACAGCGCGATGCTGCCCGCCAATAACGGAATGGCTAAAAAACGCTCTTTTTCATACAGCGCAGGCCGTATAAAAGACCACAGCTGATAAATAATAAAGGGCATCGCCAGCATCAAGGCGACAAATAAATTCAGTTTAAATGGCGCCATAAAGGTGGCGGTGACATCCGTTGCAATCATGGATGATGTTGCAGGCAGCTGCTGCCTAAGCGGGTCTGACAGCAATTGATAGGTATAATTGCGGAACGGCAGCAGGCAGAAAAACAGCGCAATGGTCACGCCGACAATTTTAAAAAGGTATTGGCGCAGCACGATCAGATGCTGCATGACGGGCATTTGCTCCAGCTGTTCAGCTTCTGTTTTGACAGAAACGGCAGGCAGTTCATTCATACAGCAATCTTCAATTTAACAGGGGAAAGTTGAGACTCCTGCATATTCAGCAAATGGGGGAGGTTTTGCTGAATATGGCTGCAGGAATAGGGAAAAAGCGCAGGTGCGCCTAAAGGCTGATAATGACTGTGCGATGCAGCGCTGAATGTCTGCTGCGCTGGCTCGGAGGGCGGGCTGCGCAAGGCATCAATTTGCTGCTGCATGCGCCGTTCCAGTTCGGTCATGCGTTCAATTTCTTTTTGTACTTCTGCTCGAAACTCAGATAAGCGCAGTTCACGGTCCACTTCATTTTGAACACTGCTGATCAGGCGCTTAAATTTGCCATACCACTTGGCTGCAAACCGCGCGCCTTCGGGCAGTTTTTCTGGGCCAAGCACCAGCAGGGCGATAATGGCAAAGCACAGCAGTTCAGTCATTCCAATGTTCAGCATGAATCAGCACTCACATTTAGCTTTTAACGGAGCTTTCAGCGCTTTTGACTTGGGCATCAATGGTGCGCGGTTCTTTTAAGGCCGCTTGTTCAGCGTCTTCATCACGCACCGATTTCTTAAAGTCTTTGACTGCGCCGCCCACATCTTTGCCCAGGTTTTTTAATTTGGATGTGCCAAACAATAAAATCACCACAATTGCAAAAATCAGCACATGCCAAATCGATAGTCCTGCCATGAGATCTTCCTCTATTTATTTTTAGATGATTTCAACAGCTCTGAGTGACACGCATGTGACATCTATGTTGCAGTTTTAAGACAACTGCCTTTGTCCAAGGAAGTAAAGCGTTCTTGGCTTGCCCGCACTAAGGGGAGAGTGTGTTAGCATCTAGCTTTTCTGCCCAATGCAATTGCGATAGCCATGGCGCTGATACTCCCGCTTATTTCTTTTCTTATCGGTTTTTTTGGTGCCGAGGCGCTGAAGCCATGCAGATCCTTTTTGGCCTCTTTGCTGGCGCGGCTGCTGATTCCTGCCGTGATTGTTTACAACATGGTGTTTTATCAGCAGGGCAGTTTATGGCTGATCGGCTTCAGTTTCGCCGCCTCGCTGATTTTCTACAGCCTGTTCTACTGCTTCAGTAAAGACAAGCTCCGTGCATTGTGCTTCAGCTATTTAAATGGCGCTTGGCTGGGTTTTCCCTTTGCTTTGGCGGTGTTTGGCCCCAAAGCCAGCGCGACCATTGTTGCGCTGTATATCGGCGGCTCACTTTTTGGCAATATTTGCGCCGTAATGGCGGTCAGCACGGCGAAACAGGATGTCCGTTTCATTATCAAAAATGTGCTGCTGTCGCCGCCAGTGATTGCTTTGAGCCTAGCCGCTGTTTTATCAATGTGGGATTTCAGCGCTTTTGAACATCACCCTGCCGTACAGTGGGCCTATGCCTTGAATAAAGTGCTGGTGACTTTTTCAGGCATGTGCGTCTTGGGCATGTGGCTGAGCAAAGTGCGCATTGGCTGGCAGGATTTAAGGCGCAGCTTGATGCTGATTTGCAGCCGCATGCTGCTGGCGGCAGGATTATGTGTGGGGGCGTATGTGCTGCTGCCGATTCCGCATGTGCAGCTGACGTATGCAGTGATTTTTATGTTTTTCTGCCTGCCGCCTGCAGCCAATATTGTGGCGCTGGAAACGCATTATCAAGGTACGGGGCATTCGGCCAAATATATCGCTTCGGGGACCATTGCCAGCGCTATGATTATTTCAATCTATGGCTTGTTGCTGCATTTTTTTATGCAATTTTAACTGCCCAGCGCTATCAAAATCACGATTAGCAAAGCCAGTGTTGCGGCGCATTTAGTTGAAGCTGAGCTCTTTGCGGATCTGCCAATCGCGGAATAAGGCATAACAGATTGCGATACCAATGATGCCTGGGAAACCCATTTGACCTTGCAAAAGGCTGGCAAGCAGTATCAAGATCATTAATATGAATAAAACCCGATAGCTTGTGCGAAAGCCAGATGTTAAGGGGAAGGTCATTTTTTCTTGGCATGAAGGACAGCTGATTTTTTGAAATCCCAAGAAGGATCGAGTCGGTGTTTCTGTAAATGTATGCTGACATTCGGGGCAAGTGACTCTGAGCGGGGACAGCGCCATATCATTCTCTTTTTATTATTAAAGTAATTAGATTTAAGTAGTGAGGAGGTAATCACTAAAAATATATTACCTCCTGCAGCGCTTATTTCAAGCTGTCTTTAAACAGTTTCATCGCCTGGCCGCGGTGGCTGATTTTATTTTTTTCTTCTTTAGACAATTCCGCGCTGGAGACATTCAGTTCCGGCAGCCAGAACAGCGGGTCATAGCCAAAACCATTTTCACCTTTGGCTTGTTCTAAAATTTCGCCTTGCCAAATGCCTTGGAAAATTTGCGGCAGTGGGTCTTCTGCATGTTGCACTAAGGCCAGTACACATACAAACATGCCTTCAATGGCTTCACCGTTTTTACGCAGCGGTTTCAGCTTGTGCAGCAGTTTTTCATTGTTGGCCGCATCATTGCCATGTTCGCCTGCAAAGCGTGCAGAATAAATGCCTGGCGCACCGCCTAATACAGGCACGCAAATGCCTGAGTCATCAGCAATCGCAGGCTTGCCGGAAATTTTAGAAGCATGGCGGGCTTTAATAATGGCATTTTCGACAAAGCTGAGGCCGTCTTCGATAGCGTCTTCAATATTCAGTTTGCCTTGAGGAATCACTTCAACAGGAAGCTTCAGTTCTGCAAACATTTTTTCAAATTCGGCAATTTTGCCTTTGTTGTTGCTGGCAAGAACGAGGGTGCCTTGGGATAGCCAATCTGTTGAAGACATTGTATTGTGCCTATGCTTGGTAAAAGAATGCTGTATTTTAACTTATTTTTGATTGGGCGGATGCGCTTAATCTGCAAGGCCGCTGCGCGTAATCTGGAAAATAATCCGGGAACTTGAAAAGAAGAATGCCTAAAATGATCCGTCATGCCAAGATTGAAGATGCCGCTGCCATAGCGTTGCTGATAGAACCCTATATTGATGACTTTGCGGTTAATCAATCGGGGCGGGAGAAATTGAATCAGGAGGCAATAGAAAAGCTGCTGCACACTGAATTCATCCATTATTATGTCTATACGCAGCATCAGCAAATCTGTGCGGTGATCGCTTATAAAGAATCAGGCCATCTCATTCACTTTTTTACTGCGCGCCCTATGCAGAAACAGGGCATCGGCAGAAAATTGTGGAATTTTATTGAAGCGGAGCTTCATCAGAGTGGAACATCCTGCATCACTGTCAATTCCAGCTGCTCTGCCCAGCCCGTGTATGAAAAATTAGGCTTTCACAGCGTTTCAGCAGTCATTGAGGCGAACGGTTTGCGTTTCATTCAAATGCGGAAAGCTCTCACTGCGTAGATAAGCATGCAAAAGGCGCAATCACAGACAATAAAAAAGCGCCCGAAGGCGCTTTTTAGAATCAGGCAGAATTACTGCGCTTGAATCCATTTGTCAGCACGGTCACGCGCCTGACGGATCTGGTCCTGCGTTAAGTTGGCGGCCAAAGCGGTTTTCTTGCCTTCAGACAAGCTAATCACTTTATTGTCCAGCATGCCGTCACGGGTAGACAGCTCATACCATTGGTAAGCGCCAACAAAGTTTTTCTTCTGCTCTTCCATCATCGCCAAATTGAAGCTGGCGCGGTTGTCGCCGCGGCTGGCCGCTTTTTCAAAGTATTGGCGGGCAAGCGTTTCGTCTTTTTTCGTACCCATGCCGTCTGCCAGCATGCGGCCAACGTTCAGCTGAGCGGCGGAAAGGCCTTGATCAGCTGCCGCTTTAAACCAAGCGAAGGCTTGACGTTCATCTTTAGCAACGTCTTTGCCGTATTGATATTTTGTGCCTAAATAGAATTGCGCGCCTGCTTGGCCTGCCTTAGCCGCTTTGGTCAGGCTGTTAATGTCCATCACAGAATACTGCGCAGCTTGGCTCGCAACAGATGGCGCTGGAGCAACATAGTCTGCATGGGCCTGAACACAAAACAGTCCAGCCAGCAATGTTGAACCTAATAATAATTTTTTCATAAAGCGCTCACTCGATAAATTGCGACTTCACCAAACAGATTCGGGATATGTTTACTGAGTAAACTGCCTTGCTGATCCCCATTCACGGCAAGTCGGTTAATAATCCGGATATTATTCTCTGCGCACAGCGCTTCAAAATCACGGAATGTACATAAATGAATATTCGGGGTGTTATACCACATATAGGGCAAAGCTTCTGAAACAGGCATTTTTCCTTTTAACGCCAAGAAAGAGCGGGTCTTCCAATACGCGAAGTTCGGAAAAGTAATAATCGCCTGTTTCCCCACACGCACCATGTCTCTTAATAAGACGTCAGGCGCATCTACAGCTTGCAAAGCTTGCGCCATCACTACATAGTCAAAAGACTGGTCGGCAAAACGGCTTAAACCTAAATTTAAGTCCTGCTGAATAATATTTAACCCGCGACTGATGGCAATTGCAATCTTTTCTTGATCAAGCTCTAAGCCGTAAGCGCGGATGTTATGCTTTTGGCTCATATGCGCCAGCAGTTCGCCGTCGCCGCAGCCCAAGTCTAAAACCTTAGAATCGGGCTTGATCCATTTCTCAGCCAGTTGATGATCGATACGCATTAAACAGCCTCCTTCGGTGTCGCTTTGAGGTGTTCTTCACCGCCTAAAAATGCACGTAAGGATTTGACATATAAAGGAATAGGGAACAAGAATGAATCGTGGCCCTGTTCTGCGTTAATGTCTAAATAACTGACAGGCTTATGGCTGCTGATCAGGGCATCCACAATCTCCTGAGAGCGTTGCGGCGTGAAGCGCCAATCCGTCGTAAATGAAACGACTAAGAACTTGCATTTGGTATTGTCCATCGCTTTTTTCAATGACTGCTGATACTCGCGGGAGGGATCAAAATAGTCCAAAGCTTTGGTCATAATTAAATAAGTGTTGGCGTCAAAGTTGCGGCTGAACTGCTCGCCTTGATAGCGCAAATAGCTTTCGACCTGAAATTCGACATCAAAACCATACATGAATTTGCCCGATTTTAGGTCGCGGCCAAATTTCTGCTTCATGGCTTCTTCAGATAAGTACGTAATATGGCCGACCATGCGCGCCAAAATCAGCCCGCGTTTGGGGTAGCTGTCATTTTCTAAATAGCGGCCGTTGTGAAAGTCCGGATCAGACAAAATGGACTGGCGCGCCACTTCGTTAAAGGCAATATTCTGCGCAGACAATTTTGGCGCGCTGGCGATAATCACGCATTTTTTTAAACGGTCAGGATAATCCACTGACCACTGCAGCGCCTGCATGCCGCCCAAAGAGCCGCCAATCACGGCATACCATTGCGCAATGCCCATCCGGTCGGACAGCATGGCTTGAGTTTTAACCCAATCCCGCACTGTGACCAATGGGAAATCTGGGCCATAAGGCCGGTTGTCATTTTCAGGGTTGGGAGAGGTTGGCCCCGTAGAACCGCTGCAGCCGCCAATATTATTCAGCGCAACGACAAAGAATTTTGAGGTATCAATGGCTTTGCCTGGGCCAATGCAGGCATCCCACCAGCCCGGTTTTTTATCATCTTCTTGATGATAGCCCGCTGCGTGATGATGGCCAGACAGCGCATGGCAAATCAAAATAGCATTCGACTTATCGGCATTCAGCTCGCCGTAAGTTTCCACCATCAGTTCAAAGCGCGGAAGAATCCGATCGCATTCGAGCTCTAACGGCTCTTCAAAAGAAAACTTTTGCGGGGTAACTAAGCCCACTGAGTCAGCTGGAAAAGACACAGGAAATATTCGCCTTAAATCTTTGGGATTAATAAACAAAAGGATACCACTTGGGGTACCCTTTCTAAAGTTTTTTATCAGATAAGATTTGATCTGATTAAATTAAACTGCCGCGGCCATCACTTGTTCAGTGCTTAACACGCCTTGTTCAATTAAGCGGTTGGTGCTGGCAATAATCGCTTCAATCGATGAGGTGACAATGTTGTCATGCACGCCGGCGCCGAATGCCGATTTGCCTGTGCCTTTCACTTGAAGCTCAATCAAGGCCAAGGCTTTGGCATGCGCGCCAGAGCTGATGCTGCGCTCTTCATAATTCAAGACATCAATCGGCAATTGCAAGGCGTTCAAGATGGCAGAAATCGGGCCATTGCCTTCACCGCGCAAGCGCTGAGTTTCACCGTTGATTTCCACATCAAGCTCAATTACCTGATTGCCGTTGTCATCTGACAATCTGTAGTTTTTCGCTGAGTAATGAGTATCTTTAGCCGCCACATAGGTATCTTTGAACAAGGTCCAAATTTGCTGCGCGGAAACTTCAACGCCTTCTTCATCCGCCACTTGCTGCACAATTTGCGAGAACTCAATTTGGATGCGGCGCGGCAACACCACGTTGTAGTTTGATTCCAATAAGTAGGCGATGCCGCCTTTGCCAGACTGCGAGTTCACGCGAATCACTGCATCATAGTCGCGGCCCAAATCTTTCGGGTCGATCGGCAAGTAAGGCATATCCCAAATTTCTTGATCTTTTTGGAATTCAAAGCCTTTTTTAATGGCGTCCTGATGCGAACCGGAGAAAGCGGTGAAGACCAAGTCGCCTGCATAAGGATGGCGCGGGTGTATCGGCAAGCCTGTGCATTCTTCAACAGTGGCAATGATTTCATTGATGTTGGAGAAGTCCAAGTTAGGCGCCACGCCTTGGGTGTACATGTTCAAGGCAATGGCTGCCACGTCCACGTTGCCGGTGCGTTCGCCGTTGCCGAAGACACAGCCTTCTACACGGTCTGCGCCAGCCATAATGGCCAATTCAGAGGCTGCAATGCCGCAGCCGCGGTCGTTATGGCAGTGCACTGAAATGATGACGCCATCACGGCGCTGAATGTTGCGGTGCATCCATTCAATCTGGTCGGCATAGATGTGCGGGCCAGAGACTTCAACGGTTGCAGGCAAGTTCAAAATGACTTTGTTGTCTGGCGAAGCTTCCCAAATTTCAGTCACTGCATCGCAGACATCTTTAGCCACTTCCAATTCAGTGGCCGAGAAGCACTCCGGGCTGTACTGAAAAATGAATTCAGTTTCAGGCTGCTTGGCCGCATATTCTTTCACTTTTTGCGCGGCGTTGATGGCCAGCTGTTTCGCGCCGGCCACATCGACATTCAAGACTTTTTGGCGGAATGTCGGAGAATTCGAGTTATAGATATGCACAATGGCGCGCTTAGCGCCCTGCAAAGATTCAAAAGTGCGCTGAATCAAATGATCGCGCGCCTGCACCAAGACTTCGATGTAGACGTCATCTGGAATGTGGCCGCCTTCAATCAATAAGCGGGTGAAATCAAAGTCGATTTGCGATGCGGAAGGGAAGCCGATTTCAATATGCTTAAAGCCGATTTTCACCAGCATTTGGAACATTTTGAATTTTTGCTCAATGTTCATCGGTTCAAAAATAGCTTGGTTGCCGTCACGAAGGTCGGTGCTCATCCAAATTGGCGCTTGATTGATTTCGTTATTTGGCCATTGGCGGTCAGGTAAGTCGACGCGCTGGTACATACGGCGGTATTTTTTGCTTGGATCAGCCAACATCATGAGGGAACTCCTTGTGCAGCATCGATTGTGTCAGGTCGTGAAAACAGCAACGGCTACTAGTATAGATTGTGTCTATTGTATCCATTTACAAGTCTGAATTCGGAGGGCTTAGCCTAAAGCATTAAAAAAACCTTTTGGGATTCTAGAGGCTTAGCTGTGCCGCAGCTCTTGCAAATCTATAACTAAATCTTAAGGCACTTATTCCGGAAATAATTTCCTATTTTTGCGCTATAAGGATAAATGAAGAAAAAATTTTCCTGTGATTTGGTTATTTTTGAAAAATATATTCTTCATTAATTTGATTTACGGCTGCTGTTCCCATCAGCGCCATCGTAATTTCAAATTCTTCTTTCAATATTTTAATGACATGCGCGACGCCCAATGCGCCGGCGCTGGCCAAGCCGTAAATGGCTGGACGGCCAATCAGCACCGCAGAAGCGCCCAAAGCAATGGCTTTAAACACATCTGAGCCGCGGCGGATGCCGCCGTCATACAGCAGCGGGAAATCGGCCGGCACGGCTTTTTTGATCAGCTGCAAAGCGGTCAGCGGGGGGATGCCGGTATCTAAAACCCGCCCGCCGTGATTGGAGACAATGATGCCCTGCGCCCCGTGCTGAATCGCCAGTTTTGCGTCCTGCGGATGCAGAATGCCTTTTAAAATGACGGGCAATGAGGTCTGCTGCGCCAGCCAAGCAATGTCATCCCAGGTCGGCGCGATTTTCATCAGGCCCTTAAAAACAGGATGATCGCCTTGCTTGAGTGCGGGCAGGGGAATGTGCGCAGGCGTATGCGGATGCTGCATGCCTTCAGGCAGATGGAAAAAGACGCTGCGTTCACGGTCGCGGATGCCGGTGTGCGGTGAATCTACTGTTACCACAATGGCTTTAAAATTCTGCGCTTCCGCCAGCTGGACCAAGGCCCGTGATTTTTCCCGGTCACCTTGCCAATACAGCTGAAACCATTTGTAAGGGTTTTCAGCTTTCAGCGCGCGCATATCGGTATTGCTGAAATTGCTCAGCACCATATTGCTGCCCAGCACTTCAGCGGCCAGCGCGCAAGCTGCTTCTGCATCGGGATGGAACTGCTGCTGATGGCCAATCGGCGCTAAAAAAATTGGATGCGGGAAGGTTTGCCCTAGAATTTTGCATTCCGTGCCGCCTTGCGTTAAGTCTCGCAGCATGCGCGGCCATAAATGGATATGCGCAAATTGATCTAAGTTATTGCGCACACTGGCTTCATTCATTGCACCGCCTTGCAGATACTGCCAGACCATCTCCGGCAAATGTTTCTGCGCTTCCTGTTCATAGTCGGCAATGGTTTGCAGGTAGGGCGGAATTTGAGTCAGCGGCGGGAGAATGGCAGTCTGGTTCATAGCTCAGCCCATTGGCGCAATAAGTTATGATAATGGCTGGTCAAATTGACGGTTTCTTCGCAGTCGCCCAATTTTTGACGCAGCTGGATAATGGTCATATCTAAATTAAACAGCATGGAGCGCTGCCAGTCATCTTTCACCATGCTTTGAATCCAAGTAAATGATGCGATGCGCGCGCCTTGCGTGACCGGTTCAACGCGGTGCAGGCTGGTGGCTGGGTAAACAATGGCATCGCCGGCATCCAGCTTGACTTCATGCGCGCCGTAAGTGTCTTCAATCACCAGTTCTCCGCCTTCGTATTCATCGGGTTCCGACAGGAAGATGGTCATGGAGACATCGGTCCGAACGGCTTTATTTTTTTCTGCATAGAAGTGAACGGCATTGTCGACATGATTGCCGTAATGCCCTGTGTCCTGATAGCAGTTGAAAAGCGGCGGCAGGATGTCCTTGGGCAAGGCAAAGGATTGAATCAGGGCGCTGTGCTTAATCTGCTGCAGGACAAACTGATTCAGTTCCTGATACAGCGGGCTGTCTAAATTGATCTGCAGGTTATTCTTAATCTGCTGCGCCTGGCCGCCGGCGGTCTTTTTGCCGGATACCCACTGGTTATCCTGTTCCATGGCTTGGCGGATAGATTGGACTTGTTCTTTGCTGAGGACATTCGGAACATGGAGCAGCATGGCAGTGGCCTGATCGGTAAATTGCGGGTAGATACAAGCATAAATAAAAAAAGCCCTAATACAAGATTAAGGCCTTTTTTATTCTTCTTGACTTAGAATTTAAAGTTGAACGTTAAGCGGTAATTGCGTTCAGCGCCAGCAATATAGCGCAAGCCGCCGCGGTTAATGCTGGAAATGTAGTCTTCATCAAACAGGTTGTTGATGTTCAGCTGGATGCCGACATTTGGGGTGGCTTGATAACCGATCATTGAATCAAAAACCCAGTAGTCTGGAATCACTGAAGGCCCAACCGCATTGCCGTCTTTACTTTTGGTCATTTCGCCGTTATAGCGCGCGCCGCTGCCAATGCTCCATTTGTCCATGCTGTAGGTTGTCCACATTGTGAATGCATCAGATGGGGTAAATGGCATATTGCTTGAACCATCTGCAGAAACCAATTGGCTGCTGGCCGCTTGAGTGACGTTTTTGATGTCTGTTTTTTGATGGGTATAGCCGGCAGTGACTTGCCAATGGTCATTTAAGCTGCCGATCACGCCGAGTTCAACGCCTTTAACGGTCTTTTCACCGGTCTGGTAATAGAGTTCGCCGTCTTTTTCCAGTTCATTCGTCAGCTCAGTTTGGAAAAGCGCACCCGTTAACAGCAAGCGGCTATCCAAGAACTCCCATTTTGCGCCCACTTCGACAGTATTGATTTCTTGCGGATCGAGTTCTAAGTTGTTATTGCTGCTGGCCGATCCTGACGGCGCAAAAACGTTTGCATTGCCAATACCGTCACCGCCGGTAATTGTGCCAGGGGCTTGCTGCTGGACTGCATAGTTGGCATACAGGCTGCCATTCGGCGTTGGCTTGTAAAGCGCGCCGACTTTCCAGTTGAATAGATTGCCGTCATCTTTTAGGTTAACCGCTTCATATTTTGCCGGCTGGCCTGATGCCGCTGTATTCACAAAAGAATCAGAATCAAGCTTATAGCGGTCTAAGCGGATGCCGCCATTTACTGAAAATTTCGGTGAAAGTGCAATGGTGTCGAAGGCAAAAATAGAATAAGTATCCATCTGGCCTTCAGAATCACCATTGCCGTTGGTGTTGCGCACTAGCGCCGTATGTACGGTGCCTTGCGGGTTATACAGTGAGTTTGTTCCAGTGACAGTCGCCGTCCAGCCTCGGGTTTTCATTTCTTCACGAGTAAATTCAACCCCTGTGCTGACATCATGTTTGAGCCGCCCCGTATTGAAGCTTGTGACTAAGCTGGTTTGGTTCGTGATGATTTCATTTTCAGTATCGCCGTTGTTTGCGCTGCCTGAAACACGCATGGCGGATGCATCATTCGGATTGGCTGGATTGGTCGTGGTGTACGCATTGCCTGAGAAGGTGCTTAGGTACTGGTGCTCAGTTTTACCCCAGCGCGCGGTATTGGCCAGCTTGGTTTTTTCAGAGATATCGTATTCAATACGGGCGGTTGCCATATCTGCGGAAACATCATCAAAGTCTTCCGGAGCGCCATAGTAATTGGACGTATCCACTTTATGGCTGTTCAGATAATTGGCTAAACTTTTAATCGCCGCATTGGTGCTTTTATTGGCATCAAAACCGGGCAGGCCCACAGTCGGGATGCCGCCATCCAGTTTGTTATCCTGTTCCGTATGTAAATAATCTAAAAATACCCGCAAGTCTGTGCCTAAGCCAAAGCCCAAAGAAGACGCGATGGCCCATTTTTTATTTTCCACGCCGTCACGGCCAATGCCGTCTGCGTTTTCCCCCATCGCATTCAAGCGGATGGCCGTGGTTTCATTAATTTTTTTATTCAGGTCTGCCGTTGCACGGTAGTAATCATCTGAACCGAAGCCTAGAGTTGCACTGTTTGAATCTTCAAGATTTGCATGCTTGGTGGAAAGGTTGATTGAACCGGATGCAGCCGTACGGCCATTATCGGTGCCGGCCGGGCCTTTAAATACTTCGATTTGCTCATAGTTGAACATATCCCGCGTCACGTTGCCCAGATCACGCACGCCGTCAATAAAAATACTGTTGGCTGTGTCAAAACCGCGCATAGTGACGGCATCACCCGTATTCATTCGGCCATTTTCTCCCAAAGAAAAAGTGCCTACACCGGGAACGTTGCGCAATGCTTCGGTCAGGGTGGTGGCATTTTGTTCTTTTAAGACTTTTTCAGGAATAATGGCAACAGTTTGCGTCGTATTCAGAACAGGCTGAGTGAACTTAGCCGAGCTTAACGTATCTTTTTTATAAGCGTTCTCAGCGGCAGCTTCCACCTGAATGGTCGGAAGGCGCGTTGACTGCTGTTCTGAGTCAGCGGCATGCGCAGTCAGCGGCAATGTTGCTGCCAGAGCAACGAGAGATACTGTTTTACTGTGTTTGCGGCTTTTAATCTGTGCCATGGTGAAGTCCTGAAATCGTAAGGAAAGAACCATTGCTGCATCGATGTTCACAACTCCATGAAGCAACAATGGATGAATTGTTATGGCCTGTAACAATTGTGAGTGAATTCTATTGATAATAGTTATCATTAACAATATTAAAATCATTTATTTTTATTCGAAAAAAATGTTTAAACAAAGAAAGGCTATTTGTAAAAACAATTAAAAAAATGCATGTTTGGTGATGATTTTTATCGGTTTTTTACTAAAAGATAAAATTTGTTTGAAAGTGTTTGGCTTTCTTGGAAAGCAGAAGGGAGGATTTTTTTATTTTTTCGCACCGTTTTTTCCGGCAAGCTAGAGCTTTAAAGCTGCACAGCAAAAACGCTGCGCATAAAAATAGCCTCGATGAAGAGGCTATTTAAAATAACTCCCATAATTAATTATGGGAGCCAGCTTTGATTAGTATTTGAAGTTCACAGACAATACTGCGTTGCGGCCTTCAGCTTCAGTTGCATAGTGAGATGCATAAGCTTTAGTAAAGTAGCGCTCATCAGATAAGTTGTTCACATTTAATTGTAAATCAACATTCTTATTCACGTTATAGCGCGCCATAGCATCGTAGCGAACATAGCCTGGCACCCATTTGGTATTGGCTAAATCACCATAGACTTTATCCATGGCAATCGCGCCAGCGCCCAACGTTAATTGAGGCATTACTTGATACGTTGTCCACAGTGTTGCAGAGTTTTTCGCAACGTTTGGCATTACATTGCCGTTATAAACAGTTTGGTCTGTACATGTTGTACCGCGGCAGCTGACACCGTTTTTAGTGGATTCGCTGTCAAGGTAGGTATAGCCTGCAGAAACTGCCCATTTGTCAGTAATGTTGCCGTTTAAGCCCAGTTCAAAACCGTCAACTTTGCTGGCGCCGCCATTGGTTGTAGTGTTTGCATCCAGTGAGATGCGGGTATTTTGCTTTTCTGTACGGAAAATCGCTGCGGTTAAGTTTAATTTGTCGTTAAACAAATCCCACTTTGTACCAATCTCAAATGTACGGCTTTCTTCAGGATCTAGATCCTTGTTGACAGCAGTAACAGCTGTTTCAGAACCATCGCCAGCATCGACACCTACTGGATTTGCAGAAGTTGCGAAACTTGCATAAATGCTGCCATTTTCTGCCGGTTTAAAGGTTAAGCCAGCCTGATAAGAGAAAAAGTCAGTATCGCTTTCAATTTTAGCGCCTGTGGCATTGGTTTTTAATTCTGTTTCGAACTTATCCCAACGCAGTCCTAAATCTAATAGCCATTGCGGATTAAATTCAATGCTGTCTAATAGATAAACTGAAGTAGTTTGAGCAGTGGTCGTTGTTATCGCCTTGTTTGCTGCAATACTGCCTAGCCATTTGTCTTTTGAATTTGGATTTGTAGAAGAAGTACACCATGCATCATTTATAGCACAGTTGCTATTGAAGCCTGTTGTGCTAGTGCCTGCATAGCCTGGGTATGAAATGTTATAGCTGCCTTTATCAGATTCTTGATCTGAATATTCAGCACCTGCATTAAAGCTGTGTTTGATTGAACCTGTATTAAATTTGCCCGTTAAAGCCAATTGGTCAGTAAAGGTATTGGTATCGGTAATACGTGAGTTCACACGGCGCCAGACTTTATCTTTTGCAATATTGCCTTTTGAGTCGTCTGGCTGCGTCCATAGATAGTCATTTTTAGAATTACTGTAAACCGCAGTATTACTGATGGTTAAGTTGTCAGCAAGATCATGTTCAAGCTTGATTGTGCCAATTTGGTTTTCCTGCTTTTGGAAATCACGGTCTAACAAACCATAATAAACGCCTTGTTTCACATCCAGCGGTTTACCGGCAGCTTTACCGTCTGTCCAATAAGGAACACCTGAATCAGGGGTATCGTCAGATTTAAGGTAGTAGTAGCTTAAAGTTGCGCGGGTCGGAGTGTCTAGACCAAAAGTAATGCTTGGCGCAATACCAACGCGGGCATATTCAGCACCGTCAGCTTGGCCGGCTTTTTCATTGTGGTGGCCCATGACTGCAACACGGGCAGCAATGCCGTTGCCAAAATCTTTGTTGCCGTCTAGCGTAATGCGCTGATAGTTATCTGTGCCTGCGCCAACAGAGCCTTCCAAGAAGTCGCCTTTTTTAGCGACTTTAGAAATCATGTTGATACTGCCGCCAGCACTACCAGCACCGCCTAAAGCAGAAGCAGAGCCTTTGGTGACTTCAACTTGCTCTACTGCAAACATTTCACGGTTTTGCGAAGATGCACTGCGGATACCGTCCACATACATTGAGCTTTCAGAGCTGTAGCCGCGGATAAATGGACGGTCGCCATTCGGGTTGCCGCCTTCACCTGCGCCCAGGGTAATGCCCGGCACAGTACGTAAAGCATCGCTCAAAGTCGTGACTTGAGTATCTTCAATCAGCTGCTTAGAAATCACCGAAACAGATTTTGGCGTATCCAATAAAGGAGCAACATATTTTGCGTTTGCAGATTTGTCTACTTTTAAGCTTTGTTGTTGTTCAGCTGCAACTTCTTGATTAATTGTCGGAAGCTGAGTGACTTGTTCCTGAGCGAATGCATTGACTGCAATCATAGACAGTGATGAAGCAATTGCAGAGGATACAATTTTCTTACGTGTTTTGATGAAGGCCATTTCAAACCTGAGGATGCGTTGTGAATTTGTATGCGAATAATAATAATTCTTATTATGTATTGCATCTTTATGGCATTGTAATTGTCAATCAATTTGTTGATATTAAATGTTAAAATTAATGATTATAACGATGGAAAAACAATAAATATCTGTTTTTGTTTGAAATATTTTATTTAAAAGGAGGCGCTGCGCTAAAAAGTATTCAGCATTTAATCCGATAGTCGTAAGGATTGTGCAGGGTTGATGGATCATTTGTTTCGCTTTGCTGGTGATTGCCGGCGGCAGCGGCAATACAGAACAGGCAAAATCAGAATTTCAGCGCCGCCATTTGATGCGCCGTTTTAAAACTCCAAACAAGATGAATAAGATGAGCCGCAGCGCAGTCCGCGTATGAATTTCAAGGCTTGTGCCGGTGCAGAAAAAATATAAGAAAAATAGGTGCTATAATGCTATTTTGTATATCTTTAAATGTTGTCATATAATATGGCACTTTTTTTAAAACTGTTTATTAACAAAATATCGAGGAAGCCATGCAAGTAACTTCTGAAGCGGTTTCGGGCGTTGCCCGTCGTTTAAATGTATCTGTACCGACGAGCCGTATTAACGAGCAATTTGAAGCTCGTTTGAAACGCACTGCCAAAACTGCGAAGATCAACGGCTTCCGTCCAGGCAAAGTGCCTGTAAACGTTGTCCGCCGTGAATACGGTGCGGGCATCTATCAAGAAGTTGTCAACGACATCATCCGCGACACAGTATTCGAAGCAATTCAGCAAGAAAAAATCAATGCTGTCGGCATGCCGAACATTGACTCAACTGAAATGAAAGATGATGCTTTAGTTTATCAAGCAACTGTTGAAGTTTATCCAGAAGTTGACGTTAAATTCGAAGGCTTGGAAGTTGAACGCAAATCGGCTGAAGTGAACGACAAAGACGTTGATCAAATGATCGAAAACCTTCAAAAGCAGCGCGCTTCTTGGGCTGAAACAAAAGGCATGGCTAAAAAAGACATGCAGGTAACTTTTGATTTTGAAGGTTCTGTTGACGGCGAAAAATTTGAAGGCGGTTCTGCAGAAGACTTTAAACTTGTTTTAGGTTCTGGCCGCATGATCCCGGGCTTCGAAGACGGCATCGTTGGCATGAAGAAAGGCGAAGAGAAGGTTATTGATGTAACTTTCCCTGAAGATTACCAAGCTGAAAACTTGGCGGGTAAATCTGCGCAATTCAAAATTACTGTGAAGCTTGTTGAAAAACAAAAACTTCCAGAAATTGATGCTGAATTCTTAAAAGTTTTCGGTTTGACTGAAGAAGAAGGCATCGAAAAATTAAAAGCTGACGTTCGCAAAAACATGGAACGTGAAGTGAAAAACGGCCTGCGCAATCAAGTGAAAGGCGCTGCTTTCGATGCGCTTGTTGCTGCAAACGAAGTTGAACTTCCAGAAGCAATGCTGGCTCAAGAAATTGACCGTCAGCGTCAGCAAATGATTCAGCAGTTCACGCAGCAGTTTGGTGCTCAAGGCGCTAAAGCATTTGACAGCAGCATGCTTCCAGATGACCTGTTCAAAGAACAAGCTGAAAAATCAGTTAAGCTAGGCGTATTGGTCAGCAAAGTATTGGCTGATGCTAAACTTGAAGTTGATCAGGCGCGTGTTGATGCGTATATCGAAGACATGGCGTCTTCTTACGAAGATCCTCAAGAAGTTATTGAATACTTCAACAACGATAAACAGCAGCGCGCTCAAATCGAATCAGTCATTTTAGAAGACCAGGTTGTAGATCATATCTTGGCGTCTGCTAAAGTAACTGACACTACTGTTAGCTATGAAGACTTATTGAAAGAGCAGCAAGCTCGTCAGCAAGGCTAATCCTTAGCTCAGTAAAAAAAGGCGCTTTCGGCGCCTTTTTTTATCGGTGCGGCATAATAAAAAATTGTCCTGAATTCACAAAGCTTATGCAAAAAATATCTGTTATTTACTTGGGAACCTTTTGCAATTTCAGCAAATATCCCTCATATTGTGAATTATGGGTTGAGTCACAAAAAATTTAGGAATAAATAAACGTATGTATGTTCCAACAATTGAAAACGCGCTAGTGCCGATGGTGGTAGAGCAATCTTCTCGCGGCGAGCGTTCTTTTGATATTTATTCACGCCTTTTGCGTGAACGCGTCATTTTCTTAACCGGTGAAGTTGAAGACAACATGGCGAACTTAATTGTTGCGCAAATGCTGTTTTTAGAAGCCGAAAACCCAGATAAAGATATTCATCTCTATATCAACTCACCAGGCGGTTCAGTGACTGCCGGTATGGCAATTTACGATACCATGCAGTTTATTAAGCCAGATGTTGTGACTTACTGCATGGGCCAAGCGGCATCTATGGGCGCTTTCCTGCTGAATGCCGGCGCGAAAGGCAAGCGCTATTGCCTTGAAAATGCCCGCGTGATGATTCACCAGCCTTTGGGCGGTTTCCGCGGCCAGGCATCGGATATTGAAATCCATGCGCGCGAAATCCTGTTCATTAAAGAGCGCTTAAACCGCTTAATGGCGGAACACAGCGGTCAAGACTTTGAACGTGTGGCAAAAGATACCGACCGTGACAACTTTATGACTGCGCAGCAGGCAAAAGATTACGGTCTTGTGGACGAAGTTTTATCTAAACGTCCATAAGTTTTAAAGATTTATATATTGGAGTGAATATGTCCGAACATCCTCAAGGACAAAAGCATTGTTCATTTTGCGGTAAAACGCAGTCTGAAGTCGGGAAACTGATTGCAGGTGAGGACGCGTACATCTGTAATGAATGTGTGGACGTATGCCTAGACTTGGTGCAAACCAGCCAGCAAGTTGAATCCAGCGACTGGGCAACCCGTCCATTGCCAAAACCGCATGAAATCCGCGCGGCGCTTGACCAGTATGTGATTGGCCAAGATGTTGCGAAGAAAACGCTTTCGGTTGCGGTCTATAACCATTACAAGCGTTTAAAAGTCAGTACCAGCGGTAAAAAGCCGGAAGACGGTGTTGAGATTTCAAAAAGCAACATCATGCTGGTGGGGCCGACAGGTTCGGGTAAAACTTTGCTGGCTCAAACACTTGCGCGTCTTTTAGATGTTCCATTCGCCATGGCGGATGCAACTACGCTTACCGAAGCGGGCTATGTGGGTGAAGATGTTGAGAACATTGTTCAAAAACTCCTTCAAAAAGCGGATTACGATGTAGAAAAAGCGCAAAAGGGCATTATCTATATCGATGAAATTGACAAAATTACCCGCAAATCAGAAAACCCGTCGATTACCCGTGATGTATCGGGTGAAGGCGTGCAGCAAGCTTTGCTGAAAATGATTGAAGGCACGGTTGCATCAATTCCGCCGCAGGGCGGCCGCAAGCATCCGCAGCAGGAATTCATTCAAATTGATACGTCTAATATCCTGTTCATCTGCGGCGGCGCATTCTCTGGCCTAGAGAAAATTGTGCAGCAGCGTCAGGAAAAAGGCGGTATTGGCTTTACTGCTGAAGTGCGCAAGAAAGACGAAACGAAAAAACTGTCTGACTTGTTCCGTCAGGTCGAAGCGACTGATTTGGTGAAATTTGGCTTAATTCCAGAGTTCATTGGCCGTTTGCCGGTGATTGCAACCTTGGATGAGCTGGATGAAGATGCTTTGATGCAGATTCTGACTGAACCGAAAAATGCGTTAACCCGTCAGTACGAATATCTGTTCAGCATGGAAAATGTGGACTTGGTCTTTGAAAAAGATGCTTTGCGCGCAGTCGCGAAGAAAGCGCTGGACCGCAATACGGGTGCACGCGGCTTACGGTCTATTTTAGAAAATTCACTGCTGGAAACCATGTACGATTTACCTAGCCGTACAGATGTCGGTACAGTTGTTGTGACTGAAGCGGCGATTAATGGTGAAGCGAAACCTGAGTTTAAAGCAGAGCGCCAGCCTAAAGAACAAAATGAAGAAACCGCGTCAAAAGCAGATTTGAAAGTGATTGATTCAAAATCTGCATAAAACCGCATTTCGTCAGAAACGCGCGCAAATCTAAGATTTGCGCGCGTTTTTTATTTCCAAAAATAAAGCTGAATGTTAATCTCAGCTAGATGGCTGGGATGGCCAGCAGTTTGAAATTTAAAACAATGATTGAAAATAAGAAAAGACGCAGTGAGGGATAGTCATGCGTGGTGTATGTATTGCAATATTGAGCAGCATGATGCTGCTGGGCTGTCATGGAAAATCAGCACTTGAACAAGAGCCGCATTTGGCTTCGACCTTAAAAGATGTCAATTTTGAGCATGAACCTAGTGTAATGGAACAATACCGTCTAGGTGTTTTTACCATTGGCGGCTGGGTTAATCAAACACAAGGTGCACATTTTCAGCCAGTTAAGCCGCAGCATGATCAAGCTGCAGTTGTCTATTTGTATCGTCCAGACAGTAAATGGAATAGGCAAGAAATTGTTGCCAGCAGCTTGTTTTTAAACAGTGAACGCATTCCAAGCTTATTGAATAATCACTATTATTGGGTAGAACTCCCAGCGGGTAAATATCGATTGTCCAGCAGCCGTCCGCTGGGAATCAATCATTTTCAAAAACCAAAGGTTTTGGATTTTACCGTAGAAGCCGGGCAGTCATATTTTATTAAATATGATGAAGAAAATTTAGCAACGCGCCGTGCGGTATCTGGTCCGCTGATGCTGATGCCGGATGCAGCCGGCAGAAATGAAATTGCATTTACTGAGATGAAATCCGTCAGCTATAACTTTGTTGCGGAAAATCAGAAGAATGGAAAAATGCGCGGAAGCGCTCAGAAAATCAAGCGCAGCAAGTACGACCCAGCAATGGATGTACAGCTGGTGAAGCCTTTTAAGCTTTGGAATCCGCTGACGTGGTGAATTTGATTAGGCAAGAAAATATCAATTGCTGAGCAGCAGTGGCTGCAGGATGCTGGCAAGCTTGTCATTAAAGCTTTGCTGGCGCTTTGAATCATTCATGATGGCAGTGCTGATGTTCAGGCTTTCTTGCAGGATATTATTCATCAAGCCAGCACTTTTTTGATTAATGGCTTGGCCCATCGGTGTGCTGAGAAAAGCAATATAGGCCTGCGCCTCTTCTTCTGTAAACGCTTGTCGAAAATTATTGCGGATCATGCTTAAAAATTGCGGATCACTGACAATGTCTTCGTTGGTGATTTGAAGTAATTGACTGATTTGTACAGCTGCTTTTTTCTGCTGCGAATTTAATGCTGTAATGCCCAAATTCATTTTTAAAATTTCTTCAGCTTGTGTATCAAACATCGGGCGCATGTCACGGCTGGATTTTAAAATCAGGCCGCTTAAATTTGATAAATCAATGAGCTGATTCAGCGTTTTTTCCTGTACGGGCTGTGCATAGATTGCTGTACAGCAGCAGAGGCAGCAGGAAAGAAAGAATGAATGCCGCCATAGATTTATTTTTTTCATGATGATGTGCGCTTTAGTTATTTTTGGCGTAATTTTTTATTCAGCGAAAAATATTAACAGCTCTTTAAATCGAGAAAAAGCATTAAGCGATGTAATGAAAAAAGCACCCAGTTGGGTGCTTTTTTCAGTTTTGGCAATTAGCCTGCAGCAGCGTCAACTACTGGGATTTTACCAATTTTTGCTTGCCAGATTTTAGGCGCAGTTGCGTGTACAGAAGTACCATTCACGTCTACAGCAACAGAAACAGGCATGTCTTTTACAACAAACTTGTAGATTGCTTCCATGCCTAAGTCAGCAAAAGCGACCACTTCAGCTTCACGGATCGCTTTAGACACAAGGTACGCCGCGCCGCCTACAGCCATCAGGTAAGTTGCTTTGTTGTCTTTAATGGCTTCAACAGCAGCAGGGCCACGGTCAGCTTTACCGATCATGCCGTAAAGGCCAGTCGCTTCAAGCACTTGGCGTGTGAATTTATCCATACGCGTTGCAGTAGTTGGGCCTGCTGGGCCAACCACCTCATCACCCACTGGATCGACAGGGCCAACGTAGTAAATGAACTTGCCTTTCAGATCGACAGGAAGCTCTTCGCCTTTGTTCAGCATGTCGACCATGCGTTTATGCGCAGCGTCACGGCCAGTATAAATTGTACCGTTCAGAAGCAGAGTATCGCCTGGCTGCCAAGCGTTCATTTCTTCCTGAGTGAGGCTGTCTAGGTCAACACGTTTAGATGTTGAAGAATCCCAAGTCACTTCCGGGTAGTCTTCAAGCTTTGGCGCCTGAATATGCGCTACACCTGAACCATCTAATTGGAAATGCGCGTGACGGGTTGCGGCGCAGTTTGGAATCATACCGACTGGCTTGCCGGCAGCATGGCAAGGGTAGTCTTTGATTTTGATGTCTAGAACGGTAGTTAAACCGCCTAGGCCTTGCGCGCCAATACCAAGCGCATTTACTTTTTCGAAGATTTCGATACGGAGTTCTTCAAGTTTGCTTTGCGGGCCGCGGCGAAGAAGTTCGTCCATGTCCAGCTCTTCCATCAATGCTTCTTTTGCAAGCATCATGGCTTTTTCTGCAGTACCGCCAATACCGATACCCAGCATGCCTGGAGGACACCAGCCTGCACCCATTGTTGGAACAGTTTTCAGTACCCAGTCCACAATCGAGTCAGATGGATTGAGCATGGCCAGTTTGGATTTGTTTTCTGAACCGCCGCCCTTAGCCGCTACAGTGATGTCTACTTTGTTGCCTGGAACAAGTTTATGGTAGATCACAGCAGGCGTGTTGTCTTTGGTATTTTTACGGCCAAAAGCGGGGTCTGCAAGTACAGATGCGCGCAGGATATTTGAGTTTTCTAAGTAGCCTTGGCGTACACCTTCGTTAATCGCGTCGTCTAAGCTCATCGTTAAATCAAATTTAACGTCCATGCCCACTTCAACGAATACGTTGACGATACCGGTATCTTGACAGATCGGACGGTGTCCTTCTGCACACATACGCGAGTTAATTAAGATTTGCGCAATCGCATCTTTTGCGGCTTTGTTTTCTTCACGGTCATACGCGCGGCTCATCGCTTGGATGAAGTCTTGCGGGTGATAGTAAGAAATAAACTGAAGCGCATCTTTTACCGATGTGATCAAGTCATCTTGCTTGATAATAGTTGTCATACAAATATCTCTTGAGCGGGCTGATAGCTAGCGGGCTAAATTATAAGGCAAAATGCGAAGGTTGTGGGCGTTTTGCGCGGGCTTTGGGCGAAAGTTTAATATCTGTGCAGCCCTATGGCGGCGCAGCGGCAGCAACTGCGTCAAATACGGCACTTCATAGTCATTTTTCATAAAACCTAAGCTGCAAACTCGCAGGGAATAATATGTTTTTATTTTGTAAGTAATTAATATTTAATATGATTTTGAATTTAAGAAATATTTTATATTTGTCATATAAGTGTCATAAAACTTTCGCATAATTGTTACAACTCAAACAGCAGGTCATTCAGATGACAATAAGCAGTGTGTTGATGGTTGTCGGCTTTTCAATTTATATCGCCGCAACGTGGATGTACGGACAGAAAGAAGATCAGGCATAACGCTTTATCTTCTTTTTTTATGCCTGAAATTTTTTAATTTTAACAATAAAAAATCCCTTTTCTCTTTTTCCTGTCTTTATACTGATTTTAAACATGCATAGATCCTTGATATGGACAATCAGTCACATCTTGCCAGCAATATTATTGAAATTTATAAAAAACATGGCCGTGCATGGACAGCATTGCGCGGGCAACATCTATACGAAAAAGGCTGGCTGGATCAGTTTTTAGCATTGCTGCCGCAACAGGCAGAAATTTTAGATTTGGGCTGCGGTTCAGGCAAACCGATTGCGGATTATTTGATTCAGCAAGGGCATTGCATTGTGGGGGTGGACAGCTCAGAGGTGATGATTGAGATGGCGCAGCAGAACTTTCCTGCGCATACATGGCATTTGGCGGATATGCGTGCTGTGCAACTGGATCGGGCATTTCAGGGCATTTTGGCATGGGACAGCTTTTTTCATTTAACGCCTGATGATCAGCGTCAGATGTTCGCGCAATTTGCAGAATGTTCTGCCACAGGAACTGTGCTGATGTTTACGAGTGGCCCGGCAGCCGGCGAAGCCATTGGCGAGATGTTTGGAGATGCTTTATACCATGCCAGTTTGTCTCAGGACGAGTATCGGGACTTATTGGCAGCGCATGGCTTTGAAGTGCTGAAGATGGCGGCGGAAGATGCTGATTGTGCTGGGCATACGGTGTGGCTGGCGCAAAAGTTATGATTAAGTCAGGCTAAATAATAATGTGGAACAATGATTGAATATTAAGCGTGGAACATGATTGTTTGTATCAGAAAGCCTAACTGGCATGAGCTAGACTTTCTAATAGTGACTAAGTGATTGATTTTTATAAAATAAATAAAGGTAATTTCGTATAGCGTGTATTATGTTAATTTTAGGAAATCTTATAAACGAATAAACATTTAATATTCTAGTGTTTGGATCCATTGCAAGCTTCCGCTCATAGATATTTCGACCCCTAAATTTGCTATATCTAAATGTTCTTTTGGAATATAAGAGAATAATCTATCGTCAATATAAGCAATCCAAAATTCTGGAGGCGGACAATCACACTCATCGAAGAACCCATTGGTTTCTTCATATGCCAAACAGTCATACATAGAGCATGAAATATCAAACTCTAATATTCTTCCAGTGGACTCAAGTGAGCATGTCTGTTCTTTTACTTTATATTTAGAAAAAACAGATTGAATTATTTCAGGATAGTTTTTGTTAGCAACATCACTAAAATTTCTATTACACATACTCCAAAGTTTTTCTATTTTTATCGTGGGAGAGTTTTTGAAAATATCTTTATTTCCCTCAAAAAAGATTGGATTTTGGTTTAAAAGAAAACCTTTTATTTTCATAAGACTAAATCCTATATCTAATATGCATCTATTAATTTAGATATTAAATCCTAATGGCTAGTTTCGATAGCCTAAAAAACTCCATTTAACATAATGGCTGTTATACGAAATTTAATATTTTATTTATTATCAAATAGATAAATTGTTACACAGTATGAAAGATAGTGTGTTGTTTCACTAATAAATATATCTTTGATGATAGCTCATCAATTCCAGAATTATTTATTCCAATTTCATCTAGTCGTCTAAAACCATTGTATAAATTTCTTCTAATTTTCTTAAACCCATCGATATCTTTATTCAATAATGTTCCCTTAACTTTTTTAAGCTCAGAGGGAGTTTGTATGTTGATATTACTTAGCTGTTTATCAATTTCAATCAATAACAAAAGTACTTGATTAACAATATCACTGTCTTCCTTAGAGTCCAGATATCACCTTATTTTGAATTAAAGCTCTTTCTCTATAATGTTCTATTTAACATAAAATCTCTTATACGAAATCCACATAAAAAAACCATCTAATTTTTCAATCAGATGGTTTGGAAAACTTAGAATTAAGGATTATTGGGCTGCTTGCTGTTCAGACTGAATAGCCGTCAATGCAATGGTAAATACAATATCATCGACCAATGCGCCGCGCGACAAGTCATTTACTGGCTTATTCAAGCCTTGCAGCATTGGGCCAACACTCACCACATCGGCAGAGCGCTGAACGGCTTTGTATGTGGTATTGCCGGTATTCAAGTCTGGGAAAATAAATACATTGGCGCGGCCAGCCACTTTTGAATCCGGCGCTTTTGAACGGCCGACACTTTCTACTGAAGCGGCATCGTACTGCAATGGGCCGTCAATCAATAAGTCAGGACGGCGTTCTTGCGCAATGCGGGTGGCTTCCGCCACTTTTTCCACATCTGCCCCAGCGCCTGATGTGCCAGTTGAGTAGGAAATCATGGCAATGCGCGGATCAATGCCAAAGGCTTTGGCAGAGTCTGCTGACTGAATGGCGATTTCTGCCAGCTCTTCTGCGGACGGATCTGGATTGATTGCGCAGTCGCCGTACACATACACTTCATCCGGCAGCAGCATGAAGAATACTGAAGAGACCAATGAATATTCAGGTGCAGTTTTAATCAGCTGGAATGCGGGGCGGACCGTATTGGCAGTAGTATGCACAGCGCCTGATACCAAGCCGTCCACTTGATCCAGCGCCAGCATCATGGTGCCGAGCACAACTGTATCCTGCAGCTGCTCACGCGCCTGCAGTTCATTGATTTTGCCTTTGCGCAGTTCAACCATTTTTGCGACATAGTTGTCGCGGATCAGGTCAGGATCAATAATTTCCAAGTCATACGGCAGTTCAATGCCGCGCGCTTTCGCGACCTCAACGACAGCTTCCGGTTTTGCCAGCAGAATGCACTGCGCAATGCCGCGTGACTGGCAAATGGCCGCTGCCTGAATAGTGCGCGGTTCATCGCCTTCCGGCAGGACAATGCGTTTTTTGGCCGCTATGGATTTTTGCACCAGTTCGTGACGGAAGGCAGAAGGCGATAAGCGCGGCTTGTATGAGCCATTGATCAGCTGGGTAATCCATTCAGGATTGAGATGGCTGGAAACAAAACGGGTCACTTGTTCTGCGCGTTCGGTATCATCCACTGGAATTTCATTGCTGAGATTCGCCAGCTCCTGAGCTGTTTCAAAGGTGCTGAGCGGTGTGTGGATAATCGGCAGGCCTTGCTTGATCGCTGTTTGGCAGAAGTTCAGCACATGCTCATTCGGCTGGTGGTGTTCAGTTAAAACTAAGCCCGCCAGCGGAATGCCGTTGCTGCTGGCCAAGCTGCTGGCCAGCAATACATCAATACGGTCAGAGGCGCTGATGATCAGTTCGCCTGCAATAAATTTATGCAGCTCATGCTCAATGTTTGATGCAATCAGGCTGCTGTGCAGGACGCGGCGCTGTTTCGCATCGCCTTCATTGATCCAGTGCGCAGAGATGTGCGCCGCTAAATCGGACATGCGCGGTACGCTCAGCGTATTGCTGAACGGCACTAAGCCAATCACGGGGAAATTTTCAGAACCAATGCTGGCATTGTGCTTTTGCAGCTGTGCGGAAAATTGAGCGGTGTCACTGATCAAGCGCAGGCTTGGGTCAATGGTCACAGGCACTTGCGCAGAATCTTCGGGCAAGCCTTTGGTCCGCATGAACAAGACACCTGCTGTGCGGTCATTGCTGGCCCCGCCGAAATTGCGGACCTGCGCCTCAATTTTGTCTGCTGTCGCTTCAGGATTGCGGATATCCGCTGTGCTGACAATGACCACTTTGGCATCCAGCGCTTTCGCCAGATCAGCATTCAATTCAGAGGCAAAAGCATCGCGGCTGGTTGGCACCAGCCCTTCAACAATAATCAGGTCATGCTTTTTAGCAATTTCACGGTGCAGGCGGACAGCATCTTCAAGCAGTTCGTCATTTTCGTCTTGGCTCAAGCGGCGGCAAACGGCGGCATGGCTGATCGGCTCAACGGTTTCATTGTTGAATAAATGGCGGTACAGCGCCGTGGTGCGGTCTGCTGCGGAATGAGTTTCTTGAGAAAACGGTTTTAAAAAACCGGCTTTAATGCCTTGGCATTCCAATGCATAAATTAAGCCTAAGCATGCAGAGGTTAAACCGACGCTTTCTCCAGTTGGCACGAGTAAAATTGTTTTCATAAGCTATCTAAACTAAAAAATAAAAAATTAAACGCGACAGCGTGCTGGAGGCTGCTGCTTAAGCAACAGCCTCTTCCTCCGCTTCAGACTTTTTTGCAGAGGCAGCCTCATGTTCTACAACGTGCTGCGTTTCTTTGGCAATGCGGCCTTCTTCATCCGTTGGAACAACCCAAATTTGCGGGCCAGCGCCGGCATCGATGCGGCCTTCAGTACCGCGTTTCAAGCTGTCATTTTTGTCTTTGCTTAGGTTAAAGCCGAAGTGCGGCAAATACGCTAAAGTTTTTTCACGGATCAGCGCTGAGTTTTCGCCAATGCCGCCAGTGAAGAACAGGCCGTCAATGCGCGGCAGGCCGCAGCTGAGGGCTGCTAAAGATTTGGCTAAGCGGTAGCAGAATACTTCAATCGCCAGCGCGGCATCTTCATTGCCCTGATCAGACGCTTCGATCAGAGTGCGCATGTCATTGGACAGGTCTGACAGGCCCAGCAGGCCAGACTGGCTGTTCAGCATTTTATCAATTTTATAAATATCCCAGCCTAAGTTCGAGGCTAAGAAACTGTGAATGCTTGGATCGACATCGCCGCTGCGGGTGCCCATCACAACGCCTTCCAGCGGTGTTAAGCCCATCGAGGTATCTACGGACTGGCCGTTCCAAATTGCGCAAGTCGAGCTGCCGTTGCCTAAATGCGCTGTCAGCCAGCCGCCTTGCTTAAAGCTGCCCGCCAGTTCAGAGCCGCGTTCTGAAACATAGGCATGGCTGGTGCCGTGGAAACCGTAACGGCGCACATTGTGCATAGTGTATAAGAATTTAGGCAGCGCATAGCGGTAAGCGTGCGAAGGCATAGTTTGATGGAATGCGGTATCAAAAACGGCAACTTGCGGCAGCTGCGGGAACAGGCGCATGGTGGCGTCAATACCGACTAAATGCGCCGGGTTGTGCAGCGGGGCAAGCGGCGTTGCTTCGCGGATGCGTTCAATAATTTCAGGCGTCAATAATTCCGCTTTAGTCAATGTGCCGCCGTGAACCACACGGTGGCCAATGGCTTGCGGGTTGTGATGCGATAAGCGTTCTAAAATAATTTCCAGCGCTTTTTCATGGTCGGCATTTGGAATAGACAGCTCAAGTTCAGCACCGCCAGTGGTAATGCCTTTAATTCGGGCTTCAGCTGAGCCTAAGTTCTCAGCCAAGCCAAAGATACGGTCTTCACGACGTTCAGAAACCAACGCATATTTAATTGAAGATGAACCGCAGTTAATTACTAATACTGATGTAGACACGTTTTTTTACCCGAATTCTAATTAAAGTACTTATCCATGCTGTGATCTGAACGCAGTGCTTTTTTGGTGCAATTTAGATCAGTAATAATGTTTTAACACGGGTTGTTTTTCTGTCCTAGATAGACTTTAGGAGATTAGACTTAAGCACTATCGACCCATTTGCTAATAATAATTAAAATTTATCAGTTCATAGTTTTCATTTATTAATGAAATAGTCCTATAAGATCAAATGCTTTGAACTGCGAATAAATACCATAACATACCGATCTGCTGTATTAATAAAAACCATACAAAAAATATGGTTTTTATGATTAATTTGTAATCAATGTCAATCACATAGGCAATCAGCGCGAATATAAAGAAAATGGACAGCATTCATGCCAAGCCCTGCAACGTTTTAATCACTGTGCAGTCAGTTTCCAGTACCGAGCGCTCTTGAATCCGTTCAATCATACTTTTTTTATCACTGCCTGCATTGCTGAGCGGCGGGCGTAATAGACTCTCTATATCTTAAATACGGATGCCTGAATAGGTTCCTGCCGCCATAATGGAAAATAGGGTGTATTTGGCCCATGCTTCATGAATCAGCGTGCATGAGATGCCAAGAGTCAGGACAAAGCTGCTGACATTAAGCAATCAAACAGAGCAAATCCTGAATTATTCTTCTAATTTTAATGGCAGCAGATGTTTGCCGATGTTTCTGCAGCCATGATGTTTTGCCAGAGGACGGCTGTTTGAGAAAAAATAAAGCCCCGCAAGCGGGGCTTGTATTGATATTTTATTCAGGATCAAAATCGGCGCTTAATGGCGGATTTGACCATCGCCAAACACGATCCATTTCTGAGAGGTGAGGCCTTCTAGCCCTACAGGGCCGCGGGCATGGATTTTGTCTGTAGAAATCCCGATTTCAGCGCCTAGGCCGTATTCAAAACCGTCCGCAAAGCGGGTAGAGGCGTTGATCATGACTGAACTTGAGTCTACAGTTGTCAGGAACTTGCGCGCTAAGCTGTAGTTTTCAGTGATGATGGCATCGGTATGGTGCGAGCCGTATTTGTTGATATGATCGATGGCTTCATCTATGCCGCTGACGACTTTAATCGCTAAAATTGGCCCCAAATATTCGGTATACCAATCCTCTTCCGTAGCCGTAACCACATGTCCGCCTAAAATGCGTCGGGTTTCAGCGCAGCCGCGCAGCTCAACCTGTTTTTCAGCGTACAGCTCGGCAATGCTCGGCAGGAATTCTTCAGCGACTTTTTCATCAACCAATAGGGTTTCCATGGCATTGCACACGCCATAGCGGTGCGTTTTGGCATTCAGCGCAATCGGCAGCGCCTTCTGCAAATCCGCCTGCGCCTCGACATACACATGGCAGTTGCCGTCTAGATGTTTAATCACCGGCACACGCGCTTCTTCGGTAATGCGTTCAATCAGGCCTTTGCCGCCGCGAGGCACAATCACATCCACATATTCAGGCATGGTGATCAGCTGGCCGACTGCAGCGCGGTCTGCGGTATTAATCACCTGAACTGAATTTTCAGGCAAGCCGGATGCTTTTAAGCCATGCTGAATAGCGGCGGCAATCGCTTGGTTGGATTCCAGCGCTTCTGATCCGCCGCGCAGAATAATGGCATTGCCGGATTTCAGCGCCAGCGATGCCGCTTCTAAAGTCACGTTTGGTCGCGACTCGTAAATCATGCCGACCACGCCTAAAGGCACGCGCATTTTGCCCAGCTGAATGCCAGTGGGGCGGTATGCCATATCGGTAATTTCGCCAATGGGGTCTTTGAGGCCGATCACATCTTTCAAGCCCTGCAGCATGCCTTTAAAGCGTGCGGGGGTCAGTTCTAAGCGATCAAGCAGGGCGCTGTCCAAATGATTGCTGTGCGCTTTCGCCATATCCATCTGGTTGGCTGCCAAAATGGCCGCTTCGCTGTTTTGCAAAGCCGTATAAATAGCGGAAAGCGCATTGTTTTTGGATTCAGTAGAAGCACTGGCTAACACGCGAGATGCTTGGCGTGCCTGTTGTCCTACCGTTTGCATGTATTGTTCAATAGACTGTTGCATAGCGGTTTGATCACTTAGAAATTTCCATTTGATATTAACAGCCTCTCACTGGACAATGAAGCGTTTGCGCTGATATTTAGAGCTTATTTAAAAAGCGCATTCACATTTTGCAATTGTTTTCATGCAGAAAGCGGATGAGTGGCGGCAATAGCAGTTGCGTGTAAAATCATCTCCTGTATAGAATGAAACGATACTGACATTGACGTCATACAAATAAAGACAAAAGAGCAGGATGCTTGCTGCAGGCAGCTCTGATTATTTTTTCTTGCACAATAAAAATAAGGCAAGGATGGAGGAGGGAATATGAATTCCATTATCCAAATGGATCAGGAAGTACACGGCGGAAACACCCAGTACAGTTTTTTTGACCTGTATGATCGAGACAGCTTTAAACAGCCGGCTCGAACGACATGGATCAATGGCTGGAAAGTTGAATATATGGCAATCGCCCGGCCAGAAACCTTGCATATGACCCCAATGGTGATTATTGGCGGGGCATTTCAAAATTTCAATTCCTATAAATATTGTGTTGAACAGCTCTTCGCTGCCGGGCCGATTGTTCTCATTGACTTGCCGTCTATGGGCGCCAATCAGCAAATCAGCAATGTCGACAGCGGTGTTTCAGCAGGCGTTTTAGAGCTGGAAGATTTAGCCGGCATGCTGGGCACTTGGCTGGATCTGGTCGGCCTGCAGAAAGTTGCAGTTTTAGGCATGTCTTTGGGGTCGGTGGTGGCATCCTGTTTAGCGCATCAGCGTCCAGAATTGGTTGAGCGCATGATTTTGATGGGCGTGATGCAGAAAACCCGCAAAAGCTGGCGCATGCTGCTGGAAGAATCATTATATTTAATGAAAGAGCAGCGCATGGACGAATTCGGCCAGGCAGTGATTCTGTATCTGGTCAATCATGCCAAAATGGATATGACCCGCATGTCGCCGACGGCCAAGCGTTTATTCTTCCGCCAGATGGCTGAGTTTACCGCGACAGAGCAGGAGCGCTATGACATCAACTGCAACCGCCTGCTACGCCTGACCAATGTGCCGATTCCAGCGTGCGATGTGCTGGTTGCCTGCGGCCAGTATGACAGCTTTACGCTGCCGCATGAAAATGCCAATTTTGCGCTGCAGTGCCCGAATATGCAGTTTGCGATGATTGCCAATGCAGACCATGTGCCGCAGCTGCAGCGCCGCAAAGAAACCATGAATTTATTCGCCACCTATTTGCGCGGCGAGTCCATTCAAAATCTGGATGGCATTCTGCCCATGAGCCGTGAGCAGATGGCAAATATAGAACGGCGCGGAGAAGAGCGCATTGAAGTACGGGATGCCTCTACGCAATTAAGCCACCGCCATTCCGATTTAAGCATGAGTGCTGAAATTTTAGACTTGAACTATTTTGGCGTGCTGTTAAGTGTTGAGAATGATGCAGCCGCAGCACAGGCGGCGCAATATCCGCGGGATTTGGCGCTGCATTTGCGGGATCAGGACGGTGAATTTAAGATTGAATGCCTGATTTTTGAAAGCGCGGGAGCGCAATTGCGCGCTTTATTCAAGCATGGCAGTTTTGATGTTGCAGAGCGCCTGCTGCGCTTTGTGCAGTGGCAAAAAGAACAGATGCACTTACTGGAAGCGGTTTAAATCTTCCTTATCTATATAAAGTCAAAAAAACAGCGTTATGAACGCTGTTTTTTTACGGCTGCATGAATGACCCAGACTAAATCACCGCCGTGTTCCTCTGGGTTTTGGAATGAAATCAGATTGCTGTCAGCAGCATTTTGAAAAAATGCAGTCGGCTGAATCACATCGACGAGGCTGAATCCGGCATTGCCAAAAAAGGTTTGGATTTCTGAAGGGTTGATAAAATGAAAAGTAAATGAGCTGCGTGACATGACTTTCAGTAGCTTGCTGCTGGTCCAAATAAAATTCGCCAATTTATTTTTGACGGGTTCTGGGTAAATATCGGTCAGGTAATGCAGCTCTGTAAAGTCCTGTCCATATTCGGTAATGCCCTGCAGCAGTTTATTCAGCATGGATTTGTCAAAATAATTGATCAGCCCCTCGCTGATAATCGCCAGCGGGCGGCTGGTGTCAAAGCCTAGAAAAATTTTTTCAAAATCCTGCGTGAAAATGTCAGCAGTCAGTACTTCCGGCGCTTGAGCATCCAACTGCTGCAGCGCGCGGGTTTTAATTTTTGCCATTTCGGGCAAATCCAGTTCGCGGTAGTGAATATTGGGAAATTTTTGCCGGAAGTTCCAGCTGCGCGGCGATAAGCCGCTGGCGATTTCTAAAATTTGCACATCCGGGCGCTGTTGTATTAAATCGGTCAGCTGCCGATCAATGATGCTGTGGCGCTGTTTGAGCGTGGTGCGCATGCTGCCGCCGACATGTTTTTCGGCCCAGCTTTCCAGCGGATGCAGGATTTTGGCCAAAAACTTGCCCTTGCCCGTGGCAAATACAGGATGGGAAATGCCCATGCTGTACCAAATATAGCCGGTATAATGTGCGGTAAATGAAATGTGCCGGTGTTCAGATAAGTTTTGCGCCATAACCATTAAGCCTTAGATATTCTTTTAATCCTTTGGATTTTTTTAATTTTCATTGTGCTGCAGTATGCCTGCTGTTTTGATCATCATAATCAAAAAGGAACACGATGTCGTGTTCCTTTTAATGAATTTTAACGCGCTGCCGCTTTAAGCGCTGAACTGGCCTTTGAACTCTAAAATGCGGTCACGGGTTCGCGCCCAATCTTGACCTAAGTCCAGCTGCTGGCCAACGTTCAATGCAGGAATTTGACCGCGCATGCGCTCCAGTCGCTGCTGATTCGGCATTGGCAGATTGGCAATGCCTTCTAAGGCGGTGCAGGCGGATTCACGGTTATTGCACACCAAGCCCATGTCACAGCCCGCATTTAATGCCGCTTGGATGCGGGCATCTGCGCCGCCGGCTACACAGGCCGCCTGCATGCTGAGATCATCAGAGAACAAGACGCCATCAAATTTTAATTCGCTGCGCAGTACCTGCTGAATCCAATACGGGGAAAATCCTGCTGGATTGGGATCAATCTGATCGTAAATAACATGCGCAGGCATCAGGGCATCCAGCTGCGGCATCAGCTGAATAAAGCTTTGCATGTCTTTTTGGTAAATTTCATCATAGCTGCGCGAGTCGATGGCAGCGGCCACATGCGAATCCGCTTTGACTGAGCCGTGTCCGGGGAAATGCTTGCCGGTGGATGCCATGCCCGCGCGTTTCATGCCTTTCAGGAAAGCGCTGGCCAGAGGAATAATATCCTGCATATTTTTGGCAAAGCTGCGGTCGCCAATTACATCGCTGATGTCATTCAGATCTAGAACTGGAGCAAAACTGAAATCAATGCCGACCGCTAAAACTTCAGCAGCCATCAGCCAGCCGCATTGCTCTGCCAGTTCAACTGCTTTTTCAGGCTGGCTTAAGTAAAGTTCGCCAAACTTGCCCATAGCAGGCAGCAGAGTAAAGCCGTTTTTTAAGCGCTGTACGCGTCCGCCTTCCTGATCAACTGCGATTAATATATCAGGACGGATTTGGCGCATATGATCGGTTAAAGCGCGCACTTGTTCTGGCGATTCGATATTTCGGCCAAATAAAATCATGCCGCCGACTTGCGGAGCCTGCAATAGTTCAATATCTTCTTGATTAAGTTCTGTGCCAGCAATGTCGAGCATTAATGCGCCAATCATATTTGGGCTCCGTGTTGGAATTTTTAGGGAAAAACAATACCTGAATTCTGCAATGTTTTGCTACACTTTGTCAGCACAGATTATGATAAAACTACACGACATAAACAGATTAAGTCATTTAAGATTTTGAAAATATTCAGCTCAAGTCAAAAAATGACACGGCAATTTGGTTAGAAGACCAAGGAAGTACGACATATTTATGAAACTTCAAAGTATCGCTTGCGCCGTTGCCCTAGCAACGGGCGGTTTATTTTTCACTCATGTTGTAAATGAGGCAATTGCTGCGGAAACTGCGGCAACCGCTGCTTCAAATACAATTCAGCCTTCACAAGAGCAAGCTTTGGTTTCCCGTCAACTGGCAACCTTGGTGGACCGTCAGCATTATCTGAATCAGCGTTTGGATGCCAATACCTCCAGCCGGATTTTAGACTTTTATATCGACAGCCTCGATCCTGAACATACGCTGTTTTTAGCTTCGGAAGTGGCAGATTATAAAAAGCGTTTCGGTGCAAATTTTGGCGCAAATTTAAAAGCAGGCGATTTGTCCGGCCCATATGAAATTCACGCGCAGTACCGTGCGCGTTTAAAGCAGTTTTATAGCCATATGCTGGCGGAACTGAAAAAACCGCAGAATCTGAATCAGCCGAATGCATTTATTGAAACGGACCGCGAAAAAGCCCCGTTCTTTAAATCTGAAGCAGAGCAGCGCGCGCATTGGAATAAAATGCTGGTGTCGCAGCTGATCAATTTAAACATCAGCAAACAGGAAGAGCAGGCGAAGCAAAAAGCGCTGAAAGATGATCCTGGATTAGCCAATGGGCAGGATTTGACTGGTCCAGAAGATTTAACGCCGGTTCAAACACTGACTAAGCGCTTTACCCGCCAGCTGGAGCGCGTCAGCCGCTTGAAGAGTGACGATGTGCTGGATAAAACGCTGAATGCCATGATGCTGACTTATGATCCGCACAGCAATTATTTCCCGCCCGTGGACGCCATGGAGCTGAACCGTCAAACCACGCTGCAGCTGGAAGGCGTTGGGGTATCTATCCGTCCGGACCGCGGCAATGAAGACTACACCAAAATTGAAACCATTGTAGAGGGCGGTCCAGCCAGCAAGTCAGGCCAGGTGAAAGCGGGTGACCGCATCATTGGTGTGGCGCAGGATGGCGACAAGATGGTGGATGTCATTGGTTGGCCGAGCAATGAAATTGTTGGCTTAATCCGCGGCAAGCGCGGCACTAAAGTCACTCTGCGCTTACTTGGAGCCGGCGCATCAATGAGCCAGGCGCGCAATGTGACCATTGTTCGGGATGTGATTCAAGAAGAAGACGCCGGTGTGCGCTCACGGATTGTGGAAATTGAACGTGACGGCAAAAAATATAAATTCGGCGTTTTGGAAATTCCATCCTTCTATCTGAATTACCGTGCGCGCCGCGCAGGCGCGGAATACCGCTCAGTTTCGGAAGATACCAACAAAGCGCTGAAATCACTGGCGGCGCAAAATGTGGAAGGGATTATTGTGGACTTGCGCAATAACCCTGGCGGTTCGCTGGATGAAGTGGTGCGCATGCTGGGGCAAGTGATTAAATCCGGCCCGGCAGTTCAGATACGTGATGGGAACGGCACGGTCAGTGTCTTGGAAGATGATGACGGCGGCGCGCAAACTTATGCTGGCCCGCTGGCGGTATTGATTAACTTGGCATCGGCGTCGGCCAGTGAAATTTATTCTGCGGCGATTCAGGATTATGAGCGCGGCATTGTCATTGGCAGCACCACGACGGGTAAAGGAACAGCGCAAGTGCAGCTGGATAGCTTGGCTTATGGGCAGGCGACATTGACGCAGCGTAAATTCTACCGCGTCACAGGCGGCAGCACGCAAAATAAAGGCGTGGTGCCGGACATTAAGCTGGTGGATATCTACAATGACGAATTTGGCGAACGGAAATCGAAAAATGCCTTGAAATGGGATACGATTCCGACAGCGCCGTTTAAGCGCGAAGGCTCGATTCAGAATTATGTGCCGGATTTGGTGAAATCATCGCAGCAGCGCGTCAGCCTAAATCCTCAGTTTAAGTATCTGGAGCAGCGGACGGCGCTGGCGAAAAAAGCTGATGAGCAGAAGCAGGTCGTGCTGGATCTGCAAAAGCGCAAAGCGGAATTGCTGGACATGGAGCAAAAAACGCTGGCATCAGAAAATGAACGCCGTAAAGCAACAGGCCTAAAACCGTTCAGCAATTGGGAAAGCTATCAGGCTTCAATGGATGCGCTGGTGGAAACCCGCGCGAAAATGAAGGCAAATCAGCGTCCTGCATTGCCGGAAGATGAGGCTTTTGTGAATGAAGCGGCGAGTGTGCTTTTGGACTATGCCAAGCTTCAAGGCGCGGCAAAAGCAGCGCCTTAATGCCATCTTTGGATTTTTTGAAAACCAGCAAGCTTTGGCGAGCTGGTTTTTTTATGCCGGCGTTATTTTTGAGCAAAAAAATCAGCTCAGGATAGGGCAGATAAATCGGGAATATGGCTGCGTTTTTTTGTGTTTTAGTGATTGATATAGAAGTTTTTTTATAAAACTGACCAGCCTCTGCAAAACATGGAAGAAATACTTGACCTAAGCATGAGAGTATAAGATTCTAGGTTAATTATTTTTGCCGATAACTTTTTTTAAAATTTTTTAAGGCAATCAACCTAAAAATACCGGTCATTTAAATTGAACAAAATAACAGCAAAGGCTTGTGCGGAATCTTCTTTATGACGCATGTACATTATGATTACAGTCTTGTATTGGTCTCGGCTATCGTTGCATTGCTGGCATGTTATTTTGCTGTTTCTGTAGAACAGACATTATTCCGCGGCTCCCGGCCTAAATATGAATGGCTGATTTTAATTTGCAGCGGCGCGCTTTTGGGGGCAGCGATTTGGTGCATGCATTTTGTGGCCATCATGGCAAGCCAAATGCCCGGCATGCAATCTTTTCATTTAGGCTTAAGCCTCGTTTCGTATTTAATCGCCTTTGCCGCATCGGTTTTTGCTATTTGGCTGACCACCCGGTATACCCTGCCGTTATTCCGTTTGACTTTAGGCGCTGTATTGATGGGGCTGGGCATTTCAGGCATGCACTATACGGGCATGCTGGCTTTGAATATACAAGGTTATGAAGTCCGCTATGAACCTGTCTTGGCCATTTGTTCAATACTGATCGCGATAGGCGGTTCATGGATTGCCTTTTTACTGGCTTTCCGCAATAAGCATGCACGCCACTTTAGAATGGCATTGAAGTTCGCAATCGCATTTACTTTAACGATGACCATTGTTGTTATGCATTATACCGGCATGGCTGCCATGAGTTTTATTCCCGTGAATCCTGCTGCGCATGTAGAGCAGGCAACAGGCTTTGATCTGCAGCTGTTGACCGTTATCTTTATGACCTGTCTGATTTTAGGCGTTGCATTTTGCGTGGCGATGCTGGAGCGCCGCTTAGAAGAGCGCAGCAGGCAGCTGACCAAAGCCAATCGGGAGCTGGCCAATTTAGCTGTCCAGGATAATTTAACTAAACTGCCAAACCGGCTGTTTCTTGCTGAGTATGCGCACTTTTTGTTTACCGATCAGCGCTATCAAAAGGATCAGATTGCTTTTCTTTATATCGATTTAGACCGCTTTAAGGCGGTGAATGATGTATTTGGGCATCATGTGGGAGACCAGCTGCTGATTCAGCTGGCCAATCGTTTGCACCGCCTTTTAGATGAGCATTCAAAGCTTTTGCGTATTGGCGGTGATGAATTTTTGATGGTGCTGGAAAGCGCGACCTCGGAGAAGGCATCTGCAGTTGCAGAGAAAATTTTGGAATTGATACAGGACAGTTTTTTAATTGCGGGCAAAGAAATTAATGTATCCGGCAGCATCGGCATTGCCATGTACCCTGAGCATGGCAGCAATTTGCAGGATCTGCTGATCAATGCGGATGCCGCTATGCTGACATCCAAAGATCAGGGGCGGAATACCTTTTCCTTATTTTGCTACAGTTCAGATCAAAATGAAGCCAAGAGCCAAACGAAGCTGATTAATGACCTGTATAAAGCGGTAGAAGATCAGCAATTTGTGCTGTTTTATCAGCCAAAATTTAAGGCCTGCGAACGCGGAATTTGCGGCGTAGAGGCGCTGATCCGCTGGAAGCATCCGAGCCTCGGCATGCTGACGCCGAATATGTTTATCCGCGGGGCGGAAAAGACCGGGCTGATTATCCGGATGGGCTATTGGGCGCTGGAAGAAGCGTGCAAGCAAATTAAAGCCTGGGAACATACGCATCCGCATTTTTTACCGATTTCCGTCAATTTATCCGCCATTCAGTTTGAGCATAAATACCTGTTTGCAACCTTGGAAGCCCTGCTGAGCAAGTATAAAGTCGACTCCAGCTATTTGATGATTGAAATTACAGAATCGACGGCAATGCATCATATTGAAAATAGCATCCGGACCTTGGAGCGCTTGCGTCAAATGGGGATCAAGCTGGCAATTGATGATTTTGGCACGGGGCATTCCAGCTTTTTATATCTGAAGAATTTGCCAGTGGACGAACTGAAAATTGATAAAGAATTTATTTATGATTTAACGCCAAACTCTAAGGAAGAAATGATTTTGGAAAGCATTATTCAGCTGGCGATTAAGCTTGGGCTGGTGGTGACTGCAGAGGGCGTTGAAACCCCGCTGCAAGCTGAGATTTTGACCCGTTTGGGCTGTCAGCAGCTGCAGGGCTATCTTTTGGGGCTGCCTGTGGGAGTCGTGCGCTTAGAGGCATCTGAATACCTTTAAATGCCGAAAAAAGAAGCAAGCTGCGGATTTGATGGCTAAAGAAGGCGGGAGCGTGATGAACGTCTTCTGTACGAAAACCGCAGGCCCAGTGTAGTACAGCGGTGATCGGCTGCAATCGAAAAAAATGCGGCAGTATCCTGATTTTTGATATTGATCAGATGTTGGTTCGGCTATTCTGCTGCAGGCGTCTGTTCATAAGTTTTAAATAAGCACAGCCTCAATTTTGTGATTATTTCTCAGCTCGACTGCTTTAGCATGTTTTATTCAAATACATATATCTATTAATATGCATCTTTTTTGCCTCTTGCCTTTGTTTGCCCTTTTTTAATTTGTAATGGCTAAATTTCTTTCAGCAGTCATTTTCAATCAATATTTTTGAGTGATGGAATTTTCCTCTTCTGTTTTAAGGAGCATGTTTTATTGCAAAATCCCCCTATTCTATTGTGGAGCATACTTCTTATCCCAAAGGGAAAAGGATTTTCCAATTTACTTCATTGTTTCTTAATGGTTGCTTTTTAGATTTATGAGCAGGCTCTAAGGTGTACCTATGGACGTGTTTTAGTGTCCCTGAAAATTTTGCATTCAGACATAAAAGAGCGGAATCTGGAGCCAGGTTGGGAGAGGTACTCTATTTATGTTTCCTCAAAAGGGGGAGTGTTTTCGAGATGCAGGCAAGCACGTGTGTAGATTTGGTTCGTATCCATATGGCATTGCTGCGGGCGAATACAGAAAATTAAAAGGGGCACTGCGTATAAGTTTTCAGCCGCGGCTTATGCATGCCATTGCTGGAAAATAGACGGGCAGAATTCTATTTTTTAAGCCGGCGCAGTGGCTGGATGCATACTGCAGTTAAGAAAAGACAGAATTAGGCTGGCCCTGCACAGGATCAGCCGTTTAAGTTCAGCATCTGAATGTTTGCAGAGCAAAGTCTGGCTAAGATTGAAGCGGTGTGCGGTTTCTTTCTGGTAAAAATAAAGAAGTATCTTCGGCTGCGCTGTTGGGGATTGCTGAACCTCTTTTCACATCATTAAAAATTAGATTCAATCTTCTTATACTGGTTCATTAAGCGTTTTATGGTGATTGCTGTATCAGCAATCATGCTTAAAGCTGATCAAAGAGTTAAGTCTGTATTAAAAAATCTTTCATTACTTTTTAAAGTTGATTTAATGTTAAATAATGTAAAAAATAGTATAGAAAATATCCTTTATTTTTGGAATAATAACTAAAGATGTGAACTGTTTATTATTTTATTAACATTTTTGTGATTTTTGTTTTTTTGGGGCTTGAGTTTGAACATTAGAAAAAGTCGATACTTTGCAGGCTTAACGGCATTGTTTTTCTCGAACTGCTTGTATGCTTACCCTGCAGCAGGCAGCTATATTTCAAATATCGCATCTGGTGACTATACAGATGAAACGGGAAATCTGCTGCTCGTTAACTCAAACCCCGTTTCCCTTGAAGTGCAAAAAATATTGTCGCTGACACTGGTGCAAAATCAGCAGCAGCAAAGCACGGTGGGCGGTCAGGTGAATTTCCCGCATGTATTAACCAATACAGGAAATAGTTCTGATAGCTATGTATTGAGTTTAACTCACTCAGCGGCGGATCAGTTTAATCTTGAGTCTGTCAAGGTTTATGCGGACCGTGATCAGAATGGCATTCCGGATGATAATGCTGATTTATTAACGTCGAATACAAATATTGCATTAAAAGCAGGCGAGTCGCTTTCGGTGGTTGCTGTCGGAAATGTGCCATTGACCGCGACAGCTAATCAGAACAGTATTTTTGAGCTGAAAGCCACCAGTCAAACCGCCAATAGTATCTTTGCGAATGTGAATGACGCGGTGGCTGTGGTTGATGATGCGGTTATTTCTGTTGTAAAAGCGCAGGATAAAAGTCAAGGCAATGTAGCTGATGTGATCACCTACACTTTGACTTATCGAAATAATGGGACTGATGCTGCTAAATTGACGATTAGCGATTTGCTGGATGATTCATTGCAGTACATCGCGGCAAGCGCTCAATGGAATCAAGGCGCGGTTAAATTGACAGATGCGGATGACACTGAAAATACAGTCAACGCAGGAATTCAATATCAATTGCTTGCTGATAAGAAAACGATAAAAGCAGAAATTGCATCTGTTCCGCCTTTGACCTCTGGAGTTTTAAGCTTTCAGGTGAGTGTAAAAAATGCGGATAAAACCAAGATTCCGAACACTGCTCAATATACCTATGTCGGCAATAAATCTGCAGCAAGCTATAGCCTGAATTCGAATACTGTCCAGTATGCTTTGGCGCCATCCTTAGGGGTTATTCTGAATAATACCCCTTCATCTGCAGTCAACGCTGGCAACCCGGATCAGGCTCCAGATAACTTGTTGACGATAGCCGCTTTAAAGCCAGGACAAGAGGTCTATTTCAAAAACTATATTTGGAATACAGGGAATGTTACAGATGTTTATAACCTGAGTTATACCGTCAGCAATCTTCCAGCGTGTACGCAAGTGCGGCTATACAGTAAAGATGGCAAGACCTTGCTGACCGATAGCAATGGCGACGGTATTGTTGATACGGGATCCTTGGCGGCATCGGCAGTTAAAGAAATCCGTGTTGGGGTGTCCGCTTCTACAAGCTGCAATACAGAAGTGAGCAGCATTGTTATAGATGTTAAAGCCACTTCTGTACTTTCAAGTGATATCTCTGATCCTACGCGGAATGTGATTACTAAACTGGCTGCCTCATCTTCTGAAAGTGATCTTTATAACGCTGATAATAGTGGTAAAGATGTTGGTGAAATTGACAATAACGGCAATGCCTGGCTGAAGAAATTCGTCGCAGATGGCAAAGTTGTGTTCCCATTGGTTGCTGAAAATAAATCGGCGCAAAGCAATAGCTACAACTTGTTTGCTTCTTTCTCTGCAATTGACCCGCAAAATATTTCAGCTGTTTCGGCATCTGGCTTTACGGTGAAGTTTTATGAGGGTGATGCCGCCTGTTCAGCTTTGGGTAAGCAAATTACCAATACAGGAACCATGGCGGCAGGCGCTGTGAAACATTATTGCGCTGTCATTCAGGTTGATCCATCACAGCAAAATTTTGTGAAGCCAATCTGGTTCGCAATACAGTCACCTGTGAACCAGCAGGCGGATGCCATTAAAAATGAAATCTCGAGCAGTACTGCGCGCCAGCTGATCCTCAGCAATGACCAGCAAGGTCAAGTCAGTGTAGGCGGAACAATTGTTTATGTGCATACCCTAAAAAACACAGGAACAGTCACAGAAGGCGCTGCGTCAGGCTCTGTAGTGAAGTTTAAAGTCAGCCCGCTTAAACCCGATGACAGCTTTATTTACAGTCTTTATTACGATGCGAATAAAGATGGAAAAGTAGATTCGTCTGACAAATTTATTGATGCAAACACCGATCTAAATGCATTGACTGCGGGAGCCGGTATTGCGCCGCAGAATGATATTCAGCTGCTGCTCAAGGTTCAGGCTCCTGCTGCCGCAACACAAGGGGTGGTGAGTCCTGCCGATATTATTGTGATGAGTGGAACTTATGCCAGCATTGCACTGAATGATCTGAAAAATACGGATATTACAACAACTGCGGCAACTGCAATGCAGCTTGTGAAACATCAGGTGAAAGCGCCTTCTTGCGCAATGACCTTTGACCCAGCCAATGTGGCGCCTTTGCTGTTTACGGCACAGCCTTTGGCAATTAAACCGAATGAATGCGTGATTTATAAACTGGGAATAGAAAATAAAGGTTCATCCGTTGTGACCAATGTGCAGTTTCAAGATGCTGTCCCTGCCTATACGCAGCTTGTCGGAACGCCATTTCTTGTACCCGCGGGCACCAATACTTCAGCCGCTGAAAGTATTAAAGGCGCTGTTTCGAGCTTGTCACCAGGTCAAACGGCGAACATGTACTTCATGATTCGTGTTAACCCATAACAATAAAGGCGTTCAGAAATGTTTAAGGAAAAAATGATGACTCGAAGCCTGCGCTGGGCAATGTCTGGGTTGTTGGGGGCAACAGTGACAACTTTTGCCATGGCCGATAGCGCTATGGTGATTAGTAATATGGCGACGGGCGAGTATAAAGAAGAAGGGTCAACCCTTATTCAAACCTCTCGTTCAAACTTGGTGCAAACCACCATTATTCCTGCTTATAGCTTTAAGTTGGAAAATAATAATAACTTGTATGGTGTCGCCAATCAGCCAGTTTATTTTAACCATGTGCTGACCAATACAAGTAATGGCAAGGATAGCTATAGCTTGAGTGCCGGTGGCATTTCTGGCAGTGCATCGCTGAGCGGGCTGGTGATTTATTTAGATAAAGACCGCAACGGCATACCTGATAATGATCAACCTATCACAAACTATTCTTTAAATGCGGGTGAATCCATTGCCTTGATTGTAAAGGCATTGGTAGGCGCGGCCACATCAGGAGCTACAGGCTCTTTAACGCTTACAGCGACATCTGCTCAGCTGGGAGCTTCTGGAACGCTCAGTAATACAGACAGCGTTACGATTTCAAATCAAGCGGTCATGAGCATCCGCAAAGCTTTTAATAAAAGCATTGTGGCTGCGAATGATGAAGCTATTGTCCGTTTAACCTATTTTAATAATGGGACTGAAAGCGGTGAAGTGAACATCACGGATGTGCTCAATACTGCAGAATTGACCTATGTATCCGGTGCAGAAGTATGGAATGGCCTTGTGCTTAATCCTGCAAATGTCAATGGCGATGATCCGGCAGGCATTAATTATTATTTAGACACAGACAATAAAACCATTCGGGCAAAAATAACCAATGTCCCTGCCAATGCGCAGGGTTATATTGAGTTTAAAGTGAAGGTTGCTAAAACAACGCCTGGGCAAATTCCAAACTTTGCTAGCCTGACATATGATCATGATAAATCAGCTGGGACCCCAGTGCTTGCGGCACAGTCCAACACGGCGGTGCTTGAAATCTTGCCTAAATATGCAGTCGTGATTAATGCCAATAGTGCTGCATCGACAGGCAATGATTTGGATGATCGGGGAACTGCAGCAACAGGTTCGACTGTTCAATTTCAAAACTGGGTATGGAATACAGGCAACGCACCAGACCGCTTTAATCTCAGCCTTGGAACGCATAACTTTCCTGCTGGAACAGTGCTGGAGTTTTACCGTGAAGATGGCATTACCCCATTGTTTGATACAAATGGTGACGGCATTGTAGACACGGGAACATTAGCTGTTGGCGCAAGTTTAGCGATTGTTGTTAAGGCAACTTTCCCAAAAGATTATATAGACAGCAACAGTACGCTATTTAAAGTTGAACCGAAAGCTCAGTCGGTTGGTGATACAGCCAAAACCGATACGGTGACGGACCAAGTCAAATTAACCCAAAATGCAGTGTCTAGAAGTGTAGATTTAATCAATCAACCCGAAACAGTAAACAATGGTTTGGGCAACGGGGCAGTTTCAAATGGAACAAGCGCCTGGAAAACCTTAAATGCGGAAAATGGCAAAACAGTTACCTTCCCATTAAAAGTCACGCATACAGGTCTTGCAACGGCCTATCAGTTCAGTGCAGATGATGATGGCGTATTTACGACTTTAAAATTGCCTGTAGGTGTAACAGGCGTACGCTATTTTGAAACAGCGGATAACTGTACCACCACAAGCAAGGAAATATCGTCTACGCGTATTTTAAACAATGGTGAATCGCAAATTTATTGTGCTGTTGTGAGTATTGATGCAACAGCACAAACAGCAACAGCACAGATTTATTTTAGAACAGCATCTTCTGAATTGCCTGCACCAAACGCACAGTATGGATATGACACGATTCATAACGCGATTAACATTAGCTCAAAAAACAGTTCAGGTACGATCAGTCTAGATCCGGATTTACGAGGGCAAATTGCACCTGGCGGCACCATTACCTATACCCATATTTTGAAGCAGTGGGGAAGTCAGGCTCTGAAAGCATCAGACATTTTAACTGTAAGTAATGATCAGCAAGGGTTTATCACGACGCTGTATTTCGATGCCAATGACAATGGCACGCTGGATGCAAGCGATGTGTTAATGACTAATTTGTCAGTTGTGCCGACGGCGACACTGACAGAGAAAAAACCAATCCGTATTTTTGCCAAAGTGGAAAATTCCTCTTATGGCAAGGTCGGTGTGACCAATACTTCAGTGATTAGCCTGAAAGATGGCAATACACTTTTAGATACTGCAACGGACATCACTACGATTACGACATCACCTGTGCGGTTAACCAAATTACAAGCCAAAGACAATGATTGTGATGGCACTGCAGACGGGGCTTTCACCACCAATGTATTACCGATTACCAAGAACAGCAATGGTTCGGGACAGTGTGTGATTTATCAGCTGACGGTAAAAAATATGGGCGCATCAGATATTGGACGATTTACTTTTTACGATATGACTCCAGAAGCCATGGTGATGAGTAAAGCGCCTGTTTGCACAGATTGTGAAGGGGGTTCTATGACAGCGCCAGCAATAGGTCAAAGCGGTGCAATTCAGGGTTCAGTCCCAGCAGTAAAAAGCGGTGCAAGCCATAGCTTGGAATTTGGGGTGAAGTATGTGGGGAACTGAGATGGGTTCTAAGCTAATGAGAAAACAATTTGGTCATATATTCGCAATGACATTGGCACTTACAGCTGTAAATGCCTATGCGGTTCCGACTTTGGAAATTATGTCTGGTAGTGGTACAAACAGGTCATCAGCGTCAACAACGCCTACAACTACAACGTACGTTTTTAATCCTGCAAACCCAACAAGTAATGCATTAGTAGATTACTACCCGAAGACATCTGTGAAATATACGATTTCACAAACTCAATATTCTGATACAACGGCGAGTAACAACAGTTTATTTTTTACAGCAGGTGACTTTGTTGCTTTAGCTAAACAAGGCTTTCCTACAAGTGGTTATGCACAATACAGTAATGTATTTTCATCTAGCCGTGCTGCAGGAGACATTGAAAAAGGGATTGATCTTGATGCGAACTATGGGGTTCGATTTACAGGAAACTGGAGCACTTTGGGGGGGCGTTCGTTAGCTCTTAATACTTCTACAGTAAATGGTGGGCTAGGTCATAAAATGGGTGAAATTACCTTGACTTGGGATCGGCCTGTGACAAATCCTGTAATTAATATTTCAGGATTAGGTGGAACTGTCGGGTATGGTATAGCAGCGCAGTTTAAATTGCTAACCACTACGAATATTGCAAGTATGGCAGCACTTTCTGGTAAAAATTTTAGTGTTTCCAATTATGAAATAAAACATTCTGGTGCTTATATTTCAACTTCAGATTCAGCAGGAAATATTGGCGCTACCATTGATAGTAATGGTGCGAGTGGCAGTATTCAGTTGATGACGACACAGCCAATTACAACATTAACATTTGCTGTATATATGCGTTCTAGTACGACTGCTGCGGGGAATATAAGCACTAACTCTGGTGCTGATGCTTTTGTATTTAGCGCTGCTAGTATTGACTCTATGGTGGGTGACCTGCTGATAGAAAAAACAAACAGTACGACACAGGTCGTGAAAGGCTTGAATACCACTTATACCGTCCGTGTCACCAATAAAGGGCCAGACACTTTTACAGGCACTTATTTAAATGACCGCCTTGCGCAGGGGTTGGAGCTGGTCAAAGTAGAATGCAGTACCGCTGCAAATAACAAATGTACAGACTCTTCAAAAATTGACTCAGCAAAACTTTTTGTGGCTGATGCTGATCTGACTTCGTCTGAAAATACGGGGCAAGACACTGGCCCTTTAGCAAAAGATGCTTTCTATGAGATATTGGTCACTGCTAAAGTAACGGGTAATGCGGCTGCCAGTACAATAAACAAAGCCAGTGTCAAATTGCCAACCATGGGGTCCTCTACGGGTGTTTCTTGTACAGCATCAAGCTCGGTAGGGGGGACAAATACAGGTTTAACTCGTGCATTTGACAATACATTAGGTATTTGCAGTGTTACAGACACAGATACGATTATTAAACCAATTGTAGACCTCGCTGTGTCTAAGACGGCAGATAAGGCTAATTATAATGTTGGTGAAAATGCTGTATACACTATTAAGGCTTGGAATATTGGTACGCATGCCATGCCTGATGCTGTACTCACAGATGCGATTCCATCAAATCTTGCTGCATTGGGTGTAAGTTGTAAGGCTGTGGGTACGGATTCCTCTGGTACAGCTTTGACTTGCCCAACTGCCGATAAAATAACTTTGGTCAATAACCTGCTGACGGTTAAAGATATGGTTTTGCCTAAAACCACCGTTACAGGAACAAACCCTGCTGCCTATCTTGAATTTACAGTAACAGCTCTAGCGAATACAGCGGGTACAAGTATTGCTAACACAGCAAATATTGCCGTACCGCTAGTAAGCGGTGTTGCTACTGCAACAGAAACGATTACTGCAAATAATAGTTCAACAGCAACTATTGCAATTAAGGCGCCTTATCTCTTCAGTGGACGCGTGTTTGATGACAACAGTGGCGCGACGAAGGTTGCAGCCAATGCTTACAATGGCATCATCGATGCAGGTGAATTGGGCATTTCCGGCAGTACCGTGACCTTAAGAAATTGTTCTGGCACCCCTGAATATGCATCAGTTCAAACCAATGGCAATGGTGATTTTGAAATCCGTACATTTCAAGACGTATTTGATGCTGCTTCAGGCAAGGTCTGTCTGGCTCAAAAGAACGTTGAAGGTTACCAATCTGTGAGCAGTGTAAAGTCCGCATCAGTCACTGCAACTACTGATGCAAGCTTTGATCTCTTTACGGTCACCAAAAATACGAATTCAAATACTTATGAAGGTTTTCTTTTTGGTGATGCACAGCTCCAGCTGATTTTGACTCAAAATGGTCAAAAAAATATTGCTGCTGGGGATGTTGTGGAATATCCGCATGAAATTATTTCAAAAAGCGTGCACAAGCTAGGCAGCCTAAGCCCTTCCAACCTGCAGCAGCCGGCAACAGGTCAAGCGTGGCAAAGTGTTGTTTATTACGATGCAAACTGTAATGGCGCAGTTGATACCGGTGAAAAGCAATACGATGCAGCACTGCAAAGCGCCCCTTTGTCTGCGCCTATTTTACCGGATCAAAAAATTTGTTTGGTGCAGCGGGTAATTTCTCCTTCAAGCGCCAAGTCTGGCGATAGCTTAAGCGCTCAATTTGCGGTCAAGCACACACCTACAGTCAATGGCAGCAGTGAAAAATTGTCGAATACCGTTCGAGATATTACCACTGTAGGTTCTGCTGGATTAGATCTGGTCAAGAATGTTCGCGAAGTTAAGTCTTGTCCTTCAACTGCTGCAGATACAGCCGCTTTTGTGAAAACCAACACTTTAACCAAAGTCCAAAATCAAGTGAGTTATTTGGAATACCAAATTAGCTATGCCAACAATTCAGCAAAAAAATTGGTCGATGTCACACTCAAAGATGCAGTGCCGCTGGGAACTTCATTGAAGAGCATGTGTACAGGGAATAGCTGCAGTGCGGTGAGCGGCAGCACTCCATTGAATTGGAGTCTTGGAGGGGGATTAGCACCGCATGCAACGGGAACAGTCGGTTTTTGTGTCCAAGTCCAGTGATTTTCAGGCAAAACTACCTACAGCAAAGAGCGTGCAGGTTGCGGTTTTGCCGAATAACACACGATATAAGTTGTATAAATAGTTAGTAACAAAGTTTTAATTTTGGTTAAAAAATGTTTAATATTGTTACGTATTTAGTATAAAATTGTGACATAGTTAAACAAAGTATAATTTTTATTGTGATAGGTCTAAATAAGATGAAAGCGAATGTTGTGCTAAAAGGATTAACACTCGGTTTGATGGCGGGGCTTGCGGCGACTCATGTCACATGGGCTCAAAGCAAAGTAAAAGAGCCTGTTTCTATTGAACTGCAAGCATTTAAAAAAACAGTAGACAACAAAGGCAAGATCCAATTTGTTTCTTCGGATGTGACTAAGCCCAAAGACGTTATTGAATATCGGGCAACCTATACAAATAACACTGCTGGCAGCATCAGCGGGCTTAAAGCGACGTTGCCTATCCCAGCGGATACAAAATATACGGGAATCAGTTCACCTGCCGGCGCGCTTGCAAGTACAGACGGAATTAATTTTGCGGCAACACCGCTGAAAAAAACAGTAAATGGAAAAGTAGTCGAAGTGCCTCTGAAAGATTATCGCGCTTTGCAGTGGCAGGTTGCTGCGCTGCCATCTAAAAAGGCTGTGACTGTAACAGCGCAAACCAAAGTTAACGCGGCAAATGACTAATTATTTAACACTTTAAAATCAACATAACTCCTTTTTGGAGTGGGGAACACAATGTCAACATCTATTCAATCACTAAAGCGTAATAGCCTGTATCTGTCCATAGCGGCAGCTTTTGGGGGGCTGGCACTAGTAACAACAGGCGCTCAAGCAGCTGCACCTGCAGCGGGCACCAACATCAGCAACATTGCAACAGCAACGTATAGTGATGGTTCAACAACTCGAACTGTGACGTCAAACGAAGTAAAAACCACTGTGACTCAAGTGGGCAGCTTCCGCTTAGTACAAGACGTTACAACTTCAGCCAACCAAAACTCTGAAGTACAGTTCCAGCATACTTTATACAATGATGGTAACGGCACAGATACGTTTACGATTGACTTGGCAAACTTGACTGGCGATAGCTGGGACTTCAGCAATACTAAAGTGTTCTTAGATGCTGATGGTGACGGTAAAGCGGATTCAAACACTCCGTTGACTTTGGGCTCAAATGGTACAGTCGTGACTGTAGCCGCAGGCGGAAAAGTGAACCTGATTGTGGTTGCAACGACTGCTGGCGGTGTTTCAAATGCGACTGCTGGTCAGTTGGAACTTAGCGCGACCAGTACGTACACGACAGGTGCAGATAAGACCAAGTCAAATACAGATACTGCAAAAATTACTGCAGGCGCAGTTTTTGCCGTGGAGAAAAAAGCTTCAGTAAATGAAGTAAAAGTAACCACAGTGGCACAGCTAGTGACATATACTTTATCTTACCGTAACAAGGGTAATGATAAAGGTGACCTGGTTATTGACGATACTTTAAATGCCAATCTTGTATTTACTCAAGGTACACATACTGTCAAGTTAAATGGTACAGCACTGGCTTATATTCAAAGCCCTACTGGATCTGAGACGACAAGTTATTATACATATGACTCAAGTGCGAACAAATTACGTTTTGTGATCAAAAATGTAGAACGCAATACCGATGGCAACATTACCTTTGAAGCTAATGTAAAACAGGGTACTGCGCCAGGCACTGTACCAAACACCGCGATGTATGATAGTGATGGTCCTACTGTAGGCGGCAATACACCTGATGTACCAACGAACAATACTGAAATTAAAGTATTGGCAACCAACACTGGTGTAATTAACGATAGTTCGACTATTAAAACAAAAACAGGTAATGATGACATCATTACAGCAGCTTCGGTTGCACAGGGCAGCAGTGTGAAATTTGGTTCAGGCACAGAAAATACTGGCCTTGAAGTGATCTATGTGCACAATAATGGTGATACAACTGATACTTTCACCGTAGAACTTGATACTGCAGCTTCAAATTTACCGTTAGGTACAACAGTAACCTTCCTTCAGGCAAATGGAACACCGCTTACTTCTACTGTAGGTAATGCAAAAGACACAGGCCCAATTGCGGCGGGTGGAAGCTATAAGTTAATTGCTGTCGTAAATTTGCCACCTGAATACAGTGGTATCGGGGTGAACTTAGCCGCTGTTGTGAAAATCACTTCGACGAAAGACAGCTCTCAAACAGACCCGATTACTTTAAAAATCACCGATGTCACTAAAAACTCTGTCGATTTAAGTAACGGTAAGGGTGACAAAGACGGTACTGATAACCAAGGTGCTGAGAAAGCGGGTGAAGGTCAAAATACAGCATATGTTGTAGATACACTTAAAGCTAATCCTGGCCAAACGGTTACCTTCCCTATTGCTGTAACGAATCACGGTTCAAGTACAGATAACTATAATTTAACCACTAATCTTCCATCTGACTGGAAAGTTGAGTTCTTTACTGCGGATAGTACAGGTACTTGTACAGGTACAGCACCAGTTACCAATACGGGGGATGTTAAGCCGTATGTCGACTCGGGAACGACCAATACTCAATATTTCTGTGCAAAAGTAACGCCACCAACAAATGCATCAGAGGGTAATAAAGATATAACGTTCTCTGTCACTTCTGTAGCAACGAAACTTACTGACAGTATGAAAGACCAGGTGATAGTGAATGCTGTTCGTAATTTAACCTTGGTAACTGGTCAAGAAAGCTCTGTCGCACCAGGCGGTACAGTAACTTATGAACATACCTTGACTAACACGGGCAACGTTACTGAAGGTGGTGCTGTAAATACCCTATACCTTGATATTGCTCAGGATGATACAACGACCGGTTTCACCACAACGGTTTATGTAGATAGTAATGGAAATGGCGTATTAGATTCTGGTGATACGGTACTGACTCTTGCTAAAAAGAATGATTTGGGTACAGCACTTGCAGGTTTAGCTCAAGGTGAAAGCGTAAAACTTTGGGTGAAAGTACAAGCGCCAAGTACAGCAACCAATGGCTTAGTCGATGTTTCAACAATTAACATCTATGCGGAAGGTGCAATTTCAAGCATTAACCCAGCAGCAGCTGTTTCAAATAAAGACAGAACAACAGTGACTTCCGGTCAGGTTCGTCTAGAGAAGACCCAAGCGTTACAAGCGCAATGTACCGGTACAATTGGCAGTTTTGGTACGGCTACTTTAGCAGCAAAACCAGGTGATTGTATTGTTTACCAAATTAAAGCAATCAATGATGGTAAAGCAGATGTAACCGGTGTCCAAATCACGGATGCGGTTCCAAACTATACAACGTTGAAAACTGCTCTCCCTACACCACTTGATCCTGCTTCGAAAGGTAATGTGAAAGCAGGTGCAACTGCGAATAGTATTGATACTGATAAGTTCGATTTGACACCTGGCGACTCTGCAATCATGAAGTTCAGTGTTGAAGTTAACAAATAATTAAGCGCTTTTAAGCTGGATGGGCATGAACCTCGGTTTGTGCTCATCTCTATAATTTTTAGATTTATATTTTATTTTTTTATTTTTCTGGGGTATTGTCGTGTCAAAGCGATTTAAGTCGGGTAACAGCAGTCATATTGCATTTGTATTCACTACATTGGCTTCATCCATTGTGCTGGTGAATCAGACCTATGCAGCCATGCCTGATGCTGGTGTGTCCATCAGCAATACCGCTTACGCAAGTTACAGTACACTGGATGGCGGATACTACAAAGATGTGCCGTCCAACACAGTCGGTGTCACGATTACACCGCTTTATGTCATTGGGCTAACAACGCCGCCTTTACAGGAAGTGGATGCCGGCTCCAAAGTCATTTGGCTGAATGAACTCAGCAATAATAGTAATGCGGCGGTTGATGTCTTGTTTGACCGTTTGCATCACCCAGAATTAAGCAATATCAAAATTTATTTAGACAGCAATCAAAATGGTCAGTTTGACAGTGCTGATCTTGTTGTGACAGATAAAATTTCATTAAAAATAAGTGAAAAAGTAAACCTTTGGGTTGTTGCGGATACGTCAGCTTCCTTAAAAGATAAACAGCAGGTTGATTTGCCTTTACGCGCTTATGCGGTGCAAGATCCTACTGCAGAGGCAACGGCAGCAGATGCTTTGATCAGCTATGTTCCGCAGTTAATTGCAACAAAAACTGTAGACAAGCAGCAGTTTGAGCCTAGTGCTGGTCAGTCGTATGACTTAACGTATAGGCTGGAAGTTAAAAATAATTCTGCAAAAAACTCTGGATTAACCACCATTGATGTTGATGGGGTATCCATGCAGGCGGTATTGCTCGTGGATGAGCTGCCGGCCAATACTGTATTCAAGTCTGCAAAACCAGCCAATTCCAATGCAATTGTGCTGTACAAATCTGCCAATAATAAATATACCAAGCAAATTCCAGCCAATAAAACCTCGATTAATGAGCTTGTCGTTGCTTATCCTCAAGCGCTAGCAGGTAATGCAGTTGAGGCTGTTGAACTGGTTGTGACGATGAACTCGAATATTGCGAGTACAACACTGGTCAACCGTTTTAGTGTGGAACACAGTACCGCGGCAGGCATCAAAAAAACCATTTCAAATGATGCAATTACCAATATCGGCGGGCATTCTGATGTGTCCAATAATACAGGAGACTATTCGAGTATTATTGGCACAGGAAGTCTGAAGAAACCCCTGTATATTTCTGCCTCCAGCGCCGTATGCAATGCAACACGCACTGCACTGGATAAAGTAAAAATCAAGGTTGTGTCGAGCACGACGGGGGATGTTGAATATGTTGACGGCATTGAAACAGGCTTAAACACAGGGATCTTCCGCTTTGAATTGCCGACCGAAGAAAATACTGCGCCCAATGCCGGTGATTTTGTCTTGCAAACGGTTAAGCGTGACAGTGTTCTGATTAGCTTGACTGACTGTTTAGATGAAAATGGTGATTCAACCAAAACCATTACTGATGTTACAGCTGATGTTTTAATTGACCCTTACGGTGTTGTTTTTGATGCCAAAACTGGACTGCCTGTTGCCGGCGCAACGGTGACTTTGCGTGATGCCAATGGCCAGCCAATTGGCAACAATATTGCCTTCCGCATCGATGATCAAACGGGTCAAAAGATTCCAATAGCGGCGACTCAAGTGACCGATAGCAATGGACAGTTCATTTATCCTTTAGTGATTCCAGGCACGTACAGCATTCATGTCGATACCAGCACGATTCCTGGCGGTATTAGCTATACTTTTACCAGTGACAAAACTATTTACAATAATTTTGGCAACCGTCCAGTTGACTCAAGTTGGTCTTATGGCGGCAACTTTAGCCTGAAAACTGGCGATGCTGCCTTAAGCATTGATATTCCAATTGATCCGCTTGCGGCGCCATCTGTCAATAACCGGCTGGTGGTGAAAAAAGAAATCAGTGGCAGTAAGACTGCAGAAATTGGTGACTTTAAAGATTATATTGTGACTGTGGCCAATAAGGGCAATACCACGCTGTACGATGTGGATATGAAAGATACCTTGCCGCGCGGTTTAGTCTATGTCACTGGCACAACGCGTGTAAATAATAAAAAATATCAGGATCCGCAAGGGGAAAAAGGACCTTATTTAACTCTGGGGCTGGGCACATTGACGCCGCAGCAGGAAATGAAGGTGCAGTACCGCGTCTATATTGGTCCAAATGCTTTAAGCGGCGACGGCATTAACCGCGTCTATGCAAAAGATCAGTTAGGGACGGCCTCAAATGAAGCGCAGGCGCAGCTCAAAATTTCTCCCGGCGTTTTCAGTCCTGATGGTTTTATCGTGGGCAAGGTATTCGCAGACTGCAACCGCAATGGCATACAAGATCTTGGCGAGGCTGGAGTGCCCGGTATCCGCATTTATATGGAAGATGGCACTTTTGCGGTGACTGACCGGGACGGGAAATATAACTTTTATGGTGTAAAAGCCCTGACACATGTCTTGAAGCTGGATACTGCTACATTGCCTGCAAATGCGGAAATGCTGCTGATCAATAACCGTCAGGCAGGTGATCCTGGCAGCCGTTTTGTTGATATAAAGCGTGGAGAGCTGCATAGAGCGGATTTTGCCATAGTGGATGGAATGGGGCAGTGCAGTCAGCCATTGTCAGATCAAATTGATGCACGCAAAAAGAATATAGAGGCGCAATTGGATGCCTTGGAGCAGGTCATCCGTTCAGACTTGAGTATAGATTCGGTTGCTAATTATGTATCTGATGTACAGGGGCAGCCTGCGAGCGGCTGCATCAGTGCAATAGGAGCTTCAGCAAACTGCAATGTCGAGTATAGCAAAGACCAATTGCGGGAAGTCAAAACAGTTCAAATTGAGCCAGTTAAAGCGCCAGTCATGCTGGATTTAGAACAAGAATTGCAGCGTTCTGAATCCAATCAATTGAATATCCTGAATTTGAAGGATCAGCAGATATTGCCGGCTGCGCAGACAGCTGTACAGCTTAAAGGCGCATTGGGAACCGACATTCAGCTGTTTGTCAATGATGTCAGAGTGGATGAAAAGCGCATTGGCAAGAAAGCGGTTGCCGCAGATTTGGGCACTGCTGGATTGGACTTTATTGGTGTTGCGCTTCAGCCAGGACAGAACAATATTGAAGCGCGTCAGTACGACAGCTGGGGCAATTTGCGTGACAGCCGTAAAGTGACTGTCATTGCGCCAGGCAATTTGTCAAAGCTGGATATACAGGTTATTGAGCCAAAGGTGTATGCCAATGGCAAAGATGTATTTCAGGCTGTGGTTAAAATTGCCGATCAGGATGGAACGCCTATTGCATCCCGTACACCTGTCAGCATTGAATCCAGCATTGGCACAGTCCAGCTCAAAGATTTAGATCCGAATAAGCCCGGCATTCAAGTTTTTGCTGAGGGCGGAACCATTGTTGTGCCTATCCTTGCGCCGACAGAGGCAGGTGAAGGTGTTTTAAAAATCAGCAGCGGCGTGTATGAAACCAGCACGCCCGTTCGCTTCCTTGCAGAACTTCGTCCAATGCTGGCGGCGGGGATTATTGAGGGGGCATTTGCACTTAATAATTTTGATCCTAAAAATCTGGCGAAATCTTCGACTCAGGATGGCTTTGAGGAAGAACTTAATGATCTGTCAAGTTCCGCTGATGGCACTAAAGCAGCCCGTGGGCGTGCGGCATTATTTTTAAAAGGTAAAGTTCGCGGTGATTATCTATTGACCCTGGCTTATGATTCTGCGAAGTCGAGCAATCAGCGCTTGTTCCGTGACATTCGCCCGGATGAATATTACCCGATCTATGGAGATGCATCCGCCAAAGGTTTTGATGCGCAGTCGACCAGCAAATTCTATGTGCGTGTGGACAAAGGCCGTTCGTATGCAATGTATGGCGACTACGTTACCCGTACCGAAAACGATGAAGGCTTATCACTTGGCCAATACAGCCGGTCATTGACAGGTGTTAAATCTGTGATAGAAGGCGAACGCTACAAAATCAGCGGTTTTGCCTCTCGCACGAGCAGCACACAGGTTGTGAATGAATTACGCGCTATGGGGGTTTCAGGGCCGTATTCGCTAGGCATCAGTGCGGATGAAGTGCTGGAAAATAGTGAAAAAGTTGAAATTATTGTGCGTGACAGAAATAATCCCGGCTTGATTATTTCGCAAAAAACGCTATCCCGTTTCAGTGATTATGAAGTTGATACCTATACCAACAGCATTTATTTGACTACCCCGCTGAGCAGTATTGATGCAGATCTCAATCCAGTCTATTTACGGATCACTGTAGAAACCGATAAAGGCGGTGAAGAATATACCGTTGCGGGTGTCAATGGCTCCCTGAAATTGACTGGCAAAGTCAGTGTAGGCGGTTCCTATATTCAGAACGAAGACCCGATTGACGAAGAAAAAATTGCCAGCGTCAATACAGTGGTCCATTTAAATCAAAAGACCAAATTGGTTGCTGAATATGCCTATTCAGAAAATAATTCTATTAACTTGGACAGTTTGACTGATGTCAATGCGCCTAATGGCGCAGTGACACCAAAAGACGGCACAGCAGGCCGCATTGAACTTGATTATAAAGATAAGAATATTGAAGTACGGGCTTATCATCATCAAGCAGATGACGGGTTTAAAAACGCTGCTTCTTCGATTAGTGCTGGACGTAAAGAAAGCGCTGTGAAGCTGAATGCCCGTGTGGATAAGCTGGGCGTGATCCGCCTTGAAGCCTTGCGTACTGAAGATAGTTTAAATGCGGGCGTCCGCAGCGGTGTCAGTGCAACGATTGAGCGCGCGATTAACCGCATTTTGAGTGCGGAAATTGGAGTGCGTTATTATGACGAAACCGCAAAGGCTGCGAGCCAGTCTACCTCTGCAGTCTCTACACCTTATAACGGCACGACTATCCGCTCTAAGCTCAAGGCGAATCTTCCATTTAATGGAGCCAGCGTTTTTGCCGAGTATGAACAGGATATTTCGGACAGTGAACGCAAAGTATTTGCATTAGGTGCAGATGCGAATATTTATAAAAATGTTCATGCTTATGCGCGTCATGAATTTATTTCCAGTATTGGCGGGCTGTATGAACTGAATGATACACAAAGCCGGAATACCACAGTATTCGGGCTAGACAGCCAATATATGCGGGATGGTTCGGTTTTCAGCGAATACCGTGTGCGTGATGGCATAAGTGCACGTGAAGCTGAAGCAGCGATGGGTGTACGTAACCGCTGGCAGCTCAAAGAAGGCATATTCTTCAATACCAGCTTTGAAAAAGTGAAAGTGATAGAAGGTGAAAATAAGGATTCACTGGAATCAACGGCGGCGACCGTGGGTATTGAGCATCTGAGTAATCCTCGCTGGAAAAATGTGGCGCGTCTGGAAGGGCGCTGGTCTAACCAGTCAGACAGTTATCTGAATACACTGGGTACTGTATATAAGCTGACAGATGAAGTGACGCTGCTGGCGAAAAACGTCTTGAACTATTCAGATAATAAAGCAGCTGAATCGGGTGACCGTATTGTAAACCGCTTCCAGTTAGGGGCTGCATACCGTGATGTCGAGACCAACCGGTTTGATGCACTGAGTAAAGTTGAATACCGTTATGAAAATAATGAAACGACGCTGAGTGCCCCGTATCAGCGAAATGTGTATGTTTTATCGGCACATATGAATTATCATCCTGTACGGGACGTGCATTTGTCAGGTCAGTATGCGGTGAAGTACCTGAATGAGACCTATGATTTCTTGCAGACCAGCGGTATGACTCAGATGGTTAATAGCCGTTTTATGTATGACATCAATGAGCGTTGGGATGCCGGATTGAATACCGGTGTGATGTGGAACAATGTTTCTGATGGAGTGCAATATCTTGCGGGTGTAGAAGCAGGTTATTTACTTGCGGCCAATTTATGGGTATCCGGCGGCTATAATTTTATGGGCTATAAGGATAAAGATTTAACGGATGGCGATACGGCCATGGATGGCGCTTATTTTAGATTCCGCTTCAAGTTTGATGAGAATTTATTTGGTAAAAATAAACCTTCAATCAATAAAGCAATGGAGCCGTGAGTATGAAAATATGGATGAAGTGCACTGCTGCATGGCTGATTTTAAATTTCAGCATTGCTTATGGCCATGCTGAAATAAATTTAGATTCACAGTACTCTGTACGCAATTCACAGCAATTAAGAGTACAGCTGAATCAAAAGCTGGCGGATGCTCAAACTGAAATTGAATCTTATCAGTTAGAAAAAGCTTTGGCATGGCTTACTGCAGCAGACCATGAAGCTGCGGAGAAGTCAAACAATGCAATGGGCCAACATGCATACGCACAAGCACTGAAGGGGATTCAACCGGATAGCAGCCTGAATGTCGCGGCGGATGCCCCTCTTGCTTCACCAGTTATGCGCCGTGATTTGTGGGCTCAGATCGAGTCGATCAAAAATCAAGGCGGCTTCCGCTGCTCTTATAAATGGATCGCGCAGGCTGAAGTGAATTTAATCTGGGCAGCTGCGGAATATCAAGAATTAGGCTGGCGGCATGCCAAAGAAGCCTTTGCTGCAGCAGAGCGGTTGGTGGATAGGGGAAGCTATGAATCACAGCAGTGCGGGGGGTAATCAATGAACAATAAAAAATCGCTGACCGTGCCGTATTCAATATTTTATTAATTCGATCATGGCTAAAGCAGGTTTACGTGATTGAGCTGAAGTACATTCAAAATGTTTCTCAAATTTGCAAAGCCGCGGGTATTTCCAGCAGTATATTTTACTGCTGCCCAATGCTTATGCGGGCTTAATCTAATATGCGCTGCATTTTACGATAAGCTTTGGATAGAAGGCCTGCCTTGACAGCTCGCACTGAGGTCGCCTGTTCAATGATATTCAGCCGCCGTCAATCTCATTGTATGGGCTTTAATGCTGCGTTTGGGGCGGAGTCAAAATATAGCAAACAGTCAGCAGCGTGGAAAAAAGCTGCACATGCAGGCTGTGCAACAAAGTCAAAAGAGCACAGTCTTCAATATTGAAAATGAAGTTAGGCTTCTGACGATGCATAACTGCAGATCAGGAGAAATAGATTAGAATTTATAGTCTATTTTTAGCATGTAAGCGTTTCTTTACATCAGCTTGTTATTGCTCGGCATAATTACAAGAACAGCATGGTGAACCGGTTATTCAGCAGTATCTTGCTGATTAATTGGCAAATCAAAAAAAGCAGAAATGAAAGCGTTATGACATTCGAAGCAGGCTTATGCCAATAAATGATTTATTGTCTCTTATGCAAGGATACCTATTATATGGGCACCATATTGCTGCATTGGAAAGCAGATGAAAAGCCGAACAACTTATGCTTTATTGATGGGCAGCAAAGATTGATTTCGTCTGCAGTATTACACCGGTTGCTAAAGAAATATTTCCAATACATGCTCAATTCACTTTTCGCTCAATGGTTAATATCCAGTGAGTGAAACTGACAATGTAAAACTGGCTTGCTAAGAACAGTTTAGATTGAGCTAAGCTAATTGAAGGATACGATTGGCTTCGTTTTACTGTCATCAAAGGGACTAGCGAAGATCTACCTTTACTGTTTTGATTCCCTATTGAGGTTTAAGGGGCTGAAGGGATTTAATGATTATTATTCGAAATCTGCTACAATATCGCCAATTTTTAAATTGATCAGATCTGGTCTTTTGCGCTGCGTGTCTGCAGCAGGTGTCTTTCCATGAGTTTTAAACAAGAATTAGCGGCGCAGGTCGCTCAGCGCCGTACATTCGCTATTATTTCCCACCCAAATAACACACTATAATTCATCTTATTCCAACCCATTTCAAAAGCATTCAAAATAAAATTAATATTTTATTAAATTACAGTATTTTAATAAAATTTTTTTCTTATACCCATTGCATCATGTTTCAAGTTGAATTAAGTTTATTCAGAAGTTTTGTGTACATGAGTGTGTACATATTTGATGTTATTTTTTCTGATTTAAAATTTTGTACACAGGTGTGAAATGCCACTTACGGACACATGGCTTAAAAAGAATTTAGGTAAGACTAGGGATGAGCAACATGTCGAACCTGATAGAGATGGCTTGAGTGTACGTGTGTCACCTAAAGGTAAGATCACTTTTCAAATGCGCTTCAGATACGAGGGTAAGCAAGCTCGCCTAGACTTGGGTTCTTACCCCAATTTGACTTTATTACAAGCTAGGCAAGAGTTGCAAAAAATGAAAGGTGTCCTAGAGGCAGGACATGATCCAAGAGTTTATAAAAAGTTAGAAGTTCATAAAGTGACGAACGCACTAACTTTTAAGGAGCTCTATTTAGAATGGCATGAAAAATACTGCATGCCGAATAAGAAAAATGCACAACAACAATTGCGGTCTTTTGAGTTGTATGTGTTTCCTAAATATGGATATCTGCCAGCAGATCAAATTACACTACATATGTGGTTAGAGTTACTAGAAGACCATTTTGAAAAATCTGCATCAATTACTGATCGACTGCTAACAAATACAAAACAGTGCTTAGATTGGGGCGTAAATCGTAGGCTGATTGAGAATAACCCGATACGTCATATAACTGGAAAACGTGATCTCAACATTAAAAAGAATAAAGTGGATCGAATTCTTGAAGATGACGAAGTGGCACTAATTTGGAAAATTTGCGATGAGTCTAGAATGGCGTTGAAAAATGCGCTGTTTATTAAAATCTGTCTCTTCTATGCTAATAGATATAGTGAGTTGAGGATGGCAAAAAAATCGGATTTCGATTTTGAACGCAAAATTTGGACTGTACCACCTGAAAACCATAAGACAGGTAAGTATACGAAGCGACCTCTTCTTAGACCGATATTGCCTGAAATTGAGCCTTTTATTCAGCAGGCTATGGAGCTGAATAATTCCATCTATATGTTCGTGAATAATGGGACTAAAGAGATGTATGGGCAAAATGGTCCAGGTAAGCTACCGTATAATGTCATGCAATATGCAAGAAGACATTATGGTGTTGAGATGAAACATTGGTCTATGCATGATTTAAGACGTACAGCTCGTACTCATTTTAGTCGTTTTACATCGCGTGATATTGCAGAGTTAATGATTGGTCATACCATGCCTGGAGAGCAAGGGACATATGACTACCATGATTATCAGAAAGAGATGGGAATCGCTTATAAACAATGGTGGGATAAATTGGAAAGCCTAACTAGTTAGGCTTTCATTATTTCTAAAAAATTTAGCTTCCCATGTTTCTATTTGCTCTCGGTCCCAAAGACTTGTAGACCCCTTTACTGCTTTTATGGGTTGCGGGAATGGCTCCGCGAACATTTTTTGGTTTGGCTGTTGCCATCTCCATAATGTAGCGGCTGCTTTGATATTGAATTTTTCACGTATCTGTTTGGAAGTGAGGTATGACATCTTTAACCACCATCAACCATTGTTTTTGCACGTTTGGTGTATGTCGGTGTCTATGTAGGGTTGATTAATTCGTAGGGCCTTTGAAAGGAACTCTGAAAAATCAGCTAGGTTGATAAGGTAAGGAGCTTTTTGGCTATCATCAATTCTATAGCATGGGAATGGGAAATCCATGTTTCTAGCCTTTTCAAGCAATTTAGCTTTACTTAAATGAGGATAATACATGGCTCCTACTTGCTCGAGAGTAGGAGTGATTGTTTTAAATTGCATGAATAAATAATCTGATAAATTCATTTGTACTTTGTTCATTTGGTCACTCTTTCAAAAGTTAATTCTTGAATCTTTAGTCATACAACTAAGGTATAACTAACTAAATTCACTGAAATAATTGTAAAAAAGATGAAATGACGAATAATGAGGAAATAAGGGTAACTTTTTTCTTCATAGACAGCTCAATGCCAAAACTAACAGACATTCAAATCAACACTATTAAACTATTAGATTATTTATACTTCTACGATATTGTTTCGCTAGAAACCTTTTCTGATGAGAAGTCAGATTTGTATAAAAGGTTGAATGATTCTTTTCATCTAATTTTAGCTACAAGAAAATATAGAGGGCTGAGAGCTGAGCACTACAAGCATTTACTATTGATGGGGCTAGACTTAAATATTACCTATTATAGTAAATCGGATAAGATGCAAGATAATGATGTTAGCAATTTTATCTCTGCTTTTAATCATGAGATACGTTTAGAAGTCGATAGGGCGGGTTTTCCTATTGATGAATTTGCCCAAGATTTGCAGAACATATTGGATAGACAACCTATATATCCGTTGAGCGGAAATGAACGCTATAAAATAGTTAGTCAATTTTTAAGCTATGAATATGACAATATTGCCATTGGAGTACTTGGAAAATTAATTGATATGGGGATATTAAAGGTCTCAAAGTATAGTAAAGCCTATCAGGTGATATCTCAGGAATTATTAGATAAGTTATTTTTTAGAGCTATGCTATTTCTTGAATTAGAAATTTTTAAAAATAAGCTGTTGGCATCAAATTTAAAAATGTCGCAGATTGTAGATTTGAATAATTTAAGTGACCATGAAAAAGTCATTGCAGTTATTAAGTCTAAGGCCAAGTTGGAAGCTTTGGAAAAAGTAGATTATCAGCGTATCTATACTATTGATCTAAACAAAAAAAATGATTTGTCGGGGTATCTTACTAATGTGGAGGCAAGGTTAGGGCATAATCCGATCTTTAAACCCAACCTTGCATCTTGGGTTAGCTTGCTAGGAGCATGGCATCTGATGCTGGTCAAAAAGAACAACATAAATAAACCATTATACCGTGAGACCCCTATCCACATCTTAGATGCTGAACCTACCTGTTCTGAGATAGCAAAAAAAGAAATGGAAGAGTATGGTTTTGCTATTTCGGAAAGAACCTTATTTGACCAACATAATAGTATTTTTGATTTTTATAAGCTTATTAGAATTACAGTGAATGACATGATAGATGAGGGCTTCTATGGAGTATTAGAACCAGTACTTACTAAATATTTCTTTTATGATCCCAATATTGGGGATAAGTTTAAAAGTGCTTTAAGCAAAGTGAATATGAGCTTAAATCAATAAAATTTTATTAAGATATCTATTTTCATTAGGTCTGCACGCACAAACCCAATCTTAGTTATACAATGGACTAGATTGGGTGTGACTGGTGGAAAGATTATTTTTACAAATATAGGTTTTCTCCATCGATTGAACAGCATTCTTTGGTATAGGTTTCATTGATGAGTCTTTCGATCATTTGCTCTTCGGACACACCATTCTTGAAAGCTAATGTAAGCAACGCTTCTCTAGCTCTTTTGGTTAATGCGTAATAGTTAGGTTTTTTCACCTTTTTCTCCTCACGGTGCTTTTTTTGATACCACGCATTAAATAATTTTTTTCTTAGAGCATAGTGAATATTTTCATCTTCATAATAGATAATATCAAATATTGAGTTAATTAAAGTCTCATATTCAGATACATGTGATGCATCTCTTCTGTATCTCCTAAATTCTGAGTTTTCATTAATATACTTTTTAGCCCATACAAAAAAATCAGAGCATGGTGATTTAAAATGACTGTTGAATTTTGTGTATATTTTGTCAAATCGATAATATATATTTTCAATTGATCTAGAATTTTCATAATAAAAAGGGATTGTATAAGCCAGATAAAGGAGCTGGAAGTATAGATTTTTTATATCTAAAATTAAGCGATCTCCTTCTTTTTCATTCAAGACTTTGCATGCAAATTGTAAGAATCTTTGATTATCTTTAATTTTATTAAAGTCAAAAGAATGTATTGTGATTCTAGATTGAAAATCCTTTAAATCACGTAAAAAATAATAGATATCATCATCACTACTATTATTCATTTCATCAATTATAAATTTACTTATGTTCCTGAGTTTATCTAGGCTGTTCAGTTTTGCTATATCTTTTTCTATAGCAGCGTTGCTCTCCCGTATTCTGCGATTGTTATCAATATTTGGGCGATGATAGACAAACAGTGCCCAGATAAGATCTTCATCTCTAAGTTGTGTCAGGAATGATTTAAGATTGTCTAGTTCAGAATTGCGCATTTTGTATCCTGTTTTTAAAAAGCTTACGTCATACTTTAGGTAATAAAAACAATACTTTCTACTAAGTTTTTCACTCTATTTCCCCTTGTTTTGCACTATATTTTTAAAAGCTTTCTACTAAGGGATAAGGGGGTTATAAATAAAAAATGTTTAGGCAATATAAGTTTTTAATTTAATTTTTTTATAACTAAAATTAGGTACTAAAACGATATAGTCTAAAATTCATTTTATTCCTTAATTCTAGCTTTTTTGAGACTAGAGCCTGCATGAATTTAAGCGTAGAGCAGGGAGGAAAAGTTTTTTATGTAGAGAATAGGTACTGCACTACAGGAGGAATTTGGACTCCCTAAAGCTTTGGTTATTAATCTAATCGTTTATTAGGTAACACTTTATTGTGAAGTAAATGTATATATATACTGAATTCCCTATACCTATGTAACTATCACACACATAGGTTTAAACATGAGAGATTCAATTAATCAGGAAAAACTTACACTTCATATTGAGAAATTTTTAAAACGTTTAAAAAAAGAACGAACGAAATGGGATGGATTCTATTCACAGCTTATAGATCTATTATTTGACTTTAATGATATTTATGATCCTGATGATGAATACACAGGTTATCTTAAATTCTTTGTAATTCTGAGATATGACTTACAGAGAATAGACTCTGGTTATTTTGAACTTATGGACGAGTTAAAGATAATTGGGTACAGAGAGATAAGAAAATGGTTTTTAGATTTATTTGAGCTTTTCAAGAAAGATTATGAAACCATTGAAAAACAGAAAGATGAAAATAAAGTTGAAGTTCAGGAATATTGTAGATCAATACTTAATAAATGCAGTCGAATATTAGTTGCTCGTGTAGACTTGGGTTATTTGCAAGAATATTCTAGTCGAATTAGAGTTGAAGATATTTATAAGGACTTAGATATACTGCTTAACCGTATCCAAAATAAAGATGGCATATTTAAACATGTGGTCGGGTATATATGGGGAGTAGAGCAAGGTGGTAAAAGTAAAGGTTTTCACTGTCACTTAGCAATCATTTATGATAATGCCTATCGTGATGGAAGCGCAGCATATTGGGGGGATGAAATTATTGAGTTATGGAAGGATATTACTAGAGGTTATGGTCAAGGCTATAATTGCTGGAACCGGGAACGTGTAGCGAAACTTCGAAGAGAGAATAAGCTGGGGATTGGTGTAATCTATCGTCGTGATTCAACCCAAGTAACAAATTTCATTGAGGCAATGCAATACATTGCTGATCATCACAAACGTACTCTTCAATACTTACGTGTAAAGCCAAAAGGACGAAGAGTATTTGGTAAAGGTCAGTTAAGAGCGCAGTATGATAGACGCTAAATGAAAATAATCTCAGATATACATTATCTAGGTGAAAACGAGTTTTTTAACTTTGCAAGGCTTACCAATCGGTGAGCCTTTGTCATTTCTAGAGGTATATATTATGAGATTAAATTGTCCTTATTGCTTGTCGGATCAGGTCATTCAGGTGGTTAATCAGCAGGTGAGTGGATCTGATTCTACAGGTCTAGCCGCATCTGCATCGTTCGCAACCATTGGTGCATCCATTTCAAAGAGTTTGCCACTGCCTGTATCTCCATTCATTGGTGGTATCGCTGGTGCAGTGATTGGTGGTCTATTTAGCAGCGTGTTTGATGAGCCTAAAAAGCCAATCACCATGACCTACTATCACTGCAATCACTGTCAGCAGAATTTTCGTTGAATCAGCATAGGAGATAAGAACGATGGCACATCAAATCGAACAAATCGCCTATGTGGGCGAAACCCCTTGGCATGGTCTCGGTAATCAACTGAGTCCGAAACAACCACTGGAAGTCTGGGCACAGCAAGCCGGGATGGATTGGCGGATTGAATCCTCGAATGTCAGCTATATGGCACAGAATGAACGTGGCCAAAGCATCATCATGCCATTTGAAGAGCAGCGTGTCTTGTATCGTTCAGATACCCATGCACCTTTATCTGTGGTCAGTCAGCGTTATCAGGAAGTTCAGCCTAAAGAGATTCTGGAGTTTTATCGGGATCTGACTGAACAATCAGGCTTTGAGCTAGAAACTGCGGGGGTACTGAAAGGTGGGAAGAAGTTCTGGGCTTTGGCACGTACTGGGCAAAGCACTGCATTAAAGTCTAAGGATGTCAGTAATGGTTATATCTTGCTGGCTACTGCGTGTGACGGCACGTTGGCAACGACGGCACAATTCACAAGTATCCGGGTGGTCTGTAACAACACGTTAGCCATTGCTCTACGTGGGCAGAGCAGTAGTGCTGGTGTAGTGAAAGTTCCACATAGCACCAAGTTTGATGCAGAGAAAGTGAAACAGCAATTGGGTGTTTCAGTTCGTGCTTGGGATGAGCACATGTATGAGATGAAACAGCTCACACAGCGTAAGGTGAGTCAGCAGGAAGCCAAAGCTTACTTTGATGCCGTGTTCAATAACAGCACCATGTCAATTTCTGATCCTGAAGAAAACATCATTCAGTTCTATCGCAATGTCGCGCAGCAAGCTCAGGAGAAAAAGCCTGAACCCAATGGTCGTGCCATGAATAAAGCTTTGGACATGTTCAATGGGCAAGGACGTGGTGCTGACATGTCATCAGCGAAAGATACAGCTTATGGATTACTTTGTTCGATCACGGAATTTGTGGATCATGAACGACGTGCCATGAGTACAGATCACCGTCTTGATTCAGCTTGGTTCGGTGCAGGTGCGGGTGTGAAACAACGAGGATTAGAGCAAGCACTTGCTTTGATCGCCTGAAATTAACTGACTCACTTATGTCGAATCAAGTCACCCCCAAACAAATGCTAGTCATAGCACTCATGTAACCCCCTCAATTAAAACAGCAAACAAATCGCCATGCCCGACCTCGTGTCGGGTATGGCTTTTTTATGCATTTCTTTTACAGAGATCAGAATTTATAAGGATAATTCCATGAATCAAATTGTATCTATTTCCCATCAGCCTACGACGGTAGGATCAAAGATTGTAGTCAATCCAAGCATCACCACCAAACGCTCAACAGCAGCCAAGCGATTGGTTAATACCAAAGGGATGGAATATCAGGACTGGCTTGAAGTTCGTAGGCAAGGCATTGGCAGCAGTGATGCCGCGACTGCCTGTGGTCTCAATCCCTATATGTCGATGCTGGAACTCTGGTTAATCAAAACAGGTCGTCAGGCTCAATCCATAGAAGATGAAAGCTCAGGTGTAGCACCGCTGTATTGGGGCAAGCAGCTAGAACCTTTGGTGGCAGAGTTCTATAGCATGCGCACCCATAACAAGGTGCGACGGATCAATGCAGTACTTCAGCATCCTGATCCCGATAAACACTTTATGTTAGCCAATCTGGATTACAGCGTAGTCGGTAGCGATGAAGTCCAAATTTTGGAATGCAAAACAGCAGGTGAGCATGGAGCAAAATTGTGGCGTGATGGTGTGCCTTTATATGTGCTTTGTCAGGTACAACATCAACTGGCAGTAACAGGTAAACAGGCAGCACATGTTTGTGTCTTGATCTGTGGGCATGAAACCAAGATCTTCAAAGTGACACGATCAGAATCCGTGATTGAACATATTGTTCAAGCAGAACGATATTTCTGGGAATGCGTGGAAAAGGATACACCACCATCAGTCGATGCCAGTGAATCCGCAGCTAAAGCGATTCAACAACTCTATCCAGCGCATGTACCTTTAACAGTAGAGGATCTCTCGCAAAATGAAAATGCCAATTTGATGTTCGACCAGCTCATCAAAATGAAAGAAGAGATTCAGCATAAGCAGGAACGCTTTGACCAGCTTAAACATGAAATTCAAATGATGATGCAAGACAAGGAAAGGGCGGTCTTTGCTCATGGCTCAGTAGTCTGGAAGAAAGCCAAGGACTCTATCAGCCTCAATACCAAAGCATTGCTTCAGCACCAGCCTGAACTCATCGAGCTTTATCCACTTCAAAAGCAAGGCAGTCGTCGATTTAACATCTATACCGACTAAGCCCTATCTACAGCACCAAATCAAAAATTCACAAAAATCGCTCCCCGCTCTCTACCCTTCGGTAGAGAGCAAATCGGTCGCGATCTCTGTAGCACTTTATCTGGCTCTACATTCTTTGGGTAACTTATTTGGTCCTTGTTCCGACCTACATACATAGACCCAGATTTGTAAGGTAATACATTAAGGAATATCAACATGATTAAAGGTTTAGCAATTACCCCACCAATCCTGGGACGGATCAGTATCGGTCGTATGATCGAAAAGAATGGCAAGCGATTGCCTGAAAAAGATGATCAATTCACCATTACGTCCCAGATTCAAAGCAAAGAAGGCTGGGTCAAACATCCATTAGATGATCAGCTTCGAGCGAATACGCCTAATCAAAAGTTGCGCTCAATCCCTGTTCGCATGATCTTCAATGATCCTGACTTAAACCTACGTGCAGAATACAGCCTGTTTGACCGACAGACTGGAAGACCTGTCTGTGTCGGTAATGGAGAAACCTGCCAACGTTTAACCAATCAAGGCGTGGAGCAACATCCCTGTCCATCCCCTGATTTATGTCCATTGGCTCAAGGAGGGAGCTGCAAGCCCTACGGGCGTTTGCATGTGAACTTGGATGAATCGGATGAATTTGGAACTTTTATCTTTAGAACCACGGGTTTTAACAGCATTCGAACTTTGGCTGCACGGCTGAGTTATTACCATGCGGCATCAAATGGTTTGTTGTCTTGCCTCCCATTGCAGTTGATATTGCGGGGCAAGAGTACGACACAGAGTTATCGTCAACCAGTGTATTACGTGGATTTAACTTTAAGGGAGGGGATTAGCTTGAATGAAGCCATTATGCAAGCGAAGCAAATGGATGAGCAGAGTAAGCAGGCGGGGTTTTATCAGGAGGCTGTGGATTTCACTGCCAGGAAGGGTTTTGGGAATGCAAGGTTTGAAACGGATATAGAGGAAGGGCTAGATGTATTGGAGGAATACTATCCTGAACAAGAGCAAAGCTTTATGGTAAAGCAACAAGCTTCGCCTGAAGGGTTTGTGCAGGATATTCAGCAGAGTGTCAGAGCTGTGAATTGAGTACAGTTAAATTATCTAGTCAGCTTGGTAAGTCAATTAATGGATTCTGAACAAGTTGGCTAGTCACTAATTGAAGGGAGCTCTGGCTCCCTTATTTTTTTAGTCTGGTAGGGTAAGACATGATTCAAATATTTGAATTAATAGCTGCAAATTACCATAAAAGCCTTCAATATTTGCTTGTACCCATTGTTCTTTAGAGTTGATTTTCGACCAATCAATGCCATAGCCACAGTAGGCAATTAGGTGTTCAAAGAAAATACGTTGGGTACGTCCATTACCCTCACGAAATGGATGGATGACATTGAGTTCACAATACAAATCAGCAAGTTTAGGTATAAATTGTTGTAGTTCTAGGCCTTGAAAGTAATTCTGCTGCTGAAGTGGATTAATTAATTTATTTATTTCAATTTCGATACGGGAAAATGTACAAAAGCGAGTATCACCTTTAGAGATATCAATTTGCCGAAGTTGTCCTGCCCATTCGTACAAGTCACCAAAAAGCTGTGCATGGATAGATTGTAAGTAGTGCAAATCGTAAGGCGGTTCCGCATATTCAATTAAGCTACTCGATAAGCCTGATAGTTCAAGTTCTGCTTGTTCTAAAATCTGCTCATCACGGATATTCAGCTTGTTTTTTAGAATATTGGTCCCTGAATAGCAATATAGGCTATCCCCTAGTTCCCCATACTTATCCATAGCAGTACTCAGTTAGCTTTCTGGTTGTGAATACTTTTTATATTTTTGCAAAATTTGCGCTTTGCTTAGCTGGGTTAGATTACCTGATGTGGTAATCCCTTCGAGCTTGAGACTGGCTTGGTAGTTTTGCAAGCGGGTTGCCTGAATATGTTTTTTTTTCTGTTCGGTAGATTTAAGCATTTTGAGACTCCATCAAGCTAACAACTAAAATTAGTATAGCAGAGAAGATAACTCTACATCAGTGTGATAAATCATGTATGTTTCATTGCAGATTAAGCTGGAAAAACTTTTATTAATGTTATGATATTTTCATCACTTGCTTATAAAACATTGAGTTATGTCAGTCATGCTTTCTAATCAACAAAAACAATATCTATCATGGTTGCTGACTAAAAAATCTGCGGATAATTCTATTGATTCACTTGCGTCAACATTGATTGACTCGCAAGTTGATTTGAACCCACATCAAGTTGATGCAGCTTTATTTGCTTTTAAAAATCCATTATCTCAGGGAGTATTACTTGCAGATGAGGTGGGTTTAGGTAAAACGATAGAAGCTGGCTTGGTAATTGCTCAGACTTGGGCAGAGAGAAAAAAACGTATTTTAATCATTACTCCAGCTAATCTAAGAAAGCAGTGGTATCAGGAACTGTATGATAAATTTGGTTTGAAAGCTGCTATTTTTGAAGCAAAAATTTATAATCAACTAAAAAAAGAAGGTTATACAAATCCTTTTATTCAAGAAGAAATTATTATTTGCTCGTATCAGTTTGTGAAATCGAAAGCAAATGATATTAAAAATATTGCTTGGGATTTAGTTATAATCGATGAAGCACATCGCTTAAGAAATGTTTATAAAAAACAAAATATAACAGCGAATGTAATCAAGCAATCCCTGGCGCATGTACACAACAAAGTACTATTAACTGCAACTCCATTACAAAACTCTTTATTAGAGCTCTATGGATTGGTGAGTATTTTGGATGAACGAGTTTTTGGTGACTTGGAAAGTTTTAAAAGTCAGTTTATTGCAGGTGATAAGGAAATAACACTTCCTCAACTTCGTGCAAGATTAGCAACGGTATGTAAACGAACTCTGAGACAACAGGTACAGCCTTTTGTTTCGTATACAGCACGACGTGCAATTGTTCAGGACTTTACGCCTTCAAAAGAAGAACAACAATTAAGAGACTTAGTTGCTGACTATTTACGTCGCCCTAATTTACAAGCTTTACCCGTTGGACAAAGACAGTTGATTTCCCTTGTCTTGTGGAAGTTACTCGCTTCATCAACTCAAGCGATTGCAGGTGCTTTAGCAACAATGACTACGCGCCTTGAAAAGAAATTGCTTGATCAAGATTCGAATATTTTGGATGAGTTGGATGATGATTATGAAGCTTTGACAGAGTCTGGAGATGACTATGAAGAGCTTCTTGAAGAAGATGAAATTTTATCTGCTCAAGAAAAGCAAGCTATTGAGTTGGAAATTGCTGAGCTAAAAGAGTTTCAATCTTTAGCTGTAAATATTAAACAGCAGTCTAAAGGGCAAGCTTTACTTACAGCATTAGAGACGTCATTTGAGGCTTTGCAAGAGTTAGGTGCAGAAAGAAAAGCCATTATTTTTACTGAGTCGAAACGGACTCAAGAATATCTCACCGAATTGTTGAAAGGTACATCCTATTTTGATGGCTTAGTTTTATTTAATGGCACCAATAATGATGATAAAGCGAAGAAAATCTATAAGGAATGGATTGAGAGATATAAAGGGACGGATCGTGTTACAGGTGCGAAGTCAGCAGATACACGTGCAGCATTAGTTGATTACTTTAAAGAGCAAGGTTCTGTCATGATTGCGACGGAGGCAGGTGCGGAAGGGATTAACTTACAGTTTTGTTCTTTGATTATTAACTATGATTTGCCATGGAATCCACAGCGTATTGAGCAACGTATTGGACGATGCCATCGTTATGGTCAAAAGCATGATGTTGTAGTGGTAAATTTTGTTGATCGAAGTAATGAAGCTGATTCTCGTGTTTATGATTTACTATCTGAAAAGTTCCAACTTTTTGATGGGGTCTTTGGTGCAAGTGATGAAATTCTAGGAACAATTGGTTCTGGTGTGGATTTTGAAAAAAGAATTGCAGAAATTTATCAGGAGTGTCGCGATCCTGAAGAAATAGCACAAAGTTTTGAAAGTTTACAGAATGAGCTTTCGGCTGAAATTAATGAAGCGATGCTGAATACTCGTAATTTACTGATGAATCATTTTGATGAAAATGTCCTCTATCGTATCAAATCAGATGCTATCCAAATTCGACAGACATACGAACAGTATTTACTAACACTGCTAAATGATGAGTTTAGCTGTCATAAAGCAAATGTCGTATTTGATGAAAATGGTTTCCAACTAAATGAAGTAATAACAATTGGTGGTGCAACGTTTAATTTAGGTCGTTATGATCTAGCCAAAACAAATACCCATGAACATGTGATCCGCTTAAATCATCCCTTTGTTCAAGGTTTATTGGATCGATACAAGTCTTTGGCTTTAAAGCCTGAAAAACTCATATTTGATTATGATGCATATGGTTTGCAGGTATCGAGTTTAAAACCTTTCATTGGTGAATCTGGAATTCTCATAGCTGAGCTACTAGAGGTATCTAGCCTTGGTCGTATGGAACAACATCTTGTACTCAGTGCTATGACCAATTCAGGTCAAATTTTAGCTGATGATGATCCCGAGAAATTATTAAAATTACCAATGAAAGCTCAAGTTGATATTAACCAAATTGTATTACCTGAGAAGATATGTTTAGAGCAAGAAAATCGTAAGAACAAGATTCTTGAGGACGTCAATGTTCGGAATCTTGGATTTTTCGATCAGGAAATTATCAAGCTTGATGGGTGGGCAGATGACTTAAAAAATGGTCTTGAGGTTGAGATCAAGGAAATTGATAAAGCAATTAAAGAAGCGAGAAAGTCAGCGACGATTGCAACTTCATTACAAGATAAGTTGAATTGGCAAAAAACTCAGCGTGAATTAGAAATGAAGCGTACGAAGCTACGTCGAGAGTTATTTGACCGCCAAGATGAAATTGATATGCAACGTAATGAATTGATTGGTCAATTAGAGGGGCAGCTTGAACAGCAAGTTCAAGCGAAGAAGTTATTTGAAATTGAATGGGAAATTATTTAAATGCCAGCTTTGAGAGCAGATTTATTAACAATTTTAAAAAACGAGCTGAGCAATCATTATCTCCATCACTTACCTGCTTTGCTAGATCAAAGTAGGCCGATTGAGGAACAAAATGAAAAAAATATAGCTAGAGCATTTAGTGCTTTTACTTTGCGAGCACTATGTAATGCTTCCGTTGTGGAAAGCGCCAGAGCAGTTATTGATGATTTTAATGATAATGGTATTGATGCAATTTACTTTGAACAAACCATAAAGGTTTTGTATTTAGTGCAAAGTAAATTAGAGGCAAAAGATTTTAAGGAAGCGGAGGCACAGACATTCGTAGCAGGCTTAAAGTTGATACTTAATTGTCAGTTTAATGCATTTAATCAAAATGTTTTGAATCGTCAATCAGAGATTCAAAGTGCACTTCACGATGCTGAAAAAATAGTATTAGTCGTTTGCTATACGGGGAACCAAGTTTCGATGCATGCTAAAGATTGCTTGAAACGTTTCATTGAAAGTGAATCCCATAATGAAGATCGCTTACAGCCAGACGTTATATATTTTGATTCTTTGCATGTTAAAGAGTGTTTGGATAAACAGCATAGTTATCCAACAGTTTCTGAAAAAATTAACTTTTACAATGCCATCAATATTCAGACTCCAAGAAAAACTCTATATGGACAGGTTAAACTAAAGGATTTAGTTCAATTGCATGAGCGATATTCATTCGCTTTATACCAAAAAAATATTCGTTATTTTATTGGTGGTCATACTGGTCCTAATAGAGCTATTAAAAATACTTTGAATCAAGAGGCAAATAATTTTTTCTTATATAATAATGGAATAACAGCTTTATGTTCTCATTTTGAAAGTGCTGGTTCCCTAGGTGGGAATAATAGAAAATATAAAATTCTCAATATGTCAGTTGTTAATGGCGCTCAGACTATTGCAACAGCTTATGATTTTTATAAAGAAAATGGGGATCAAATTTCTGATGACGCAAAAGTATTAGTTACTGTAATTCAAGCAGACTTGACGCAAGATATTGGTAAAAAAATTACTCAAAATCGTAATAATCAAAATCCAGTAGATTTAACAGATTTTGTAGCATTAGATAATCAGCAAGAAAGATTAAGACGAGAAATTAAGCACTGGGGACATGAGTACTTTTATCGCCCTACGAAATTATCTTCTACTGTGCAAGCTATTACAGTAGATGAAGCGATGCGCTCTTTAGCAATGTTGGACAAGAACTCCACATATCCAATCAAACTTAAAAACAATGCAACATTGATGCTTGATTTAAATTCACAGGAATATCAGCAAGTATTTTCTAACGTTTTAACAGGTCTAAAATTATTGAATACCGTTTTGTTATATAGACATTTTAATCATATTTGGAATGGATATATTCGATCTGCAAGTGGGCAAGAAAAGCTTATATACAAACATGCGAATTATGTAGCATTTTATATTTTTTCAAAACGCTTTAAAAAAGAATTGGATAAACCTGTTTTAGCTTCAATGACTAATTTACCAGCAAGTATTAGTGCTGAATTAGATGCCTTAAGGCTATTAATCTTTAATAAAACAAGTTCAGGATTAGCAGGTGATTCACCTCATAAATTCTTTAAAAATTCCTCATCTGTTATAAATGTTTTAATTGATGTAATGATTGAGCATTTTGGTAAAACAACCAACTCGAGTGTACAAGGGATGTTGGCTACTTCTAGTCCAAATGAAAGCTATCCCAAAGCAAATTTGGTAAACTACCTAACAGATAATGCTCCACAATTGACTTTAGGAACTGGTACACCATGACCAAAACAAAACTTGAACTGACTTGGATTGGTAAAGACAAGAGACCACGCCTGGAGCCCCGAATTTTACTTGAAGATCCTTCAAAGTCTTACCATGCAAATACTAAAGTTTCAGAAAATGATATCTTTGATAATAAATTAATTTTTGGTGATAACTTGCTTGCTCTTAAAGCGTTAGAACGTGAATATACAGGTAAAGTAAAATGTGTCTTTATTGATCCACCTTATAATACAGGTAGTGCATTTGAATATTATGATGATGGGCTAGAGCATTCAATTTGGTTAGGTTTGATGCGAGATCGCATTGAAATTATTTATAACTTATTAAGTGAAGATGGAAGTTTATGGGTAACACTTGATGACAACGAAATTCATTATTTTAAAATAATGTGTGACGAAATTTTTGGGAGAAACAATTTCTCTTGCTCAATTATTTGGGAAAAAAGGAAAAGTAGAGAGAATAGAAGAGCCTTTTCCTTTAAGCATGACTATGTTTTAGTATTCGCCAAAAATAAATTTGTCTTTGACAAGATTCGTAATCCTATTGGTTTAACCGAAGAAGTATTAAAAAGATATAAAAATCCTGATGAGGATCCTAGAGGAGTATGGCAATCAGTCGCTATCACTGCCCAAGCTGGACATGGTACTGCATCGCAATTTTATAAAATAACGACGCCTAGTGGTAGAGTTATAGAGCCTCCAGCAGGGAACTGTTGGCGATTTACCGAAAAAAAGTTAGCAGAGTTAATTACTGATAATAGAATTTATTTCGGTCTGGATGGTAATAATGTCCCAAGACAAAAGAAATTTTTGAGTGAGAGTAACGATACAGGTTTGACACCTGAGACAATTTGGTATGCTGACGATGTTTCAACTAACGATCAAGCAAAAAGACATTCTAATATCTTATTTGATGGGAAGGGATTTGATAGCCCTAAACCGGAAGAATTGTTAGAAAGAATTATTCATATTGCGACAAATGAGGATGATTTAGTTTTAGACTCATTTGCTGGTTCAGGTACAACTGGAGCAGTAGCTCAGAAGATGGGTCGTCGCTGGATTATGGTTGAACTGGGTGAGCATTGTCATACTCACATTATTCCTCGTCTGCAAAAAGTCATTGATGGTGAGGATAAAGGTGGCGTAACGGAGTCTACTGGGTGGCAAGGTGGTGGCGGTTTCCGCTATTACAAACTTGCACCAAGTCTGATGAAAAAAGACCAGTGGGATAATTGGGTTATCAACCCTGAATATAATCAGGAAATGCTTGTCGAAGCAATGTGTAAGCTAGAAGGCTATACCTACACGCCTTCAGAAACCGAGTATTGGAATCATGGCAAAGGTAGTGAAACGGATTTTATTTATGTCACTACACAGACATTGACTGATCAACAGTTACAGGCGATTTCTGAGGAAGTCGGTGAAGGTCGTACTTTGTTGATCATTGCGAGTGCTTGGCGTTCTAAAAATATTGATCGTTTTACCAATCTAACGTTAAAGAAAATTCCAAACAGTATCATTAAAGCATGTGAGTGGGGACATGATGATTACAGTTTGAATGTTCAAAATCTGCCGATGTCAGAACCAGATATTGAAGAAAAGCCAAAAGCAAAAAAAGTTAAAAATATGCAAGAACAAAGTCAGGTAACGGGTGACTTATTTGGGGATCAAACATGACAGCATCAATTCAATATTCACAGCGTAACCCTGTTGCCCAAGTAGTTAAAGACTTAAAAGCACGCTTGTCTTTGCGTGCGCCACAAGCAGAAAGTTTAGAGAAACTCGATTTTGCAATTCAAAATGCCAAAGAGTTATTAACGAAGCAGGGACGAGATACTGAGGTTAATTCGCAAACATTGGCGAAGTTACAAACAGTATTTCCAACGTTAGCTGACTTTGAAAGAGACTTTCCGAGTATTTGTTTTAGCTTGGCGACAGGTGTAGGTAAAACCCGTTTGATGGGAGCTTTTATTGCTTATTTGCATTTGGCCTATGGTATTAATAACTTCTTTGTTTTAGCACCAAACTTAACGATTTATGAAAAGTTAATTACCGATTTTACCCCAAATACGCCGAAGTATGTGTTTGCAAATTTGGCGCAGTTTAACTTCCAATCTCCTATGATTATCACAGGTGATAACTACGATAGCCGTGATACTGCAACTGCAAGCTTATTAGGGCAAATACGTATTAATGTATTTAACATTTCAAAAATTAATAGCGAAGTTCGTGGTGGTAAAGAACCCCGAATTAAGCGTATGCGTGAAGTATTAGGGGAAAGCTATTTTAATCATTTAGCTGGTTTAGATGACTTAGTACTTTTAATGGATGAGTCACATCGTTATCGTGCAAGCGCAGGGATTAAAGCGATTAATGAGCTTAATCCATTGATGGGATTGGAAGTAACAGCAACACCATTTGTTGAAACGAATAGAGGTCCTGTTGCATTTAAAAATGTAGTGATGGATTACCCATTAGCACGAGCAATGGAAGATGGCTTTGTGAAAGAGCCAGCAGTAGTGACACAGCGTAACTTTGATCCAAGAGGCTTAACTACAGAACAAATAGAAGAGATTAAGCTTAAAGATGGTATTCGCTTACATGAAATGACCAAGGTGCATTTAATTAACTATGCCCAAAACACAGGTCGGTCAAAAGTTAAACCTTTTGTTCTCATTATTGCACGAGACACAATACATGCAGCTCAATTAAAAGAGCGTATTGAATCTGATGAGTTCTTCAAAGGGCAATACAAAGATAAAGTCATTCAGGTTGATAGTAGTACGAAAGAAGAAGAAATCACTCAGCGATTACTGTCAGTCGAAGATCCAAATGAACCTACAGAAATAGTCATTCATGTCAACATGCTTAAAGAAGGTTGGGACGTAACGAACCTCTATACAATCATTCCATTGCGTGCTGCAAATGCTCGTACTTTGGTAGAACAGTCTATTGGGCGTGGTTTGCGTTTGCCTTATGGGAAACGTACAGGGGTAGAGGAAGTGGATCGCCTGAGTATTGTTGCTCATGATCGATTCCAAGATATTGTAGATGAGGCGAATCGAGAAGATTCTATTCTTAAGTTAAAGACTTATATTCTTGAACCTGAAAATGAAGAGCAAGAAGTGATCAGTGTAACAAGTACATCTCGTTTAGATGTGCTGTTAGGTACGGGACATAGTCAGTTAACTGATACTCAAGAAACTGTTATTATCGAAGATCAGGTTGAGTCGAAAGATGAAAAGGCTGAAGAGACAAAGCTGCAAGTAGATTTGGATTTAACAAGCTCAACAGTGATTCAGACAATTCAGCAAGTAAAGAAAGAGATTCAAGCACAGGCTAAAAATACTGAAACTGTAAAACATAGTGAAGATTTAACTCGTCATGAAGTTCAAGCACAAATGACAGCAAATGTACTTAAGGCAATTCAGGAAAATGCCTCAAGTATGGTTCAAGAGTTAGATTTTGGCGATGAGCAAAGTAACAAAAAACTTCCATCAGAAGAAGAAGTACTAAAAATTGTTCAGCAGGTTACAGAAGTACATATTCAAAATACGATTGATATTCCACGTATTTCAGTAACACCTTCAGATGATGTAACAACTGGATATCATTCATTTGATCTTGATGTTCAAGGATTGCATTTACAGCCACAAGAGCGTGAATTAATTGGTCAAAACTTAAGTAACAACCAAATTTTCAGTATTAAAGCGGATGAAGCTTTAAATGAAAAGAGTCCTCAAGATCGTATTGTTTATGCATTAATCGATTTTGATGATATTGATTATTTTACTCAGGCTGATTTGTTATATAACTTGTCGAATCAAATGGTAGATTATTTCAAAACCTACTTAACTGATGATGAGGTAATACAGGTTGTTGAACAGAATTATCAGACGATAGCCAATAATATTCATGGTCAAATGCAAAAGCATCATTGGGAAAATGCATCAAATTATAATGTTGTCATTAATCGCAGTTTTGTTGAGCTAAAACAGCCAAGTTTCACAGCAGCAAAGGAAATACCTCCTCAATCTATTCGTGTAACACCTGCTAAAGGAATATCAATAAAAAAATTACTTTTTACTGGTTTCTCAAAATGTCTCATGGTCTTTCAAAAATTTGATTCTGATACTGAAAGACGTTTTGCTATTATCTTGGAAAGAGATAGTAATAAATGGTTTAAGCCAGCGAAAGGGCAGTTCCAAATTTATTATAATTTCCAGGGCTCACAGCCTGAATATATTCCAGATTTTGTAGTTGAGACGGAAAAGTATTATTTGCTTGCTGAAACAAAAGCAGAAAATGAAATGACTTCGGAAGAAGTGATTATCAAGGCTCAAGCTGGAAGTGAGTGGTGCAAAAATGCCTCGACAGTGTCGACTAAACCTTGGCATTATTTATTGATTCCACATAATGAAGTTGTAGAAAGTAAAAGGTTGAATGATTATCTAAGATTTAGATTTGAAAGTTGACGATTAGGAAAAGCTCTAACACGTGTTAGAGCTTTTTATTTTTTGGATAAATTTTATCTATTATATTTATTAAGTTCTTAGATTGGCAATTAAACAGTTGCCATCTCAGCAAAAAAATCAAATAAGAAAAGTGGATATTCAAGAAAATAAATATCTTTTAAGCTTATGACATCTCCTGTCATTTTCATACTTTATCTTTCAATTGATTGGTCGCTTTAATCAATCAAACTTGAGAAGCTATATTGAAAGGAAATTAACATGAAAATTAGTCCTAATACATTTACTAATAAGCATAAGATGAAGGCATTAAAGCGTATTTTTAGAGCTTTTCTTTTTGGAAAAATAAATAAATTTGAGTTGAAAAAGTACTATGTAGCCATGTTGCATTTGGAGCGTTATTTAGATCGATTAAACTCTATTTAAAGAAAAATTAAACTTGTTTTTTGTGTGAATTAGTGTAACTTTTTGTATTTTTAATGTGTTATATTTCAAATATAATTCAAGTATAACTGTGATATTACTTTTGAATAATTAGAGATAATCCATGCAACGTGATGATTCTATTCATGAGCGTTTAGCTGACAGATTGGCCAATATTTTAACGAAATTAAATATGGGATATCAGTTAAATATAAAAGAACTCGCTGAAGAATTTGGGGTAAGTACTCGTACGATTTCGAGAGATTTTGATCGTCTCACTACTTATTTGCCGTTACAGCAGGATGTTGAAAATAAAAGATATTACCTGGAGTCAAATTATTTAGGGAAAATTGCTCCGAAGGATATCCGTAATTTTGCACAGCTTTCTGGAATTAGTCATTTGTATCCGTCATTGGATATGTCTTTTCTACGTGAACTTTTAGATAGTCGAGCACAACAAATTTATTGTGCTAAAGGTTACTCTTTTGAGGATGCAAGTGAGTTTAAAGAACTATTCAAAGTTTTTGGAAAAGCAATTCAAGAACAGCGACAAATTGGTTTTGTATATAAAGGTGAACCTAGATTAGTCCAACCTTATCGATTGATTCATCATCATGGTAGCTGGTATTTGGCAGCGGTTAGGAAAGATCAATTACGTACTTATCGTATTTCACATATTAAACTGATGCACGCTACTCATGAATATCCTCAATTTACTCCAGATCAAAATATTGTAAAACTTGTAGAAGATGATGAAAGCATCTGGTTTGGACAGGATAAACAGGAAATCATTTTATCTATTGATAGTCAGGTTGCTTTTTATTTTAAACAGAGATCAATACTACCTGAGCAGCAAATTGTAAGAGAGTTGGGGGATGGTGGGTTATTGGTCTCTTCAAAAATTAATCATGATATGCAGCTGTTGCCTCTAATCCGGTTTTGGATTCCTTATTTGAAAATAGTGAGTCCTAAAGGGTTACAGAGACAATTAGAAATAAGCTTAAAAGAATATTTGGTTTGAGGTTAAAAATAGCTTCATTTAAAAAACATTATTTATAAGTTGGTTGGTTAGGGGTAAGGGTACGTGAATAGTCATATTAATTTAAATCATCCTGAGAATATTTATGATGATTTAAAAGAGAAAATATCAGATTTGATTGCGAAAATTGTTAAAAATGAGCAAGTTTTAGATACTAATTTAGTGGGAGAAAAACTAAATGAATCTAAGCAAATTTTAAGCTTTCAGCAAAAAGAAATTGAAAGGAAGATAGATGAACTTAAAAGTAATTCCGAATGGGATTACTTTACGATTGCTTTTTTCGGTGAAACTAATGCAGGCAAATCGACTCTCATAGAGGTGCTACGTCTGTTGTTTGCTGAACAAACTAAAAAAGAAATACAAGCAAAATTCAAAGCACTTAAAGATGAATTTTCATTAGATGAAGAAGCTTATGGCCAGTTAAAAGACGCTGATCATGAAATTAGTCGTAAAATTTTAGAAAATAATCAAAAATTAAAGGAAATAGATGAAACCTATACTCAAAAATTAGAAGATTATCAAAAAATACTGAATGCACTTAAATATGAGCATGATGAGCAGATTAAAGATCAATCTTTGCTGGATGAACAAAAGCTTGAGGTTTTTAACACTCAGATTGTGTCTCTAAAAGAGATAGTTCAATACAAAAAGCAGAATATGTCATGGTGGTTAAAAATTCTTTATATTTTTAAACGCTTAGAAGAGGAAAAGCAAATTGGAGTCATTGAACTAGAACTAATTAAGCAAAAAGCACAAATAGATTCTGAACTTAAATTATTGAAGCAAAAAATAGAAAAAGAATATGCTTTGAAACAATCACATCTTGCAATCATACAAGATGAATATGACTTAACTAAAAAGCCAATTAACTCGATTACCGTACAATTAGAAAATGAAAAGAAATCTGTTGAACAGCAGTTACAGCAATTTGAAAAAATGTTGGAAAAGCTAAGAGAGTTTGAAGATGGCCAAATTATGGGAGATGGTCGAAGTGACTTTACTCGAGAAAGTAAAGAATTTTTATTCGATATCAATGGTACACAGGTGAAATTAATTGATGTACCTGGTATTGAGGGGGATGAAAAACTTGTAGAAAATGAAATTTCTAAAGCTGTAAAAAAGGCACATGCTGTTTTCTTTGTAACCAGTAAAGATGCTACGCCAAATGAAGGTACACTTCAGAAGATTAAAGCTCATCTAGCAGATCAGACAGAAGTATGGACTGTTTACAATAAGCCTGTTACATCACCGAGGTCATTAAAAAATGGCTTGATCAGTAATGATGATGAGCGAGGAGCATTAAGTGACCTTAATAAACATATGGAATCGGTATTAGATAAAAATTATAAAGATTATACGGTGGTGGCAGGGCTAGCAGGATTTTATGCTGTAGCGAATTGTCTGGTGCCATTCGGTGAAAAAAATCGCAATCAGCTAAAATTCCTAAATAATTCAGACCGAGATGAATTAAAGGAAAAGTCAGGTCTCCGTGCATTTCAAGACCACTTAACTCAAAAAGTCGTTGGAGATGTTCCATATAAAATTAAAGCCAGTAACTTTAATAAAGCAAATTATGTTCTGAAGCAAACTGTAGAAACGTTAAATAATGTTCATACTGGCTTCTCTGATTTAAAGTTGAATATTGATAAGCAAGTAGCGCTTACTAAGCAAGAGATTGATAGCGGATATTTGGACTTAGTTCAAAGTCTAAAGACCGTGATCGATAAAAATATTCAAGATTTTGAACGTAAAACACGTCAAGAGGTTTATCAGCGAATCGAAAGTAACATTAGTAATGATGATTTCAAAAGTATTTTAAAATTAAAAATTGATGATAATCTCAAAACGGTCAGTGATGATTTGGTGAAAGATTTTAAAAATGAAACTTCGAAATTTGATGAAAATCTAAAGCAAAAATTACAGAAACTTTCATCACGTTTAGCTAGCATCCAAAATAATTTCAAATCACAAGGTATTTCGGGGTTAGAAAACAACGTTTCATTAAAATTTGATATTAACAGTGGCATCAACAAGATGGGACTTCTTGGGGTTGGTATTGGTGTGGGTGCAGCTATGTGGTGGAACCCTGTGGGTTGGGGAGCAATTGCATTAACTGCTGCAGGGTTATTATTTAGTTTTGCAAAAGCAATTTGGAGCTTTTTCGATTCAGACTTTAAAAAATCTGAGCAAAAGAAAAGTGTTGATAAAAATTTATCAAACATCGTAAAAGAGCTGAAAAAAGTTGCTCAAGAAAACTTAAATGGTGTTGAAGAAAAAATTGAGCCGTCTTTATTAGATTTAAAGAAAAAGTTGAATGAGCCAAGTGATCAAATTACAGGGCTTATAGAAGATATTCATCAATCAATCAAAATGTTTAATACATTGTCAAATAATATTAGTAGTGCTTACGGGGTAAAATAAATGTCTGAAACTTTAAGAAATCATCAGGACAATCAGGCTAAAGTAATCAATTTATTAAGTAAATTAGAAGGCTTTATTACTCAAGGACAAGAGTTTGGTTTAGATGTATCAACTGACATTAAAACTAAGTTGCAGAACTCCTTAAATACGCTACAAAGTGATAAACTCAAAATTGCGCTTATAGGTGGGTTCTCAGAAGGTAAAACCTCAATTGCTGCGGCATGGTTAGGTAAAATTGATCCAGAAACGATGAATATTAGTGCCTCTGAATCATCAAATGCAGTCAAAATTTATGATATTGATGAAGATTATCAGCTTATTGATACACCAGGATTATACGGTTATAAAGAGCAAGTGAATACAGATGCTCAAGAGATCGAAAAATATAAAGACATTACTAAAAAATATGTCAGTGAAGCGCATATTATTCTTTATGTTATGAACTCTAAAAATCCAATCAAAGAAAGTCATATAGACGATTTGAAATGGTTGTTTAAAGATTTAAACCTGTTACCAAGAACAGTATTTGTCTTGAGTCGTTTTGACGAAGTTGCAGATGTAGAAGATGAATTAGATTACCAAGATAAATTTAAGGTTAAAGAGCAAAATGTCAAAGAAAGATTAAGTTCAATCTTGTCTCTTACTCTTCAAGAAACCAATAACTTAAAAATAGTAGCAGTTTCAGCAAACCCATTTGATGAAGGGGTTGAGTATTGGATGGAAAATCGAGCTGAATTTGAACAATTGTCGCATATCAAATTGTTGCAAAATGCCACGAGCGAGATTGTGAAAAAAAGTGGTGGCTATAATGGGTTAATTGAAGAAACGAGAAAGTCTATTATCAGTGACATTTTGATTAAAAAAATACCTGAAATTGAAGAGCAACAATCCCAATTATCAAAGGAAATGGAGAAGCTAAATCAACTTTATGAGATTGAAACTGGTGCACTGAATTTAATTTCAAAAAAGATTGCAAATGCAAAATCAAATCTAAGATCAAGTTTTAATGGATATTTTCAAGATTTGGTAATGCAAGTTCAGGGCACTAGTCTTGAGACGATTGGTGAGTTTCTAGTACGAGAGATAGGCAATGAGGGTTCTGTTATCTCGAGTAAAATTAACGAGTATTTTCAAAATGAAACAAATCAAATCAATATTGCATTAAATACACAAGCGATTAATTTTAATGCAGAAATTGAGAATATCGATACTGCTGTCGGGTCTCTAACGAAGAAAGGACTTAATCATTTAGCTAAAAATATTAAGTTAGATAATAATACTATTTTAGCTGCACGAAATGGTTTAGTCGCTACTGGTAAGTTAATGGGATTAAATCTTAAAGACGCGTTGAAATTTAATCCTTGGGGAGCCGTGAAGTTTGCAAATAATATCAATAAAGCATTACCTCTGATTGGTATAGCGGTTGACGCTTGGGATAGTTGGAATCAAGCGAAGAAATTAGAAGCCTTCCAAATTGCAAAAAAGGATTTAGTTGAAACCCTACAAAGCCAGCAAAAAGAGATTTTAGAGTTAATTGATAAAGATGAATTTATTTTTAAATTTTTCCCCATTTACAAAGAACTCAAAGATAAAATTGAAGAGATAAAACTGATGCATATGGATCATGAATCAAAGACTAAGTCTTTTACCTCTTGGAGAAAAGAGGGGGTGATTATTGAAGGTGAGTTTAAAAATATAATATAGATTTTGTTCTGTATAGCTATTTTTTAAGGTAATATATTTCATTGAGAATCTCCTTTATTTTAAAGGGGGTTCTTTTGGTTGATTATGAAAAATATTTAATATAGTGGTTTTATATTTTTAAATTTAATATTTTGTTTTAATGATTTATTAAACATTTTTAAAATAATTGGGATATCTAATAAATTATTTAAGAAGTAATTTTAATATGATTTTCTATTTTAAATAAAGTAAAATTATGTCTGATTAATTTTAATTTTTAAAAGAAGGGTGAAGGCGTGTTGCTGCAATTTTCAGAATTTTATCAAAAATATAATTCTATTAATTTGGAAAATGGAGAAAAGATTTTTTTTAAACCCAATATTCCCATGAAAAAATTAAATAATGCTCTTAATGCATATGCTTCTCATGTTAAAGCTGAGGATGTATATGTATTAGCTGATGATACTTTTTGGGGTAAAGCAGATAATGGACTATTAATAACAAATTCAGAAATTTTAGTTAAAGAATCTTTTGAAGATCCCAAAAAAATATCTTTAATGGAACTACAGCAGGTTGCCTTTGAAGGGCTGTTAGGAGGCAACTTTGTTATTAATCATCAAAAAGTAATAGCATTCACGCAATTGGATAAAAACGATAGAAATAAGTTACTTACTACGTTAAATGCTTTTTTAGTTGAAAAAATGTTACTTATGGCAGAGAAAGCAGATCAGAGAGCTGAAGAACTTCGAAAACAAGTTGAAATAGAAAATATAGAAAGAGAAAAGCAACAATTGGTGCAAAAGGCTCATTTAGCAGAATTAGAAAATAATTATGCAAAGATGAGTTTAAATGAAATAATTTCTTCTCAAGATAATTTTATTATAGATAGATTTATTGAAGAAAATAATTTAGTTTTGTTGAAGGAGGCTAATGATGAGATGGGAATATATAACCCAGAATTATTTTTAAATATGGAATATTTTGCGGGGATTACAAAATTATTTAAGATTATTAATACTGATAATCAATTGGTTGATAATGTATTGGAGTTTATTTTTGAAATCTATAATATTAATAATAACTTGCCACAAAAAAATGAAGTAAACAAAATATTTGAAATTCTAATATGCCAAAATAAAGTTGCTGTTAGTCTTGTCTTTATGCTTAAAATTATCAATGAAGGATATTTGAGGGGAATTCTATCTTATATGCCATCAGATCGGTCACAAGATATTATTATTAGATACAATAAGGTATACAACATAATATTATCTCAATATTTATTATCCCTAGCTACTGAACAAAAATTGGGTGATGTATTAGTAAGAACTCAAGATTGGATGAAATTAGATCCTAATTCAGATCAGTACTATATTGAATTAAACAGAGTGCAAAAAGCGATCTCAAAGGATAGAGACCATTCTTTCAAGTTATTTAAAGACTTTATAGTAAGAGCATTAAATAATGATGTATTGGCAAATGAAAATTTAGGTTTAGATGAAGAACAATACGTTTTTACAGAAGTCAAAAATGTCACCTCACAATATATTCTAGGTTGTATAAGTACATTCCTAAAAGAGCCTTATGGAGAAGAAATTGACAGTATACAAGATGCTTTAGATGAGGTACTAGACTATTTAGAAGATTCAGTAAAACTTACATTGAGTAGTACTTATTTGTAAGTAATTAAATGAGTATGACTGATTTTTCAGTCATACTTAGTTAGAAAGCTGTGGTTTATAAGAAAGATAATTTATATTGTGTAACCGAAAAAGAAGTATAAATCTGCTACAATTGCGCCAATTTTAAGTTATCACTTCACTGGCTTGATACACATTTACAAGTGTGTACAAAACTGTGTACATATTGAAGATTTCCCTTATGTTTAAAGAGCAATTAGCTAGAGAAGTCGCGGCTCGCAGGACTTTTGCTATTATTTCCCACCCCGATGCCGGTAAAACCACCATGACAGAAAAACTGCTGTTATGGGGGCAGGCGATTCAGGTTGCCGGTATGGTGAAAAGCCGCAAGTCAGACCGCGCAGCAACATCGGACTGGATGGAAATGGAAAAAGAACGGGGCATTTCGATTACCACCTCGGTCATGCAGTTCCCGTTTAAAGACAAAATGATCAACCTGCTCGATACCCCAGGGCATGAAGATTTCTCGGAAGATACATACCGGACATTAACTGCGGTCGATTCTGCATTAATGGTGATTGACGGCGCGAAAGGTGTCGAAGACCGTACGGTGAAGCTGATGGAAGTCTGCCGCATGCGCGACACGCCGATCATTTCATTTGTCAACAAAATGGACCGTGAAATCCGTGAGCCTTTAGAGCTTTTGGATGAAATTGAAAATGTCCTGAAAATTAAATGCGTGCCTTTAACCTGGCCGCTGGGTACTGGCCGCGACTTTGCCGGTGTATTCAATTTAATTGAAGAAAAATTTTACGTATATAAAGCGGGTTTTGGTTCAACCATTACCGATATTGAAGTGCGTGACGGCTATGACTATCCGGACTTGCGTGAAAAAGTCGGTGAGCTGGCATGGGCAGCCTTCGAAGAGTCTTTGGAATTGGTGCAAATGGCCAATGAGCCTTTAGACCGCACAGAATTTTTGGCAGGCCGTCAAACGCCTGTACTGTTTGGTACGGCATTGGGCAACTTTGGTGTAGATCACGTGCTGGATGCATTTTCAAAGTATGCGCCAGAACCGAAAGCGCATCCGACAGAAGCGCGCACAGTTGAAGCGACTGAAGAGGGCTTTACTGGGTTTATCTTTAAAATTCAGGCCAATATGGATCCGAAGCACCGTGACCGTATTGCATTCATGCGGATTTGTTCAGGCAAATATGAAAAAGGCATGAAAATGAAACATGTGCGTATTGATAAAGATGTGCGCATCAGTGATGCATTAACGTTTCTGGCAGGCGACCGTCAGCATCTGGAAGAAGCATGGCCAGGCGATATTATTGGCTTGCACAACCACGGCACCATTCAGATTGGCGATACTTTTACCGCAGGCGAAAAGCTTCACTTTACCGGCATTCCGCACTTTGCGCCCGAAATGTTCCGCCGTGTGCGCTTAAAGGACCCATTGAAATCCAAGCAGCTGCAAAAAGGCTTAAAAGAGCTGTCTGAAGAAGGCGCCACACAGGTATTCATGCCGCAGAACAGCAACGACTTAATTGTGGGCGCGGTAGGTGTGCTGCAGTTCGAAGTTGTGGCGTACCGCCTCAAAGAAGAATACAAAGTCGATTGCATTTATGAGCCAGTCAGCATCAATACTGTGCGCTGGGTGTCTTGCGATGACGACAAGAAATTTAATGAATTTAAGAAAAAAGCGCATGATCAGCTGTCGGTTGACGGCGGCGGCCATTTGACCTACCTTGCGCCGAGCCGCGTAAATTTGCAACTGATGCAGGAGCGCTATCCTGACATCCAGTTCCGCAACACCCGCGAGCACTAAGTCTCCAATCGGACAGAAAAATAAAACAGCTTCACGTGAAGCTGTTTTATTTTGTGATAAATTGATTTTAATTTTAAGCCTTCACCTCTCAGTATTATGAATATCATCAAGGATGCAGTAACACTTTCACTGCTTGGCATGACCCTGCTGCTGAGCGCCTGTGATGATGCTAAAAAACCGCAGCAGCCCGAATCTGAAAAAAAACCATCAGTTTTTGCGCCTGAAAAAGCGGAAGTATTGCCCTATTTAAATATTCAGGAACAGCCTGCAAAAATTGCGCTGCCTTTTTGTGAAAATAAAAGCTGTATTGATCTGGATATACAAACGGTTCAAACCGCAGACGCGTGGCTGAATACATGGATTGAACGCAATCAGGCGCTGGTGGTGCAGGATCAGATCGGGCTGAAGCAGAGCATGAGCCTGCAGCAGGCAATCAATGCGTATGTGAAAAAATCAGATGCATGGCAAGATGAATTTAAAGCCAACCGGCCTTATTCCTTAACCATGTATACCCGCATTCCGTATCAGCGCAATCAATATGTGCTGCTGCAGGTTGGCGTGGATACTGCGCAGGAAAATGTCAAAGTGAAAGACCGCCATTACTTTTTTGTTGCGGACCGCAGTACCCAGAAAAGTTTAGCCCTGCTGGACATTATGGATGCTCAAAAACAGGCGAAAATGAATGCGATTGTGCAGGAGGCATATGCCAAATGGCTGAAAGATCAGGATGCGGCTGTCCGCTCCGCGGCGCCGAAAAAGCTGTATTGGGGGCAGTCTGACTGGTTTTTCGATCAGGAGGGGGTTGGCCTGCATTACCGCACGCATGAAATTGTCAAAGACGGCAAGCAGCTGGATATTTACTTAAGCAAACAACAAACACAGCAGGTCTTGAAAGCTGACGTATATCAGCATATGTTTTAATGTCAGGCATTGAAGAATGATGCCGGTCAGCCAGATAAGAGAGACACTTCATTCATGTTAAAGCATAAAAAAATTTGGGCGATGAGCATTTTGGCTTCCGCTGTTGCGCTGAGCGCCTGCCAGCCGCAGAAAGCTGAACCGAAGCCAGAAGAAAAACCGAAAACAGAAGCGCCGGATCAAAGCATGAAACTGATCGGTGATTCTGAAAAACTGAGTTTGAACATGCCGGACTGTGACGGCAACAGCTGCCCCGAAATTTCAGTTGAACGGCTCAGCAGCAACCAAAGCTTTATTGATCAATACATTGATGATGAAATATTAAAGCAGCTGGGCCTGATTCTGTCTGTGGCGCCCGCTCAGGACAAAGCGCAAACGGCGGCCAGTGAAGCCAGTGCTGCATCTGAAGCCAAGTCGCCATTGGCGCAGGTCGAAACACCAAAAATAAAACTAGAGAAGCAGGCTGCGCCTTATATGCAGGCCTTTATTAAATTGGATCAAGAGCTGAAAGACTTAAATTCAGCGCAGAAAATCAGCTTGATGGTTAAGCCGAAAATTTTAAATGCAGGGGAGCCATTGGCGACCGTCGTGCTGAACAGCAGCAGCTATTTGGGCGGCGCGCATGGCTCATCCTCACAGCAGTATTATAATTTCGATCTCAAAGCCAAGAAACTGGTCAAACTGGATGACATTATAGCCGCGAAACAAAAAGCCGCCTTGCAGAAGAAAGCGCATGAAGCTTTTAAAGCATGGGTGATGGATTCTAAGCTGGCAGACAGTGTGGATGAATATGAACAGGCTTGGAAATTCAAACTGTCAGACAACTATTTCTTGGGGAAAGATGGCTTAATTCTGCAATATGCCGAATATGAGATTGGGCCGTATGTCGTGGGGCTGCCGCGCTTAACTCTTCCTTATGATCAGCTGCAAGGCATTTTGAAGCCGCAATATTTGCCGGCAGCCGCTGAAGCGCCAGCTTCTGAAGCCAAAGCGAAATCTTAATGTTCAGCCGTTCTGCCTTATTTGATACGCATACCCATTTTGACGTTCCCGATTTTGATCCGGACCGGGAAGAGTTGGCGCGTGCGGCCAAGCAGGCAGGCGTAGAGTGTTTGGTGCTGATTGGCTTTGTGCAGCATCGATTTCAGGATTTAATTCAGACCCATCATTTTCTCAATAGCTTAAAGAACGCGCCAAGAAGTGAATTGGCGCCCGGCCTGCATCCGTTTTATATCGAACAGCATCAAGAGCCGCATTTGCTGGATTTAGAGCGGATTCTGCAGTCTGAAAACTGTGCGGCGATTGGGGAAATCGGTTTAGATACTTTTTTGCCGCAGCATAAACAGCCCGATGCTTTTGCCAAGCAGCGGCATTTTTTTACTGAGCAGCTGGAGCTGGCAAAGCAGTATCAAAAGCCTGTGTTGTTGCATATTCGAAAGTCCCATGCGGAAACGCTGAAAATTTTGAAAGAGCAGCAGTTCAGTTTAGGCGGCATTGCGCATGCATTCAGCGGCGGGGTAGAAGAAGCCAAAGCCTTTATTAAGCTGGGATTTAAAATTGGCGTGACCGGACAGATTACCAATCCGAATGCCAGAAAACTGCATACTGTCGTTCAGGCCGTCGGCGCTGAGCATTTGGTGCTGGAAACCGATTGCCCTGATATGACCCCGCTATGTTGCCAGCACGGCAGCGGGCAGCGCACACGCAATACACCGGTGAATTTGCCCTATGTGCTGCAGGGGCTGGCGCAGAGCCTGCAGGCGGATGAGCACAATCTGGCGCGGCAAATGTGGCGCAATACGCTGGATGCGCTGCATCTGAAAATATAAATCAGGCGATTTTCGAATTGCTGTAAAAAAGGCGCATTATGCAATTTCTAAAATGCTCCAGACTTGGCATTATGCAGTTAAATTTTATCGAGTGAGATTCACATGGCACAAGGACTATTGGCAGGTAAGCGCTTTTTAATTGCCGGTATTGCAAGCAAATTATCTATTGCATTCGGTATCGCTCAAGCACTGCACCGTGAAGGCGCTGAACTGGCATTTACTTATCCGAACGAAAAATTAAAAAAACGTGTCGATGATTTTGCAGCACAATTCGGTTCAACTTTAGTTTTCCCTTGTGATGTGGCTGTGGATGCAGAAATTGAGGCCGCATTTGCGGAACTGGCTAAGCACTGGGATGGTTTAGACGGTGTGGTGCATTCTATCGGTTTTGCGCCTGCGCATACTCTAGACGGCGACTTCACTGAAATTACTGACCGCGAAGGTTTCAATATCGCGCATGACATCAGCGCCTACAGCTTTGTTGCGATGGCGCGCGCAGCGAAGCCTTTATTGGTGGCGCGTCAAGGCTGCCTGTTGACGCTGACTTATCAAGGTTCAGAGCGCGTTATGCCAAACTACAATGTTATGGGCATGGCGAAAGCTTCTTTGGAAGCGGGTGTGCGTTACTTAGCGTCGAGCTTGGGTGCTGAAGGCATCCGCGTGAATGCAATTTCTGCAGGCCCAATTCGTACATTGGCGGCGTCAGGCATTAAATCATTCCGGAAAATGCTGGATTTAAATGAGAAAGTTGCGCCGCTGAAACGCAATGTCACGATTGAAGATGTCGGCAATGCCGCGCTGTTCCTGTGTTCACCTTGGGCAAACGGCATTACCGGTGAAATCATGTATGTCGATGCCGGTTTCAATACTGTGGGCATGAGCGCTGATTTGATGCTGGATGCGGAATAATTTGCTCCTCCCTTTTTAAAGGGAGGCCGGGTGGGATTCTTCTTCAATTGAATCAAATCCCTCGCCCTCTGGGGGAGGGGATGATATTTTGCCCTCATCCCGACCTTCTCCCAAAGGGAGAAGGAGAAAAGCATAGGGCAATAAAAAAGACCGCAATGGCGGTCTTTTTTATTGCTGAAAGACAAGCGTTTAAGCCTGGCCTTCTACAGCAGAGGCTTGAGCGCGTTCTAAATTCGCTTCAAATTCTGCATCAAAGTTGATAGGTGTCAAAAGCAATTGCGGGAAGCTGCCTTTAGTAACCATGTCATTCACCGCTTCACGCAGGAATGGGAACAGAATGTTCGGGCAGTAAGCGCCAAGGATGTAAGGTAGGCGCTCTTCTTCTACAGCATCAATCAGGAAAATGCCAGATTGAGTGACATCAACGATAAATGCAGTTTCGCCTGCATTGTTCGCTTGCACCACAACTTTTAAGGACACTTCAAAGTGAGTCGGGTCAACTTTTTCAGCGGAAGAGGACAAATTAATGTTCAGTTCCGGCTGCCATTCTTTGGTAAATACTTGAGCCCCAGGCACTTCAAAAGAAATATCTTTAGTATAAATACGCTCTAAAGCAAGTTGCGGTTGAGCTTGTTGTTCTTCACTCATTCTGTAATCCTTAATATGAAGATGTGATGTTGTTTGGCTGTTAAGCCAGTAAATCGTCGAGTTTGCCTTCACGTTCTAATGCGTAAAGCTGATCAAAACCGCCAATAAATTGTTCACCAATGAAAATTTGCGGCACGGTGCGGTGCTTGGTGCGCTGCATCAATTCCACACGCACTTCAGGCGCTTCATTGGATAAATTAACTTCTTTAAAAGTTACGCCTTTACGCTCAAGGAGCTGTTTTGCACGAATGCAGTATGGACAAACAGCAGTAGAATAAATCGTTACTTCAGCCATTCAAAATCTCCTCAAACAATTATTTCGCTTTTACCAGTGGCAAGCCTTGCGCTTTCCAGTTGCTGATGCCGCCGTCTAAGCGGTAAGCATCCGCATGACCGACCTGCTGTAAAGCAGAACCTGCAACTTGACCTAAATTGCAGATAAATACCAATGGGCGCTCTGAGTTTTTCAGTTCGTCCAGATGCTTGGTAATTTGGCTGTAAGGAATGTTGCGGCTGCCGCTGATGTGGCCTTCGCGGAAATCTTTTGCATCACGCAAATCAATCAGCATGGCATTTTTTGCTTTAGCCAAAATTCCTAAAGACTGCGGTGAAATTTTGCGGCCATTGCGCTGACCTTCTAACAGGAAGAACAGCACCACCAATACAGCAAGTGTGCCAAATAAGAAGGGGTGATTCCCCATAAATTCGAACCAACGTTCCACAAGTCACCTAATCACAATTCAAAAAACTGCCAAGAGTATAGCTGATAAATATGGTGATCAAAATCACCGCTTCAAGGGCCGTACAGAATAAAAACTAATTTTTTTGCTGCGCTTCCGCAATTTCATCAATTAAGCGTAAATAGCTGTCTAAGCGGCGCGGCAGAATTTCGCCTTTAGATGCAGCTTCGCGCAGGGCGCACTGTTTTTCATGCTTATGGGTGCAGTTGCGGAATTGGCAATAACCCACCAAATTGGCAATTTCGGTAAAGCCATTCTGAACACTTTCTGTGGTCAAATGCCACAAGCCAAATTCACGAATCCCGGGAGAGTCAATCAGCGCGGCATTTTCACCAAAGGCGATGAGGCGGGTAGAGGTTGTGGTGTGCTGGCCTAATGCTGAGTTTTCTGAAATGACATTGGTTTTTTGCGCAGCGTCAGGGACAATGGTATTGATCAGCGAGCTTTTGCCGACACCGGATTGGCCGACAAAGGCCACGGTTTCCCCCGCCAAACGCTGAGACAGTGCGGAAACATCACCCGAAGACTGGGTTTGCATCACTTCATAGCCCAGGTCTTTATATTCCTGAACAAGATCTAAAATCGGATCATCAGCTTTAACCAAATCCATTTTATTCAAGACCAGCAAGGCTGGAATATCCGCATCGGCGCAGGCGACTAAATAGCGGTCAATCAGGCTGGGCGCAACTTCAGGAAACGAGGCAAAAACAATCACAATCAGGCTGACATTGGCGGCGACAGGTTTAACTTTGTGGTAACGGTCAGGGCGGGTCAGCAATGATTGGCGCGGGTGAATGGCGGTAATAATGCCCAAACCGGTATTCGGATCGGCCTGCCATTTCACGCGGTCACCGGTCACCAGCGCTTCTAAATTGGTGCGGGTATGGCAGCGCCAAACACTGCCCAGTTCAATGGGTTTCCAAAACGGTTCGGGTTCTCCCGCAGAAACCGCAGGCTTTTTAGGATGAGCCTCTGGAACAGACAGTGCTTGAACTTCCAGCTGGCGTCCATAATGCTGAACGACTAATCCCTCAAGATCATTCGAGGTATCGATTTCTTCCTGACGGGATTGGTGCTGTTTTTGAATGCGGCGCTGCTGCTGCTCGGTAAGGCGGCGCTTACGAATTAAAGCCATTCATATCCTAAAAAACCATAAAATCTAGAAGGCAAAAATAGCATGAAGCGGGGTCTATTTACAGCGCGGGGGCAAGAAATTTGCTACTATAGCCGCTTTACAGCCTAATAAGATTGCACATTTATGAGCAGCACACCGGATACCCGCCTGATTTGGATTGACCTTGAAATGACAGGTCTGGATACCGATAATGATCAAATTATTGAAATTGCAACGATTGTAACCGATGATAAGCTCAATATTTTGGCGGAAGGCCCAGTGCTGGCGATCCATCAGTCACCTTTAATCCTCAATGCGATGGATGAGTGGAACACCCGCCAGCATGGCCAATCCGGCTTAATTGAACGTGTGCGCCGCAGCAAATTGACGGCTCAGGATGCAGAACAGCAGACCATCGAATTCTTAAAAAAATGGATTAATCCCAAAGTGTCGCCAATGTGCGGCAACTCAATTTGCCAAGACCGCCGCTTCATGCACCGCTTGATGCCGGAATTGGAACAGTTCTTCCATTATCGGAATTTAGATGTGTCGAGCGTTAAAGAATTGGCAAAACGCTGGCGCCCTGAAATCATGAGCGGCTTAAAGAAAAATGCGTCGCATTTGGCGATGGATGATATCCGCGATTCTATTGCAGAATTGAAATATTACCGCGAATACTTCTTTATTATGAATAACGACTAAGATCTTTATTCAGAAAAGGAAGATTAAAAAATCTAAAGAAGAGGCGTCCTGCCTCTTTTTTTATAGCCTGGACTTTAGATGCTGAGCGCTACATTTCAGCGCTGAATTTGCTAAAATGGCGCCTTGTCCAGATTTAAGATTAAGCTGAAGAATGACTGATTTGCTCCAGGAAGATGAATATGAACGCCGCTTTGCGGGGGTTGCCAAAATTTATGGAGAAGACAGCTTCAGTCATTATGAAAACAGCCATGTCATGGTGATCGGCATTGGCGGCGTCGGCTCCTGGGCTGTTGAAGCCTTGGCGCGCACAGGTGTGGGTGAGCTGACACTGGTGGATATGGATGTGGTGGCGGCATCCAATATTAACCGCCAGCTGCCAGCGATGACATCGACACTGGGCATGGAAAAAATTGAAGTGATGGCGGAACGCTGCCGTTCCATCAATCCTAAAATTAAAGTCAATCTGATTGATGACTATTTAACGCCGGATAATGTCAAAGAGCTTTTAGCCGCAGCGCCGGATCTGATTTTAGACTGCATTGACGATGTTAAAGCCAAATTGGCGCTGATGCTGCATTGCCGCTTTAATAAAATTCCGCTGATTGTATCAGGCGGCGCCGGCGGCAAAATTGATCCGCTTAAAATCCGGGTTGCGGATTTGTCGAAAACCGAACAGGATCCAATGCTGGCGAAGCTGCGCGCGCAATTGCGCAGCAAAGGCATTTGCAAAAAGCCGAAAGAAAAATTCGGCATTACCTGTGTGTATTCAATTGATAATCCATTTTCCAGCGCTGATGTCTGCCCAAGCGCCGGCCTGCGCTGCGGAGGCTACGGTTCTGCCGTAGTGGTGACCTCAAGCTTTGCCATGATCGCTGTTTCTGAAGCGCTGAAAAAACTTGATGCAAAGCGTCCGAAACTTTGAAACAGCGCGCATTCTGAAGCAAACTAAAGCACCAATTACGGTGCTTTTTTTGATGGTTGCCTTTAGAATGAATAACAGTATTTAAAATAAAAATTAACCGTATGGGGCGGCTATGTGGTTTTTCTTAATATTGATCTTGGGGATTGGCGCGCTGGCATTTTGGATGTGGAAGCGTCCGGACCCTGTCAAGCGCGATCAGGCGCATGCGGGGCAGAGCGACTTGTGGGTGGAGCAAATAGATGCGCAGATGAAGTATGCTGCGCGCTTAAGCTCGGATTCAGCGCAGCCGGATTATGCTCGCGCTTATCAGCTCTACAGTGAGCTCGCAAAGCAGCATGACTTGCCGCAAGCCTATATGCAAATGGGTTTAATGCACGTCAATGGCCAAGGCCGGGCGAAGGATATGCAAAGCGGCATCAGCCTGTTGGAAAAATCCTTCAAATTAGGCGGTGATGAAGCCGCTTATCAGCTAGGGCAAATTTTCGAGCAGCAGCAAGACTCTGAAAAAGCCCTGTATTGGTACCGTCATGCGGTTGCGCGCGGCAATATGGAGGCGCAGTACCGGATCGCTGAACTTGGGGCAGAAGATCAGCAGGCTTCACTGCAGCAGAAATTTAAACTGCTCACGCAAAATGCAGAGGCGGGGCATGCCGGTTCACAGTATCAATTGGCGCAGTATTATTTGACGGATGCAGAGCATCTGAATTTAAGCCTGGGCATGTATTACTTATTTCAAGCCGCGCATCAAGATCATTTGAAAGCGAATCAGGAGCTGGCCCTGCATTATCAGCAAGGTGAAATTCTGCAAAAAGACCCGCATAAGGCTATGCAGTTTAGCAAACGCTGCCTGCTGCTGGGGGATGCTCAAGGGCTGGCGGAATATCAGCTTGCGGTTCTAAGAGGGGCAATCGATGCCGATCAGCGCCAGCGGGTTTATCATGAGCTTTTAGATCAGGCCAAAGTGCACAAAAATGCGCAAGCCAAGGCTATTTTAGGCGCGGCGCATTTTCATGGCTGGTATGTGGAGCATCAGGAAACCTTAGGCTTCCGCTTTTGGTCCGAGGCGGCCAATGACGGCAATGCTTTTGCGCTGCGTCAAATCGCCGCCTTGTATTTTGAACATTACTTAGTGGCGGATGCGCCGGAAAAGGCTTTGGAACTGTACCGATATGCAGAACAGCGTGAAACACATGCCAACAGTTTATTTGGCATGGGGCTGTGCTATTTTACAGGCCGTGGCGCACAATACGATGCTGTGCAGGCCAGGCAGCTGATTCAAAAAGCGGCGCAGCAGGCTTGGAATTTTAAGCCGCAGACCGATGCCGACATGCTGTATGCCATTGGCCTGTTTTATAGTCAGCCCACTTATCCGCTGCCAACTTGTGAACGCGCTTTAAACTATTTAATGTCAGCGTCGGAACAAGGCCATGCCGCCGCCCAGTTCTATGTTTATCAAATTTATTCAGGCCATGTATTTGCTGATGTGAGCGATGAGGTTGAGGCGCAATTTTATTTGCAGCAGGCGGCTGATTCTGGACATGCGGAAGCGCAATATTTACTAGCGCAGGCACTGTTTGCCGAAAATAATCCGGCGGACCGGAAGCGCAGCCAGCTGCAGGCGCTGCAGTATTTGCAGGCATCCGCTCAGCAGGGCAATGCGGCAGCCTTGAATTTATGCGGTGAGCTGCATGAGCAAGGCAAGATGCTGACACGGGACTTAACGCAAGCCTTGGAATTTTATCAGCAGGCGGCGAATCTGCTGAATCCTGATGCTTATGTCAATTTGGCGCATGTGTATACGCATGGTTTAGGGGTAGAGCGCAATATTCAGCTGGCCCGCAACTGGCTCGAAAAAGGCAGCGTGATGGGGCATGAGAAAAGTATCGAACGCTTAGAGGATATTGACGATTATTTAGAGCAGCGCCCAGTGCTGTAATTACCGGCTGACTGCAACGCGCCGGCGCCTAAAGTCCGGCGTTTTTTTATTGAGTTTAAATAAGGCAAATAAAAAGCCCCGCAGGGCTTTTTACATGGAACCAAGAGCATCAAGGCAGCGGCTTAATTGGACTGCCGCCCAAAGCCTGCATCAATGTCACATAGGCATTGTATTGGCTTTGCTTGGCTTGAACCAAAGACAGGCGGGCGTCCCGCGTCGTTTTCTGAGCATCAATTAAATTTTTCAATGCAATCGCGCCATTGCGGTAACGCACTTCCGTCAAACGTTCCGTTTTTTCCGCCAGTTGCACATTGCGCTCTTCAAACGCAACCTGCTTGTTTAATTCAGTGCGGTTGGACAGGGCATTTTCTACATCGGCAAAAGCCTGATATAGGGTTTGGCGGTATTGAATAATGGCTTTCTCGTAGTCCAAATCACTGATTGCCAAATCTTTCTTCATGTCATTGTATTGCAAAAATGGCAGGCTGAGGCTGGCGCCCAGCGCCAATGCTGGATTTTGCAATAATTGCGTCAATGAGGTGCTGGAAGAGCCTAAAGTGCCCGTCAGGCTGATCGATGGGTAATAGCTGGCTTTCGTGGCGTCTTTATTGGCTAAAGTTTTGCGCAGGCGCAGTTCACTGGCCTGCAAGTCTGGACGGCGTGACAGCAGGTCTGCAGGCAAGCCCGCCGCAATATTCGGCATGGCAATGCGCGGCAAGCGCTGCGGCTCAGCAATGGTCAGCTGCTGTACGGGTTCGTGCAGCAGGACTGCAAGCGCAGTCCGCGTTTCAACCTTCTGCTGCTCAATTTGGCTTAAAGCCGCCTTTTGGCTTTGTACAGACTGTTCTGCCGAGGCGAGATCCAAGCCTGAAACCGCGCCGGCTTTATACTGAACTTTGACTAGGTCATAAGTTTTCTGTGTGCTGGCTAAATTCTGCTGCGCCACACTGTAGCGTTCATTCAGATAGCCTAGCTGCCAGTATAAATTGGCAGCAGTGGCAATTAAGCTTTGCGCGGTAGCCTGCAAATCCTGTTCGGTTGCTAAGGCTTCCCATTTGGCGGCTTCGGTTTGGCTGGACAGTTTGCCGAATAAATCTAATTCATAGCTGACACCGGCACTGAGCGATAGGCCCTTAGATGAATCATCGCCGGAATTTAAGTCAAAATTATGTCCAGTCGATGCGCTTGAGCTGACGCGAGGGCCCTGCTTATCTTGCGCTAAACCCGCTTGCAGGCGCGCTTGGCGGAGGTTGATGCCGGCAACTGCCAAATCCGTATTAGCATCCAATACTTGGCTGATCAGCTGATTGAGCTCTGCATCATTAAATAATGTCCACCACTGATCAGCATAAGCATCTGCATGAATTTTTTGATTCGCCGCTTTGCTGTTTTGAAAGCTGCTGGGCATATTGACTGCCGGCTGCTCGTATGGCGTGCGCACCATAGCGGCACAGCCGGCAAGGCTGCTACTGAGAACCAAGGCGCTTGCAAGTTTAGTTAAATTCAATTGCATATTTATTTCCTTATTCTCTAGACAGGGCATCGACAGGATTCAGCTGCGCGGCGTTGCGTGCGGGAATGAATCCGAATACGATGCCGATCATGCTGGAGCAGACAAAGGCTGCGGCAATCGATGTGGTTGAATAGGCCATCTGGAAGGTCTCTCCAGCAAAATGACTGATAATCTGTCCAATGCCTAAAGACAGCAAGACGCCTAAGATGCCGCCCAGAATACAGACGAGAACCGCCTCGATTAAGAACTGCTGCAAGATGTCGCTTTGACGTGCGCCAACCGCCATCCGCACTCCGATTTCCTGTGTGCGTTCAGTTACGGAAACCAGCATAATATTCATCACGCCAATCCCGCCGACCACAAGTGAGATCACTGCAATGGCAGACACCAGCAGCGTCATGGTTTGCGTGGTTTGCTGAATGGTTTCGCGGATGCTGTCAGAGTTTTGGGTAAAAACATCTTGCGCGCCATGGCGCTGCACCAGCAGATTCAAAATGGCATTTTCAGCGGCTGCGCTTGGATATTCATCTTTTACCCGCACAATAATGCTGCGCACATTGGCCTGTCCCAGCATGCGGCTCATCACCGTTGAGTAAGGCAGATAGACATTTAAGCTGTCATTATTGCCCATCATGCCGGTTTGCGCTTCTACGACGCCGATAATGCGGCTCGGGACGCTGCCCAGCAGAATCACTTGCCCGACTGGGTCGGTTCCGTCGCTGAAAAAGGTCTTTTTGGTATTGTCATCAATGACCACATCCTGAGACTGCTCAGTAACGCTTTCCTGATCAAAGGGCTGACCGGAAGCAAAGGTCAAGCCTTTAACATAAAAGTAATCTGCGCTGACGCCATTTACCGTTGCAGAGGCTTCGGTATCTTTAAAACGCGCCGTAACACTGCTGCTGACGGTTGGGCTGACGCCGTCTACATAGGGCTGTTCGGACAGGGCGGTAGCATCGGCAGGAACCAAAGTTTTCACTTGAGCCGAGCGTGAGTTGTCGCCAAAGCCGCGCCCTTGGTATACGGTAATGGTATTGGTGCCGAGGCTGCTGATATTTTCTAGAATCTGCTTTTGCGAGCCATTGCCCAGCGCGACCACAGATACAACAGAAGCAATACCAATGATAATGCCTAGCATGGTCAGGAACGTACGCATGCGGTGCGCATTCATGGCCAGAAGCGCCATGCGGAAGGCTTCGCTTAACCGGTCAGCTGCAGAACGCCATGCCGGCGTTCTTTTTTTGATGGCCGGCTGCAATTCCTGCTTTTCTAAAGGTTCATCATCTGTTTCAGGCACATTCGGCAGGTCGGAAATAATGTTGCCGTCACTGATCTCAATAATCCGTGTCGCATTTTTTGCCACATTGTGATCATGTGTGACCAAAATGATGGTATGGCCTTTGGCATTCAGCTCGCGCAAAATACGCATCACTTCAATGCCGCTGTTTTTGTCCAATGCGCCTGTGGGTTCATCGGCTAAGATGACATCGCCGCCATTCATCAGCGCGCGGGCAATGGAAACCCGCTGCTGCTGGCCGCCTGACAGCTGGCTGGGGCGGTTTTGGGTTTTTTCAGCCAGCCCTAAATCCGTCAGCAGGTCTTTGGCGCGCTGCTGGCGTTCAGCCGCATCCACACCTGCATAAACCGCAGGCACTTCTACGTTGCCGGCCGCGTTTAAATCGCCAAGAAGATGATAGCGCTGGAAAATAAAGCCGAAATACTCACGGCGCAGCTGCGCCAATTCATCGGGTTCAAGCTGGCGGGTTTCACGGCCTTTAACTTTATAGCTGCCGCTGGACGGCTGATCCAGGCAGCCGAGAATATTCATTAAGGTCGATTTGCCTGAACCGGACTGGCCGACAATGGCGACTAATTCGCCAGGATAAATTGCTAAATTTATGCCTTTTAAGATTTGAACCGTGCTTTCCCCTGCGGGGAATTCACGAGTCAGATCTTTCACCTCAAGCAGAGGCTGCTGATGTTGACTCATGATTACATTCTCATTGGGCCGGCGTTGCGGTTGCTGCGTTTTGCAGAATCATTGCTGGTGTCTGAACCATCGGCGATCACCACCTTTTCACCTTGCTTCAGGCCTTTCAGCACTTGCGCAGTAACCCGGTTATTTAAGCCGATGAGCACCGGCTGCGGTTTTGCTGAGCCGTCCGCCTGAACCACACGCACCATCGCCATAGAGGCTTTGCCTCGCTGAATTAAGGCTTTTTCCGCATCAGACAGTTCTAAGCGTTTTGGGCGGCTGGCTTTAGCTGGGTCATTGCTGGCCGCAGCTTGGCTGGCGGCGTTATCACCGCCTGTGCTGTTTTTATTTTTGCGGTCAGGACGGTTGGATGCCTGAATGGCAGCGGCTGGAATTGTCAGCGCATTTTTCGCTTCGTCTAAAATAATGTAAACCTGTGCAGTCATATCAATCCGCAGCTTGCCGTCTTCATTTGGCACATCAAACAAAGCGTTGTAGTACACCGCAGTGCTGGAAGAAGAGGTTGAGCTGTTGCTGGTTTCATTGTTGATTGAAGAGGGAGCAGGTTCAACTTGGCGCAAAGCTGCATAATGTTTGGTTTCACTGTCGCCTAAGGTGGTGAAATATACACGCTGGCCTTTTTCAACTTTCATGACATCGGCTTCTGAAATTTCAGCTTTGATGGTCATATCGTTTAATTTTGCCAATTTAACGATGGTTGGCGCGCTTTGATTGGCGTTCACGGTTTGGCCTTCTTCAGTCACAATCGCGACAATTGTGCCATCCATAGGCGCTACAATCTGGGTGTAGCCTAAATCTTCTTTTGCTGTGGCCAACGTCAGGCGCGACTGTTCGATTTGCGCGTTTATGGCATCAATATCAGCCTGTGCAGTTTTAAAGCTGGCTAAGGCCGATTCCAATTCAGCGCGTGAGGTCGCATCTTGCGCATACATGGCTTTTTGGCGGTTATATTCCGCTTCAACTTTGGCCAAGTTGGCATTTTTTACAGCCAGCTGCGCCTGCTGATTTTTAATGCTGGCTTCAGCGGTTTTTAAATCATTGGTTTGGCGGACAGAGTCAATCTGCGCAATCACCTGGCCCTGTTTGACTTGGTCACCCAGCTGCACATACATCTTTTTAACCTGTCCAGAGACCTGCGCGCCGACGCTGACCATTTTGGCCGCTTCAAGCACACCTGTCGCCAATACCGAGTTCTCTAAATCAGCACGGGAAACCTCAGCGGTGATGTATTGCGGCTGTTCCTGCTTGGGCTTAAAAAAATACCAGGCGGTGAGGGCAACGGCCAGAGTGCAGACAATCGCAAGCATAATTTTGGTTGGTTTTATTTTTGGCATATGGGGCAGGCATGAAAAGTATAATTTTTAGATTATAAGTTCGAAATGCGGATAAACCGTGAATTTTTTATTCCAAACCGAAATGATTATTATTTTAAGTGGCGAATTGAGCTGCTAAAGCCCTTGTTAAGATCATTTTTCTCGCATTTTTTGCATGACTGCATTTCTGCACAATAGAAATGTCAGCAAATTTAGAAGAGCTGCTCTGGAAGCATCATCAGACCTTATGAATGGCTGCTTGAGTCTGATTGTGAAAGCATGTAGAAAAACTGTGATAAACAGGTATCTGCGATAGCGAGTGTTGCTGAAGCGGAAGTTAAATTCAGAACAAAAACTTCTGATTGTGCTGAATAGCTGGTGTTCAAACTATTTTGTATTCGGGTTTTTGCTGTTGAATTTATGGTGAAAAATCTGGCGCTTAATTCAGCTGAATAAGTTTGAAAATTATATCTTATGTCTATAGCTTTCAAGAATAAAAAATTGTAAGATCAAATCCCATAAAAAAATTATGGGATTAAGAATAAGAAAGATTTGCATAACAATTGTGCAGGAAATATTTCTTGAATATGGAAATTTATAAGGGGTAAATGATGGAGTGGAATGACAGCTATAATATCGGCATCGATGTGATTGATCATCAGCACCGCCAAATTTTAGATTATATTAATGCTTTGGATCAAATTAGAGTCAGCGGAGAGCGCGATAAGATCAGAGAGGTCTTAAACGATCTGATTGACTATACGCAATCGCATTTCAGCTTTGAAGAAAATTTACTGGAGCAAGTGCATTATCAGTATTTGCCCTCCCACAGAGGCATTCACGAATTATTTGTCAAGCGGCTGAATGATTACCGTCAAAAATTTGAGCTTGGGGAATCGATCGAAAATGACTTGTACCGCTTATTGTCAAAGTGGCTGATTAACCATATTCAGCATGATGATCAGGACTATGTGGATAGTGTGAGAGACAATATGCTGCACTATTTGCGCGCGCAGGAACAGAAAAAAGGCAAAAGCTGGTTTTCGCGTTTCTTCAGTTAAGCCATTGACGGTGCAAATAAAGTTTTGCCGCACAGGCTGGCAATCGCTTGCAGCACCAAATGTTCAGGGTTTTCATCGCCTAGGCCTTTGATGGAGGCATCAATGCGCAGCAGCAGGGCAGGCCAAGTCAAGAAAACATTGGCATCCAGGCGGCGCAATGCCTGCTGATACAGGCTGATTTTGGTTTTCCAAATTCCCAGCTGCAATGCATTTTGCGGCTGTTCAAACAGCGCCATCAGCAGGCGCATTTCTTTACTGATGCTCCAAAGGATGAGTGACATCGGTTCGCCAGAAGCGATCAGGTACTGAAAAATTTTAACAGCCTGCGCCAAGTTGCCCTGCAGCAGCGCGTCATTCATATCATAAGTTGTGTAGCGGGACTGATCCTGCAGGCAAGAATACAGATGATCAATTTGAATGATCTCGACATCTGAAAATGTGTCGCTGACCCGCATCAGGCTGTTTTTAGCCGCCAGCAGGTTATGTTCATGATGCTGTTCTAGCCATTGCCATGCATCATTGGCCAGCTTGATCCCGAGCTTTTGCGCTTCGGCAGCTAAAATTTGCTGACGGTCTTTCGGATAATTTGCTGTGAGCGCAACATTCACGCCATTGGCGTCAATGACTTGAAAAAATGCCGTTTTCAGGCTGCTGGCATCCTGTTTGGGCATCACAACCAGCAGGAGGTTGTGCTCATTGTGCTGAATATAGCTTTTCAGCTCTTTGAGGCCATTGGCATCAGGCTTAATGCTGCCATGAACTTCAATAGCCAGCTGGCTGGAAAACAGCGATAGGCTGTTCAGCGCATTAAATACGGTTTTCCAGTCACTGACGCTGCTGATGTCATAGCGCTGCCGTTCGATATCCTGCTTATGCCAGCTGGCGCGGAATGCATCAATCAGATTCTGTTCCAGCAGCGGTTCCTGACCATGCAGCACCCATGCGCCGCGGGCTTCATCGACACGCTTAAGCGCTTGCAGGTAATCGAGCTTCATAAATACAGTTCAGCTTATTTGGCAGCTGGCGCTGCTGTGCGCTGAATTGCCAGCGGCAGGCGGTTCGATGCAATTTGGCGGGCAATCTGCTGCGCCACATCATCAATGATCACCTGATTCAGGAATTTTTGTTCCTGATCATCAGTATTCACTGTTGCGACATCATATTGATAGGTGCGTGTCGCCATAACCGTGCGCGGTTCTGTGACCGGGTTGCCTTGCGCATCTTCAATGCGGAAAGTGACACTCAGGCGGAGCAGTGTTTCAACCAGCTTGCCATTCAGCTCCATGCGGCGCGGCGTATAGTCCAGTACGCGCAGCGTATAGGCCTGAGCGTCGTTATTGATTTTAATTCCGGCAGCGCCTAAGTAAATATTCAATTTTTCTTCAAGTTCTTCGGTATCTTTGGGCAAAGCCAGTTTCATGTTGGCATAAGTGACCGGCGCAACATTAGGATTGGTGCCTTTTAAATGGAAGCCGCAGCCCGTCAAGCCTGCACCTAGACCCAAGGTTAATACGATTGCTGCAGCGCGTTGAACCAAATGCATGCGGTATCCTCTGATAGGTTTTCTCAAACTTATAGGCAGTTTTGAGATGAATATTGTTTTGTTCAATGCATGGGATTGTAAAGTCAAAGCCCGCTGACTGGCAACGGGCTTTGTTTGGGAATTGTTTTATTCCTTAAGTTCCCTCTCCTTTTAGGAGAGGGTTAGGGAGAGGTTAATTGATTTAACAACCCTCATCCCAGCCTTCTCCCAGAGGGAGAAGGGGCGTAAGGATTTTAAACCACCAAATTCACTAATTTATTCGGCACCACAATTTCTTTCTTGGTTGGGCCCGTCAAGAATTGCTGCACTTCAGGCAGTGCTTTCGCCTGCGCCAAGATGTCATCTTTAGAGGCATCAACTGATACTTCCAATTTGCCGCGCAGTTTGCCGTTGACTTGAACCACGATAGTTTGCGTATTGCGCGTTAACGCAGACGCATCCACAGCCGGGAACAGCACTGAAGTCAAATCGATATTGAATTGAGCCAATAAAGTCTGACTTAAATGCGGCGCAAAAGGCGCAAGCAAAGTCAGCAAAGCGGTAATGGATTCGCGGGCAACCGCAACATCATTATCATCTTTGGCTTCAAACTTGTTGTTGGCATTCAGCAATTCCATCATTGCGGCAATGGCGGTATTGAATGCATGGCGGCGTTCAATGTCATCGCCCACTTTTTGGATGGTTTCGTGGGTTTTGCGGCGCAGGTCTTGCGCTTCAGTTGAAAGCTGAGCCACATCAAACGCAGTTGCATCGTTGCCTTTTTCAAGGAACCCGGAAACTAAACGCCATACCCGCTTCAAGAAACGGTTAGAGCCTTCAACACCGGCATCCGACCATTCAAGTGATTGATCAGGCGGCGCAGCGAACATCATAAATACGCGCGCCGTATCTGCGCCGTACTGATCAATAATCGCTTGCGGGTCGATACCGTTATTTTTCGATTTCGACATTTTTTCCTGACCGCCAACGACAACTTCTTGACCATCGCCTGTATATTTTGCAGAAAGAACACGGCCTTTTTCATCACGTTCAAGTTCGATATCGGCAGGGTTAAACCAAGTTTTCTTGCCTGATTCAGCTTCACGATAGAAGGTATCTGCAAGCACCATGCCTTGCGTTAAAAGGTTGGTGAATGGTTCATTGCCTTGCACGACGCCTTCATCACGCATCAATTTGTGGAAAAAGCGTGCATAAAGCAAATGCAGAATCGCATGTTCTACACCGCCGATATATTGATTCACCGGCAACCATGATTGGGCTGCTTCAGGTTTAACTAAACCGCCGGTAAAGTCAGGTGAAGCGTAACGTGCATAATACCAAGAAGACTCTACGAACGTATCCAAAGTATCGGTTTCACGGCGCGCTTCGCCGCCGCAGCATGGACATGTGGTTTGATAGAATTCAGGCATTTTATTCAATGGGTTGCCTGAACCATCCGGAACAACATCTGTCGGAAGTACAACAGGAAGCTGTTCTTCTGACACTGGCACTTGGCCGCACTTGTCGCAGTTGATCATTGGAATTGGACAACCCCAATAACGCTGGCGGGATACGCCCCAGTCGCGTAAGCGGAATTGAACTTTAGCGTTTGCCAAGCCTTGCGGTTCTAATTTAGCCAGGAATGCATCAAATGCAGCTTGGAACTCTAGACCGTCAAATTCGCCTGAATTGACCAATTTGCCTTCTTTAGAACCGTACCATTCTTGCCATTCAGTTGCAGAATACTCAGCATCGTCAGCGCCTTTGGCATCAATCACTTGTTTGATGTTTAAATCAAATTTATTGGCAAATTCATAATCGCGCTCATCATGTGCAGGAACAGCCATCACTGCGCCTGAACCGTAAGACATCAGCACGTAGTTGGCGATCCAGACAGGCACTTCTTCACCTGTCACAGGATGCTTCACAGAAAGGCCAGTTGCCATGCCTTTCTTTTCGGCAGTGGCAAGGTCAGCTTCTGCCACTGAACCCATGCGGCATTCTTCAATGAAGGCTTTTAGAGTTTCATTGCTTTCAGCCGCTTTTAAAGCCAAAGGATGTTCCGCTGCAACCGCAACATAGGTGACACCCATTAGGGTATCCGCACGTGTGGTATATACCGTTAAACCGTCTGCATAAACTTCAGGATTGGCAGAAGGGAAAGTGATTTCCATCCCTTGTGAGCGGCCAATCCAGTTGCGCTGCATGGTCAAGACCTGCTGTGGCCAGCCGTCTTTTAAAGTATCTAAATCGTCTAATAATTCTTGCGCATAGTCAGTGATGCGGAAGTAATACATTGGAATATCGCGTTTTTCAACCAATGCGCCAGAGCGCCAGCCGCGGCCGTTTTCAACTTGCTCATTGGCCAGAACGGTTTGATCCACTGGATCCCAGTTCACTGTAGACAGTTTGCGGTAGATCAGGCCTTTTTTATACAGCTGAACAAATAACCATTGTTCCCAGTGATAGTACTCAGGCGTACAAGTCGCAAATTCACGATCCCAGTCGACTGAAAGCCCCAATTTTTTCAATTGGTCACGCATATAGGCAATATTTTCAAAGGTCCATTTTGCCGGTGCAACTTGATGGGCAATCGCCGCGTTTTCAGCAGGCAGGCCGAAAGCATCCCAGCCCATCGGTTGCAGGACTGTTTCACCTTTGAGGCGGTGGAAACGGCTGATGACATCGCCAATGGTGTAGTTACGCACATGACCCATATGCAGTTTGCCGCTTGGATAAGGAAACATCGAGAGGATATAACGATGAGGGCCTTCTACCGTGTCTGCAACTTTAAACGATTTGCGATCTTCCCAGTCTTTCTGGACTTGGGGCTCAATCGCACTTGCTTGATATTCAGGGTCAATATGAGTAGTCATAAATGTATTTGAGCGTAATGGTTAAAAAACTGTGTGGTACAGCATAGCGCAAAATGCATTGAAAAGTGAATTTTGCGCCTGCTTTTCTGCGATTGGAGCTGCAGGCTGCAGCGGAATTAAATTCAGAAAACTACTTCGGCATCTCTTCAGCAGGAATTTGAGGAATATTTGCAGGCTTATTTTCTTGGACTGCTTTTTCAGCTTCTTTTGCCGCCGCTTCTGCAGCAGGACTGGCTTCATTCTGTGCAGCAGGCGCAGCTGATGAATTTTTCCAGCCGTAGGTTTCAACTTTTCCTTTTTTACTGGCCGATTTTGGCGGCGGAGTAGCGGTGTAATGCGTTGAACCTTTAGCATCCACCCATTTATAAAAATTCTGTGCAAGACTGCTTTGTGCGGTGAAAATCAGCGCAAGTGCAGTAAGTGCATTCCCCAATTTTAAAAAAGTCATTTTCATGATGAATTCTTTTCCTTGACTGTATCCAAAATGCAGTTTTAGCCTGCATTAAAAAATAAAATTTTGCGCTTTTTTTTACCTTGATGCTATAAATTTTTGAAGCGGATGGGATAAATGGCGCAGATAGAATGCTGTGCTGTAAAAATTGCAGCATGCGGCTGAAAATTAGCCTGTCATTCCTGCAGTCTGGCTTCAGGCCATGCGCGAATGCGTTAAGCGGGCCGTTTCGCCGGCTTATATTAATTAAATATATTTATCTAATATATAAAATAATTTAATCATTTGGCGTTTTCTTCTTAAAAATCTGAAAATAAAAGCGGCGCTGGCAGATTACCCGAAGCTTAAAAAATAAACGGTCTGTAAATAAACAGAAAAAAGCTAATTTTTAAACTTGACTTTAATAGTCGAAACAACAAAAATGCTGTTTTAGTTTTAAATGCCTTAGTCGATCACCCTTCGAATAAGTGTCATGTCATGCAATGGACAACTTCTCTAGCCGAGAAGCTGAACAAAGTGAATAAAACATGCTTATCCCAGCAGGTTTTAGATCTCATATTGCTCAAACAGCAGTCAGATCACAAATTTTTCCTATTGCCATGAAAACTATGAAATATGTGTGCTATAACAGTGCATACAGTTAACAAATGAACTGCCCCAAATGTCTCCCATTTGGCGGTGAAAAAAAGATTAGGGTGAATCACGTTGGAACTTTTATCTGGTGGTGAAATGCTTGTTCGCGCATTGGCGGACGAAGGCGTTGAACATGTTTTTGGATACCCAGGCGGCGCAGTATTGCATATTTACGATGCGCTATTTCAACAAGAACGAATCAATCATTACCTCGTGCGTCATGAACAAGCTGCGGGCCATATGGCAGATGCTTATTCGCGTGCAACAGGTAAAACGGGTGTAGTGCTGGTCACTTCGGGCCCAGGCGCAACCAATACTGTAACTCCAATCGCAACAGCTTATATGGACTCAATCCCAATGGTGATTTTGTCTGGTCAAGTTGCTTCGCATTTAATTGGTGAAGATGCGTTCCAGGAAACAGATATGGTGGGTATTTCACGTCCAATCGTGAAGCACAGCTTCCAAGTGCGTCATGCCAGTGAAATTCCTGCAATTATCAAAAAAGCATTTTATATCGCATCTTCAGGCCGTCCAGGACCTGTTGTTGTTGATATTCCTAAAGATGCAACCAATCCTGCAGAAAAATTCGCTTACGAATATCCTGAAAAAGTGAAGATGCGCTCATACCAGCCGCCGCACCGCGGCCACTCTGGCCAAATCCGCAAAGCGATTGATGAGCTGATTAACGCGAAGCGTCCTGTTATATATTCAGGCGGTGGTGTTGTTCAAGGCAATGCTTCTGAGCAATTGACTGAACTTGCGCATTTGCTAGGTTACCCAGTAACAAATACTTTGATGGGCCTAGGCGCGTTCCCGGGCAATGATCCGCAATTTATCGGTATGCTGGGCATGCATGGTACATACGAAGCCAACATGACGATGCACAATGCAGATGTGATTCTGTGTATCGGCGCGCGTTTTGATGACCGTGTAACTAACAACCCTGCGAAATTCTGTCCAAACGCTAAAGTCATTCATATTGACATTGATCCTGCGACAATTTCGAAAACCATCATGGCGCACATCCCAATTGTGGGCGCGGTAGAACCTGTATTGCAGGAAATGCTGGCGCAATTGAAACAGTTGAATGTATCTAAGCCAAATCCAGAAATCATTGCGGATTGGTGGAAGCAAATTGATGAATGGCGTCAAGTTCATGGCTTGAAGTATGAGAAAACGACTGACGGTACAATGAAGCCGCAGCAAGTCGTTGCCGCTTTAGACAAAATTACCAATAGCCAAGCGATTATTACTTCAGACGTTGGCCAGCATCAAATGTTTGGCGCGCTGTACTATAAATATACGCGTCCACGTCAATGGATCAACTCAGGTGGCCTAGGTACGATGGGTGTGGGCTTGCCATATGCGATGGCAGCCAAGCTTGCGTTCCCGGATCAGCAAGTAGTGTGTATCACTGGCGAAGCTTCAATCCAGATGTGTATTCAAGAGCTGTCTACCTGTAAGCAGTATGGCTTGAATGTGAAAATCTTGTGCTTAAACAACCGTGCGCTTGGCATGGTAAAACAATGGCAGGATATGAACTACGAAGGCCGCCATTCAAGTTCCTATGTAGAGTCATTGCCTGACTTTGCAAAACTGATGGAAGCTTATGGTCACGTTGGTATTCAAATTGACCATGCGGATGAGCTTGAGTCTAAGTTGGCTGAAGCCATGGCGATCAATGACAAGTGCGTATTTATTAACGTGATGGTTGACCGTTCAGAGCATGTATATCCAATGCTGATTGCTGGTCAGTCAATGAAGGATATGTGGTTAGGCAAAGGGGAGCGTACACAATGAGACACATTATCTCTGTACTCGTAGAAAACGAAGCTGGCGCGCTTTCCCGTTTGGTTGGCCTGTTTTCTCAGCGCAATTACAACATTGAGACTTTAAATGTTGCACCGACTGAAGATCCGACATTATCTCGTCTTACGCTGACCACTTACGGCGATGACCACAAGATTGAACAGATTACCAAGCAACTGAATAAATTGGTTGAAGTGGTAAAAGTGGTTGATTTGTCTGAAGGCGCGCACATTGAGCGTGAGCTGATGCTGATTAAAGTAAAAGCTTTAGGCGCAGCGCGTGCTGAAATTAAACGCACAGCGGATATTTTCCGTGCGCAAGTTGTCGATGTAACACCGACGACCTATACCATTCAGATTGCGGGTACGACTGAAAAAATTGATGGCTTTATTGATGCCTTGGCTGAAAATACCATTCTGGAAGTCGTTCGTTCAGGCGTATCTGGTATCGCCCGCGGCGAAAAAGTTTTAACAATCTAATTTTTAACAAATACATCCTCTCTTGTTTTAGAGAGAGGAACTTAATTGAGTGAAAATAAGAACTCACTTATTAAGTAAGGAAACAAAGCATTTAAGCGGAGACAGCAATGCAAATTTTTTATGATAAAGACACAGACTTATCCATCATCCAAGGTAAAAAAGTAGCGATTATTGGTTACGGTTCTCAAGGTCACGCACATGCGCTTAACCTTAAAGATTCCGGCGTAGACGTAACTGTTGGTTTGCGCGCTAATTCTGCTTCTTGGAAAAAAGCTGAGAATTCAGGTCTTAAAGTTGCTGAAGTTCCTGCTGCTGTTGCGCAAGCTGACGTGGTGATGATTTTAACTCCAGATGAGTTCCAATCTCAGCTTTACCGCGACGTGATCGAACCAAACATTAAAGAAGGCGCAACTTTGGCATTTGCTCACGGTTTCTCTATTCTTTATAACCAAGTTGTGCCGCGCGCTGACTTAGATGTAATTATGGTTGCTCCAAAAGCGCCAGGCCACACAGTGCGTTCTGAATACCAGCGCGGTTCAGGTGTTCCTGACTTAATCGCGATCCACCAAGATGCTTCTGGTAATGCACGTAACGTTGCGCTTTCTTATGCTTCAGGCGTAGGCGGCGGCCGTACAGGTATCATCGAAACTTCTTTCCGTGAAGAAACTGAAACTGACTTATTCGGTGAGCAAGCAGTTCTTTGCGGCGGCGCGGTTGAGTTGGTTAAAATGGGCTTCGAAACTTTGGTTGAAGCTGGTTATGCGCCTGAAATGGCTTACTTCGAATGCTTACATGAACTTAAGTTAATCGTTGATTTGATGTTCGAAGGTGGTATCGCGGACATGAACTACTCAGTATCAAACAATGCTGAGTACGGTGAATATGTGACTGGTACTGAAGTAATCAACGAACAGTCTCGTGAAGCAATGCGCAATGCGCTTAAACGTATTCAATCTGGTGAATATGCGAAGATGTTCATTCAAGAAGGTGCATTGAACTACCCATCGATGACTGCGCGCCGCCGTCAAAATGCTGCTCACGGTATCGAGGTAACGGGTAACAAGTTGCGTGCAATGATGCCTTGGATCCAAGCGAATAAAATCGTAGATAAAGAGAAAAACTAAGTTTTAGTTTTCTTTTAAAAAACCCACTCGATTGAGTGGGTTTTTTTATTGGGATGGGAAGAACAAAATTACGTACCTTAAAAGAGTCAAGCGGGCAGGATTTTAGACCAAGAAAAGAATGACGTTTTTGATTGAGTTGATTTTAGAACTGTAAAAAGAACAGTTTTTATTAATATGCAGGCGTTGATGCGGGCTTGAAACTATTGGAGGCTTAAGGTTTAGATGTCTCTTGTTTGGAGGATTCAATCAGTTTTTACGGTACGGCATGTATCTTCAAGAGCTGAAAATTTCGCAGGATACTTTGCTTAATCTGCAATTTTGAATTGGCGGAGTTTATGTATTTAGAACTGCAAAGTGTTGCGCGGACGTTGAAAATGGGATGCTTGAAAAAATATAAGTCAAACCGCTATGCTTTTGCTGCAAAACTCATAAAAAGCGTTTCACGCTGTTGCAAAAATGTTGTGATACATTACTCATAAATCATTCTTTTTTTGAGTGTGGCTCCGCAATGAATAAAAAAACTCTCCTTTGTATTGCTGCATTAGCTTTTTCAAGCCTAAGTTCCGCCGAAAGCCCTGCTGTTCCATCGGGCAATGAGCAGCTGAAATCCATTGGCAGTGTCCGGGTCTCTATGCAGAGAATGCTGCGATCGACCGATGGCCGTTACTTTTTAGATTTATATGCGGGCATATGGAATCCGCATGGGGTGCTGAAAGATTTGGCGGAAACTAAAAGCATTGCCTTTAAGGGAAATCAAAAAGGGGATCAGCTGAATCTTAAATCCGTCAGCGTCGACAGCATGGATGAGTCGGCGCCCAAATATGAATTGAGTGGCAAGCTGGACGCCAATACGGGTTTAATGGCATCTGTACTGACATCATCAGATGCAGCAGAAAATGCCGCTATATACTTCGAGCCAGCTTTCAAGGCGGCTGATAAGCCGATCATTGTATTTAAATTTTATGGCGCCGAAGGTGAAAGTCAGCCCTACGGAAAAGCTTTAAAGCGGCTGGATATTATTAATAAAGCCAATAATTCTGTGATGCAGAGTTTAACGGGATTTACGGCCTATGCAGGCAGTATTGGCTTTCTGGATGTTAATTTTGATGGCTATTACGATGTTGTGCTGGCGGATACTTCTGACAGCCGGAAAGTTGAGGATAAGCGCTTTATTTATTGGATGTATAATCCAAAGACTAAGCAATTTCAGCGCTCACCGCAGTTAGAAAAAATAGCTGGCTTTCCTGCATTGCATGGCGAAAAGCAGCAGATAGATTTTGGAAATGCCCAGTTGTATCAAGTGCAAAATGGCCTATTGAACCGTATTCAAGAATAAGATGGAATCCTGTGTGAGTTAAAGCTGCATTGCTTGATTTTCATGCCAATTTTTGTAAAACGCAGATTTGTCGTTCAGGTCTGCGTTTTTTTATTGTCATAAAGGTGAACATGCAGGGGGGGCGTATTGGCTTTTGTAGAATACTCAATTCATTGAGGCGGGCAAGAGTCAATGATTGTGCTTGTTTAAAATGGCTGCAGTACAGCGGGGTATTTAAATGCAAGCGCTGAAGATTAGAGAATAGCTGCTTGAGGCGGGAAGGGAAAAATTAAGCAAAGCGTGCTGTAGGCAGTAAAAAAATGAAATAAATGCAGTATTTTTCACTTAAGAGGAAGGCGGTTTTTAAAATTCCTCTGTGTTTGTTTTTTATGTGGAGTTTGAAATCCTTCAAATAATTTTGTAAATTTGTGACATATTGTGTATTTTTTAGTCTGAAAATATCAAGTTTTGTTCAAGAAACAATCCCTAATTTTGGGTATTCGTATTTATTAAACTTATCAACATTTAATACATGATAGGAAATGTTTAAAAAAATAGATGAATAGTAAAATAAAATAGATGTAAATAAGCTAAAAATGAAGAAAAATCGGGGTTTAATGTAATTTAATGTAATTTAAGTGGAAAAACTTATTAATGAAATAACATTTATTTAGGCGCTGAAAAATCAACAAAACATTTGCGCATTCTTTTTTTTTATCAAGATTTTGATTGCAATATTGTGAAACAAATTTATAAATTCATAATAAACATGAAAATTAACGCTCTATTCGTGTAAATATGTGATGTAATTCACACATTGTGTGAAAAATGCAATATAAATTCTTTTTTATAAATTTTGTTGAACAATGGTTATGCCCTTGGAAGAAATGAAGATTGATTAGATTAAATGACTTAATGATCAGTATCGCTAAACAATCCTATTCGAATAAGTGGTGGCTAGATAATAAATTTATGGAGAATCCATCATGAATAAAATGACACAAGCTGCTCTAGCAGCATTAGTACTAGGTGCATGTTCAGCAGGCGCTTTTGCAGACGATGCTGCTAAAGGCGGCGATAACGATCGCTGGCAGGGCTGTACTGATCTAGGCTGCAGCCGAGATATTCCAATTAAATTAACCGTGCCTAAAAAATGCACTATTTCTGATCCGAAAGATCTGGTGTTAAAAACAGATGCAAGCAATGTGACTTCAAGCTATAGCGTAACCACAAATACGCATTATATTTTGAACTTAACTACAGCAAATGCCAATACCAGCAACAATACGTTTGTGAAGAATGGCAGCAATACAATTGACACAGTGATTACCACTGCGAAAACTTCAGGCAGTGCCGGCCCAGCTGCTCCAACTTGGGGCAACAATAACTATGCAGGCATGTCAGTTGATAATTTCACTGTGACAGCGCGCACCAAAGTTGCTGTTCCAGCAACCGCAGCTGCTGGTGATTACACTGATACATACAAAATCCGTGTATATTACTAAAAGTGGCTATTTACTGACCATAGTAAGGTTTAGTACAGTATAAATAAGAAAGCAGAATGCAAAATCTGACTTGTTGCCAGCAATGAGTCAGATTGATTACAATTAAAAAAAAGAGCGAAATAATGAAAAAAAATTTATTGGTTTTTATGACATCGCTGCTGTTTGCCATCAAAGCTTTTGCTGGGGTTTCAGTCTCACCTGTACAGCTGTTTATAGACAACCCGAATAAGCTGAAATCGACAACACTGACTTTGGAATCTGTTGATGAAACAGAGAAGCGGGTTTTTGAAGTCAAGGTATTTAAGTGGGCGCAAACAGAACAGGGTGAAAACGTCCTGGAACCTGATAATAATATTATTATCAATCCTAAAAATTTTATTTTACAGCCGAATAAAAAACAGGCGATACGGGTCGGTTTTACACCGTCAGTTGCCCAAGGTTTAAATACAGCAGAGGAGCAGGCATGGAGAATTATCATCGATGAAATTACCCCAGTGGGCAATCAAATGATGGTGAAATTTTTAGTTAATTTTAATTTACCCTTGTTTGTGGGCAAGCAGGATAATGTTAAAGTTAATTTTGAGGTAAAAAATGGGCACCTGATTTTAAATAACCTTGCAAATTCCCATGTGCAAGTGACTAATCTGAAACTGCTGGATGAGCAAAGAAAAGTAATTTTCAGCAATGATACAATGGCTTATGTGCTGGCTAAGCACAAAATATTTTATGATTTAAAAAATATCAATTTAACAGATCCAAAAAAATATAGCGTAGTACTAGAAACAAATAACTCGAAAAAAGCAGTTGAGATGAAATTATTTAACTAATTATTGGGAGAATCAATATGGCTATAAATAAAAAAATAATAGTCATGGTGAATTTTTTTTTGGTCGTCAGCGCTCATGCCGGTGATTTGCCATCTGAAAAATTTATTGCCAATTTATGGATAAATAATCTTAATCAAAATGTAGATGCAACATTAATTAAACGGGATGCAAATTATTATATTGAATGCGCTTTGCTGACTGAACGCAATGTGGATGCTAAATTGTTGAGCCAGCTGGATGGCGCCAATGACTTCTGTTTGGTCTCAAATGATCAATTGAAAGCTGATTTTGATGAAGAAAGCCAGGCGATTAAGCTGACCATCCCCAGTCGGTTTTTTTTAACTAGCCGTTACGGGCTTTATGAATTTGACCGGCCGGAAAAGGCTAACTTGGGCGGGTTTATTAATTATGAAGTGCAATATAACAATTCTGAGTTTTTGACTGGATACAATGGACTGGTCGATCTTGGTATTTTTAAGGACTATTGGTTTTTTAAAAATTCAATGCTGTATAACAGCGAGGCAATGGATGAAAAAACCGTGCGTATCGGCACCAGCCTCGATTTTGATTTTCCAGATAAGCTCACCAAATTAACTTTAGGTGATGCAACCACAGTTTCTAATCCATTTTTCAATTCGCTGCGGTTTGCCGGGATCAACTGGGGCACAAATTATTTGGAACGCCCGGGCTTTGTTTATTGGAATACGCCGCAATTGCAAGGTACAGCGAGATTGCCGTCTACCGTAGAGTTGTATATGAATGGTGTGAAAATATATAATCAAAAGGTCAGTCCTGGTGATTATGTACTGCAGACGGGTTCACAGGTCAACTACACCGGCAATGCGCAGATTGTTGTTGAGGATGTACTGGGCAATCGAAGCGTTAGAACATTGCCCATCCTCATCAATAATAAACTGCTGCGTAAAGGGCTGAGTGAATACAATATCTCTTTAGGAAAACTCCGCTATAACTATTACACCTCAAGCAATGATTACCGGGATTTTCTAACCAATCTTTATTACCGCAGAGGGCTAAGTGAAACCACCTCTTTGGGCACCAATATTTCATATACGCAGGATTTGCAAAATACGGGAATCACTTGGACACAAGGATTGCCGTATTTTGTGGTTTTAGATGCCCTTGTTATCAATGCGCATTCCAATGACGGTTCAAGATTTTTATATGGCTTGTCTTTAAGTAAGGAATTCAGCCGGATGTCCTTGGGGATCAGCTCCAAATATGCTGAAGATAATTTTAGCTATGTCGGAGATGATCCGCTGCAGGATAATGCAGTGCCTAAGTTTGAAAACTTTGCCTATGTCACCTTTAGCGAAGTGCCTTTTTTTCAAAATATAAACATGAGTTATGCAGAACAAAAATATTATCAGGGCGGCAGCAACCCCTTTAATGATGACAAAATTTTCAATATCGGTTTTAACAGGCAGATAGGGAATAATATTTCGTTCGGATTGGGCTACTTTGAACGCTTTGGGGCGATTAAGGACAGCGGCGGTATCTTAAACATAACCTATAATTTTGATACCCGAAATAAAGTCTATTTGAACTATGCATCAGAGAATAGCAATGCCAGTGTGCAATATGTGCATGACAGCGGGCGCCAAGTTGGCTTGGATTATGCCATTGGCGCCAACCGCCGCCAGGATGAAAATATTGCCAGCTTGAACGTGGTTGCAAAAACCCGCGCGGGCGACCTGAGCATTCAGCATTATCAGTATGAGCATGAAACAGATTCAACCATCGGATACAGCGGAGCAATTGCATTTTTGGATGGGCAAGTTAATTTTACGAAATCCATTAATAATGCATTTGCTTTGGTTAAGGTGGGTAATTACTCAGATATTGATGTATTAAGCGCATTAAACCACGTGGAAAAAACCAATAAGAAAGGCTATGCCTTTGTGCATGATATTGTTCCTTATATTAAATATGATATTGGTTTTGATGAAAATCAGCTGCCAATAGAAGAAAAATATGAGGTTTCATCTAAACCATTAACGACACTAAATCAGCGCGGCTATGTGGTTGATTTTCCAATTCAGCATACGTTTATCCTGACGCTGCATCCGCAAGATATCAATGGCGCAAACTTTAAACCGGGTTCTGAACTTCATCTAGCGAATGGGGATGTATATCCAATTACATCGGATGCATCGGTAACTGTATATGGCATGACTGCTGGAACCCATACAATGTCAGTTCTATATGGCGATAACGCAACTTGTTCATTTGATGTGAATATTACTGAGAAGGAGGCGAAAGAGGCAGAAGCCAGTTCTCAACCGTTGCGTGTTGTCTGTAAGTAAGGAGTGCGTGATGAACATTAAATATTTATTAGGCTTGGCTGGGCTGGTGATTGCCGCAAGCGGTCATGCCCAGCAATGCCAAATTGATCGAATGAGTTCGAGTCAGCTTCAGCTGAATGCAACGTCACAAACACGGTCAGCGCTGTCTTTTAAGGTGAATTGTGATTTGAAATATGCGATTCAGTTTAGAACGCGCAATGCTGAGGGTGTATCGGGCAGAAGCTATTTAACCAATGGCCGTTTAGGGCGTTTGCAAACGCAGATGAATATTTCAGGAGGTTCCGGTTCCCGCTGGGGGACACCTATGACTCAATCAGGATCTGATCAGTATATAGTCACTGTGCAGCTGATTGAGCGGCCAAATGCTATGACGCCGGCGGGCGACTATACGGATGATTTGTATATCAGCTTAATTTTTTAAGAAACTGTTTATATCGGTTTGATCTGCGGCAAGGTTCCTCTTTTGATCTAGCCCTAGTGATCAGCAGCCGCCTATGCCTATGCGGGGCGGCTGTTTTTTTAAGGAGCGTGATAGGAAATTTTAATTGAGGCGCATTTTTGCGCCGTTAAGCCATATTGGAACTGTCATCGAAACATCATTAAATTGAAAGAAACGCTTCCTATACTTGGGGTAAAACTCAAATGATAGGTAAGATATGGAACAGCTATCTGCATTCGGTCATTTAAAACAACAAGACGTTCCAGAAAATTTTAAGTTTTATTTTAAGAATAAAAATACGCAATATATTCAAAATGAGCACCGCGTGCTGAATGATCTGGTGCGGCCGCGGCTTAAAATAGCTGTCGTAACTGAAACATGGCCGCCGGAAATTAACGGTGTCGCCCTATCTTTGCTGCAATTATGCAAAGGCCTGCAGCAGCAGGGGCATAAAATTCTTTTAATCCGTCCGCAGCAGAAACGGGTCAGCGGCCATTTTTCGCCGAATAAGGAATGTTTGGTGATGGCGCAGGCTATTCCGCGCTATCCATCTCTCAAGTTTGGCTGGCCGCAATTTTTAAAAGTATCCAGCGCAATTGGTGAGTTTTCGCCTGATGTGGTGCATATTGTCACGGAAGGACCATTGGGTTTGGCGGCGCTGCAGGCGGCGAAAGTTAGGAATATCCCGGTGTCCAGCGGTTTTCATTCAGCATTTCATGATTTTAGCCGGTTCTTTGATTTGGCATTCTTGCTGAAGCCGATTCAGCATTATCTTTGCTGGTTTCATAACAATACACAATTGACCTGTGTGCCAAGCAAAGATACGGCACAATCTTTGCTAGATTTAGGAGTGCGCTGCCCAATGGCTGTGGTTGGCCGCGGGGTGGATGTAGACTGTTTTCATCCTAAGCACGCTTCATCTCAGCTGCGCCAGCAGTGGGGCGCAGATGAACAGACCAAGGTGCTGCTGTATGTCGGCAGGCTGTCGCCAGAAAAAGAAGTGCATGTGATTGTCAATGCATTCACTGCAATGCAAAAAATCAGCAGGCAGAAAACGGTATTGGTAATTGTCGGAGATGGCCCTGAGCGTCAAAAACTGCAGCGGTTAAATCCTGCGGCGCAAGTGATTTTTACCGGCAGCTTGAGTGATGCAAAGTTGTCAGAAGCCTATGCCAGCGCAGATGTTTTCGTTTTTGCCAGCCAGGTCGAAACCTTTGGCAATGTTGTGCTGGAAGCAATGGCAAGCGGTTTGCCTGTTATCGCTTATGATTATGCCTGCGCACAGCAGCACGTGCGCCAGCAAACGGGATGGCTGTGCCAATTGGGTGATACGGCCGCATTTATCCAGCGCATTCATCAATTGCCTGACAGGCAGGCGCTGAAGCGCATGGGGCTGAAAGCAAGAGAGGATATTCAGGATATTGGCTGGCAATATCCCGTTCAGCAATTCGAACAGGCGTTGTATTCAGCGGCAAAGGCGATCCTGCAATGATTTAAGCCAAGCCAAAGCGCTCGAGGAGAGAACAGTGAAACTTAAAAATGCAAAAATAAGAATGCTTGATCTCGATTTAAAAGGCTGTATTTATCTCAACACATTTTCCCGCTCAGAACGGGTGGCGCAATTTTTTAAAATCATCAGCCGTCTGGGTGATGGCATGTTCTGGTATGTCATGCTGGCTGCCGTGTGGATCCTGCAAGGGTTGATGTATGGGCTGCAAATGCTGTATTTAATGCTGGGCGGTTCAGTCGGAACCAGTATTTATAAACTGTTAAAAAAGAAAACTGTGCGTCCGCGGCCTTATCAAGTGCATCAGGTGATTCGTTTGGGCGAGCGTCCGCTGGATCATTTCAGCTTTCCTTCCGGCCATACGCTGCATGCGGTGATGACGACGACGGTTTTAGGCTATGTGCAGCCGATTCTGCTGGTTTTAATGCTGCCTTTCACGGTGCTGGTGGCGCTGTCCCGCATGGTGCTGGGGCTGCATTATCCAAGCGATGTCGCGGTTGGCGCCATGATTGGCGGAGCGGTTGCCAGCGGCATCGTTCTCAGCGCGCCGCTGTGCAATATTGCGCTATAAAAAATGGCATGAATGCACTTTGAAGGTGGTGCAGGTTTCGAAAATTTTGTTAAAGTACGGCATCATTAAAAGATGTTAGGAAGACCCATGGGTTTACGCTGGACAGATACCATTGACATCGCGATTGAGCTTTATGAAGCGCATCCGGATGTAGATCCGCAATGGATCCGCTTTACAGATCTGCATGCCTGGGTGTGCGCTTTGCCTGATTTTTCAGACAACCCGGATAAATCAACAGAAGGTTTGCTGGAAGCGATTCAAATGGCTTGGATTGATGAAGCCAGCTAGGGGCTCATCGAAAAAAGCAATTTTTTTACATTTGAAAAGCAGAAAATAGCGCATTATTGGGTATAATGCGCCAAATTTTCCTGTCAACATTATGACTTAAGGAGCCTATCATGGCTATCGAACGTACTTTATCTATCGTTAAACCAGACGCAGTTGCTAAAAACCACATTGGCGACATTTTTGCTCGTTTCGAAAAAGCGGGCCTTCAAATCGTTGCAACTAAAATGAAACACTTGACTCAAGCTGAAGCTGAAGGCTTCTATGCTGAGCACAAAGAACGCGGTTTCTTTGCTGACCTAGTTGCATTTATGACTTCTGGTCCAGTTGTTGTTTCAGTTCTTGAAGGCGAAAACGCAGTTCTTGCTCACCGTGACATCCTTGGCGCAACTAACCCTAAAGAAGCTGCTCCAGGCACAATCCGCGCTGACTTCGCTGTAAGCATCGACGAAAACGCTGCTCACGGTTCTGACTCTGTAGCATCTGCTGACCGTGAAGTTAACTACTTCTTCGCTCAAACTGAGATTGCTCCGCGTACTCGTTAATTCGAAGTATTCAAGCCAGATAAGTGTTATCATGCTTATCTGGTTTTTTTATTCCCTGAATAAAACTTTGCTCGTTTATTGAGCTTCTCCTTTCATCTTTAGACATGGTTTAGGTAATTACACATGAGTACTGAAGTAGTCTCTGTCTCTGCGGTTTCAGCTGAACAGCAGCAATCTCCATCCGCTCCTGCGCAGCAAAATGCTGTGGAGAAAGTGAATTTACTCGGCATGTCGCGTCCGCAAATGGAAAAATTCTTCGAAGACATGGGCGAGAAGAAATTCCGTGCAGGACAGGTGATGAAATGGATTCATCAGTTCTTCGTGACTGATTTTGCTGAAATGACCAATATTTCAGGTAAATTGCGTGAAAAGCTGGAAAAGATTTGCGAAATCAAAGCGCCAGAAGTGGTGCATAAAAATTATTCTAAAGATGGTACCCGTAAATGGGTGTTCCGTGTCGGTGAAGGCGCGGGTTCATTGGTTGAAACCGTTTTAATTCCTGCTGAACATCGCAGCGGCCTTCGCCGTACTTTGTGTATTTCTTCACAAGTCGGCTGTGCATTAGACTGTTCATTCTGTTCGACGGGTAAACAAGGTTTCCAACGTGATTTAAGCCAAGCTGAAATTATTGGCCAGCTGTGGATGGCCAACTATTCTTATATGGAAGATGTGCCTGTACTTGAGCGCGAACGCTCGGTAACCAATGTGGTCATGATGGGCATGGGTGAACCGCTTTTAAACTATGATGCTGTTTTGAATTCAATGCGGACGATGCTGGACGATTTTGCCTACGGCATGTCTAAACGCCGCGTGACCTTGTCAACGTCAGGTGTAGTTCCTAAAATTGATCAGTTAGTCAAAGACATAGATGTGGCTTTGGCCATTTCATTGCATGCGCCAAATGATGAGCTGCGCAATGAGCTGGTGCCAATCAATAAAAAGTATCCATTGGAGCAGCTGATTGCTGCATGTCAGCGCTATATCGCTAAAGACGGCAATGAAAGTTCACGCAAACACGTCACCATTGAATATGTGATGCTGGATGGCGTCAATGACCATCCTGAACATGCACAGCAAATGATTAAGCTGCTGAAAAATCTGCCAAGCAAAATTAATTTAATTCCATTTAATCCATTTCCGCATGCGCCGTATGGCCGCTCGAGCCGCAACCGGATTATTTCTTTCCAAAAAACTTTGTCTGATGCCGGTTTTGTGTGTACGATTCGTCAGACACGCGGCGATGATATTGATGCCGCGTGCGGACAGCTTGTGGGGCAAGTTGCAGACCGTACCCGCCGTGCAGAACAGTGGAAGAAAAAAGTGGCGCAGCAAAATGAGATTCTGCGTTCGCAAGGATAATAAAGAGGCCGTCAATTGAGAACCTTAACGTATAAATTTGCTTTGATGACATCTTTCTGTCTGTCGGCGGCAGTGCTGACTGCGTGTCAAACATCAGATTCGCTGGGAAAAAAAGATCCGGAAAAAGCAGCCAAGGTGCGTGCTCAAATGGCTGTGGAGTATATTAAAAGCGGTGATTTGGATGTCGCTAAGCGCACACTTGATCAGGCGCTGGAGCAAAATCCGCGGGATGCGCAAGCTAATATGGCAATGGGTATTTTATTGCAGCAGGAAGGCAGTAAGCTGAATATGGAAAAAGCCGATGGTTATTTCCGTAAAGCGATTTCTGCAGAGCCTAAAAATGCGCAGGCGCGTAACAACTATGGTACGTATTTATACCAAGTTGGGCGCTATAATGATGCGCTCGAGCAATTGATCATTGCTGGCGCTACATTAGGTTATGATCAGCGCTCCAAATCGCTTGAAAACGCAGGCCAAATTTACTTGAAACTGAGCGATGTTGCGAATGCTGAAAAAACATTCAAACAGGCTTTGCAAGCCAATCGTGATTCTTATGTTTCAATGCTAGAGTTGGCGGAAATTTTTTATTTGAACCAGCAAACCGCTGCCGCAACGCAAATGTATGAACAGTTCGTACGTGCAGTGGGGCAGCAGAACCAAGGCGCTCGTGCGCTTTGGCTTGGTATGCGCATTGCACGTGCGAATGGGGATAAAATGGGTATGCAGGTGCTGGTGAACCAGCTTCGCGCGCTTTACCCGGAAAGCCCTGAATACCAGCGTTATTTGCAATTACAGTACAGTACTGAGGCCGTATGGAAGTAAATCCTAATTCACCGCAATCGAATCCTTCGAGCGCAGCTCCCAATGCGTTAGGAAATGTTCAGCGTCCAGGTGAGTACTTGCGCCAGATCCGCATGACTCAAAAGCTTGAGCTGGATGATGCGGCGAAGGAATTGAATATTCCTGTAAAAACCCTAACAGCGCTGGAGCAGGACGAATATAAAACTCTGCCGGAAGCAACGTTCATTAAGGGCTATTACCGTATTTATGCTAAATACTTAAAAGTGGACGCAACCAGTATTATTCAGCGTTTTGATGATATTTACGCTAACGATACCGGCATGCTGCCGAACCATGCATTAAATAATTCCCCAATCCGAATTATGGGCAAGCTCCCAGGTTCAAACCGTGACCGCAACCGCAAGTGGATGAAGCGCGGCCTGATTGCCGTGGCGGTGATTGCCGTGCTGGCTGTTTTGGTGTCTGTTGTTCAGAACATGTCGGGCAGTAAAGATGCGGCAGTGGCTGATGCGCAAGCGCAGCCTGAAGTGCAGGTCATGAGTGCTGGCGGCGCTGCGTCTGCTTCAGGGGATCAATTGAGTTTGAACTTCAGCCGTCCAACATCGGTGAATATTGTCGATTCCACAGGTAAAGTTCTTGCCACTGGCCGCCAGTCATCTGCACTGAGCCTGAATGGTGAGGCGCCATTCCAAATCCGTCTGGATGACGCGGAAGCTGTGTCATTAAGTTTAAATAATGAAAGTATTTCATTGTCGCCATATACCGTAAACGGCAAAGCTGACTTCCGTTTATCTCGTTAATGGCTAGGGGTAGAGTGAAATAATGATTGTAAATCCAATTCAACGCCGTCCAACTCGAAAAATCCGTGTCGGTTCTGTATACGTGGGCGGTGATGCCCCGATCAGCATTCAAAGCATGACCAATACAGAAACCTGCGATGTTGATGCGACCGTAGCGCAAATTCAGCGCTGCGCTGATGTCGGTGCCGATATCATGCGTGTTTCTGTACCGAGTATGGAGGCGGCTGAAGCTTTTGGCGAGATTCGCAAACGCGTCACTGTACCTTTAGTTGCAGACATTCACTTCGACTATAAAATTGCGTTGCGTGTCGCTGATTTAGGCGCAGATTGCCTGCGCATCAACCCCGGCAATATTGGTTCAGAAGCGAAAATCCGCGAAGTAGTGGCGGCTGCCCGCCATAATGATATTTCTATGCGGATTGGCGTGAACGCGGGTTCTTTAGAAAAAGATATTCAGAAAAAATATGGCGAGCCGACAGGGCAGGCATTGCTGGAATCCGCCATGCGCCATATTGATATTCTGGACCGCTTGGATTTTCAGGAATTTAAAATTTCAGTCAAAGCATCGAATGTCTTTTTAACTATGGATGCCTATCGCTTGCTGTCGGCGCAAATTGACAATCCATTGCATCTGGGTGTGACTGAGGCTGGTGTTTACCGTACAGGCTCCGTGAAGTCTGCCATTGCTTTAGGCGGCCTGCTGATGGAAGGCATAGGCGATACCATGCGCATCTCGCTTGCGGCCGAGCCGGAAGAAGAAGTCAAAATCGGTTTTGATATTTTGAAATCACTGGGACTGCGTTCAAACGGCATTAACTTTATTGCCTGTCCAAGCTGCTCACGCCAGGAATTTAATGTCATTAAAGTGATGCAGGCCTTGGAAGAGCGTTTGGAAGATGTGCGCACGCCCATGGATGTCTCTGTGATTGGCTGCAAAGTGAATGGCCCGGGCGAAGCCAAAGAAGCCGATATTGGCGTGGTAGGTGCAAGTCCGCGTTCTCTCGTGTATCGTAATGGCGAGAAAAGTCATTTAATTGACACAAATCAGCTGGTTGATGAAATCGAAACGATGGTTCGTCAACGAGTTAAGGCGCTTGAAGAAGCAAAATCTAAAGAAATTATACGCAGTAAATCATGAGTTCAATTGTCGCAATTAAAGGTTTTAACGATATCCTTCCAACGCAAACACCTGCGTGGAGACGTCTCGAGCAGCATTTAGCATCTTTAATGGATGCGTATGGCTATCAGCAAATCCGTCTGCCGATTGTTGAACAGACCAATCTGTTTAAACGCTCTATCGGTGATGCAACGGATATCGTTGAAAAAGAAATGTATACCTTCTTAGATAAAGGCAACCCGCCTGAGTCTTTGACTTTGCGTCCAGAAGGCACAGCAGGCTGTGTACGCGCCATGCTGGAACATAATCTGCTTCGCGGCGCAGCGCCGCGCGTCTGGTATGTGGGGCCAATGTTCCGCTATGAAAAGCCGCAGAAGGGCCGTTACCGCCAGTTCCATCAGTTTGGTGTGGAAACCTTTGGCGTGTCTACACCAGATCAGGATGCAGAACTGATTTTGATGACAGCGCGCTTATGGAAACGCATGGGCGTAGCGGATAAAGTGCAGCTGGAACTGAATACTTTAGGTGAGTCTGATGAGCGCGCAGCTTACCGCGCAGCTTTGGTTGAATTCTTAGAATCACACAAAGCTGATTTAGATGAAGATTCACAGCGCCGTTTGACCACAAACCCATTGCGTATTTTGGATTCAAAAGATGCCAAAACACAGCAAATTTTAGAAAGTGCGCCAAAATTGCATGATTTTATGGGTGAAGACACCATGAATCACTTTGCGCAATTGCAGCAGTATTTGACGGATGCTGGCGTAAAATTTGTGATTAATCAAAAATTGGTTCGCGGTTTAGATTATTACAACAAAACAGTCTTTGAATGGACGACCACTTTATTGGGTTCGCAAGGCACTGTCTGTGCAGGCGGACGCTATGACGGTTTGGTCGGCCAGCTCAAAGGAAAGGCGGATCAAACTGTCCCTGCAGTTGGTTTTGCGATGGGCATGGAGCGTTTGCTGCTGCTTCTTGAGCAAGTGGAAGACCATGCGCCAGTGCGTGACTGTGAAATCTTCTTGGTGTCTGATCCGGCTACGCAAGGCAAAGCGCTGGTATTGGCAGAGCAGATCCGTGACCAGTTTGAAAATGCAAACAGCGCCATCCGCCTCAAAGTTGGCTCACAGGGTTCGATGAAGTCGCAAATGAAAAAAGCGGATCAGGCGGGCGCGTTGTTTGCGGTCATCTTTGGTGAGCGTGAACAGGAAGCACAGCAGGTTCTAGTTAAGGAATTGGCCACTGCAGAACAGGCTGAAGTTGCGGTAGGCGGTTTTGTGCCGTTTATCATTGAAAAACTTTCTTCAAAATAAGTCAGAAAACATAAGGAAAAGGATCGTTAAATGAACGCATTAAGTGATGATGAACAACTTGATAATTTAAAATCTTTCTCTAAAAAATATGGTTCGGCCATTATTAGCGGGATTTTAATTGCGTTGATTGCCTTTTTCGGATGGGAATATTGGCAGAAGAAAACTTTGGCTGAGTCACAGACGGCGACGGCTAAAGTGCAGCAGTTGATGGACAGCGCTAAATCAGCGCAGGGCGATGCATTTTCGCAGCTGTCCACATCTGCGGACAGTATCATGAAAGAAGCGCCAGATTCACCTCAAGCGATTCAGGCGCAGCTGGTCATGGCTAAATTGGCTTATGATAAAGCCGATTACGCCAGCGCTGAAAAAGCCTTGAAGAAAGTTGAAAATATCAAAGCCGGCGATGACGGCTTGATTCAGATTGTAAAACTGCGCTTGGCTTATGCGCAGCTGGCGCAAAAGAAATATGATGAAGCGCTGAAAACATTAGAAGCAGTAACAGATCCTGCATTTAAAGCGACGGCTGATGAAGCGCGCGGTGATGTGTATGTTGCTAAAAATGATATTGAAAATGCAAAAAAAGTATATCAAAGTGCATGGGATGCATTGGTTGAACGTAAAGAAGAACGTCAAATTTTACAAATTAAACTCGAAAGTGTAGGCGTTTTAGTCGATGATCCTGAAATCGAACGCCCGATTTTAGAGACCCAAGTGGAAGAAACTGAATGAATAGACAATACAAAATTGCGTGTGCACTGACAGTTTTAACGCTTGCGCTTGCAGGCTGTGCAAATAAAGGCGTGAAAGTCGAAGAGGCAAAGCCGAGTCCGCTGCCGAAACTTGAACAGGCGAAAACACTGGTTCCTGTATTTTCTCAAAATGTGGCTTCGACGGATGAAGCAGATCCATTGCGCATGCGTTTAGATGTGGATCATGGCGTTATTTTTGTTATTAATCCAAACGGTGAAGTTGAAGCTTTTCAAGGCAAGCAGCGCCTTTGGCAAAAGAAAATTTCAAAACAGGGCCTAAGCTCAGGTGTGGAAGCGAAAGACGGCTTAGTGGTTGTCGGCAGCCCAAAAGGTCAATTGTTCGCTTTAGATCAGGCAACAGGTGAAACTAAATGGACAGCGCAGCTGTCTGGCGCTATTCTTGCGCCATCACTGATTCATGCTGGCCGTGTTATTACGGTTGCGAATGACGGGACTGTGTTTGCGCATGAAGTGGAAACCGGCAAACAGGCGTGGACCTATAATCTGCCGAATGTACAGTTCAGCTTGCGCGGCCAGGCGGCGCCTGTCGCTTTAGATGCGCGCAATGTGCTGATTGCTTCTGCAAATGCTTATATTTATGCCATTGATGCCATTAGCGGCACGCCTAAGATGCAGCGCCGTGTTGCTGTTTCAGAAGGCCGTTCAGACATTCAGCGCTTGATTGATATTGACGGTGAGCCAGCTGTAGCCGGCCAGTTTGTTGTCACCACCAGCTATCAGGGGCAAGTGACAGTACTGGACCTGGCTTCACAGCAGGTTGTATGGAGTGAGGATGCCAGCAGCATTCAGCGCCCGGAAGTGAAAGGCAATGGGGTGTTTGTTGCGCAAACTGATGGTAAGATTACAGCTTATGAAATTACCACCGGCAACAAGCTGTGGGAAAATGACCAGCTGCTGAACCGTCAGCTGAGCAACCCAGTGATGCTGGGCAATGATTTGGTGGTTGGTGATTTGGATGGCGTACTGCATCTAATTGACCCAAGCACCGGTGCAATCATCGGCCGTTCTAAAACCAGCGGTGAAGTGCGTACGCTGCGTGTCATTGATAATCAGCTTTATGTGTCAACACGTAAAGGTGCAATGAGTGTTTGGCAGAATCGTTAATTTTTGCAGCTTATGTTAAAATAAGTGCAACCGAATTTTTTGAACGCGGGGGATTGAACAGTCAATGCCCCGTGTTTTTATTTAGGCATTTGTCCTAATCCTTATTCTTCCAATACTTTCTGATGTTCAGACCAGACCAAACTGGCTGATCTTGAATAAAGGTTAATCTATGAAACCCGTAATTGCGCTCATTGGTCGTCCGAACGTCGGAAAATCAACGTTGTTTAACCAGATCACCAAGAGCCGGGATGCGCTCGTTGCTGACTTTGCCGGTCTGACACGTGACCGTAAATATGGCGATGCGACTTACCAAAATAAATCCTTCATTGTGGTTGATACTGGCGGTATCGGCGAAACAGAAGGCGGTATTGATTCGTACATGGCCGAGCAGTCCAAAACAGCCATCCACGAAGCAGACATGATTATGTTTGTTGTGGATGCCCGTGCCGGATTGCTGGCATCTGATGAACAGATTGCCCGTGACTTGCGCACACTTGGCAAAAAAGTCTTTCTGGTTGCCAACAAAGTGGATGGCGTGCATGCGGAAGCGGCATTGGTTGAATTTTACAAGCTTGGCATGGGCGAACCGTTGCAAGTCGCAGCCAGCCATGGCCGCGGTGTACAGCAAATGCTGGAAGAAGTGCTTGCTTCTGTGCCGGAAGATGAAAATCCTGAACTGCATGACCGGGATACCGGTCTGCGTTTGGCGATTATCGGCCGTCCAAATGTGGGCAAATCGACCTTAGTTAACCGCTTGCTTGGCGAAGAGCGCGTGGTTGCATTTGACCAGCCCGGCACTACCCGTGATTCTGTATATATTCCCTTTGAGCGGGATGGGCGTAAATACACGCTGATTGATACAGCTGGCGTGCGCCGTAAAGGCAAAGTAGATGAAATGATTGAGAAATTCTCAATTGTGAAAACACTGCAAGCCATGAAAGATGCGCATGTGGTTGTGGTTGTAGTTGATGCCCGTGACGGGATTGTTGAGCAGGATCTGCATTTGATTGGCTATGCGCTGGAAGCCGGCCGCGCGATGGTGATTGCAGTCAATAAATGGGACAACATGACCGAGTACGACCGCAAGCAATGCAAGCTGGATGTGGAGCGCCGCTTTGATTTTATTCCATGGGCAAAAATTCATTTGATTTCTGCATTGCATGGCACTGGGGTTGGCGATCTTTATCCATCAATCCACCGCGCTTATGACTCTTCGCATTTGAAAGTTTCGCCTGCAAAAATCACCCAAATTTTAAGCGACGCGACAGAAGCGCATCAGCCGCCAATGGTGGGCGGCCGCCGCATTAAAATGCGCTATGCGCATATGGGCGGGCAAAATCCGCCAACAATTGTAGTGCACGGCAACAAGGTGGATAAAACCCCTGCGGATTACCGCCGTTATTTAGAAAACGTGTTCCGTAAAGTGTACAAGCTTGAAGGCACGCCGGTCCGTATTGAATTTAAAACCTCTGAAAACCCATTTGAAGGCCGTAAATCGCAAATGGATGAACGCACAGCTGCGCGTAAGCGCCGTTATGTTCAGAAATTTAAAAAGGCTGAGAAGAAATTTAAACGCTAATCTTATGCAGTGTTGATAAAAAACTGCCATATGGCGGTTTTTTATTTGGTGGATTGAACTGTTTTTCTAAAGCCGATTATTTTTGAGCAATCCATAAATTGCTTAAGCGGTTTACAAACTGAGGGCTGATTTTAGATAAATTAAACAGAACCTTTGTTTTGAAACCCACGGCGCGATGCGTTGGGGTAAAGGCATGGGTTTTAAGTGTAGCCAAACGCAAAATTTGCTCGGCGACATCATCAGGCGTCAAATGAACCCCCATTTTACGGATGCTTTCTGCATCCATATCTTTCACCATCGCGGTCTGCACAAACAGCGGCATAACATCCAGCACCCGTATGCCGTATTTTTGCCATTCAATATCCAGGCTTTCCGTTAGGCCGCGCACAGCAAATTTACTGGCGGAATACGTGGCCAAGTCGGCCTGGCCATAAATGGCAGAAGCGGAAGATAAGTTAATCACCCGTGCAAACGCCGCTTTTTGCAAATAAGGCAAAGACGCATAGCAGCCGTTTATCACCCCTTTTACATTAATATCAATGGTACGGTGATGTGAGGCGATATCGGTATGCTCAAAAGCGCCTGAATAGAGAATGCCGGCATTATTCACCAACACATTCAGCTCACCGGCCCATTGTGTAAATTCTGTCAGGGCATTTTGCCAGTGTTCAATGTTGGCAACATCCAGCAGCCCTGCTTTGGCATTCTCGCCCAGCTGTTGCGCCAGTTTCTGCGCTTGCACCGCATTAATGTCATAAATGCCGACTTTATAGCCCTGCTGGTAAAATAATTTGGCTGCTGCAGCGCCAATGCCTTGGCCTGCGCCGCTAATCAAGATGCTCGGCATGTTATTCTTCTCCCTGTCTTTTTCTTCCTTATATTGATTTTGAGCATACCAAATTATTGGGGTGAAAAAGATGCAATCGAGCAGAAATCTAAATTAAATAAAGAGGCAGATTATGGAACAGCTGTTGAGCATCATGCGTGAATTGCGTGAAAAATGTCCTTGGGATCAGCAGCAGACGCCTGAGTCTTTAACGCGTTATGCCATAGAAGAAGCCTATGAAGTCGAAGCAGCTGTGCGTGATGGCAAAGCGGAAGATGTGCGTGATGAGCTGGGGGATTTGCTGCTGCAGGTGGTGTTTCAGTCGCAAATGTACAGCGAGCAGGGCGTATTTGATTTTCAGGATGTGGTACAGGCCATTTGCGATAAATTGGTTCGCCGGCATCCCCATGTGTTTCAAGCCGAACAGTTTTCGCAATTAAGCGCTGATGATGTGGCTGTGTTGTGGCAGGACATTAAGCGCAAAGAAAAAGCGGGTAAAGCTCAGTCACGCTTAGATCAGATTAAGCATGGCCCTGCCTTGCAGCAGGCAGAAGAAATTCAAAAAAATGCCGCTAAAATTGGCTTTGATTTTGCCACACCTGAAGATGCCTATAGCAAATTAGAAGAGGAGCTTGCTGAATTTAAACAGGCGCTTGAAAATCAGAATTCCGACGAAATTATGGAAGAGTTTGGTGATTGCTTATTTTCTCTGGTGAATATTGGCCGTAAACTCAGCATCTCGAGTGAAATGGCGTTATTGGGCACTGTCCATAAATTCCGCACCCGTTTTGCCTACATTGAAACGCAGGCAGCATTGCAGAATAAAAATATAGAAGACCTGTCATTGGCTGAGATGGATCAGCTTTGGGAGCAGGCGAAACAACAATTTAAACAACAGGCTTTATATGAAAAACCGCAACTTGAATAAATTTCAGCTTTTTATCCTGCTGATCCTGCTCGTCACTATCAGCATTGCTTGGGCGAGCGCAGCGGCGCCGTCAAATGCAGCATATCAGCAATGGAAAGCGGACCAGCAAACACAGGACAGCCAGCTTAAAAGCGCATCAGTCAGCCATTCTTCAGCGCCCGCATCTAAAAACTATTATTTATCCAAGCCTGCGCTCAGTGCGGCGTCTAACAGCGCGAGTCAAAAAATCAGGCTGAATTCGGCCAGCGCCGAGCAATTTCAGCAGCTCAGCGGCATTGGTCAAAAGAAAGCGGAAGCCATTGTGGATTACCGCAATAAAAATGGAAAATTTAAAAGTATTGAGGAAATTCAGGAGGTCAAAGGCATTGGCCCAGCTATTTTCAGCAAAAATAAAGAGCGCCTTGCCTTGTAAAACAGCGCGGGAAGATGAAAAAAGTGCGAAAGGCAGCTGAGTTAGGCAGTGTGTATCGGGAGAATCAAATTGCCCTTTGATTGTGTTAGAGATATGATTAGCGACATCTTAAGATATTACGTTCAGACGTAGGAGACAGCGTCTTTTGCAAACTTTGCGCGCGTCAAAATGCGGTTTATCAACTGCACAATTACCTTCTTCCATATTGGATGTGATTGATGCCTTAACTAAGGCAGGCTATGAAGCTTATATCGTCGGCGGCGGTGTACGCGACTTAATGTTGGGGCTAAATCCGAAGGATTATGATGCTGTCACCAATGCTACTCCATCTCAGGTGAAAGAAGTTTTCGGACGTCGCTGCCGCATCATCGGCCGCCGTTTTGAGCTTGCTCATGTCTATTCTGGCCGTGAACTGATTGAAGTGGCAACCTTCCGTGCGCCGCCTAAAAAAGAAGTGACTTCCGCTGCTGGCATGATTTTGCGGGACAACAACTGGGGCACCATCGAGCAGGATTTTGCCCGCCGTGATTTTTCGATCAATGCTTTGTATTACCAGCCGCGTAAAAATGAAGTGTTGGATTTCTGCAATGCGGTTGATGACATTAAACACAAAACCTTGCGTTTGCTGGGCGATCCGTTGCAGCGTTTTGAAGAAGATCCGGTACGCATGCTGCGGACGCTGCGCTTTGCGGCTAAGCTGAACTTCAGCATTGATGAAAAAATTTTGGATATTTTTACCCCAGAAATTACGCAATTGCTGCGTGATGTGTCTCCGCACCGTTTATATGATGAATCGCAAAAACTGTTCACCATGGGGCATTTAAACCGGGTGATGCCGATGCTGATTGATTTTGGCATTTGGCGCCAGCTGTTTGCGGAAATTAAGCCGGAAATTACGCCGTTTATTGAACGCGCTGCCAAAAATACTGATCAGCGGATTTCGATTGGTAAAACCATCAATCCCGCATTTTTCTATGCAGTGCTGCTGTGGAAGCCTTTCCTTGAACGCTGTGATTTCTACTTAAGCAAAGGCGTTGTTGCTGCAGAAGCCCGCGCGCAAGCGGGTTTAGATGTGTTGAAGCGTCAAGCGACACGCACGATCATTCCGCGTTTTGCCGAAACATTTATCCGTGAAGTCTGGGAAATGCAAACCCGTTTGCTGAATCCTAAGCCGCAGCAAATTGAAGCTTTGTCCAGCCATGCGCGTTTCCGCGCCGGCTTTGACTTTTTATTGCTGCGTGAAAAATCTGGTGATAACGATACGCAGGGCATGGGGATTTGGTGGGAAAACTATCAAACCTTGTCTGTGGATGAGCGCGAGCGCGCGATTGCGGATTATAACCGTCAGCGCGCCAAGAGCCGCCGCAAAGTGTCCCGGGCGCCGGCAGAAGAAATCAAAACTGCATCTATTCAGCAGGCTGAGATTGAGCCTTTGGTCAATGAGCCTGAGCCGCGCAGCCGCCGCGCCAGAAAAGCCAAATCAGCCTCAGATTCACGCCGCCAGCCGGCTGCAGAGGTTGCAGAAGGCATTAGCGCCGATCACCCAATCTTAAAGCGTAAGCGTGTGCAGCGTGATTTAAGCCAAGTGGTTTTTGGGCCGACTCAATGAGCATAGTGACTTATATTGGCCTAGGCAGCAATTTAGGTGATTCATTGCAAATTATGGCTGAAGCCGTCCATAAGCTGGCCGCCTTAGGCGCTGTGAAAACCTCTAAACTGTATCAAAGCCCGCCGATGGGGCCGCAGGATCAGCCGAATTACTTAAATGCCGTGGTGCAGCTGACGACTGATTTAGCTCCATTGGCCCTGCTGGATGAGCTGCAGCGCTTCGAACAGGAATCTGGGCGTGTACGCCTTCGCCATTGGGGAGAGCGCACACTGGATTTAGATTTGCTGATTTATGGACAGGAGCAGATTCAAAATGAACGCCTGACTGTGCCGCATGCCGGCGTCATGGAGCGTGATTTTGTTTTGATCCCACTGTTGGACTTGGATGCAGGATTGCAGCTGAAAGGACAATTATTAAAAGATTTGCCGATTTTAGAGCACCCGGCGCTAGATGTGCTGGATGCTGGAAATTGGGCAAAGATTTAAATGTTTAATGGCCCTGAGATAGGGCCATCAGAGGAACCTCTAGATGATTAGTCTAAGTGACTTAAGAAAATTTAAAGCGGAAGGCCGCAAATTCTCCTGCCTGACTTGCTATGATGCAAGTATGGCGAAAGCCATGGAAGTCGCTGAGATTGATACCATTTTGGTCGGCGATTCTTTAGGCATGACCATTCAAGGCTGTGATTCGACACTGCCTGTGAATGTCAGCGATATGGCATATCATACTGCCGCAGTGCGCCGCGGCAACTCGCATGCGTTCATTTTAACGGATTTGCCGTTTATGAGTTATGCCACCCTGAATGATGCATTGAGCAGTTCTAAAATCATCATGCAGGCGGGCGCGCATATGGTGAAGCTGGAAGGCGGGGAATGGCTGGCTGAAACTGTGCAGGTGCTGACCCGGAATGGCATTCCTGTCTGTGTGCATTTAGGCTTAACGCCGCAGTCGGTGCATGTCTTTGGCGGCTATAAAGTGCAGGCGCGCACCCGGGCCGCAGCCGATCAGCTGATTACAGACTGTAAAGCTGTCGTTGATGCCGGAGCTGCCGTACTGCTGCTGGAATGTGTTCCAGCGCAGGTTGGCAAAGAGATCAGCAATTTGTTCCCGAATACGCCGGTGATCGGCATCGGCGCTGGAGCAGAAACGGATGGCCAAGTGCTGGTGGTGCAGGACATGCTGGGGCTGAACTTTAGCCATGTGGCTAAATTTGTCCGCAATTTTATGAAAGAACAGGCGGGTGAAACTGCAATTTTAGATGCATTTAAAGCCTATCACGCCGCAGTGCAGGATGGATCATTCCCTGCCGTAGAACACACTTTTCAAATTGAGCTCTGAGATATGAAAACTGAAACGACGATTCAAGGTTTAGCTGCGTCATTGAATCCAGCGCGCGCAGCCCGGAAAATTATTGGTTTTGTTCCAACGATGGGCAATTTGCATGAAGGCCACTTAAACCTCGTGCGTGAAGCGCGCAAGCTTTGCGATATTGTTGTGGTCAGCATTTTTGTCAATCCAATTCAATTTGGCCCAAACGAAGATTTTGATAATTATCCGCGGACTTTAGAGCAGGATCAGCGGTTATTGGCAGACGTTGGCTGTGACATTGTATTTGCGCCAACCGTTGAACAAATGTATGGCAGCAAGCCGCGCTTGACCAATATTTCAGTCAGCGATATCACGAATGATTTGTGCGGTTTGCAGCGCCCTGGCCATTTTGACGGCGTTGCGGTGGTGGTGACCAAACTGTTTAATATTGTGCAGCCGAACTATGCCTTCTTTGGCCAAAAAGATTATCAGCAGCTGGCGGTCATCCGGCAGTTTGTCCGTGATTTGAATATTCCGCTGGAAGTGATTGGCGTGCCGATTACCCGAGCGGAAGACGGTTTGGCGCTCAGTTCGCGCAATGGCTATTTAAGCGCGGAAAACCGCGCCGCTGCGCCGGCGATCTATAAAACTTTGAAGGCTGCGGAACAGGCGCTGCTGTCTGGGGATGCGTTGCCTAAAGTGTTAGAAGATATGAAATCGGCATTGACAGGCGCCGGTTTTGTTGTGGACTATGTAGAAGCCCGCACCACAGAACTTCAAAAAATTGAACAATTTAATGAAGATCTTGTGCTGTTTGTGGCTGCAAAATTAGGTGCAACCCGCCTTATCGACAACCTGCAGGTAAAATATACTGCGTCTTAGCGCTATAAAAGGGCAGTCATGCAATGAAACGCATTTTAATTGTTACAGGCCAATCGGGTTCTGGAAAAAGCTCTGCATTGCAGGTGCTTGAAGATCTTGGCTATTACTGTATAGATAATTTGCCTTTGGCGCTGCTGCCGGAAATTGTGGAAAAGCTGGACAAGGAAAATAACCTTGAACAGCTGGCCTTAGGGGTGGATGTGCGCAGCACGCGGGCTGACCTGCAGGAGTTTGATCAGGTCTTCCATGAGCTGCAGCGCCATGGTTCAGTTGATATTATTTACCTGACCACGCGGGATCAGGAGCTGATTTCACGCTTCAGCGCTTCGCGCCGCCCGCATCCATTATCCAGCCGCTTTAAAAGCCTGAATGAATGCATACAGGAAGAAAAATTGCTGCTGCTGCCGATTCAGCTGCGCTCGACGGTGCATATTGATACCACTGATAAAAGCGTGCATGATTTAAAGCATGTCCTGCTGACGAAGCTGGGGCAGGCTGACAATCTGATTTTAATTTTGCAGTCTTTCGGCTTTAAGCATGGCATACCGCTGGATGCAGATTACGTCTTTGATGTGCGCCATCTGCCGAACCCGCATTGGGATTTAGAATTAAGAAAATATTCAGGCCTGGATGAGCCTGTACAGAAATTTTTAGAACAGAGTCCGCAAACTGGAGAAATGTTTCAGGACATTTATCACTTTTTGGACAAATGGCTGCCGGCATTTTCGGAAGGTCACCGCCATTATATGACGGTCTCCATTGGATGCACGGGCGGCCAGCATCGTTCTGTTTATATTGTGGATAGACTAAAAAAAGCCCTTGAGGCAAAATGGTCTATTCAGGTCTTACATAGAGAAATGAAGCACTGGTCATGATAGACACAACTGTTGACGTAATTAATAAACTAGGTTTACATGCGCGTGCGTCTGGCAAACTGATTGAAGTCACCACCAAATTCAGCTCATCGATTCAGATCGGCAAAGGTGATAAATTGGTAGATGCAAAAAATATTATGTCCCTGCTTATGCTTGGTGCAGGCAAGGGCACAACTTTACGGATAGTGATTGACGGCGCAGATGAAGAAAAAGCTTTATCTGAGGTTCAGGCACTGTTCGCAGCGAAATTTTACGAGGCAGATTAATCGTGGCAAGTCGATCGAAGAGCTTAACTGATGAAGATTTTGATTCTTTAGAAGGACGTGCAAGTAAAACCGAACAGAAAAAGGCTGTTCAGCGTATGGCTGCTTTGGGTTCACAGCTGGCTGAGCTAAGCGCGAAACAAATTAAAAATTTGCCTGTTGAAGAGCGTTTAATTGAAGCGCTGCTTGATGTGCAGCAGATTAGCTCACATGAAGCGCGCCGCCGTCAATTTTTACGTATTGGTAAACTGTTGCGTAATGAAAATGAAACGGTCATTTTGTCATATTTAACCCCAAAACAAGGGCTGAAAAAAACAGCGCAGCTGCAGCGCTGGGTCGAGCGCATTATTAAAGATGGCGACCCTGCGATTAATGAGTTTACCAAAACCTATAATGCGACTGAACGCCATACTTTGCGCCAGCATTATCTGCGTGTGCACCGTGATCTTAAAAATCAAGCGCCAGAAGAAGCGGTGAAGGCATCTAAGTTGAATATGTTTAACTATTTACAGCAAGTGGCATTGATTTCAGATAATTGATTGCTTATGACAAAGCAAAAAACGGCTCCGAAGAGCCGTTTTTTATTGCCTTGCCTTTCTTTTTGGCACAAGTGCCGGAGCAGAGGATGATTTAGCTAAATTCACCTGTTGCGCGCTCTTTCGCCCAGTCGCGCAAAATGAATTTCTGCAGCTTGCCCGTCGATGTTTTGGGGATTTCAGTAATGATGACATCTTTGGGGACTTTAAAGCGCGCTAAATGCTGTTTGCAGAATTCAATGATTTCTTCCGGCGTCGCCTCTTTGCCAGCCTTCAGCTCGATAAAGGCGCACGGCACTTCCTGCCAGCGCGAATCGGGCTTAGCCACCACTGCTGCGGTTAATACTGCAGGATGCTGATACAGAACTTCTTCAACTTCAAGGGATGAAATATTTTCACCGCCGGAAATAATCACATCTTTAGAGCGGTCAGTAATTTTGGCATAGCCGTCCGGCTGGCAAACAGCCAAATCTCCAGTGTGGAACCAGCCGCCGGCAAAGGCTTCTGCGGTGGCCTCTGGGTTTTTCAGATAGCCTTTCATGACAATATTGCCGCGGAACATAATTTCCCCCATGGTTTTGCCGTCATGCGGTACAGGCAGCATGGTTTCAGGATCAATGACCTTCATGCCGTCCTGCAGCGGATATGGCACGCCTTGGCGTGAATGCAGCTGCGCCTGTTCTTGGATAGACAGGTCAGACCAGCCTGCCTGCGAAGCGCACAGCGCAGAAGGGCCATAAGTTTCCGTTAAGCCGTAGACATGCGTCACATTAATGCCGATGTTGCGCATGCCTTCAATGATCGCGGCTGGAGGCGCGGCGCCTGCCACCATCACTTCTACGCGGTGGTCAATTTTGACTTTTTTCTCTTCAGGCGTATTGATCAGCATCGACAATACAATCGGCGCGCCGCAGAAGTAATCCACTTTGTGTTCGGCAATCAGTTTATAAATCAGTTCAGGATCGACTTTGCGCAGGCAGATATTGGTGCCGCCATTGGCTGCCATGGTCCATGCAAAGCACCAGCCGTTGCAGTGGAACAGCGGCAGCGTCCATAGATACGTTGCGCGAGGCGTCATGCCGCAGGCAATGATGTTGCTGGCGGCATTAATGTAGGCGCCGCGGTGATGATAGACCACGCCTTTCGGGTTGCCTGTCGTGCCCGATGTATAGTTCAGGCTGATGGCATCCCATTCATCTTGAGGCAGGTGCCATTCAAAATGCGGATTGCCGTCTGCCAGCCAGGTTTCATATTCGATTTTGCCGATTGGCGCAGGGCTGCTGTCCTGGTATTCGGCGTCATCGACATCGATGACAAAAATATCCTGCTTGACTGAAGCCAGCGCCTCTTGAGCAACTGCTGCAAATTCAGGGTCGACCAATAAGACTTTGGTTTCAGCATGTTCGAGCATAAATGCAATCGTTTTTGCATCTAAGCGCGTATTGATGGTGTTCAGTACAGCGCCCGCCATGGGCACGGCAAAGTGCGCTTCAATCATGGCTGGCGTATTCGGCAAAAGCGCCGATACCGTATCATTTTTACCAATGCCCAGCTGCTGCAGCTGCTGCGCAAATTGACAGCAGCGCTGATAGGTTTCCCGCCAGCTGATATGACGCGAACCATGGATAATGGCATCTTGGTGCGGATAAATATAAGCCGCGCGCTCTAAATAGCGCAGCGGCGATAAGGCAACAAAATTGGCCGGTGTCCGTGGCAATTCATCATATGCACTAACCATCTCAGAAACTCCCTGTCTGTATTGCTTTTTGTCATTTTCTCAACAATATGCAGTCTCAGGCTAACTTGCATTAATGCTTTAGTCGAGTATTTGCACTAAATTTGTAACATGCTGAAAATATTGAAATTTAAAAAGTTAAAAATATTGAATGTGAACCCTGCAGTTCTAAAATTTGATTTTCGGATATAAATAAATTAGATCGAAAAAACGGCTTTGCAGACAGCTGAAAGAGGCTGTTTTTCCAGCCTCATGATAAGCGCTGATGCAGTTTCCGTAGCAATCTGAATATTTTTCACATGCTTTGTACGGTGAATAGGTGAAGCAGCATTGCCTTAAAAGAACGACGTTATTAAAACGGGATAGACAATCTATAACTTAAGGTGATCTAAAAATGATATTGAGCGCTGATAACGAGCTGCTGTGTCAGGAGCTGGCAGCTTGAGATTTTTCAGGCAGTTCATTGAAGATAACCGCCTTGCAGTAGGGAAAGTGTTTGGCCATGCTAAGCCCCAGCAATAAGGCGATGAAATTATTCTTGGCAAGTTTTTACCAAATTATGGCTTATTTTGTGCAAATAGCCGTCAACTTTACGCTCGGCATCTTTTTTCAGCCAAAAAGGTTTATCCATCCAGCTAAGCAGTGTAAAATTCTAAGCGATTTTTATTTTTATCCACCGTTTTTATCTTTTGAGGGTTTCCCTCGATCATAATCTCGCGGTGATATGCTCTATTGTACGGGGCATCACTCCTTAAGGATTTTTTATGCCAATTATCACTTTGCCAAATGGCGATCAAAAAGAATTTGATCACGCCGTATCTGTGATGGAAGTTGCTCAAAGCATCGGTCCTGGTCTTGCAAAAAATACAGTTGCTGGTCGTGTAAACGGTCAATTGGTTGACGCATCTGACTTAATTACAGCAGACGCAACCCTGCAAATTATTACGCCTAAAGACGATGATGGTGTTCATATCATTCGCCACTCTTGCGCTCATCTTGTAGGTCATGCAGTTAAGCAATTGTTCCCACAAGCAAAAATGGTAATTGGTCCAGTCATCGAAGATGGCTTCTATTACGACATCTTCAGTGAAAAACCATTTACACCAGAAGATATGGCGGCTATCGAAGAGCGCATGAAAAAGCTCATCGATCAAGATTATGACGTCATCAAAAAAATGACACCGCGTGATGAAGTAATTAAAGAATTCACTGCACGTGGCGAAGATTATAAATTACGTCTGATTGAAGACATGCCTGACGAAACAGAAATGGGCTTGTACTACCATCAAGACTACTTGGATATGTGCCGTGGTCCGCACGTACCCAATACTAAATTCTTAAAAGCATTCAAACTGACTAAAATGTCAGGCGCTTACTGGCGTGGTGATGCGAAAAACGAACAGCTGCAGCGTATTTACGGTACAGCGTGGGCCGACAAAAAACAGCTTGCTGCATACATCAAACGTATTGAAGAAGCTGAAAAACGCGACCACCGCAGAATTGGTAAAGCGCTTGATTTGTTTCATATGCAGGAAGAAGCGCCGGGTATGGTGTTCTGGCATCCAAATGGCTGGACCATTTACCAAGTGCTTGAACAGTACATGCGTAAGGTGCAGCAGGACAATGGATACCTTGAAATCCGCACACCGCAAGTCGTTGATTTCACCCTTTGGGAAAAATCAGGCCATGCTGCCAATTATGCCGATGGCATGTTCACAACGCATTCAGAAAGCCGCAACTACGCAATCAAACCGATGAACTGCCCTTGTCACGTGCAAGTGTTCAACCAAGGCTTGAAATCATACCGCGACTTGCCAATCCGTTTGGCGGAATTCGGCTCATGCCACCGTAACGAACCATCAGGTTCACTGCATGGCATTATGCGTGTCCGCGGCTTTACTCAGGATGATGCGCATATCTTCTGTACTAAAGAGCAAATTGGCACTGAAGTTGCAGATTTCATTAAGCTGACTTTAGATGTTTATAAAGATTTCGGCTTTGAAGAAGTGCAGATGAAATTGTCGACACGTCCAGAAAAACGTGTAGGTGATGACAAGCTTTGGGATATGGCGGAAAAATCTTTAGCAGACGCTTTGGATGCAGCGGGCTTGGAGTGGGAGCTGCAGCCGGGTGAAGGCGCGTTCTACGGTCCGAAAATTGAATTCTCTTTGAAAGACTGCTTAGGCCGTGTATGGCAATGTGGTACAATCCAGTGCGACTTCAACTTGCCAGAACGTCTAGACGCATCTTATGTGACTGAAGACAATGACCGCGATCAGCCTGTGATGCTTCATCGCGCAATACTTGGCAGCTTTGAGCGTTTTATTGGTATACTAATTGAACACTATGCGGGTTTCATGCCGCCTTGGCTGTCTCCTGTTCAAGCATGTGTGATGAATATTACCGATTCGCAGGCGGAAGCATGCGAGTCAGTGGTCGCTAAACTTAAAGAAAGCGGTATCCGCGCGATTTCAGACTTGAGAAATGAGAAAATCGGCTTTAAGATTCGTGAACGCACATTAGAGCGTATTCCTTACTTACTGGTACTTGGAGACCGTGAAGTAGAGGAAGGTACTGTGAATGTCCGTACCCGCTCTGGAAAAAATTTGGGTACTATGTCAATTGATGCTTTCGTTGACTTGGTAAAAGCAGCCGTTGCCGAACGCGGCCGGTACATTGTGGAGTAACAGCGATTAAACAGCCTGACCGTAATCAACAGGGCGGTAGCAAATCAAACCGTCCTGCCTTGAATGATGAAATTCGTGCAAAAGAAGTCCGTCTTGTAGACGAAAATGGCGAGCAAAAAGGCATCGTAAGCTTGGCTGATGCCTTACGTGCAGCAGAAAGCGTAGAGCTTGATCTTGTAGAGATCGTAGCAAACGCTGAGCCGCCAGTTTGTAAGATTATGGACTTCAACAAGCATTTGTTTGATCTGAAGCAAAAGCAGAAAGAAGCGAAGAAAAAACAGCATCAAGTACAGGTGAAGGAAATCAAGCTGCGCCCTGGTACTGATGTCGGTGATTACAACGTAAAACTCCGCGCCATCATCAAGTTCCTTGAAGAAGGCAACAAAGTTAAAATCACGCTTCGTTTCCGCGGCCGTGAGATGGCTCACCAGCAGTTAGGTTTGGCTCAATTGCAAAAAATTGAAGCAGACGTGGCTGAATACGGTGTTGTTGAACAGACACCGAAAATGGAAGGCCGTCAAATGGGGATGCTGCTTGGACCTAAAAAGAAAAAGTAAGCGCCTATAGACATAAAAAAAGCACTGCATCCGCAGTGCTTTTTTTATGTCTGCTGTGTTAAAAGCCCTTCATCATCAAAGGGCTTTTAACTGTGGCCTGATTCTAAGCATTTCATTCTTTTGCAGCATCTTCAGCTTTTAGAAGCTTCTGGCCAATCGGAATTTGGCGAGGCATTTTTTCTTCTGGGACAATCCGCTGCAATTGAATGGTCAGCAAGCCATTTTCAAAATTAGCGTGCTGAACTTCAATGTGCTCATCTAAGCGCAATGACAGCTTAAATGAACGGCGCGCAATGCCTTTATGCAAGTACTCAGCTGTATCCTCTTCGGCCTGATCCGCATGTTGGCCAGAAATGCTCAGAACTTGATTTTCTAAATTAATGCTCAGTTCATCCTGATTGAAACCGGCTGCAGAAACGACAATCCGGTAATCATTATCGCCTGTTTTTTCAATATTGTACGCTGGATAGTGCGGTGTTTCACTAAGCATCGCATGATCAAATAAATCGTTTAAACGGTCAAATCCGATACTGCGGCGGAATAATGGAGTTAAGCTTAAATTACTCATTGATAAAACCTCCTGCATTCAGAAAAGTGATATAAACAAGCAACCTCTGCGCCCATCTAGGCATTGGTTGTACTCTCAGCAATGTCAACCAATTATTGCTGTACTTTTTATATCGGTATGCCTCGAAAAATTTCAAGGAAAAATTTAATGATTTTTTCTATTCTCTTTATTTGATAATTTATCGAATGATATAAAGTCTGCTATGCATATTTTAAGATTCTAATTTCAGTTTAACTTAATGTTTCTCCGCTGAAAGCATGCTATAAACAGTATGAAAACTCGACAATGTAAACTAAAACGAGAAAAGTAACAGGATTCTTACATGATAGATTTGTATTATTGGGGAACCCCCAATGGACATAAAATTACCATTGCTTTAGAAGAAATGGGACTCGAATATCAAATTTTTCCCATTAATATCTTGGAAAATGATCAGTTTCAGCCTGATTTTCTGAAAATATCACCGAACAATAAAATCCCTGCGATTGTGGATCAGGATGGGCCGCGAGGCGAAGCGATTTCTGTCTTTGAGTCAGGGGCTATTTTGCAGTATTTAGGGCGTAAAACAGGGCTGTTTTATCCTGAGGATGAGTTTGAACGCGTTGAAGTCGAGCAATGGTTGATGTGGCAGATGGGCGGATTGGGGCCAATGCTGGGTCAAAACCATCATTTCAGCCGTTTTGCGCCGGAACGCATTCCCTATGCCACTGAGCGTTATGTGAATGAAACGAAGCGCTTATACAAGGTCTTGAATAATCAGCTCATTGGGCAGAAATTTGTCGCAGGCGAATATTCAATTGCCGATATGGCGATTCTGCCTTGGATTCTGCGCTATGAATGGCAGCAAATCCAGCTGGAGGATTATCCGTATGTCAAAGAGTATGTTGAGCGTATGACTGCGCGCCCTGCAGTGCAGAAAGCGCTGGCGATTAAAGTCTAAATTGGTGGGTGAGCATGCCAGCCATGCTCATTATTTTTAATGAAGACCGAAAAACCTTTTCCACCAAGGCCGAGTGTCTTCTGAGACCTGAAATGAAAAGGGCTGGACTACTATAAACGGATAAGCGGTATCATTTTCTATGTAAGGTTTGAATTTAGCCTTGAGTAATGCCTTTTCTACTTTTTGGTCTAAAGCGGCTAAGCCTGAGCTTTGCACCACTTCAGTTTTTACGATGGTTCCTGTATCCAAAACGTACAGTTTGAACGCTATGTTGCGATTTTGATTTTGTAAATCATCATTGCTAATCTTTAAGATGGGTCTGTTTGCCCAGTTCACAGGGCTGTGTGATGCCATTTCTTGTTTGGCTGGATGAGTGAGGGTATTTGCCTGAGTCAGGTTTAGGCTATGCAGGCAGAGTAAAAAACTCAATAAAAATATTCTTTTCATCAAATACTTATTTATATATTCACCAAATTTCTGTACAGGTTAACTGAGCTTAAAATGAATGTAAAGCATCACCCTGCTAAGATAAATGTATGCGCCCAATCACAATCAAAATAACAAACCAAAGCATATTCAGGACGCTGTGCTAGAATGCGGGCTTGCCTCAAGGAGCTTTATCTTGAATGGCTAAGTTGGATGATAACGTGATGAAAAATTTCTTTTTAAACCTCACCCGTATTGTTGAAGCTAACCCGCGGGTATATTTCGCCGTTATTGCTGGTATTGCATTGTGCCTGATGCTGTTTATTGCCGAAGCGGTGCATATTCAAAAAATAGCAGAAGCTGCCCATACCAAAGATCAGCTTTTATTGAATGAGCTGATACAGCCGATTGTTTCGCGTTATACATGGTCACGTGTTTTAGCAATTGCAGCCATGGTGTTCTGGTCAACCGCGGAGTACCGTAAAACCAAAAAGCAGCTGGGTCTAAAGTAGGCTTCGCATGACGCTGTATCTGCTGTTTATCTCAGCATTTGGCGCAGCAACGCTGCTGCCTTTGCAGTCAGAGGCGGTTTTACTGGGAACGTTCGTGCAGGGGAAATATGCTGCACTTCCCCTGATTGCGATTGCCAGTCTGGGCAATATTTTGGGCTCTTGCGTGAATTGGTGGCTCGGGCTGAAAATTGAGCGCTATAAAAATAAAACATGGTTTCCAGTCTCTGAAGCAAAAATGCTTCAGGCGCAGGGAATCTATCAAAAATACGGCTATTGGTCTCTGCTGCTGAGCTGGACGCCGATTATCGGTGATCCGATTACATTAATTGCAGGACTGCTGAAAGAAAGTTTCTGGCGCTTTTTACTTTTAGCGAGTGTAGCGAAGACAGGGCGCTATTTGTTTATCTATGGCATGTACGTTTTATTTTGAATGCTGTCAGTAATAAAAAACCGAAGGATAAGCCTTCGGTTTTTTGAATCTGCGAATTTTACTTACATTCATTCAGCTTAAATTGGATTTCGTCTTTAAAGCTGGATTTTTTATACATCCATAGCGTACTGGCGGTGCGTTTCACCTTGATTTGACTGCCAGACACGGCTTGAATCACTTGCTGATCCAGCGCATAAATCCCCGAACCTTGTTTAATTTTGACTTTTTTCACGCTACCGTGTTTGTCTGTTTTAAAGCTGAATTTAATTTTACGGTCATGCTCTTTCAATTGCGCCGTATTGAGTTCAAGCGGCGGCTGTTCAGCGTATTGAAATGCAGTTTTTTTGCCATTTCGCTGGGCTTGCCAAACTTTTGAATTAAATTCAAAGTCACAGTTTTTTGCATCTTGAGCCGTCAGCTTCAAATTAAAGGCCTGATAGCCAATTTGCGGAGCCGCCTTGCCATCTGCATCAATATGCGGCTTTACTTCCGCTTTTTCGACAGCGCGAAGCAGCAGCTGATCCAGGCTTTGGATGCCGGTGCTTTCTTCCACGGTTGCCTCTTGAACTTCACCATGCGCATCGGCAAAAATACGGATAATGGCGGCGCGGTTCTTTTTATTTAAGTCATCATTGCTGTAATTCGGCTGCGGAAATTTCGACCATTGAATGCGGGTGGTTAAATGCGCTGGCAGCACATCAATCGTTTGTGTGGGCAGCTGATGGACTTTTTTAGGTGAGGCGCTGTAGGCTGCGCTTAGCGGCAAGCTCATCAAAACAGACAAGCACAGAATTTTTTTCATAGGTTAAGGGCTTCAATCACTCAAAGAGGATTCATGGTCAATATTGAAGCGCAGTATTTCCTGAATTGGAAATACTGGCAAGTCTAAATCTCGAATATTGCTTATTTTTCTATATCTTTGCCAATATCAATATTAAATAAGTCTTTGGTTTTTGCCCAGCTGACAGCCACGACCGCCATGGTCATGCAGCCGCCTAAAAGTGTCGCTGTAATCGTGCCCATATATTTGGCAGCAAGGCCAGACTCAAAAGCGCCGAGTTCGTTGCTGCTGGACACAAACATGCCGTTCACTGCGGCGACACGGCCGCGCATATTCTCCGGCGGATAGATCTGCAGAATAGTTTGACGGATCACCACGGAAATGCTGTCGCAGGCGCCCGTCATGGCTAAGGCGAATAAAGACAGCCATAGATGATGGGAGAATGCGAATAAAACAGTGAAAAGGCCAAAACCCGCTACAGCCAGCAGCATATTGCGCCAGGCATGCTGTGTCGGCGGAAATTTAGTTAAGGCAATCATGGTGATAAGTGCGCCTATCGACGGCGCTGCCCGTAAATAGCCTAAACCTTCTGGGCCGATTTTTAAAATGTCTTCGGCAAAGATCGGCAACAGGGCAATGACCCCGCCAAACAAGACGGATACCAGATCCAGTGAAATAGACCATAGGACAATTTTGGTTTTCCAGATAAAGCGGAAACCGTCGCCAAGGCTGTCCCAAAGATTATCCGTTTCAATTTTAGGGAAGCTGCGCTTGCTGAGTAAACTGATCAGCACAAAGCACGCCGCCAATAATCCGGCTACCGCAAATAAGCTGCTTTCACGGCCTAAATATGCCAGCATGAACCCGCCCAGCATTGGGCCGATAATCACGCCGCTTTGCCAGCCGATCGTGGTCCACGTTGCGCCATTAGCGTACAGGTCGCGCGGAATTAAGAACGGCTTTAACGAAGTGGCGGATGGATTGTAAAAGCCGCGGATGGTGCCCAGCCCGAAAATCACGGCATAGATCCCCCATGACAATGATGAAATACCGATATGCGCCTGTCCGTAAGCGTGGAAGAGCCACCATAAAATGAGCGGCATTGGAATGGCAAAGAATAAACAGATTTTCATGATGGTCTGCTTATTGAAACGGTCGGCAAAATAGCCGCCCCATAAAGACAGCGCGATAAACGGAATTGCTTCCGCCAGGCCAATTAGGCCGAGGGTCAGCGGATCTTTAGTAATTTGGTACAGGGAGTAAGCAACAATGATTTCCTGAATCAAAATCGCCAAAGTCAAGCAGAACTGATTGAGGGTAATTATGGAGAAATCACGGTAGCGCAGGGCTGCAAAGGCGTCATGTGCAGGCTTCATAAACATGTTCTTTCTATAGGATGCGCTGATTATAAAGTCATGTTTGCGAGCGCTTATCATTTCATCACGCAAAGTTTATAGAAAATAAGGCTAAAGCGCGGATGGATAAATTTTAATTCTCGATGGCGCTTTTGTTTTAACCAGAGATGCTTTAGAATACTCGCTCCCTTACCTGCAGGTCGTTTTGCAATGGTGCAAACGTTCCGAACAGGTGTTCAAAAGAGGTTGTTATGCCTAAGATGAAAACTCGCCGTGGTGCAGCTAAACGCTTTAAAGCGACTGCAAACGGTTTTAAGCGTAAACAAGCGTTCAAACGCCACATTTTGACCAAAAAATCTGCTAAGCGTATCCGTCAATTACGCGGCTGTGTAATGGTTCACGTAAGTGACGTTGCTTCAGTTCGCCGTATGTGCCCATACATCTAAGGAGATTTATAAATGGCTCGTGTAAAACGTGGTGTACAGGCGCATCGCCGTCATAAAAAAATTCTTGCTCGTGCTAAAGGTTACTATGGCGCGCGTTCACGTGTTTATCGTGTAGCGTTCCAAGCGGTAATCAAAGCAGGTCAATATGCTTACCGTGACCGCCGTCAAAAGAAACGTCAATTCCGTGCTCTATGGATTGCGCGTATCAATGCTGGTGCTCGTCAAAATGGTTTGTCGTACAGCCGTATGATCGATGGCTTGAAAAAAGCTCAAGTGATCATCGACCGTCGCGTACTTGCTGACATCGCTATGCATGACGCAGTTGCATTTGCTGCTTTAGCTGAAAAAGCTAAAGGCGCATTAGCTGCTTAATCATCTGCAGATGATTAAAAAAAAGACCGCTTTTAGCGGTCTTTTTTTTGGGCTTGCGTTTTTTTTGTCTCAGGATTTTGAGAACCAGATAGAGATCTGGCTTGTTCATTAAAGAATACGGAATAAGGGGAATAAAACAGTATGCGTCGGCAATATCATTTCCGTCAGGCCGGTGAAGACACGTACATCTGGAACGTTTACCGTTTGGTAGAGCTGAGTGCGAATTTTCAGATAAAGCATGTGTGTTTATCCGAGATTCGGGAGTTAAACGAAGCCTATTGGTTTCCAGATACGCACCCCACAACACAGCAAATTATTGATCACATTCAATTGATTGAAGGCGCTGATTTAAGCTATCCCATTATTTTATGTGCAGAAGGCAAAGTTATGGATGGCATGCACCGTGTGGCTAAAGCGGCGCTGCTGAAACATGAGCGCATTCATGCTGTGCAATTTGAGCAAACCCCGCCGCCTGATTTTATCAATATGGATGAAGATGCTTTGGATTATGATGATTAAGCTTTATGCATGGTGAATAGGTTTAATATCGTGTATTAATTGAAACAGCGATGAGAGATCTGCATCAATAACATGCTCTAAGGCAGCGCAGCATATGACTGAAATGAAAAAAATTAATGTTGTCGGCACCTCCGCCACAGGGAAATCGACCTTTTCCAGAGCATTGGCGGCAAGGCTGGGCCTGCATTATATTGAACTGGATAATTTATTTTGGCTGGATGACTGGCAAGAGTGCCCGGATGAAATTTTCTTTGCCAAAATTGAAGCTGAAATGCAGAAAGCCGCAGACGGCTATGTGATAGATGGCAACTATACCCGGACGATTCCTGTGAAATGGAGTGAAATTGATACGGTGATTTGGCTGGACTTGCCGTTTCCAGTGAATCTCTACCGTTCGATCAAGCGCGCAGTTCAGCGGGCATGGCATAAGCAGGACTTATGGTCCAATTCGAATAACCGGGAAAGCCTGCAGCGGATGTTCGGGCGTGATTCTGTAGTCCGGTGGATGATTGCCACGCACCGCAAAAACCGGCAAAAATATGTGCAGATGATGAATGCGCCAGAGTATTCAAATATCCGCTGGATTCATTTAAAAAGCCAAAAAGAGATGGATCAATTCTTGCAGCAATTGCCTTAATGCAGATGCTGCTCCCGAAAATGAGCTTTAAGATAGAATTGAAGTTACATAAATATGCTTTAATCTGCGGCTATTGGCCTGCTTAATAATGAAAAACAAACGGATAAGGGCAGTAAGATGCTGGCAGAAATTAGAGGTATGGAGCAGGGAAGTATTACGCTTGAATTGCAGATGATTCCGCGTAAAGGCGAATCCGTGAAAATCATGTATGGCCCGGATGCTCAGCTGGAAGGTGAAGTGGTTGCAGTCAATCACTATATCAATCAGCATGCCAATGAGCATAAGGTGCAAATTGAAATTCGGCCCTTTAATTATTTAATTACAGCATAAGCCCGTCATGAAAAGCGCCTGAATTCAGGCGCTTTTCAGCTTTAAGCGCTTAAAGGCCGAAATAGTAGGCAAAGAGGCAGATCAGGATGGTCACAATAATTAAGGCAAATACGCCGCTTTTCCCTGATTTGTGTTCTGCATGAGAGGCTGCCGGCTTTGCCGCTGAACTTTGCTGCTGCGGCGCCGCGCTGCTGTCAAATGGTGAGCTGACTTGCTTTGCGGTTAAACGGGCCGTTTTATAGTGATTCGCTGCTTTAACAATAAATTTGGCGCTTAAATCATCCAGCTTTTGTGAAAAATGGCGCAGATTCAATTGTTCTTCAGGGCTCAGCGCTTCGCCATTTTCATCATAGGGATGCTGAATTTTGGCTTGGATGAATTCTGCCAAAGCGTCTAAGCGGCGCAGCGTTTTGTGGGCATAATCCGCTGGATAGTCAGCAGGAAGCAAAGCCAATTGAACTGAACCGGTTTCAGTGCTTTGCAATGCTTTGCCGTAATACGGTAAATCTAAATGCGCGGGTTCGCTGAAGCCTGCCGCGAATTTGCTGTCAAACAATTCATTGTCTGTATAGGCCTGAATATCATCCCAATTGGGCTGCTGCAAATCCGCATCGATGCGTTTTGCCAGTTTTGAATTCAGTTCAAAGCGCCAAAAGGTTTCCAGCCGCAGGCCGGGCTGCTGCGAGGCAGGGGCTTCATAGTCATTGTCTGCTCTGTACCATTCCGCCAATTCCTTGCCGAAAATCCAAGCCTGCTTTTTATTTGCCTCATGGCTCACAATAAAATGCGCGATCGGCAGAAGTTCAACATTGCTGTTGGGATTCTGTTCGTCATTTAAAATGCCGGAGCTGTGCAGGCTGATGCGCTGGACGCCTTGTTTTTTTAAGCCTTCCAGCCAAATCTGAAAGTGCTGCGCCAGCAGATGCTGAGAAATAAGGTCGCGGAATAAAAAACGGTGCTGATCAAAAATTGCGTGCTGCACCCAACGCTGAAAACTTAAATTCTGGGTTAAAAACTCATTTCCATACGTGACTAAAGTCAGCTGCTGCTTCCAAATTTGATCGAGCGCCATAGTTGTTTGATCTCATTGATATTGCGCTTATCTTATACTTTTTTTAATTCTGGATGCTATCGCAATTTTTACTTGTGAATGCGCTTCATCATAACGTTCAAAAACTGTTAGAATATGGGGTTTTTATATTTTTCTAAATTGTTGCTTTGAGAGTTACTATGTCACTGGAAGCCCTGACCACTGAAGCGCTCGCTGCGATTGCAGCAGCTCAAGACCTTGCTGCACTTGATCAAGTTCGAGTGCAATTTACGGGTAAAAAAAGCCAGCTCGCGGAACAGTCTAAAGCATTGGGTAAAATGGACCCTGAAGAGCGCAAAGTTCAAGGCGCAGCCATTCATGCCGTCCGTGAAGCAATCAATGCCGCTTTAACAGAACGCCAAACTCAATTACAAAAAGCGGCGCTGGAACAAAAGCTGGCAAGTGAAACCATTGATATTACCTTGCCAGGCCGCGGTCAAACCATCGGCAGCATTCATCCTGTGACACAGGTGCAAGACCGTATTTGCCAATTCTTTACCAAAGCAGGCTTTACTGTGGCAACGGGTCCTGAAGTTGAAGATGACTATCACAACTTTGAAGCGCTGAATATTCCAGGCCATCATCCTGCGCGCGCCATGCACGATACATTCTATTTTGATGCGAATCATTTGCTTCGCACGCATACCTCGGGTGTGCAGATCCGCACTATGGAAACCAGCCAGCCGCCAATCCGCATTGTCTGCCCAGGCCGTGTTTACCGCTGCGACTCGGATCAGACCCATTCGCCGATGTTCCATCAAATTGAAGGTCTGTACGTTGCGGAAAATACCAGCTTTGCTGAACTTAAAGGCCTGCTGGTGAATTTGCTGAATGAATTCTTTGAAAAAGATTTAACCGTGCGTTTCCGCCCTTCGTATTTCCCATTCACAGAGCCAAGCGCCGAAGTGGATATTATGGATGAACGCGGCAAATGGCTGGAAGTTTTAGGCTGCGGCATGGTGCATCCTAATGTGCTGCAAGCTGCGGGCATTGATCCTGAAAAATACAAAGGCTTTGCATTTGGCCTGGGTGTGGAGCGTTTTGCGATGCTGCGCTATGGCATCAATGACTTGCGGATGTTCTACCAGAATGATGTGCGTTTCTTACGCCAATTTGCTTAAACAGTTTAAACAGTTATTTGGAAATAAATAGAATCCCCCTAAATCCCCCTTTGATAAAGGGGGACTTTCCTGCCTTTAAAACGGCGGATGTGTTTCCCCCTCTTTTTAAAAGAGGGGCTAGGGGAGATTAAGGAATTGAATGTATGAAAATTAGCGAAAATTGGCTTCGCACTTGGGTTAACCCAGCCATCGACAGTGACACCTTGTCTGACCAGCTGACGATGCTGGGTCTGGAAGTGGATGACTTAACGCCTGCAGCTAAACCATTTACTGGGGTGGTGGTCGGTGAAGTCTTAACGGTAGAGCAGCACCCAGATGCAGACCGTTTGCGTGTAACGACCGTGAATATCGGTACAGCTGAGCCTTTGCAGATTGTGTGCGGCGCACCGAATGTACGTGCAGGCATGAAAGCGCCTGTGGCGACCATTGGTGCCGTATTGCCAGGCGATTTTAAAATCAAGAAAGGCAAACTGCGCGGTATTGAATCACAAGGGATGCTGTGCGGCGCTTCAGAAATTGACCTTGAAGATAAAATTGATGGCCTTTTAGAACTTCCTGCGGATGCGCCTGTAGGCGCCAATATCCGTGAATACCTCAATCTTGATGATCATGTGATCGATATCAGCATCACGCCAAACCGCGGTGACTGTTTCAGTATCCGCGGCATTGCGCGTGAAATTGGGGTGATTAACCAATTGGCAGTCACAGCGCCTGAAATTAAAGAAGTTGCTGCGAGCATTGCCGATCAGAAACAAGTTGTCGTTACAACAGCAGGCTGCCCACGCTATTTGGGCCGTGTGATTAAAAACGTCAACACTAAAGCAGCGACCCCTGAGTGGATGGAACAGGCTTTAGTCCGTTCAGGCATCCGTCAGCACAGTATTCTTGTCGACATCACCAATTATGTATTGATGGAATTGGGGCAGCCTTTACATGCCTTTGATGGCGGAAAGGTTCAAGGTTCCGTACATGTGCGTCAGGCTACTGCCAATGAAAAATTGGTTTTGCTAAATGAGCAAGAAGTGGAACTGAACGAAAAAGTGATGGTGATTGCGGATGATGCAAAAGCCTTGGCTATTGCAGGCATCATGGGTGGCTTGTCTTCATCTGTGACCGATGAAACCACTGAAATTTTCCTTGAATCCGCATTCTTTGCACCGCTCGCAATTGCAGGCCGTGCGCGCAGCTTTGGCTTGCACACCGATGCGTCACAGCGTTATGAACGCGGTGTGGATTTTGAATTGCCGATCATTGCCATGCACCGTGCGTCGCAGTTGATTGCTGAGCTGGCGGGCGGTGAGTTTGGTCCGATTACGGTGGCTGAACAGGCGGATTTGCTGCCAACACGTGAAGCGATTGAACTGAATCAGGCGCAGGTGGATCAGCTGTTAGGCTATACCGTTGACGCTGCATTCATTACTGATGCCTTAACGCGTTTAGGCTGTGACGTCACAGTGAAATCAGAAGGTGAATGGACGGTTGTTCCGCCATCACACCGTTATGACATGGCGATTTATCAGGACTTGATTGAAGAAGTTGCCCGTATTCACGGTTATGACAATATTCAAATCAGCCTGCCTGTGATTGATGTGAAACTGGCAAAATATCAGGATCAATTCGAGCTTGCGCAATTGCGTCAAACCGTAGTGACTTTGGGTTATCAGGAAGCGATCAGCTTCAGCTTTGCGGATGCGAAACTGGAAAAACAGTTAAATCCTCAAGTTCAGCCATTGGCTTTGGCCAATCCGATTTCAAGCGATTTGGCTGTCATGCGTTCGACTTTGCTGTCCAGCTTGATTCCATGTGTTCAATACAATGTCAACCGTCAGCAAAGCCGTGTGCGCTTCTTTGAACTGGGCCTGCGCTTCGACTATCAAGGCGCTGCAAGCATTCATGATTTGAAGCAAATTCCAACCTTCGCCATGATTGCTACGGGCCCGCGTTCTGCGGAATCTTGGCATGGCAAAGCTGCGCCAATGGATTTCTTTGACTTTAAAGGCGATGTGGAAGAAGTTCTGGCGGCAGGGCGTTTGCAAGTTGAATTTGTACGGTCAGAGCGCGCCTGGCTGCATCCTGGCCAATCTGCTGAAATTTTAGTGGATGGGAAGCCGATTGGTTATCTGGGCCGTCTGCATCCATCTTTAGAGAGTGAGCTGGATTTAAGCACGACCTGGGTTGCCGAGTTGGATCAACTGGCTGTTTTGCAAACTTATGTATCTAATTTTACAGAATTATCACGTTTTCCATCGGTTAGACGTGATATTGCGCTTTTAATTAGTGATAAGATTAATGTTAGCGAAATTCAGCAGCTTATCGAAAAAACTGGCGGAGAGCTTTTAGATTCTGTCTGGTTATTTGATGTGTACACTGGCCAAGGTGTTGAACAAGGCAAGCGCTCACTGGCATTTGCACTGCTTTGGCAGCATCCAGCGCGGACACTTGAAGATGCTGAAATCAAATCCGGTATGGATAATATTCTACACGTGTTGGAAAACACTTATCAGGCGACATTGAGGGCTTCATGACAGCACTAACTAAAGCAGAAATGGCTGATCATTTAAGTGAGCTCACGAGTTTAAACCGTCGTGAAGCAAAACAAATGGTCGAGTTGTTCTTCGAAGAGATCAGTCAAGCGCTGATCTCCGGGGAGCAAGTGAAATTATCAGGGTTTGGCAACTTTGAACTGCGTGACAAGCGTCAGCGTCCAGGCCGCAACCCGAAGACGGGTGAAGAAATTCCGATTTCTGCCCGCCGCGTAGTAACCTTCCGTGCTGGACAAAAGTTCCGCCAGCGCGTAGGAAATGAGCAGATCGATTGATCTGCTTTTTTATGCCGATCTAAATGAACTGGAACGGTTTTTATCGCTATTGAGCAGAGATATTTTAGCTGTATTGTTCTGCATTGCGAAAAGCAGGCAAAAAAAAGAGAGCCGAAAGGCTCTCTTTTTTGTACTGAATAATCGTTAGATTATTTAGTAGCAGCAGCAGAAGCTTCAGAAGCAGCAACAGTAGCTTCAGAAGCAGCAACAGTAGCTTCAGAAGCAGCAACAGTAGCTTCAGAAGCAGCAACAGCAGCTTCAGATGCAGCAGCGTCAACAGCTTCAGAAGCAGCAGCTACTTCAGATGCAGCAGCTTCAGATGCAGCAGGAGCTTCTTCAGTTTTTTTAGCGCAACCAACGAAAGCTAAAGTAGTAGCAACTGCAGCAGCAATAGCGATTTTTTTGAATAACATGGCATCACTCTCTAAATATGAGATTAAAAAAAACCTGAGTTAGCACTGTTTTATGCTTTTATTATGCCTAATTTTTCTTAGGTAAATAACAATGCAGATGCAGCCTAACTGGTATGCGAATATGCTATCACTGCGCATTTTGAATTGCTACTGCTTCATAGGGTGAAAACGCGAAAAAATGGTTAAAAAATGGCTTTTTTTAACAGAAAATAACAATCAAAGGGAGCGGATATATTGGAGAAGTACTAAATAAGCCCCTAAAACTAATAGGGTTTTTTAGAAAAATATTTTTATAATCATTTACTTGAAAATAAGTTAACAAAAACTGGCAGCAATTGTTTTGTTGTGTAAGTCATGTCAACCAAATAAAAAAGCCATCGTGATCGATGGCTTTTTTTAAGATTGCTGAAATCAGTTCGTCGCTTTACGCTTCATTTGATCGAAGAAATCATCATTGGTTTTGGTTTCTTTCATGCGGTCCAGCAGGAATTCCATGGCTGCCAGCTCATCTTGCGTATGCAGCAGCTTGCGCAGAATCCAGACTTTGCGCAGATTGTCTTCGGACATTAAGCGCTCTTCACGGCGGGTGCCGGATTTTTTGATGTTCATTGCCGGGAATACGCGTTTTTCAGCGATACGGCGGTCAAGGGTAATTTCCTGGTTGCCTGTACCTTTGAATTCTTCGTAAATCACCTCATCCATTTTACTGCCTGTTTCAATCAGGGCGGTAGAAATGATAGTCAATGAACCGCCTTCTTCAATGTTTCGCGCAGCACCGAAGAAGCGTTTAGGACGTTCAAGCGCATGAGCATCCACACCGCCTGTCAGCACTTTGCCAGAAGATGGAATCACGGTGTTGTAAGCGCGCGCTAAACGGGTAATCGAATCGAGCAAGATCACAACGTCTTTTTTGTGCTCGACTAAGCGTTTCGCTTTTTCAATCACCATTTCAGCGACTTGCACGTGACGGGCAGGCGATTCATCAAATGTAGAGGCAATCACTTCACCGCGTACGGTACGCTCCATTTCGGTCACTTCTTCAGGACGTTCGTCAATCAGAAGAACAATCAAGAAACATTCTGGATTGTTGCGCACAATGGATTGCGCAATGTTTTGCAGCAGCATGGTTTTACCGGCTTTCGGCGGCGCAACAATAATAGAGCGCTGGCCTTTACCGATTGGTGCAACTAAATCGACCACACGCGCAGTCAAGTCTTCAGTTGTGCCGTTACCCAGCTCCATCACCAATTGTTCAGTTGGGAAAAGCGGTGTTAAGTTTTCAAACAAAATCTTATTGCGTGAATTTTCTGGAGTGTCGTAGTTAATTTGATTAACTTTTAATAATGCAAAATAGCGTTCGCCTTCTTTGGGCGGGCGGATGGTGCCGGTAATGGTGTCGCCTGTACGCAGGTTGAAGCGGCGGATTTGTGAAGGGCTGACATAAATGTCGTCAGGGCCTGCAAGGTAAGAGCCGGCTGCAGAGCGTAAGAAGCCAAAGCCATCTGACAGAATTTCCAAAACGCCATCACCAAAGATCTCTTCGCCATTCATTGCATGGCGTTTTAAGATGGCAAAAATAATGTCTTGCTTGCGGTTACGCGCCATTCCTTCAAGGCCCATAAACTCGGCAATTTTGATGAGTTCGCCAATCGGTTTTTTCTTGAGTTCGGTTAAATTCATAGGAGGTCAGATAAGAATCAAAAATTCTAGTATACGGGATGGAAAGGGAGCAACATTGAGCCGCATGCAGACAATTAGATTACGCGATTGTATTTGCACAATAATAATTCAGAGAGCTGATTCATTGTTTGAAGAAAAATGTGTAAAAACAATTTCTATTGCCGGGCGGCGATCTTATGTGTTGTGTCTTGTAAGAAAATGACAGGATTTGAGATCCTTTATTTCTTGAGTTAGCAATATAAGAGAGAAATACAGGTTTGTCAATTTATCAGCAAAAAAATACGCTATAAAATAGCGTATTTTCTGCAATTTAAACTGGGCTTGGATTAGATGTTGTCATCAATGAAAGCAGTCAGTTTTGATTTTGGCGCAGCGCCCACTTGCTGTGCAACAACTTCGCCGTTTTTGAACATCAGCAAAGCAGGAATGTTGCGGATATTGTAGTTGACAGCAGTCGCTTCACAAGAAGTCACATCTACCTTAACAACTTTAACTTTGCCTTCATATTCAGTTGCGAGGACTTCTAGAACTGGCGCGATTGCTTTACATGGCGCACACCAGCCTGCCCAAAAGTCGACCAATACAGGCACGTCAGATTTCAGGACGTCTGCATCAAAGTTTTCATCAGTTGTATTTACAATATTGCCTGACATGGCTGTTGCTCCAAAATAATTTTAAGATGACTCTATAACTATAAGTATTACATAGCCATCCTGAACAATGTAGGGGGTTATGTAAATTTTCGGCTTTTAATGCGGAATTGTCTAATTGATGCTCACGATAGCTGTGATCGTGTAACACAATTGTCATCGATGCCTGAAATTCGGCTTGTCTGCGAAGCGGGTACATAAATGGCTTTTAAATTGCATGGTTGTGAATTACTCTAAGCACAATTCTGTATAGGTTTGTATTGAATCATGTCTGATTTTTTGATTGATGAAGAATTGCTTGCCGCCATTGATATGGGGTCAAACAGCTTTCACTTGGCGATCGCGCGTGTAGACCATGGTGAAGTAAAAAAAGTTGCTTCAATGTCAGAAAAAGTTCAGCTGGCGGCCGGTTTGGATGAAAATAAAAACTTAACCGAAGCGGCTCAGCAGCGCGGCTTGGCGTGTTTGGCGCGCTTTGTCGGCCGTTTGGGTTCAGTACAGCCGAACCGCCTGCGCATTGTGGCGACTAATGCGCTGCGTCAGGCCAAAAATGGACAGGATTTTATTCAAAAAGCCGCAGAAATTTTACCGAAGCCGATTGAGATTATTGCAGGCCGGGAAGAAGCGCGCCTAATTTACTTAGGTGTTTCTCATACCATGGCCAACAGCGGCCGCCGCTTGGTGATTGACATCGGCGGCGGTTCAACCGAACTGATTATCGGTGAAGAATTTGAGCCGATTCATACCGAATCGGTGCAAATGGGCTGCGTTGCCTTTACCAAAGCATTTTTTGCTGATGGTGAGATCAATCAGAAAAGCTTTGACAAGGCGGTAAATTCGGCGCGCAAAGAGCTGTCAGGAATTGCCAATACTTATAAAGCAGCCGGCTGGGATACGGTTGTCGGTTCCAGCGGCACGATAAAAGCCTGCCGTCAAATTACCGTCAATATGGGCTGGAGCAATGAGCGGGAAGAGCTGACCCGTGAAGGTTTAGAAAAGCTGAAAGATAAACTGCTTAAATTTAAGCATGTTTCTGAAATGGATTTTGATGGGCTGAAAGAAGACCGCCGGGCAGTTTTGCCAGCGGGCATTGCCATTTTATGCACGGTATTTGATGTATTGGGCATAGATAAGCTGGTGTATTCTGATGGCGCGTTGCGTGAAGGGGTGATGTACGACCTGCTGGGCCGTTTCCAGCATGAAGACGTTCGAGACCGTTCGGTGCATGCCTTGCTGGGCCGCTATAATGCGGATTCCAAACAGGCTGAACGCGTGGTGGCGACAGCACAGCAGCTGTTTGATAATGTTGCGCAAAAGCTGAATTTAAACAGTGATGACAGTGACTTGCTGCGCCGCGCTGCATATTTGCATGAAATTGGCCTGGCGATTAGCCACAGCGGCTATCACCGCCATGGCGCATATTTGCTGCAGCATTCCGATATTCCCGGCTTCTCGCAAATTGATCAGAACCATTTGTCACATTTGGTGGCGCATCACCGCCGCAAGCTGCGCAGCGATGCCCGTATGGATGTGATGAAAGTCGGCGGTAGCAAACTTGTGCACTTATGTCTATTGCTTCGTTTAGCAGTTTTGCTAAATCACAGCCGCAGCGATGAGATGCTTCCTGCCATTGAATTAAGCGCCGAGAATGCGCAACAATGGCAGCTTAGCGTTTCTGGCGATGCCAAACAATGGCCATTGCTTGTTGCGGACTTGCATGATGAACAAGTGCAGTTCAAGCATTGGGATATTGAGTTGAATATTCAGTCGGAACAGTTTATCGATTAACACATTGGTTAATTCAGGGATAATGGTCGACCTATGAAAAATAAAGCAGCGCAATCTAAAGCATGGGCTACAGTTAAAATTGCACGTCATCCGGATCGTCCGCAATATTTGGATTATGTCAGTGAGATCTTCACTGAATTTGATGCTTTGCATGGTGATCGCTTATTTGGCGATGACGGTGCTATGGTGGGCGGTTTAGCGCGTTTTGAAGGTCAGCCTGTTATGGTGGTTGGCCAGCACCGCGGCCGCAGCACACGTGAAAAGCTGCAGCATAATTTCGGCATGAGCAATCCTGAAGGCTACCGCAAAGCGCAGCGCCTGATGGATATGGCGGAGCGTTTTAACCTGCCGGTATTTACCTTTATTGATACGATGGGCGCATATCCTGGCGTCGGCGCAGAAGAGCGCGGCCAGGCAGAAGCGATTGCGACCAGCCTTGCGCAGATGTCGAGCTTAAAAGTTCCAGTAATTGCTACGGTTTTAGGTGAAGGCGGTTCAGGCGGCGCATTGGGCATTGGTGTGGCAGACCGTGTGGTCATGCTGTCGCACAGTATCTACTCCGTGATTTCTCCTGAAGGCTGCGCTTCAATTCTGTGGAAAACGGCAGAGAAGGCGGAGCAGGCCAGTGAAGCGCTGGCATTGACGGCTGACAAGCTGCAAAAAATCGGCATTGTTGAATATGTGGTAGATGAAGGCGAAGGCGCGCATTTGAATCCTGAACAGGTGATGCAGAGTTTAAAAACTGTGCTGAAACAGGCTTTAGATGAATTAACGCCAATGGATGCAAAAGAACGATGCGAAGCACGCTATCAGCGTTTAATGAAATTTGGCAGCGACAATTTAGGTCTGACTGCTTAAGCCAGTCAGACGTATTTTCTGATCAGGCTTCCTTCTTAATCGGGTGCAGCGGCGGCATGGATTCCATGCTGCTTTTGCACCTGATGTCTTTTTTATACCCGCAAAAAATCCGCGCCATATATATTGATCACCAGCTGCAGGCAAACAGCGCAGATTGGGGCCGATTTGTGGCGCAAGCCTGCGCATCATTAAATGTGCCGTGTATTGTAGAAGCGGTGCATGTGTCGGCAGGCAATTTAGAAAATCAAGCGCGTACAGCGCGTTATCAGGCTTATCAGCAGCATCTTCTGCCTCATGAGATATTGGTCTTGGCGCATCATCAGCAGGATCAGGCCGAGACGTTAATGCTGCGCCTGCTGTCAGGCGCAGGGATTCATGGCTTGGCGGCGATGCGTCAGGTCGACCAGCGGGATCTGATGACGATTTGGCGGCCGTTGCTGAATCTTTCCCGTGAGCAGATTTGCCAATGGGCGGCAGAATTGAATGTGCAAAATATTCAGGACCCCACCAACTTTAATACAGAATATGACCGTGCGTGGAGCAGGGAAGAGCTGTGGCCTATGCTGCAGTCACGTTTTCCAAAAATGCAGCAGGCATTGAGCCGCAGCAGCTATTTAATGCAGGATGCAGAAGATATTTTGGCTGATGTGCTGGCATTTGATTTGGTTTCATGTGGAACATCGGAAATTTTGCAGCTGGAAAAACTGCAGGCTTTAGCGCCGCCCCGGCAGCGCCAGCTGTTATCGGCCTGGATGAAAGGGCAGGCGCAGTATCGGCCATCTTTTGATATGGTGCAGCGCTTAATGCATGAAGTGATTGAATCGAAAGCCGATTCACAGGCGGCTTTGCACTGGAATGGTTTTTATTATGTGCGTTTCGCTTCTCAGCTGTACCGTTTAACTGCGGCGGAATATCTCTCCTCAGAAGATGAGCGGGCTGAACCGCAGCACATTCAAATTCAATTGGCGGACAGTTTTACGGCACTGTCAGGCCGTTTTCATGTACAGGCGGGAGAGGGCTTTGGCCTGTCTTTTGCGTTGCTGGAACAGACGCTGACATTAACCCAGCGTCAGGGCGGCGAAAAAATTCATCTGTATGGGCGTACTGGGTCATGGCCCTTAAAAAAAGCCATTCAGCAGGCGCAAATTTTTCCTTGGCTGCGTCATCGAATTCAAATATTAAGCATAGATAATGTTATGCTAGGCGTTTTTACGCCGAAAGGCTTTTGGCTGGCAGAGTCACCGTATTGCATTCAGGCGGGATGGCTGCCCCAATTGGTTTCTTCAGATAACAGCAAGAGCGGATCTTCATCATGAGCGCAGTTCTAAATTGTAATATCACTTTTATTGGCGGCGGCAATATGGCGCAAGCTTTAATCGGAGGTTTAATTGCGCGTGGACTGCCCGCAACCCGCATTACAGTTTCAGATCCTGTCGAGAAAGTCCGTGAATTGCTGGCTGAAAAAGATGTGCATGTGACGGATGACAATGCACTGGCAATCCGTGATGCTGATATTGTGCTGTTTGCGGTGAAGCCACAGGTTTTTGCCAGCATTTTAAAGCCGTTAAAAGGCCTGTTTGACGGCAAGCTGGTGATTTCGATTGTGGCCGGCGCGGAAATTGCCACAATTTCAAAAATTTTAGAAACTGACCGCATTGTCCGCGTCATGCCGAATACGCCTGCTCTGGTGCAGACCGGCGCTCATGGATTGTTTGCATATGATGCTGTCGATGCGCAAGACCGTGAGCTGGCCAGCCAAGTTCTGGCTTCAACTGGCCTGACAATTTGGGTAAAATCTGAGGCGCAAATTGATGCGGTTACCGCTGTTTCAGGTTCAGGCCCCGCATATTTCTTTTATATGATGGAAAGCATGATCCGCGCAGGTAAAAATTTGGGCCTGGATGAAAAAGTCGCGACAGCGCTGACCTTGCAAACCGCTTTGGGCGCAGCGCAAATGGCAATCACCAGCTCCAGCAGTCCAGCGGAACTGCGCAAAAATGTGACTTCGCCAAATGGTACAACGCAAGCTGCGATTGAAGTGTTTGATCATGCGCATATCTCACAAAATATTCAGGCGGCTTTAGCGGCTGCGCAAAAGCGCAGTCAAGAGCTTGCGCAAGATTTAAGTGACAGCATCAAGTAATTCGTTTTTATTTAGGAATGTTCTAGTATGGGTGCAAATTCTGCGCTAATTTTTGGCATTATCATTAACGTCGCAATTTTGCTCGTTTTCTTCCGGTTTTTAATGCAATTGGCTGCAGTAAGTCCATACAATCCTGTGGTGCTTTCTACTGCGAAAGCCACAAAAATTGTGGATATGTTCAGCCGGATTTTTCCCACCATAGGCAAAGGCCGGGTGAATACTGCGGCATTAATTTTATTGGTGGTGCTGTATATTCTGAAAATGTTTGGAGTGATGCATTTGTCCGGGGCATCCGTCAACAGTCCTGTGCATTTAATCATCATGACCTTCGTGACCATGATTCAGGATTTAATCCGCTTCTGCCGCTATTTGATTTTCGCTTCAATTATTTTGAGCTGGGTGGTGATGTTCAGCCAATCGCGTTCACCGTATATTGAGGTGGTTCAAGAACTGGCAGAGCCGCTGCTGGCGCCATTCCGCCGTATTCTGCCGAATATGGGCATGATTGATTTGTCTCCGATTGTCGCAATTTTTGCTTTGCTGCTGGCGGAAACCATCATGAAAGAAGTGGCGATTGTGCTGCTGACAGGCCTATAAGCGCTGAAACCCAATTGTAAGAAAGGACGCTGATGCGTCCTTTTTTAAGGCTGAAATTTTTAGGTGAAGACGTTGATATTTCTTCTAGGAGGCAAATGACCTCCATCACAGCCTTCCTCCTGGGAGGAGGAAGGAGCAAGTGCTTTAGTGAGCCTCATCCCAGTTGCTGCCTTTGCCGACTTCAACGACCAGCGGCACAGAGATTTTCAGTACAGACTGCATGACATCCGCCAGTTTCACTGCCAAATCATCCGCAATGTCCTCATCGGCTTCAAAGACCAATTCATCGTGCACCTGCAGCAGCATTTTGGCTTGGCCTTTCGGCAGCATTTTTTCCACTTCAATCATGGCCATTTTAATGATGTCTGCAGCCGAACCTTGCAGCGGCGCATTAATCGCTGCGCGCTCTGCGCCTTGCTTGATCATTTTATTGCTGGCCATAATATCTGGCGTATACAGGCGGCGGCCTAAAATGGTTTCAACAAACCCCTGTTCACGCGCCACTTGGCGGGTACGCTCCATATATTCCAGCACGCCAGGATAGCGCTGGAAGTATTTGCCGATATAGCTGCGTGATTCTTCACGGCTAAAGCCCAATTGGCGGGTGAGGCCGAATTCAGACATGCCGTAGAGCAGGCCGAAATTGACGGCTTTGGCTTGGCGGCGCTGATTGCCGGTTACATCTTCCAATGCAATGCCAAGCACTTCCGCTGCTGTACGGCGGTGCACATCCTGACCGTGATTGAAGGCATCGACCAAGGCGTCATCCTGTGAAAAATGCGCCATTAAACGCAGTTCAATTTGCGAGTAATCGGCGGCCAGCAGCACACGGCCTTTTGGCGCTATGAAGGCTTTGCGGATTTGACGGCCAATATCTTCACGTACAGGAATGTTCTGCAGGTTCGGATCGGTCGATGATAAGCGGCCGGTGGCCGTCAGCGCCTGATGGTAGCTGGTGTGCACGCGGTGGGTCTCATTATTGGCTTGTTTCAGCAGGCCGTCGGTATAGGTGCTTTTCAGCTTAGACAGGCCGCGGTATTCCAGAATCAGATCGGTAATTGGATGCTCTATTTTTTCCAGCACGCTTTCACTGGTGCTGTATTGGCCCGTCAAGGTTTTCTTGCCGCCTTTCAAGCCCAGCTTGTCAAACAGGATCTCGCCGACTTGTTTGGGTGAGCTGACATTGAAAGACTGTCCAGCCAGTTCCGTAATTTGATTTTCCAAATCCTGCATGGTTTTGGCAAATTCGCTGCCCAGCTGATCTAGGAAGTCCAGATTCAGCTCAATGCCGTTCTCTTCCATCATGGTCAGCACACGCGCCACCGGCATTTCCACATTGTGCAGAATATTGACCAGTTCAGGATGCTTGTGCAATTTGGCATCCAGCACTTCATACAGGCGGTAAGTCACATGCGCATCTTCGGCTGCATAGTGTGAAGCGGTTTCCAGCTCAATCTGATTAAAGCTTTTCTGTTTCGCGCCTTTGCCCGCCACTTGTTCAAAGGTTGTGGTTAAATGGCTTAAGTACAGGCGGGCAACATCATCCATGCCGTGGCGGGTGGCGACTGAGTTGAGCACATATGAGGCCAGCATGGTATCGAAATACCAGCCTTGTAGCTCAATGCCGTGATTTTTCAGCACGTGCGCATCATATTTTAAATGATGGCCGATTTTTTCGACCGATTTGTCTTCTAAAATCGGCTTGATTTGCGCAAGGATAAGGTCCCGGTTCAGCTGCTCAGGCGCGCCTTCATAATCATGCGCCAGCGGCACGTAATAGGCATCATGCGCATCAAAAGCCACAGAGAAACCGACAATTTGCGCAACGCGGTAATCGAGGCTGGTGGTTTCTGTATCAAAGGCAAAGCGTTTTTCGGTGCTGAGGCGTTTAAATAAATTGTCCCAGTCCGTTTGCGCTAAAACGGTATGATAATTGGCTTGGCCCAAAACATCATCGGTGCTGGTAATGAACGCCTGATCTTCAGTAGCCGTTTTTTCTTCCGCATGGGCGTCTTTAAGAATGGCTTTGGAGTTCTGCTTATACGCTGCGCCATTTGGATTATTGGGATGATCTAAAGACTGCAGCTGATTGCGGAATTCTAATTCGGTATACAGGCTGCGCAGCTGTTCGATATTTGGATCAGCCAATTTCAGGTCGTCGTAAGTCAGGTTCATATCCAAATCACAGACGATGCTGGCCAGCTGATGATCCAGCGCAATCCCTTCCACATTGTCTTTAATATTTTGACCGACTTTGCCTTTAATGCTGTCGACATTTTCTAAAATGCCGCCAATTGAGCCGTATTCGGTCAGCAGTTTGGCCGCTGTTTTTGCGCCAACGCCTGGAACACCCATGATGCCGTCAGATGCATCGCCCATTAAGGTCAGATAGTCAATAATTTGGTTGGGCCAAACCCCGAATTTCTCAAAGACGCCGTTTACATCCATAGGCTTGTCTTTAAAGCTGTCTTCCAGCGTGACTTTATCGGTGACCAGCTGCGCCATGTCCTTATCGCCAGTCGAAATCAGCACCTGATGGCCTTGCGCTTCTGCGCGTTTTGCCAGCGTGCCGATAATATCATCGGCTTCTGCGCCCGGCAGCATATGCAGCGGAATGCCCAGTGCGCGGATCAGCGCATGCAGGTAAGGAATCTGTTCCGCCAGCTCTTCCGGCATGCTTGGGCGGTCGCCTTTATAAATGGGCGAAAGCTCATGGCGGAACGTCGGTTCAGGCGTATCAAAAATCACCGCCATATGGGTCGGCTGGGTGCGGCGCATGAGTTTTTGAATGGCGGAAATGGCTCCGCGGATGGCATTGGTATGCAATCCAGTTGACGTGGTTAAAGGGGGGAGTGCGTGAAAGGCGCGAAATAAAAAGTATGACCCATCGACCAAGACAAATGGCGGCATTGAAAAATTCCTAATCCAGATAACGGTTTTATTGTACGTGATTTTTCCGCTCTGCGCTGAGGCATGATGGCGCGGCGCTGTGATTGTCTGGCGGCAGTTACCGAAAATCTGATAAAGCAGCGGAACTTCTGCCGGCCGCTGCGGTATCATCAGCTAAAACTGAAAAAAAGGGCAGGCATGCTGAACGCACAGCGGAACGGAAATAACGAAATCAGAATGATCTGGCTGATGGCGCTGATTATTGCCGGGGTGGGTTGCTGGTTTTCGGATCTGAAAATTTTCAGCTATTTATGCGGTTTTGCATTTGCTGTGAGCGTGATGCACTATGTCGATGACCTGCAAAAGCCGGCAGATCAATTGGCAGCTGAAGCGGGCTTGCCGCTTACAGCGACGTCAAAAGTGCCTTTGTATATCGCTTCGATCATGACGCTGGTCGGCGGTATTGGCCATATTGGCATCTTAACCGGATTAGGCATCTCTGCCTGGATTTTCTTTTTCCTGCGCTGGCTGAAGCGGCTGGAGCGCAATGTGCTGTCACTGCAGCGTCAACTTCATGCAAGGCCTGATTTGAGCCGGCAAACAGAATCACGGCGTTCAGGTGAATTAAGTCCATCTGAGGCGCCCATTGCCTCTGATGTTTCCATCAGTCTGATGGATCAGCTGCAGCAATGGCTGTTTAAAGGCAATCCGGTATTAAAAGCCGCTATCGCTGTTTTGGTGATTGGGGTGATCCTGCTGCTGCGTTTTGCCACCGAGCATTGGCAACTCAGCCTTGCGGTTAAATTATGGCTGGTGGCGGCGGTCAGTGCCGGCATAACGCTATTGGGTTATGTGCTGGAGCAGCGCAACCGGGGTTTTGCTTTGGCTTTAGAGGGCTTGGGGCTGGCAAGCTTATCGCTGACTTTATTTTTTGCCTATTACAATCAAGTCATTCCGAATTTGCCAATCGCCAGCCTATGCTTTGCCGCCATTCTGCTGCCCGCTATTTGGCTCAGCCTGAAACAGCAAAGTATTGAATTGGCGCTGATGGCGATGATGATCGTCTATATTGCGCCTTTTACTCTGCCTGTGCGCAATGCCACCGCTACTGAGCTGATTGCTTATTATCTTTGCATCAATTTAGCCGTGGCGGTTTTAAGCACGCTAAGGCCGTGGAAAATTCTCAATCAGATTTCATTTTTAATGACTGTGCTGGTGGGCGGCGCGTATGCCTTTTACCGAGGCGAAGAACAGGAAAGAACTGCACTCAGTTATTTAATTTATGCGCATGCGGCGATTTTTATTTGGCTCGGATTCCGTTTCAGCCAGCTGCTGGCCAAAGAAAATCTGATGCGTTTTCAATTGAAACCGGTATTGGATTTGGCGCTGGTTTTTGGCGTGCCGATTGTCAGTTATGGCTTTTTATATCTGATGTATTTTGACGAACCGCGCTGGCAGGCGGGGTTCAGTTTGATTTTTGCCGGCATCTATGGCGTTTTATATCTGCTGTCAAAGCGCCATCAGGCGATCCGCATTATTTCGCAAAGTTATTTCAGCCTGATGCTGATTTTTATGGCATTCATTCCGCCGATACTGCTGCATGAACACTGGAGTGTGGCGGGCTGGGCGGTTGAAGGCGCCGCTGTCTTTGTGTATGGACTGTACCGCCATTCTGCGCTCAGCCGTTATGTCGGCATGGGCTTGATGATGATGGCGGGTTTTTCCAGCCTGTACTATTTTTCTGTGCAAAACGTTTTTCCAAACAATGTTTACTGGGTGCTGTGCATCAGTTATCTGCTGACGGTGCTGATTGCGAACAGCACTGCCGAGTTCCGGAAGCAGCTGAGCAGTTCGGCGGTTGCCTTTCAATGCATGCAGATGCTGTCAGCTACGGTCATGCTGTTCGTGCTGCTGCTGGAAAAAATTGACAGCCCAAGCCAAGCCTTCATTTGCCTGCTGAGCATTGTCATGCTTTACAGCATCTTCAATGAATGGCTACTGCGCCGCGGCGCAGCATGGTCATGGCTGCTGCCGAAATGGATTGGGTTAATTCCTGTGTATGGCTTGGCGCTGTATATGGCAGTCGACTTAAGCCATGACGGCAAGCTGCTGTGGCACAATCTGTCCGACCGATTGCTGTTTGCTTTGAGTGGCGCGCTGCTGACCCTGCTGTGGCTGCGTCCGATGCTGGGCGTGAAAGCAGAAAAAGAGTGGGTCAGCTTAGGGGCGCTGGCCAGTTTGGCGTTCGCCAGCTTAACGTTAATACCCAGCATGCCGTTTTTAAGTGTGGTGATTTTACCGCTGCTGTTTGCGCTTTGGTGTTATCGCCAGCCCAATCCCGATTGGAAAATTTTCTGGCAGGCTCGAAATACACTGACGCTGATGCTGCTGTGGATTATTTTTTCGCAAATTTTCAGCCAGCAGGCGTTTCAGCTGTATCTGCTGCCTGTGCTGAATCCGTTTGACTTAATCAGCATCGCGATGCTGGCGGGCTTTATCTGGATGCTGAATTTGCAGATGAAAGCCGGCTTGGAAAAAAGCTTAGGCACCATTTTGATGATGCTGGGGCTGCTTTGGCTCAGCAGCTATGTGGTGCTGCGTGCGCTGCATGTGTATCTGGGCACGCCGTACAATGTCTGGGAGATGTGGGAAAACGCCACGGTGCAGCTGAGTTTCACTTTGCTGTGGGTCAGCTTAGCCTTCATCTGCATGCTGACGGCATCGAAACGGCATTTGCGTTCGTTATGGATTTTTGGTGGCAGTATTTTGGTTTTGGTCACTTTAAAGTTAGTGTTGTTTGACCTTTCGCATATTGGTACGCTGAGCCGGGTCATTTCATTCTTGGGCGCAGGTTTTGTCATGCTGATAATTGCCTATATTGCGCCTATGCCTGAGGCGCAAAAGAACTGATCTTTCTTTATTGCATGCAGCCTGTCCAAGAAGGAGAGAGCGCCTGCCTCATCCTTCTGAACTTTTGAATGCCTGCCATTTAAACGCAGAAAAGCGGACAGGCTATTTTAAGTCCGGTTCACGCTTAATCTCTTGCGCATTGGCATATTGATCCAGCTCTTCATTTTGCAAAGGCGATACAGCAGGACGGTCAACAAAGCCCATTTTCGGTACAGGAATTTCGATTTGATTATCCAAAAAACCGTTGCGGATGCGTTCCTGCATTTCATCGCGCACTCTTAAAAAGTTCTCCTGCTGGCACCATACCGCAAACAGCAGCTCAATTGACGATTCCCGGAACGCAGTCACTGTGACCGCAGGTTTGGGATCGGCCAGCACTAGCGCATATTTTCCGGCAACATCCAGCAGCACTTCGCGGACTTTAATGATGTCTTCATGGAAGTTAATCGCCAGCGTAATGGGAATGCGCCGTATCGGAAATTTAGACAGGTTATGCACCGGCGCGCGGATCAGCTGTTCATTCGGCAGGCGCACATAGACATTGTCCTGCGTCAGCAGCTTCACGGACAGCAAGTCAATCGAGATGACTTCACCTTCAATGGTATGGCCGCGGATCAGGGTAATTTGAATGGTATCGCCAATTTCAAAAGAGCCTTCGCCAATCAGGAAAATCCCGCTGATCAGGTTGGACGCGGATGTTTGTGAGGCAAAACCTAAAGCCACCGTGAGGATGCCAGCCGCGCCTAAAAATACACTGAGCTTAAAGCCGGCTTCTTTTAAGCTGGCCATGATAAAGATGATGAAAATAAAATAAAAAATGCCGCGCCGCCAGACCAGGCGCTGATGCGCATTGAAGCGCACGCCAATTGTTCGGATAAAGGCATTGGATACAAAACGCGCAATTAAAAAACCAATCAAGGCCAGAATCACGGCAACCAAAAGCTCTGTGATCCGGTCAGTGTTCAGATTCTTCACAATCCCCGTGAGGCTGCTCGTGACTTCGCTGGAAATACTGGTATTCGCCATGGCTGCCTCTTAGAAAAATGAATCAAACATGTTAAACAAAGCTCCGGCTGGTTCACGCGGCGGATGCACATACATCACTTCCCCTGCATGCGGCGGCGTGCGGTTTTCTATGCGGATGCGCGGCGGACGGTCAGGCCCTTCATGCTGCACTTTGATCTGCGAAGTCCACAAGCGCCCAGTACTTTCACTGTAAAACAGCGGCAAGGCGGGAACCGGCACATTCATGCGGTCAAAGCGCAGCTGTTCGTGGCTGGTGTTGTGAAACTCAATCGGGGTAATGGCGCGAAAGGCGCGGACTTTCAGCTGATGCAGCTCTGTGCGCCCATCAACTGCAGTGGCATAGCAGATTTCGCCCATGCGCTTATTCGGTCCAAACCATGTGTCTTTGGGCAAAATGACAGGAATATCAAACAGCGGGTCTCTTTGGCCTTCCACAAATCCCGCAATCCATAATGGCGTGCTGATGTACAGCGTGCCGCGCTGGCCGGCAGGGATATAAATCGGATCGACAGGGCGGATCACCACAGAACGGTCGGCCAGCCTTGGCATAATCTGAATATTTTCATGCGTATTTTTAAACATGTAGCGTTCAATATGCACCGGCGGCGGAAAAGCAAACTCAGGATCATCAATACGGTGCCATTGCTGTTCATAGTCATACTGCACCGTCGGGCGGTGGTATTCCAGACGCCATTCCTGCAGGCCGCGGGTCAGGCGGAACAGCAGTGAGCCGAATTGCCAAGCTTTAGGGCGGTGCAGCTCAAAATGATGCTCACCCCACCACTTGAGTTTAGGCGTTTCCGTTTGCAGTACATCACTGATTAAAGACAATGCAATTTTCCCTATATCATTAAAAGCTGAAAAAACAGACTTCACGCTGTCATGTGCTTAGAGTACACTCAAAACACTTTTTCCATCATTATAAACTTTGATGCAAATACTCAAACAATTACAAATACCCTATAGTTTTGCAAAGCGGCACGGCGTATTGCTCCGTTATGAAGGGGATCAAGCCTATATTGTGCGGCGTGAAAGCACACCTATGCTGGCGCTGCAGGAAGCGCGGCGGTTTTTGGGGCATGCTGCGCAGTATCAGCTGTGCACAGATCAGGAGTTTCATCAGCTGCTGAGTTCCAGCTTTGCAGGAGATACCGGGGAATCTCAGCAAGTGGCGGCCGGTTTGGAAGATCATCCGGATTTACTCAGCCTTGCAGACTCAGTGCCTGAAGCTGAAGACCTGATGGATCAGGAAGATGATGCGCCGATTGTACGCCTCATCAATGCCTTGCTGTCGGAAGCCATCCGTGTTGGCGCCTCCGATATTCATATTGAATCTTTTGAAAAGAAATTATCAGTGCGCCTGCGGGTTGACGGGCAGCTGCGTGAAATTGTGCAGCCGCGCCGTGAATTGGCGCCGCTGCTGGTGTCGCGGATTAAAGTCATGGCCAAACTGGATATTGCCGAAAAGCGCATCCCGCAGGATGGCCGTATCTCGCTGCGCTTAGCGGGCCGTGAAGTCGATGTCCGTGTGTCGACCTTGCCGTCGTCTTATGGCGAGCGCGTGGTGATGCGTTTGCTCGATAAGCAGGCGGGGCGTTTGAACATGACGCATTTGGGCCTGATGAATAATGACTATGAGCGTCTTAAGCTTTTGGTGCATCGTCCGCACGGCATTATTTTGGTGACAGGCCCAACGGGTTCGGGTAAAACCACAACTTTATATGCCGCGCTGTCTGATCTGAATGACGGCTCAAAAAATATTTTGACTGCTGAAGACCCAATTGAATATCAACTGGAAGGCATTGGCCAGACACAGGTCAACACCAAAGTTGATATGACTTTTGCCCGTGCGTTAAAAGCCATGCTGCGTCAAGATCCGGATGTGGTGATGGTCGGTGAGATTCGAGATTTGGAAACGGCGGAAATTGCAGTTCAAGCATCATTGACAGGTCACTTGGTGTTATCCACCCTGCATACCAATACTGCGGTAGGCGCAGTGACCCGTTTAAAAGATATGGGGATTGAACCGTTTTTATTATCCAGTTCTCTGATTGGTGTGATTGCGCAGCGCTTGGTGCGCACCTTGTGTTCACACTGTGCGACTTGGCATGAAGCGGATGATTTTGAAGAACAGCTGTTTGCCAATATTGAGCATGATGCGCACTTAAAATTGCCTCAGCCGAATGGCTGTGAGCATTGTTCGCATACAGGCTTTAATGGCCGTACTGCGATTTATGAAATTGTTCCTGTGGATGAGTCGATGCGCCGCTTAATTCATGGCAATGCCGCCGAGTTTGAAGTAGAAGCCTATGCCCGCAAACAATCTGGTTCTATCCGTGATGATGGATTGCGTAAAGTGCTGGCAGGTAAAACGACACTGGAAGAAGTTCTGCGTGTAACCAATGAAGCAGCGGAGTGATGAAAGGAATATTCCATCACTGATGGCTGAGAGTACTGTTTACTATGCTTAATTAAAATCGTGGAATAATGGTTGAATACTAAGTGTGAAACAAGAAAAATCTATTAAAAAGCCTAATTCTAGTGAATTAGACTTTTTAAATTAATATAAGCTATTGATTTATATTAGATCAATAGCTGGATTTCGCATAAGCTGTATTATGTTGATTTTAGGAAATCATTAGAATCACTATGAAGATCATCAGTTCAATTACGAATTACTTTATATTGTTTTCTATACAATAGTTTTTCCATTTATTTTTAAAGTCTTCTATGGCTTTCTCTGCTTCTTCTTCTTTGGTATAAACAGGTGATTTCTTTACTTCATCTACTATCTGATTGAAAATTTCACCTTCCTCTTTGAAGAGATTTGCATAAATATCTTTAGCTTTGTCTACATCCGATCCCATTTGGTGAAAAGTCATCAATGTATCTGCTGCATATGCAATACCATCGCAATGCTCACCGTCTGCACCATAAGTAAAAGAACAGGCTAAGAATATTGAGCAAGTTAGTATTTTTTTCATATTTGAAAATTATCATTTTAAAAATAATGAATATTAAAATATTTCTAGAAATATTAAAATCTCATGCTGATTTAAATGTCTATTTAACATAATGGCTGTTATACGAAATAATCAATATTTTTTACTATAAATTTTTTGATTAGTTTCAATGAGTTAATTTCCCCAAAAAAAGCCGATTCGAAAAAAACGGCTTCGGCGTAAACATTTGAATTATTTACTAAAAAATCAAACAATCACATTCAGCGTCACATCAATATTGCCGCGTGTTGCATTTGAATACGGGCAGACAATATGCGCAGCATCAACCAGTTTTTGCGCCTCGCTTTGTTCCAAACCTTCCAAGTGAATATTTAAAGTCACCTGAATACCAAAACCTGTTGGAATTGGCCCAATGCCGACATCACCTTCAATATAAACATCAGGCGTGATTTTTAAATGGTCCCGGTTGGCAACAAATTTCATGGCGCCTAAGAAACATGCAGAATAGCCCGCTGCAAACAGCTGCTCAGGGTTCGTACCGCCGCCTGTGCCGCCCATTTCTTTCGGCACTTTCAGCTGAATATCTAAAATACCATCCGATGAAGTAGCCCGGCCATCACGGCCGCCTGTTGCTTTTGCATGTGCTGTATAAACGACTTTTTCTAAGGACATTGTAATTCTCTGAATATTGGCTGGGAAACATCCATCCTGTCTGAAAATGAATAAAGAATAAGCAGGGTTTTTGTAAAAATTGCAAAGCGTAATGCTGAGCGTAAATAAAAAGCAGGAGAGGGAGATTGAATTAGAGATCGAAAGGCAGTGTGTCACCGCGCTCATTAATGGAAGATGCCATCAATGAGCTGAATTTCGAACCGCTTACCAGAGACCCGCAATTTTTTTCATCAACTGTGCGCGAAATGGCGCAGTTGGATTGCCTGCATTGCGCAGCGTTTCATTTTCATAGAACTTCTGCCATGTTTCAACCATCTCTAAAGTCACAGCTTGGGTTTTAAGCTTGGCAACATCTTCTTTGGTGATGTTATTCAAACGCGCTTCTGCGCCGTCAGGGCCTGTCCCCCAGCCAATGATGCCTTGACCAAATGCAGGCAATGGCATGCTGTTGGGCGTGGGCGGAATCTCTAGGCGTGGAATATTGGGATTCACTGAAGAGTTAACCGCGGGGCGGATTTTTTCTGAAACGTGAAGTTCTGCGAAAGATGCAGTTGCTAGAGACAGCAGCAATGCTGAGAGGAGGGCTGATTTGAACATTTGGATAAATGGTTTTGAATAAGAATCATTATTATATGCGAATTTATTTTAAAAACGAGCTGAAAATAAGTGAATTAAGAAATAATGAGGTTAAATCACAGCATGAATGAAGTTCACTCAACGTGAACGTCAGATGCGCTCTTAGTATTGCAATAAAACGCGATGCTGCATCAAAGGCATCGATGCCCGAACCAGCTGCTGCTCGGCTAAATCAAAGGGTACTGTAATCAGGCCAGCACCTTCCTCGTGAATGATATCGAGTAATTGTCCGCGGCTGTTGGCTGCGCCCGCATGTCCCCATGTTTGGCGTTTTTCACCATGCCAGCCTTGCTGCGCAGCGCCTAAAACCTGGCATTGACTGTCCATCGCGCGCGCTTGAAGCAAGAACTGCCAGTGCATTTCACCTGTGGTGTAGGTAAAGGCGGCAGGCGCGGTCAGGATGTTGGCGCCTTGAGCGCGCAAACTTAAAGCCAGTTCTGGAAAACGCAAGTCATAGCAGACCATTAAGCCAATATTGCCAAAAGGTGTTTTCGCAATTGTTAAATCAGTGCCGGGTTCGAAAAATTTAGATTCCTGATAGCCGCCGACAGAATCGCCGACTTGCACATCAAATAAATGAATTTTGTCATAGCGCGCTTCAGTTTTTTCAGGGCTGATGCATAGGCTCACTGTACGCACACGGCCATCTTCAATAATGGAGCCATCTGGGCGGAACGGGCAAGGGAGTGTGCCCGCAACAATCCAGATATCGTGGCGATGCGCAAGCTGTTCTAAACGCTGCTGAATTGCTTCAAATTGCGCGCCTGTTTCCCGCTGTTTTCCGGCTGCAAAGCAGACAAAATTTTCAGGAAATACAATCAGGCTTGCTCCCTGAGCTTTGCTTTGCAGGATTAATGAATCAATGACAGAGAAGTTGGCTTCTATATCATTTTGGGAGTTCATTTGCGCGACGGAAAGGAAAGTCATGGGAGATCTCAGGAAGGGAGAAAACGCTTATGCGTTTTGCTGTGCAGTTTGGTCTAAACTGTCTTGCTCTTTTTGCAGCTGCTTTACCAAAGGCTCAAACATATTTTGATTGCTGTCATTGAGTTTCATCAATGTTTTGTGCGCATCCAGTACAGTATTCAGCATACTGCCGTGTGTAATATGCTCTTCCATTAATTCGCGGGTGCAGACACTCGGATCACCGCAGTAATCTAAAATGACAAAAACCTGCCCCAGCCCCATACTGTTGGCCAGAGTCGTAATATCTGAGTTGGTTGACAGCATAACTGCCTGAATGTGATGGATTTGCTTGAGCTTTAAGCCCAATTTAGCCAGGATGCCTAAAACTGTACTGTCAATGAATGTTGTTTGGGTTAAATCTACGATTGCGCCTATAACATTCTCTTGCTGTTCAATTTTATTCAGTAACTTGTCTAAACTAATGCAAGATTGGGCACGCACTTCGCCAATAAGCTTAAAAATATGCGTTCCGTTCAAGCTTGCATATTCAACATGACCTGTTGACATATAAATGCCATTTGCAGAGAAGGATAGTAAATTATCCCATAGGGCCACTGCTTACTCAAGTAGCCAGCAGTCGTATAAACTAAGGTTGAATGATAATATATTGATTTATATGTTAATTCATTCTGCGGAAACTTAGGATGGCAATATCGTCAGCAACATGTTCAGGTGCCTGAAATGATTGATTTTGCAAATGATGCACCAATTGGCCGAGCTGTTCGTTTAAGCCGCCATCGAACGGTTCCAGCGCGCCGTCCGAACAAATAATAAACCGCGCATGGCGGTTTAGCGTGCATTCAAACTCTTCAACTTCTAAATCTTCAGTGAGGCCAAGCGGAAAGCTGCTGGTGGTTAAGACTTTAGGTTCTTTATTCGGTTCAAATAAAATGGCGGGAGGATAGTGCCCTGCGCTGGACCAGCGCAGCTGGTGGGTTTCTAAATTTAGAATGCCAGTGAGCATGGTAATGTGCTTTTCGATATTTTCCTGTACCAGCATGCCATTAAGCTTTTTAATCAATTCACGCGGGGTCTTTGAACGGCCGTGAAAAGCGGCCATCCAGGATGTCAGCAGGCTGCTGGTCACCCCATGGCCGGAAACATCCGCCAAATAGAATAAGACTTCTTTATCGCTGATTTTCCAGTAATCGTACCAATCGCCAGATAAATACGCCGAAGGCTGAAAAAAGGTTTCAACTTTATAATTGGTGAGTTCAATAGGGTTCGGCAGGAGCTTTTTTTGCAATTCAGCTGCTGACGGCAAGTCCCGGCTGTCTTGATTGCGCTTATATTGCGCATCAATCTTAATTAAAGCCTGCTGCGGGTTTGCTGGCGGCTTGCTCCACATCCAGCCTGCGAGGGCGCCTTGCTCCCATGCCTGCGCAAGGGCAGCGCCTTCATCTTCCAAAGCAAGAACAATCGTCGGCAATGTCCATTGATGCGTTAAGTAATCACGGACATCGGCGATAGCAATAATAGTGGGATCATACAAATCGAGATCTTCAATACGGATCATCTGAACACTTGGAAGTGCGGCAATAACCTGTTCTAAATAAGGAATATCACGAGTCGGCTGAATGAAATACATAAAGAATTTGTATGATCCATAAGGTGTGTCATTGAACTACTATAACAAGCAAATCCTTGCTGGAGGAAAAAAACCCCTCTAGCAAGAGAATAAATTTAACTATTCTGTGATGCCGTTATCAGATTCAGGCGCGCTTGAATCTGCAGGAGATGCTTCTGCAGGTGTATCCGATGTATTGTCATCTGAAGAATCAGATGAGGGAGTATCATCTGGTTCGTCGTCAGTATTAATAAACATATTTTCGTCTGCAATGCCTTTCTTTTCCGTCACAGCAAAGCTGATGCGCTGTAAGTAGAAATCACGAATTTGGGCGTATTTATCGCCCTGCAGCACATTTTCAAGTTCCAGCAGCTGAGAGCGTGCATCTACGCCGCGAAGCACCTGTTCTGACCAATATGCGCCGTCGTGATCTTCAAGCAGATATTTTTGCGGGCGCGCTTGACTGTCTGCAGCCGTTCCAACAGCTTCACGAATAGTGCTTGGGCCCAATACAGGTAAAACTAAATACGGGCCGGAAGGAATGCCGTAATATCCCATCGTAATGCCGAGGCCTTCAGACTCTGAAGTCAGATTTAAGCGCTGCGCGGGGTCAGCAAAGCCTAAAGTAGTCAGTGTATTGACTGTGAAGCGGCCTAAAGATTTGGCGGCGCGTGCAGGGCGGCCCTGAATCAGCTGGTTAACAGCATTCCAAGGCTCATTTAAATTCTTGCGGAATTGACGGTAAGACCCGCGGACATCATCGGGCACTTTTTCAACATACTGAATCGCCAGCGGGCGCGCAATATATGTATCCAGCACTTCATTAAAAGCAAAAATTTTACGGTTGAATGCTTCAAAAGGGTCTTTTTCTTCATCCGATTGGGCGGCGGTCGCATTTACGGATAGTTTTTTTGCGACTTCAGAGGATTTAGCCATCGCGGCTTGAGCAAGCTGTTGAGTTCTGGATGTATTGGCAATTTCTGTACTTTCCGCTGTTTCTGCAGATTGTTCATTTGCAAATGCGGGCGCCGTGACTGCAAAAGACAGCAAGCCTGCATAAAAAAAAGAAGTATGGCGCATATATAGTCCTGACGCTTTTTATTCGGCAAAAGTGTTTGCGCAATGATAATTAAAAACGTTCAAATAGTCCTGAATTATTACTATTAAAGCAAATTTGATCAAATTATGAATGAAAAAACGCAAAATGCATAAAAAATAGACACACAAATAAATAAATTAAAAAATAGGGTTGCATGGGGTAGGAAATGCTGTAGAATGCACATCCATCGGCGGTGATGAAGATTAAAACTTCTTAAGAAACAAAGACTTGATTGAATTGATTGAGTTTGGTTTTAAAAAGAAAGTTTGAAAATAATCTGAATTATCAGTTGACTTTCTAGAGATAGAGAGTAATATAGCCGACCTAGCTTGCTGGTGACGAATCAGCAAGAAGATCATTAAGAGATTATGAAGAACAACTTGTGTGGATTTTTACTGGTTGATTGATCGAAATTATTTTCATTGATTGATGGTAGAAATTACTCGAAGTTTATTTGAGAAATTAATGTCA